>NZ_JABFCZ010000022.1 GCF_014692675.1 Roseibium aggregatum | reverse complement strand
CAGGCTGCACACGTTCTTGCCAAGATCAATTCCAAGTACAAAAATCGACATCGGTCCGTTCCTCTCTACCTCAAATACAGAGCAATCCTATCGGATCGCTCCGGAGAGGGGCGGGCCATCCCATAATCACATTTGCGCGAAACCGGGACGGCAGCGCCGTCCTCAACGGGTTTCCTCAGCCCTGGCGGGCTTTGAAGCGCGGATTCTTCTTGTTGATGATGTAAACGCGACCCTTGCGGCGAACCATGCGGTTGTCCCGGTGACGGGCCATGAGCGCTTTGAGCGAGTTCTTGATCTTCATTGTACTGTCCCCCGGAAGGGCCCTGTTTCCCTAAAACGTGAACGAGCGCCTGAGGCGCCCGGTTTTCAATGGCTATCTCCGCTTAGAACCGCTGCACGCCTGTTGCGTTGCGCCGGCCCGCTTCCGGAAACCGCCTGCGCTTTTCGAAAAATTTCCGAAAATCGCAAAAATGGTGGGCGTGACAGGGATTGAACCTGTGACCCCTTCGATGTCAACGAAGTGCTCTCCCGCTGAGCTACACGCCCGAATTTCTCGGTATCTCGACGCCGCAGCGCCGTGGTGGAGTGCGATATAACGGGGATCGCCGATCAGTGCAAGACCCCAATTCGCAGAACCGTCAAACAATTCTCAAAGAGGGCGGAAAGATCGGCCGTCAGGCCGCCAGCATCCGGTCCACTTCCTGAACCAGATCCTTCAGGTGGAACGGTTTGGACAGGACCTTGGCGTCTTTCGGCGCATCCGATTCCGGATTGAGGGCCACCGCAGCAAAGCCTGTGATGAACATGACCTTGAGGTCCGGGTCGAGTTGCGTCGCCCGGCGGGCCAGCTCGATACCGTCCATTTCCGGCATGACGATATCCGTCAGCAGCAATGAAAACGGTTCTTCGCGCAGGCGCTCGTACGCGCTTTTTCCATTATCGAAAGACACCACATCGTGACCGGCGTTTTCCAACGCCTTGGCCAAAAACCGACGCATGTCGTTGTCATCTTCCGCAAGAAGGATACGCGGCATCTTGGTCAACCATTCTTCTCCGTACCGGCGAGGCAGGGACAATCCACCTCCCTCGCCGGTTATAGTCCGAAATCCGCGTAAAGATAGGGTGAAACCGTTCTCCCCCTGTTTTGCGCCGGTTTCTGTGGACTGCGTGTTGATTCCTTGGCACGATGTGGAAGATATCGACAAGAGGAAGAAATTTGCCAAACTCCAGCGATGGCGATACCGCGGATGCGGCGCAGGCCGACTTCAACGGCCTGCCGGCCTTTGAAGTCCTGGCACCGGCCGATCAGCGCCTGCCTTTCATCTTCAATTCCCCGCATTCGGGCCGTGAGTATCCGGCAAGTTTCCTCGATGCATCCCGTCTGGACGAACTCGCGATCCGTCGCTCCGAAGACGCCTATGTCGACCAGCTGTTCATGAATGTTGTCGCCATGGGGGCGCCTCTCCTGAAGGCCAACTTCCCGCGCGCCTATCTGGACGTGAACCGCGAACCCTATGAGCTCGACCCGAAGATGTTCGACGGCCGCCTGCCGTCTTATGCCAATATCCGCTCCATCCGGGTGGCCGGCGGCCTCGGCACGGTTGCCCGCGTTGTCAGCGAGGCCCAGGAGATCTATCGCCACCGCCTGCCGGTCAGCGAGGCGCTTACCCGGATCGAGGACATCTACAAGCCCTACCACTCCACCCTGCGGCGGCTTCTGGCCCAGACCCACGTCACCTTCGGCCACGCCATCCTGATCGACTGTCACTCGATGCCGTCATCCATCAAATGCCAGACGACCGAGATACGGCCCGATTTCATTTTGGGTGACCGTTACGGAACGAGCTGTGCCGTGGAGCTGACCGATTTCGCCACGGATCTCCTGAAAGGGTTCGGCTACACGGTCAGCCGCAACAAGCCCTATGCGGGCGGTTTCATCACCGAACACTACGGCCGGCCGGCAAGTGGACTTCATGCGCTGCAGATCGAAATCAACCGCGGCCTTTACATGGACGAGGGCGCCCACACCCTTCATTCCGGGTTCAACACGCTGGCCGACAATCTCGCCAGCTTCGTGCGCGAACTCACGGCCATGCCGGATTCCGCCTTCGGCGCCGATTCCATCGCGGCCGAATAATCCGCTAGAGCATCCTGCGTTCAATTGAACGCAGTAAAGATGCTCTAATACTTTGAAAGCGATCAACTTTAGACCTCCAATCGATTCCGATTGGAGGTCTAAAGTTGATCTAGCCGCAGACCCCGGAGCCCCTCCGGAACAAATCATTGTTTCCAGCCGGAAAACTCGATAAACGGGCAAAAAAAAGGCCGCACTCTAATGAGGCGGCCCGAGTCTAGGGAGGAAACGCCCAAGGAGGGCGGCGCTAGTAGGAAAGATCCTTTCGCGCTGCAACAAAGTCGCATTGCGATGCACAAAGGTCAAGCCTACCTTGTAGGCAGGTGATGCACTAAATTAGGGCATCACCCTTTGAGCCGCCGCTTCCTTGTTGCTTTTGACAATTTAAGTCACTGAACTAAAAAGAAAATGAGGCAAACTGACGCCTCCCGTCTCCCCGTTCGCGGTATACAGGCATTCCAAATGAACAACCCTACTATGCAATTATCGCATATCTATGCCGATTTTCTGGATCGGCTCGCCGATGCTGCGGAAGCAGCCATCATGCCGCACTTCCGGTCGGACCACGATGTCGAAAACAAGCTTGATTCGGGCTTCGATCCGGTAACGATCGCCGACCGCGCGGGAGAAGAGGCCATGCGCGCCCTGATCAATGCGGAATATCCCGATCACGGCATTCTGGGCGAAGAGCACGGCCCGGAAAATCTCGATGCCGAAAATATCTGGATCCTGGACCCGATCGACGGTACCCGGGCCTTCATTACCGGATTGCCCACCTGGGGCACCTTGATCGGCCTGCGGACCAACGGCGCCGACTGTCTCGGCATGATGGCCCAGCCCTACGTGAAGGAACGCTATGCCGGCGACGGCAAATCGGCCTGGTATGCAGGGCCGATCGGCCACCGGCAGCTGAAAACCCGCGCCTGCGAAAAGATCGGAGACGCGGTCATGCTGACAACCGCCCCGGAACTGTTTTCCGCGTCCGAGCAACCGGTTTTCGACGCCGTCAAGGAGGCGACGACCCTGACCCGTTTCGGCACAGACTGCTACGGCTACTGCATGGTCGCCGCAGGCATGGCCGATCTGGTCATCGAAGCCGGCCTCCAGGCCTACGATATCGCGGCACTCGTTCCGATCATCGAAGGCGCCGGCGGCGTGGTGACGACCTGGTCGGGCAACGCGCCGGTTGACGGCGGCCAGATTCTGGCATGCGGCGATCCCCGCCTGCATGAAAAGGTGCTGCGCATGCTGGAAAGCGCGGCAATCTAAACCGCCAAAGTCACTCGTAATCCGACCCGGGCACGAAGGCGTCGAACGCCGCCCAGAACTGGTCGCGGTATACATTCGCCTCGGTCAGCAGCTCGTGCTCCGCACCGGCAATCTCGATAAAACCGGCGGCCCGGCAGCGGGAGGCAAATTCCTCGGTTGCCCGTGTGGAGACGATCCGGTCCTTTCCCGCGGCAATGATCAGGCAGGGCAGCATGATCTTCTGGCCCGCATCCCGGCGCCGGAAGGACAGCATGCAGCGGGCGGCGCTGTGCAGCCAGCCGACGGTCGGAGATCCGACCCCGAGCTGGGGTGCTGCGGCCAGCACCGCATTGAAGCGGTCGAACCGGCCCTTGTCGCTGGTCTGCCTGTTTTCCGAAAAAGGAATGAGGAAATTGCGGTTGCCTCCGGGCACAAATGCCCGCGCCAGTCCGATCCAGGAGAAGACCGCGGCAAGGGGGAAGGCGACCCGTTCCAGGAAGTTCCGGGCGCCGGGCGTATATTTGGTGACATCCGGCTTCGGATAGCGCCCGAAGGTGAGCAGTTTTATGAGCCTGTACAGGCCCGGCCGGGTTTTCTTCAGATTGAAATCCGCCAGCCCCATCAACGGTGAAATCAGCACCGCCCGGTCCAGCATGGTCCGCAGACGTGCGGAATCGGACAGAAGGATCGATGCTCCGGTCGAATGGGCCAGGGCGAAATGCGGTCCCGGATATTCGGTGAGGGAGACTTTCTTCAATACCGTCTCCAGATCCTGGCGGTACTGGCGGAACCCGGAAATGTAGCCCTTGGCGCGATTGCCCAGGAGCCGCTGCGACCCGCCCTGCCCGCGCCAGTCGAAGGTGATCACCGCGAAGCCGCGCTTGCGCAGATCCTGGATGGTCTCGAAATATTTCTCGATGAATTCCGCCCGCCCCTGCAGCAGGGTCACCGTGCCGCGGCGCCTGCCGCCGACGGACCCCCAGTGCGCATAGCGCAATTCGGTGCCGTCCGGTGTGGAGATCATGCCGGCAACCGCGCCGTCGGGAATGGGGTTTTCGGGATGATCGATCAGGGTCATGCGGCAACTTGCAAAGGAATCGGTTCTTCACTGATACCTTCGGCCGATCCTGTCCTCAACCGGAAACGGGCGCCCCTGCGTCAGGGACGCCTGTTTTCTGTGCTCACCAGCGGTGACCCCAACCGGCGCGATGGCCGATCACGTGCTGCCGCAGGATCCGGCCATTGAAGGCATCGACCACAAGCCGGACCCGTGCACCGCGCCAGCCGCGGGCCTTGATCACGTAGACCGGACCACGCACGTCGAGAATGCGAATCCGATGGAAACCGCGATGCCTCAAGCTGCGCCGGATCTGACGCGGACCGAGACGTTCCCAGCGACCCGGCCGCTCACCATGCCAGTGACGGCCGCCATAAGGTCCGCCACGGAAGCCGATATCCTGAACCGCAACCGGCCCGGAGGTCTTGAACTGGGCACCTGCGGCCTGGGCCGAGGCAACGCCGCCGAGGGACACGGCGGTGATCAGAAACGCGCCTGCCAGCGGCGCGGAAACGAGAGTTTTCAAAATGGACATAACGGATCTCCTTTTCTCATCGCCAGCCCTGTGCCGGCGTTGAAGACAAGATGACCCTTTGCGGTTGAACCTAACCGGAAGGCCTTGTTCATGCCCCGTTCAGCTTCTGGACCGGTTCACGAACCCGCTTTTTCCCTCTTGAAAGCGAAATTTCCCGTTCCCATCTCTTGCATGCAGGCGCCAGTCGGGCCTGCGCTGCAAAGACTGTCCGCGTCCCGCCGAAGTCGGGGGACCATGGAAGTCAGTGGAAACGTTGCTCATCAGAAGAGGACAAGACCATGCGTCATTTTGATTTTACCCCCCTGCACCGTTCGACGATCGGTTTCGATCGCCTGTTCTCCATGCTGGATTCCGCAAATGCGGAAACGCCGAGCTATCCGCCTTACAACATCGAGCGGACCGACGAGAACAACTACCGCATCACCATGGCCGTCGCCGGCTTCGCCGAAACCGATCTGTCGGTGGAAGCAAAGGAACACGTGCTGACGATCAAGGGTGAAAAGAAGGACGAAGACGAAACCCGCGACATTCTCTATCGCGGCATCGCGTCGCGCGCCTTCGAACGCCGCTTCCAGCTCGCCGAACACGTCCGTGTGGAAGGCGCCCATCTTGAAAACGGCCTCCTGCACATCGATCTCGTTCGCGAGCTTCCTGAAGCGATGAAGCCGCGCAAGATCGAGATCGGCTCCGGTTCGCCGAAACAGATCGAGACCAAGGCTCACTAACAAGCTCCGGCTTCGCCTGACAAAGGCGGAGACCGTTAGAGCCGAAACGGGCGTCCGGGAGACCGGGCGCCCAATTTCGTTTTCGGCCGGAATTTCCGGCGGGAATCAGGTTCCCGCGAGATGGGTCAGGAACCGCTCCACATCCGCTTCGGTCGTGGCAAAACTTGTCACCAGGCGGAGGCAGACTTCGTCCTCCTTGGGCCCTGTTTCTGCCGGAACGCCGCTGGCCGGCCATTCATAGAAAAAGGCTCCTGCGGCCTTGAGCCGTTCGGCGTCCGCCTTCTTCAGGACCGGGAACAGCTCGTTGGCTTCCACCGGCCAGGCCGTGCGCCCGCCGGCATCGCGAATGCCGTCGGCCAGTTTTTGCGCCATGCGGTTGGCATGGGTTGCGGTCTTCAGCCAGTTGTCACCGGCGAGGTAGCCTTCGAACTGGGCGGCGATGAACCGGCTCTTGGAAAACAGATGCCCGGCGCGCTTGCGCGCATATTCAAAGCCTTTGGCCGATTCGGGATCGAAAAAGACGACGGCCTCCGCGCACCAGCAGCCGTTCTTTGTCGCCCCGAAGGACAGGACATCGACGCCCGCGCGCCAGGTCATGTCCGCCGGCGAACAGCCGAGGGAAACAAGCGCATTGGCAAAACGGGCCCCGTCCATGTGGAGCGGCAGGTCCCGTGTGACCGCAACCGCCTTGATCGCCCGGATCTCGTCGAGGCTGTAGACGGTCCCGCTTTCGGTTGCCTGGGTGATGGAGATCGCGGCCGCCTGTCCGTGATGGACGACGCCCTCCGGGAATGCGGCAATCGCCGTTTCCAGGGCTTCAACGGATATCTTGCCGTTTTCACCGGGAACGGAAACCAGCTTGCCGCCGCCGGTGAAGAATTCCGGACAGCCGCATTCATCGACCTGGATATGCGCATCCGGATGGCAGAAAAACGCCGCGCCCGGCTTCGTATAGGCGGACAGCGCCAATGCGTTCGCCGCCGAGCCGGTTCCGACGAAAAAGACGGCGACCTCGCGCTCGAAAATCTCCGAGAGCCGGTCCGTCACGGATTTGGAAAGCGGATCCACGCCGTAGGACGGCACGGCTCCGGCTTGATGGCGGGCCAGGGCAGCCATCACCGGCTCCGTGGCACCCGCCCAATTGTCACTGGCGAAATTCATGCCCCGGTTTAATCAGCTAATTCGCCAGCCGACAAGGTCGCGAAACCGGTATCCGGACCCGCTTTAATAATAATAGCGCTCACGCTTGCGGTAGTAGGATCCGAGCAGGGTATCGAGCGACAGATATCCGCCGCCTTTCAGAACCGGCACCAGCAGGACGAAGACCCACATCAGCCGCTGATCTGAAATGAGCGAACTCGGGTTGCCGTCGAACAGCGCCCCGATCGTGTCCGCCCCCACGTGAAGTCCGGTGATGTCCACATAGGTCATGACGACCACGAAGATGATCATGCCGAGGCTGGCCGCACGGGTGAAAAGACCCACCGTGATCAGAACCGGAAGGATGAACTCCGCCCAGGTCCCCAACAGCACGATCAGTCCATAGGGGAAAAACGGGATCTGGCTGGTGTCGTAGCTGACCTTTTCCATGAGGGTCGGCAGGATCTGGGCATAGGCCCCGTCGCTCGGCGACAGGAAACCGAGCGGGCCGTTGCCGATCTTGGTGAGGCCTGAATTGATGAAATAGACGAGCAGGACGCTGGCGAAGACGAAGCGGGCGGCAAGGCCGAGGAGCCAGCCGTTGGTCAGGCGTTCCAGAGCGCCGAAGAAGCCGCCGTAAAGCCTCATGAGAAAACCGATCAAACCGCTCATACCTCCCCCTTTGTCATGTTGACCGATCTGCCGGAGCGCCGACCGGACCAAGGCCGGAGAAGGCTCCGACGGACAGGAAATCGGACAGGCAACCAGACAAATCGAATTCGGATATCTCTGCAAGGGCCTTGTTGGCCGCCTCCTGCAATGTGTGTGTTTCAAGCGCGCGAAAAAACAGATCCGCTCCCGGACGCATCGGGTGAAGCCCGACCTCCAGATCCGGCCGGGCGACAAGCACGCTTTCTGACTGTTCAAGGTCGATGGCCGGCGGATCTTCGAGGCAAAACCGGTTCGCCAGTGCGATGGAGAACACCGGCCAGCGCGAACTGATGCAGCTTGCGGCCGGATGGATCGTGAAACGGACATCCGCGACGCGCTCGGGCGACACAGAGCCCAGCACCTGCGGATCGAGCGGTTCGGCATCTTCCGCGTGATAGGCCTGAAGCCAGGCCCATTCGAGGCGGGCCACATCCGCCAGATACGGATAATGCCTAAGCGGCGGGAAGGTCTCTATGAAATCCGGAAATTCCGCTCCGTACCATAAAAGCACCGGAGACGTCGGCGGATGTTCGGTGACGAAGCTGCGCGCAAGCGCCTTGAAGTAGTCCTCGCCGAGCAAACGTTCGATGGCGGGATACGTCTGCGCCAGCGCCTCCGTCAGGCTGACGATCACGTTGTTGCGGTAGACGTTGAAGCGTTTCGGCGCCGGTTTGCCGTCAGGCCCGACGACACCGTCCGGCACCGGCAGGTCCGCATCGGTCAGCGCGGCGGAAAAAGAAGACATTGTCCGGCAGGCATCGGTGTCAGATCGCACGTTTCAGCTCCACGCCCGTGACCCGCTCAAGGATCCGGTCCGCCGCCTGCGCTTGCGACTGAAGCACGGGCCAGGCCGGAACGTCATTGTCCCATTCAATCAGCGTCGGTAGCGGCCCGGTCCGTTTCAGGACCCGTTCGTAGAGTTTCCAGACGGTCGCATCGACCGCCCGGTCGTGGGCATCGATCAAAAGCGGCCGGCCGTCATCGTCCGTATCGGGCGCGTGGCCGCCCAGGTGCAGTTCGCCGACCGCTTCCATGGGAAAGGCCTCGATATAGGCTTCCGCCGAGCTCTGGTGATTGACGCAGGAAACGTGGACATTGTTGACGTCGAGCAGCAGTCCGCATCCGGTTCGGCGGGTTATTTCGCGCAGGAAGTCCAGTTCGCCCATGGTGCTGCGGTCGAAGGCGACATAGGTCGAGGGATTTTCCAGAAGCATCCTGCGGCCCATGACCTCCTGCACCTCGTCGATATGATCGCACACGCGCTGCAGGGTCACTTGCGTATAAGGCACCGGCAGAAGGTCGTTGTAATAGGTCGTGTCGTGGGTCGACCAGGCCAGGTGTTCGGAAAACAGGCCCGGCTCATAGCGGGTGTTCAACGCTTGAAGCCGCTGCAGATGATCCCGGTCGAGCGGCCCGTCGCCACCGATCGAAAGTCCCACGCCGTGCAACGATAGCGGATAGTCGCGGCGGATCGCCTGCAGCTGCCGGTGCGGGGCACCGCCGCCGCCCATGTAGTTTTCCGCGTGAACCTCGAAAAACCCGATCGCCGGCCGGGTGTCCAGAATCTCGGCCACATGCTCTGCCTTCAGCCCGGCGCCCGCCCGCGCAGGCACGTCCGGGGCAATCCGGGGTACGGCAGTCGGGCTGTGCGGACTGGATGTCATCGGGACCTCTTCAGGATCTCACGGCGCGGCCGATTTCCGCTTTGCCGGCTTCGGCCGCCTTTCAAGTCACAGGCCGGACTGGAAAGCCGGCGCGGCGGAGCGCCCGGCTTTATATATAGCCTTGAAGAAAGGCAGCGTCAGGCCTTCGGGAGATCGCGGTCGAGCTCGGTCAACGACCCCTTGCGGTCGCCCGGCAATTCCATCGTTTCGCAGGTGCCTTTCGGGACCAGGGTCCACGCATTGCCCTGGTAATCGATCGTCGAGGTTCCGGCACACGTGGTTCCAGGCCCTGCCTTGCAGTCGTTCTGCCCCTTCAGGGACACGCCGTAACACTTCTCCTTTGCCTGGGCGCTTGCGGTGTTCGGCAGCGAAATCCCGGCAACGGCGGTTGCGACAGCACCTGCGACGATTGCGGCGGACATGACCTTTGTTTTCATTTGCGGACTCCTCGGATCAAAAGCAATTCGTTTGGTCCGGCATCACGACACCATGTCGCCCTTGCCGTGACGAAAAAATGGGCAGTTCCCCCTTCAATAGGAAATCAAACGGCCGTGACTGAAAAATGAACAGCGATTATAGCGTTTTAGGCCGACGAAAGAATCTTACGCCAAAACGGCCCGGTTACGTCATAAATTCGCAATTGGGACATTGAGGGCGAAACTTTTGTAATTTTACAGTATATAAACGGTCTTGCCCATGGCTTCGAAATCTGGCATGGTCGCGCCGCTCGGAATAGGACAGGATCACTGTCCCTTTTTGATCAAAGGTTCAAGAAATGCGTAAACGAGGCGCTGAACCGATCGGATCGAAAAGGCCGGGCTGACCGCTCGGATGCCAAAGGGATGGCGCCGAATGGCGGGAGCGGAAAGCTCCCGGCGGCCTTGCAAACAGGCCGCGTCATTAAGACGGCTCGCCTTCCGGAGGCGAGACGTTAGATATTTCGACAGAGCCGGGGCTGAAGCCAAGGTCGTCGCACGAGCCGCGTCCGGACAGGAACGCGACCCGGACGGGACCCGACGCTTCAAACCACGGCGGCGACTGGGGTAACGTTGAGGGCGCACATGACGAAGATCGAGCTGACGACCGGTACAGCCATGCAGGCAGTTGGACACGTGGCGGAAACGACCGCGACCGGGTCCACCCTTGCCAAACGACTGGGTGCGGCCGCCGTCAATGGTCTCTACAATCCGTCACGCGAACACGATGCCTGCGGTGTCGGCTTTGTCGCCCATATGAAGGGTGAGAAATCCCACCGGGTCATCGCCGACGGCCTGCAGGTCCTTGAAAACCTGACCCACCGCGGCGCGGTGGGGGCGGACCCGCTCATGGGCGACGGCGCCGGCATGCTGGTGCAGATCCCGCACACGTTCTTCAAGGATGAACTTGCCTCCAAGGGGATCGACCTGCCGGAAGCCGGTGAATACGGCGTCGGCTTCATCTTCCTCCCCCAGGACGATGCCGTGCGCGCGAAATGCGTTGCGATCATCGAACAGACCATCGCCGCCGAGGGCGAAGAGCTGATCGGCTGGCGCGATGTGCCCGTAGACAACTCCAGCCTGTCGAAGGCGCCCGACATCGCTGCGACCGAGCCGGTATCCAGGCAGGTCTTCATCAAGCGCGCGGGCTCCACCGACCCGGACATCTTCGAGCGCCGGCTTTATGTTCTGCGCAAGGTCATTTCGAACCAGGTGCGCAGCCAGCTCGGACTGGAAAAGAGCGGCTTCTATGTCGTTTCCATGTCGAGCCGGACGATCGTCTACAAGGGCATGTTCCTCGCCTATCAGCTGGGCGCCTATTACCAGGACCTCAAGGACGAGCGCTTCGTTTCCGCGCTGGCGCTTGTTCACCAGCGGTTTTCGACCAACACCTTCCCGTCCTGGGAACTGTCGCACCCCTACCGGATGGTTGCCCACAACGGTGAGATCAACACCCTGCGCGGCAACGTCAACTGGATGGCGGCCCGCCAGGCGTCCGTGTCCTCGCCTCTGTTCGGCGACGACATTTCCAAGCTCTGGCCGATTTCCTACGAAGGCCAGTCGGACACGGCCTGTTTCGACAACGCCCTGGAATTCCTGGTCATGGGCGGCTATTCGCTCGCTCATGCGGCCATGATGCTGATCCCGGAAGCCTGGGCGGGCAACCCGCTGATGGACGACAATCGCCGCTCCTTCTACGAGTATCACGCCGCCCTCATGGAGCCGTGGGACGGCCCGGCGGCCGTTGCCTTTACCGACGGCCGGCAGATCGGCGCGACCCTCGACCGCAACGGCCTGCGTCCGGCGCGCTACATCGTCACCGACGAAGAATTCGTCATCATGTCCTCGGAAGTCGGCGTGCTGCCGGTGCCGGAAGAACGCATCGTGCGCAAGTGGCGCCTGCAGCCGGGCAAGATGCTGCTCATCGACCTGGAACAGGGCCGCATCATTTCCGACGACGAGATCAAGCGGGAACTGTCGACCGCCAACCCCTACAAAGACTGGCTGCACAAGACCCAGATCGTTCTTGAGGAAATGCCGGAAGTGCGCGGCCGCGCGCCGGTCGCCGGCGAGAGCCTGCTCGATCGTCAGCAGGCCTTCGGCTACACCCAGGAAGACATCAAGCTTCTGATGCAGCCCATGGCGACCGTCGGCCAGGAAGCCATCGGCTCCATGGGAACGGACACGCCGATCTCCGCCCTCTCCGACAAGTCGAAGCTGCTCTACACCTATTTCAAGCAGAACTTCGCACAGGTGACCAACCCGCCGATCGACCCGATCCGCGAGGAACTGGTCATGAGCCTGGTGTCCTTCATCGGCCCGCGGCCGAACCTGTTCGACCTGAAGGGCCTGTCGACCTCCAAGCGCCTGGAAGTGCGCCAGCCGATCCTGACCAACGAGGATCTGGAAAAGATCCGCGCCATCGGCGATATCGCGGATAACCAGTTCTCAGCCAAGACGCTGGACATCACCTACTCGTCCGAAAAGGGCGCGGAAGGCATGGAAGATGCGGTTGAGGAGCTGTGCCAGCGCGCCGAGAAGGCGGTTCTGGACGGCGACAACATCATCATCCTGTCCGACCGCATGATCAGCCGGAACCGGATCGCGATCCCGGCCCTGCTGGCGACCGCGGCCGTCCACCATCACCTGATCCGCAAGGGCCTGCGCACATCCGTCGGTCTCGTGGTCGAAACCGGCGAAGCGCGCGAAGTGCATCACTTCTGCGTCCTGGCAGGCTATGGCGCCGAAGCGATCAACCCCTATCTGGCGTTCGAAACGCTGCTCCTGATGCATGCGGAAATGGACTTCCCCGAAGAAGTCGACGCCCACGAGGTGGTCTACCGCTACATCAAGTCCATCGACAAGGGCATCCTGAAGGTCATGTCCAAGATGGGCATCTCGACCTATCAGTCCTATTGCGGCGCACAGATCTTCGACGCGGTCGGCCTGTCGAGCGAGCTGGTACAGAAATATTTCACCGGAACCGCCACGACCATCGAAGGCATCGGCCTCAAGGAAGTGGCGGAAGAAACCGTGCTGCGCCATGCAGACGCCTTCGGCGACCTGACCATCCTGCGCAATTCCCTGCAGGTCGGCGGCGAATATGCCTACCGCGTGCGCGGCGAAAGCCACATGTGGACGCCGGATTCCATCGCCACCCTGCAGCATGCCGTCCGCTCCAACCTGCCGGACATGTACCGTGAATTCTCAAAGATGGTGAACTCCGAAACCGGCCGGTTCACGATCCGGGGCATGTTCCGCATCAGGAGCGCCGAAGAGCTCGGCCGCACGCCGATCGCTCTCGACCAGGTCGAGCCGGCATCCGAAATCGTCAAGCGCTTCGTCACCGGTGCCATGTCCTTCGGTTCGATTTCCCGCGAGGCGCATACCTCGCTGGCAATCGCCATGAACCGGATCGGCGGCAAGTCCAACACCGGCGAAGGCGGGGAAGAGCCGGAACGCTTCAACCCGCTCCCCGACGGCTCGATGAACCCGCAGCGCTCCGCGATCAAGCAGGTGGCCTCCGGCCGCTTCGGCGTGACCACCGAATACCTGGTCAATGCCGACATGATCCAGATTAAGGTCGCCCAGGGCGCCAAGCCCGGCGAAGGCGGCCAGCTTCCGGGTCACAAGGTCGATGCGGTCATCGCCAAGGTGCGCCACTCCACACCGGGCGTCGGCCTGATTTCGCCGCCGCCGCACCATGACATCTATTCGATCGAGGATCTGGCGCAGCTGATCTACGACCTGAAGAACGTCAACCCGGCGGCCGACATCTCGGTCAAGCTCGTCTCCGAAGTCGGTGTCGGCACGGTCGCCGCCGGCGTGGCCAAGGCGCGCGCGGACCACATCACCGTTTCCGGTTATGACGGCGGTACCGGCGCTTCGCCGCTGACCTCCATCAAGCATGCCGGCTCACCGTGGGAAATCGGCCTTGCCGAAACGCAGCAGACCATGGTCCTCAACGGCCTGCGCTCGCGCGTCTGCCTGCAAGTGGACGGCGGCCTGCGCACCGGTCGCGACGTGCTTGTCGGCGCCTTCCTCGGCGCAGACGAATTCGGCTTCTCGACGGCGCCGCTGATTGCGGCCGGCTGCCTGATGATGCGCAAGTGCCACCTGAACACCTGTCCGGTCGGCATCGCCACCCAGGATCCGGTGCTGCGCAAGCGTTTCAAGGGGACGCCGGAACACGTCATCAACTACTTCTTCTTCGTCGCGGAAGAACTGCGCGAACTGATGGCCTCTCTCGGCGTCGCAAAGCTGGACGAGATCATCGGCCACTCGGAGTTCCTCGACAAGGAAGCCGCCATCGATCACTGGAAGGCCCGCGGCCTCGATTTCACGAAGATCTTCTATCAGCCGGAGGCAAAGCCGGAAGAGATCCGCTGGACCGAGACCCAGAAGCATCCGATCGACGACATCCTGGACCGCCGCCTGATCGCGGCGGCAAAGCCCGCGCTCGACAGCAAGGAACCGACGATCATCGACGAGACGATCTGTTCCGTCGACCGCTCCGTCGGCGCCATGCTGTCCGGTGAGATCGCCAAGCGCTACGGCAACAAGGGGCTGCCCCAGGGCACCCTGCAGATCAATCTCAAGGGGACCGCCGGCCAGGCCTTCGGCGCCTTCGTCTCCAAGGGCGTGACCATGGATCTCGTGGGCGATGCCAACGACTACGTCGGCAAGGGCCTGTCGGGCGGCCGCCTGATCGTGCGCCCGCCGGAAAACACCCGCATCATTCCCGAAGATTCCATCATCGTCGGCAACACCGTCCTTTACGGCGCGACCGAAGGCGAATGCTACTTCCGCGGCGTTGCCGGGGAACGCTTTGCGGTGCGCAACTCCGGTGCCGTTGCCGTCGTCGAAGGGGTCGGCGATCACGGCTGCGAATACATGACCGGCGGTGTCGTCGTCGTCATAGGCCAGACCGGCCGCAACTTCGCAGCCGGCATGTCGGGCGGCATTGCCTATGTGCTGGACGAAGACGGTTCCTTCGGATCGCGCTGCAACCTGGCGATGGTCGATCTGGAGCCGGTTTCGGAAGAAGACGATCTTCTGGAAAAACTGCATCACCACGGAGGCGATATCGAGCACAAGGGCCGCGTCGACATCACCGGCGACATGAGCCGTCACGATGACGAACGGCTGCGTCAGCTTCTGGCGAAACACATCGAGTACACCGGCTCGAGCCGTGCTCAGATGATCCTGGACGACTGGGCGACCTACCGTCCGAAATTCGTAAAGGTCATGCCGGTCGAGTACCGCCGCGCCCTGCGCGAAATGGAAGAACAGCGCCTGGGCATCGCCGCTCAATAAGCTACGGAAAAGAAATCGTGCCGGCTCTCGGGGTGAACACCCGGTCGCAGCCGGTCAGTGAGACATGAGTTTGCAAGGAGGTTGCCTTGGGCAAGGTTACCGGATTTCTCGAGATCGACCGGCAGGAACAAAAATACCAGCCGGCATCGGACCGTATTCGTCACTTCCGTGAATTCACGATCCCGCTGAACGACAGCGAAATCGCAAACCAGGCCGCCCGCTGCATGGATTGCGGTATCCCGTTCTGCCACGGGCCCGACGGCTGCCCGGTCGACAACCAGATCCCGGACTGGAACGATCTCGTCTATCAGGGCGACTGGGAACTGGCCTGCGAGAACCTGCATTCGACCAACAACTTTCCCGAATTCACCGGCCGGATCTGTCCCGCACCTTGCGAGGAAGCCTGCACGCTGAACCTCGAAGACATTCCGGTAAACATCAAGAGTGTCGAACAGGCGATCGCCGACAAGGGCTTCCAGGAAGGCTGGATCGTGCCCCAGCCGGCGGCAATCAAGACCGGCAAGGCGGTCGCCGTCGTTGGCTCCGGCCCCGCCGGCATGGCCGCGGCCCAGCAGCTTGCCCGGGCCGGCCACACGGTGCATGTCTATGAACGGGAGCCCAAGGCCGGCGGCCTGCTGCGCTACGGCATCCCCGACTTCAAGATGGAAAAGCATTATATCGACCGCCGGGTCGAGCAGATGGAAGCCGAGGGCGTCACATTCCACTACGGCGTCAACGTCGGCGTCACGGTCACGCTCGACGAGCTCGCCGAACGCCATGACGCGGTGATCCTGTGCGCCGGAGCGGAACGTCCGCGCGATCCGGGCGTGGGCGGCATGGAACTGGAGGGCTGCCACTGGGCGATGCCTTATCTGGTCCAGCAGAACCGCCGGGTCGGCAACGAGCCGGAGACCGGCGAAGCGCCGATCTGGGCAGCCGGCAAGCATGTCGTCGTCATCGGCGGCGGCGACACCGCCTCCGACTGCGTCGGCACCGCGTTCCGTCAGGGTGCGCTGTCCGTGACCCAGCTCGACATTCGTCCGATCCCGCCGCTCAAGGAAGACAAGCTGACGGTGTGGCCCTACTGGCCGACCAAGTTCCGCACCTCATCCTCCCAGGCCGAAGGCGCCGAGCGCGAGTTTTCCGCGGCAACCCTGGAACTCGTGGGTGAAGAGGGTCATGTCACCGGCGTCAAATGCGCCCGTGTCGATGAAAAGCGCCGTCCCATTGCGGGCACGGAATTCATCCTGCGCGCGGACCTCGTCCTGGCAGCGATCGGCTTTTCCGGACCTCTGCTCGATACCTATATCGCCCAGGCGGACGGCCGGTTGGAACTCGACGGCCGGACCAACGTCAAGGCCAACACCGACGATTACAAGACCAGCATCGACAAGGTCTTCGCCGCCGGCGACGTCCGCCGCGGCCAGTCTCTGGTCGTCTGGGCCATCCGCGAAGGCCGCCAGGCGGCCCGGTCCGTCGACGAATTCCTGACCGGATCGACCAACCTGCCCAGGTAGGATGCTGCAGGGCTTCAAAACGATAAGGGCCGCTCCCGGGCGGCCCTTTTTGTTTCTCCATTATCGGCTTTGATTTTCAGGACCCGCCTGGAACCGCCCGCTTTGTATCGTCCACACGTCCCGGCATCTCCGGCAGGCTTTCGCCCTTGACGAAGAAGCGATAGGCGACCGAGTCTTCCTTCAGGTCCGGCGTATTGTCTTTCCCGCCCAGGAGTTCGTCCTCGGGCGAGGTCACACGGCCCGTGAGCACGATGAAATCCGGATCGTCATCGACGCCTTCAAAGGCATAACCACCGTAGCCGCCGAGAATGCGGGACAGTTCGCGTTCGACGAAGAACGCCACCTTCTGGTAGCCGGCCCATGTGAATCCGATTTTGTCGCCGCTGCGCAGCCGGGCGTTCTTGCCGTCGACGTTGGGACCGTAGGAGGAATAGGTGCCGTCCTCGTTCAGGAAAATGTCCCAGATATCGACGTACCACGTCCGCGAATCCGACAGCTCGCCCTGGAAGATCGTGTTCAACTGGCCGAAATCGGTATTCGTGATTTCCGCATTCGTCGGCGGCAGACCGACCCAGACCAGCGGCTTTCGTTCCTGCCGGACCGTGCGCACCAGATCGGAGACCTTCTTTCGGTAGGCCTCGATCCAGGCATCGGTCAGGAACTCGACCGGCGGTTCGCCGGAAAATTTCTTGCCAAGATCATTCTGCCCCAACATGACCACGACCGCCTTGACGTCCGCACCGCGGATCTTCGCCAGCAGCTCGGTATCCCAGTCCGGCGCCGCGTCTCCGGCAAGGCCTTTCTTGTCCTCCGTCAGGAGCTCGACCCGAACCATCGGCTTGTCGGCGAGCAGGTATTTCAGCCCGCCGCCCACGCCGCGCGCCATCCGGTCCCCGACGACCAGGATCACGCCCGCATCGGGATCTTTCGGCTCTTCGGCGAAGGCCGGCGGCGTTTCGGCCGGGCGGGTGACGCGCTTGGCCGGCGCGTCGGCCTTCTGCCGGGTACGATGTTCCCTGCCGCCTCCTCCGAAGAGACGGAGCAGGGGCCGGAACGGATTGAAGGACCGGGTGTCTTCCGAACGGGCGCCCCTGCTTTGCGCAAAGGCCGGATCCATGGGCTCAAGAACGACAATGGCGGTCGAGACGGCAAGGAGGACGACGGCCAGACACTTGAGGCCGCGTCCCAGAGCCTTTCTGCCGAAGTTGCACACGGGATCGCCTTTGCTCTCGGTTACGGATCGAACCTAATTGTAGCTGTCCAGCTTGATCCGTGCCAGCAAAACCACCGACGGATAACCGTCCGGGACAAGTCCCCGCGCCCGCTGATAGGCCCTGATCCCCTTCCGGGTCGCCGGTCCCACCCGGCCGTCCGCCTCACCGACATGGAATCCCCGCCGGTTCAGCTCCCGCTGGAGTTCGGTCATTTCCGTCCGCGACAGCGGCAGGTATTCCCTCGACCAGTCTCCGGCAAGCGGACCGCCGCCGATGATCCGGTCAGCGAGATGTCCGACCGCCAGCGCATAGGACGTGGAGTGGTTGTAGCGCTTGATCACGTAGAAATTCTTCAACATGAGAAACGCCGGTCCGCTGGCGCCGGCCGGCATGACCAGGATGGCCCTGTCTGACGGCCGCGGAAATTCCTTGCCGTTGGCTCTCGAAACACCGTGCCGGGTCCACTCGCCAATGGTCATTGTCGTCTTGTCGTCAGCAAGATGGAAATCGAACCCGGCCGGCAGCCTGACCTCGTAGCCCCAGGTCTTGCCGGTCTGCCAGCCATGCTTTTCCAGATAATAGGCGGTCGATGCCAGGGCATCCGGGATCGACGTCCAGATATCGCGCCGTCCGTCGCCGTTGAAATCCCTGGCATAGGCCTCCCAGCTCGACGGCATGAACTGGGTATGCCCCATGGCACCGGCCCAGGATCCTTCCATGTCCTCGAAACGGACGTGCCCGCCCTGGATCACGCCGACCGCCTTGAGGAGTTCCCTGCGCCAGTAATCCCTGCGGCGGGGCGCTTCATAGGCAAGCGTCGCCAGGGCCCTGATCACATTGTGCCGACCCAGATAGGTGCCGTAGTTGGTTTCCATGCCCCAGATCGCCAGAACGGCTTCGCGGTCGACCCCGTAACGGCTTTCGATCTGCCCCAGCACCCCGTCGTATTTTTCGAGAAGTTCCCGCCCGCGTGAGACGCGATCATCCGAAACGGCCGAATCCAGATAGTCCCAGATCGGTTTCACGAATTCCGACTGCTGGTCCATCAGCCGGACCGTATCCGGATCCGGATCCATGCCGGTAAAGATGTGATTGAATGTTGCCGGGCTGATGCCCGCGGCTTTCGCATCCGGCCAGAGAGCTTTGACAAACCGGTCAAACCCCGGATCTGCCTGAGCCGCAGCCGTGGTCAGGGTCAAAAGCGCCGCAGCAAGCAGACTGCGCGCGAAACCCGGCATTCCCGTGGGGCGGGTATTTTCGGCCTCAACCCGCGCCCCGTCTCTTTTGAAACAAACCATACAGGCCTCCTCGTGCCCGTTTTTCCGCATCCTGGTGTTCGCTGCCCCGAAACCCCGCATCACAAAATTGCCATCTCACAACGGCGAAATCGTGTTCGCCCCCTTTGTGCCCACCCGCTGCACGCCCCTGCCGTCAATGACGGAACCGGAAGCCCGCCTCGATCGAATTCTTCGTATAATCGCTGCCGGCTGTGTTGCTGTCATAGGTGGTGTAGTTATATTGCGTTTTGAACGCGATATTGCGCGTCACCGCGTAAGTCATGCCGACGAACCCGGTCAGGGTATTCGTCTGAATGGAATCCCCCTGATAGGTCCGGTAGCTGTAGCCCACCCCGGCTTCCCCGACGAAACGGTCGGAGAAGGAATGGGCCGCCCGCAGGTCTCCGGAATAGATGATCGACCCGGACACATAATCAAGATCCGTCGGCGAGAAACTCGTGCTCAGGCCTGCCGTAACGGTCGTGAGCCGGCTCGGGGACCAGACGAGGGTCCCGTCGACCACGACGCCCTGAAGAGCCGCCAGACGGTTGTCCTTGATGTCCTCGATCCGCCAGCCGCCGCTGATCTCGCCGGTCAGTTTCGGCGTGGCGGCGATCGTCAAACCGCCGCGCAGTTCATAGCCGTTCGCATCCCGGTTTTCGCAAATCGCATCGCTGCAGGTGTTGTCGAACCGGCGCAGCAGCAGCGAACCGACGGCGAAGGGTTCGAAAATCGCCCCGCCTCTTCCCTCGACACGCAGGCTCGCCGAATAAAGCGTATTGTCCCTTCCGCTCGTGGAGCTTGACCCTCCCCCTGTGGCGTAGGAGGTCCGGTCGACGTCCGCACCCAGTGTTGCCGAAACAAGACCGACATTGCGGGTGAAGCCGAGCGTGCCGGTCAATTCGTGGACATTGGTATCGCCCGATATGTTTTCCACGCTGGAGGCCTCTTCGCGGGAAAAGGTGTAGGCCACCCCGGCGGTCGCGGTCGTGGAGGCGCTCAGGTCGGCCTTGAACGTTGTCGACGCGGTGAGGCTGGGGTCGCTCTGGCTCGGCTGTTCCGGATAACCGACGTAACTTCCCCTCAGGGCGAAATCGAGCTGATGCCTGGACCAGTTCGACGTCCCCTTGATGCCAGGGGCGATCCGGTATTGCCGGCTGGAGGTTCCCGTCGATGAGCCGGCGGCGTTGTCCGTCCAGCCGCCGGTGACCGTCAGCTCCGGGGTAATGGTGAACGAGCCGAGACGAATACCCTGTGCCTCGTCATAGGTCGTCTCGCCGTCGAAGACGGTGGTGTCCAGGCTGCCGCCCTGGCCCGCCGCGATTTCCTGGGCCGCCGACAGCCTGTCCGAAAAGGCACGGATCGGCGTCACGCGCCCGGCGGTGCCGAGGCCGGTGGATCCTGTCTCGGCGGCGGCGGCATTCAGCGTACTCCGCAGTCCGACAACGGAATCCCGGTTCTGCAATTCGTAGACGGAATTCCGGCGCTGCAACTCGTTGGTCGGGTCGGTGGTCCGTGCGCCGGCCGCGCGCTCGTCGGACGCGGCCTGGTCATCGACACTGCCGCGCAGATCGATCGCGCTTTCCTGCGCGCGCAAGGCAAGGCCCTGCAGCAGCAAGAAACAAATCGTCAGACAGATCAGGCGCGACATTCAAGGCCTTGTAAAAAGATTGAAAATCCGGACACAAGGGCACACTGGCGAAACATGGTTAACGCTTGGTTGCTTTTCGCCAAAAGTGAAAGCGGTTCGAAATCCCTGTTTTGGGCCAGACCCGGCTTGCGCTGAGCATGACGCTGGCGTAGACAAATCAGGTCGGGGTAAAAAAGAGTACAGGATCAGCCATGCAAAGCCCGCTTCAGGATGCGATGACGACGAGTGAACAGGAAGCGTCCGCACGACCGCTCGTTTCCGCAGAACGCACCCTGGAGACCGAAATTGCGGGCCTGAGCGCCCTTCGGGCCGCATTGAAGAACGGCCTGTCCGCCCCTTTCACCAAAACCGTTGAACTGATCGCCGGCATCAAGGGGCGTGTCATCGTCTCGGGCATCGGCAAAAGCGGTCATATCGGCACCAAGCTCGCCGCGACCCTTGCCTCGACCGGAACGCCCGCCTTTTTCGTTCATGCCAGCGAAGCCAGCCACGGCGATCTCGGCATGATTACCCAGGATGATGTGGTCATCGCCCTGTCCTGGTCCGGCGAAACCCAGGAACTTGCCGGTATCGTCACCTATACGCGCCGCTTCAAGGTGCCGCTGGTTGCGATCACCAAGTCGGAAGACAGCACTCTGGGCCGCGCCGCGGACATCGTCCTGAAAATGCCGAGCGTCACGGAAGCCTGCCCGCACGGGCTTGCGCCGACAACATCCGCCCTGGTCCAGCTTGCAGCCGGCGATGCGCTTGCCATCGCGCTTCTGGAATACCGCGGCTTCACGGCCCAGGATTTCCGCATTTTCCATCCGGGCGGCCGCCTCGGAGCGAGCCTGACCGCCGCCCAGGACATCATGCACAAGGGCGACGCCCTGCCGCTGGCGCCCAGGACCATGGTCATGCGTGACGCCATCGTCCTGATGACCCAGAAAGGCTTCGGCGTGCTGGGGATCGTGGATGAAATCGGCCACCTCATCGGCATCATCACCGATGGCGACCTGCGCCGGCATATCTCGACGAACTTCCTCGACAAGCCCGTCACCGACATCATGACGCCGAATCCGAAAAGCATTCCCGGCGACATGCTGTCGGCTGCTGTTCTCGAGCTGATCAACAGCTCGGCGATCACCTCGGTCTTCGTTGCGGACGAAAAGCGTCCGGTCGGGATCATCCACCTGCATGACCTGCTGCGCATCGGCGCGGCTTGAGGTCTTGAACGCATAAATGAGATTACGGCCCAAGGCCGTTCCTGGCGGTTCCGGTTTGTCGGATTACGGCCCGGTCGTGATTATTTGAACGCTAAATTTCGATTTCCCGGTAATCGGTTAGGATTTGATTAGCCTTGCCAAACCTAAACTGTCGGCCAGATGACGGCGGATGGTCTGCCTCAAGGTTTGGTGTACGGAATGGATCTGGCGACCCTAATCGGTATCATCGGTGCCTTCGGCATCGTGATTACGGCAATCTTTCTTGGCGGAAGTTTCGGACAATTCGTTGATGTCCCCTCTGTGCTGATCGTGTTCGGAGGAGGTTTTGCGGCAACACTGATCCGGTTCCAGCTTTCCGATATCGTCAGCGCCCTCGGCACGGGGTTCAAGGTCGCCCTTGCGGGCAAGAACCAGAGCCCGAGGGACCTGATCGCCGAAATCACCACTCTGGGAGAGGTGGTCCGCAAATCCGGCCCCCTGGGGCTGGAAAACGTCGACGTTTCCGACCCGATCCTGGCCAAGGGCGTCCAGTACATCGCAGACGGCTACGAGCACGAATTCATCAAGGAATCGATGGAACGGGAGCGCGATCTGCAGCTGTCGCGTCTGTCGGAAGGAAGACGCGTGTTCAAGGCGCTCGGCGATTCCGCTCCGGCCTTCGGCATGATCGGAACCCTGGTCGGCCTGGTGCAGATGCTTGCCAACATGGATGACCCGGCAGCGATCGGCCCCTCCATGGCCGTGGCCCTACTGACGACGCTCTACGGCGCCCTGATCGCAAACATCGTCTGCCTGCCTCTGGTCGACAAGCTGGACGCCAAGTTCGACGTCGACGAACTCAACCAGACCCTGATCATCGACGGCGTGCTGCAGATCCGCGAATCCAAGAGCCCTGCTCTCATCAAGGAAATGCTGATCGCCTATCTGCCGGAAAAGATCCGCGCGGACATGGAAGAAGCCGCCTGATCCGGAACGCGGCATTTATCGGGAAACACGGCTATGGCGAAAAAGAAGCAGCAGAGCGGCGGTGGCGCACCGGACTGGCTGGTCACGTTCGCGGACCTGATGTCGCTTCTCGTGTGTTTCTTCGTTCTGATCATTTCCTTTTCAATCCAGGACAAGCAAAAGCTGCAGGTCGTGGCCGGCTCCATGCGCGAAGCCTTCGGCGTGAAGGAAACCTCCAAGCGCACCGGCATTATCGAAGTCGAGGGCATCCCGGTCCGCGACTACATGAGGCAAGTGACCCAGGTTCCCCAGGAACTGGATTCCGACTTCGCCCAGGAACGTCACGACAACCGCCAGAAACAGGGTCCGGAAGCCAATACCTATGACACGCTGAAGGCGGACATCGAAAAGCCGCGCCAGTTCGCGACCGCGGCCGCGTCGCTGCGCCAGGCCTGGCAGGAGATGCCGGAAATCACCGAGATCTCCAACAATATCATCATGGAAGAAACCCCTGAGGGCCTGAACATCATGCTGGTCGACCAGGACGGCCGCTCCATGTTCCGCGAAGGCTCGAAATACCCCTACGAGACCACCCGGCGGCTGCTCGCCAAGATGGCTCCCGTCATCGCCAAGATGCCGAACCGGGTGGAAATCACCGGACACACAACGGCCGGCAAACAGTCCGTCGACCCGACCTATACCGGATGGGACCTCTCCGCGGAACGCGCCAACGTGGCCCGTCAGATCCTCAACGAATACGGCGTTCCCGACGAACAGTTCTATGCGGTCATCGGCAAGTCCGATACGGAGCCGCTGTTTCCCAACGACCCGTATCTGGCCGCGAACCGGCGCATCGGCATCCTCCTGAAAGCCGAAGCGCCGCCGCTTCCCCCCGGCCACAGACCGTAGGGCCGTTCAGGACGCCTTTTTCGGAATATCCGTTTCCGCGGGTGAAACGACAAGCCGCGCACCGTCGATGCGTTCGACCGTGACGGTCGAACCTGCGGGAAGGTCCGGCCCCGTGATACGCCACACGGTATCGTCGATCGAAAGCTGACCAGAGCCCTGTTGCAGCGGCGTCTTCAGGACGAACCGCCGGCCGATATAGCGGCTGCCGCGCCGGTTAAGGCCCGGATCGCCGACCTCCGACGACATCCTGGACATCAGATATCGGCCCCCAATGAGGCTGACAAAGGACAGGACCAGGAAAATCACCAGGCTCGTCTGCCACGACAGGTCGACGAACAGCGCGAGCGTCCCCACCAGGATTGCGGATATCCCGAACCACAGGAAGACGGTTCCCGGCGCCAGCACCTCAAGGCCGATCAGGATGAGACCGATGACCCACCAGTTCCAGGGCCCGAGCTCCAGAACGATCCGTTCGATAATGCTCACGCGTCATCTCCAGCCGGCGTTGATCCGGTATCGGGAACCCGCCCGGCGGATCGGCTTTCCTTCCTGTCGGTTCCGAAGGCCTCCTTGGCGATCTCGCCGATGCCGCTGAGACTGCCGAGCAGCGAAGACGCCTCCATCGGCAGGATGAGGGTCTTCTGGTTCCGGGAGTTCGCCAGTTCGCGGAAAGCCTCGACATATTTGTTGGCGACGAAATAGTTGATCGCCTGGACATTTCCGCTGGCGATCGCATCGCTGACCATTTTCGTCGCCTTGGCTTCCGCCTCGGCTTCGCGCTCACGCGCTTCCGCGTCGCGGAACGCGGATTCCCGGCGCCCCTCGGCTTCCAGGATCAGCGACTGCTTCTCTCCTTCCGCCTTCAGGATTTCCGACTGACGTTTTCCTTCGGCCTCGAGAATGGCCGCGCGCTTGTCGCGCTCCGCCTTCATCTGGCGGGCCATGGCGTCCACCAGATCCCGGGGCGGGTTGATGTCCTTGATTTCGATCCGGGTGACCTTCACGCCCCAGGGTTCGGCCGCCGCATCCACGACCCGCAACAGCCGGGCGTTGATTTCATCGCGGTTCGACAGCAGTTCGTCCAGATCCATCGACCCCATGACGGAGCGGATGTTCGTCATCGTCAGATTGAGAATGGCGTTCTGAAGACCGAGAACTTCATAAGCAGCCCTGGCCGCATCGAGAACCTGATAGAAGGTGATGCCGTCGGCGGTGACGGTGGCATTGTCCCGGGTGATGACTTCCTGCGACTCGACATCGAGCACCTGCTCCATCATGTTCAGCTTGTGGCCGACCCGGTCGATGAAGGGAATGATGAAATTCAGCCCCGGGGACAGGGTCTTCCGGTACTTTCCGAACCGCTCGATCGTGTAGTTGTAGCCTTGAGGGACGGTCTTGACCCCGGCGAAAATCACCAGAATGACCACGAGCAGGA
Organism: Roseibium aggregatum; assembly: GCF_014692675.1. Lineage (GTDB taxonomy): Bacteria > Pseudomonadota > Alphaproteobacteria > Rhizobiales > Stappiaceae > Roseibium > Roseibium aggregatum_C. The sequence goes on along the minus strand of NZ_JABFCZ010000022.1, from coordinate 98,113 downwards.
CGATAATCAGAACGATATCGAACCCAAACAGATTTTCAGGCATTCAATTCTCCCGGGACCGCAAGGCACATGCCAGTTTTATTTTCGTCAGTATGCCCAAGCTTTTAAAGCCGCACCAGTCCAAGAATGATGACGCTCAAAGACAAAAGCGGAAGCCGGTCACCGGCTTCCGCTTTTGGAATGCATCGGTAGTCTGAAGGGCCTAGAGCCAGCCGCCCAGTTCACGGCGGACCACATGCTCAATGACGTCCATTCCCAGGTCGCTATCGTTCAGGCAGGGAATATGGCTGAAGTTCTCGCCGCCGTTTTCCTCGAAGATCTCTGCGGCTTCGCCTGCGATTTCCTCCAGGGTTTCCAGGCAGTCGGCGACGAAACCCGGGTTCATCACCGCGATATTCTTCACCCCGTCCTTCGCCAGCTGCTCCACCGTCTTGTCCGTATAGGGCTGGAGCCATTCCTCCGGCCCGAAGCGCGACTGGAACGTGATCCTGAGCCTGTCCTCGTCCCAGCCGAGCACGTCGCGCATCAGCCGGGTCGTTTTCTGGCAGTGACAGTGATAGGGGTCGCCGCGTTTGAAATAGGACTGCGGGATGCCGTGATAGGAGGTCAGCACCAGATCCGGCTTAAAATCCAGCCCCGCCAGATGCCGCTCGACCGATTTCGCCAGCGCGGTCACATAAACCGGATCGTCATGATAGGGCGGAACCGTGCGGATGGCAGGCTGCCAGCGCATCTCCAGCAGTGCCCTGCAGACTTCGTCGTTTACGGTCGCCGTCGTGGAGGCCGAATATTGCGGATAGAGCGGAAACACCAGGATCCGGTCGCATCCGTCCGCCTTCAAGGCCTCCAGCCGGGATCGAATCGACGGCTGGCCGTAGCGCATGGCCCAGTCGAACTGCAAGCGGCCGCCGTCGTCGCCGATCCGGCCCGCCAGCTGTTCCGACTGGCTGCGGGTGATGGTCCGGAGCGGGGACTCATCCTTTTCCCGGTTCCAGATCTCCTCATAGGCCTTGCCGGATTTCCCCGGCCGGGTCATCAGCACGATGCCATAGAGGATCGGATACCAAAGCGCCTTCGGCCATTCGATCACCCGCTTGTCGGAGAGAAACTCGCGCAGGTAGCGGCGCATCGGCCAATAGGACGTCCCGTCCGGGGTGCCCAGATTGACCAGCAACACGCCGACACGGCCTGTCTTCACCGGAGGGTGTCCGGCCGGCAGATGGACCTTGCGCATCTCTTGTTGTTTTTCGGGCAACGACGTCGATTGATCGGTCATGGTCTGTCCGTTGAAGTGGGGCCTGCGGCAGAGCTACGCGCCGGCCCATGGGCCGGCGCGTCGAAAACTCTACGCGTGCACGCAGCTTTTAGATCATACCGATTCCAAATTAAACCCGGCCGCAACGGCCAGCCGGCAGCGAAAGCCTCGGAACGTCCTAGCCGTACTCCCGCTCGTCGGAAATCACCTTGCCGTCGTTCGGCAGTGCACCCGGCGAGACGATCTCCACTGCCCCCTTCAGCCGGGTCACGTCCCGAAGTGTCGCGCCGACCCGATCCGCCAGGTCGGCGGCCGGATCTGCCGCTTCGACCGCGAGCGTCATCACATCCGCTTCCCCGTCACGACCGACGGTCAGGCGCGCCCTGGAAATCTCCCCATGGGTCTTCACGATTTCCGCGATCTGGGCCGGATCGACGAACATGCCCTTGATCTTGGTTCGCTGATCGGCGCGGCCCATCCAGCCGGCAATGCGCCGGTTGGTCCGCCCGCAGGGCGAGGCGCCCGGCAGCACGGCGGAAAGGTCACCCGTTCCGAAGCGGATCAGCGGATAGACCCGGTTGAAGGCGGTCACGACCAGTTCGCCGACCTCGCCGTCCGCGACCGGCTCGCCGGTTCCCGGGCGCACGATCTCGACGATATAATCCTCGTTGACGATCATGCCTTCGCGCGCCGCGCTCTCATAGGCAATGACCCCGAGGTCCGCCGTGGCATAGCACTGGCTGACGCGAATGCCTCTTGCTTCGTACTCTTCCCGCAGGGAAGGGAACAGAGCGCCGCCGGAGACCAGCGCCGTCTTGATGGAGGAAACGTCCCTCCCCTGTTCGGCACCGCGGTCGAGCAGGATTTTCAGATAATCCGGCGTGCCGATGAAAGCGGTGGGCTTGAGCACCTCGATGGCCTCGACCTGCATGTCGGTGTTGCCGACACCGGCCGGAAAGACGGTGCACCCGAGCGCCCTTGCGCCATGGTCCAGAATGAAGCCGCCCGGCGTCAGGTGGTAGGAAAAGGCGTTGATCACCACTTCCCCCTTGCGCACACCGGCGGCAAAGAGCGCACGGGCGCCGTTCCACGGGTCGTCCCCCGACGCCTGGGGTTCCCAGATCGGCCCCGGCGACATGAACACCCGTTCCACACCGGCAAGGGAGCCGGCCAGGAAACCTCCGAACGGCGGCTTCTCCTTCTGCCGCAGCAGAAGATCCGATTTCCTGAGGACGGGGAGCGACGCCAGCGCATCGCGGGAGGCGACACCTGCCAGGTCATGGCCCTGCAGATGCTCCGCCCATCCCGGCGCACCGGCCACGGCATGGCTCAGGAATTCCGGCAATTTGGCAAAAAGTTCCGCCTCGCGCTGAACGGGATCTTGCCGTTCGCGCGCATCAAACATGTCGTCGCTCATGATCGTCTCCGCTTCCCCGGGGAAAATCCCTAGGCCAACCAGCGTTTCCTTCGCTTGTAGTGCTTGACGTCCCGGAACGATTTGCGTCCCTCGCCGCCGACACCCAGGTAGAATTCCTTCACGTCCTCGTTTTCCCGCAGTGCCTTGGCTTCGCCGTCGAGCACAATCCGGCCGGACTCAAGAATGTAGCCGTAGGTGGCGTATTTCAGCGCCACGTTCGTGTTCTGCTCCGCAAGCAGGAAGGACACGCCTTCCTGGTCGTTGAGCTGCTTCACGATTTCGAAAATCTCTTCCACAAGCTGCGGCGCCAGCCCCATCGACGGCTCGTCGAGCAGGATCATCTTCGGCCGGCTCATCAGCGCCCGGCCGATGGCGCACATCTGCTGTTCACCACCCGACGTGTAGCCGGCCTGGCTTTGCCGGCGCTCCCTCAGACGCGGGAAATAGCGGTACACCATCTCCAGATCGTCGCGGATGGCGGTAGACCCGTCCTTGCGGGTATAGGCGCCCGTCAAAAGGTTTTCCTCGATCGTCAGGTGCCCGAAACAATGGCGCCCTTCCATGACCTGGATACAACCGCGGCGCACGAGATCGTTGGGTGAGAGAGCCTGGACCTCTTCGTTTTCAAAAACGATCTTGCCCTTGGTCACCTCACCCCGTTCCGCACCGAGCAGGTTGGAAACGGCCTTCAGCGTGGTGGTTTTCCCGGCGCCGTTCGCGCCAAGCAGAGCAACAATGCCGCCCCTCGGGATCGTCAGGGAGACCCCCTTCAGAACCAGGATCACGTGATCGTAGATCACCTCGATGTTGTTCACCGACAGGATCGTGTCTTTCGATCCGCCCGTCGCCACATCCGCTTCAGGTCGCGCCATATCCAGGGTCGACATTTTGAAAATTCCTCCGGAAACTGTCCCGCCGCCGGTGGCGGCGGGACGAACGACCCGATCAGTTCGGGCAGGGTTCGGTACGTGCCGGCCAGGGAGCGTTCTTTTCCGCATAGTCCTTGGCGGCCGCTTCAAGCAGCGGACGGACAACATCCGTCATCGGCTCGAACCAGTCGGTGATCTTGTTCCACTTCGCGCCATCCCACTGCTGGATGAACACCGGCTCGGAACCGGCGTGGTCCTCACAGGTGATCTTCATCGGATGGGCAAAGCCGTCCAGGCCGATTTCCTTCAGGCGCTCGGCCGTCAGGTCCAGGCTTTCCAGACCGATCCGCATGTCTTCGCCGGTCAGGACCTTCTTGCCGGTCTTTTCCTGCGCGGTACGGATCGCTTCGGCAACCATCATGGCGTTCAGAACACCGCGGTTGTAGAGCGTGCTGCCGACCATTGCCTTGTCGGTCTCGGATTTCCCGGCATCGATCACATACTTCACGATGTCCTGGATTGCCGGATACTCGGTGCCGACACCGGAGAAGTTCATCGCCTTGTAGCCCTTGGCACCGGCACCGCCTGCAGCGGCATCGTCATCGCCGGCCGACCACCAGACGCCAATGAACCGGTCCATCGGGAAGCGGGTCTTCACGGCTTCCTTGACGGCGGTCGGGTTCATCGCGCCCCAGCCCCACATGACCATGTAGTCCGGACGGTCACGGCGAACGTTCAGCCACTGCGAAGACTGGTTCTGCATTTCCTTGCCCGGAACCGGGTATTGCAGCAGCTCGAAGCCGTATTTCTTCGCCAGGTCTTCCAGAAGCGGAATCGGCTCACGGCCATAACCGGCATCGAGGAACAGGTAACCGATCTTCTTGCCCTTGAGCTTGTCGAGACCACCTTCCTGGTGCGCGATGTACTTGATGACCACGGAGGCACCGTCCCAATAGGTGTCCGGCGCATTGAAGATCCACGGGAAGACGTTGCCGTCAGCCGCGGCCGACAGGCCGTAGCCCATGGACAGGACCGGGATCTTGTCGACGGAAGCCTTCGGGATCAACTGAAGGGTGATACCGGTGGAATACGGATTGTAGACCAGCGCGCCCTTGCCCTTGGTGGCTTCGTAGCACTCAACGCCCTTTTGCGCGTTGTAGCCCGTTTCGCACTCCTCGACATTGAGCTTCACGCCGCCAATGCCGCCGTCGCGTTCATTGAGCATGGCGAAATAGTCGGACATGCCGTTCGCGATCGGAATACCGGAACCGGCATAAGGACCGGTCCGATAAGTCAGCAGCGGAATGTAGTTGCTGTCTTCAGCCGCTGCCTGCTGCACAAAGCCCGAAGAGCCAAGCGCAACAGCGACGGCGGTGCCAAGCGCAAATTGCTTGAAGTTCATCATGCATTTCCTCCCTTGCGGCATCGCTCTGGTTCGAGTGCCGCCGGACCCGTTGCGCCATCCTCCCCGGACAGGTCCGTTGTCCGGATGGCGTGCCTGAATCTTGCCGCTCAGTAGGGGAACGGCCAGACTCTCAGCTTCTGCTTTCCGATCTGCCAAAGCCGCGCGAAACCGTGCGGTTCGACAATCAGGAAGAAGATGATCAGTGCGCCGACGATCATGAACGTCAGATGTTCGACCGTCTCCGCAGGAATGTCGATCCCGAGCGTTCCCGGAATGAATTTCAGGAACACCGGCAGGATCCAGATAAAGGCGGCGCCCATGAAAGAGCCGCCCAGGCTGCCCAGCCCGCCCAGGATCACCATGAACAGGATCTGGAACGACAGGGTGATCGAATAGGACGAGGGCTCGGCCGCGTTCAGCCAGAAGAACACCATCATCGCACCGGCGACGCCGCAGATGTAGGACGACACGCCGAAGGCGAGCAGCTTCGTCTGCAGCGGACGGATACCCATCAGTTCGGCGGCGATGTCCATGTCGCGGATCATCATCCACGACCTCCCGATCCGGCCGCGCAGGACATTAGCGACCAGCAGCGCAATCACCACCGTGATCGCCAGGACGACGAAATAGCGCGCCAGCGGCGTTGCTTCCGCGCCGGAGACCGTGATGCCGAACATGTCGCGTTTCGGGATCTCGATGGCGCCCGACGCATTGTAATTGTAGAGCCACGGAATGCGGATGAAGCACCATTCCAGGAAGAACTGTGCCGCCAGCGTCGTCACGGCCAGATAGAGCCCCTTGATGCGCAGGGACGGCAGGCCGAACACCGCACCGATGGCCGCCGAGAAAAACCCGGACACCAGCACCAGGAAGATGACGTTCACATCGGGGAAGATGGACGTCAGCTTGTAGGCCGCATAGGCGCCGACCCCCATGAAGGCGCCCGATCCCAGGGAAAGCTGTCCGGCGAAGCCGGTCAGCACATTGAGCCCGATCGCGGCCAGTGAAAACACCAGGAACGGGATCATGATCGACGTCAGGAAGAAGTCGTTGGCGGTCAGCGGGATCAGCACAAAGGCGATCAGGAGCAGCACCGCAATGCCGATCCGGTCCTGCCGGATCGGAAAGAGCGACTGGTCCGCCTCGTAGCTTGTCTTGAATTGGCCGGCTTCGCGATAAAACATAATCCTAAACTCTTTCGATGATTTTTTCGCCGAAGAGACCCTGCGGCCGGAACAAGAGGAAGATCAGGGCGATGATGTAGGCGAGCCAGGATTCGATCCCGCCGCCGACCAGTCCGCCCCAGTAGATTTCACCGATCTTCTCGCCGAAGCCAATGATCAGCCCGCCGATGATCGCGCCGGGGATGGACGTGAAGCCGCCCAAGATCAGAACCGGCAGAGCCTTGAACGCCACGATCTCCAGGGCGAAGGACACGTCGGAACGCGCCCCCCACATGATGCCCGTGGCAAGCGCGACCAGACCGGCCGCAAACCACACGATGGCCCAGATCTGGTTGAGCGAAATGCCGACCGACAGGGCGGCCTGGTGATCGTCGGCCACGGCCCGGAGCGCCCGGCCGATCCGCGTCTTGTTGAAGAAGATGGCAAGCGCGGTCACCATGATGATGGCGATCAAGGCAGCCGCGATGTCGATATGCTGCAGGATGACCAGACCGCGTTCGCCCATTTCAAACGCCGTCGATCCGGTCGGAAGCCCGAGCTGTTCCGCGATCATCTGCTTCGGCTCGCCGCCGAAGACGAACTCGCCGAAGCCGACGAGGAAATAGGTCAGGCCGATGGTCGCCATGAGCAGGATGATGTCCGGCTGGTTGACCAGCGGACGCATCACGACCCGTTCGATCCCGTAGGCCAGGATCCCCATGACGACGATGGTCAGGAGCAGCGCAAGATAGGCCGGTATCCCGTGTTCGTGCAGGCCGACCAGGGTCAGGCCGGCGAACACCACCATGATGCCTTGCGCGAAGTTGAAGACGCCGGAGGCCTTGAAGATCAGGACGAACCCGAGGGCGATCAGCGCATAGAGGATCCCGGTCACGAACCCTTCCCACAGGACCTGCAGGAAGAAGTCCGGCATTGTGACCATCTGGACAAAGGGATCGATGAAGATGTCATACAGCATGAATGTCGTTCCCTTTAATCAGTGGCTCACGCCGAGATAGGCGTCGATCACGGCCTGGCTGGCCTGAACCTCTTCAGGCGGCCCGTCTGCGATCTTCTTGCCGTAGTCGAGAACGACGACACGGTCGGACAGGTCCATGACCACGCCCATATCGTGTTCGATCAGGGCGATCGTGGTCCCGAACTCCTGGTTCACATCCAGGATGAACCGGCTCATGTCCGCCTTTTCTTCCAGGTTCATGCCCGCCATGGGCTCATCGAGCAGAAGAAGGTCCGGTTCCATGGCCAGCGCCCGGCCCAGTTCGACGCGCTTCTGCAGGCCGTAGGGCAGGCGGCCGACCGGCGTTTTCCGGATCGCCTGGATTTCCAGGAAGTCGATGATCTCCTCGACCTTCTTGCGGTGTTCGATTTCCTCCTCGCGTGCAGGCCCGTACCACATCATTTGCCAGAAGAAGTTCTTGCGCATCTTCAGCGAGCGGCCCGACATGATGTTGTCGAGCGTCGTCATGCCCCGGAACAGCGCCACGTTCTGGAAGGTGCGCGCGATGCCCTGGCTCGCGGCCTCATAGGGTTTCATCTTCCGCCGCACCTGACCCTGCCAGGTGATGGTGCCCACCTGCGGATGATAGAAGCCGTTGATCACATTGAGCATGGAGGTCTTGCCCGCCCCGTTCGGCCCGATGATCGCGCGGATCTCCCCCTTCTTGATATCGAAGGAAATGTCGGTGATCGCTTTCACGCCGCCGAAGGACAGGGACACATTGTCCACGCGCAACAGGTCTTCGCGCTCCGCTGTCGGGGCAGCCACCTGCGGCATTTCCTCACTCGTCATGATGGCATTCATTCAGCCGCCTCCTGAAGGCCAGACGCTTCGTGCGCGGGCATGTCCCGGATTTCCACGGTCGCTTCGATCGCACCGACCCGGCCATCCTCGAAGGTGACTTCCGTCCGCACATGTTTGGATGTCGAGCCGTCATAGAGCGCCTCGATCAGCGGAGCATAGCGCTCCGCAATGAAGTTGCGGCGGACCTTCTGGGTGCGCGTCAGCTCGCCGTCATCCGCATCCAGTTCCTTGTGCAGGACCAGGAAGCGGCGGATCTGGGCGCCTGCCATCATCGGCTCGCTCGCAAGGTCCCGGTTCACCTGATCCACGTGCTCCTGGATCATGGCATAGACCTGGGGATGGGCGGCAAGCTCCTGGTAGCTGGCGTAGTTGACGTTGTTGCGCTCCGCCCAGGACCCGACCGCCGTCAGGTCGATATTGATGAAGACCCCGACCCGGTCCCTGCCATCGCCGAAGGCTACCGCCTCCTTGATGTTGGGGAAGAACTTGAGCTTGTTCTCGATGTATTTCGGTGCGAACAGGGAGCCGTCGTTCAGCTTGCCGACGTCCTTTGCCCGGTCGATGATCTTCAGATGGCCGTTCTCGGCGATAAAGCCGGCATCGCCGGTATGCACCCAGCCTTCTTCCGTCTTGGTCGACCGGGTGGCTTCGTCGTTCTTGTAGTAGCCGACGAAGACGCCGGGAGAGCGGTAAAGCACTTCGCCGTTTTCAGCGATCTTCAGTTCGACCGAAGGCGCCGGCTTGCCGACGGTGTCACCGTAGATTTCACCGTCCGGCTGCAGTGTGATGTAGACGCTCGCTTCGGTCTGACCGTAGAGCTGCTTCAGATTGAGCCCGAGGGCGCGGTAGAAGCGGAAGATTTCCGGTCCGATCGCCTCGCCCGCCGTATAGCCGACCTTCATCCGGGTCAGCCCCATCCGGTTCTTCAGCGGTCCGTAGACGAAGAATTCCCCGAGCCGGTAGAGGAGCCGGTCCTTCAGGGAGACGCTTTCACCGTTGAGGATCTTCTCCCCCGAACGGCGGGCCACGCCCATGAAATAATCGAACATCCGGCGCTTGGTTTTCCCTGCGTCCTCCATGCGCACCATGATCGACGTCAGCATGCTTTCGAACACGCGCGGCGGGGCGAAGAAATAGGTCGGCGCGATCTCGAGCCGGTCGACATCGATGGTATCGAGGCTTTCCGGACAGTTCACGCAGTAACCTGCGGTGAAGGCCTGTGCGAGGGAAAACACATGGTCGCCGATCCAGGCCATCGGCAGATAGGCCAGGACTTCCTCATGCTCGTCCAGATGATCGAACGCATTGGCGTTGCGCGCGGAGATGATGAGGTTGTCGAAGGACAGCATCACGCCCTTGGGCCGCCCGGTCGTGCCGGACGTATAGAGCATGACGGCAATGTCCGATCCCTTGGCCGGGGCGAACCCGTCTTCCCAGGCCTTTTCCGTGCCCGGGTCCTTTTCCAGGACCTTGCGGCCAAGGGCCTGTACCGCGGCGAAATCATGCAGATGCGTATGATCGTAGTCGCGCAGGCCCCGGGTTTCGTCGTAGATGATGTCCTTGAGGGTCGGGACTTCGCTGTCCATGGACAGGAGCTTATCCACCTGCTCCTGGTCCTCGACGACGGCGAACGCCACCTCGGCATGGCCGAGAACATAGGCCATCTCCTCGGCGACGGAATCCGCATAGACGGGAACCGGTACGGCACCGATCGCCTGCGCGGCCACCATGGACCAGTAGAGCCGGGGCCGGTTGGCGCCGACGATGGCTACCTTTTGTCCCTGCTGGAGGCCGAGTTCTTTCAGACCGAGCGACAGATCGCGGATATTGTCCCGCACTTGCGTCCAGGTCCAGCTCTGCCAGATCCCGAAATCCTTTTCCCGAACAGCAGTTCGGTCTCCGAAGACCTTCGCATTATGCAGAAGAATCTTCGGAAAGGTGTCCCCGCCGCTCGAAGCGGCGCCGGCCAACCCTGCCATAGCGTGTTCATCCCTTTAGAGCCGCCCCGTTTTCCGGGGTCGATTTATGCGTCCATGAAACTACCCGTTCCCATTTGCTTCAAGCCATTTTTTCAAAAATGGTTTTCGCAGGGCGGAACCGTCAGCCTCCGGACAGGCAAACGCTAAGCAGCATGGATTACGCCAATATGTTTCAATTGTAACAAAATGTGTCACGTGACCGTAGGGCATCATCCATAAAAGGAACTAGCCAATGCAGAAGCAGCGAAATAAAGTTTCGCTATGGAGGAAACGGCGCAACTTCAGGCTCAACTCGACCTGCTTCAGGCAGCGCTCGACCACGTCAACCAGGGATTTTCGGTCTTCGACGCGAACTTGCGGCTGGTCGCCTGGAACCGCGGCCTCTGGGAGATGCTGGACTTTCCGCAGGAACTTGCCCACAGGGGCACCCACCTGGAGGAATTTCTGCGTGTGAATGCCGAACGAGGCGAATACGGCCCGGGAGATATCGAAGGCAAGATCCGGCGGAGGGTGGACCGGGCATGGCTGTTCGAACCCCATTATTTCGAACGCGTCAGGCCGAATGGCCAGGTTATTGCCATCAGCGGAACCCCGCTGCCGCAAGGCGGCTTCGTCACCATCTACACCGACCTCACCGAAGAAAGACAGCGCCAGGAAAAACTGGAAAAAACGGTCGAGGAGCGCACCCGAGCCTTGCGTCAGAGTGAGGACTGGCTGCGGCTGGTGACGGACAACATTCCGGCTCTGGTCGCCTATCTTGCGCCCGGCCCCGTCTACCGTTTCGCCAACCGCCGTTATGCGGAATGGTTCGGCCAGTCCGTGACCTCGATCGCAGGCCGTTCGGCCCGGGAAGTCATCGGCGAAGAGCTCTACGGGGAAATCGGCCCGCAGATCGACCGGGCCTTCGAGGGTCACGTCGTTTCCTATGAATACACCCGCACCCGCCCGGACGGCTCGCTGGCCTATATGCGCTCCACGATCATTCCGGACATGACCCTTGACGGACGGACGCTCGGGATCTTCGTGCTTTCGCTCGATGCCACCGAACAAAGGCGCAGCGAAGCGACCTTGCTGCAGTCCCAGCGGATGGATGCGGTCGGCAAGCTGGCCGGCGGGCTGGCCCATGATTTCAACAATCTGCTCACGATCCTGATCGGCAACCTGCTCAGCCTGAACCGGAAAGAAGGCATGATCGCCGCCGAAACCCTCAGGACCCATCTTGCGCCGATGCTTCAGGCAACCCAGCGCGGGGCCGATCTGACCCAGCGCCTGCTGGCCTTCAGCCGCGGTCAGGCGGTCGATCCCAAGGTCGTCCCGCTCCGCCAGGTTCTGAACAACATCTCCAGCCTGCTGATGGGATCGCTTCCCGCCCCGATCACACTGCGGATCGAACAGCCCGTACCCGATCTCGCCGCGCGTATCGATCCGACACAGATGGAAACCGCGCTGATCAACCTTGCCTTCAATGCCAGGGACGCCATGCCCGACGGCGGCACGCTCGAAATCCGTCTCGAAGAGCAGGTCCTCGACCAGCGCGGAGCCGAAGAGCTGTCCGTCCCGCCCGGACGTTATGCGGTGCTGGTCGTCAGGGACACCGGCGTCGGAATGGATGAAGACACCCGCCTGCGCATCTTCGAACCGTTCTTCACCACCAAACCCTTCGGCACCGGAAGCGGGCTCGGACTGTCCATGGTCTACGGCTTCATGCGCCAGTCGGGCGGCGCCGTGGATATCATCTCCGACCCCGGGGCCGGCACGGAATTCCGCCTGTATCTTCCGGCCAGATCCCTGCCGGACGTGGCGGTGGAAACCGTTGACCTCGACGCCCTTGGCCAAACCGGAAATCTTCGCGGCAACGGCGAACTGCTGCTGCTGGTGGAGGATAACCCGGACGTCGCGGCGGTGTTGACGGAAGAACTGGCCGGCCTTGGTTATTCGGTGCTGCTTGCGGAAAACGCCGAGGATGCCCGTATCCTCGCGGTTGAACTTCCCGATCTGCGCGCCGTCCTGAGCGATATCGTCATGCCGGGCCAGATGAACGGACTGGCACTTGCCAAGGAAATCAGGACGAAACGGCAAGACCTCGGCATCGCGCTGATGACCGGCTATGCCGATTGGGGCAGCCTGGACGCCGACCTGCCGGACTGCGAATTCCCGGTCCTCGCCAAACCCTTTCAAACCGACCATCTCGCTCTGACCTTGAGGCAGATACTCACGTCATGACACATCAGGAATATCGCAACGGGAGCATTGACCCGGCGGCCAGACCTTCCCTGGTTTTCATCGTCGACGACGAGCCGGACATCTGCGCCCTGCTGGTGGAAAACATGACCCCCTTCGGAATGACGACCCGGGTGTTTTCCCGGGCGACCGACATGCTCGATGCACTCACCCTGGAGAAACCGGATGCCTGCCTGATCGACCTCGGCCTTCCGGATATCGACGGCATGACCCTCATCAACGAGGTGCGCAAGAAATCCTCCGTGCCGATCCTTGTCCTGAGTGCGCGCAGCCATTCCTCAGACCGGGTCATGGGCCTTGAAATGGGCGCGGACGACTATGTGGTCAAACCCTTCGACCCGCGCGAAGTCGTGGCCCGCATCCGCTCGATCCTGAGACGGTCCGCAAACCGCCCCGCTGAGACCGTATCGGAGGACAAGGCCCGGTTTGCCGGCTGGACCTATACCCCCGGCTCGCACTGCCTCACCTCAGCGGATGGAGAGGAAACCTTTCTCTCCACCGGCGAGGCCCACCTGCTGGAGGCGCTGCTCAGGGCGCCCAAGCGCGTTCTCACCCGCGACTATCTGCTGGAACACGGCGGCCGAGATGAAAGCCTGGACCGGTCGATCGACGTCAGGATTTCCCGGCTTCGCAAGAAACTCTGCACGCCGGATGTTCCCACCCTGATCCGGACCATTTACGGCTCGGGCTACATGTTCGCCGCCAGCGTCGAGTGGAAATAGGTCATGGCTCAGGGGTAAAGCCGGCCGGGCAGCCAGGTCGCCAGGGCCGGCATCCAGTAGATCACCACCAGGACCAGAAGCTGGATCGCGACGAACGGAACAACCCCGCGGTAGATGTCCATCGTCCGGACCGACGGGGGAACAGTCCCGCGCAGATAGAACAGTGCAAATCCGAACGGCGGCGTCAAAAAGGACGTTTGCAGATTGACCGCCATCATTACCCCCAGCCACGCCGGCGACATGAGCGAGCCGTCCGCCATGGGCATCTGCAGAAGAACCGGGGCGACCAGCGGCACGACGACGAAGACGATTTCCAGAAAGTCCAGGAAGAAGCCGAGCACGAACATCACGCCCATGACCGCCAGCATGGCGCCAAGCGTTCCGCCCGGCAGGGACGACAGCAGCGACGTGACTGTCTCGTCGCCGCCGAGGTCTCGAAAGACGAGCGAAAAGATCGTCGCGCCGATCATGATGGCAAACATCATGGCGATCATTTCGACCGCCTTCAGGACGATTCCGGTCAGGCTTCCGTTCCGCTGCAGGACCCATAGATTGGCCAGAAGACCGGCAAACAGTCCGAGACTGGCCACAATCGCCGCGAGGACCGCCAGGGTGCCTGCAACACCGTCCGCCTTCATGGCGGCGAGGCTGAGCAGGCCCGCAAGGACAAGCGCCGACAGGCCGGGAAGCCCGAGCGGGATCGTCAGCGACTTTGACGACCGCGCCCCGGCAATCACGATGGCGCCGGCAGCCCCGAGGGCGGCGGCTTCCGTCGGCGTCGCAATGCCGGCCAGAATGGACCCGAGCACGCAGACGATCAGGACAAGCGGCGGGACGAGGCTGATCAGCAAACCACCCCAGCCCGGTGTGGGGGTAGCTTCCAGTTGTTGCCGGAAGGCATCCCGGTCCGCCTTCCGGCTTGCGGCAAACAGCTGGTAGATCATGTAGAAGCCGACCAGCACCAGCCCGGGCAGGACGGAGGCTGCGAAAAGATCCGCGACGGAAAACGGCTCGGGCGCGAAATGGCCCATGTCCCTCAGGGCCGATTGATAGGCATTCGACAGCTGGTCGGCCAGGAAGACGAGTACGATCGACGGCGGAATGATCTGTCCAAGCGTCCCGGCGGCTGCGATGGATCCGCAGGCAAGGCTCGGCCGGTAGCCGTTCTTCAGGAGCGTCGGCAAGGCGAGCAGGCCCATGGTGACCACGGTCGCGCCGACAATCCCGGTCGAGGCCGCCAGCAGAGCGCCGACAAGGGTGACCGACAGGCCGAGACCGCCGGGAAGCCCGCGCAGCAGCCAGCCCATCGCGAGCAGCAGGTCCTCGGCGACTTTCGACCGTTCCAGCACGAACCCCATGAAAATGAACAGCGGAACGGCGATCAGCACCTCGTTGGTCACCACCCCGTAGATCCTGAGCGGAATGGCGCCGAGCGATGGCGATATTCCTGCCAGATATCCGAAAAAGGCAAAAAGCACTCCGGCGCCGCCGAGCGAAAACGCCACCGGAAAGCCGGCCATCAAGAGCACACAGACCGCGCCGAGCAGCAGCAGATCGAGATGTCCGGCGAGAAAGGTCATTGACGGCTTTCACCCGTCATCAGCGCGCCGAACGCCCGGACGGCGAAGGCGAGGCCCTGCAGCCCGAGCAGCAGGGAAAAACACAGGATCGATGTCTTCAGCAGAAACACCGTCGGCAGGCCGGACGGCTGCGGAGAGCCTTCCAGAACGGACCAGGACGCGGCGACAAACGGCAGGCTTTTCCAGAAGATCAGCACGCAGAGCGGCAGGAGGAATACCAGCGCGCCCGTCAGGTCGATCAGCGCTTTCACGCGCGGCGCCGCGGTCTGGTAGAAAATGTCGACGCGCACATGGACGTTGTTGAGCAGGGCAAATCCGGCGGCGAAAAGCGCAAGCCCCACATGCAGGTAGAGAACGCTTTCCTGCATCCACAGATAGCCGATGTTAAAGACGTAGCGCAGCAGGACGACCAGGACCTGGATCAGAACCATGGCCAAGAGAAACCCGCCGGCAAGCCGGCCGGCCGCGCGGTTGAGACTGTCGATCCAGGTCAGATAACGGGCCATGCAGAAATGCAGCCATACCGATCGTTGATGACGAGGCCCCACGAGAAACGGGGGAAGAGTGACCTCTTCCCCCGCATCATAGTCAACTTCCGCTGAAAATCAGAAGTTCAGCGAAATATCGCGGTGCGGCGACAGGCACGCAGCCACATCAAGCGCCATATCCTTCGGCAGCCGCGGCTGCGAGCGAAGTCCGATATTGTACTTGATCGCCTCGTCATAGGCGTTCAGTCCGGGCAGGAGCTCGGCCTCGCCCTTCTTGCGCCACTTGAGGTCTTCCGCCAGGGCCGCCAGGGACTTGTCGACCTCGGCGACCGCCTTGTCGGGCTCAGGCGACTTGCTGCGCATGATCTTGCGTGCGTCGGTCAGGCCCTTGCGGATATCGCTGGTTCCATCGACATCGCTGACCATGGAACGGACATCCTCGATGCGCTTGACCGCCGCTTCCGGTTCAAGGTTGCGGATATCGTCCTTCAGGGATGCGATTTCCGTTTCCAGTCCCGCAAGCTGCTCGGCACCGCCGAGAATCTTGCGGACCTCCATGATCGGCTCATAGGCGCTGTCCACGGTCCTGCGGTAAGTCAGGCGTGCCTTGTTCTCCGCATTCTGAACCGCCGAGAAGGTCTTGTGGATGTCTTTCCAGCCGTCGGGGATCTGGGCCATCAGAGCATCGTGCTCTTTCGTCAGGCCTTCGATCTTTGCCTTGGCCTTCATGCCCCGTTCTTCCGAATAGACGCCGTTCGGACCCGAGCGTGAGACGATCACTTCAAGGTCCTTGATGTGCGCTTCGATGCGTCGCGCATCCCGCTCCAGCGCCCGGACTTCGTCATGGATCGGCCGATAATCGACGGCAGCGTCCTCCACGGCCTTTTCCGCGGTGAAGATGTCATCCATCAGCGGAATGGCCTTTTCCGCATTCTCGTATCCGGACTGCAGCTTCTTCTGCAGATCCTTCGGCAGATAGCTGATGTCGAGATTGGATGCGGTCTTGATGGCGCTCATGATACCGTCGCCGTTCGTCTGGTACTCGTCATGAACGATGTTTTCCAGGCAGTACTGCAGCTTCGGGTTTTTCGGCGGTGGTGCGGTCTCCGACAGCAGGGACACGCGGTTCGGCAGGTAATTCACCAGCGACGGGTACTGCCCGACGATCACCAGAGCCAGAAGCTGCAGGGCGATAAAGGCGATAACGCCCTTGTACATGTCGATCGTCTTCACCGCAGCCGGTGCGACACCGCGCAGATAGAACAGCGCGAAGCCGAACGGCGGCGTCAGGAACGACGTCTGGATGTTCAGGCCGATCATGACCCCGAGCCACACCGCCGTTACGTTGGCGGACGGATCGGACAGCAGGATCGGCGCGACAATCGGCACGACAACCACCGAAATTTCGATGAAGTCGAGGAAGAAGCCGAGGATGAAGATCACCAGCATCACGACGATGAACTGGGCCCAGAAGCCGCCCGGCAGGCCAAGGAGGAACTCCTTCACCAGTTCCTCGCCGCCGAACCCGCGGAACGAGGCGGTCAGCATCGCCGCGCCCATCAGAATGATGAACACCAGCGCCGAGGTCTTGGCGGTTTCCACCATCACCCCGCGCAGCGTGTCTTCGAATACCAGCGTTCTCCAGCCGCTCCAGACAAGCGCCAACAGGAACAGCGTAACGGCGATCAGGGCGACGATGATCGCGACCACGTCGTCACTCGTTTCGATGCGCTTGATGTTGATGGTGTGGAAGCTGAGCGCGACGGCGATCGCCAGAATGGCGAGGATCGCGATGATTGCGGGCGTATAGGCCCCGCGCTTGCCTTCGCGCAGCCGGTAGCCGGCCATGACCATTGCACCGACAGCGCCGATGGCGCCGGCCTGGTTCACGGTTGCCACGCCGGCGATGATCGAACCCAGCACCAGGAAGATCAGGGCCAGCGGCGGCACGAGCGTGATCAGCACCTTGCCCATGAACTTGCGGTTGAATGTGCCGGGCTCATGCACGGCAGGTGCCGCGCTCGGCTTCAGGAAGGCGAAGCCGAGAATGAACAACATGTAGAGGCCGACGAGAACCAGACCCGGAATGAAGGCGCCGAGGAACATTTCGCCGGCACTGGTCGACACGACCGAGAAGTCCGACGGCATGGAGATTTCGCCGGTCGCCGCCTTGTAAAGGTTCTGGCGCAGCGTACCGGCCTGGTCCACCGCACTTGCCAGCTGGTCGGCGAGAATGATCAGCACGATCGAGGGCGGAATGATCTGGCCCAGCGTACCGGATGCGGCAATCGTACCGGTCGCCAGCGGCACCGAGTACTTGTTACGCATCATGGCCGGCAGGGAGATCAGGCCCATCGCGACGACCGTAGCGCCGACGATACCGGTGGTCGCGGCAAGAAGGGCCCCCACGAAAACGACCGAAATGCCGAGACCGCCCGGAACCGGGCCGAACAGCTTCGCCATGGTGACGAGCAGGTCTTCGGCGATCTTGGACCGCTGCAGCATGATCCCCATGAACACGAACAGCGGAATGGCGATCAGCGTGTCGCGTTGGGCCTCCCAATAGACCCCGCGCAGGTTGGTGGTACCGGCGCTCAGCCACTGGCTGGGCCCGCCCTGGGCGAAGAAGGCATCGACGTTACCGGCAAACAGGTAGCCGGTAAGGGACGCGATCGCGATGGTGACGATGGCGGCGCCTGGCAGTGCGAAGGCCACCGGAAAACCGGAGCCGAGAGCCGTTGCCATCACCACGACGAGAAGAACGAGAAAGAAGAGTTCCATAGAAGTGTCTCGGCTCAGCTACTGGACGGCATGAGAGGAATGGTCATGACCGCCGGGTTCCCCGCGGAGATCAGCGACAGCGTCGAAGAAATAGCTGACGAACTGGATCATCATCGACACGGCGAAGACACCCAGGAAACCGGCCATCAGGTATTTGACGTAAAGACCGAAGCCCGCCTGCGTGACTTCATAGGACAGCATCGGGCTGTTGATGATGTTCGACTTGCCGCCCATGCCGACAATCAGAATGACCCAGCACAGCGATACGCCGAACACGATCGACCCGATGGCGTTGACCCAGCCTTTCGTGCGCGGAGCGAAGTTCGTGTAGAACACGTCGACGCGCACATGCCCCTCTTCCAGCAGCGTGTAGGCACTGGCGAACAGGAACAGCGCGGCATACCAGAAGCGAACGAGGTCGGCCATGAAGGCCTGTTCGTAGGAGAAGATGAAGCGGCCGATAACGATCAGAAGTTCGGCGACCACCACGAACAGCGCCAGCCAGTAGAACCCGAGCGTGCGCGTAAAGGCGGCCAGAACGAACGAAAAGGCGATCAGGGGCATGTGAACGACGGCGCCGCGCCACTGCGACCGGCCGAGGTCCGCCGCCAGATCCTTGCCGACGACGCCTTCCAGGAACCCTTCCACACGAAGGAAGGAAATCACCATGTCGGCCAGGCCGACAAACAGAACGGCCCAGAACATCGCGCGGATCAGATAGGCGTTGAAGTCGCTGATGCGCTTGCTGTCCTCGCGAAGCGTCGTTTCGCTTCGCGCCACATAGGTGACCGCCAGAACCAGGAGAAGGACATAGACACCAAGCTGGGCCCAGGACCAGGCAATCGGCATGGAACCGTTCGCGGCTCCCCCGAATATCGGGGCGACGCCCGGCAGATCCTGCCAGTAGTTCAGGTAATTGTTGACAAGGAACGCTGCCATAATCGCAAGGATGGCCCAGCCGAAGATGCGAATTGCATTCTGGCTTGTACTGGAGCTTCCCCGTCCGGATTGCTTGGCAGACACGTCGTCTTGAACGCTGTCCAAGGCCGTCATCGTGGCGATGCCTTCATTCTTTTTTGATTGTAACGAAATGGGGACGGGAAAATTCCCGTCCCCTTAGTCCAGTCAGACCGTCTTAGGACGGAATGCCCAGGAAGCGGTTGCGCTTCTGGCTGTAGGCGACGTCGGAAATAGCCATCCAGCTACCGATGTCCTTGCGCGCAGCGACAACGCTTTCGAAGATCTTCTTGGAAAGCGGATCGTGATCCATGGCTTCCTGAAGAACTTCCTGGGAAGCTTCACCGAAGGCGTCGTAGATCTCGTCGGAGAACTCGCGCAGCTGGACGCCGTGCTCGTTGATGAGCTTGTCCAGGTAAGCACCGTTGTTGGCGTTGGTTTCGGCCATGGTGCCGCCGTTTTCTTCCGCGCAGGCTGCCTTGATGATTTCCTGGTCGGTCTTCGACAGGCCATCCCAGAACGCCTTGTTCATGCCGATTGCGAGCTGAGAGCCCGGCTCGTGCATGCCCGGCCAGTAGTAGTACTTGGCGGCTTCGTAGAACTTCATGAAGTAGTCGTTGTACGGACCGACCCACTCGGTTGCGTCAACGGCACCGGAAACAAGGTTTTCGTAAATCTGGCCGCCCGGCAGGGAAACCGGAGATGCGCCGAGCTTCGCCATGACGTCGCCGCCAAGACCCGGAATACGCATCTTCAGACCCTTGAGGTCGTCAGCGGTGTTGATTTCCTTGTTGAACCAGCCGCCCATCTGAACGCCGGTGTTGCCCATGGCAAGGTTCTTCAGGCCGAACTCGCCGGCGAGTTCGTCCCACAGTTCCTGACCGCCCGCATAGCGGATCCAGGCATCCATTTCGGTGTAGGTCAGACCGAACGGAATAGCCGTGAAGGCTGCCCAGCCCGGATGCTTGCCCTTCCAGTAGTAGTCAGCGCCGATATAGGCCTGAGCGTTACCGGAAGCGACCTCATCGAAGGAGTCGAACGCGCCAACGCGCTCGCCTGCGGCGAAGTACTGCGTGGTGATGCGGCCTTCGGTCAGTTCGGTGATGCGTGCTGCAAGACGCTGTGCCGGGATACCCAGACCCGGAAAGTCCCGTGGCCAAGTCGACACAATCACCATTTCCTTGGTCGACTGAGCGATAGCCGGTGCGGCAAGCGTGGATGCAGCAACGACACCACCAGCGCCGAGACCGGCCTTTTTGATAAACGAACGACGATCCATTAAATACTCCTCCCAAATCGGACATGAATCCAACCGGCGCCTACACTTGCACCGATCTTCGAGTATGTCTAGGTGAAGAAAAAGGCATCGCGCTATTCGTGGTTCTGCGCAATAACTCAGTAGTACTACTGAACCCTGCCACAAAGCCGCACCCCGAAAGTGCACTCCGATACAACCTGGGAGATACCGGGCGTGACATTTAAAACCAAATTGCTCCTGATCACGCTTCTGCCCCTTGTCGCCGTATCGATCCTGATCGGCGGCGCCACCTATTATCAGGCGCACCGGCTGATCGAGGTGGAAACCCGCGCGGTCGAAGAGAGGATCCTGGAAACAAAACGGCAGGAAATCCGCAACTATATCAGCCTCGCGCTGACGTCCATCGAGCGGATCTACAAGGAAGAACCCGGCGGCCGGGCGGCGGCCCAGGAAGAAGTCAAGAAGATCATCAACAATATGACTTTCGGCGAGGACGGCTACTTTTTTGTCTATACGCTCGACGGCACCAATATCGTTCACCCTAAACTGAAAAACCTGGTGGGCGGAAAATGGTGGGACCTGCAGGATCCGGAGGGCGACTATGTCATCCGCAACCTGATCGAGGCGGCAAAGGCCGGAGGCGGTTTCCACGAGTATGTCTGGAACAAGCCGAGCACCGGGCTCGTGGAGGAAAAGCTCGGCTACGCCATCCTGCTCAAGGACTGGGGCTGGATGCTGGGCACGGGTCTCTATACCGATGACATTGCCCATGAAGTGGATGCGATCCGGGCCGATTTCGCCGTGAGCATCCGCCAGACCGTCATCGTGATCTTCGCCATCACCCTGATTGCCATCGTCATCGCCGGCACGCTGATCGCAGGCGTGCGCTTTTCCGAGGAGCGGTTTGCCGACAGCAAGCTCAAGGAGCTCACGAACCGGATCTTCGATGTGCAGGAACAGGAACGCAAACGGGTTTCCACGGAACTGCATGACAGTATTTCCCAGTTGCTGGTCTCGGTTCGCTACGGCATAGAAATGATCCAGAGCGAAGCCGGGAGCGCCACGGCCCTGCGCGACTACGCAAGCAAGTGCCTCAAGACGCTGGACGGCGCCATTTCAGAGGTGCGCAGGATCTCCCGCGACCTGAGGCCGAGCCTTCTGGACGACATGGGGCTGGCGACCGCGCTCGTCAGTCTCGGCAACGAATTCCAGACACAATCCGGGATAGCGGTTTCCGTCGACGCCGAAAGAAGCCACGACAGGCTGTCCGACGGGGCGAAAACCGCGCTATACCGGGTTGTCCAGGAATGCATGACCAATGTCGCGCGCCACTCGGAGGCCCGGAATGTGAAGATCGTTCTGAAGGTCGGGCCGCACACATTGGCGCTGGTCGTCGAGGACGACGGCATCGGCATTCCCCATCCGCTGCCGCAGAACGGCGGGCTGGGGATCCGCAACATGCGGGAGCGGATCGAAACCTACGGCGGAACGCTCCGGCTGTCGCGCCGGGCGGACGGCGGCACCCGCCTTCGGGTGAGCATGCCGCTCGAAGACAGAGCAAACAAGGCGGCCTGAGATGACAATCGAAACCACCGCTCAAACGATCAGGGTCCTGCTCGCCGATGACCACGAACTGGTCCGGGACGGCATTCGTGCGCGGCTGGAAAAGACCGGCGCGATCGAAGTCGTCGGCGAAGCGACCAACGGCCGGGAAGCGCTGGACCTTGTGGCCGTACTCAAGCCGGACGTCGTCCTCATGGACATTTCCATGCCGGTCATGAACGGCCTTGAGGCGGCGAACGAGGTTCGCAGGCGGTTTCCCGGAACAAGCGTCCTCGTCCTGTCCATATATGACAATCCGGAATATGTGCGCGGCATGGTTCAGGCCGGTGCGCGCGGCTATATCCTGAAGGACATCTCCGCGAAGGAAATGATCACCGCGATAACCAGCGTCGCCAATGGCGGCTACTATTTCTCGTCCGCGGTCGGCCAGAACCTCATGAGCGAACCCCAGGCCCCGCTCGTCGAGGATCCCTACGGCCTCACGGAGCGCGAGCGCCAGGTGCTCACGGCGATCGCCAAGGGCCAGCCGAACAAGGAAGTGGCGAAGAATCTGGGCATCAGCGTGCGCACGGTCGAATCTCACCGCTTGAACCTGCGCGAAAAAGTTGGCACCAAGAACGCAGCCCAGCTCTACAAGGTGGCCCAGGAACTGGGACTCCTTGATTAGGATCCGTTAGGCACCCGGCTTCGGATCTGATACGCAACAGGCCCTCGACAACAACGGCAGCAGCCTTCTGACGGCTCTCCACTCGGATACCCAAATGACGAAACCCCTCATTCTAGTCACGGCGGATGTAAAGCCGGTCGACGGTTATAACTGGCACGCCGCCCCCTCTACATATCTGCAGGCCGTCGTCCGCGGATCGGACGCGCTGCCGGTCATCCTGCCGTCGCTCGGCGCCGACATCGATATCGACGGCGCGCTCGACCAGGTCGACGGCGTTTTGGCGACCGGGTCCCGGTCCAACGTCAATCCGCAGCTTTACGGCGGCGAGGCAACGGAAGCCAACGGCCCCTACGATCCGGAACGCGATGCCACGACGCTGCCGCTGCTCAGGCGCGCCTTGGAACGCGGCGTACCGGTATTCGCCATCTGCCGGGGCATGCAGGAACTCAATGTCGCTCTCGGCGGCACGCTGCTGACGGAGATCCAGGACATGGAAGGCCGGGCCGATCACCGCGCGCCCACGTCGGAACACCAGGACACCCGTTTCAAGATCGCCCACCCGATCGAGATCGAGCCCGACAGCCCGCTGGCTGAGATCCTTGGCGAGGAACCGGTTGACGTCAATTCGCTTCACCGGCAGGCTCTTGGAACGCTTGGAGACCGGCTGACCGTGGTCGCCCGGGCCGAAGACGGCACCATCGAGGCGGTCTCGGTCAAGGATGGCCCGGGCTACGTGGTCGCAACCCAGTGGCATCCGGAATACTGGGTCGCGAGCGACGGGCCGTCACAGAAGCTGTTCAGGGCCTTCGGCGACGCCGCGAGAGAGTACCGCGGACGCCGTCTCGGCCTCGCCTGAAACATATCGCCTGATCGAGGTCCCACCGGCCATGTCTCATTCTCACGATCATCACCATGACCATGACCATTCCGAACTTTCGGAAACGGAGCTTCGCGTCCGCGCACTGGAAACCGTTCTGACGGAAAAGGGTTATGTCGATCCGGCGGCGATGGACAAGCTGATCGACACCTACGAGACAAAGGTGGGGCCGCGCAACGGTGCGCATGTGGTGGCAACGGCCTGGACGGATCCGGACTATCACGACTGGCTCATGAAGGACGCGACCGCCGCCATTCACCACCTCGGCTATATCGGCCGCCAGGGGGAGCACATGGTCGCGGTCGAAAACACCGACGACACTCACAACATGGTCGTCTGCACCTTGTGCTCCTGCTATCCGTGGCCGGTGCTGGGCCTGCCACCGGTCTGGTACAAGTCTGCCCCCTATCGCTCAAAGGCGGTTCGCGATCCGCGCGGCGTCTTGAAGGACTTCGGTATCGAATTGCCGGCGGCAACCGACATCCGGGTCTGGGATTCCACGGCGGAAGTCCGCTACCTCGTCATTCCCCGACGCCCCGAGGGCACGGAGGGCTGGAGCGCCGAAGACCTGGCGAAGCTCGTCACGCGGGACAGCATGATTGGAACCGGACTGGCGCTGACCCCGGATCAGTTGGGCGAGGCTTCCTCATGAACGGCGCCCAGGATCTCGGCGGCATGATGGGCTTCGGCCCGGTCGTCCACGACGACAACGAACCTCTGTTTCATGGCGAATGGGAAAGGCGCGCCTTCGCGGCGACCCTGGCGATGGGCGCGACGGGAAGCTGGACGCTGGATGCCTCCCGGCATGCACGCGAAACGCTGCCGCCGGCGCAATATCTTTCCTCAAGCTACTACCAGATCTGGCTGGCAGGCCTGGAAAAGCTGCTCGCCGAACGCGGCCTCGTCACGGAAGACGAAATCGCGGCCGGACACGCACTCACACCGCCTCTGCCGGTCAAACGCAAGCTGATGGCGGACGACGTCGAGACGGTGCTTGCCAAGGGTGGACCGGTCGACCGGCCTGCCTCCGCGCCGGCGAGATTCAATGTCGGCGACCGGGTGATCGCAAAGAACATGCACCCGGAAACCCATACCCGCCTGCCCCGCTATGTCCGCGGCCACGCGGGCGTGATCGAGGCCGTTCACGGCGTCCACGTGTTCCCGGACACCAATGCCCACGGACTCGGCGAACAGCCGCACTGGCTTTACGGTGTTGCGTTCAAGGCAAGCGATCTCTGGGGCGCGGATGCGGATCCCGGCCTCACGGTCCGGGTCGATCTCTGGGAGCCTTACCTTGACCCCGCCTGAGATCGACGCTTCCGCCCTCACGCAGAAAATCCCCGGCCTGCCGAGTGACGGCGAGACGCCGGTGTTCCGCGAACCGTGGGAGGCGCGCGTCTTCGCCATGACCGTGTCCGCCCATGACGCCGGCCTGTTCACCTGGCCGGAATGGACCCAGGCGCTCGGAGCGGAAATCCGCGCGGCCGGCTCCAGCCCCGAGGACACGGGTGCGGATTATTACCGGCACTGGCTGGCCGCCTTTGAAAAGCTGCTCGCGGAAAAAGGCGCCACCTCGGCTGAAACGCTTGCCGGTCTCAAGGATGCCTGGGACCGGGCCGCGAAAGCGACGCCTCATGGAAAGCCCATCATCCTTGGCGCGGATAACAAAGACGCCTAACCCCAGCCGAGCGTGGCGATCAGCAAGGTCACGCCGAGGAAGAACACCAGCAGCGCGCCGCCGATCTCGATGGTCCGGTGCACCACATGGGCCAACCGGCTGCCGTCACCGGACAGGCGTACGGCAAACCCCTTGGCGCCCACGGCCAGTCCCGCAAGCACGGATACGGTGATGCCCGTGCCGAGCGCCATGACCAATGTCGAGGCGATGCCGGCCGCAATCAGTCCCTGGGACAGGGCAAACACCAGAACGATCAGCGCGCCGGTACACGGCCGGAGGCCCACGGCGAGCACGATCGACGCGGCGCGGGCGAGTGTGATCCTGCCCTGCACCATGTCCGGCGTCGGCGCATGGGCATGGCCGCAGGTGGAACAGACGCCGTCCGCGCCGATGTCGTGATGGTGGTGGTCATGCCCGTGGTGATGGTGACCATGGCCTGCATGAGCATGGCCGGCCGGCAGGGAAAATCCGGCCAGCACGGGCTGCAGCGCCTTTTGCCACAACAGCCAGCCGCCAAGAACGGTGATGAGGATATAGGAGCCGATCTCGAACCAGCGCGCAGTGTCCTGGATCGCAATCGAGGTCAGGTTGAAGACCATGGCAGCGGCCCCGACGAGCACGATCGCGGTCACAGCCTGCGCGAACGCCGAGACGAACGACAGCACAATGCCCTTCTTCAGCGTTTCGTTGTTGGCGACCACATAGGACGAGATGATCGCCTTGCCGTGTCCCGGACCCGCAGCATGGAAGATGCCGTAGGCGAAGGATATCCCGATCAGAAGCCATGCGGCGTTCGGATTGGTCCGGAACGAACGGAGCGCACTGACCAGCTTCTGATAGAACTCGCTCTGCAGCCGGGCAATGGTGCCGAACCATTTGCTGACCAGACCGGGACTGGCCGCGGCCGGTGCATCCGGCTGCTTTGCCGTGTTCAGCGCCTGGGTAATCGCCTCCTGGCCGTTTCGGGGGACACCCGCCCCCGTTCCTGTGGTTGCCGCCGCAACGCCGGCGCCGGCCACATCGCAGGTCACGATCATCTGGTTGACCTGTGTCGCCGCGGCGGACTGCAGTTCGGGCGGCAGGTCCCGCTGGTCCGGACCGATCTGCGCCAGCGCGTAAGCCGTCGCATCGTCCAGAGCGGGCGGTTCCTTGCGCTCGATCCCGCATTTGCCCGGCGCATTCACCACCCCGAGCGCATCGTCTCCCTTGGCGAAGCGGAAATCGACGTAATAGGTCGGATCGTAGACGTCCAGCGTGATCGGCTTCGTGGCGTCGCTCGGCTCTTTCAACGGCAGGCGGAAATGCAGTTCCAGAAGATCGACGGTGTCCGGTATGTCGGTCCCGTTCATCCGGCGGTCTTCCTCCATGGCCTCGAAGTCCTCTGGCTTCATCGCCCAGTAGTCCTTGAGAGGCACGGACTTGACCTCGAGCCAGTAATCCGTCGGCGGAGTGAAATCGAGCTCCACACGCGTGTTGTCGCCGAAGGTGAAGTAACCGTATTCGGCAATGCCCTCGATATTCACCTTGGCAAGCTCGGCGAGTTCCTCGCGGCTGTAGTGTCCGTCCCCGTTGGCATCGAACCCCTGGATCGCGAAGGCGGTATAGGCATCGTCGAAGCGGAACACATGGTCGACGGCGACCGCATTGCCCTTGTCGTCGAACACGAGCTTGGAGCGGGCCTCGACGAAAATATGCGGATGGGCAACCGCCGCCATGGAGGACAGAAGCAGGCAGAAAAGCGCCAGACCGGACTGGACGTATCGCACTATAAACGCGGGAAGGACGGACATCGCACCTGCACGGACAAGAGGATCGGTTGGACTGTCTTGTCCTTGCATCGGGAACACGGCGGGATCAAGGCCTGCAACGATGTTGCAGCGCCATAATTACCGAAAATTAATTTCCCGGATAATCCGGAATATGCGGAAGAAAATAGACTCTTCTTCGTCAGATTCCGCAATATTAGACACGTTATTCCCGCATTCAGGAGTAATCTTTGTTTCAGAAGCACACTTTCTGAAGAGTGAACTCATGAACGCCCTGCCCCGATCCATCAAGGAAGCCGGTGTTTTCGCCACCGTCTTCGATCATCCCGAATTCCACGACCATGAAGACGTCGTCTACGTCCGCGACCGGGAAACCGGCCTTTCCGCCATCATCGCCATTCACAGCACCGCTCTCGGCCCGAGCCTCGGCGGCTGCCGGGTCTGGCCCTATGCCAGCCACGCAGAGGCCCTGACCGACGCCCTCCGGCTTTCCCGGGGCATGACCTACAAGAATGCCCTGGCCGGCCTGGACCTCGGCGGCGGCAAGGCGGTGATCATCGCCGATCCGCGCAAGGACAAGACGCCGGAAATGATGGAGGCCTTCGGCCGCCATGTGAACCGCCTGTCGGGCACCTATATCACCGCCGAAGATGTCGGCGTGTCGCCGGAAGACATGGAATACATTGCCAACTCGACCGCCCATGTGCGCGGGACCAGGGCCACAGGCCTCGGAGACCCCTCCCCCTATACGGCTCTCGGCGTCTTCACCGGCATCAAGGCCGCCGTCCGCCATGTCTACGGCACCGATGACCTCACCGGCCTGACCGTCTCCGTGCAGGGCCTCGGCCACGTGGGTTCCGATGTGGCTGCCCGACTGCATGAAGCAGGCGCAAAACTGATCGTGTCCGACATTCACGCCCCGTCCGTGCTGAAGGCCATCGAGACCTTCGACGCCCGGGCCGTCGATCCGGCAGAAGCCCATCGGGTCGAGGCCGATATCTTCGCCCCCTGCGCCCTCGGCGCGGGCCTGAACGCCGGGACGATCCCGCAGATCCAGGCGAAGATCGTGGCAGGTGCCGCGAACAACCAGTTGCAGACCCCGGCCGACGGCGAGGCGCTCAAGGCGCGCGGCATCCTCTATGCGCCCGACTACGCAATCAACGCCGGCGGAGTGATTTCCATTGCATTGGCCACACCAGGCGGCAGCGACGAAGCGGTCCGGAGGAAGACGCTCGCCATCGGCGACACGCTGACGGAAATCTTCAAGCGCGCCAGCGCCGAAGACAAGACCCCGGAACAGATCGCCGACCGGATCGCCGAGGAGCGCCTGTCGGCCTGACCCGCTCTCGGTGTCATCGCCCGGCGAAGTCCGGGCGATCCGCTCGCCTCGCCGGACGGAAAATCTAAAGCCATGATCCACAGACGACTACGATCGTTCAGCATCGTCCTGGCTTGAAATCCGACGAAACGGGCATTGGATCACCCGGACTTCGCCGTGTGATGACGCTGTGGTTGAGGATAGAGTCTGCCAGTTCCCAGAAGCGAAGCTTGCCATTCGCTGGTTCGGAGGAACCCCGCAAGACGTTTAGGCCGGGCAGGATTCTCCGGCTTTCTTCCGCTCCGCCAGCCACTCGACCAGAAAATCGACAAAGGCGCGCACCTTTCCCGAAAGGTGCCGCCGGTGCGGATAAACGGCGTAAATCGCCTGTGTGCTGGATTCATAGTTTTCCAGAACCGTGACCAGTTTTCCTGCTTCCAGTTCACTGGCCACGAAAATATAGGGCGTGCGCAGGAACCCGAGGCCGCACAAGGCCGCGTCGCGCCCGCCGAGCGCACTGTTCACCTCCGCCCGGCCGCGAACCACCACGGAAAGTCTACGCCCGCCATCGGAAAATCCCCAGTTCTGCTTGAACCGGTAATTCGTGTCGATGATGCAGGGCCGGCTGGACAGATCGGCCGGAACCTTGGGTGCACCGTAGGTCGCAATCACCTCCGGCGTCGCGCAGACAACGGTCCGGAACGGAGCGATCTTGCGGGCGATCAGGCTGGAATCCTCCATCTCCGTCACGCGGATCGCCACGTCGAAACCTTCATCCACCAGATCCACGAAACGGTCTTCGAGCCTGAGGTCCATCGACACTTCCGGATTGGCCGCCAGAAACGCCATGGCCGCCTGATTGAACAGGGCGTCGCCCATGGACCGCGGCGCGGAGACCCTGAGCCTGCCGCGCACACCTGTGTGGGAAGACTGGACGGAGGCCTGCAGATCGTCGATCCGCTGCAGGATGTCGGAGGCTTCCTTGTAATAGGACTCGCCGACCTCGGTCAGCGATACCTGCCGGGTCGTGCGGTTGAGCAGACGGACGCCGAGTTCATCTTCCAGCTCGCTGATATATTTGGACACCAGCGCCTTCGAGCGCCCCATTTCGCGTGCCGCCGCCGAAAACCCCCGGCTGTCGACGACCTGAATAAAACAGCGCATTCGCGTGATGGCATCCATGCTCTTCCCCTGGCCGGCAACCGTCCGGCCCGCCCGTGTTATGCGCCCATATTAAGCGACTGCAGCACCTCCGTCGGCGCGCGGATCGTGGGCCCCTTCGAGGCCGCCTTTGGTGTTGCGCACGATCATGCCCGCATGGCCCATGGTGTCGGAATAGGCATCCGCCATTTCGACCACGTCGTGACCGCACCGCTCAAGAGCCCTTACGATATCCGGATCGAAGCGGTTTTCCAGCCTGAGGGCCGTCGTTTCGTCGCCCCAGGTCCGGCCGAGCAGCCAGCGCGGTGCATCGATCGCCTCGCCGACGGGCATGCCGTTCAGGACGTGACGGGCAAAGATCGCGGCCTGGGTCTGCGGCTGGCCTTCGCCGCCCATGGTGCCGTAGGTGACCGTCCGGCCGTCCTTCAGCCGGGCCATCGCCGGATTGAGCGTGTGGAACGGCTGGCGGCCCGGCTCCAGCGCATTGAGCGCTTCCGGATGCAACGAGAAACTCGCACCCCGGTTCTGCCAGGTGATCCCGGTCTTCGGCAGCACGCAGCCGGAGCCGAATTCCCAGTAGATCGACTGGATGAAGGAAACGGAAACGCCCTTCTTGTCGACCGCACCCATCCAGATGGTGTCGCCATGCGCGCCCTTGTAAGGCCATTCCAGCGCCCGGCGCATGTCGATCTTCGCCGCCTCCCGGCCCAGCCAGTCCGGCGTGAGGAAATTTTTCGGCGGCTCCGGCAGGCGCATCGGATCGGTGACGATCCGGTCGCGCACCAGGAAGGCGCGTTTGGTCGCTTCCACCAGTCCGTGGACAAGGTCGAAACCTTCCCGGCCGTCGGTCTTCAGCCGGTCGTAGAGCCCGAGGATGATCAGGGACGCCAGGCCTTGCGTCGGCGGCGGCGCGTTGAAGACCGTTCCGCAATTCAGCTCGACCTTGAGCGCGTCCTTGAACCCGGCCTCATAGGCCGCCAGGTCGCCCTTGGTCACCGGAGACCCGATGCGGTCCAGGTCGTCGGCAATGGCCGCCGCCACATCGCCCTTGTAGAATTCCTCAAAGCCGTCATGGGCCAGATGCTGCAGCGTGTCGGCCAGCCGCTCCTGCCGGAGAGTGGATCCTTCCTCGGGCACCTTGCCGTCGACCAGAAACACGTCCGCGAAACCGGGCTGGTCCTTCAACTCGTCGAATTTCTCCGCCGTCAGGGCCGTCTGGCTGCGGGTGACGCGTATGCCTTCCTTGGCGTAGCGGATCGCTTCGCGCAGCAATTCGCTGCGTGGCGTCTTGCCGGCGCCGATTGCCTGGGCGGCTTCCAGCGCCTTGCCCCAGCCGCCGATGGTTCCGGCAACCGTCAGGGCCGCCATCGGGCCGCGCGTCGGGATCGCGCCGTAGCCGGCCTCGTTATAGGCAGCGACAGTCGCCTTGGATCCGGCCGATCCGCAGGCCATAAGCGCCTTCGGATCCTTCCCCGGCTCGGCGATGAGCCAGAAGCCGTCGCCGCCGATGGCGTTCATATGCGGATAGACAACGGCAATCGTGCTCGCCGCGGCAATCATCGCCTCAATGGCCGAACCGCCGTCGGCAAGGATTTCAGCGCCCGCGTTTGCAGCTGCTGTATGAGGTGCGACCACCATGCCGCCCGAAGATGTGACAGTGTCCATTCCAAACCCCGTATTTCGTTCTTGTTGTTATCGTCATTGCGACCGGTCGCCCTGCCGACCGGCTTCGGCTAGTCCTGCAGGGAGATGATGCCGGCTTCGCCTTCTTCCGTTCCGAAGGCCAGACGCACGCCTTCGCCGTCCCAGCCGAGCGCCGAGACCGGCCCCTTGCCGGGACGGCGCAAGAGCACCTCTGCATTGTCCTCGAAACGGCACAGCATGACCATGCCGTCCTGATAGCCGACCGCGACGACCTCTTCCCTCGGATGGCAGGCGACCGCCGTCACCAGGAAGTCGCCGCGCGTGCCGAGCTGCAGCGGCGTCTGCCCCATGGGGCCGGTCTTGCCGGAGAACGGCCACAGGATCG
Organism: Roseibium aggregatum; assembly: GCF_014692675.1. Classification (GTDB taxonomy): domain Bacteria; phylum Pseudomonadota; class Alphaproteobacteria; order Rhizobiales; family Stappiaceae; genus Roseibium; species Roseibium aggregatum_C. Next base: position 67,117 of record NZ_JABFCZ010000022.1, on the reverse strand, counting down.
CGGCATTGGCGCCTGAGGTCGCCAGATAGCGACCTTTCGTTGACCAGCTCCAGGACTTCACCTTGGCCGGATAGCCGGTCATGCGCATGTCCTGCTCGTCGGCAAGCCGCCAGCCGTGCAGCGCGTTTTCCTGCATCGAGGTCACAAGATACTTGCCGTCCGGCGAATAGGTGATGCCCAGGTGCGCCCCTTTCCAGGAATATTCCTGCGGCTTTCCGGACGCATTGGCCCACCACACGGTCGCGCCGTCATAGCGGGCGACGGCCAGCTTCATGCCCTTGGGCGCGAAGGTCAGTCCGCCGACGGCCCGCTCATGGGTGAATTCGTTTTCCTTGCCGTCGGCCAGCCGGACCCAGGCGGTCCGTCCCGAGGCGAAACCAACCGCCCCGTTCGGCCCGCAGGCGAGAAGATCGATCCACTTGCGCGGACGCTCGGCCAGAAGGCCGATGCTTCCGTCCGGCGCAACCTGCTGGATCTTGCCGTCGTCGCCGGAGGTCACCAGCGCCTTGCCGTCCAGCGTCCTTTCGGCGGCCAGAAGCCCGCCTTCATGAACCTGGACCCGTGCTTCCGCACCTTCGACGAAACAGACATAGCCTTCACCGGAGGCAAAATAAGCCGTGTCGTTCAGGAAGCCGGCGCGGACGATGAAGCCGTCCGCGTCGACCGGAGCAATCGTCGGCATGAGGGCTCCTATTCCGCTGCGCAGGCCTGGAAGCTCTTTTCCAGAACATCCCAGTTGAGATCGCGCCCGATGAAGACCAGGCGGCTTTCGCGCGGCTCGTCCGCCTTCCAGTCGCGCTGGTGATCGCCTTCCACGATCATGTGCACGCCCTGGATGACATAGCGCTGCGGATCGTCCTTCAGCGCGAGAATACCCTTCAGCCGCAGGATGTTCGGCCCCTGAACCTGGGTGACCTGGTTGATCCAGGGAAAGAACAGCTCCGGATTGAGATCGCCTGCCTTCAGCGAAATGCTCTTCACCGAATGCGGATTGTCGTCATGGTGATGGTGGTCGTGGTCGCAATCCGGACCGCATTCATGATCGTGATGATGGTGGTCATGGCCATGGTGGTGCTCGTGGTCGCAGTCCGGGCCGCATTCGTGTTCGTGGTGGCCATGTGCCAGGAAATGCGGATCGAGCGACAGGATCCGGTCGAGGTCGAAGGCGCCGCGGTCGAGCACGGCCTTGAGATCCACTTCGCAGCGTTTGGTGAAATGGCGAACCGCATAAGGATTGATGGCCGCGATCCGGGCCTCGACCTCCTCCAGTTCCTCCTTGGAAACCAGGTCGGTCTTGTTGATCAGGATGACATCGGCAAAGGCGATCTGGTCTTCCGCCTCTTCCGTATCATCCAGGCGCTGCAGCACATGGCGCGCATCGACCACGGCGACGACCGCATCCAGCTTGGAGGCAGCCCGCACGTCGTCATCCATGAAGAAGGTCTGGGCGACCGGGGCCGGGTCGGCCACGCCGGTCGTTTCCACGATAATGGCGTCGAACGCACCCTTGCGCTTCATCAGGTTCTGCACGGTGCGGATCAGGTCGCCGCGCACGGTGCAGCAGATGCAGCCGTTGTTCATTTCGAAGATTTCTTCGTCCGACTCGACCAGCAGGTCGTTGTCGATGCCGACTTCGCCGAATTCATTGACGATCACGGCATATTTCTGGCCGTGATTCTCGGTCAGGATCCGGTTCAGAAGTGTCGTCTTTCCGGATCCGAGATAACCGGTCAGAACGGTGACCGGAATCTGTTGGGTCGTTGCTTCAGTCGCAGACATGGGAAGTCCCTTGCGCGGAATTTCTTGTGAGCCCGGCACCATGGCCGGAGCGTGAGTCACGGCGAATATAAGCGCTAAGGAGGGTAGATGGGAGGGGCTTTGCGGGAATTCTGTTTTGCCGGCAGCGTTTCGCGCTTCGGCGAACACCTTTGCTTCAACCCGGTCTTTCCAGACCGGTGCCATCTCCGCTAAACATTTCGAAAAGACCAGCATCGCCGCGGCCGCGGCCAGAAGGGTGGAACCATGCTCAAGACCATTGCCGGCTTCGACCGTATCGGCGAGGAAAACGCCTTTGCCGTGCTTGCCCGCGCCACGCAACTCGCCTCTGAAGGACGCGACATCATCAATCTCGGCATCGGCCAGCCGGACTTCAAAACCCCCAGCCATATTGTGGAAGCCGCCATCAAGGCGCTGCGCGACGGTCATCACGGCTACACGCCGGCAACCGGCATCCTGCCGCTGCGCGAAGCCGTCTGCGCGGATCTTCACAAGCGCGTCGGCGCCGAGGTCAATCCGGACAACGTGGTGATCGTGCCCGGCGGCAAGGTGACCATGTTCATGGCAATCCTGATGTTCGGCGAACCCGGCAGGGAGATCCTCTATCCGGATCCGGGCTTTCCGATCTACCGCTCCATGATCGAGTTCACCGGTGCCAAACCGGTTCCGATCCCGATCCGCGAGGAGAACGATTTCGCCTTTTCAGCGGAAGAAACCCTGTCGCTGATCAACGACAGGACGAGCCTGATCATTCTCAATTCCCCGGCGAACCCCACCGGCGGGGTCACGCCGCGCGCGGAGATCGAGACACTGGTGAAGGGCCTTGCGGCCTTCCCGGACGTGGCGATCATGTCCGACGAGATCTATGCGCAGATGACCTATGACGGCATGGAGCACGTCTCCCTGCTCGGCTTCGAAGAGTTGCGCGACCGGCTGATCCTGCTCGACGGCTGGTCCAAGACCTATGCCATGACCGGCTGGCGGCTCGGCTACTCTGTCTGGCCGGATGCGCTCATCGACAAGGCGCGCAAGCTTTCCGTCAACGCCTGGTCCTGCGTCAATGCGCCGACGCAATTCGCCGGCATTGCCGCCCTCACCGGCCCGCAGGACGAGGCCCGGGCCATGGTCGCGGAATTCGACAAGCGCCGGAAAGTGGTGGTCGAAGGCCTGAACGCCCTGCCGAACGTGACCTGCCGGACGCCGCTCGGCGCCTTCTATGCCTTCCCGAACATCAAGGCGACCGGCTGGAAGGCCAAGCAGCTTGCCTCTGCCCTTCTGGAAGAGGCAGGCGTTGCCGTCATCGGCGGACCGGATTTCGGGATTCTGGGCGAGGGCTATATCCGCCTGTCCTATGCCAACTCGACGGAAAACATCCTCCGCGCCCTGAAGCGCATGGAGGAGTTCCTGGCGGCAAACAGCAAGGCCTGACCGCTGTAGAGCCTCAGCCGGGAACCGGCGTCACGGCCTTGCCCGTTTCAAACCAGCTCGTCAGATTATCGACCACGAGCTGCCCCATCGCATCCCGCGTCTGCACCGACGCGGAGCCCACATGGGGCAGCAGTGTGACCCGGTCGAGCGCCATCAGCCCGGCCGGCACATGGGGTTCGTCTTCGAACACGTCGAGACCTGCACCATAGATGACACGCTTTTCCAGAGCCTCGATCAGGGCGGCTTCGTCGACCACGGTTCCCCGGCCGATATTGATCAGGATGCCGTTTGACCCGAGTGCGGCGAGGACCTCACTATTGACCGCATGATGGGTCTCCGGACCGCCCGGCGCGACCACCATCAGGGTGTCGCAGGCATCCGCCAGGCCAAGCAGGCTGTCGTGATAGGGATAGGCGACGTCCGCCTGGCGTGTGCGGCCGTAATAATGGACCTTGAGACCGAAGGCTTCCGCGCGTTTGGCGATTGCCTTGCCGATCCGGCCGAGGCCGAAAATCCCGAGTGTCCGGCCGACCAGGGTCGCGCCGGTCAGGGGATAGGGACCCTTCGATTCCCATTTACCGTCGCGCAGCCATTTTTCGGCCGCCGACAGTTCGCGGGCGGTCATGATCAGAAGACCGAGCGCGGTATCGGCGACCTCCTCGGTCAGCACATCGGGCGTGTTCGTCACGACGATGTTCTTCGCCGAACAGTCGGCCACATTGATGTTGTCGTAGCCGACGCCGAAATTCGAAGCGATCTCCACATTCGGGAATTTGACCAGAAACTCCGCATCGATCCGGGTGCCCAGTACGGCGATCCCGCGGATCCTGTCCGCGACCTCCGCCATCAGCCCGTCCGGATCCGCCGCCTCGAACGGCTTGTGCACCGTGAATTTTTCCTCCAGTCCGCGCATGACGACCGGCAGCATGGCACGCGGCATGAGAATATCGACTTTGCTCATTGGACCCTCGGAAAATCTGGCGGAATTAATGTGGAACGACCTGTTCCATCTTCCCTGAACGTTCAAGGCAAAACGGTCTTCTGGCAAGCCCCGGAAAACACATTTCACGGCAAAACTCTTTTCCTGAGTGCCGTGCTTGCCCGAATGCACCGGATGCATTTCCATCGATATTTCAATTGCGGAACGAGTTGACCGCCTTCGAACCTTGGGTCAATCTCACTGCCATAAACATTGGGAGGAACAATCATGAAAGCTCTTACCTGGGCCGCCGGCGCGGCCCTTGCCGCCGGTCTTTTCGCCGGCCTGTCATCCGGTTCGGCCCTTGCCGCCGACACCACACTGCGCATTTCGCTCCAACTTCCGCTCAAGAGCCACCTCGGCCAGAACCTGGTGCTGTTCAAGGAAGAGGTCGAAAAGACCTCCAACGGTGAGATCGCCGTGGAAATCTACGACAGCGCGCAGCTTTATAAGGACAAGGAAGTCCCGGCCGCCGTCGGTTCCGGCGCCATCGAGATGGGCGTTGCTTCGCTCACCCGTTACGTCGGCGACATTCCGGCCGTCGATATCTTCTACCAGCCGTTCCTGTTCGATTCGGAAGCCAAGGTCCGCGCGGCCGTTGCCAAGGGCTCTCCGGTTCGCGGACCCCTGGACGAAGCGATCGCAGGCACCGGCTCCACCGTATTGTGGTGGCAGGCCTATGGCGGCGCGATCATGCTGTCCAACGGCGGCCCGGTGAAAACCCCGGCCGACATGAAGGGCAAGAAGGTCCGTGTCTTCGGCAAGACCCTCGGCGACTTCGTCACGGCCGCCGGCGGCGCGCCGACGCTGATCTCCGGGTCCGAGCAGTATCTCGCCTACCAGCGCGGCACGGTCGACATCGGCATGACCGGCGTGTCCGGCGTGAAGTCGCGCAAGCTCTGGGAAGTGATGGACACGATCACCGAGACCAACCACGCCGACATCGAATTCATCGTCGTGGTCAACACCGACTTCTGGAACGGCCTGCCCGAAAAGCACCGGGAGTTGATCGAGGCAGCCGCCATGAAGGCAGAAGCCGACGTGCGCGACCGCATGTCCCAGATCGAGGCCGACGCCTATGCGGCAGCCAAGGAAAACGGCATGACGGTCTACAAGCCGACGGCGGATGAACTCGCCGCCTGGAAAGCCGTCGCCCAGCCGGTCTACGACACCTACAAGGAAAAGGCCGGGGATCTCGGCGCCAAGGTGCTCGCAGCAGCACAGGCCCTTTGATCACCCTCCCGTCATCCTTGCCCCGGACGGATTATCCGTCCGGGGCTTTCCCGTCTGCGACCGACCGTCCATGGCCTATTTCCAATTTCTGACCAAAGCGCTTGCGTGGGTTGCCGCGGCCCTCTTCGTGATGGCCGGCTTCATGCTGACCTATGAGGTCGTCGCCCGCTATTTCTTCTCCGCGCCGACGATCTGGGCGGCGGAACTGTCCCAGCTCGCCCTGATCTGGGGCTCGCTGCTGGCCATGGCCTGGCTGCTCGGGGCCCGGCGCCACATTGCGGTCGATGCACTCGTCGACCTGCTCTCGCCCGAACAGCGCCGGTTCACCGAAGCGTTCGCCATGCTCTGCATTGCCGCCTTCAGTGCGCTGGTCACCTGGAAGGGATGGGATATCTTTTTCGATTCCTTCGAGCGCGGACGCACGACCGGGTCCATGCTCGACCTGCCGACCTGGGTCACCGAACTGGCCGTGCCGGCCGGCTTTGCGCTTTTGTTCCTGCAGGCGCTGCTGGAAGCCTGGCGTTCCCTCACCGGCGAACGCGACGCCGATGCCCCGCACGGAGGCTTTGAATGAGCACGCTCATGATCCTGGTCGCGCTGTTCGCCCTGCTGCTCCTGCGCGTGCCCGTTGCCTTTGCGCTCGGCGGTCTCGGCCTGGCCCTTTTGATTGCCGGCGGGTTTTCGCCGCTCATGGCGCCCCAGGCGATCCTGTCGACCCTTGACGGCTTCATCCTGCTGGCGGTGCCGCTGTTTCTGCTGATGTCGAACGTGCTTTTGAAGGGTGGCGTCGGCAAGGACCTGTTCGCCGCCGTCCACGCCTGGGTCGGCCATTGGCCCGGCGGGCTTGCCGTCGCGACGATCCTGTCCTGCGCCATCTTCGCCGCCATTTCCGGCTCGTCGGTGGCAACGGCGGCCACCATCGGCACCGTCGCCATCCCCGAAATGATCCAGCGCGGCTACGAGCGGCGCTTCGTCTACGGCCTGCTGGCGGCCGGCGGAACGCTCGGCATCCTGATCCCGCCCTCGATCCCGATGATCGTCTACGGCTTCGTCACCGAGCAATCGGTCATCGCCCTGTTTCTCGCCGGCATCGGCCCGGGCATTCTGCTCGTCATCTTCTTCATCGCCTTTTCGATGGTCTATGCGCGCTGGTTCGGAGGCTACAAGCCCGAACCGGCGGCCAGCTGGCGCGAGCGCAAGGATGCCAGCCTTCGGGCGGCGCCAAGCATCCTTCTGGCCGCAATCGTCATCGGCGCGATCTACACGGGTGCTGCCACGCCGACGGAGGCCGCCGCCGTCGGTTTCGCTGCCGCGCTTGTGATTACCGCCGTCATCCTGCGCACCCTGACCTGGAAGGGCTTCAAGGACGCGGCGTTCGAAGCCATGGCGACGACGGTCGCGATCCTGCTGATTATCGCCGGCGCCAAGGTCTTCGGCAAGGCGATCACCCTTTACCGGATCCCCCAGGACATTTCCGTCTTCATCGACCAGACGATCCACACGCCTTTCGCCTTCCTCATCGTCGTGTCGATCGTGCTTCTGTGCATGGGACTGGTGTTCGAGGCGCTGTCCATGGTCCTGATCATGACGCCGGTGCTCCTGCCCGCGGCCCAGGCCATGGGTCTGGACCCGATCTGGTTCGGCGTCTATATGGTCATCCTCGTGGAATGCGCCCTGATCACGCCTCCGGTCGGGCTCAATCTCTACGTGATCCAGTCGGTGGCGCGCGCAAGCCTCGGCGACGTGTCGCGCGGCGTCCTGCCGTTCCTGCTGCTGATGCTGGTCAGCGTGTTCCTGCTTTATATCTGGCCGGATCTCGCGCTTTACATACCGTTCAAACTCTAAGGTCACTCTTCATGTCCCAGGCTGCAAAGCTGCGCGCGCTTCTCGCGCAAGACAAACTGCACGTCATGCCCTGCTGCTTCGACGCCCTGTCCGCCAAACTGATCGAACAAGGCGGATTCGACCTGACCTTCATGTCCGGCTTCGCAGCATCCGCCTCGCGCATCGGCGCACCGGACCTCGGCCTGATGTCCTACGGAGAAGTTCTCGATCAGGTGCGCAACATCACCGACGCCACGTCGATCCCGCTGCTTGCCGACGGCGACACCGGCTACGGCAATGCCATGAATGTCCGGCGCACGGTCGCGGGCTTTGCCAAGGCCGGGGCTGCCGCCGTCATGATCGAGGACCAGCTTGCGCCCAAACGCTGCGGCCACACCCCGGGCAAGGCCGTCGTCTCCCGCGAGGAAGCCTTCGACCGGATCCGCGCCGCCAATGACGCCCGCGAAGACGGCGCCGACATCCTGATCCTGGCGCGCACCGACGCCCGCCATGACCACGGCCTGGGCGAGGCGATCGAACGGGCGGCGAAATTCGCCGAACTGGGGGCGGATATCCTGTTCGTCGAAGCGCCGAAGACGGTGGAGGAAATGCGCACCGTCTGCGCCGAACTTCCCGGCCCGAAGATGGCGAATATCGTCGAAGGCGGCGAAACGCCGGACCTGTCGCATGCTGAATTGCGCGATCTGGGTTACGCCATCGCCGCCTATCCGCTGACGCTGATGGCAGCCGCAATGAAGGCCATGACCGACACGCTCGCCGTGATGAAACAGGACGGCGACCGCACCCCGCACCTGATGGATTTCAAGACGCTCAGGCAGAAGATCGGTTTCAACGACTATTACGAGGTTTCGGAGAAATACCGGTCTTCCGCCCGCGAGACATGATCTGACTGTCTCTGCCACGCACCGGGAAAAACAGGGGTGTCGGGGAACCCGTTTTCCGCACCCCGCATTCCGATTTCGACAGACTGACTTGTGAGCGTGGGTTCGAAGGATCCTGCCCGGAGAATTAGTGTCCAAGGCAGGATCATCAGAGTCATTCTGATCGAATATAATTACAAATTTAATTAAAGTATTATCTATTCTAAAATCACGTAATACGCTTCAATGTAAAAAATACGTAGAATACTACAAGAATAAAATATTATCAATAATCTCGAATAACCAAATTTTTCTCACAATTATTATATATTACGCTAGGGAAGTTACGTATGTTATCATTGCAACCAAGAATGGTGACGACCGATGACCCAGACCAGACTGACAAACACTCTGAACCCGGACGCGGAAAAATTCGTCGAGTCCGCCACTCCTTCGGCTGAAAAGGCGCCAGTCCGTTTTGCGGAATCCGACGACGGCCTGTTGGGGGCCATTGTCGAGCTGGACAGCAAAGGGCGTTGCGTCTTCATCAATGACCTGTTTGCGAGCTGGTTCGGCAAACCGCGCGAAGACCTGCTCGGCACCAGGATCAGAGACGCTTTGCCGTCGGACAGCAGGAACAGATCCGAGCCGTATTATCAGCGCGCCTTGAAAGGCGAGCATGTCTGCTTCGAGACCAAAAAGCGTTATCCAACCGGCATCACCCGCGAGGTCCGCATCGAATACTCACCCAAACTGAATGCCTCGGGAGACCAGACCGGCGTCATCATCTACTCCACCGACATCACCGAGAGGAACCGGACGGAGCGCACGCTCGCGGACCTTTATGCGATTACGTCGACACGGGAGCTGACGACGGATCAGAAGATCGAGCAGATCCTGAAACTCGGCTGCGATCATTTCGAGCTGCCGTTCGGGGTTATCAGCCGGATCATCGAAGACCATTATACGGTCACCCACGCCGAAAGCCCGAACGGCGAAATCATGGCCGGCGCCTCGTTCGCCCTCGGCGCAACCTATTGCAGCCGCACCCTCGACGAAAATGCCCCGCTCGCCATCGACCATGCGAGCATGTCCGAATTCGCCGGCTTTCCCTGCTATGAAAAATTTGCATTGGAGGCCTATATCGGCGCCCCGGTTTTCGTGGACGGCGACACCTACGGCACCATCAATTTCACGGCGCCCGAACCGAGGGAGCGTCCGTTTTCGAAGACCGGGAGGGAACTGATCCGCCAGTTCGCGGACTCGATCGGCAACGAAATTGCTCGGCAGCAGGATCATGATGCGCTCATGGAAGCCAGGATCCGGCTGGAACAGGTTGCCAGCAATGATGACCTTACCGGCGTTTTGAACCGGCGCGCCTTTCTGGAACGCGCCGAGACGGAACTTGCCCGGTTTCATCAGACAGGCCGGAAATTCACCGCCGTGACGATCGACGTCGACGACTTCAAGTCGATCAACGACACCTACGGCCATTCGGTCGGCGACGAGGTCCTGAAGGGGATCGCCGAATTGTTTTCCGAAAGCCTGCGGCCCGTGGACGTCTTCGGCCGCATTGGCGGCGAGGAATTCTGCGCCATTCTGGACGATACCGAAGAACACGATGCCCTGATGACCTGCAATCACATCCAGAAAAACGTGATCAGACAGTTCAAGGTGGAGCCCGTCACGGGGGACATCACCTGCAGCATGGGCCTTGCAACCGTTACAGCTGAGGACAGCCGGTTCTCCGAACTGCTTCAACGGGCCGACCAGGCGCTTTATCGGGCCCGGAAAGCCGGTCGCAGTCGCTGTCTGGCCTACAGACCTGAAGTCCGCTTGCGCATGGCCGCCGGTTAGGACGGGATGTCCGCTTGTCGGCATCTGCCGTTCCCCGAAAGGCGCGCACCCGTTTAGAGCATATTGCCAGCATATCCCGACGTGCACAGTAATATTGACAAGCTATTTTAAACGATACTCGGGAAATCACGACTTGCCGTTAGGAAAGTTTGAATTTTCCCTATCGTAAAAAATACTTAGAACAACCTAATGGCAATATTCTCCCGAAAAAGGCAACAATTTTAGGGGTATTACTTAATAGAATTATAATCTTATTTAAGGATTTGACGCATGCTGGCGTTACGAAAAAAGCGGCGGCAGCAAATGAACGAGCACACATTAACCGACGTTTTGAACATGGACCTGGAGAAATCCTTCGGACCCCTGGATGAGTGTGTCGTCGTTACACGACCGGACCGGCGCATCCTGTTCGTCAATCGCGCAGCCGAAGAGGTTTTCGGATATTCCAGAGAGGAGTTGATCGGCGCGACAAGCGTCAATCTCTACGCAAATCCGAAGGAATTCACCGCCAACCGAAAGATCTATGACGACGTCGATTCGCTTTCGACCGACAACCGTTTCACGGTCCGGCTTCGCCGGAAAAATGGCTGCATCTTCACCGCGGAAGTCGTGAGCGCCGCCCTCTATGACGGAGCCTCGGATCCCGTCGGCTTTCTGTTTATCGCCCGCGACATCACCGATCGCCTGGCGCTCGAGGCTATGCTGAACGACGCCGTCGCCACCCTTGAGGATGCTCTGGAGACGATTTCCGACGGTTTTGCCGTCTACGACAAGGACGACCGGCTTGTCATCTGCAACGAAAAATACCGGGAGATCTATGCGCACAGCGCACCGGCGATGGTTCCGGGCGCCACTTTCAGGGAAATTCTCGAATACGGTCTGGACCGAAACGAATATGACCTCGGCAACCTGAGCCGCGAGGAATGGCTTCAAATCCGGATGGACCGGCATTTGGCCGCGGACGGCGAAGTCATTGAACAGGCGTTGGGAGACGGTTCCTGGCTTCAGATCGCCGAACGCCTGACCCTTTCGGGAGGCCGGGCCGGCATCCGGACCGACATTACCGATCTGAAAGCAGCGCAGTCCCTGGCCGAAAATGCCCTGCACAATCTTTCGAATCTGGCGGACAACCTCTCTTGCTCGATCACCGAATACGATCTTGACGGAAATTGCATATTCCTCAACGAAACCAGCGCAACGTGGTTCGGCGGAAGAAAAGAGGAACTGCTCGGGACCCAATTGCGCGAACGATTGCCGGCCAAAAACCGCACAAAATCGGATCCCTTGTTCAAGCGGGCGCTTGCGGGCGAAAAAATCTCGTTCGAAACACGAAACGACTTCATCGACGGCCAGGCGCGCGATGTCTGGATCGATTACATCCCGAAGAAAAACGCCGCAGGCGAATTCTCCAGCCTCGTCGTCCTGGCGACCGATATCACGGACATCAAGCAGGCCCAGGCGCAGGCGGAAAAGGCCCATCGCGATCTCTCCGATCTGACGAACAATCTGTCCTGCGCCATCCTGGAATACGATCTCGACGCCAATTGCGTCTTCGTCAACGAGACAATGGCGCAGTGGCATGATTGCGGCAAGGAGAGTCTTCTGGGGATTCCGGCCCGGACCAAGCTCGACTCGGACTACATGAAGCAATCGGAACGATACCTTCAGCGCGCATTCAATGGAGAACCTGCGACATTCGAAACAACTTACGCCTATCCAGATGGCATAACCAGAAACGTACAGGTCGAATTTACCCCGAAGAGAGATGCCGCAGGCAATCAGGTCGGCGTCATTGTTTACGTCAACGATATTTCCGACCTGATGACGGCCCAGGCACAGACCGAACAGGCACACCGGGACCTGTCCGATCTTGCAGACAACCTGTCATGCGCCATCGCGGAAATAGACCTCAACGGCATTTGCGTTTTCAGCAATGAGACCAACAACCGGTGGCTGGGAGGCAAGGACCAGGTCGGCTCCTCCATGGTCCAGGTCCTCAATCCCGAGTTCCTGAAGGAAGCCCTTCCCTATTATAAAAGGGCTCTCAAGGGAGAAAACGCCGCCTTCGAAACGGTTTACAGTTTCCCGGACCGTGGCGACCGCAACATTCACGTCGAATACACACCGAAATCGAATGCGAATGGCGATCGCATCGGGGTCATCCTCTACGTCACGGATGTGACCGACCTGAAAACCGCACAGGCTCAGACTGAAAAGGCACACCGCGACCTGACGGACATGACGGACAACCTGTCCTGCGCCATCATCGAAATGGATCTCGAAGGCAACTGCGTTTTCATCAACACGGTGTTTGCGGACTGGATCGGCAAGCCCCGCGAGGAATTGCTTGGAACTAAGGTCCGAGACACGCTGGCCGCCGAAAGCAGGAACAAGTCGGAGCCGTATTTCCAGCGCGCCCTGAAGGGCGAGCACATCTATTTCGAAGACAGGATTCGCTATCCGACCGGCATCGAGCGCGAAGTCAGCATCGAATACACACCCAAGCTGAACGCGTCGGGCGAACACGTCGGCATCATCATCTATTCGACCGACATCACCGAAAGAAAACAGACGGAACGCACGCTCGCCAAACTCTACTCGATCACGTCTACACGGGAGCTGACAACCGATCAGAAGATCAATCAGATCCTGAAACTGGGCTGCGAGCATTTCGGACTGCCGTTCGGGATTATCAGCCGGATCATCGAAGACCGTTATTCGGTCATCTACGCGGAATCCCCGAATGGCGAGATCGAGGTCGGCGCCTCGTTCGACCTCGGCGAAACCTATTGCGCTCACACGCTCAAGGCGGACAAACCGGTCGCCATCGCCCACACCAAAACTTCGGCTCTCGCCCATCATCCCTGCTACGAAAAATTCAGGTTGGAGGCCTATATCGGCGCCCCCCTTCTCGTAGACGGCGAAAGATACGGCACGATCAACTTCACGGCGAGCGAGCCGCGCGAACGTCCGTTTTCGCAAACAGAGCAGGAGCTTATCCGGCAATTCGCCGACTGGATCGGTAACGAAATCGCCCGCGAGCAGGACCACATCGCCCTGATGGAAGCGCAGGTCCGCCTGGAACGGATCGCCAGCATCGATGATCTTACCGGCGTCCTGAACCGGCGCGCCTTCATGGAAAGGGCGGCTACGGAAATCGCCCGGTTCCGCCGGACCGGCCGGAAATTCACCGCCGTGATGATCGACATCGATCACTTCAAGTCGATCAACGATACCTTCGGCCATTCCGCAGGCGACGACGTTCTGAAGAAATTCGCCGGGATTATTTCCGATGCCCTTCGCGCCGTGGACGTTTTCGGCCGGGTCGGCGGCGAAGAATTCTGCATTATTCTCGACAGCACGGAGGGTGACGACGCGCTGATGGTCTGCGAACGCATTCGCCAGCAGGTGGTCGAACAATGCCAAGTGGAACCGATTACCTGGGACATCACCTGCAGCATGGGGCTTGCGACCGTTGCCAAAGCGGATGTGGAATTCTCAACCCTGATGCAACACGCCGACCAGGCGCTTTACAGGGCCAAGGAAGCCGGACGAAATCGGTGCCTGTTCTTCAAGGCCGAAGACTTCGCGCCCGAAACGGCCGATTGAAAGGCACTTCTTTTTCGGGAATATCGGTTGCGCCTCAGCCGCCTGGTTTTCCCGCGAACCTCGTCGAGCTCTCGCGGATCCGCAGCTCCGGCTCGATGAGGATGGGCGTATTCGGCACCCGCTCGCCCGCGATCTGGCGCAACAGCGTCAGGGCCGCCAGGCGCCCGATCTTGTCTGCGTGATTGCACACCGTCGTCAGGGCGGGCAACAGATTTGCAGACCCGTCGATATCGTCATAGCCGGTCAGGGCGATGTCCCGTCCGGGCTCCACACCGGCCCGGCGCAGCATGGGCATCATGCCGAACGCTATCAGGTCGTTGAAGCACATGACCGCCGTCGGCCGTTGCGGCGCATCCAGAACCCGGGCGACGGCGTCCCGGCCGTCGGCCTGGGTCATCAGCTCCGGCAGATCGAGCTGCGCCGACGGATCGATCCTGTTTTCCTCAAGCGCCTTTTTCCAACCGGCATGCCGGTCCCGGCCGGTCGAGCTGGCCCGGCGGCCGCCGATCATGGCGATGGACCTGTGCCCCTGATCCACCAGGTGGCGTGTCGCTGCATATCCGCCGGCAACATCGTCGCCACGAACACACGGCGCCCAGGCACCGGCCACCTCCCGGCACACCAGGGTGACCGGAATTCCCTGGTCGACCAGACGGTTGATTTCCTCGGCCGTAGTGCCGACCGACGGGCAGATGATCAGCCCGTCCGCCCGATGCTGAAGCAGCGTGTTGACGAAAGCCCGCTGCCGCTTCACGTCATCCCGGTGATTGCAGATGAAGATCATCTGCCCCTGTTCTTCCAGCACATCCTCGAGCGAGGAAAAGATTTCCGCGAAGTAGGGGTTTTGAATGTCGTGAACGGCAACGCCGACGATCTGGCTGCGCGCAGTCCGGAGCGACGCCGCGGAGCGATTGTAGATATAGCCGATCTCTTCGGCCGTCCGCTTGACCTTGGCGCGCGTTTCTTCCGCGACCAGCGGGCTGTCGCGCAGGGCGAGCGACACCGTCGCGGTCGAAATTCCGAGCTGATCCGCAATATGTCCGAGGGTAAGACGCCTTCCCGGATTTGCCGGCAAAGCCGGATTAACGCTCCCGTCCGTTTCGCCGGTCGGCCTGTCGGAGCCGGAAGTGCCGGACGGGGATTTGTTCGAACCTGATTTCTTCTTCATCTTCTGGGCCGCAACCTAATCCGAGCCCCGCCGTCAGGAGGGAGGCATGAAAGGGCAACCGGATCTGGATCCCGATTGCCCCCAAAGACATAGGCCCGGGCTATCCCCGCTCAAAGCCTTTTCTTACCGGCCCGGCGCCGAAGCGTCGAATTCCTCGCGCAGGTTCACGACGACACGGCGGTTCTGGGACTGACACGTGATTTCATCGCAGTCGGTCACCGGGCGTTCGATTCCGTAGCCTTTCGCCCACATGCGCTTGCGGGAGACGCCCTGTTCGGCAAGGGCGTTCAGCACGGCTTCGGCCCGTTTTGTCGACAGGGCCTTGTTGGCGCTTTCGCCGCCCGGATCGTCGGCATGACCCTGGACCTTGATCAGCCACCCCTTGTTCTTCTTGAGCCAGTCGGCCTGACGGACGATGGTCATCCTGGCTTCGTCGGTGATGACGGCCGAGCCCTGTTCGAAGTAGATCCGGCGTCCGACGTTCAAAATGAACTCTTCCTCGGACCCCGGTTTGATATCGACAAAACCGGTGGCCCTGGCATTCGTCACGTCAGGCGTGGTCAGATCAGCAGTGTTGCATCCGGCCAGAACAAGACAGGAAAGCAGAAACCCCGCCGATCCGATCCTTCGGAAATACCCGTTCGTTGTCACGTCTTCCCCCCATAAAAGCAGGGCGGCCCTGGAGCCGCCCGCATCATCACAACGCCAGGCATTCCTCAGCCGGCATTCTTTTCGCCGAGGTGCTCAAGCACCAGCACGCGCGTCCCCTTCGGGCAACGCTGGTAAAGGTCGATCACATCTTCCGGGAACATGCGGATGCATCCGCTGGAAACATCACGGCCGATGCTCCACGGTTCAAGCGTTCCATGCAGCCGGTAGCCGAGATCGGCCCCGTCCCGGTAGAGATACATGGCGCGCGGACCGAGCGGATTGTTCGCTGCTCCACCTTCGACCCTGCGCGGCAGGTCCGGCCGGCGCTGCAGCATCTCGGGAGGCGGCACCCATTGGGGCCAGATGGCCTTGCGGTCGATCCGCGCCCTGCCGAACCACTGGAACCCTTCCTTGCCGACACCGACACCGTAGCGGAGCGCGGTGTTGTTCTCGTAGACGACATAGAGGAAATGATTGGTCGAATCGACGACCACGGTTCCCGGAGACTCGGTACTGAAATATTTCACCACCTGACGCTGCCAGACGGGGTCGATCTTCTTGAAGTTGGTCAGGCGATAGCGGAAGCCGTTGTCTTCCGCATATCCTCTGAAATAGGCGTCCGCTGCTGCATTCGCATAAGACGGTGAACGAAGCAGAAGCGCTCCGCCGAGTGCGGCGCTGCCAGTCAGAAAGTCCCGGCGCGATACGGACATCACACACCTCCACTTCCCGATCCGCCGGCATCTTCCAAAAATCCGACCTTGCCGACCGGGAATGTCCTTGCTCAACTCATAAGACCCGCTGTCATTAAGCCCGCAATAGCTACCGTGCGTCAACTGTTACCGGCGGCACCTTCCTGATCTGCTCGCGGTAAAGGATGTAAAGACCGGATGCGACGACGACCGAAGCGCCCACAAAGGTGCTCACCGTCGGAATGTCCCCGAAGATCAGATAACCAAGCGCGATCATCCAGACGATCTGGGTGTAGATGAACGGTGCGAGCATGGGGGCCGGCGCGGTCCGGTGGGCCAGAATGAAAAACCAGTGCCCGAGCCCGCCCCAGAATCCGGTGGTCAGCAACAGGACCCAGTGCAACAGATCCACCGGCGGCGTCCACACCGACAGTCCGGACGGCGTCATGGCGATAGCCGCGACCAGTCCGGAAATAATCAGCATTCCGGCCGGCGAGTCCGTCACTGCCAGCATGCGGGTCATCAGGGCGTATAATGCATAGAAGAACATCGCCCCGACCGAATAGATGGCGGCCCAATGCATGCCGCCGAATCCCGGCTGGGTCACGATCAGAACGCCGATAAAGCCCACGATGATTGCCGCCCAGCGCCGCGCGCCGGCCCATTCGCCCAGCAGCGGTCCGGCAATCGCCGTCACGAGGAAGGGCGCCGCGAACAGAATGGAGATCGTTTCGGCGAGTTGAAGATACCGCACCGCCATGAAATTGCAGATGGTCGTGGAAAGCAGACAAAGGGCACGCACGATCTGCAGGACCGGACGTCCGGTTCTCAGAAAGCCCGGATTTCTCCAGATGCGGAACATGAAAAGGGCGATGACCACATGGGACGCGAACCGCACCCACACGATCTGCAATGCCGGCATGGTCTGGCCCAGATACTTGGCCGTCGCATCGAGGATCGCAAAGCAGAGACAGGCAAGAACGATCAGTCCTATGCCGATCAGAACGGCTCTCGACGACCCTTGATCACCCTTTGAAAGGGCGTCCGTATTTCCGGTGTTCATGGGATTATCCTGGTCGGCCGCGCCGAAGTCCGGCGGCGGACATTTCCGTTTCTTATCCCTGAAACGAAAAAATCAAAAGGCCGGTTTGCACGGGAACGGTACGGCATATACTCACGGATAGACACGCTCGAAAGGCTTGCGCATGCCCGTCGCCTCTCTTCCAACCCCTGTCGGCCCGCTCGCCGTGACCGTCGAAGGGGACGCCGTGACCCGGCTTGCATGGGATAGCGGCACGCAGGGCGAAGCCTGCGCCCTTCTGGAAGAGGCCCTGTCCCAGCTCGAGGCCTATTTCGACGGCCGCCTGAAAACCTTCGACCTGCCGCTCGCGCCGAAGGGAAACGAACTGCATCAGGCCGTCTTCAAGGCCATGCTGGACATACCCTACGGCCAGACACGCACCTACGGCGATGTTGCGAAGGACCTGGGGACCTACGGCCAGCCGATCGGGCAGGCCTGCGGCGCAAATCCGATCCCGGTCATCATTCCCTGCCACCGCATCCTGTCGGCGACGGGCCTTGGCGGCTATTCCGGCGCCGGCGGCCTGGATACGAAAATCGCACTCCTGAAACTGGAAGGCGGTTACCCGTTCCTGCTCTGAGGGACAGGCGTTCGCTTGAAAACGGGTCAGGTCAGAATCGTACCGAGAACATAGGCGGCCACGCCGATGGCAAACCAGATCAGGATGCTCTTGCCGAAAGAACCGGCGTTTCCGCCGGGGCTTGTTCCGGCCGCTGGATTTTTGGCCGTTGATTTTTCACTTGTCCGGAACAGTCCTGTGCGTCCGAACGAGCGGTCGGACACTTTTCGGAAGCGGGCTTTCAAGGCCGCGGCACGGCGCGCACCGCGCTCTTCGTTCAGTCTCGGTTTCGTCATCGGTCCGGTATCGAAAAGGATCGCTGTCCCTTTTTCCCCGAACCTGAAATAAGAGTTTGAACCGAAGGTTTCAAATTCGGGCCAGCATGACGGCCTGAGCCCAAACGCCCTGTCCCGGAATTTCATCCCCGGACGGGACCGATTTGCGCGAGAAAATGGTGCAGAAGATATCTTGATGGACAGGACCGAGCCGCCCAGCCTTACCGACATTTGCCGGGTCGCCTTCAAGGTCGGTATCTTCTCCTTCGGCGGCCCGGCCGCCCAGATCGCAATGATGCATCAGGAGTTTGTCGAAAAGCGAAAATGGCTCACCGAAGACCGGTACCTGCATGCGCTGAACTACTGCATGCTGCTGCCCGGACCGGAAGCCCAGCAGCTTGCGACTTACTGCGGCTGGATCGCGGGAAAAACCAGGGGCGGCCTGATCGCGGGACTGCTCTTCATCCTGCCTGGCGCCTTTGCCATGGCGCTCGTCAGCTTCATCTACGCCCGCTACGGCAAGATACCCGCCATCGAAGCCGTATTTTACGGCGTCAAGGCGGGCGTGCTTGCCATCGTCATTCAGGCCTTGCTGAAGATCGGGCGAAAAGCCTTGAAGAGCCGGCTTTCCTGGGCTCTGGCGCTGGCCTCCTTCTGTGCCCTGTTCTTCTTTGCGGTGCCGTTTCCGCTTGTCATCCTCGCAGCCGGCCTGATCGGGGTTTGGTCCGGCGCGTATCCGCTCCCCGAAGCTTCGGGCGGCCATCGGCCCGCACCGGCTTCAATCGCCACGTCTTTCAAGATGCTAGGGGCAGGCGTTTTTTTGTGGGCCCTTCCGCCCATTGCCGCCTTCTTCCTGCTCGCACCGGATCATATCCTGGTTGATGTCGCCCGCTTTTTCGCAACCCTTGCCGCGGTCAGTTTCGGCGGCGCCTACGCGCTGTTGAGCTACATGGCCCAGGTGGCTGTCGAGACCAAGGATTGGCTGTCAGCCGGGGAAATGCTGGACGGCCTCGGTCTTGCAGAAACAACACCCGGACCGCTGATCCTCGTCACCCAGTTCGTCGGGTTTTTGGCCGGCTACCGGGAGCCGGCACCCTTTACGCCGCTAACCGGCGGACTGCTTGCCGCAGCGATGACGACCTGGACGACCTTTGCACCGAGCTTCCTGCTCGTTCTGGTCGGCGCTCCGTGGATGGAACGCCTTCGGGGCAACCGGAAGCTCGCCGCGGCTCTTTCCGGCATTACCGCGGCCGTGGCGGGCACCATTCTCAATCTGGCCGTCTGGTTTGCCCTGAATGTTTTTTTCGCAACCGTTTCCGAAAGAACAGTCGGACCGCTGACACTGGCCATCCCCGATCCTGCCAGCCTCGACGTGGTCAAAGTAATGATCGCCCTTGTTGCAGCCGGATTGGTGTTCGGCGCCCGTCGAGGGGTCGTCACGGTGATTTCCGCAACTGCCCTTCTCGGGCTCGCCGGCCATTTTTTCCTCGGCTAGAGCGCGTTGAGTCCGGCGCCGGCTGCCCTTATGCCGTTTCGAGTGCGCCGTCCTGGTCCGGCTCCAGATCGCTTTCGTGCTCCGGATCCTGGTCGAAGGTAATGGACAGATTCTTTTCCACCTGGCGCAGAAGCTTGCGCAGCTTCTTGCGGTCCTTGTCGTCGAGACCGGCCATGGCCTCCCGTTCCAGCCGCTTCCAGGCCTTGTCGACGGAAGCGACCAGGTCGCGGCCGGCCTCCGTCAGATGCACCCGCGCCAGACGTCCATCCGTGTCGGACACCTGACGCCGGACGTACCCTTGCGCGGACAGCCGGGTGACCATCTTGGTCACCGTCGGCGGCTGGACGCCGAGCGCCAGGGCCAGTTGGCTCATGGTGCGTCCGTCCGTGTCCGCGAGCACCTTCAGAACCAGTTCCTGACCGGGATGCAGGCCAATCCGCATCAAGTGCCCGCCGGAACGCGCGCGTTGCGCCTTCGCGGCCTGAACGAGACGGAACGTCACGCTCTTCTTGTAATTGAATGCCATTGTCGAAATCCCTACCTGAACAATCGACCCGAATCGTTCCGGCCCGGATCTAATCCGGGCGAAAGGTAATGGCGTTATTTAACCGTCAAATGACAATTGGGCCACTTTGGCCGATTCTCAGAATTTTCCAAGGCGATGGCGAATCTTAGCCAGATAACGGTCCCGGCTCTCCGTTGTCGACGTGTCCATTTTATAATGCGCCAGGTAGAGCGTCCGGCAATTCGGCGCGCAGAGCGCCCGCATGCCGCGCAGGATCGTCTTGCGCCCCGGCTCGCCCATCAGCTTGGAAACAAGCCACGTCGCCCCGCAGGTCGTGACCACGGCGATCTTCCTGATATGCTGCATCTTCGGCTTCATGCCCGCACCTTCGGTCGGCATCTCGAAGGTCACATGCGGCACCCAGACCCGGTCGAACCAGCCCTTGAGCATGGCCGGAAGTCCGAACCACCAGGTCGGATAGACGAAAACGATCATCTCGCACCAGTTGATCGCGTCCACATGCTCCGCGACCGGTTGCACGTTGCTGTCCGGCTCGTGATAGCCGCGCCGCTCTTCCGCCGACATCGCCGGATCGAACCCTTGTGCATAGAGGTCGATCAGCCGGATGTCGTGCCCGGCGCCTTCAAGCGTGGACAGGACAGTATCCCGGATCGCCGCATTGAAGCTCTCCGCGCAAGGGTGGCAGTAGACGACCAGAACGCGCATCAGAAGGCCTCAAGCGACGTACCGACCTTTTCCAGAAACGCCTTGCGCTGGTCTTCGGTCACCCGGTTCATGTCGTAAAGCGCATGGTAACGGACCGGCGCGGCCGGCTTGATGACCGCGCGAAGGACACGCGTCGCGATCTTGCGTGGCGGATCGCCGACAAGAAACGCCCGCAGGCGCGTTCCGCCGTAGGTGGTGACGACAGCAAGCTTGCGGATGTTGTGCAGGCTCGGCGCCACCTTGCCGTTCTTCATCTTGAAGGAAACACCGGGCAGGAACACCCGGTCGAAAAACCCCTTCAAGATAGCCGGATGGCCGAAGTTCCACACCGGCGTGACGATCACCAGCGCGTCCGCCGCCAGAAGCCGATCGACATAATCCTTCACGTTCGTCTGGTTGGTTTCCAGGTCATGATAGCCGAGCCGTTCTTCGCGGGTGAGGCGCGGGTCGAACCCTTCCGCGTAGAGATCGCAGTCATCGACCTCGTGCCCGGCCGTGCGCAGGGCGCCGAGAACCCGTTCGTGCAGGGCGGCCCCGAAGCTGGTTTCGACGGGATGGGAAAAAAGAACCAGGACCCGCATTTGACGCCTTTCAAATTCCGGACATGCGGAAGGGACGGCCCGCTGATTTTTTATGCCAGCCGGGCGGCCTCGCCTGTCCTATAGGTTTTAAAAATTCGCGTTCCTACGACCGCTGCAGGCCCGGGAACAGGAACACCTTGTCGCTGGAATAATCGTAGGACGGATCTTCCCAGGCAATCATCTTGCCCGGATTGAGCAGCCCCTTCGGATCGGCCTCGCGCTTGAATGCCAGCTGGACCTCGTCCGTCTGCTTCATCCCGCCCTCTTCCAGCGTATAGCGGTGCGGATTGAAGATCGGACAGCCGTTTTCCTCATGAAGACGCATGATCTCGTTGAGGCGGTCTTCGCTGGTATAGCGGACGATCGGCAGACCGAAGCAGGTGATCCTGCCGTCGAAGCGGACGAATTCCAGGTGCCCCGGAACTTCGTCGCCCAGGAGCTCGGTCATGGTTCTCACCCGTTCCACATGGTTGGGGAACGGATAAAGGACCTGCAGATAGGTGATCGTGGGATCGACCCGAAGGCCGCGCAGGGTCGTGTGGTTCCACGCCAGTTCATAGGCCGGCGGCAGACCCTGCTTGTCGGATTCGCTCGCCGCATCGGACCGGTACAGAATGGAGGCCTTGGCGTTGCGGGAAACGAAGGCGGCAAAGGCGTCCATTGCAAACGGCGCGACCATGCACACCACCACCGACTGGTCCTTGCGGATATATTTCTGGTGCCGCAGGAAATAGTCGTGCGGCACGGGCGCCGCGATCGGCGCCAGTTCCTTCACCAGGATCCCGTCCTGGTTTCCGAGTTCGTCGGCGAAATGCACCCCGTCCATGAAGGTGTCGAACCCGACAAGGACGTCCACCCAGTCATAGGCGGCCGTCAGCGGCATTTCGATTTCGGTGATCACCCCGTTCGTGCCGTAGGCATGCATCACCTTGTGCAGGTCCTCGCCCGTGAGATCGAGTACCCGGGGCTCGGCTTCCATGGTCAGAACCCTGAGGCGGATGACGTTGCCGAGATCGCGCAGGCCGCCCCAGTTGATCGAGCCGACCCCGCCGGATCCGCCGGCGATGAAACCGCCGATGGTCGCGGTGCGGTAGGTCGACGGATGCAGCCGCAGTTCCTGACCGGAATGGGCTCTCGCCTGCTGATCCATGTCGTAGATGATGGCGCCCGGCTCGGCGACGATCACGCCCTGGCGGATTTCCTTGACGGCGTTCATCTCCGCCAGGTTCAGCACCACGCCGCCCGACAGCGGCATCGCCTGGCCGTAGTTGCCGGTCCCGGCGCCGCGCACGGTCACCGGAACGTCGAGGGCGAAACAGGCTTTGAGAACCTGGATGACTTCCGCCTCGTTTCGCGGGCTGACGATCAGATCGCCGGTCACATGGTCGAGCTGATGTTTGAGAACCGGGGAATACCAGAAGAAATCCCGGCTCTTCTGCTTCACGATCTGCGGGTTGTCTTCGATCTTGAGCCCGTCCAGATCCTTCTTGAGCTGTTCGATTGCGCTCATTCTGCCGCTTCCCTTCCCTGCATCAAACCGTCGAGCATTCGATAATCGGGCAGTTCTTCCGTGACGGTTTTCCCTTGCCGGAGGACATCCCTGGGTCCCTGGGGCCGGGACAGGAGTTCGCTCCAGTTCCTGGCCCTGAAGAGTATCATGTCTGCTGCTGCGCCGACCGCGAGCCTGCCCGCATCGGATCTCAGCATGTCCGCTGCCGACGTCGACACGGTTCTGATCCAGTCGGCGATCGGATGATCAAAATGCAGGATACGCGTCGCCTGCGCATAGACTTCGATCAAATCCAGGTCGCCATAGGCATAAAAAGGATCGCGGGTGTTGTCCGAGGCGACCGCCACCGGGATGCCCCGCTCGACCATTTCATGCACCAGGGTCACGCCCCGCCAGCGGGGCGTGCGTGCCGTGTGCCTGTCCTGAAGATACATGTTGCACATGGGCAGCGAAACAACGCCGATACCGGCTTCCGCCACCAGGTCGAGCGTTTCATCGACCTCGACGGGATCCTGGCGCGCGATCGAACAGCAGTGCCCGCAGACAATCTTGCCTTCGAAGCGGTTCCGGATCGCCGCCTTTGCGATGTGGTGCAGCGTGCGCGCCGCCGGATCGGCCGTCTCGTCCACGTGGAAATCGAGATCGAGCCCCTTGTCGGCCGCAAGCCTGAACATGGCGTCGAGATGTTCGTCGAGACGCGGGACCATGTAGGTGACCGAGCCGAGGATGCCGCCCGCATCGTCGACCCGTTCGGCAATCCGCTCCAGAAAACCGTCGTCGAGGTCGAGCCGGTCGATCCCGAAGAGGCAGGAGCCCTGCAGATCGATCCTGCCTTTCCAGGCATCCCGAAGTTCCTTGAAGACCGGCCAGGTGATTTCATCCTGCGGCGGCAGGCTGTCGATGTGGGTTCTGAGAACACCGGTCCCGTGCACATAGGCGCATTTCAGCGCGAACTCCATGCGGGCCCGCACATCCTCCGCCGACCAGTTCGCCATCCGGTCCTCGCCGACGGCCTGGAGCGCGCTCGCGAAGGTGCCATCCGGATTGGATTTGCGCGGCCAGATGTGGCCCTTGTCGAGGTGGGTGTGCATGTCGACCAGGGTCGGCAGGATCATGCCACCGTCCAGGTCGATCGAGGCTGCCCCGTCTGCCGGTGTTCCGGCGGCGGGTGCGATGCTCGCAATCCGCCCGCCTGCGATCTCGATGTCGACGCGGACAAGATCGCCGGAGGCCGCGCCGGCCACCGTTTCCGGCAGCAGGCAGGCGGGAGCCGTTCCGTTGAGCAGGCGCATGTCGCCGGTAAGATTTCGTCCCAGAACACCCATCTCAATTCTCCCGCTTCAAGGCGCTCTCGTGCCAGCGGCGCAGGAGCAGGTGCGAAATCATGCTGGTGCAGAAGAAGATCACGACGCCGGTCGCCGACAGCAGGAGGAGCGCCGAGAACAGACGCGGGATCTTGAGGCGGAAGCCCGCCTCCTGAAGACGGAAGGCGAGGCCAGACCCGGCGCCGGCGGAACCGGCGGCGAATTCGGCGACGACGGCCGCGATCAGGGCCAGGCCGCCGGCGATCCTCAGGCCCGCCAGGAAATAAGGCAGGGCATTCGGCATCTTCAGAAGGAACAGGGTCTGCCAGCGGCTGGCGCCGTAAAGCTCGAACAGGTTGAGCAGATTGTGGTCGGTCGACTTCAAGCCTTGCGCGGTATTGGACAAGACCGGGAAGAAGGCGACGATCCAGGCGCAGATCAGGATCGCCGACTGGGTGGTCGGCGCATAGATCAGGATCAGCGGCGCGATGGCGACGATCGGCGTCACCTGCAGGATCACCGCGTAAGGATAGATGGCGATCTCGATCCAGCGCGACTGGGTCATCACGACGGCAAGCCCGACGCCGCCCACAAGCGCGATCGCCAGCGCGGAAAACGTGATCTTCAGGGTCACGAGCAGCGCCGCCGACAGGATGCCCCAGTCCTGGACCAGGGTCTGCGCCACAAGCCAGGGGCTCGGCAGGATATAGTGGGGCACGTTATAGGCCTTCACATACCAGGCCCACAGGCCGACCAGCAGCGCCAGCATGGCAATCGGAATGACGATTTTCAGAATACGTTCGCCCAGGCTGTCGGAGGGCGCTGCGACCGGCGCCGGTTCGTCGAGTTCGGCCGGTGCAATGTCGACGGTCTTGTCGGTTTCAATCGCGCTCATAGGTGGTCGTTCGCCCCCATTGCCTGATGCAACGCATTGGACGCCTTCCGGCAATAATCGTTGTAGACGGTGGATGTGCGGAATTCTTCTTCCCGCGGGTAGGCGGCGTCGACAGGCATATCGTTGACGACACGGCCCGGACGGGCGGCCATCACCACGATCCGGTTGGAGAGATAGACGCTCTCGAATACCGAATGGGTCACGAAGATCACGGTCCAGCCGAATTTCTCCCAAAGATGCAGGAGGTCGTTGTTCAGCTTGAAGCGGGTAATCTCGTCCAGGGCAGCAAAAGGCTCGTCCATGAGCAGCAGCTTCGGACGGGTCACCAGCGCCCGTGCGATGGAGACGCGCATCTTCATGCCGCCGGACAGTTCACGCGGATAGGCGTCGGCGAATTTTTCCAGGCCGACCATTTCAAGAGCGCCAAGCACATCCTCGCGGGCCGCCGTTTTCGAAACGCCCTTCAGCCTGAGCGGAAGCCAGACGTTGTTGAATACCGTCGCCCAGGGCATCAGTGTCGGTTCCTGGAACACGAAACTGATTTCCGGCGTCGCCTTGCCCGTCGCATCGTGACCGGAGGTCGGCCATTCGATCGCCCCGGACGACACGTCGCCAAGCCCGGCGATGATGCGCAGCACCGTAGACTTGCCGCAGCCCGACGGTCCGAGCAGGCTGATGAACTCCCCCTGATGGACATCCATCGTCATGTTCTGCAAGGCGGTCGTGCCGTTGGAAAACACCTTGGAAACGCCTTTGAGGGCGATCAGGGGCTTCGATGCAACGGCTGACGTTGCCGCCGGTGAAGAGAGGTCGGCTTTCGCCGTATCGATCGTCAAGAAAAAGCTCCGATGTCTGTGTGGCGGGGCCCCGCCACACAGACTCATGCTAACAGATGGATTTGGAAAAGTGAGACAGATCCGGGAAGAATTACTTCTTCAGATCCATGCCGACGCCCTTGCACACGAACTCAGTCGTGTAGATCGTCTTGATGTCGATGCCGCCCTTGACCACGCCTGCCTTGACCATGGCGTCGTAGAAGTCCGCCTGCTGCTCGTCGGTCATGCAGCCGATGCCTTTTTCAAGCGCAGCACCGGATTCGACCAGGCCGAAATCCTTCATCGTCTTGATGGAGAAGGCGATCTGACCGTCGGACATTTCCGGATTGTCTTTCTTGATCAGTTCGTTGGCGGCGGCGTTGTCGCCATAAAGATAATTATACCAGCCCTCGATGGTGGCATCGACGAAGCGCTGGGTCAGATCCTTGTTGGCTTCCACGAAGTCCTTTCGGCCCTCGATCAGGGTCGAATAGGTCGTGAACCCGGCATCGGCCAGCAGGAACAGCTTCGGCTTGATGCCGCCTTCCGTCTCGATCGCATAGGGCTCGGACGTGATGTAGCCCTGCTGCGCCGACTGCTTGTCTGCCAGGAACGGACCCGGGTTGAATGTGTAGGGCTTGTACTGCGCGTCGCTGAAGCCCTTGTAGGCCGACTTCATCCACTGGAAGTAGGAGGCAAAGCCGTCCTTGCCCATGAAGATGGTCGGCAGCTTGGCCAGATCCTCGAACTTTTCGATACCGGCATCCGGATGCGCGATCAGGACCTGCGGGTCCTTCTGGAAAATCGCGGCCACTTCGACCAGCGGAATGTCTTCCGCCAGCGCGTTCAGCGGCTGAAGCATGTTGCCGGCCATGTAGAAATCGATCTTGCCGGCCAGGAGCAGCGCGCGGTTGGCCGCCTGCGGACCACCCGGAACGATGGTGACCTTGAGGCCGTATTTTTCATAAGTGCCGTCTGCGACCGCCTGGTAGTAGCCGCCATGCTCGGCCTGGGCCAGCCAGTTGGTGCCGAACTTCACTTCATCGAGCGCAAAGGCGCTGGTGGTGAAAGAAAGGGCCGCTGCAGCGACGCCGAGTGTCTTGAGGATATGCATGTTGTCTACCGTCTCCTATACGCTCAAAAGTACCGTGACCGCTCACCGGAGGTCCCGATACGTGCTCTGCCGCTGTGCCTCCACAGGCCCTGGGAGCGGGTCAGGCAATCATGCAGGGAATGAAATAGCAAACCCTATGCCAAACCCGCCCTCAATCCGAAAACCGGGAAGATTCCCCCACTCCCCCGCTTCCGTTTTTGCGCCGCCGAACAAGAATCGGATTCTGCCGGGTCAAAAGCTTGCCTATTTATTATGCAGCTTTGCCGGATAAATGCCACAAGCTTCGGCAGAAGCATTGCTTGCGCGGCCGTCCGCGCCCGCTAAGATTCTGCAATCACATCTTCGTAACAGAAAGGCGACAGGTTCCATGGTGCGAGCCATTACCCCATCCACCATCCGTCCCCCCTTTGCCCGCTACAGCCATGGCGTGGAGGTTCCCGCGGGCCACAGGCTCGTGTTCGCCTCCGGCCAGCTCGGGATTACCGAAGACGGTGTCATCCCCGCCGACGTGGAGGGACAGACCCGTCTCTGCTTTGAAAACATCGGCGCGATCCTGAAGGAAGCCGGCATGTGGTTTCAGGACATCGTGCGCATCAATGCCTATGTCACCGGCCGGGAGCACCTGCCCGGCTACATGAAGACCCGGGACGAATTCACCGCCGACCCGCCACCGGCATCGACCCTGATGATCGTCTCCGGCTTTGCCCGCGAGGAATTCGTCGTCGAAGTCGAGGTGATCGCGGCGAAGGCGGATTAGAAAAGGCTATAGGAACACTTGCGCTTCTCACGAAACCGCATAAAGAATGACCCTCGGCCGACAGGCCGGTGCGGTTTCGCGAAAGGCGCGCCTTACCAGACTTAATTTCCCTGCGCGGAACTCGGACAGCCCGAAAATCCGGGGCTGTTATCTAAGCCTGCAGGTCCGTGAAAAAGGACCATTTCAATGCGTTTGTGGATCAAGGACCCCATTGCCGTTCTCGCCGAGGGCGCGGAGCGTGGCGTCGTCGTGGAAGACGGTGTCATCGTGGAACTCGTCGCCTCCGGCAAGGAACCGATGCTGCCGGTCGACCAGACCTTCGACGCCTCCCGGCACGTGATCACGCCGGGCCTCGTCAACACCCATCACCACTTCTTCCAGACGCTCACCCGCGCCCATCCGCAGGCGATCAACAAGGAACTGTTTCCCTGGCTGCAGACGCTTTATCCGATCTGGGCCAGGAACGTGAAACCCGACAATTTCCGTCTCGGATCGCGCCTGGCGCTGACCGAGCTGATGATGTCGGGCTGCACCGCCGCCTCCGACCACCACTACCTGTTCCCCGCAGGCCTGGAAGAGGCCATGGACATCCAGGCGGAGGAGGCCGAACGGGTCGGCGTGCGCATGACCATCACCCGCGGCTCCATGAACCTCAGCCAGAAGGACGGCGGCCTGCCGCCGGACACGGTGGTGCAGGACGAGGACACGATCCTCGCTGACTGCGAGCGGGTGCTGTCGAAGTATCACGACACCTCGAAAGGCTCGAAACTCCAGGTCGCGCTTGCCCCCTGCGCGCCGTTCACGGTGACAAAGCGCCTGATGCAGGACAGTGTGGCGCTGGCGGAAAAATACGATTGCCGCCTGCACACCCATCTGGGCGAGACCATCGACGAGGACAATTACTGCCTGGAGAAATTCAACTGCCGCCCGGTCGACTACCTGGAGGAGTGCGGCTGGCTGAACGAGCGGGTCTGGCTCGCCCACGGCATTCACTTCACCGACGATGAGGTCAAGCGTCTCGGCCATGCCTGCGTCGGCGTCTGCCACTGCCCGACCTCCAACATGGTGCTCGCCTCCGGCCAATGCCGGACCAAGGAACTGGAAGCCGCCGGCAGCCCGGTCGGGCTCGGCGTGGACGGTTCCGCCTCCAACGACAATTCCAACCTGATCGAGGGCGTCCGTCACGCGCTGATGATCAACCGGCTGACCTATGACGCCGCCTCGGTCACCCATTACGACGCGTTCCGCTGGGCGACCGAAGGCTCGGCGCGTTGCCTTGGCCGCGACGACATCGGCGCGATCAAGGTCGGCAAGATGGCCGACATGGCCTTCTACACCCTCGACGAGCTGCGCTTTTCCGGTGCCGGCGATCCGCTGGCGGCCTTGGTGCTGTGCGGCGCCCACGCCGCCGACCGGGTCATGATCGGCGGCGAATGGAAGGTTGCCGACGGCGTTCCGACCGGCATCGACATTGCCGAACTGCGCTACGAACACGGCCAGGCAGCCAAGCGGTTTCTGGAAAGCCTCTGATTTCGGATCGAGGGAATTTCAGGGAGAAGGGCTGACGCCCTTCTCCCCGTCGGACCGGGCTTTTGGTCATCACATTGAACCTGGCAACAGGATCGTTTGAGAACCAACGGCTATCTATAGCCCCTTGATTCATTGACTGTTTGAATAGGACGCGACTTCGGCGGGGTGTTAGTCTTCAGCCATTGGGGGTGACTGAAGCAACCAGTCCGGAGTTCGAACAATGAAAGTTCGCAACAGGAAAGTTCTGTTCAGCACGCTCATCGCCGGCTTCATGTCGGTATCTGTGCCTGCTTGGGCAGGTGGTACTACCATTCATGTTTCTCTTTGGGACAAGGGCGCCGATTCCATGGGAATGGACGGCCTTGTGCATATGATGGGCATGAAAGACCCCGATCCGAAAATGGAGAAGATGGGGATCAAGATCGACGTCAGTTCGGCAAAGGCCGGTGACGTGACCTTCGAAGTGACAAACGACTCGAAGGATACGGTTCACGAAATGATCGTCGCGCCGGTGGCCAGCGTCGATACGCCTCTGCCCTATGACAAGAACCTGGAAGAGGTCGACGAGGAAGCCGCCGGTAGTCTTGGTGAGGTTTCCGAGCTCGATCCCGGCAAGGGCGGGGCGTTGAGGCTGAACCTCAAGCCCGGCGAATACATCCTCTTCTGCAATGTCCCCGGCCACTATGCCGCCGGCATGTGGACGCTGCTGGAGATCACGTCCTGATCCCGGCGTGAATCGCGCGGTGCCGGCGAACCGCCGGCACCGTCCGAACCCGCATCATCGCCGCCCTTCGACCTTCAAGGCTCCGGCCAGCAGAAAGATAAGGAGGGCGAGCACCGCGACCAGTCCGAAGGCTGCGCGGAGCGATACCGCCGTGCCGATGAAACCGAGCACCGGCGGCCCGAACAGGAACGCGCCGTAACCGAGTGTCGCGACAGCGGCAAGAGCGGCGCCCTTCGACATGACCGGATCGGCCGCCGCCCGCGACATGGCAAGCGGGAAGATGACCGCATTGCCGAGACCCATGATCACGCATCCTGCCCAGATCAGCCAGATATCGGTTCCGATCACCAGCATCACCGCTCCAATCGCCGCCGCCAGTCCGCTGAGGCGGGCAACCGGCACCGGGCCGAACCGCGCAATAAGCTGGTCTCCTGCCAGACGCATGACGACCATGGCGCCGGAGAACAGCGCAAAGCCGATCGCCGCCTGTGAGCTGCCGAAGCCGAGCTCCTCGATCTGGTAAACCGCAGCCCAGTCGGTTACGGCCCCTTCGCCCAGCGCGGCGATCAGCGCCATGATGCCGACGAAAAACAGGGCGCCTTTCGGAATGGCCAGCAGCGGTCCCTTTCTCTTTTCCGGCGCCTGTGGTTCCGAGGTCCAGGGAATATGCAGAACGAAGGCGAGCATGATCGCCATCAACAGACCCCAGAGGACGAAGTGCTGGGGGACACTCAGACCCAGCCGGATCGCACCGGCGCCAACCGCCGCCCCAACGCCCGCGCCCAGGCTGTAGAGCCCGTGATAGGACGACATCACCGGCTTGTGCAGCGCCTGCTCCACTTCCGCGCCCCAGGCGTTCATGGCGATATCCAGCGCCCCGATGCAGAACCCGACGGCAAAGACAAGCGGCACCATGACCGGGACACTCGTGCCCGCCGCCAGGCCGACAAACAGGATGAGCGTGAGCACGGCAAGCCAACGGGTTATGCGGGCGGCACCGACCCTGTCGATCTGCCGGCCAATGATCGGAAATGCGACGAAGGCGCCGAAGGCCATGGTCAGGAGCACAAGCCCGAATCCGGCTTCGTCCAAACCCAGAACGGCCTTGATATCGGGAATCCGCGACGCCCAGATCCCGATCAGCGTTCCAAGAAGAAAAAAGATCGTCGCAACGGCGCGTCGCGCCTTCACAGCCTGCATCGGTTACCGAATTTGGAGAGTTATGCGGATCTTGGCCCGCACGGAAGATATCGGCGGCGACAGTAAGTCGAAAATCACCGGCCGGGCAAGCCCTGCGCATCCCCGCAAGGACCGGTCTTTAATAAAGTCCGTTCAGGCGCGACGCGGCCCGGTCTTCGTTCGCTTGCTGAACCAGTTGCAGGGCGTCGGAATAGGCCCTGGTCGCGGAAGAGGAACTGCCTTCACCGCGCCCTGAACCCGAGCCGGAATTGGCTCCGGCGATACCACCTCTATTGTCACCGCCCCCGTTGGAACCGTTCTGGTTCGCGCCGTTCTGGTTTGAACTCCCCTCCGACCCGGAGATGCCGTTGCCGGCAGAGGCAGGTCCACTTGTCTCCTGGCCGTTGGCCGCTTCGTCACCGCCGGATTGTTCGGCGGCGCGTTCCTGGCGAAGCTGGGTCTGGGCTTCCTGCAATTGCGCGCGCGCCTGCTGGGCGACCTTCAGGTCCTGGGACGAGGGATCGGCAGGCGCGGTCGCGGCCCGGATGACGACCTGCATCTTGCGAATGGTCGCCTCCGCCGTTCGCTCGCCGGACGTGTCGATGGAAACCTCGCCGCCGATGGCATAGCGTTTTCCGTCAGGTCCCTGCTGATAGGAATAACTCGGCGCACCCGCATAGGCGCCGCCGGTGCGGGCATGGGCATGTTCGTGGGCGCGCACTTCGCTGTCGCGCTGCTTCAGCTTCTCGACCTGCTTTTCTTCCGCCTCAGACAGACCGTCCGACTTGTTGGCGCCGTCGTCTTCTCCCGACTGGCCAGCGGCAGCCGGATTGCCCGCACCCTGACCGCCATCTCCCGCGACGCCGGAGCCCGAAGCGTCCTCACTGCCATTCGCCGGATCCTGACCGTCGGTCTGGCCTTGTGCCAGCGCCTGCCCGTCCTTGCCGTTCGGATCTTCCTTGGCGGCGGCAAGCTCTTCCGCATCGACCCCCTGCAGGGCCAGGATCGCATTGGGGCTCAGGGGAGGAACGGTCGGGGGCTGGGTCGCCGCTTGCCTTTCCTGTTTCTTTTTGTCGGCCTCGCACTCGCAGTCGCTCCCCCGAAGAGGCAGTTTCTCTTCGGTATCGTTCGAGCCGAACCCCGCATACCTGCTTGCCGCAAGGCTGCGTGCGGCGGAACTGGACAACAGGGCGCCGATCATGCGGTGCATTTTCCAATGAACCGCCTAGCGAAATCTTAACGTGCCTTAACGCTTGCCATCAGATTTGCGTGAGTGGCTTAAAAAACGGCCATTTGAAAAATAGACACCGTCCCCACCTGACGGATACGTTGCAGCGCGGTATGGTCTGCCGCAACAGGATCTCCGCTAAGGATGAGTAGAATGCTTCCAAGACGTTATTGGCACGAAATGACAACGATGGATTTCAGGGATCCGTCCACCAGGGACTGGATCGCCGTCCTGCCGGTCGCAGCCATCGAGCAGCACGGGCCGCATCTGCCGGTCTATACGGATACCGCCATTGCCGAAGGTCAGATCGCCCGGGTCCTGGAGCTGTTGCCGGAAGATCTTCCGGTCACCTTCCTGCCGACCCAGGCCATCGGCAAGTCGAACGAGCACATTTCCTCACCCGGCACCCTGACGCTCTCCTGGGACACGCTGACCAAGGCCTGGCTGGAAATCGGCGACAGCGTCGCACGCGCCGGCATCCGCAAGCTGGTCCTGATAAACTCCCACGGCGGCAACGTGCCGATCATCGACATCGTCGCTCGGGAACTCAGGGTGAAGCACGACATGCTGGTGACCGCGACCGCCTGGTCCCGGTTCGGACAGCCCGAAGGCGTCTTCCCGGATGGGGAATTCGTCTACGGCATTCATGGCGGCGACGTGGAAACCTCCATCATGCTGCACCTCCACCCGGAACTGGTGCGCATGGACGAGGCGGAGGACTTCAAGTCTTCCCAGCAGGAATTCATCAAGGAATTCAAGTATCTGCGCGGGCACGGCCCGCAGCAGTTCGGCTGGAAATCCCAGGACCTCAACCCGAAAGGCGCCGTCGGCAATGCGGCGAACGCCAGTGCCGAAAAGGGCAAGAAGTCGCTGGACAGGGCGGCGGAGGCTTTCGTCGACCTCATGAAGGACATCCACGCCTTCGACATCAACCGGCTGTGGACCCCGGGGTCCTGAACGACTTCGGCACCTTAAAAAAACAAAGAAAGCCCCCCGCCGGTCCGAACGCTGAAACTGTGACGGCTACGCCGCTTGTCCCCATCTCCCCCCTTGAGGGGGAGATGTCCGCGTCAGCGGACAGAGGGGGGTGTCAGCCTCTCGGGAATCGCAGCACTGAAGTGTGACGCCACCGTCGTTACCCCCCTCTGTCACCGTAGGTGACATCTCCCCCTCAAGGGGGGAGACGGGAGTGTGCGGCACGATCTTCCCTACTACAACCTCATCCCGACCGTAGCGAAGCGGAGAGCCGGGATAACGAAATCGAGTTTCGGTATCAGGCGACCGCGCGGGCAAGAGCGCATTGCGACCACAGGTCGTTGAGCGCATGCACCAGATGATCGAGATCCGCGTCGGTGTGCATCGGCGACGGCGTGATCCGCAGACGTTCCGTGCCCTTGGCAACCGTCGGATAATTGATCGGCTGGATGTAGATGCCATAACTGTCCAGCAGGATGTCGCTGATCATGCGGCACTTGACCGGATCCTTGATCATCACCGGCACGATGTGGCTCGGATTGTCCAGGTGCGGAATGCCGGCTGCATCGAGACGCGCCCGCAGCTTGGCGACCGCCGAACGATGCCGTGCCCGTTCGAATTCGCTTTCCTTCAGGTGACGGATCGAGGCCGTGGCACCCGCGGCAACCGCCGGCGGCAGGGCCGTCGTAAAGATAAAGCCGCTGGCGAAGCTGCGCACGAAATCAACCAGGGCAGCCGAACCGGTGATGTAACCGCCGACCACACCGAAGGCCTTGCCGAGCGTACCTTCGATCAGGGTCACCCGGTCGGCAACGCCGTCACGTTCGGAAATGCCGCCGCCGCGCGGGCCGTAAAGACCGACCGCATGCACCTCGTCGAGATAGGTCATGGCGCCGTATTTGTCGGCGACGTCGCAGATGGCTTCGATCGGCGCGATATCGCCGTCCATGGAATAGACGCTCTCGAAGGCGACGATCTTCGGACGGTGCGGCTCGATCGCGGCGAGCTTGCGCTCCAGATCGGCCACATCGTTGTGGTTCCAGATCACCTTGTCCGCGCGCGAATGGCGGATGCCCTCGATCATGGACGCATGGTTCATGGAATCGGACAGGATCACGCAATCCTTGAGACGCGAGCCGAGCGTGGAGAGGGCCGCCCAGTTGGACACGTATCCGGAGGTGAACAGCAGAGCGGCTTCCTTGCCGTGCAGGTCGGCCAGCTCGTTTTCCAGCTTCACATGGTAGTGGTTGGTGCCGGAGATGTTCCGCGTACCGCCTGCGCCTGCGCCGCAATGATCCAGCGCCTCGTGCATGGCCGCGATCACCTTCGGGTGCTGACCCATGCCGAGATAGTCGTTGGAGCACCAGATGGTGACTTCACGCTGTTCGTCGCCGACGTGATTGTCCGCTTTCGGGAAGGAGCCGCAACGGCGTTCAAGATCGGCGAAGAGGCGATAGTTGCCTTCTTCCTTCAGCTGGTCGAGCTGATCCTGGAACAGCGCGTCATAATCCATCAGTAACCTCTCCCATAACTCAAGCACCTGCGTCCGGGTGGTGCATTTTCTAATGGGGCAATATTACATGCCAAAAAAGCAATGTATCATTGCGCTATCGCAAAGCCAGCCTTTCAGTCGAAATTTCTTAGGGCCATTCGTCGCAGCCCCGATCCGCTGTACCGGCATGGCACGGTTTGGCACCCTCATGCTGCCATGTAAATATGCAATTTAAAAGTTAATGGGCCCTGGTTGGACCATATTGGCAGTTTTCAGAATACCTTCCGGAAAGGATTCACGAAACGTAGCCTTCGGTATGACCCTGGACATTGTCATAACGGGCGCCCGCCGACCCGCCATTGATCGCGGTCAATGTACTTCATCTCGCACCGCACTAAACGTTTTAAAGAAAACGAAAATCACCTATCCTTTGATGAGCAGCGCTCCGGAATTCAGTCACAGGCAGGGACCCTTTAATGGCGGACGGACGGAATATTGGACATATCGTTGCTCTTGAAGGCGGCGTTGCCGATGTCCGCTTTCCGGGTCCGCTGCCGGAAATCGGCAATCACCTTGTCGCCCTGTCCGATCCCGAAATCGACATAGAGGTTGCAACCCTTCCAAGCGCCGATACCGCGCGCGGTCTTGTTCTCAATCCCTCTCCCGAACTGCGTCTCGGCCTTGCGGTGCACGACACCGGCCGGCCGCTGACCGTGCCGGTGGGCGAAGGCCTTCTCGGCCGCATGCTCAACCTGTTCGGCGACACGATCGACAACAAGGAACCGCTCGCCAACCTGCCCCGGCGGTCGATCCACGGCGGCGTGGTTCCCCTGGCGAAACGCAGGGTCGAAAGCGAGATCTTCGAGACCGGCATCAAGGCGATCGACCTGCTGAGCCCGCTGGAAAAGGGCGGCAAGGCCGGTCTTTTCGGCGGCGCCGGGGTCGGCAAGACCGTGCTGATTACCGAGATGATCCACAACACGGTCGCCGAATATGAGGGGATCTGCCTGTTTTGCGGCATCGGCGAACGGTGCCGCGAGGCGGAAGAACTCTACCGCGAGATGGAGGCGGCCAAGGTCCTGGATCGCACCATCATGGTCTTCGGACAGATGCACGAAAGCCCGGGCATCCGCTTCCGCGTCGGCCATGCGGCCCTGACCATGGCGGAATTTTTCCGCGACGACCTGCGCCGCAACGTCCTCGTCCTGGTCGACAACATCTTCCGCTTCGTGCAGGCCGGATCCGAAGTCTCCGGGCTTCTCGGGCGGATGCCGTCGCGGGTCGGCTACCAGCCGACGCTGGGCACGGAACTGGCCGATCTGGAAGAGCGGATCTGTTCCACGGACAAGGGCACGATGACATCGATCCAGGCGGTTTACGTCCCCGCCGACGACTTCACCGATCCGGCCGCAACCCACACCTTCTCGCACCTTTCGGCCTCGATCGTGCTGTCGCGCAAGAAGGCCTCGGAAGGCATCTATCCAGCCATCGACCCTCTGACCTCGTTCTCCAAGATGCTGACGCCGGGCACCGTAAGCGACCGGCACTACACTGTCGCCCGCGCAGTCCGCAACACGCTGGCCGAATACGAGGAGCTGAAAGACATCATCGCCATGCTCGGCCTGGAGGAACTGTCGGAAAAGGACAGGGCCGTGGTCAAACGGGCGCGGCGGCTGGAACGGTTCCTGACTCAGCCGTTCTTCTCGACCGAAAAGATGACCGGGAATCCTGGAACCTTCGTCCGCCTGGAGGACACGCTCACCTCCTGCGAACGCATCCTGGCCGATGAATTCGCCGACCGCCCGGAAAGCGATTTCTACATGATCGGCACCGTGGATGATCTGGAACGCGATCAGGCCGGGACGGGGACCAAGACTGATGCAGCTTAAGATCGTCACGCCCCGGAAAATCCTGATGGACATGGAAGTCAGCCGGATCGTGGCCGAAGGACCCGACGGCGCGTTCGGCATGCTGCCCAACCACATCGACTTCGTCTCGCAACTGGTTCCCGGCATCCTGACCTATGAAACCATCGACGGGACCGAGTGTTACGCAGGTATCCGCGCCGGCACCCTGGTGAAATGTGCCGAAGAGGTCCTGGTCTCGACAAGCAACGCAATCCTCGGACATGATCTTGAAAGCCTTCAGGACCGCGTGAAGGAGGTCTTCCGGGATCTCGACGAGAATGAACGGGCGGCCCGCTCGGCGTTGGCCCGGCTGGAGGCGCAGATGGTCCGCCGCTTCCTTGATCTGGAACAGTCCGCATGACCCGCAAGGACAGGCACAGCTACGATGAAAGCGCCGGCAAACAGGCCGACGAGATCGCCCGCAAGGCGAAGCGCAAAAGGCAAGCCCGCTCGCGCGAGGAAAAGAGCGAACTCTATGGCCTTGGCATGTTCGGCCTGGTGGGCTGGGCGGTCGCCATACCGACTGTGCTCGGCACCGCCCTGGGCATGTGGATGGACGACCGGATGATTTCCAATCCAAAGTTTTCCTGGACGCTCGCCATGCTTCTGGCCGGTGTCACCATCGGCTGCATGAATGCCTGGTACTGGGTGCAGCGGGAAAGTCAGAGTGATGACGATGATGAAGACTAAGTCACCGAATGATGGCGTGAGCACGCGGACGGAGGGCCATGTCTGACATGTCCCCCTTGCATCTTGTCATCGCATTTTCCGTCGGCGCGGCCCTGGGCGCCGCCTATTTCGTGATGTTGTGGTTTTCTGTCCGAAACTTCACCGGCGGCGGGCCGGGGTGGATCTTTGCCGCCAGCACCCTCGGACGGCTCGCGCTTGTCGGCGGAGCGATGGCGTGGTTCGTCCTCGGCAAGTTCGGACTTTACGAACTGGCCGCCGCGGTTGCGGGTTTCGTGATCGTCCGGTTTTCGGCAACGCGCATCGCCAAGCAAAAGAACCTTGAAGGCTCCCGGTAATGGAAATCAGTCCGGACCAGTGGATCATTTACGAATGGCACGGCCTCAGGCTGAACGCGACGATCGTGTTCACATGGTTTGTCATGGCCATCCTGGTGCTCGGGTCCTGGTCGATCACGGCGCGCCTGTCCGAAGGGGAAACCGTGTCCCGCTGGCAGGTGCTGCTGGAGGTGATCGTCAGCGGCATTCGCGATCAGATCGCCGACATCGGCGCCGGAGACCCCTTGCGGTATCTCCCGTTCATCGGAACCCTGTTCCTGTTCATCGCGACCTCGAACATCCTCACCGTTCTGCCCTGGTACGAACCGCCGACAGGATCCCTGTCGACAACGGCGGCCCTTGCCATCTGCGTCCTGATCGCGGTCCCCCTGTTCTCCATCACGAAACGGGGGCTGCTGGCGTATCTGCGCAGCTACGCCGAACCGACCTTTATGATGCTGCCGTTCAACATCATCGGCGAGCTGTCGCGCACGCTGGCTCTTGCCGTCCGTCTCTACGGCAACATCATGAGCGGCTCGATCATCGTCGGCATCCTGATCAGTATCGCCCCCTTCTTCTTTCCCATCATCATGCAGCTTCTCGGCCTGCTCACCGGCCTGGTCCAGGCCTACATCTTCGCGGTTCTGGCGATGGTTTATATCGCCTCCGCCTCGAAGACCCATCGGCACGGATCGAAAGAAGCGGAAGCCGCCGGCCCCTCAGACGAAATCCAGAATCCGGGAGAATGACCATGGAACAAATCGGATGGATCGAAATCGTGTCCATTTTCACGGCCGGCATGACGACCATGTTCGGCGCCATCGGGCCGGCACTCGCCGAGGGACGGGCGGCCTCCCAGGCGCTGCTCGCCATCGCCCAGCAGCCGGACGCCTCCAGCACGATCACCCGGACGCTTTTCGTCAGCCTGGCCATGATTGAATCGACGGCCATCTACTGCTTCGTCGTGTCCATGATCCTGCTGTTCGCCAATCCTTACGTCACGCAAGCCACGACTGTCGCCGGAGGATAACCCCTTGCAGCTCGACTGGCTGACGATCGCCGCACAGATAGCGAATTTCCTGGTCTTGATCTGGCTGCTGCAGCGTTTCCTGTACACGCCGATCACGCGTGCCATGGCGAAACGCGAAGCCCGGATCGAAGAACGCCTCGCCGATGCACGCAAGCACAGGCAAGAAGCGGAACAGGAAGCCCGAACCCTGCGAGAACGGCAGCAGGAACTCGATGCGCGCGCTGAAAAAGTGCTGGCCGACGCCCGCCGCGAGGCGGAAGCGCTGAAGGACCGGCTGGAACAGGACGTCCGCAAGGAATTCGACGAAAAGCGCAGCAACTGGCAGGAACAGCTGGAGGAAGAAAAGGCCGAACTGGTTCGCCAGCTGCGCAAACGCATGGCCGATCAGGTGGTCAAGGTCGTCCGGCGCACCTTGTCCGACTTCGCCGACACGGATCTGGCCGCCCAGGTTGCCAATGAATTCGCCCGGCGTCTGGAAGCGCTGGATGCGGAAAACAAGACCCGTCTCAGCGATGCGGCGGCCAGACCCGGCAGCACGGCGGTGGTGGAAAGCGGCATCGACCTGCCGTCGGCTGCCCGCAGCCGCATCACCCGCGCAATCCATGACAACCTGGGTGCCGACATCGAACCCGACTACCGGACCGATGAAGACGTGGTGCTCGGGATCCGCCTGACCCTGGGCGAGGAAATCGTCGAGTGGTCGGCCGGCAGCTACCTGGACAAGCTTGACGACCTCGTCCGCGACACCCTTGACGCAGCAGGCCGAAGCGACCTGACGGCCACGACCTGAAGCGAGATGACATGCCTGAGCACACGCCTGAAAATCTGACCGACAAGTTGTTCGACCAGATGGACGAGGTTCTGGACAAGACCGAGGCCAGACTGGAAGTCGCGGATATCGCACGCGTCCTCAGCGTGGGCAACGGCATCGCCGAAATCGCCGGCTTCACCGACCTTTATGCCGATGAACTGGTCTCCTTTCCCCACGGCGAAATGGGCATCGCCTCCAGTCTCGGCGAGGAACGGACCGGCGTGATCGTGCTTGGCCCGACGGACCACATCCGCCCCGGCGACACGGTGATGCGCACCCGCAGGGTCGTGGATGTGCCGGTTGGAGATGGCCTGCTCGGCCGGGTGGTCGATCCGCTGGGGCAGCCGCTGGACGGCGGCAAGGTCATCCAGGCGGAAGCCCGGCTGCCGATCGAGCGTCCTGCCCTGCCGATCATGCATCGCGCGCCGGTCATCGTCCCGCTCCAGACCGGGATCAAGGCCATCGACGCGGCCATTCCGATCGGGCGTGGTCAGCGGGAACTGATCCTGGGAGACCGGCAGACGGGCAAGACCGCGATCGCGGTCGACACCATCCTGAACCAGCACGACAGCGGTGTCGTTTCGATCTACTGCGCCATCGGACAGCGGGCCTCCGCGGTCGCCCGGGTGATCCAGGCCCTCCGGGAAGGCAAGGCGCTGGAGCGGACCATCGTTGTCGTCGCCAGTGCGGATGAGGCGCCCGGGCTCCAGTTTGTCGCGCCCTATGTGGCAACGTCCATGGCCGAGCATTTCATGGAAAAAGGCCGGGATGTGCTGGTCGTCTACGACGATCTGACCCGCCACGCCCGCGCCTACCGGGAACTGTCGCTGCTCCTGCGGCGCCCTCCGGGACGTGAGGCCTACCCGGGCGACATCTTCTATATCCATTCCAGGCTCCTGGAACGCTCCGCCCGCCGCAGGGACGAATTCGGCGGCGGCTCCGTCACTGCGCTGCCCATCATCGAAACCCAGGCGCAGAACATCTCGGCTTACGTGCCGACAAACCTGATCTCGATCACCGACGGACAGATCTACCTGTCGCCGGGCCTGTTCGAAAAAGGTCAGCTTCCGGCCATCGACATCGGCGATTCCGTCAGCCGCGTCGGCGGCAAGACCCAGCTTCCCGCCTATCGCTCGGTCGCAGGAGACCTGCGCCTGTTCTATGCCCAGTTCGAGGAACTGGAGAGTTTCGCGCGCTTCGGCACCCAGATCGACCCGGAAACCCGGATGAAAATCGACCGGGGCTTAAGGGTGCGCGAAATCCTCAAGCAGAACGAACACGTGCATCTGTCCGTCGTCGATCAGATCGTCGCGCTGCTGGCCGCAACCAGCGGCCTGTTCGACACGATCCCGCCGGACCGGATCGCGGAGGCGGAAAAACGCGTCTGCGAGGCAGCAAGCCGACATTGCCCCGAGATCTGTACCCGCATTGAAGTCGGCGAGGAACTTCGCCACGACGACCGCGACGGCCTGATCGAAACGATGAAACAGGCATTGCAGGTCCTGCTGCCCGACGCCGGCGGAGATCGGTAACCATGGAAACCCTTGAGGCGCTGTCGGAACGCCTGCACACCACCGAGGAAATCCAGTCCATCGTCCGCACGATGAAGGCGTTGTCTTCCGTCAACATCCGCCAATACGAACACGCCGTCACCGCGATCGCCGATTACGAGCGCGCCATTACCCTGGGGCTGCAGGTGGTCCTGCACAACCGCAGGAACAAGGCGGAACCGCTGGACCTGACCGGCCCGGACCGGAAGACCGGACACCGCCGCGCCCTTATCGTCGTCGGCTCCGACAGGGGCCTGTGCGGCCGCTTCAACGACCGGATTGCGGAATTCGCATCAGAACGGCTGGAAGCGGAAGCAAAAACGCCTGACGAGAGACCGCCCTTCATCTGCGTCGTCGGCGTCCGCGCCGCTGCCCGTCTTGAGGCCCTGGAGCTGCCCGCGGACCGGCTGTTCACCCTGCCGGGATCGGTCGACGGCCTGATTGATTCCGTTCAGGCGATCGTTGTTGAAATTGACCGGTGGGTCCGCGAGGAAGGCGTCGGGCCGGTCGCGCTGGTCTATAACCGCAAGACCGACCACGCGCTTGCAGAGGCGACGCACA
The DNA here is from genome assembly GCF_014692675.1 of Roseibium aggregatum. Taxonomy (GTDB): domain Bacteria; phylum Pseudomonadota; class Alphaproteobacteria; order Rhizobiales; family Stappiaceae; genus Roseibium; species Roseibium aggregatum_C. Next base: position 25,411 of record NZ_JABFCZ010000022.1, on the reverse strand, counting down.
GGGAGCTGCTTCCGATCTCGCAAGACTATCTGGACCGGCTCGCGGCCGCCCCCTGGCCGTCGAACCGGCTTCCCATGTACCGGATGGACGAAGGCGAACTGTTTTCCTGGCTGATCCGGCAACACCTGACCCTCGTCCTTTACGCCGCCCTTGCGGAATCCCTGGCAAGCGAGCACGCGTCCCGGCTTGCCGCCATGCAGAATGCCGAACGCAACATCGACGAACGCCGGGAAAACCTGCTTGCCGAATACCGGAAAAAACGGCAGGAAACGATTACGCACGAACTGCTTGAAGTGGTCGCCGGGTTCGAGGCAATCCGGAAAAAGCGCTAGGCTGCAGTGACAGATTAACGGTTAGCAGAGGACCGAAACATGCCGCAGGACAGCCTGATATCGGCTTTGTTGCGCCGATACGGGGAAACCTATTCCAGCGAACTGGGACTGGATCTGGCCGGCAACGTTCCCTCGGATCTGTTCCGCTGGCTGTGCGCCAGCCTGCTCATGAGCGCCCCCATTTCCTCACGCCTTGCCATGCGTGCGGCACGGGCGCTGTCGGACAAGGGCTGGACGACGCCGTCCAAGCTCGCCCTCAGCAAATGGCGGGACCGGACAAGCGTCTTGAACGCAGCCGGCTATGCGCGGTTCGACGAAAAGACCTCCACATTGCTCGGCGACCTGGCCGAGAAGATCCTGGAAGACTACGGCGGCGACCTGCGGGGCCTGCGTGAAACGGCCCACCGGGACCCGCTGACGGAACGCAAGCTCCTGAAGGAGTTCAAGGGGATCGGCGATGTCGGCGCGGATATCTTCTGCCGCGAGGTCCAGGTCGCCTGGAAGGAACTTTATCCCTTCGCCGACGATCGCACCTACGCGGCCGCCCGTTCCCTCGGCCTGCCGGAAGATATCACCTACCTATCCGCCCTGGTCGAACCCGAGACCTTCCCGGACCTGCTGACGGCCCTGATCAGGGCCGACATGACAGGCGAAACCGCGGCGTCTCTTTCACGGGCGGACAAGGCGCCGGAAGACGACTAACGCCTTCCGGCCTGTCAGTTCGCCCCGATGGCCCTGGCGAGAATGCTGTCCGGACTGCCGTCATTGCCTACCCAGGCGACGAACTGATCCGGCCGGATCAGGATCAGCGCACTGCCGTAGGCTTCGATCAGGTCCGGCGCATCCGTTTCCACGATCTTCAGCGGCACGTCTCGTGAGCGGGCGGATTGTTCGAACGCACCCGACAGAGGGGTCGTCCCGTTCAACGAGACCAGCGTGAACCCCTCGCCGAGAACCTCGAAGATATTGCGTCCGTCCGGCAGGGCCTTCGGGGCGAGGTGATGACCGGGGCGCGCCTTGAACCCGTGGGTGCCCTTGGCGCTTGGCGCGGCACCGGCGGGACTGCCGGTGACAATGGGCGAGCCTTCGTAATTCGGCTCGAAGGAATTCACGTCCGCCGTGTCCTCGCTGCGTTTGCTCCAGGCGGTCCGGAATTCATCGAGATCCTTGTCCGGATTGTAGCGATTGAGGAATTCACGGTCCTGCTCGATGTAATTGCCGATGAAATCGGACGCCGTCGAGGCAAACACCGGCCGCCGTTCGGCGTCGTAGCTGTCCAGCAGGCCGGGCCCGGCCCAGCCCTTCAGGGTTGCTGCCAGTTTCCAGCCGAGGTTGCGGGCATCCTCAAGTCCGGAGTTCACCCCGTAACCGCCATAGGGCGGATGGCTGTGCGCGGCGTCGCCGGCAATCAGCACCCGGCCTTTCCGGTAGGTATCGGCCAGCGCGAAGCGCAGGTCCCAGAAACCGATATAATCGAGATCAAGCTCGATCTCCTGGCCCACCGCCTTTTGGACGAACCCCTTGAAGTCGAAATTGTCTTCCGTGGCATCCGCCGGGACCGGCGCGTGGAAGAACCAGGACGTGCCGAGGTCGACCCGGCCGAAGAACAGCCAGTAGCCGTCATAATCCGGATGGAGCACGTTGAAGAAGGCCTTGCCCGGATACCGTTCCAGAAGGTCGTGCAGCTCGGTGGAGGTGAAGACCAGGAGCACCATTTTTCGGTCGTGATCGGCAAGGGTCTGGGTGATGCCCGCCGCCTGCCGGGTAAAGGAATGGCTGCCGTCGCATCCGACCGCATACCGTCCGTGCAAGGTGCGTTGTCCGGTGCCGCCGTGCTCGGTCATAGTGACCGTGACGCCCTCCGCGTCCTGCGCGATACCCGTGCCGTCAAAGCCGTAGAGAAGATCGATCGCATCGATTTCCGCCGCGCGGGTCCGCAGCACTGCTTCCATCGCATATTGCGGCAGGCGCTCGTTGGCGCTGTAGTAGTAATCCTTGACCGCGGCCCGGTTCAGCCAGTCGTAGCTGTAGTCGCTGAGAAGCGTTCCGTAGTTGGTCAACCCGCCGATGCCGGCGCCGCGCGGCACGGTGCGGGCATTGCGCAATTCTTCCTCGCAGCCCCAGAAGTGGAAATGCTCCATCGTGCGCTGGGTGAGGTTCTGCCCCTTCGGGATCGGCTGAATGGTCTCGTATTTTTCCACCACGGCGGAGGTGATGCCCCTGAGGCCGAGCTCGATTGAAAGCCCGACCCCGACGGGGCCGCCGCCGATGATGATCACATCGTGGGTAAAACCGTCCGGCATGGTTACCCCTTCAGGCCGAGCAGACGTTCGGTGTTGCCGTGGAAGAGCTTGGCCCGGGTTGCCTCCGAGACGTCCAGCTCCTCAAGGATCCTGATCGTCTCGCGGATATACATCGGCCCGGCTTCCGGATCGAACGGCGCATCGGAGGCAAAGACCACATGGTCCTCGCCGAAGAACTCGATGGCATGCTCGATCGCCTTGCGCGATCCGAAGGTCGCCGTATCGGCGTAGAAGTCCTTGAAATACTCCAGATGCGGGCGCTTCAGCGCCTTGCGCACGGCCGCCAGGTCCTTGTTCGACGTGCGTGCGCCCATCTGGTCCCATCCCGGGCCGACCCGGCCTTCGAAATAGGGCACCATGCCGCCCGCGTGGTGGGTGATGACGTTCAGGCCCGGATGCCGGTCGAAGACACCGGAGAAGACCAGGCGCGCCATGGCGGCGGAGGTTTCATAGGGCCAGCCGAAGGTCCACCAGATCTCGTATTCGGATTCCTTTTCCGTGAGGTAATCGGTGAAATTCGCGCCGCGGGCCGGATGCAGCCACACCGGCTTGCCGGACTTTGCCATGTAGTCGAAGAACGGATCGAATTCGGGCAGGTCGAGCGGCTTGCCCGACACGTTGGTGAAGATCTGCATCCCCGAGGCGCCGAGATCCTCGATGGCACGCCGGCTTTCTTCGACGACAGCGTCCGGATTGCTCATCGGCGCGGTACCGATGAAGGCGGGAAAGCGCTCGGGATACTTCTGACAGAGGTCTGCCAGGGAATCGGAACCGATCCGGCTGAGTTCGAGCGCCTTGTCCGGATTGCAGAGCTTTTCCAGCGGCGGCGACGCCAGCGACAGTACCTGCTGGTAGTCGGGCCCGAACATGTCCATGACCTCGAACCGCCGGTCCAGGTCGGTCATCATCGGCACGTCGCCGGAGCGGCGGGTGATGTCGGTCATTTCACCGATGTGATCGATCAGGGCATCGAAGAAGGGTTTCGGCCAGATATGATTGAAGATATCGAGTTTTCTCACGTGTTTTCTCCCTGAGCAATCAAGCTGTTTTTCCGGTCGTCGGCCGGAATCCGATCATTGAATTCGGTTGGATCGTGCTGCAGTTCGGCAAGTTCGAAACTGATTTCCACGGCTGCTTCCCGCACGTTCTCGGCGACTTCCGCCTCGCTCAGACCCTGCGCCTTCAAAGCGGTTTCCTCGATTGTGACGCAAAGCGCTGCAATGGGCAGGCGGCCGGAATCGAACACCGGCGCGGCAATGCCGACGACGCCGGGCGTGACTTCGCCATGGGCAATGGAATAGCCGCGGCGCCGGATGGCCCTGAGCGAATCGAGGACGTCCTCGACGCTGGAGCCGATCCCGATTTCGGCGAAATCCTCCAGCGCGCCCGTGATGATCGGCTTCTGCTGGCGGCGCGGCAGGTTGGCCAGGATGGCGCGCGAGATCGCACCGCGCGCCAGGGGCATCGGCCGACCACGCGGATAGCTGGATCTGGGGTCGGGGATCGAGCAGGCCGAATGCACGCACAGAAGCTTCTTGCCGTAATAGCGCACCAGCAGCGACGAACAGGGATAGCGGCTTGCCAGCGCCTCGACCTGATCGCGCCCGATCTCCACGACCGGATCGGAGCGGCGGACCAGAAAGTCCAGCTCCACCACGCGCGGCCCGAGCGTAAAGCCCCGCCCCGGCAGGGAGGTGAGGAAACCGGCGTCCTTCAGCGTGCGCAGATAGCGGTAGAGGGTCGGGCGCGTGTAACCGAGTTCCGTCATGATTTCCTGTGGCGTCCACTCGAGCCTGTCCTCGGTGAACAGGTCCAGGATCGCGAACAACCGCTCGCCGCTTCCGGAAGATACGCTCATGACTCGACCGTGTCCTTTGCTGTCGCGGGCTTCCGGCTCATCAGCCGCCACACCATCAGCGCAAAACCGCAGGCGACGCCGATCACATCCGTGACGACGGCCTGGGGAAACGCCCCCGAAGGTATGAGGGCAAGCAATCCGGCAAGGCCGAACAGGACCCGGACCCCTGGGGTCAGAAGACCGGCAAAGTAACCGGCAAGTCCGATGGAAACCAGCCAGACCCCGACGACGGCGGTCGTGACCGCCAGCGCGATTTCCCAGGGGGCCCCATGCAGCAGAAGGGTCGGTGAGAACACGAACAAGAGCGGAATGATATAGGCGACCCAGCCGAACTTCATCGCCGCCCATCCGGTCGCCATCGCCGGAGCTTTCGCAAGCGATGCGGCGGCAAAGGCTGCAATGGCGATCGGTGGCGTGATCATCGACATCATGCCGAAATAAAGCACGTAGAGATGGGCCGCGATCGGGTCGATGCCCACCTTGATCAGGGCCGGCGCGACGAGGGCCGCCAGCAGCACATAGACGCCGAGGGTCGGCAGGCCCATGCCCAGAATGATGCAGACGATGGCCGAAAGGGTCAGCAGGATAAAGGCGTTGTTGCCGCCGATCTGAACCAGAAGATAGGTCAGATTGAACGACAGGCCGGTCACGTTCAAGACGCCGATCACGAGACCGGACGCCGCCGAAATCAGGATGATCTCGACCACGGAATGGCCGCATCGGGACAGGCTGCCGAAGATGGCGCGCAGCGCCGGCCGGCTGCCCCGGTAGCCGATGGCAAACGAGGTTGCGATCAGGACCACAGCCGACCAGAGCGCCGCGCGCTCCGGCTGATAGCCCTTCCAGAACAACAGCCAGATCAGGACGGCAAAGGCGAGAATGAAATGCAGACCGCGCGCGACCGTCCGCCTGGCCGGGATCTCAGACTTCGGCACCGGACGGATACCCATGCGCGCCGCATCCAGGTCGGCCTGGATGAACAGGGCGACATAATAGAGGATTGCCGGGACCAGCGCGGCCGCGACGATATCGGAATAGGGAATGGCCAGGAACTCGGCCATGAGAAAGGCGGAGGCCCCCATCACCGGCGGCATGAGCTGACCGCCGGTCGAGGCGACCGCCTCGATGGCCGCGGCCTTGTGGCCGGGATAGCCGTCCCGCTTGATCATGGGGATCGTCACGACCCCGGTGCCGACCACATTGGCGACGGCGGATCCGGAAATCGATCCGAACAGGCCGGACGCCAGCACGGCGATTTTCATCGACCCGCCGCGGAACCGCCCCATGCCGAGCATGGCGGCGTCTGTGAAGAAATTCGACCCTCCGGTAATACCCAGCAGGGTGCCGAACAGGATGAAGGCGACGACGACGGTCCCGGCCACCGATATGGGCAGGCCGAGAATGCCGTTGGAATCAAGCGCCATGTAGCCGGCAAGCAACTGCCAGTTCTGCGCCCGGCCCTGAAGGCGGCCCGGCAGCAGGTCGCCGAAAAGCGCGTAGAGAAGAAAGGCGCATATGATCAGAACCAGCGTCCAGCCGGTCGCGCGCCTGAGACATTCGAGCGTCAACAGGGTGATGATGATGCCCGGGATCCAGACTTCGGCGGGCTTCGCGAAGATCTGGAGCACGAATTGCGGATAGCCGACGGCGATCCAGGAAACGGAAGCAAAGGCGATCAGGGCCAGGGCAACGTCGTACCAAGGCACGACGGTACGGTGCGAAAACCGGCGTGCCGGCAGCTCCAGGAAGGCGATCGGCAGGACCAGGGCGAGTATCGCGGCAAAGAACTGCTGCGGATAAAAGCCGAGGCCCAGATAGCGGGGCACGGACAGGGCCCAGCAGATCGCCATCAGGGTCAAGAGGGCAGCCAGCACATCAGCGATCGGGCGCCGGATTGCTGGAGAGAGGCCCATCGGGCCCCTCTCTTCCGTTTCGTCTTGCACGGTGCGTCCTCAGTCCAGACCGACTTCTTTGAAGAATTTCAAAGCGCCCGGATGGAATTCGGCAACGCCGGGATCGCCCTTCATGTCCTTCGGGTTGAACGCGTTGAAAGGCTTGAAGGTCTTGGCCATCACGTCCTTGCCCTCATACATGGCCTTTGCCATCTGATAGACGACATCGTCCGGCACACCGGCATGAGTGAAAATCACCTGCGGGAAGGCGATATAGGTCGCGTCTTCGAGAACGCCGGGCGACGAGCCCGCTTTCATCTTGACGAAAAAGGCCGTCGGCCAGTGCTTGCGGGCCTTGGCCAGGGCTTCATCGCTGTCATCGGCAACCGGCAGGGCGCGCAGACCGCCGACCGAAGCGTCCGCCTCACGGACCTTGCCGGCACCGTGGGCAAAGATGAAGCCGTCAGCGTCATTGGCCATGAACGCCTGGGCGCCTGCGACCACAGAAGTCACGTTGACCGGGGTCATGTCGGCCCGGGTCATGTCGGCGGTGGCATAGACCGCGTCGAGCTGGGGCAGGATGGTGTTCTGGGCGGTATAGCCGTCCGTCATCCGCTTGCCCTTGAGGTCTGCAAGCGTCTTGATGTCGCTGTCGGCACGCACGAAGATCGCTTCTTTCAACGGCATCAGCATGCCGACCACACGGATGTTCGGGTTCTTCACCCCGTTCCACCAGGCCTCGCCCGAAACCGCGTAGTTCACTTCCTGCAGATTGGCGACGCCGAACTCGATCCCGCCGGAATTCACGAACGGGATGAACTGGTTCGGGCTGGTTGCCGGCTGAATGGTGGTATTGAGCCCGGCCTCATTGGCCGCATTGGCCACCGCCGTCCCGATGTTGTGGAACAGCGAGCCGGGGTTCGACGTGGCGATCCCGACATTCTGTGCCTGGGCAGACCCTGCCGCGACCATGGCGACAGTTGCCGCGGCAAAGGCCGCTGCCTTGAAAAATCTTGTCATGTGGTTCCTCCCTTTGATCGTCACCTCTCTCCAAAAGGCGACAAAAATCCCAATAATTGAGATTTCCGCTCATTTATTACTTGCATTCGCAGCTTTGACAAGTCCATTTTGTCGCAGTTCGGCGACGGAGATCGACGGACACCGGAGGGAACGAATGACGTCAAAGCATCCGCGCGAACCGAAAAACGGCGCCGAATCGGTGCTGCTCGGCCTGAAGCGGGCCGGGGTGGATTACCTGTTTGCAAATGCGGGAACCGATTTTCCGCCGATCATCGAAGCGCTTGCCGCATTGCCAGCCGACGAAATCCCCGAGCCAGTGACGGTTCCCCACGAAACCGCGTCGGTCGCCATGGCCCACGGCTACTATCTGGTGACCGGCAAGGCCCAGGCGGTCATGGTTCATGTCAACGTCGGGCTCGCCAATGCGGCCATGGGCGTGATCAACGCCGCGAGCGACAACATCCCGGTCCTGGTCATGTCCGGACGCACCCCGATCACCGAAACCGGCCGCATGGGCAGCCGGGCGACCCCGATCCAGTACGGCCAGGAACAATACGATCAGGCCTCCCTGATCCGCGACGTCACCAAGTTCAACTACGAAATGCGCTATCCCGAACAGGGTGACGCCCTGGTAAGCCGCGCGCTGTCGCTGGCAACCAGCGCCCCGGAGGGACCGGCCTATATCAGCCTGCCGCGCGAACCGCTCGGCGCGGACATTCCCGAAAGCGCGAAACAACCGGCCCGCCAAAGACCCGCCGCCACGCCGGCAAGCCCGGACCCGGACGCAATCGGCCAGCTGGCGGCCTGGCTCGGAGAAGCGGAACAGCCGGTCATCCTGTGCCAGCGCGGTGACACCGAAGGCCGCCTGTCGACCGCATTGGCCGGTCTTGCGGAGACCCACGGCATCGGCGTTGCCGAGCCCTTCGTTGTGCGCAACGTCATGCCAAGCGATCACCCGATGTTTCTCGGCTACGACCCGGCAGCCGCCATTGCAGGCGCCGATCTGATCGTCGTGCTCGATACCGATATTCCCTGGATCGAACGGTTCCATGCCCCCTCCGAGGAGGTCAGGATCGTCCATATCGGGTCCGACCCGCATTTCGCCCGCATGCCGGTGCGCAACTACAAGACGGACCTGGCCATCGGCTCCGATCCGGTGCGCGCCATCGAGGCCCTGTCCGCCGCCCTGAAAACGGATGAAGACCGCGTCCAAAGGCGCAAGACCCGCCTTGCTGCGGAAATCGCGCCGCGGCGGGAGAAGATGTCCGAGCTGATTGCGAAGGGAGCGGATGATCCCATCGGAGCGGAGTTTTTGAGCCGCACGCTTTCAGACGTGATGGGCGACGATGCCGCCGTCTTTTGCGAGCTTGGCGTTGTCGCCGGCGCCATGGAGCTGAAGGGTCCCAACCGGATGTTCATGAACGTCCATGCCGGCGGTCTCGGCTGGGCCTTTCCGGCGGCGCTCGGCGCGCAACTGGCAGACCGGGACCGGCTTTGCGTCGCCTGCATGGGCGACGGCTCCTACATCTTTTCCAACCCGGTCGCCTGCCACCAGATTTCCGAGGCCCTGAACCTGCCGGTTCTGGTGATCATCAAGAACAACGGCATGTGGAACGCGGTCCGCCGCTCGGTCGTCAACGCCTATAAGGACGGGGCCGCTGCCAAGGCGAACACCATGCCGCTGACGTCGCTGGAACCCGCGCCCGATTACCTGCAGGTCGCCGCCGCCAGCCGCGCCTTCACCGCCCGGATGACCCGCGGTTCGGACCTGCGCGCCGCCCTGGAAGCGGCGATCACCGCGATCCGCAGGGAAAGACGTCAGGCCGTTCTCGACGTCAGGGTCGCCGTTTCCGACAGCTACTGATACCGGCTCTCAGGATACCGTTACGGGCGGGGCAAGCTCGTCCTGCCCGGCGACGGTTCCTTCCTTGGCGTGACCAATTGCCTTTTGTTTCGCCTTCGGCTCGCGGCCGAAGAACAGCGCATAGGCCGCCGGCAGCACGAAGATCGTGAGAACGGTCGCCACCAGGATGCCGCCCATCATGGCGTAGGCAAGCGGTCCCCAGAACACGCCGCGGGAGATCGGGATCAGCGCCAGAACGGCGACCAGCGCCGTCAGCATGATCGGCCGGAACCGGCGCACGGCGGCACCGACGATGGCTTCCGGCCGCGGCATGCCCGCAGCGATATCCTGATCGATCTGGTCGACCAGGATGATCGAATTCCGGATGATGATCCCGAGCAGTGCAATGACGCCCAGAATGGCCACGAAGCCGAAGGGTGCGCCGCTGATCAGCAGGGCCGCCGCGGCCCCAATGATGCCCAGCGGTCCCGTGGCGAGCACCAGCATGGCCTTGCCGAAATGCTGCAGCTGGACCATCAGCAACACGACGATCACAAGCAGCATGACCGGCGCCTTGGCTGCGATCGACGCCTGGCTCTCGGCGCTGTCCTCGGCCCCGCCCTGGATCTGGATCTTGTAGCCGGGGGCGAGGCTGTCGCGCAGCGGCTTCAGCTCGTCATAGAGCGTCTTCACCACCTCGTTCGACTGCACGCCGTCCGGCACGGTCGCCCGCACCGTGATCGTCGGCAGGCGGTCACGGCGCCACTCGATCCCCTGTTCGAGGACAGGCACGACCCGTGCGATCTGGGACAGGGGAACATAGGTGCCGAGGTCTGTGGGAATATCGATCGAGTTCACCGCGTCGAGGAGATGGCGGTTCTGCTCTGGTTCCCGCGCGACGATGGAGATGGTCTCCTCGCCGGCGCGCATGTCGGACAGCGGCGCACCGCTCATGGTCGCCTGGAGCATCTGCCGCAGCCGCTGCGAACTCACGCCGAGCGCCCGGGCCCGGTCCTGGTCGACCACCAGTTTCATCGCCGGAACCGGCTCAAGCCAGTCGTCATGGATTGCGCCCAGGATCGGGTTTTCGCGGTAGGCGGCCTTGACCTCGTTGGCAATGCGCCGGACTTCCGCCCGGTCGGGGCCCATGACGCGCATCTGCACCGGCCAGCCTGTCGGCGGGCCGAGAAACAGCCGGTCAACCTTGAACCGTACATCGGGGAAGTCGGCCGCCAGCATCTCGCGCAACTTGACGATCAGCCGTTCGCGGGACGGTTCGTCATTGGCCATCACCAGAAGCTGGGCGAAATTGGGATTGCGAAGCTGCTGGTCGAGCGGCAGGAAGAACCGCGGCGCACCCTCGCCGATATAGGTCGCGACGAACCGCTTGTCCGGATCGTCCATGATGCGGGATTCCAGCGCCTTGGCCCGGGTTTCCACCTGGCGGATGCTGGTGCCCTCCGGCAGCCACATATCGACCAGGATTTCTGGCCGCGAGGACTGCGGGAAGAAGTTCTGCGGAATGAACTGGAACGCCCACAGGCTGGTGCCGAAGGTGGCAAAGGTCAGGATCAGCACGAGTATCCGGTGACGCACCACCCAGGCGACCGAGGCACGGAGCCGGCGGTAAAAGCCGGTGTCGAAGACATCCTTGTGGCTTCCCGCGTGCTGGCGTTCCTTCAGGATCATATGCCCAAGCCACGGCGTGAAATAGACGGCCACGAACCAGGACACCACCAGCGCGATCCCGACCACGTAGAAGAGCGTGCGCACATATTCACCGGCGGTCGATTCGGCAAAACCGACGGGAATGAAACCGGCCGTGGTGATCAGCGTTCCCGTCAGCATCGGAAAGGCGGTGGAAGTATAGGCGAACCCGGCCGCGTCCAGTTTGACCAGCCCCTCCTCCAGCTTCCGCTCCATGAGTTCGACGACGATCATGGCATCGTCGACCAGAAGGCCGAGTGCGATGATCAGCGCCCCGAGCGAGATCCGCTGCAGGTCGATGCCGAGTTCGTACATCAGGGCAAAGGTGGCTGCGAGCACCAGCGGAATGGCGATAGCGATCACCAGGCCGGAGCGCCAGCCGATGGACAGAAACGACACGACCAGCACGATCGCGAGCGCCTCGCCCAGCGCACGCATGAACTCGCCGATCGCCTCGCGCACCACTTCCGGCTGGTCGGAGATCTGGTCGACATGCACCCCGTGGGGCAGCCCCGTCTCGAACCGCCGGTAGGTGTCTTCGACCGCCGTCCCGACCTCGGTCACGTTGAAGCCCTTGGCCATGACGACGCCGATCTGGACGCTGTCGTGGCCGTTGAACCGGTACTTGCGCTGATAGGGATCTTCCAGGCCCGCCGTGACGCTGGCGATGTCCCCGAGCCGCGTGACCTGTCCGCCGGCCTTCAGGCGCAGCTCGCGGATGTCTTCAACGGAACGGATCCCGCCGCCGACGGAAATCCGCACGGACCGGCCGCCGGCATCGATGCTGCCGGCCGGATCGACCGCGTTCTGCCCGGCCAGGGCATCGCGCAGATCGGTGTAGGTCAGGCCGCGTTCCGACAGGGCGTGCGAGGACACGTCGATATAGATCTTCTGCGGCTGGTCGCCGATGATGACCGCCTTTTCCACCCCCGGCGTCGACAGCAGCATGTCGCGCGCCTGAATGGCGAAGGTCTTCAGTTCCGGATAGCTGTAACCGTCACCGGACAGCGAATGCAGGGTGATGAAGGTGTCGCCGAATTCATCGTTGAAATAGGGACCGTAGAGGCCGTCCGGAAGTTCGCTGGCGATATCGCCGACCTTCTTGCGCACCTGGTAGAAGGCGTCCGCCACTTCTTCAGACGTCGTATCCCCCTTCACCTGCAGGGTAATGATGGCGCTGCCCGCGCGGGTATAGGACCGCACGAAATCGAGATGCGGCGTTTCCTGCAGCTTGCGCTCGATCTTGTTGACGACCTGGTCCTGCATGTCGGTGATCGATGCGCCCGGCCAGGCGGCCTGAATCACCATCACGCGGAAGGTGAAATCGGGATCCTCCTTCTGGCCCATGCGCATCAGGCCCAGCGCGCCGGCGATGATGATCAGCCCGAACAGGAACCGCGCGATGCTGGGATGGCCGATCGCCCAGCGGGACAGGTTGAAGGAACCGTTTTCGTTGGACGAGGACATACGCAACTCGCTTTAAAGATCAGCGGGTAAGGCTGGAGGGCGCAGTGTCCCCGGCCGCCAGGGCGGTGTGTTTCGCGACACCGTCCGGCAGCTTGACCTTGAGGTTTTCGGTCATGAACTGGGTTCCGGCCGAGATCACCAGATCGCCGGTCTTCAGACCGTCGGAAACCCTGACGCCGTCGCCGGAAAACTCGCTGACCGTAACCGCGCGGGCGTGGACCGTTTCATCAATCGGATTGACGGTCCAGACGATGCTCTTGTCCTTGTCCCCGCGGGCAAGCGCTGCCAGCGGCACGGCATAAAAATCCTCTCCGGCCTTCTCCGACGTATTGACGAAGGCGGTCATACCGAGCAGCACCCGGTCATCTGCCGGCAGGGAAATCCTGACCGCGAAGGTGCGCGAAACCGGATCCGCGCTGCCGGAAACTTCCCGCACGCGGCCGTTGAACTTGAGATCCTTGTTCGACCACAGGCCCACCTCGACCCGCTTGCCGGGCTTGAAGGACAGGACGTCGGTTTCCGGAACGGCGATCGCCACTTCCTTTTCGCCGTCGGCGGCGATGGTCACAACCGGGCTGCCCGCGGAGACCACCTGTCCGGCTTCCGCATGGACCGCCGAGATGATGCCGGGCAGGTCGGCGCGAAGCTCGCTGTAGCCGACCTGGTTCTTCGCCTGGTCGAGCTGCGCCCTGGAGGCGTCGCGGTTGGCGACCGCCTGGTTATAGGAAAGCTGCGCCTGTTCCAGGCCGGCCTTTGCGACCCACTTCTTGTCGTAGAGCTGCTGCGCCCGCTTCAGGGCGAAGTCCGCAGTCTCCACCTGCCGCTCCGCGGCGCCGAGTTCGGCCTCCGCACTCTTGACGAAGAGTTCGTAATCGGTCGCATCGATGCGAGCCATAAGGTCTCCGGCCTTCACGTGGTCGCCGACGTCGACCTTGCGCTCGACGATCTTGCCCGAAACCCGAAAGCCGGCAGCGGTTTCGCTGCGGGCACGCACGGTGCCGGAATATTCAAGCTTGCGGACGGAGGTGGCCGGTGCGACCTCAACCACCTTGACGGGGCGCACTTCGTCTTTCTGGACCTCCGCCTTTTTCTCCTGGCAGGCGGACAGAACGGCAACAAGCAACAGCGGGAAAACGGTCTTCCTGATCATACCTTCGGCTTTCCTTGCGAAGGCGCTCCGGCGCCTGAAATTGAAAATTTTTCAGTCGTATAAAGGCGGCTCAACCCTTGAGCGCGCGAATGGCGAAATCGATCAGCTCATCGGCGCATGCCCGGTTCTCCTTGGCCATGCACTGGGAAACGAGCTGCGGATGGTGAAGGGAAACCAGGCTCGCGCCGAAACAACGCGCAGCACTGGCCGTGTCCTGGGGTTTGAACTCGCCGGCTTCGATCCCCTGGATGATGATGCCCTCGACGATACCGTTCAGCCGATCGATGTGTTTTTCGATGACATGCCAGTCACGCTCGATGGCGACAATCACCATCTCGTGGACCTTTTCCTGATCGAGCATGGTGTCGACGGTGAACTGGTAATTCCCATGGGCGTAGCGCCGCAGGCGCTCTTCCGCGCTCAGGGGAAGCGCCGCGATGTTCAGGGCATTCTGGTAGGTCGCACCCAGCATGCGGCTGCAGATGGCCTGGTGGATTTCGATCTTGGAGGAGAAGAAGCGGTAGATATTCGCCGTCGACATGCCGAGATCCTTGGCAATGTCGGCAACCGTCGTCTTGGAATAACCGTAGTGCCGGAACAGCGCTTCGCCCGCATCCAGGATGCGTTTGGCTGTATCGGCCTGTGTATCGACTTGTGTATCGGTCTCGACCGTATCGGCGTCCTGCATGCCAGCCTCTGACGTGTGACGATTTTCGAATTTCGTCACACATAAGTCGAAACCCGTCAGGTGTCAATGATACGTGAACAAGCGGACCGGGCCGCAGGCAACGCTCCGCCCCTCGGCCGTCACCCCGGGCGAACGCAGTGAGACCCGGGGCCGGAGAGGCAGAAACCTCACGAATTCAGCAGGGTTGAAGTGACAAAGACCGTGACTCTCCGGTCCCGGATAAAGCCTGACGGCTTTTCCGGGATGACGGCAGAGCGTGGGCCGAAGCGCCCGGTTACTCGGTCGCGGCAAGGATGTCGCGCAGGGTGTCGACCATTTCCGAAACCTGGGCGTCCTCGACGATCAGCGGCGGCGACAGCGCGATGATGTCGCCCGTCACCCGGATCAGGACACCGGCCTCGAAGCACTTGACGAACACCTCGTAGGCGCGCTGGCCGACGGCCCCGTCGCGGGACGCTAGTTCGATGCCCGCGATGATGCCGAGGTTGCGCACGTCCTTGACGTGGCGCGCATCTTTCAGCGAGTGGACGGTGTCTTCCCAGTGGCCGGCAATGTCGGCGCCGCGGGTCAGAAGTCCGTGCTTTTCGTAGATGTCCAGCGTGGCGAGTCCCGCCGCGCAGGCGACCGGATGGCCGGAATAGGTGTAGCCGTGGAAGAGCTCGATGCTCGCTTCCGGCCCGTTCATGAAGGCTTCGTGCACATGATTCTGCGCGAACACCGCCCCCATGGGGACCACGCCGTTGGTCAGCGCCTTCGCCGTCGTGAACAGGTCCGGCTTGACGCCGAAATAATCGACGGCAAAGGGCGTGCCCAGGCGGCCGAAACCGGTGATCACCTCGTCGAAGATCAACAGGATGCCGTGCCGGTCGCAGATGGCGCGCAGACGTTCCAGGTAGCCCTTGGGCGGCACCAGCACGCCGGTCGATCCGGCGACCGGCTCGACGATCACCGCTGCAATCGTTTCCGCCCCGTGCAGGGCGACGATCCGCTCGAGATCGTCGGCAAGATGCGCGCCCCACTCCGGCTGGCCCTTGGAATTAGCGTTGTGCTCCGGAGCGTGGGTATGCTGCAGATGATCGACGCCGGTCAGAAGCGTGCCGAAATGGCGCCGGTTGTTGACGATGCCGCCGACCGAAATGCCGCCGAAGCCGACCCCGTGATAGCCGCGTTCCCGGCCGATCAGGCGGGTCCGGCCCGCATCGCCGCGGGCGCGGTGATAGGCCAGCGCGATCTTCAGCGCCGTATCGACCGACTCCGATCCGGAGCCGGTGAAGAAGACATGATCGAACCCGTCAGGCGCGATCTGCTTCAGCCGCTCGGCGAATTCGAACGCGATCGGATGGCCCATCTGGAAGGACGGCGCGTAGTCCAGGTTGGAAAGCTGCCGGGCGACCGCATCGGTGATCTCGGAGTTGCCGTGGCCGGCATTGCAGCACCACAGACCGGCCGTTCCGTCGAGGATCGTGCGGCCGTCATCGGACTGGTAATGCATACCTTTGGCGGAGACCAGCATCCGCGGGTTCTGCTTGAACTGCCGGTTCGCGGTGAACGGCATCCAGTAGGCATCCAGGACCTGGTTGGAACCGGGCTCTTTTCTATCGACGACGGCATCCATGGCACTTCTCCTTAGCAACCACGGTTAGAAAGCATCGATTTCAGTCGGGAGAAAAGTCTGTTTCTTCAATCCGGCAAGTGACTGGTTTTCATCGGTTTTCATGTGTATGTGTTTATGATGGTAAACACACTAAACACCGATGACTTCTCCAAAGACGTCGGCCTGCGGCTACGCGCAATCCGCGAAGCGCACGGCTATTCCCAGCGGGAACTGGCCAAGCGGGCCGGCGTCACCAACGGTTTCATCTCCCAGCTCGAGGCGGCGAAGATCAACACGTCGCTGAGCGCCCTGAAGCGGGTGCTGGACGGCATCCCGATCGGCCTGTCGGAATTCTTCGCCTACGAGCCCGAGCGCCAGGGCAAGGTGTTTTATGCGGCGGATGAGCTGACGGAAATCGGCAAGGGAAAGATTTCTTACAGACAGGTCGGCAACAACCTCTTCGGCCACGACCTGCAGATGCTCTACGAGGTCTATGAACCGGGCGCCGATACCGGCCGGGTCATGCTCAGCCATGAGGGCGAGGAAGCCGGCATCGTTATGGAAGGCCATATCGAGATCACGGTCGGCGACCAGCGCAAGGTGCTGGGGCCGGGCGACGCCTACATGTTCAAGAGCACGACCCCGCACCGGTTCAAGGCGCTCAGAAACAAACGCTGCGTCGTCGTCAGCGCCTGCACGCCGCCGACGTTTTGAGTGAGGCCAGAACCTAAACCGGAAGCCCGGCGTCCAGTCTTTCAAGAAACGCCCGGGCGCTTTGCCGATAGGTTTCCTTTTTCTCCTCCCCCATCCGCCGCCAAGTGGCGTAGGGCTGGGCCAGCCGCCGATTGGCCGAGAGCTTGTCCGCGTTCCGGTCGAGAAAATCCCAGTAGAGCGCATTGAACGGACACGCTCCCTCTCCGGTCTTGGCGCGGACATCGTAGCGGCAGCCTTTGCAGTAATCCGACATGCGCGAGATATAGGCGCCGCTCGCGGCATAGGGTTTGGTGCCGAGCAGCCCGCCGTCGGCGAACTGGCTCATGCCGATGACGTTCGGCAGTTCCACCCATTCGAACGCATCGGCATAAACTTCCAGATACCATTCATGCAGCGCATGCGGATCGAGCCCGGCCAGAAGGGCGAAATTCCCCGTTATCATCAGGCGCTGGATGTGGTGCGCATAGGCGTTTTCGATCGTCTCGCCGATCACCTGCGCCAGACAGGCCATATCCGTCTTTCCCGTCCAGAAGAAAGCCGGCAACGGCCGTTCGGCCTCGAAGAAATTGCTGTCGACGTAGTCGGGCATGAACAGCCAGTAGACGCCGCGCACGTATTCCCGCCAGCCGATGATCTGACGGATGAATCCTTCCACCGCGTTGAGCGGCGCATGACCCTCCAGGTAGGCCCGTTCCGCCGCCCTGCAAAGCGCCATCGCATCGAGAAGACCGAGGTTCAGGTAGAACGACAACAGCGAATGATTGAGGAACGGGTCGTCCTTGAGCATCGCATCCTGCGTCTCGCCGAAGCCCGGCAGGAAGTTCGCGATGAAATCGTCCGCCGCCCGCTCGCAATCCTCCCGCCTCACCGCAAAGGTAAATCCGTCCGCCGAGCCCATGTGATCCGGAAACCGGGCTTCGACGAGGTCCATGACGGACCGGGTCATGGCATCCGGAGGAAACGTCGGATGCGCGGGACGAAAAAGGTCGGGGGCGGCGGGCTTGCGGTTTTCGGCGTCGAAATTCCAGCGCCCGCCGCAGGGCTTGTCGCCGTCCATCAGCAAGCCCGTCCGCCGGCGCATCTCCCGGTAAAAGAACTCCATCGTCAGTGCGCGGCGGTCGCCCGCCCATTTGCGGAAATCATCGCGGGAACACAGGAAGCGGGTATCGTCGCGAATCTCGACCGGAATGTCGAAGTCGTCAGACCAGCGGTCCATCGCCTGCCTCACCCGCCATTCGCCGGGCTCGGTGACCACGACCGCTTGGGGCTTCAGCTCATCGATGGCCCGTTTCACTTCGCCCGTAAACGAGTTGCTGTTGCCGTCGTCGTCCAGTTTCACGTAGCGAACCCCGAATCCCCGGTCCCGGAGCTCGTCCGCGAAATGCCGCATGGCGGAAAAGATCAGGGTGATCTTCTTCTTGTGATGGCGGACATAGGTCGCCTCTTCGGCGACTTCGCACATCAGCACCCGATCCCGACCCGGGTCGGCATCCTGCAGGCTGGACATCGACAGGGTGAGCTGATCCCCGAGGACGAGGACAAGGTTCCTGATTTTTGCCGTCATCAGGCTTTCAGCAAACCGGCCACGGCAAAGGCGGCAGCAGACGCCGATGCGGTCAGCACGGCCCCCCAGACCATGTCGACCACGCTGACGGTCAACGACCAGCCCTTCACCGTTGCCAGGTTGGTCATGTCGTAGGTGCCATAGGCGATCAGGCCGAGTACGGCGCCGTTGACGATCGCGACGGCCACACTCTCTTTCTGCAGGCCGGGCAGGACGGCGAAATAGACGATACCGGCGATATAGGCGAGATAGAACAGCCCGGCCGCCCCCATGTCGGGACGGTCTCGCAGAAGGTGACCGATATGGGAACGGTAAAAGCCGATCGCCACCCGGCTGAGCCACAGATAGTCGAGACCGAAAAACACCACTGCCGCGGACACATAGCTGAGCACAATCACGCGCATTGGTCTCTCCTCAGATGCCGAGCATCGGCTGGACCAGCCTCAACAGGCGGCTTTTGAAGCGAAGCGGCGCATCCGTAACGGCAAGACAGATGCAGTCTTCCTCGTCACCGGCGACCGGCTTATGCTCCAGGGTTTCGTCGGCATCTTCCAGGTCGCCCCGGGAAAACCGCCCGGTGACGTCGCTGAAACTTCCCGACAGAACGAGGGTGAGTTCCCGTCCGCCGTGGCCGTGCTCGGGCACGGGCTTGCCGGCGGGGATGCGCAGCAGGCGCACGCTGGTCTCCTCGTCCCCTGTCGGCACCAGAACCTGGTACGCGCCCCGTCCGAGCGATTTCCATTTCAACTGATCCGCATCGGCACCGACATAATTCCTGAGCGGTGCGGGCAACACATAGTCGTGCCGCGGCTTGTCGGCCTTCAATGACGGCACGGAGCCAGAGGGTTTCCGGTCAGAGGATATCTGCCCGGAGAGCCGTTGCCGGATGTCCTGCCACGAAGCGTCCACGGACTGTTCCGACGGCTCGATCTTCTCAAGCATGTCTCCGGCCGCCGCCTCGAATTTGGCAAGCCGCCCCCGGCACCCGGGGCACAGCGCAAGATGGGTGGCGACGGCCAGGCTCCAGCCTTCCGCCAGGTCTCCCGTCGCATAGGCCGCGAGCAGTTCATCCCGGATGTGGTGGCGCGGGCTCATCGGCGCTCTCCCAGGCTTTTTCGAAGCTTGTCGATCGCCATCCGGATGCGCGACTTCACCGTTCCGAGCGGCAATCCGTATTCCGCGGCGAGATCCGAGTGCGACACGTCGCCGAAGAACGAACGCTGCACCAGTTCGCGCTGCTCGGCGGGCAGGTCCTGCAGGGCCGTGCGAACCATTTCCGCTTCCTGTCTGTTCTGGAACTCGACATCGGCGGGCTCGACGTCATCGGGGACGAATGCCGGATCGTTCGGATCGAATTCCGGCCGGTTCTGCTTGCGATACGCGGAAATGAACGTGTTGCGCGCGATCGTGAAGATCCACGTCGAGGCATTTCCTTTTTCGGGATCGAACAGTGTGGCCTTGTTCCACACCAGCATCATCGTTTCCTGCATCAGTTCTTCGGCTGTCTGAAGGTTCCGGGTGTGGCGCATCATGTACGCCTTCACGCGCGGACCGAAATGGCGGAACAGCGTCTCGAAGGCGGCAACATCCTGCACCCGCGCCACAGCTCCGATCAGCCGTGACATGTCTTCAGGGTCTTCAGTCATCGAGGTTCCGCGCACTTTGGTGATCGCAACGCCGCGTGGTTTCCGCACCGGACGTGCGGACCATGTGGCTTGCGCAAAACCATTGTGGCATCGCTCGGCCGCCTGCGAAACTGTTATTGTCATGCCGCTAATACGCGCCGTGCCGGAGGGCGGATCATCGCGCATAAAAAAATCTGTTGCACCGATCCGATGGCAGCCCTGTCGCGTAGTTCCATCAAACCAACAACAGGATCGGTCGGTTTGCGATGAGCATTCAGGGCAATACAGGTTTTAACGAAGGCAATGCGCGGATCGCCGTCATCGGCTCCGGCATCTCCGGTCTTTCGGCCGCGTGGCTTCTTTCGCAGACCAGGGACGTCACGCTCTTCGAGGCCGAGGCCCGCGCGGGCGGCCATTCCAACACGGTCGATGTCGAAACCATTACCGGCAAGACCCCGGTCGACACCGGCTTCATCGTTTACAACGACCGGAACTACCCCAACCTCGTTGCCCTGTTTTCCCATCTCGGCGTACCGACGGAAGTTTCCGACATGTCCTTCTCCGCCTCTCTGGACGGTGGCCGGTTCGAATATTCAGGCTCCGGCCTCGCAGGCCTGCTGAGCCAGCGAACCAACGTGATCAGCCCGCGGTTCTGGTCGATGCTCACCGGTATCCTCCGGTTCTACCGCGAAGCACCGGAGGCGCTGGAACGCCCCGATGTCGCAAACCTTTCGCTCGGCGCATTTCTGGAACGGGAGGGCTACAGCCGCACCTTCATCGAGGATCATCTGTTGCCGATGGGGGCGGCCATCTGGTCGACCACCGCAAGCGAGATGCGCGCCTATCCACTCAAGGCATTTGTAAGGTTCTTCTCCAATCACGGACTTCTGCTCATCAAGGACCGGCCGAAATGGCGCACCGTCACGGGCGGGAGCCGCACTTACGTCAAACGCCTCCTCGGCGCATTTAACGGAGCCTTGCGTTTCGGCTCGCCCGTTGTCGAAATCCGCCGCGACGATCTCGGCGTCACGATCACCTGCGCCAACGGACAATCGGACCGGTTTGCCCATGTCGTGATCGCCACCCATGCGGACCAGGCGCTCCGCCTGCTTGCCGACCCGGACCCTGAGGAACAAAACCTGTTGGGCAGCTTCGGCTACACGGAGAACACCGCCGTTCTGCATTCCGATCCCCGACTGATGCCGAAGCGCAGGGCCGCATGGGCGAGCTGGAACTACATCGGCGGAAAGCGCGGCGACGGCAAAGAGCAGCTTTGCGTGACCTACTGGATGAACCGGCTCCAGAACCTGAAGACCGACATGCCCGTGTTCGTGACGCTGAATCCGGGCCAGGAACGCGACACCCGAAACATCCATCGGACCTTCCACTACACCCACCCGCTGTTCGACGGGAATGCCCTGGCGGCACAGTCGAACCTATGGCAATTGCAGGGACGCCGGCGGACATGGTTCTGCGGCGCCTATTTCGGCAGCGGCTTTCATGAGGATGGCTTGCAGTCCGGCCTCGCCGTCGCGGAAGAGCTTGGCGGCATGAAGCGACCCTGGTTCCTTGACAACCCGTCGGACCGCATCGTCGTGCCGGAACCGAGGATGGCCGCAGAATGACCTTTTCCTCCGCCCTTTTTGCCGGAGAGGTGATCCACAGCCGCCTCCGTCCAAAGCCGCACAAGCTGCGCTACCGCGTCTTTTCCCTGCTTCTCGATCTCGATGAGCTCGACTTGCTCGACGGGAACCTGAGGCTGTTTGCTCATAACCGGCGGGCCGTTTTCAGCTTTCATGACCGCGACCACGGATCCGGAGAACGGAACGGCCTGAAGGACTGGGTGAAGGGGCAGCTGGAAAACGCCGGGCTGTGGAGCCCTGGAATGCGTATTGCCGTGCTCTGCTATCCGCGCGTCTTCGGCTACGTCTTCAATCCGCTGACCGTCTATTTCTGCCGCACGGCCGAGGGCGAGCTGCGCGCCGTTCTCTACGAAGTCAGCAATACCTTCAGGGAACGACACACCTACGTGATCCCCGCCGGCACCGGAAAGGACGGCCAGTTCCGGCACGAATGCGCCAAGGAGATGTATGTCTCCCCCTTCATTCCGATGGACTGCCGCTACCGGTTCCGCATCGCGCCGCCGTCGGACCGAGTCCTGATTGCGATCAACGAAACCGACACCGATGGCCCGCTCCTCCATGCATCCTTTGCAGGCCGCCGGCGACCTTTGAGCGACCGTACGCTCCTCAAGGCGCTCGCGGCCTATCCGCTCATGACCCTGAAAATCATGGGCGCGATTCATTTCGAAGCCTTGCTGCTATGGCTCAAGGGGATCGCCGTCCACCGTCACCGGGCGGCAGTAAACCCCATCGACAGCACCATCGTCGCCGACCCCCGCCTCGGAGAAAACTGACATGAGTGAGATTGAACAGTCCGCGGCCCTGATCGCCGAGCAAAGGCCTCCCCTGTGGCAACGCATGATCTGCCGCTGGGCGCAGCGGATTTCCCGCGGACGGCTGACCCTCGTGTTCGCGGACGGACGGGAGTTTCACGTCGAGGGGTCTGAACCCGGGCCGTCGGCCATGCTGAAACTCAATAATGCGGGCGCCTTCTGGAAGGTCGTCGGCAACGGCAGCCTCGGTTTCGCCCGCGCCCATATGGACGGCGACATCGACAGCCCGGACATGCTGGCGTTCCTGGAACTGGCACTTGCCAACGAAGACCGGCTTCAGGGCCCGATGCGCGCCTCGGCGTTCGGCCGGTGGACCGCGCGCCTGCGCCATTTGCTGAACAGCAACACGCGGGCCGGCAGCAGGCGTAACATCGCCTTCCACTACGATCTTGGCAACGGGTTCTATCGCCTGTGGCTGGACAGGACGATGACCTATTCCTCCGCGCTCTACCAGTGGGAGGACCTGTCGCTGGAAGAGGCACAGGCTGCAAAATACGATCGCATCATCGCAGCCCTCGATATCGGCCCCGACGACCATGTGCTGGAGATCGGTTGCGGCTGGGGCGGCTTCGCCGAACATGCCATTAAAAAAACCGGTTGCCGGGTGACCGGCCTGACCCTGTCGAAGGAACAGGCGGATTACGCCCGCCGGCGCCTGGCGCTGGCGGGACTGTCTGCACAGGCCGACATCCGCCTGCAGGATTACCGGGATGTGGAGGGACGTTTCAGCAAGATCGTGTCGATCGAGATGTTCGAAGCCGTCGGCGAAGAAAACTGGCCCGTTTATTTTGACCGGGTTCGCGATCTGCTGGCGGACGGCGGCAAGGCCTCGATCCAGGTCATCACCATCGATGAAAGCCGGTTCCGGGACTATCGGCGCCGTGCGGATTTCATCCAGACCTATGTCTTTCCCGGCGGCTTTCTGCCGTCGGTGACAGCATTTGAGGAAAGTGCCGCGAAAGGCGGGCTTGAGGTAACCGGCAGCCTGCGCTTCGGCGCCGACTACGGGCGTACGCTGCTTGCCTGGGACCGGTCCTTCACCGACAACTGGTCGAAAATCCGCACCCTCGGTTTCGACGACCGCTTCTACCGGATGTGGCGCTATTATCTTCACTATTGCGCCGCCGGTTTCCGTTCCGGACGGTTGGACGTCGTCCAGTTCACGCTTGCCCGTCAGCCTTAACCGCGGTCCGCGCGCAGCATCTTTTTCGTGACGGCGAAGAACAGCGGATAAGGCAACAGCCGAAGAAGCTTGAGCAGGAAGACCATGCGTTTCGGGAAGGCGATCTCGAACCGCATGGACTGCAGTCCCCGCACGATCCGCTCTGCCGCATCTTCCGCCGAAATCATGAAGGGCATGGGAAAGTCGTTCCGGGCGGTCAGCGGCGTGCGCACGAAGCCCGGATTGATCACGCTGACGGCGATACCCTTTTCCTTCAATTCCGGATAGATCGCTTCCGCAAGCGTGATCAGCGCCGATTTGCTCGCCCCGTAGACGCCTCCGCCCGGAAGGCCCGCATAGCCGGACACCGACGCGATGATGGCGACGTGCCCGCTGCGGCGCGGCACCATCTTAGCCAGAACGGCTTCAAGGCAATGGCTTGTCCCCATCAGATTGACGCCGAACGTCTTTGAGACGAGTTCCGCATCGAACCGGCCCGGTTCGTCGCGGAGGTAGATACCCGCGGCAAAGACGGCGAGATCAACGGGCCCCATGGTCTCTTCGATTTCGCCAAACGTCCGTTCAACCGCGTCACGGTCAAGGATATCGACCGGAAACGCTTGAACCGGTCCACCGGCCTCAGTCGCGAGCAGATCCAGCGCCTTTTCGTTCCGGGCGCTGGCCGCGACAAGATAACCGGCATCGGCGAGTTTCAGCGCCACCGCCGCGCCGATGCCCGAACTTGCACCGACGACCCAGGCCCGCTTTTGACGATCCTCCATTCAAGTCCCCCTTTTCCCCGCGGGGCGGCGAGCCCGCGCGGGACATTTCGAGATCCGTCTTTTTTACGGATCCGGGGGACCTGCGGATCAGTGCAGGCGCGGCTTTTCGGGCTTTTCTAGAGCCGGGCGAGGTGTTCGAACAGGAGCGCGACGGCTTCGGCGCCCGGATCGTTATGCCCCATCAGCTGCTCCGCATTCAGGTAAGACGCCCGCCCCGCGTTCGCCTTGGAAAGCGTAGCGGTGTGGTCGGCGCCCTTGCGGGCGGCAGCCGCCGCTGCACCGAACCCGTCACCGAGGGCCTCGAGTGCCGGCTGCAGGGCATCGATCATGGTCCGGTCGCCCGGCTTGGCGCCGCCGATCTGCTGCATCCGCTCCAGGCCCGCCTTCAGGGCGTCCCGCATCTGCAGACCGGAGGAGGAGGCATCGCCGGCCGCGGCAAAGAAGATCGCCAGGAGCACGCCGGAGGACCCGCCCATGGTCTGGCTCAGTTCCTGCCCAATCGCCCGGAACAGCTGCGTGAAATCGGCCAGCGGCAGGCTGTCCATCGATCCGATCAGCGCACGGGACGCATTCGCCAGGGTCGACCCGGTATCCCCGTCGCCGGATTTCGTCCGGGCGGAAACGGGAAGCATCCTGATCGTCTCGGAAACCATGCAGTCGCGAGACAGCCTGGAACGCCGGCTCGGGTTCGACCGGATCATCAATTCCCGGTTTCCTCATCTCCACGCGCTGCCGTCGCTGGAGACCTACGGCGATCCGGATCGCGCCCGGACGATCATGTCCGAAGCCCTCAAGCGCCCGGACATCGTCGCGGCCTATATCCTCTCCTCTGAGGCACGGGTCCCGCTCACGGTCCTGAACGAGATCCGGCTGCCGCAGCCTATCGTGACCATCGCCCACGAGCGGACGCCCTACACAGAGGCTTCGTTGAAAAGCGGACAGCTGGATGCGCTGATCACGCAGGATCCCGGTCACCTGGCACGAAGCGCCATCCGCAAGCTCAAAGCCATGACCGATCAACGCAGCACATTGATTTCACGGGAAAAATCAGGATGGAGATTCTTCTGGCGACCAATCTCTGATCCCGGAATAGATCCCAAAAACGCAAAAAGCCCCCTGGTGGGGGCTTCAGACTGCTGACAAACCCCTGGCGTTAGCCGGGGGTTTTTGATTCACTGTTTTGATGTTGAAGAAACCCGGTCCGGATCAGACAGCGCTTGAGATGGTCACACTCGACCAGCTTGTTCCCGCCGAT
>NZ_JABFCZ010000021.1 GCF_014692675.1 Roseibium aggregatum | reverse complement strand
ATTATGAGGACCAGACTGCGCGGATCTCCATCTTGGCCGGGGCTCGACCCCGAGACCGGATACGTTGACGCAGACTGAACAGAGCAATCTTCAAATTACCCCTTGCAGACGGGGCGGGCCATACGTTCATAAGACGGATTGGGGAGCTAAGACGGAATGAGTTTCAATATGGGGAGGAGGGCCTTTTGGGCCGCGCTGGCGATATGCGTTGCAACGATTTCGGGTCAGGTGACACCGGCGCACGCCAAGGATGACGGATCGGATATCGATCTGAAACTGTTCGGCACCAAGGACCTGCCGCCGAACCCGACCGGATGTCACTTCGCCCTGTGGCAGGCGAACCGAAACCCGGCGAGCGACAAATACGCCTATCTTTTCTTTCTGCCGTTTTCCGAAGACGGTGCGCCGCTGCAAGCACGCATGAAGGTCGGCGACGAATTCATCGAACTTTATGAAATCGCGCAAAGCCAGGATGAGACCGTCGGCGGCCTGTCGCGCCATTATGTCTATCGATCCGACAATCCCAGATACCGGGTTCTGATCGAGCTTCTGAAGGTCGGTGACGGCGGCTCGATGGCGCCGGTCACCGAGGCCGATATCTACGTCGTCAGGTCGAAGAAGATCCCGTTCCTGGCAGGCGCCAAGGGTGAGTACGGCTGCCCGGACAAGGGACCGATGCAGCTTCAGGCCCCAGACCAGGCGCCTGCTCAGGCCCCGGCCGAGGACCGGTCGGATGCGTCCGAAGGGGGCAATCTGCCGGACATGGCCCGTTGGACCGGCCCGACCGGGTTGCCGCTTGGTCCGCAGCACTTGCTGGCAAGCCCGGACGAGGTTCCGGTCCCGCTGCGCCAGGCGCTGTTCAAATACGCCTACCAGGAATGCGACCTGGCTGCTCCGAGCGCCTGGAACGGCGCCAGCTATGTGGTCAACAGCAACTACATTCTCTGGGAACTGCCCTGTTTCACCGGGGCCTATCAGGGCTCCAGCGCATTCGGCGTGACGCAAAACCCCCCCGGCGACTGGGCGAATGTCCTGGTGCTGCCCAATCTGCCGGGAAACCTTTCCGACGAGACCTACGGCGTGATGAACGCGCAGGTGTTCAATGACAAGGGCCTGATCACGGCAACCGAGTTCGGCCGCGGGCTCGGAGATTGCGGCGTCTACAAGGTGTTCCGCTTGACGGACGGTCCGGGTGAGGAGCTTGAGCTTGAACTTCTCGAATACCGCGAGAAGATCGACTGCAACGGCACGGCTAATTTGCCGGAGATATGGCCTCTGGTGTTCCGGTCGTTTTAGGCTTGGTTGGCGCGATAAGTGCCGGCGGCTCCTGACAAAGCACGACTTCCCTGCCGTCCGGCCATTGGCGGACGAGTGCATCCGGCAGCAGGCGGGCGGGGTTGGTGCTGAGCGCCGGCGCTTCCCGGTCCATCTTCGGTCCGGAAAACTCGCCCATCGGCCGCAGGATCGCTTCATGCAGGATGCTGCCGACGTAAAGCCGCTTGAGTGTGCCGTCTGTCAGGATCTCGAACCGGCTTGGCCACAGACGCAGCACCCAGCGGCCTCCGCTCGGATCCGCGGTCTCGTCCTTGCGGATGAGAACCAGGGCCGGCGAGCGGCCGTTCTGGGTTCTGGGCAGGATCGGCAGCTTGTCCGCCGGCGTCTTGCCTTCGACAAAACCCGATGCGGTGCTCAACGACCATTTCGGCGGCGGCGACCAGCCGTGGGGGGTAAGCACGGGGGCGAGCCGGGCCGGGTCGCCGGCATACTGGATGACCAGCGGTTCCTTCGTGCCGCCGCTGAGTTCGATCCGGTTCTGCGGCAGTTCCTTCCAGCCGGTTGCATGCCATTCGCTGGCTGTGAGGATCTGGAACCGGTTGCGGGGTTCGTAGATTTCGACTGCCTTGTCCAGGTTGGCGATCACATGCCAGCCGCCGAACAGGGTGAGGCACCCGACAACGAGGGCGGCCAGCGTATTGCGTCCGATCTTCTCGTTGTGGATCGGGCCGAAGACGAAGGCGAAGGCCGACACGATTGCAAGGCCGAACAGGAAGCCGGCAAGCACGTCCGACATCCAGTGCGCGGCCAGGTAAA
Source organism: Roseibium aggregatum (assembly GCF_014692675.1). GTDB lineage: Bacteria > Pseudomonadota > Alphaproteobacteria > Rhizobiales > Stappiaceae > Roseibium > Roseibium aggregatum_C. Next base: position 125,132 of record NZ_JABFCZ010000021.1, on the reverse strand, counting down.
CCCGGGAAAAGCCGATGGTGATCACGTAGGCAGCGGTGATCGAGAAAATCGCGGCCTTGATCCAGCGGTTCCGCTCATGGGCGATCAGGACCGCGCAGATCCCGAACAGCACCGCATTCAGGGTGGCATGGCCGCTCGGGAAGCTGAAGGAGTCCGCGCCGGAGTAAAGCGCTATCGGTCGGGACCGTTCCAGGAGGGCCTTGATCAGGGGCACGAAGATCGCCGTGCTGCCGATGGCGATCAGGAAACCGGTCGCCCGGCGCCAGGCCCGCCTTAAAAACAGGTAGAGCGCGACGGCGACCGTCACGAACGTCACCACGACACCGTCGCCGAGCGAGGTGAAGAAGACCATGATCGTGTCGCCGATCGGTGTCCGCACCGACGAAAACAGGTTCAGGATCGCCACATCGGCCCGGACCATGGGTTCGCCGGGGGCGATCTCGCCGATGAAGAAGAAGAACGCCGGCATGGTGATCAGCAGCAAGAGTGCCGACACCAGCATCCCGATGGAGCGGGGATGGGCGGGGTCGAAGGTGACCGCGATCCATTGGGACATCTTGCCCGGTCGCTTGCCGAACCAGTTGACGATGGCGGCATGGGCGCCGGGGAAGAGCGGGAGGATGATCAGGATCAGCCAGCGGCCGAGCATGACCGCAATGAACAGGATCACGCAAAGGCCGCCGATAACGAAGGCAAGCCGTGTGCTGATCTGGCCGATCGCCTCCAGCGCGGTGCCCGCCAGGATGCCGGGCCCCAGATGCGCCGCGGTCCAGAAAATGGCGGAGGTCACGTTGATGACCGTGAACCGCGTCGCGTTCATGCCGACCATGCCGGCAATGCCCGGGACCACCGATTTCACGCCGGGCACGAAACGGCCGATGAAGATGCTCTTGCCGCCGTGCGCGCGGAAGAATTCCTCGCCGCGGTCCATCAGGCTGGAGTAGCGCGACAGGGGCCAGAGCCTGCGGACCTTGTCCTTGTAAAAGTGGCCGAACCAGTAGGAAACGGCATCGCCGGCCGTTGCCCCGAGCGCTGTCCAGATAAAGATCGAAACGCCGTCGAGCTTGCCGAGGCCGACCAGGGTTCCGGCGCCGACCAGGACAACCGTGCTCGGCACCACCAGGCCGATGATGAACAGGGCTTCGCCCATGGCCACGATGAAGCAGATCAGTCCCGCAAGGGAGGGGTTGTCTCCGATGAAAGCAACGATCTGTCCCAGGATGTCTGTCACGGAGTAATGGCTCGTTTTGTTGACGGAATCGGGGCCGAGGCTGCCGTCGAATGGCACTCATATAGGCAAGCGCGGCGTGACTTAACAGAAAAAAGGGAGCCGGGGGCAATGAATGTACGACCGCGCCTGCGGCCTTTTGGTTTCTTCGCGATTCCCCGGCTATAGTGACTTCCTTCCAAACGTGAGGTCGATTGCATGTTTGAATCAGCACAGCTGCCGCAGAAAATGGACAAGGAGACGTTTCGGAAACTGAAGCCGCAGCTTCGCTCCGAGCTTCTGTCCGCTCAGCTGGAGCTCATCGAAAAAAAGACCTTTTCGACGGTGATCGTCGTCGACGGACTGGATGGCGCCGGCAAGGGCGAGGCGGTTGCGCGGCTTTACGACTGGATGGATGCGCGCCATCTGGTCTGTAATGCCTATGGCGACCCGCTGGACGACGCGCGCCTGCACCCGCCGCTGTGGCGCTATTGGCGGGATCTGCCGGCGAAGGGAGAAACAGCGATTGTCTTCGGCAGCTGGTACCAGAGCCCGGTCCGGGACCGTATCTACGGCCGGATTGGAGACAATGAATTCGAAAAGGATCTGGCGCGGATCGAGCGGTTCGAGGAAATGCTCGCCAACGAGGATGTGCTAATCCTGAAATTCTGGTTTGTCCTGCCCAGGAAGGACCAGGAACGGCGTCTGAAGAAGATCGACAGGAAAAACGCTGCACGGCACGTCCTGTCCGACTGGGCGGCATTCAAGAATTACGACAAGGCCGTGGAAGTCGGTGACCGCATCATCCTGGAAACCAGCAGGGGGCATGCGCCCTGGTTCGTCGTTCCCTCCCAGGATCCGGAATACCGCGATGCCGCGCTTGCGCAGACCGTCGCGCGGGAGATGCGGCGGAAGCTGGCGGACGGCGAACCCCAGAGCGTGGCGGCGCCGCCGGTTGTCGGTGGCCTGAAGCGACAGACTGCGGTGGATGCCGTCGATCTGACGGCGAAGCTCGGCAAGTCCGACTACGAGAAGCAACTGGACAAGCTGCAGTCCCGCCTCTCCGACCTGTCGGACAGCAAGCTGTTCTCCAGCAAAGGCATGGTGCTCGTCTTTCAGGGGAATGATGCGGCAGGAAAAGGCGGGGCGATCCGCCGGGTGATCAAGCCGCTCGATCCACGCATTTACAAAGTCTACCCCATTTCGGCCCCGACCGACGAGGAAAAGGCAAGGCCCTATCTGTGGCGGTTCTGGCGGCGCCTGCCGCGAAAGGGGCAGATCGCCATATTCGACCGGTCCTGGTACGAGCGTGTCCTGGTGGAACGGGTTGAGGGCTATGCCGGCCACGTAGACTGGCTGAGGGCCTACAGCGAAATCAATGATTTCGAGGCGGAGCTGACCGAGTTCGGTTATGTCGTCTGCAAGTTCTGGCTTGCGATCAGCGAGGACGAGCAGCTCCGCCGGTTCAAGGAGCGTGAGGAAACCGACTACAAGCAGCACAAGATCACGGACGACGACTGGCGCAATCGGCTGAAATGGGAGCAGTACGAGGTGGCCGCGGGCGACATGATCGACCGCACATCGACCCATTATGCCCCCTGGACCATGGTCTCCTCTCAGGACAAGCGCCATGCCCGCATCGAGGTACTGAAAACCATCTGCGACCGGCTTGAAAAGGCCCTCTGAAGTCCTTTCAAACCGGTCGAAATTTCAGAGCGCGTCCTGCAGATAGCTGATGGCCGCCTGAACGCCGCCCGGCTTGTGCGGGATGCCGAGCTTCGCCAGGCCAAGCTCGATCGCCGACAGGGTGCCGAGCACCATGACGCCGTTGCAGTGGCCCATGTGGGCGATCCGGATGCCCTGCCCGCTCAGCGCGCCGATGGTCCCGCCGATGGTGACGCCGCAGACCTCCTTGGTGAAGCTGCGCAGGGCCGCGGGATCATGGCCGTTGAGCCGGACGACGGTAACGCTGTCGGAGCGGCTTTCCGGAGCGCTGATATTGAACTCGAGCGCGCCGCCTTCCGCCCAGACGGTGACCGCCCGGCGGGTGGCTTCCGCCATGAGTGCATGCCGGCGCCAGACGTTGTCGAGCCCTTCCGCTTCGATCAGCCCGAGAGCCGCGCGGAAGCCGAACAGCAGATGCTCCGGCGGTGTGCCGCAATATTTCTGGTAGTGCTCCGGGCCGTTGCGGAACGTCCAGTCCATGTAGTTGGTGCGTAAATCGGCGGTTTCATGCGCCTTCACCGCCCTGGGGCCCGCCGCTACGAAGGAAAGACCCGGGGGCGTCATCAGGCCCTTCTGCGACCCGGTCAGGGCGACATCCACCCCCCAGCCGTCCATCTCGAACGGCATGCAGCCGAGCGATGCGATCGTGTCGACCATCAGGAGCGCGTCATGGTTGGCGGCGTCCATGGCCTTGCGGATCGCCTTGATGTCGTTCCAGGCGCCTGACGCCGTATCGACCTGGACCACCAGAACCGCCTTGATCTCGCCCTGGCTGTCCTGTCTGAGCCGCGCTTCGACGGCGGCCGGATCGACCGCCTTTTTCCAATCTCCGGCCAGAACTTCCGTTTCCAGGCCGGCGATCCCGCCGGCTTCGCCCCAGCCAAGCGCAAAGCGGCCGGATTCCAGAACGAGAACCTTGTCGCCGCGGCTCAATGTGTTCGTGAGTGCCGCATCCCAGGCGCCGTGGCCGTTGGCGGCATAGATGTAGGTCTGACGCACGGTGCGAAAGAGCGCTTTCAGACCCTTGAGACAGACATCGGTCGTCTCCAGCAAGGGACCTTCATAGATATCGACGGCAGGCCGGTGCATGGCACGCAAGACCTCGTCCGGCACATTGGTCGGACCCGGAATCATGAGAAATTCCTTGCCGTTTCGCAGAGTCATGTGGGGTGAATCCTTGGGCGGTGAACAGAATGAGGAGGGATTTGTATCCGGTTCCGAATATATAAATGGCCGCGCATAATCCGCCAATCGGAAAGATACCCTAGTGGGCAGAAGAGTTTTCCAGCCGCTCCAGACGGTCGGCCAGGAAATCGTAGACCCGGCGCACGCGCCGGCTGACCTTCAGTTCCCGGTGGGCGGTGAGCCAGACCGGCAGTTTCGGAATGTCCGCATTTTCCAGGATCGGAACCACGGCCGGTTCGGATCGTCCGACGGCCTGCAGCACGAAGCCGATGCCGTATCCGGCCACGGCCATCTGCCAGCAGACCACCTGATTGTCGCATCGGAACGGGAAAAATCCGCGGCCGACCTTCAGCCCGGCGGCCTCGAAGCCTTTGATGATGAGATCGCTGCGGTCGTAACCCACGACGTCATGGGACCGCAGATCCTCGATCGTTTCGGGAATGCCGCGGGCTTCCAGGTATGCAGGCGTGGCGAAGGCGCCGGAACTGAGGTCGGCGATCTTGCGGGTAATCACGTCCACCTGGGTCGGCCGGTACATGCGAACGGCGATATCGGCTTCTCGCTGCAGCAGGTTCTCCGTGCGGTCGGAGGCGATGAGCTCGATATCGATCTCCGGCTCCTCCCGCCGCAGGGCGGTCAGGATATCGGGCAGGACGTAGGTCGCCATGATCGCGCTGGCGGTCAGCCGGACCGTTCCGGAGAGCGTCTGTGTCCGGCCTTCGGTTGCCAGGCGCAGGTCCTCGGCGGCATCCGCCATCCTGAGCGCGAAGTCATAGAGCTCCGCTCCCGCCTCCGTGAGCTCCAGACCGCCGGGGGAGCGTTCGAACAGCCGGCTGTCGGTCTGCATTTCCAGGGAGGCAATATGCCGGCTGAGCGTCGGCTGACTGCTGCCGAGTTTACGGGCGGCGGCGGAGAGGGAGCCGTTGGCCGCGACGGCCGCAAAGGATTGCAATAAGCTCCAGTCGAGAGGTGGTTTCATTTCTGGCCCAGACCGCAGGATATTCATATTTGAATATATTAGTTTCAATATTAGCCGATTTTCCCTCGATTATGAATGCCTCATATCTCGCCCCATGACCTATGCATCAAGGAAGGACAGGATCATGCAGAAGAGAGTCGTAGTTCTGGGGGCAACCGGCCGGTTCGGCCGCGCAGCTATGGCAGCCTTCGGGGCTTCGGGATGGACGGTTCGCGCCTTCTCCCGGTCGATGCCGAACCCGCGCCCGGCGGATGCGCAGGAATGGATGATCGGCGACGCACATGACCGGGATATGGTCGTCAGGGCCGCGGAAGGCTGTGACGTGATCGTCAACGCGCTCAACCCGCCCTATCCGCTGTGGCGGCAGGATCTCCCGGTGTTCACGAAGAACGTGATTGCCGCGGCGTGGCGGTCGGGCGCAACGGTGATGCTGCCCGGCAACGTCTACAATTACGGCGCCGGCATGCCCTCCGTCCTGAGCGAGGAAACGCCGCACCTGCCGACGACCCGCAAGGGACGTCTGCGGGAGGAAATGGAGCAAAGCTACGCCGGTTCCCACGGCATCCGCACCATTGTCCTGCGGGCAGGGGATTTCATCGACGGCCGGAAGACGGGCAACTGGCTGGAAAACCATATTCTCGCCGGCGTGGAGAAGGGAAAGGTCATGTACCCCGGCCCGCTCGACCGTGTGCACGCCTGGGCCTATCTGCCGGACATGGCCGCGGCCATGGCAAGGCTGGCCGGCAAGCGTCACGAAATTTCCGATTTCGAGGAATTCGGTTTTCCAGGGTTTTCCCTGACCGGCCGGGAGCTGATCGCGGCTGTCGAAAAGGCGGCGGGCCGCAGCCTGAAGGTTCGCGGCATGCCGTGGCCGCTGGTTCGGATCGCGGGTCGTTTCAGCCCGCTTATGCGGGAAGTCACCGAAATGGCCTACCTGTGGAAAGTCCCCCATCGGGTCGACGGCAGCAAGCTGGCGGCGACCCTGCCGGACTTGCCGGCGACATCGCTCGACCGTGTCATTGCCGAGGTGGTGGAAAATCTCGCGGGAAACCGGTCTCCTGCGGATAATCAACAGCTTAAAAACGCCGGCAATGGAGCTATGGCTTCCGATTTGTCATAAGGACAGCCGATCCGGGTTCTCCGATTCCGGCAGGACGCCTGTCCCATCTGCAAAACCGAACGCGCGAAACCTCAGGTATGCGGCGCACAAGTTTTTCGTGGGCAGGCGGCCAAACGTCTTGTTTCCGTTGGGTTAGAGACTCAAACTGCTTTTTTGTTTGAGTCTCCCTTTTTGGCGTATTGAAATGATTCTGGTCGAAAAAGGCGAAAGCCCTTTGATCCTCTGCCTGCCGCACAGCGGCACGCAGATTCCTCCGGCAATCGAAAACCGGATGAACGCCACGGGACGGTTGCAGACTGATATTTCCTGGCGGCTGGAAACGATACTGGATCTGGATTCGGGTCTGGACGCGACTCTCCTGCGCTCCACGGCGTCGCGGTATGTCATCGATGTGGACCAGGCCCCGGACCTTCAGCAGGATCCCGAAGCCGATCCTGTGAATGCGCTGTGCCCGGTGACCACCCTCGACAACAAGCGGATCTACCAGCTTGACGAAGAACCGGGTCCGACCGAGACGGAGCAGCGCGCCCTCCTGTTCTATTTCCCGTTTCATGAAGCCCTTCGACAGGAGGTGGAACGGCTGAAAAAGATCCATGACACGGTGGTCCTGATCGACTGCCGGTCGGTTCGCTCCAAGATAAAAGGCTATATCGACCAAGAGCTTGCGGTGCTCAATCTGGGCACGGCAGACCATGCGGCCTGCCATCCGGATCTTGTCCGGACATTCGCGGCCACCTTCGAGGGTGCGGAAGGAATGTCCGTGGCGGTCGATGATGTCTTCCAGGGCGGCTATATCACCCGGACCTACGGTCGGCCCGATATCGGCGTCCATGCGATGACGCTCGTCATCGCCCAAAGGGCGTATCTCCGCCATGAATCGCCGCCATTCGAGCCGGACCGCACCAGCTCCGCCCGCCTGAAGACGCTTCTTGGTCAAGGGCTGAGCAGGGTGAGCGAATGGGCACAAGGGTTTGAGCCGGATCCGGCGGAGCAGCGATCCGCCGGCGAACCGGCCGTCTCCTGAGCGGCAACACTCAGACGACGTTGCGTTCGATCAGGGGCTTGTTCTGGTAGAACCGCTCGATGGAAAGCGGCGTGAGGTCGAGGGTTTCATAGCGGCCGCAGGCAATCAGTTCGGCCATCCCGCGCCCTATTGCGGGCGACTGCTGCAGGCCGTGACCGGAAAATCCGAGCGCGAGATAGAACCCGTCCAGGTCCGGAACGGCGCCGACGAAGGCGTTGTGGTCGAAAAGGTTCATGTCATAGGAGCCTGCCCAGGCCGCTCCCGGTCTGATCGCCTCGAACGCCGGAACACGGGCGGCCAGTGTCGGCCAGATGTGTTCCTCGAACAGCGGGTAGTCGACCTCGAAGTCGTCGCAGTCCGGATCGTTGGCCTCATCCGGCGCGGAACCGCAGATATAGCCGGTGCCTTCCGGCCGGACATAGGTCCCGTTCGGATCGATCAGCAACGGGAAGCGGGGAAGGGCATCGCGGCATTCGAAGGTGAAGACGCAGCGCTTCCGGCTGTGGATCGGAATGTCGAGCCCGGCCTTTCGGCAGATCTCCGCCCCGCCTGACGCGCCGGCCGCATTGACCACCTTTGCCACCGACAGACTTTCGCCGTTCGACAGGCCGATCCGCCAGCCAGCGCCTTCCCTAACCAGATTTTCTGCCTTTGCGGCGATGTAATCGACGCCGAGCGAGCGGGCCTTCTTGCGGAAGGCCTGCATCAGGCCGTAGCCGTCGAACCAGCCTTCGCCGGTGAGGCCGTGGCAGCCGGCGGCAAGATCCTCGACATTGAGCCAGGGGAATTTGGCTTTCAGGCCTTCCGTGTCAAACCAGGCGATATCGGCGCCGAGGCGCGTCTGCAGGGCATGGTTTTCGGTGAGAATGTCTTGCTTGTCCGGCGTCGCGAGAAAGAGATAGCCGCCCTCGTTGAGATCAATCGCGGGCCTGTCGCCGTTGACGGCGAGCCGGTCGCCGATCTCGCGCAGGAACTGAATGCCGAACAGGGAGATCTCGATGTTGATGGCGCTGGAAAACTGCTGCCGGATCGAGGCGGCGGAGCGCGCCGAGGCGCAGACCTGGTAGGACGGATCGGCCTCGATCACGACGGTCCGGCCGGAAAAATCATCGCGGCCGGCAAGCTGGCAGGCGATGGAGGAGCCCATCACGGCTCCGCCGATGATTGCGACGTCTGCAGTCGATTGAGCCATCCGGCACCGCCAGGAAAAGGCCGGAGGTCGGAACCTCCGGCGCTATTGAGAGCGTGTTCTGTTTAGAAGAAGGCCTGCAGGCCGGTCTGCGCCCGGCCGAGGATCAGCGCATGGACGTCATGCGTGCCCTCGTAGGTGTTGACCGTCTCCAGGTTTTGGGCGTGGCGCATCACGTGGTATTCTTCCTGGATCCCGTTGCCGCCGTGCATGTCGCGGGCCTGACGGGCGATATCGAGCGCCTTGCCGCAGTTGTTGCGCTTGATGAGGGAAATCATCTCCGGGGCGACCTTGCCGTCATCGAACAGGCGTCCGACGCGAAGAGCGGCCTGAAGACCGAGGGTAATTTCCGTCTGCATGTCGGCGAGTTTCTTCTGGAAAAGCTGGGTCTGGGCGAGCGGACGGCCGAACTGGATGCGTTCAAGGCCGTACTGGCGCGCGCGCATCCAGCAGTCTTCCGCAGCTCCCATGGAGCCCCAGGCGATGCCGTAGCGGGCGCGGTTAAGGCAGCCGAACGGCCCCTTCAGCCCGGAGACATTCGGCAACAGGGCGTCTTCGGAAACTTCCACGTTGTCCATGACGATTTCGCCGGTGATCGAGGCGCGCAAGGATAGCTTGCCGCCGATCTTCGGTGCGGTGAGGCCCTTCATGCCCTTTTCCAGAACGAAGCCGCGGATGGCGCCGTCATGGGCTTCCGACTTGGCCCAGACCACGAACACGTCGGCGATCGGGGAATTGGAAATCCACATCTTCGAGCCGGTCAGCTTGTAGCCGCCGTCGATCTTTTCCGCCCGGGTGCGCATACCAGCGGGATCGGACCCGGCGTCCGGCTCCGTCAGACCGAAACAGCCGACATATTCGCCGGTCGCAAGCTTCGGCAGGTATTTTTTCCGCTGCTCCTCGCTGCCGTAGGCATAGATCGGGTGCATCACCAGCGAGGATTGCACGCTCATCATCGAGCGGTAGCCGGAATCGACCCGTTCCACCTCGCGGGCGACGAGACCGTAGGAAACATAGGACGCGGCCGCACAGCCGTAGTCTTCCGGCAGGGTGATGCCGAGGAGGCCGAGTTCGCCCATCTCGTTGAAGATTTCCCGGTCGGTCTTTTCCTCCCGGTAGGCGTCGATCACCCGCGGCTGCAGCTTATCCTGCGCAAAGGCATGGGCGGTTTCCATGATCAGCACTTCATCTTCGTTGAGCTGATCGCGCATCATGAACGGGTCTTGCCAGTCAAACACGCCGCCACCCGCCGGGGAGGACTTTCCTTTTACCGGAGCATTCATGGGGTTTCTCCTCGTGCCCGCCTGCCGGGCTTGGTGTTGTCACTATACCTGCCACGATCGCGCGGCGTCTCGTCGAATTCGGCACAATCTGCCCCGGACGGCAATTGCGGAAAAGCGATTTCTCCTCCATTGTTCATGCCGAACTGGAATGAACTGCCCTTGTCCCGGATAGAACGAACATGAAACGCGCCTTTCTGCCGCCGGCCGATGCCCTGATCGCCTTCGAATGCGCCGCGCGCCATTTGAGTTTTACCCGGGCAGCCGAGGAACTGCATCTGACACAAGGGGCGGTTTCCAAGCAGGTGCGCCATCTGGAGGACCGGCTGGGGGTCGAGCTGTTCCGCCGGGTCCGGCAGAGGATCGTGCTGACCGATGCGGGCCGGCTCTACCTCCACGATATCAGGGGCGCCCTGGAGCAGATGACGACGGCGACCCGGCAGGTCATGTCCTATGCCGGCAGCGAGGATGTGCTCAATCTCGCGGTTTTGCCCACGTTCGGTACCCGCTGGCTCGCGCCGCGCCTGGCGGAATTCCAGCGCCGCTATCCGAGCGCCGGTCTGAACCTGAGTGTGCGCCTGCAGCCCTTCGACTTCGATGTGGAGCCGTTCGACGGCGCCATCCATCACGGCGATCCGGTCTGGGCCGGGACCATTGCCGAGCCGCTGTTTCCCGAAGAGGTGGTGCCGGTCGCATCGCGGGCGTTCCGCGACCGCCACGGTATCCGCAAGCCCGCGGATCTTGTTCCTGTGCCGCGCCTGCAGCTTGCCACCAGGCCGCTCGCCTGGCGCCAGTGGTTCGACATTGCCGGTGTGGAAACGGACGCGGCCTTCCAGGGCGCGCGTTTCGAACAATTCGTCATGATCTCCGAAGCCGCCGTGCATCATGCCGGCGCCGCGCTCATTCCGAAATTCTTCATCGAGGAGGAACTTTCCTCCGGCCGGCTGGTTCGTCTGTTTGACCTGCCCATGCCGCAGGAGACCGCCTATCATTTCGTCTATCCGGAAAACCGGACCCTGCGCCCGGTGGTTCGGGCCTTCCGGGGCTGGCTGATGGAAGAGGCCCGGGCCGCACGGGCGGACCGGGAAGAGATGCTGCCGGGTTAGGGGGGCAGGGCCCTGATGTTTTTGAGGAACCTGAAATGAGCGGAAGCCATTTGCGTCTCGTTCTCAATGGAAAGTCCGCTCAGCGCGAAGACGTGCGGGCGGCTGTGGGTAAAGTGCGCGATGCCGGCCATGAGGTCTCGGTCCGCGTGACCTGGGAAGACGGCGATACGGAACGCCTGACCCGGGAAGCACTCGCCCTGGCGTCCGATGACGGGATCGATTGCCTCGTTGCCGGTGGCGGCGACGGCACCGTGAACGCGGTCGTTTCCACGCTCCATGGGGACCTTGCCGCGGATGACAAACCGCCCTTCGCCCTCGCCGTCCTGCCGCTTGGAACCGCCAACGACTTTGCCTGCGGCATGGGGCTTGATCCGCAGGATCTGACGGCCTGCCTGAAAATAGCGGCGGAAGCGGACGCGAAGCCGACCGACATCGGCGTGGTCAACGGACGGGCGTTCGTCAACATGGCAACCGGCGGCTTCGGAGCAAGCGTGACCACGGAGACGGACCCGAGATTGAAGAAAACCCTCGGCGGGGCCGCCTATCTCTTCACCGGTCTGAACCGGTTTGCCGAACTTGATGCCCATGAAGGGCGGATCGAGGGTGATGGCTTTTCCTGGGAAGGGGCGTTTCTTGCCCTTGCGATCGGTAATGGGCGCCAGGCGGGTGGTGGCTTTCAGCTTTGTCCCGATGCCGACCTCAATGACGGCAAGCTGGACCTGACCATTATTCCCGCGCCTCAGGCGACCGATGTGCCGGATATACTCGGCCGCCTTCTGCAGGGCGGACTTGAGGGACTGCGCGGCGCGGTGGTGAAGAAGCAACTGGCGGAGTTGACCATCCATGCGGATCAGCCCCTGCAGATCAATCTGGACGGGGAACCGCTGCATTCGGCGGATATCGAAGTGGCCGCATTGCAAAGCCGTATCGTCTTGAAGCGTCCCTGATCGGGGGCGCTCAGATCGCAATTGAGAGGATGTGGGCAATTGGTTTGAAATCAAACTATCAACAGGCTAAAACCTACAGATGGTTGCGCGGCCGTGGTAGGTCGGTTTAATCGGCGCGAAAGAAATGAAATGGCCCTGGGGGCCATGTCTAGGGGCGGATACGAAACGATGACAAAAGACACCATGACCGCAGGCGGAGCGCTGCTCGCCCGCCTGAAGACCTTGGGTGTGGACTATATTTTCGCCAACTCGGGGACCGATTTCCCGCCGATCATCGAAGGCCTGGCGGAAGCCCGCGCCAAGCAGATCGATCTGCCCGAAGCCCTGATCATGCCCCATGAAAATGCCGCCATGGGCATGGCCCACGGCTATTATTTCGCAACCGGCAAGGCCCAGGCGGTCATGGCGCACACCAACGTCGGACTGGCGAACTGTGCGATTGGCGCCATCAATGCGGCGACCGATCATGTGCCGATGCTGCTGTTCTCCGGCCGCACTCCCGTTGTCGAACGCGACCGTCTCGGCGCCCGCACCGTGCCGATCGGCTGGGGCCAGGAAATGCGCGACCAGACCGCACTCGTCCGTGAGGCCACCAAGTGGGACTATGAGCTGCGCTTTCCCGAACAGGTCGCCGAAATGGCCGACCGCGCCTATGCGGTCGCCACGTCCCTGCCCAAGGGGCCGGTCTATATGAGCCTGCCGCGCGAGGTGCTGTGCGAGCCGTGTCCGGTCTCCGAACTGGAGCCGGCGCCCACCATGAGCGCGCACAAGATCGGCGTTCATCCCGAAGCCATTGCCGAAGCCGCCCGTATCCTGGCGGAGGCGGAAAATCCGCTGATCGTCGCGCAGCGCGGCACGGGATCTGAAGAAGCCTTCGCCGCCTTTGCCGACATGGTCGATACCTGGGCCATTCCGGTTTCCCAGTACTGGGCGGTCCAGCTCGCATTGCCGTCATTCCATCCCATGAACGCGGGCGCGGACCTGGAGCCCTATATCAGCGAGGCGGACGCCATCGTCGTGCTCGACTGCCTGGCGCCCTGGTCGCCGGACGTCCATAAGCCGCGGGCGGACTGCAAGATCATCCAGATCGGCCAGAACCCGCTTTATTCCCGCTTCCCGGTCCGCAATTTCCGCTCCGACGTGTCGATCATGGCGGACACCTCCGATGCGGTGCTCGCGCTCGCAGACGCCATGAAGGCGCATCAGGCGGGCCAGAAGGCCAAATGCGCCGCCCGCCGCGACAAGGTGACGGGCCGCACCAGGGCCACGCTCGACAAGGCGCTGGCCGCGGCCGACGCCGGCAGCGGCGCGCCGATGACCAAGGCCTATGTTTCCAAATGCCTTTCGGATGCGATCGCGAACCGGCCGGCCACCGTTCTGTCGGAACTCGGCTGCCCGCTCGCCCAGATCGACCTCAAGGAACACAATACCTGGTTCCAGGAACCGCATTCCGGTGGTCTCGGCTGGTCGTTCCCCTGCGGCCTCGGCATTCAGCTTGCCGACCGCAACCGGCTGGTGGTCGCCACCATGGGCGACGGCTCCTACATGTTCTCCAATCCGGTGACCTGTCACCAGATTGCGGAATCCCTCGGTCTGCCGATCCTGCTCCTGGTCTTGAACAATGCCGAATGGGGCGCGGTGCGGCACTCGGTGACCGGCATCTATCCCGAAGGTTACGCGGCAAAATCCAATGACATGCCGCTGGTCGGTCTCGCGCCCAGCCCGGATTTCACCAAGGTGGCGGAAGCAAGCCGTGCCTGGACGGCAAGCGTTTCCGACGGCAAGGACCTGCCGGGCGTACTCGCTGAGGCGATCCGGCACATCGACGAAAACCGGACCCAGGCTCTTGTCGAAATAAAGATCTCGGGCTAAGCCGCAGGGCGGATACGACAGGTGGCCGTGGCATGAGTCGCACGCGGCCGCTCTCTCTTCATTCGCCAAGAGGCAGACCGAACATGAGCTATCCTTTCCGGGATACGTTGCACCGGAGCCGGAAGGCGGTGGTCCATCGTCTGGACCGCCTGTGGCCGCAGGCGTCGTTTGCGGACGTCACGGAGAGGATCCACTACAAGACGCGTCCGCCCTATTCGGACCCGGGACCGGCCATCATGCCGGAACAGGCCCATGAAGGCCTGGCGGACCGGGCTGAAGCCGAGGACGAAGAAGCCGTCTTCCGGGTCAAGGTGCCGTGTACGGTCGACCCGAAAATGGGGCTCCTGTTCGTCAACGGCCGGGTGGTCTGGGGCTCGACCGACAATCATGTCCGCGAGCGGAACCCGAAATATCTCACCCACATGATGGGACCGGTAGAACGGCTCCCGTCCGCGATCCTCCTGCACCACATCCATGGCGACAACTACTTTCATTTCTTCACCCTGATCATAAACCGGGTCCGGGTCATCGAGAGCCTCGGACTGCCCGACGACATTCCTTTTCTGGTGACGGCAAACACCGCTTCAACGCGGTTTTTCCAGGAGGCGGTGAAACTCGGCATCTTCGGCAAGCGCAAGGTGGTCGTTCAGGGAAAAAGGAAGGTTTTCAGGGTCGACGAGGCCTATGTCGTCCGGGGCTTCTTTCTCTACGGGCCCTATCTGCAGTGGCTCTGTGACCGGTTGGGCGTTCCCGAGATCCAGGAAGACGGCGCGCCGCTGTTCGTCATCAGGAAGCCGTCGGCCGCCAACGGGCGGATCTTCCGCAACCAGCAGGCCGTGAACGACCTGGTGGGCCGTTACGGCTTTGAGCTGATCGATCCGGGCGATCTGTTATTTGAAGAGCAGGTGCGCACGTTCTCCAGGGCACCCGCGATCGCCGGCGCCCATGGCGCGGGCCTGACCAACCTGATCTTCCGCCGCTCGCCACCGTGCACGTTCGTGGAACTGTTCTTTCCCGGCATGGGCTCGCCGCACTATTACATGCTCGCCCGCGAAAAGGGTTTCGACTACGCCAGCATGATGACCGACGATCCGCAGGGCCGCGCCTTTACCGCCAGCACGCACGTCGACCTGGATCAGCTCAAGGCAATCCTGGACAGGTTCTGAAACGGGTCGCCCGACCCGTCTCATTGCGGGTACGGCGCATTTGTCCCGTTTTGCGGGGGAAGCGTGACCCCGACGGAGGCGCTTCTGACCGTCGTCTCGGTTTCCACCGTATTGCCCGATACCGTCGATCTTGCACCGAAGACCGAGCCGCCCGCGGAAACGGAGACGCAACCGGCCAGGAGGCCTGCGCTCAAAAGGGCCGGAATGATCTTCGCTGTGGCAGACATGGCGGTTCCGGAGGATGTGTTTGGGCTTGAAGACCCGGTTCGGTCAGATCCAGCGGCGCACCCGCGCCTTGTAGGATTGATAGTCCTCGCCGAAGACGGACTCAAGCGCGACTTCCTCCGGCTTGATCTGGAGCTCGGTCAGGAGCCAGACGAAGGCCGGAATGATGATGAGGGCCGCCAGGCTGCCGAGATAAAGGGCCCAGCCGGCCAGGAGAACGGCCATGCCGAGATACATCGGATTGCGCGAAATCCGGTAGAGGCCGGATACGACGAGGCTTCCGGCCCGCTCCGGCCTCAAGGGATTGATCGTCGTTCTTTTCCGCAGGAAGGCGAGAACACCCATGCCCTCGATCAGCACGCCGGTGCCTGCGAAAATCGCGGCGAGAACGATCTGGCCGGGAAAGGCGATTGTCAGGGCCGGCAGGTAGGTGAACGCCAGCCAGATCACGCCGGCGGCGGCAAGGCCGACAATCGGGGGCGGAACAATCGGGCGCATGACACCGTGACCTCAAGGATTCCGGATCGGTAGGGTCTTTATATATTTACGGATGACAGCACCGGAAAGCCCCGGCGAAGGCGAATACGGCACAATCGCCACTACGTGACGGAAATCACATCGCTTTTTTCTTGGTGCTGCTAGATGTCGTTCCAGGATGATCCGGATTTTTCGTTCTGCTGCAACATAATCTGAAGCAATTGACGCTACGATCCGGACACGGTCAAATCAGGAACGATCAAATCGGGGGAGCGACCATGAACAGAATGCCAGCCCGGCGGACACATTCTTTCATTGCGGCATATCTCCTTGCAGGCTTGGTGCTGGTATGCGCCCTGTCGGGCAAGGCCCTGGCCGGCGAACGTCTCGCCCTGGTCTTCGGCAACGCCGACTACGGCAGCAAGACGCTGCCGCCGCTCAAGAACCCGGCCAATGATGCGGCGCTCATCGCCGACAGCCTGAAAACCGCGGGCTTTGACGTCGAGCTCGTGCTCAATGCGGACCTGCGCACCATGAAGCGGTCGGTTCGCGATTTCACCGACAAGCTCAAACAGGCCGGCACCGGATCGATCGCCGCCGTCTACTATTCCGGTCATGGATTTGAGGCGGGCGGGCACAATTACCTTGCCCCTCTGAAAGCCGACCTGCGTGATGAGGTCGACGCGGAATTCGAGGCCATGTCCGTCGACTGGGTCTTGTCCGCGGTCGAACAGGCCCATGATGGTGCGAATATCGTCATTCTCGATGCCTGCCGCAACACCGCGCTCAAGCGGTCGGCGGGCGGAACCGCCGGCGGCTTCACCCTCCTGTCCAGCACGCCCCGGGGAAGCTTCATTTCCTTCGCCACCGCGCCGGGCAGCACGGCGACGGACGGCCAGGGTCTCAACAGCCCCTATAGCGGCGCGATCGCCCGGGAAATTCTCGTGCCGGGGGCGACCATCGAAGCCGTGTTCAAGCGCGTTCGCCAGCAGGTGGTCGAGGCGACCGGCGGCGAGCAGGTTCCCTGGGACCATTCCTCGCTGACCACCGATATCGTGCTGGTGCCGGGCGGCAATCAGGCCGGAGGCAACACGGTTGCCAGTGGATCGGCCGCCGGTAACGCCATCCAGCTGGAGCTGCAGTTCTGGAACGATGTGAAGGACAGCAACGACACGGCCGAGATCCAGGCCTACCTGGACCGGTTCCCGCAAGGCTCCTTTGCCGAACTCGCCCGCAAGCGTCTTGAGCAGGTCGGAAACGGTGCGGGCAGCGATATCGAAAAGCTGTTTGCGAAACTTCAGAGCCGGTCCCTGCTGGTGGAGAACCCCACGCGCCCGCACGAGTTCTACGCCAATGCGCGCCTGCGCGAACTCAAGGGCGATTATCCCAGAGCCCGCCAGGATTACCTGAAGTATTTCGCCTTCGGCGAACCCCAGGTCGATCCGCATCTGCGGTTCCAGGCGGTTCTCAAGGTCCAGGAAGGCCGTGCCGGCGCGCGCGAGGTCTACCGGGCCCTGTCCCAGGGCCGGCGCGACCCGACCACCCTGTTCGCAGAGATCCTGCTGGAGGATCGTGACGAGCGGGTACGCCGCCTGACCGCCTTCATCGATGCCTATCCCGACTTCGCTCCGGCGCTTTACGCACTCAGCCTGGATTATTCCCAGGCGCGGCTCGGCCAGCAGTCCCTTGCCGACAAGACAAAGGAGCTCGATCTTCTGAAACGGTTCATGAAGGGCGTCGAGGACGGCCACTTCCTGCGCTATTTCATCGACCAGCAGATGGCGGCCGAGCGTGTCGAGGATGCCAAGACCCGGCTGGCGGCCCTGTCGCTCCTGAACACGACGGCGCTCGCCAATCCGGTCAAGATCATCCCCATGCGCTCCAACCAGGGCTGGATGCTCAACCTGTCGATCGCCGACCGGACGCGGGAAATCTTCGTCCGCCTGCCCGGAGGGGATTTCCGGTCCACCGGCTTCGTCAACGGTGCGGTCGACCCGACCACGGGCCAGCCGATCCCCTATCCGTCATTCGAACTGCCCGGAACGGCGGGAGATACGGATATCGAGGTGAAATACACCGATATCCGCGGCGAAACCCAGGGGCCCTTCAAGGTGAATTTCCGCCCGGGCGCTGCCCTGGTCGCCGGCCAGAAGGACATTCTGGAGCGCCTGTCCAACGCCTGGGTCAGCTACCGCGACTGGAACGGCAAGCGTCTGGTCTATTTCACGCAGCTGATCAGCTATCGCTGCGCCATCGACACGGTGCTTTACGGCGTCGATACCGATACGCCCGACAAGGAGTTCGAGATCGGCACGTGCGACCCGGACAATCCGCATGCGATCCCGAGTGCCGGGCCCGGGTCGGTCGTCTATACGGCCATTCCGAAACCCACAGGGTATATCTCGGTTCAGCTTTCCTACGCGGACGGCACCCGCTCCGAGGTAAAACGGTTCGATGCGCCCAAATGATCTTGCAGTCGCGCGCACCGATAAACGGGAAAACCGCATCGGTCGCGCGACACAGCCCCCTCCCTACGCGCCGCGCGCGGCAGGTCCGTGGCGGCGGCTGGCGATCGCTCTTGCCGCCAGTATCCTGGCCGTGGCGATCGCCCTGCCGCTTGCGACCCGGCTGGATCCGGTAATCGGAGACCTGCTGCTGTTCCGCTTTGCCGATGTCAGCGCGACGAAGCGGGATGACATCGTGATCGTGACCCTGACCGAAGACACGCTCGCCCAGTTTCCCTACCGCTCGCCCATCGACCGGGGTTTCCTGGCAGATCTGATCGACACGCTCGCGGCGGCCGGTCCGAAGGCCATCGGTCTCGACATCCTGCTCGACAGCCCGAGCGATCCGGACAAGGACCGCAAATTGTTCGAAGCGATCGACCGGGCGTCCAGCCCCGTGATCCTCGCGGTGGCGAAAGGGGCCAAGCTCCTGACGGACCGGCAATACGCCTATCTGCAGGAGGTTGTTGCGAACCGCAAACACGGTTCCGTCATTCTCCAGCGCGACGATACCGATGGCATCCTGCGCCATCTGCCGTCGCCCTTTGACCGGGACGGAAAGCCGGTCCTGACGTTTACGGGCGCCCTGGCCGATACCGGCAGCGGGCGGAAACCCGTAAGCGGACGGATCCTTTATCATCCGCCGGAACAGGACGGCGCGCCGGCGTTTCCAAGATATCCGGCGCAAACCGTCGCGTTCCTGCCGCCGGACTGGTTTGCCGGAAAATATGTCCTCATCGGCACCGACCTGCCGAACATCGACCGGCACCCGACGCCGCTTGTTTCAATTGCCGGCTCGGCCGCGGGAACCTTGCCCGGGATCGTGATCCATGCCCATATCCTGGCGCAGGTTCTGTCTGGCCGCATGATCGCAACCCTGTCGCTGACGCAGACACTGCTTCTCATGGCAGCCGCCGCCCTTGCCGTCGCGTTGATATTTGCTCGCACCAGGCGACCCGGCCGGTTCGCGCTATTCCTCGGCGCAGCCATTGCGATCTATGCGTTTGGCGTCTGGCTGCTCGTCAGCAGGGACATCGTCATGCCGCCGGTCCTCGGTCCTCCGGCCGCGGCCCTTGCCTGCGCATTCATCCTCGCGGTGGTTCGCTGGCGGGCCGACCGGACGGAGCGTGCGTTCCTCAAGACCGCCTTCTCCCGATATGTCAGCCCCGCCGTCGTCAAACGCCTGTCCAGCGGCGACATAAGCCTGGCGCTCGGCGGCCAGAAGCGGACCGTCACCTATCTCTTCACCGATCTGCAGGGTTTTACGACCCTGTCGGAATCCTTGCCGCCGGACCAGGTCGCCGAACTCCTGAACGGGTATCTCGACCGGATGTGCGACCTGATGACCGAACATGGTGCGACGATCGACAAGATCATCGGCGACGCGGTCGTCGGCTTTTTCGGCGCGCCGGAGGCCATGTCCGACCAGTCGGCGCGCGCGGTAAACCTTGCCATGGCGCTCGATGCCGCCTGCGAGGACTATCGCGCGGATGCGGTTCGCCGGGGCATACCTCTGGGGGCAACGCGCATCGGCGTCCACCGCGGTGAGGCGGTGATCGGGAATTTCGGCGGACGGCGCTTTTTCGACTACACGGGCATTGGCGACACGGTGAACACGGCGGCGCGCCTGGAAGGGGCGAACCGCTATCTCGGAACCCGGATCTGTGTCAGCCGAGACGTTGCGGAAGACTGCGATAGCGTCGCGTTCCGTCCGGTCGGAGATATTGTCCTGAAAGGACGCGCGGCCCCGCTTTCCTGTTACGAGCCGATGCCGGCGGAAAATACCGCAGCCGCCTGGATGAAAGGCTATCTTGAGGCATTCCGGCAAATGGAAAACGGCGATCGGGACGCCCTTGCCGCATTTGAAAAGGTCGCAAAACTCAATCCGGAGGATGGGCCGACACGGCTGCATCTCAAGCGTTTGCGAGAAGGCGCCGAAGGCGCAAAAGTGGTTTTTTCGGAGAAATAACTGCACAATTCCAATCCGTTACCGGCACAGTTTTACTCCATGCCGGTATCGAAGTTGTTCCAGGAGATGGTCCGATGCGTAGACTGTATATGATTGCCGCATTCATTCTTGGCCTTATCGTCACCCCCGCCATGGCGGAAGTCGTTGTCGTTGCAACAAGCGGCGATGCGGGATTGCACGCCGGGCAGAAGCTTGATCCGGCGGTGCAGATCTCACTGCCGGAAGGGGCGCGCATCACGGTCCTGTCGAAGACCGGCGAGATGAAGGTGATCGATGGTCCCTACACCGGGCCTGTCGAGGCGCAGGACGACAAGCCGCAGGAAAGTGTTCAGGTGGCACAATGGGACGCGGTCAAGACGTTCCTCGGAGATCCTGACGCCCGCTCGGAAGTCGTGGGCGCGTCGAGGAGCGCAAAGAGCGATTTGCTCGCATCGCCGTCAAGCATCTGGGATGTCAGCGTGGACAGCTCCGGACCGCGCTGCACGCGCGCCTCGGGACTGGTTCTGTGGCGTAAACGGTCGACGCTTCCCCTGACCGTCTCGGTCCGCGGACCGGGCGTCCGCGTTACCGATCTTGACTGGCCGAAGGGCGAGAATTCCCTGCCCTTGCCGGATAACTACACGGCGGAGGATGGAACCATGGTCGTTTCGCTCGACGGTAACTTGCGCGAATTGT
The DNA here is from genome assembly GCF_014692675.1 of Roseibium aggregatum. GTDB lineage: Bacteria > Pseudomonadota > Alphaproteobacteria > Rhizobiales > Stappiaceae > Roseibium > Roseibium aggregatum_C. The sequence goes on along the minus strand of NZ_JABFCZ010000021.1, from coordinate 104,482 downwards.
CGATCAAGGTCCTGCCGAAAGACATGGAAAATGCCGCCCCGGGGCAGCTTCTCGCCTGGATGGTCGATAACAAATGCGCACGCCAGGCCCTGTCGCTGATTGCCCATGTGCATGCCAGGACCGAGATCAAGTAAGTCCGGTCTCTGCCCGAATTACGGGGCTGGTACCGGAGGCGTTGCGAAGGAGGCTGACGGACGGCCGCTGGCGAGCCTTTCCGCTTCCAGCTCGGCGATCCTGCGGTCGATCACGGACCTGTCGAGCATGCCGGAGACATTTTCCGTGGTCGGCAGGGTCTCCGCCACGTGGAGAAACCGCTCCCGGGCAACGTCATGCAGCCGGCGAAGCTCCGCCAGTGGATCGGCATGGTCGTCGGTGCGGATATCCAGCCACGGGAAGGCCTCCGTCCGCACGATCCTGAGAGCCGCCGATTGCTTGCCGCGCTTGTCGCCGCCGGCCTTCTCGCCCGCTTCCATTGCCGTCAGCAGGCGCTCGACCAGCGGCAGGTCCGCATTTTTCAGGTAGCTCTCCATGGTTTCCGCGATCACGCCCGGCCCGGCAAGCATGTTTCCCGCAACGGACACGTTTTCCTCGATGAGATGACCGGCCCAGTCGATGCATTTCTCGCCGGTAAAGGCGGCGGATCGCCCTTGCGCGTCGATCAGGTGAAGCTGGCGTGCGTGCCGGCCTTCGTCGCGTCCGATGACGGCTTCCAGAACCTCCTCGGCGGATTTGCCCGCCTTCAGCATCTGCAGCCCGTCGGTGCCGTAGAGCGGGCTGATGAACGCCTGGGTCGCAATGGCGCCGATACCGCCCGCCATATGGGGAACGATGGCGCCGACGGCGAAGAACCGGCTGGCAACGGCAATGCCGAACTCGCCGGTTTTGGCATCCCGCGCGACGATGGAATAGGTCATCTCTTGTCTCTCCGGCGGTTATCGGCCGACCGCATAGGCCTGCATCAGGCGCGGTGTGGCGGCGGCGCGCAACAGACCGTTTTCCTCCCGCTTGGCTGCGGTCAGCCGGCCGATCGACCAAGCCGGCGCCTCGGTGATCGCATGGCCCTTGGCGCGTAGGGAGGCAAGGACGTCCGCGCCGATGGTTTCTTCCACCATGATATGGCCAGGCTGGCGCTGGCGCGGATGGAACGACGCCGGGAAATGGGTGGTGTGGAACAGCGGCAGGTCGATGCAGTGCTGCAGGTCCAGCCCGTGGTGGACGTAGCGCAGGAACAGCTGCAGCTGCCACTGGTCCTGCTGGTCGCCGCCGGGTGTGCCGAAGGCGAGCGTCGGCCGTCCTTTATGAAAGGCAAGGCTCGGCGTCAGCGTCGTGCGCGGCCGCTTGCCCGGAGCCAGCGAGGACGGCAGGCCGTCTTCCAGCCAGAACATCTGCGCGCGCGAGTTCAGGCAGAAGCCGAGGTTCGGAATGACCGGCGAGGACTGCAGCCAGCCTCCGGACGGCGTGGCGGAGAACAGGTTGCCCCAGCGGTCGATGATGTCAATGTGAACCGTGTCGCCGCGCCGTTCCGACAGGTGCCCCATGGTCGGCTCGTAGACGCCGGTCTTGGTGATCCCGGCGCTGTCGATCACGGCGAGCGTCTTTTCCACCTGGGCCTCGAAGCCAGGCAGGACGCCCGGACGCAGGTCGAAGGAGGCCTGGTCGGAAATGAGCGCCCGGCGCTTCGCGTTGTAGTCTTCCGAAAGCAGGGCTGCCATCGGAATGTCCATGAAGTCCGGGTCGCCGTAATAGGCCTCCCGGTCGGCATAGGCGAGCTTCATCGCCTCGGCGACGAGATGGACGAAGTCGGCTCCGGCCGGATCGAGATTTGAGATGTCGAAGCCGCGCAGGATCGCAAGGGCCTGCAGCAGCACCGGGCCCTGACCCCAGGGGCCGGTCTTGGCGACGGTCCAGTCGTGGTAGTCGTCGGTGAGCGGATCTTCATAAGTTGCGGACCAGCCGGCGAGGTCGTCAGCGGTCAGCACGCCCTTGTGGGCGCGGCCGGACCCGTCCATGACCTCGGCGGTCTTCAGATAGGCCTCGATCTCCTCGGCAATGAAGCCGCGGTAGAAACAGTCGCGCGCCGCCTCGATCTGGGCTTCGCGGCCGGTCTTGCTTTCCGCTTCGCTCAGGAGGCGTTTCCAGGTCGCCGCCAGCACCGGCTGCTGGAACAGGGAATTGGCTTCCGGAACCTTTCCGCCGGGCAGCCAGGTCTGATAAGACGTCGGCCATTCGGTCTCGAAGAACTCCTTCAGCCCGTCGATCGCCTTGCAGGTGATCGGCAGAATCGGCTGGCCGTGTTCGGCGTAATAGATGGCCGGTTCCAGCACGTCGCGCAGGGCCATGGTGCCGTGGTCGCGCAGGAGCTGCATCCAGCCGTCGAAAGCGCCCGGGATCACCGTGGCGAGCAGCCCGTTGCCGGGAATGAAGTCGATGCCTTCGCTCTTGTAATGGTCGATGGTGGCCCCGGCCGGCGCCGTTCCTTGCGCGCACAGCACCTTGGTCTGGTTCGTCCGCGCATCGTGGAAGATTGCCGGCAGGTCGCCGCCGAAACCGTTCAGTTGCGGTTCTACCACCTGCAGCACGAAGCCGGTTGCGACCGCCGCATCGAAGGCGTTGCCGCCCTTTTCCAGGATGCTCATGCCGACGGCGGTGGCGATCCAGTGGGTGGAGGTGACGACGCCGAATGTGCCTTTGATTTCGGGGCGGGTGGTGAAAGCGGTCATGGTGTTCTCTTGATTATAGGTCTCAGTCGAAACCTGTTTGCATTATCAGCCTTCGCGCGGGTCGAGCGCGTCGCGAAGGCCGTCTCCCAGAAGATTGAAGCCGAGGACGACGAGGAAGATGGCCGCACCCGGCCACCAGGCCATCCACGGGGCCTGTGTCATGAAATTTTTGGCAACGTTCAGCATGGAGCCCCAGCTCGGGTCGGGCGGCTGTTGTCCAAGGCCCAGAAACGAAAGGCTCGCTTCGGCAATGATCGCGGTCGCCACCGTCAGGGTCGCCTGCACCAGCACCGGAGCGAATACATTCGGCAGCACGTAGCGCGTCATGATCGCCAGGTCGGTCAGGCCGATGGCGCGGGCGCCTTCCACATAGTCTTCCGTCTTGACCGAAAGCACCTGGCCCCGGGTCAGCCGCACGAAGATCGGCATGGCGGACAGGCCGATGGCGAGCATGGCATTGGTCAGGCTCGGGCCCAGGAAGGCGGCAAGCGCGATGGCGAGGATCAGGAACGGCGTTGCCAGCAGCGCGTCCGTCGCCCGGGAGATACCCTGGTCGATCCAGCCGCCGAAATAGCCGGACAAGAGCCCGAACGGGACACCGATCAGCACCGCGATGAAGACCGAAACCACCCCGGCCATCAGCGAGGCCTGCGCCCCCCAGATCATGCGCGACAGGATATCCCGGCCGATCTCGTCGGTGCCGAGCCAGTGGGCGGCCGAGGGCGCCTTGCGGATCGCGCTCCAGCTCGTCGCGGCCGGATCGGCGATCGGTAAAAGCGGAGCCGCCACGGCGATGATGATGAAGAAGGCAACGATGACGAAGCCGACAAGCGCACTCTTGTTGGCCTTGAGTTTCTTCCAGGCGCGGCTTTCGCTGCGAATGGCTTCCTCGTCTGCAACGGCATGATCGGTCGTGACGCTCACAGGGCACTCCTCATGCGCGGGTTGAGCAGGAAGTAGAGAATATCGGCGATCAGGTTCATCAGGATGAAGCCTGCCGCGGTACACAGCACGACGCCCTGGACGACCGCATAGTCACGGGTGAAGACCGCATCGACGATCAGTTTGCCGAAGCCGGGAATGGTGAAGATCTGTTCGGTGAGAACCGCGCCCGCCAGAAGCTCGCCGAACAGCAGCGCGCTCAGGGTCACGATGGGCAGGAGGGCATTGCGGAAGGCGTGCTTGATGATCACGACCAGTTCGCGCAGGCCCTTGGCGCGGGCGGTGCGCACGTAATCCGCTTTCAGGACGCCGAGCATGGCGGAGCGGGTATGGCGCATCAAGGTGGCGGCAAGGGCGGTTCCGAGCACGAAGGCCGGCATGATCATGGTCTGGAAGGAGCGGACCGGGTCGATAAAGGGCGACTCGTAGCCTGAGGCCGGCAGCCAGCCCAGATTCACCGAGACGAGCATGATCAGCATGATGCCGAGCCAGAAATTGGGAATGGAAAGACCGGACAGCGCGACGATATTGGCGATGTAGTCGACCGGCGTGCCTTTCTTCGCCGCCGACAGGATGCCGGTCGGAATGCCGATCATGAAGGCGATGATCATCGCCATGATTGCAAGCTGGATCGTGACCGGGAGCTTGTCCGCGATCAGCTCCAGCACCGGCTGGTTGGTGCGCAGCGAAACGCCGAGATCGCCGCGAAGCATGGCTTCGACCCAATAGAAATACTGGTAAAGGATCGGCTCGGTCAGATGATATTTCTGGCGGATGAACTCCAGCACCTGCGGATCCCGCTCCTCGCCGGCAAGCACCAGCGCGGGATCTCCGGGCAGCAGTTTCTGCAGCACGAACACGAAGATCGACACGAGGATCAGGGTCGGGATCGCAATCGCCAGCCGGCGGGCGATGTAGGAAAGCATGGGTTCACATCCAAGTGGGTGAGGGATCCGGCCGGAGCCGGATCCCAGGGGTGCTTCTGTAGGCTTACTTGAACTTCACGTTCTCAAGCCGGATCATGCCGTCCGGATAGGCGATGAAGCCTTCCATCTTGTCGGAAAGGGCCCAGATCCAGGTCTGATGGTAAAGGTAGATGATCGGCAGGTCCTTGATCAGGATGTCCCGGGCCGCGTCATACTTCGCCTTGCGGACAGCGTTGTCGGTGCTCTGCCGGGCTTCGTCGAGCAGCTTGTCGACCTCCGGGTTGCAATACTTGCTGTCGTTGATGCCGCCCTTGCAGGTCATGAACTGGTGGATGTTGCCGTCCGGGTCCACGCGGCCCGACCAGCCCACCTGGCTGCCCTGGTAGTTGCCGGCCGACTGGTCGGCGAGCAGGCTGGCGAATTCCATCGACTTCAGCTTGACGTTGAAGCCGGCCTCGGCGGCCATGGCCTGAACCACCTGCATCAGCTGGGTCTGGACCGGGTTGTTGGCGACTTGGACTTCGACGTCCAGGCTGTCGTAGCCGGCTTCCTTCAGAAGGGCTTTTGCCTTTTCCACGTCGCGGGCGGGAACCGGGTAATCCTTGTCATACCACGGGCTCGTCGGCGGGAACGGCTGGTTGCCCGGCGCAAACACGCCTTCGAAGACGACCTGGTTGATGGCGTCACGATCCAGCGACAGGCTGAAGGCCTGACGGATCTTCGGGTCGTTGCCGAACGGATTGTCGCCGCGCTCGCCGTTGTTGAGGTTCACGGTGATGCCCTGGTAGCCGAGGCTGACCGCTTCCGCATATTGCAGCTTGCTGTCCGACTTGACCGAAGCCACGTCCGTTGCCGCCAGGCGTTCCAGCATGTCCAGGTCGCCGGAGCGCAGGTTGGCCAGGCGCACGGTGGTGTCCGGGATCGGCAGGAAGGTCACCTTGTCGAAATGGATCGCGTCCTTGTTCCAGTAGTCGGCGAACTTCTCAAGCACGATCCGGTCCTGCGCGACACGTTCGACGAACTTGAACGGGCCGGAGCAGACCGGCTTGGCACCGAAGTCGGCGCCTTCGGCAGCGGTCGCGGCCGGCGACAGCATCATGCCCGAACGGTCGGCGAACTGGGCGAGCAGGGTCGCGTCCGGCGCCTTCAGCGTGAACTTGACCTGGTACGGACCGGTGACTTCAACGCCTGCGATCGACTTCACTTCACTCTTGCGGCGGCTTTCCGGCAGGTTCTGGGAACGGTCGATATTCGCCTTCACCGCTTCCGCGTTGAACGGCGTGCCGTCGTGGAAACTTGCATCTTGACGCAGGTTCATGGTCAGCGTCAGGCCGTCGTCGGACCAGCTCCAGTCCGTGGCGAGCTGCGGGATGATCTGCAGGTCCGGGGTGATGTCGACCAGCTTGTCGCAGAGCGACGCATAGACGATACGGCCGACGAACGTCCGGGACTGATCCGGGTCGAGAACGTCCGGGTCTTCCTGCAGGCCGATGCGGAGGTCCGCCGCCAGTGCAGGGGTCAACACGGAGCTTGCGCCGAGCAAGAGCGCGGCGAGCAGTTGTTTACGCATTTTCACTTCTCCTCTGGGTGTTTCGAGGCCGGGAGCCCGTCGATGGGGCTTTGTGCTGTTCTTGACTCCAGTCCCGATAAAGAGCGAAACGCCGGTCCGCCGCGGCGGTTCGGGGCGGTTCGCTATTCTGGTCTTGCGCGGTGCCGGTGATCATCTGCCAGTGGTGGCAGGCCACCTGGCGGTCTTCACCGGCCGCGCTCAAAAGAGGTTTTTCGGTGCCGCAGATCGCCGTCGCATGGGGGCACCTCGTGTGGAAGCGGCAGCCGCTCGGCGGCGCAAGCGGCGAGGGCACGTCGCCCTTCAGATCGGCCAGCATGCCGCGTCTGTGAGGCGAGGGGATCGGGATCGCCTGCATCAGCGCCTGCGTGTAGGGATGCAGCGGCGCGTCATAAAGCGCGTCGGTGTCGGCCAGTTCCACGATCTCGCCCAGATACATGACGGCGACCCTGTCGCTCATGTGGCGGATCACGGCAAGGTCATGGGCAATCAGGATCAGGGTCAGCTTAAACTCGTCCTTCAGGTCTTCCAGCAGGTTGATGACCTGGGCCTGGACCGAGACGTCGAGCGCGGACACCGGCTCGTCGCCGATGATCACCTTCGGGCCGCTGGCGAGCGCCCGGGCAATGCCGATGCGCTGGCGTTGTCCGCCGGAAAACTCATGCGGGTAGCGGTTGGAGAATTCCGGTCGCAGGCCGACCTTCTGCAGGAGATCGGCGACCTTGCGGCGCCGTTCGGTGCGCGGCAGGCGCGTGTGCACCTTCATCGGTTCCTCGATGATGGCGCCGACGGTCATGCGCGGGTTGAGCGAGGAAAACGGATCCTGGAACACGAACTGCAGCTCGCCGCGCAGGCGCCGCATTTCCCGTTCCGACAGGGTGGAAATGTCATTGCCATCGTAGAGCACTTCACCGGAGGTCGGCTTGATCAGCCGTACAAGAAGCCGCGCCAGGGTCGACTTGCCGCAGCCGCTTTCGCCGACGATGGACAGGGTTTCGCCGCGCCGGACGGTGAGGCTGACCCCGTCCACGGCGCGCACCACCTTCTTTTCGCCAAACAGGCTGTCGCCGCTGGTGAAGTGCCGGGCAACGGCGCGGGTTTCCAGGATCTTGTCTTTCGTGGGAAGGCTCATGCGCTGGCCTCCGCGAATGTGGCCTCGAGCGGCGCATGCACGCAGGCGACCCGGTGTCCGCCGGTAATCGCCTGCAGCGGCGGCGGGGCCGCGGCGCAGGCCTGATCGGCAAAGGGACAGCGCGGCGCGAACCGGCAGCCTGCCGGCATGGCGTCGATGGTCGGCACCATGCCGCTGATCGTGGTCAGGCGTCCGGAGCGCTTGCCGATGGAAGGGATCGAGCTCATCAGCCCGATGGTGTAGGGGTGCTGCGGATCGTCGAAGATCATTTCCGCCGTGCCTTCCTCGACAATGCGGCCGGCATACATGACCGCCACCTTGTCGGCGATTTCCGCGACCACGCCGAGATCGTGGGTGATCATGACCAGCGCGGTACCGGTTTCCGCCTGCAGGTCCCGGATCAGATCGATGATCTGCGCCTGAATGGTGACGTCGAGAGCCGTGGTCGGTTCGTCCGCGATCAGCAGCGCGGGGTCGTTGGCAAGGGCCATGGCGATCATGACGCGCTGGCGCATGCCGCCGGACAGCTGGTGCGGGTAATCGTCGAGCCGCTGGGCCGCCGCCGGGATCTTGACCTTGTCCAGCATTTCAAGTGCCCGGGCGCGGGCTTCCTTGCGGGAGACCGGCTTGTGGCGCAGCACCACCTCGGCGATCTGGTCGCCGATCCGATAGGCAGGATTGAGCGAGGTCATCGGTTCCTGGAAGATCATCGCCATCCGGTTGCCGCGGATGTCCCCAAGGGCCCGGGAGGGAAGCGACAGGAGATCCTGGCCGTCGAAATGCGCCGTGCCGGAGACGATCTCGGCCGGCGGCATGGGCAGCAGGCCCATCAGCGACAGCGCCGTCACCGACTTGCCGCAGCCGCTTTCGCCGACGATGCACAGGGTCGAGCCGGGCGCGACGGAAAAGGAGACGCCGTCGACCACGTTGGCTTTCGTGCCCTTGAAGTGCACGCCCAGGTCCCGGACCTGCAACAGGTCGGCGGTTTCCGGTTCCCGGCCGCCGTTTTCGTCAGACGGCATCGGTCAGCTCTCCGGAGGACTGGAACAGCAGGCGCTCTTGCAAGGCGAGCAGGTGCTGGCGCATGGTCTTTTCCGCGGCGATCGGGTCGCGGCGTTCGATCGCGTCGATCACCTGGATATGCTGCGACTTGTAGAGCGTCAGGGCGTCGCTGGTGCGGATGGCTTCGCGCACGTGGCGCCAGGCATCGTTCTGGCGAACCCGGTCGACCACGTCGAACAGGGCAAGGAAAAGCGTGTTGCCGGCCGCACTCGCGATCGCCCGGTGCAGGGCGCCGTCCCAGAGTTCGCGGCTGTCCAGGTCGTCGGCGCTGGCGACCTTTTCGGCCAGGTCGCGCATGGCAGTGACATCAGATGGTGTCGCCCTCAGCGCGGCCAGCTGCGCCAGCACCGGCTCGATTCGCAGGCGGACTTCCATGACCTCAAGCATGTTGCTGACTTCAGGAAGCTTGCGGATTTGGCGTTCCGGATGGGTCGGCTCAGGTCCGATGAAGGTGCCGGAGCCCTGCCGCCGCCAGATGCGGCCTTCCGTTTCCATCACCTCGAGCGCCCGGCGGACGGCGCGCCGGCCGACGCCGATCTCCTCGGCCAGTTCCCGCTCGGTCGGAAGCTGATCGCGCCCGTCCATCTGCAGCTGATCGACGATGATCCTCAGGCGCTCCAGCGCGAGGCTGGAATTTTTCTGTGCGGGTCTGTCGTTTCCGGTCATGGCCAAACTTTGTGGAACCAATTTATATTGGTCACATTATTGGAGCATGTTTCAAAAAGGGGCAAGATCCCTAATTAGGCACTGTTGCTATTTTTGAAAGATGGCAGTCCTTCCCGATCGGTCGTGACCCTAAGCACTGGGAAAATCGGTTGATTCCAAGTGTCTTGACGTGGGGTGGATCTGGAATACAGTGGCTGAACAAGCGATTTTCGGGGAACGCGCCTGCCTTCATTTTGGGCGGTATGCGCAAGGTGTGGGCGCGTCTGCCGCGGGTTGAATGCAGGAGCAAACCGCCCATTTCGATGGCGAGCCAATTGAAAAATGGATTCGCATTGGTCGCGAATTCAATAGCCTGGATGCATATCTTGTTCCCTCGGTGCCGTCGCCACCGGCGTCCGGTACGGGACTTGCATTTCCATTCCGTGTTCCTGCCTGAGGGCGGCATCCACGCGGTACTGCCGATGCAAGTGATGCAGAAATAGGCGGGCGGAATTTTTATGCAGTCGGGGCATTGACAAGCGAATTCGGATCGACAAGCATTGATCCTCAAATAGCGGCACAGGCTTCGCCGCACGGCAAATGCGCCCCGATCTTTCGCAGGCTTTCAGGACTGCGGGTCGGGGTTTTTTTGTGCCGCAACGGTCACACAAGCGGGCTGCGGGGACAGTCCTAAGGAGTACGGCAAGGACATGGCGCGGAAGGAAATCCCGATTGGCGTCCTTTTCTCGACGACCGGACCGTATTCGGTTATCGGCCGGGAGGCCTGTTGGGGTGCGCGCATCGCCATCGACGAAATCAACGCGTCGGATGCCTTTGATTTTACCCTGCGCGGCATCGAGGCGGACCCGAGGGGCGAGGCGGACCGTTATGCGACCCTTGCCGACCGCCTGATGCGCAAGGACGGTTGCCGGCACATCATCGGTTGCCAGACGTCCTGGAGCCGCAAGGAAGTTCACCCGGTCCTGGAACGCCTCGGAGGATTGCTCTGGTATCCGACGCCCTACGAGGGGTTCGAAAGCCATGACCGGGTCATCTACACCGGGGCCTGTCCGAACCAGAACGTCGTGCCCCTGTTCCAGTACGCCGTGCCGGCCTTCGGCAACCGCGCCTTTCTTGTCGGCTCCAACTATATCTGGGGCTGGGAGATCAACCGGATCGCGCGCGAGCTCCTCGGCGGCTACGGCGGAAGCGTTCTCGGCGAGCGCTATATCCCGATCGGAGATCAGGAGATCGGCCACCTGATCGAGGAAATACGCCTGAAGCGTCCCGACTTCATCCTGAACAACCTCATCGGCACCAGCAGCTACGCCTTCCTGAAGGCCTACCGGAAGCTCGGCGAGGAGGATCCTTTCTTCCATCCCTCCCGCTGCCCGGTGCTGAGCTGCAATCTGACCGAGGCCGAACTGCCGGTTCTCGGGGAAGCGGCCGAAGGCCTGATTTCGACCTCCACTTATTTCCAGACCCTCGATACGGTCGAAAACCGCTCCTTCACCGGCGGCATGCGCCTGTTGCGGGGACCGGACGCGTCCGTGTCGCACATGTTCGTCGGACCGTATCTGGCAGTCTGGCTCCTGGCCCGCGCGATTGCCGCGACCGGCTCGGACGATCCGGACGGGATCGTCGCCGGTCTGCCGGACATGCCGCTCCTGACGCCGCTCGGGCCCGTCAGGATCGAGCGCAAGACCCAGCATGCCTATCTGACGCCCTATATCGGCGTGGTCGAAGGCGCCGGCGAGGAACGGCCGATGCCCCGGTTCCGTCTGCTCGATGCCGCGGCGACCGAAATGGCGCCCGATCCTTATCTGGTCGACTACGATCCCCATGCCGGGGCCGATGCGAACCGGCCGTTTTCGGCCGGCGGCGGCCAGGGGTCCGGTCCGAAACTGAGGCTCGTAACCTGATGGCCGGCGCATTCCGCACACCAAGCTTCCGCGGATGGCATGCCGTCGTGCTGCACCGGTCCCATTCGGACCGGGACAATCTCTGCCGCCAGATGGAGCGTCTCGGCCTCACGGTGGAGTGTGTCTGGCCGGAACTGAAACCCGAGCATGCCAATGCGAATGTACTCGTCTTCGACGGCGACATGGGCCATGAGGCGCAGTTTCCCTGGAAGGCGGATATTCAGCCCATGCCCATGATCGCGCTTCTGGGCACGGAAGCCCCGGGCCGCGTCGAATGGGCGATCCGCCGCGGCGCGGGCGCGCATCTCAACAAGCCGATCGGATCCAGCGGCGTCTATGGAGCGCTGGTCGTGGCGCAGCGGTCCTTTGACGAGCGGCTTGCCTATGAGGAGCGGATTTCCGTTCTGGAACACCGTCTGTCGCGCCGGCCTCAGGTGGTCGAGGCGATCCTCGCCCTGATGGAGCAGAAGAACTGCGATGCCCGGACGGCCTACCGGGATCTCCGCGAACTGGCCATGGCCGGCCGGCTCTCCATCGAGGATGCCGCCGACGAGCTGAACGCCCGGATGGGAGGTGCGCGTGGCAACAGACGCGAAGCCTGACGCCATGGCGCTGCCGGCCGAAACGGCTGGACCCTCCGAACCGCGCCGGCAGGGAGCGTTGCAGCGCCTGCTCCGCCGCAAACTGGCGGTGGTTGCACTGGTGACAATTGTATTGATCGTCGGTGCCGCGGTTTTCGCGCCCCTGGTCGCCCCCTTCGATCCGGCGGAACAGTATTTCGACGGCCTGACCCTGGAAGGCGCACCGCTGCCGCCTGGCGAACGGTTCTGGCTCGGCACCGATCTTCTGGGCCGGGACCTGCTGTCACGGCTGATCTACGGTGCCCAGACCTCCCTGATCATCGGCCTCGTCGCCAACGGCATCGCCGTTGCCGTCGGCGCGCTCGTCGGGATCCTGGCCGGGTTCTTCCGCGGCTGGGTCGAGACCGTGCTGATGCGCTTCACCGATCTGATGATGGCGTTCCCGGCCTTGCTATTGGCGATTACTCTCGCCGCCCTGTTCCGGTCGAGCCTCTGGATCGTCGCCATGGTGATCGCCATGGTCAACTGGGTGCAGATGGCCCGTGTCGTCTATACCGAAACCCGGTCTCTGGCGGAGCGCGAATTCATCGTCGCGGAACGGGCCATGGGCGCCGGCCTCGGGCGGATCCTGTTCCGCCATATCCTGCCGCATCTGGTCTCGTCCATCGTGGTGTTCGGCACCCTGGGGATCTCGACGACGGTGCTGCTGGAGGCGACGCTCAGCTATCTCGGCATCGGCGTCCAGCCGCCCACCCCCTCCTGGGGCAACATCATCTACGAGAACCAGACCTATTTCACCTCCGCGCCCTGGCTGGTGTTCTTTCCGGGCGTTGCGATCATCGCGCTGGCGTTGTCCTTCAACCTCCTGGGGGATGCCCTGCGCGAAGTGCTCGATCCGACGCAGAAAGGCAGGCACTGAATGGTCTCCTATGTTCTGCGCCGCATCCTGCAGTCGGCCCTGATCCTGCTCGGCGTGTCGCTCTTCACCTTCGTGCTGCTCTATCTCATTCCCGCCGACCCGGCGCGCCAGATCGCCGGCCGCAGCGCCACCGCGCAGACGGTTGAAAACATCCGCGAGCAGCTCGGGCTCAACCTGCCATTCTACCAGCAATACGGCCGGTACCTGTTCGGGCTGGTCCAGGGCGATTTCGGTCGCTCCTACCTGCAGAAAACGGAAGTGTCGGAACTGATCGCGGCCCGGCTTCCGGCAACGCTGCTGCTGATGGCCGGGGCGATCGTCTGCGAACTGGTCATAGGTCTCTCCATGGGGCTGATCGCGGCGCTGAAGCGTAATTCGGCGACCGACAACACGCTGATGGTGCTGTCCTTTGCCGGCGTGTCCTCACCCCAGTTCGTGATCGGCATCCTGCTGCTTTACGTCTTCGCCGTGCAGCTCGGCTGGTTTCCCATCGGCGGCTACGGAACCTTCCGGCACATGGTCCTGCCGTCGCTCACCCTCGGGCTCCTGGGGGCGGGCTGGTACGCCCGCATGATGCGTTCCTCCATGCTCGACGTGCTGCGCCAGGACTATATCCGCACCGCCCGCGCCAAGGGTCTGCAGCGGTTCCAGGTTCTGTTCGGCCACGCGGTACCCAACGCGCTTTTGCCCATCATCGCCATGATCGGCATCGATATCGGCCTTTTCATGAGCGGCATCGTGGTCGTGGAAAGCGTCTTCGGCTGGCCCGGCATCGGCCAGCTCGCATGGCAGGCGATCCAGCGCGTCGACATCCCGATCATAATGGGCGTCACGCTGGTTTCCGCCTGCGCCATCGTCCTTGGAAATTTCCTCGCGGACATGATCGCACCGCTGATCGATCCGCGGATCAAGCTTCGCTGATGCGTAAAGGCGAAATGCGCGCCCTGTAAGCCGCCAAGAGAGCGGCCGGGACGCGGAACCAAACCGAAAACGGAGGTTGGAACATGAAAAGCAGATTTCTGACGGGAGTGGCGGGCGCCGCTCTATTGGCAGCCGCCCTTGCCGTGCCGGCAAATGCGGATGACATCAAGCAGGGCGGCTCGATGATCGTCACCTACAAGGATGACGTCTCGACCCTCGATCCGGCCATCGGCTACGACTGGCAGAACTGGTCGATGATCAAGAGCCTGTTCGACGGCCTGATGGACTATGAGCCGGGCACGACCAATCTGGAAAAGGATCTGGCCGAGGACTTCACCATTTCCGATGACGGCCTGACCTACACCTTCACCTTGCGCAAGGGCGTCAAGTTCCATAACGGCCGCGAACTGACCGCAGACGACGTCAAGTATTCCCTCGACCGCGTCGCCAATCCGAAAACCCAGAGCCCGGGCGCCGGCTTCTTCGGCTCCATCAAGGGTTTCGATGAAGTCTCCGCAGGCAAGGCGGACTCTCTGTCCGGCGTCACCGTCGTCGACCCCTACACGGTTAAGATCGAACTCTCCCGCCCGGACGCGACCATGCTCCATGTTCTGGCGATCAACTTCTCCTCCGTCGTTCCGAAGGAGGAAGTCGAAAAATGGGGCGCCGATTTCGGCAAGCATCCGGTCGGTTCCGGCGCCTTCGAACTGGCCGAATGGACGCTCGGACAGCGCCTCGTGTTCAAGCGCAATGCCGACTACTGGAAGCCGGGCATTCCGAAACTCGACGAGATCGACTTCGAGGTCGGTCAGGAGCCGATCGTGGCGCTGCTGCGCCTGCAGCGGGGTGAGGCCGATATTCCCGGCGACGGCATTCCGCCCGCGAAATTCCTCGAGGTGACCAAGGATCCGCAATACAAGGACCTGATCATCGAGGGCGGCCAGCTTCAGACCGGCTACGTGACCATGAACGTCAAGATGCCGCCGTTCGACAAGCCGGAAGTCCGCAAGGCGGTCAACATGGCCATCAACAAGGACCGGATCGTGCGGATCATCAACGGCCGCGCCGTTCCGGCCAACCAGCCGCTGCCGCCGTCCATGCCCGGCTACGACAAGGACTACAAGGGCTATCCGTTCGATCCTGAAGCGGCCAAGAAGATGCTGGCTGACGCCGGCTTCCCGGACGGGTTCGAAACCGAGCTTTACGTCTACAACACCGACCCGAACCCGCGCATCGCCCAGTCGATCCAGGCGGATCTCGCCGCCATCGGCATCAAGGCGGAGCTGAAGGCCCTGGCCCAGGCCAACGTCATTGCAGCCGGCGGCGAGCCGGATCAGGCGCCGATGATCTGGTCGGGCGGCATGGCCTGGATCGCCGACTTCCCGGATCCGTCCAACTTCTACGGCCCGATCCTCGGCTGTGCCGGCGCGGTCAAGGGCGGCTGGAACTGGTCCTGGTACTGCAACGAGGAGCTCGATAAGCTGGCGACCGAGGCCGACAGCATCACCGACCCGGCCAAAAAGGCGGAACGCGAGGCCCTGTGGCGGAAGATCTTCATCTCCATCATGGACGACGCGCCCTGGGTTCCGATCTTCAACGAACAGCGGTTCACCATGCGGTCGGACCGTCTGGGTGGCCCGGACGCGATCTTCGTCGATCCGGTCCATATTCCCGTCAACTACGACTACGTTTGGGCGAAAGATGTGCAGTAACTGCAAGGCCGCGAGCTACACGATCCACGCGGCACAACATCACTTCGGCTGGGACAATTCCATTGCCCCGGTCGAGAAAGTGGCTCCGGGCACGGTGCTGGAATTCGAATGCAATGACAGCTCCGCCGGTCAGTTGACCCCGGAAAGCACCGTGAAGGACGTTGCCGAGATGGACTTCGGCAAGATCAATCCGGTCAACGGTCCCATCCATGTGGATGGGGCCGAGCCGGGCGATGCGCTGGTGGTGAAAATCCACCAGTTCAAACCCTCCGGCTTCGGCTGGACCGCCAATATTCCCGGCTTCGGGCTGCTGGCGGACCAGTTCAAGGATCCGGCGCTGCATGTGTGGTCCTATGACAAGGACAATCTCGGCATGTCGGCCTTTTCCCCGCACGGAAAGGTGCCGCTCAAGCCCTTCGCGGGAACCATCGGCGTGGCGCCGGCGGAAGCCGGGCTCCACTCCATCGTTCCGCCGCGCCGTGTCGGCGGCAACATGGATATCCGCGATCTCGCTGCCGGGACGACGCTTTACCTGCCGATCGAGGTCGCAGGCGCGCTGTTTTCCATCGGCGACACCCATGCGGCCCAGGGCGACGGCGAAGTCTGCGGCACGGCCATCGAAAGCCCGATGAGCGTGGTCCTTGAACTGGACCTGATCAAGGGCGCAGACCTGAAGATGCCGCGGTTCGAGACCCCCGGTCCGGTGACCCGCCATCTTGACGAGAAGGGGTACGAGGTCACGACCGGCATCGGCGAGAACCTGTTTGAAGGCGCGCAGGCAGCCGTGTCGAACATGATCGACCTCCTGTGCGCCCGCCACGGCTATTCCGCGGTCGACGCCTACATGCTGTGCTCGGTCTGCGGCGATCTCCGGATTTCCGAGATCGTCGATGAGCCGAACTGGGTCGTTTCCTTCTACTTCCCCAAGCTCGTTCTCGAATGAGCCTTTTGAACCGGCGGATTACCGTCTGCCGGTTCTCTACTCCCGGGTCCAGACCAGCAAGCAGCCGATGCAACAGACCGACGTTTCCGCAAGCCAGCTCGAAGAGATCGTCCTTTCCGTCCGCGATCTGAAGACGGAAGTGGCCACACCCGATGGCAGCAAGACCGTCGTGGACGGCCTGTCCTTCGATCTGAAGCGCGGCGAAACCCTGTGCATTGCAGGCGAATCCGGGTCGGGCAAGTCGATGACCGCCCTGTCGATCATGCGCCTGCTGCCCGAGCCCATGGCCCGGATCGGCGGCGGCTCGGTCCTGCTCGACGGCCGCGACCTGTGCCAGCTGGACGAGACGGCCATGCGTTCCGTCCGTGGCGGCGATATCGCGATGATCTTCCAGGAGCCGATGACGTCGCTCAATCCGGTGCTGACCATCGGCCGGCAGTTGCGCGAGGCGGTCATCGCGCACCAGAGTGTCTCCCGCCGTGAGGCGGAAAAACGGGCCCTGGAGATGCTCGAGGCCGTCCGCCTGTCGGAGCCGCCGCGGCGCTTGAAACAGTATCCGCACGAACTTTCCGGCGGCATGCGCCAGCGGGTCATGATCGCCATGGCGCTGGCCTGCAACCCGAAAGTCCTGATTGCCGACGAACCGACGACCGCGCTCGACGTCACCATCCAGGCGCAGATCCTGCAGCTGATCCGCGACCTGCAGCGGGACTTCGGCACGGCGGTCATCCTGATCACCCACGACATGGGCGTCGTTGCCGAAATGGCCGACCGCGTCATCGTCATGAACCAGGGCCAGATCGTCGAGGACGGTCCGGTGGGGCCGCTGTTTCAGACACCTGGCGATCCCTATACCCAAAAGCTGTTGGCCGCCGTGCCGAAACTGGGCGCCATGTCCGGAAAGGACTCTGAGATCAGGGAAAAGGCGGCAGGCGCTGCCCTGGAGGTGAACGACCTGACCGTCCGCTTCGACCTGCGCGGCGGCCTGCTTCAGCGGGTCGTGTCCCGCGTGCATGCGGTCGAAGGCGTCTCCTTCGATATCCGCCCCGGTGAGACCCTCGGCCTCGTCGGCGAAAGCGGTTGCGGCAAGTCCTCCATCGGCAAGGCGCTGATGAACCTCGTGCCCTGGGACGGTTCGATCCGGGTCGCCGGCCAGCATCTCATGAGCGGCCGCAACTCTGCTGCCGACCGGGCCTTCCGGCGCAACATCCAGATGGTGTTCCAGGACCCCTACGCGTCGCTCGACCCGCGCATGACCGTGGGAGACCTCGTCGGCGAGCCGCTGGTCATTCACGGCCTGGCAAAGGGAACGGAACTGCAAGACCGGGTCGCCGGCCTGTTCCGCCGCGTCGGGCTGAGCACAGAACAGATGTCCCGCCACCCGCACGAGTTTTCCGGCGGTCAGAGGCAGCGGATCTGCATCGCCCGCGCACTTGCCCTGTCGCCGAAGGTGATCATCGCCGATGAAAGCGTGTCCGCGCTCGACGTGTCGGTTCAGGCCCAGGTGCTCGATCTGTTGAAGGAACTGCAGGACGAGATGGGGCTCGCCTATCTCTTCATCTCCCACGACATGGCCGTGGTCGAACAGGTGTCGCACCGGGTGGCGGTCATGTATCTGGGCCAGATCGTCGAAACCGGCACCCGGCGGCAGATCTTCGAAAACCCCTGCCATCCCTACACAAGGCGCCTGATGGAGGCGGTCCCGATCCCCGATCCGTCCCGCCGGCGGGACATGTTCCAGGTTCCGGTCGGCGATGTTCCCTCGCCGATCCATGGCATTGGGGAGACCGTGGAGCGGGTTCGTTATGATGACATCGGCGACCGCCATATGGTGGCGCGATCGGATGAGGCGTTTGCCTGAACCGGAATGAGGTCAGGCCGCCCCGGATTTCCCGGGCCGGCGGACGGCGCGCACCTTGCCGCCGTTGCCCTCGCCGTGGAAGAAACGGCGAGGGGTTAAAGTCTTTTTAGCGGCTTTTCGTCCGAAGGTTATGAGTATTTATGAAATTTAAGGGGTGAAATCCGCGTCTAATAGGTCGTCAATCGTCGCTTTTGAAAGAACGTCAAAAAATTTATCCAACGCGTTCGTAAAAATTTCTTTCATTGGACAGCCATTGGGAAAGATGCAGTCCGCGTCATGGTCGTGTTTAAGACACCTCGTTAAAGCAAAATCAGCTTCAAATATTTGAATGATTTCAGTCAAGGAAATGGATTGCGGGTCTTTCAGCATCGAGATGCCGCCATGTTTTCCGGTCTTGGTGGTTACATAGTGATTTCGCCGCAATTCCATAACAACTTGCGCTACCAGAGACCGGCTTACTTTCAGGCGATCTGCAATTTCCTCCGCCGTGTATTTGTTGTTTTTATGACTGGACAAAAGCGCCAGCAATTTCACCGCGACGGACGTTTTCTGTGCCAGCCTCATGATCTTTATTTTTATTTACTTGTTGAAGCAGTTGCTTGAGACGTTTTGTCTTGGATTCCAGTTTGCATCATCACGACGCGGCACGATGTTCCCGGCAATTCCGGTGAACGTGTCGAAACGTGTGGCTTTGTCTCCGGCCTGAAGTTCTGGCGCATATTCAATCCCTTCGTTTACCTCTTCGCTTCTCCTATACGCCGGCTATCAGGCAATGGATCTTGATGCTTCCCGAACTTTTTCGGTTGCAGCGTCGATCTGGAATGTCGCGGACGAAATGGCCTGGATGTTTGAAGTCACGAGTTCCACGCCCTGGGAGGCGCTTTGCATATTGGTGGAAATTTCCTGGGTAACGACGGACTGTTCTTCGACCGCGGAAGAAATGCTCGTAGAGATGTCGCTGATCTCATTGATGATATCCATGATGCTCGCGATGGCACTGACCGCCTGGTCTGTTGTGCCCTGCATGGATTCAATCTGATTTGAAATCTCTTCGGTCGCTTTGCTGGTTTGCGAAGCAAGTTCTTTCACCTCGGCGGCAACCACCGCGAAGCCTTTTCCCGCTTCGCCCGCACGTGCGGCTTCTATGGTCGCATTCAGGGCAAGCAGGTTTGTCTGGTTGGCAATGTTGTCGATCAGTTCGATGACACTGCCGATCGTCTTGGCATCTTCAGACAAGCCGACCATTGTTTCGTTGGATTGGGCCGCCTCGCCAACGGCTTTCTGGGAAATCTCGGAAGCCTTTTGCACCTGACGGCTGATTTCCTGGATGGAGGCGACAAGCTCTTCGGCAGCTGCCGCAACGGTCTGGACGCTGGCTGCGGTTTGGGTCGAGGCCGAAGCTGAGCCGGAGGCCTGTTCCATTGTGTTTGAAATCGCCTGGGCAATTTCGGTCAGCTGCGCGTCAATGTCCTTTTGGACGGTTTCGCGCCGCTTCCGCTCGAGAACCTGCTCGGTAATGTCGGTTGCGAATTTGACGACCTTGAACGGAACTCCGGATGCATCGAGAATTGGATTGTAGTTGGCTTGAATCCAGACTTCCCTGCCCCCTTTGCCGATACGCTTGAATTCATCCGCCTTGAATTCACCCTGGGCGAGGCCTGACCAGAAGTCTTTATAATCCTGGCTCTTGGCGTAATCCAGCTCGACGAAAAGGCTGTGGTGCTGGCCCTTGATCTCGTCAAGCGAATACCCGAGCGTGTTCAGGAAATTGTCATTCGCTGTGATGACCGTCCCATTCGGTTCGAATTCAATGATTGCCTGGGAACGGCTGAACGCATCCAGAATTGCCTTGTCGTCACTTGCGGCGAAAAAGTTCATTGTAACCCCCAAGGTCTAAAATTAACCTTAGGGAATAGTTTGCTTCGGTCCGTTTACAATTAATTTATCTAGTTTTGTTGTTTAAAACTTGAAATGGAAAGAAAAATTGAATTCAATCAATAGTATTATCCATAGTATATATAACGTTGTAGAAATCATTGATATGTCGACGAAAAACGTCCTGTGGCGAGTGCCGCGTGCCATGAATATTCGTTTGCATGCTTATATTTCCAATTATCCGCAGTCTGTCTCTTGATATTGTCAATTATGCGTAGTCCAGAACGTCGAATGAATGTCGTGCCCTGAGAGAATCATTGGGACGCCTTGTTTCCAGTAACGTTCGTGAGACATGGGCAGCAGGAGCCTGCGGACGCATTGCTCGAAGATCCGGTCCTTTGGGAGAGCAAGCCCAGGTGACGTGGAAGATATGCGGCCTGATGGCGTGAGGCGGGAAAGCAAACCGGGTTAAGGCCCTTATTGGCAACGAACGGCTCGGGTTCTCGGTCCGATTGCTCGAAAGCAGCGCGGAATTCGCCCACTGCTGTCCGGTTTAAGTTTGGCTGAATATGGCAATCCGCTTGATCTGAGAGTTTGTTGTCATCCCAGCGAAGGCTGGGATCCAGTAATCTATTGAATCTGCTATCTTTTTCACTCGTATGCTACACGGAGTACTGGATTCCGGTCTTGCCGCTGCCGCGTCAAACCGGAATGACAAGTGGGGGGATCATCGCGCGTCTTTAAGCCGAATGATCTGAAATTCTTCAATCATTCAAATGAGATATATGAGATGTCCAACATAAAACCGGACAGCAGTGGAATTCGCCATATGGTGACGCGGTTGGACGTGTCGTTTGCCTGAACCGGAATGAGGTCAGGCCACGCCGGTTTTCCCGGGCCGGCGGACGGCGCGCACCTTGCCGCTGCCGCCGCCGCCGCAGAAGAAACGGCCGGCGCCGTCCGATTCCATGCCCGACACGCCCATTCCCTCCGGCATGTCCAGGCGTTCCAGCACCGCGCCGGTGGCCGGATCGATGCGCCGGATATCGCTCTTGTCGTCCTGCCAGGTGCCGTGCCAGAACTCGCCGTCGACCCAGGTGACGCCGGTGACGAAACGGTCGGAGGTAATTGTGCGCAGGATCCTTCCCGTTTCCGGATCGACCTGATGGATCCTGCAGCCGCGGTGCTGGCCGACCCAGAGCGTTCCTTCCGCCCAGGCCAGCCCGGAATCCCCGCCTTCGCCGGGCGCCGGGATCGTGCCGAGCACTTCTCCGGTCTGAGGATCGATCTTCCGGATGACCGTTTCCGCGATCTGGAACAGGTGCTTGCCGTCGAACGCGGTTCCGGCATCCGCACCGATCTCGATCGTGCTTGATGTCTCGTCGCTTTCCGGGTCGAGGGCGGTCAGCCGGTCGCCGGTCGCGAACCAGACCTTGTTACCGTCGAAGCTGACCCCGGCCACGGCGTCGACGCCGGGAAAGGGACCGTATTCGCGAAGGATTTCTGCGGATCTGCGTTTCATAGGCCCACTCTAGCGGTTGATCGCGGAGGCGGGGAGTAACAAACTTGTCGGGAAACCGGGCACCGCCGACGCGATCCAGCGGCAGGCCGGCCCGCGGCCGAAGCGCTCGACCTTGCCGGTCTCCGACAGCACATAGAGCGCCCGCTGGACGGTGCGCGGGCTGACGCCGAGCGCCTGCGCCAGCGCCGAACTCGACCAGGCCTCGTCGTCGGCGAGCAGGGCCAGGATGTCGCCGTGCTCTTCCTCCACCGGCGGCGCCAGCACTACAACCGCCGCCGCCGTTTTGGGTTGCAGCACAAAGCCCTGGCTTGTGGCGCTGATTTCGGTCTGCGGCCTGATCGCCTCGCGAAGCCGTCCGATCTCGACGCGCAGCCGCCCGCGATGGGACTCGTCCGCATGCCGCGCGCCGAAGGCCCGCGTGAGAAGCGCTTCCCGTGCCACATCGCCGGGCCAGCCTTCGGCAAGCGCCCGCAGGAGCGAAAACAGCACCGGCCGGCTTGCCAGCGGAACCACGTTCTGCCGGCAGCGCAAGGCGTTGCGGCAGGCGTCGACGACAAGCGCATCCGATGCCAGCAGGGCCTCGACATCACCGAGCTTGAGCATCCGTTCGCCGTCGCGCGTGATCAGGCGCGCCGCGGGGGCTTCAAAAGCTTGCACCGCCCGGCCGACCTCGGCCTCCAGCGCGGGAATGCCGGTTTCGCGCGCCGCCAGCGCCGCCCGTTCAAGGGCGTCTCGAGCCGGTTTCGCCCGGATACGCCGCATGGCGATCCCGGCGGTGACCAGCTCGTATCCCGGCCGGGCCGCCGGCGGCAGGGTGTCGATATCGATCCCGGCAAGCATCCGTTCGGCCGCGTCGAGCTGCCCGATCAGAAGCAGCCGCCGGGCCTCGAGAAAGCCGGCATAGGCCGCATTCGTCCGGTCGCCATGGGCTGAAAGGGCCGCCCGCGCCGGCCCGAGGGCCTGCAACGATTTTCCCAAGTCACGGGAGACAAGCGCGATCTCGGCCTCGGCGACCTGGCACCGCGCGCGGTGCATGGGCTCCATCGACCCGAAGGCGCGGGCCGCCTTCCGCAACAGCTCCCGGGCAAGGGGCAGGTCGCCGAGCTGCGCCATGGCGATGCCGCGCAGGGCGAGCGCCGGCGCGTCGTCGCGCAGTGCGACCCGTTTCAGGGCGCCGAGCGGATCGCCGCCTGCAAGGGCGCGCCCGGCTGCGGTGATCAGCGAGTCCATTCAAATCCCGTCACACTTGTAACTCACACCCGGTCCTTCCCCCGTCCTACATCCTTGTCCGGTTCTGCAACCGCAGGCAACGCCGAAATCGGAACGGAGAAACGGACATGACCACACAAGCAACAACGGCCAACGGCAAGGCCGGGGCGCAATTGCCTCGCGACGCGGCCGGCTGGCTCGGCCTTGCCGCCTCTCCGGTCTTCGCGCTGATGGCGTGGATGTCGGCGGGCGATGCCGCGCAGACCCTGATCTGCTCATCGGCTTCAGGCCTGCCGCCGATCACCGGCATGACCTGGATGTACCTGCTGATGAGCCTTTTCCACCTGCCGCCCTGGCTGAAGCTCGCCTCCCGCCGGCCGCGGCCAACGACCTGACAAGCAACCTGATCTGAAGGAGACTGACCATGGAACATTCCGTCGTTTCACGAAATGAGTGGCTGGATGCCCGCAAGGCGCTTCTGGCGAAGGAACTTGATATCACCCACGACCTCGATGCCCTGCGCGCTGAGCGCAGGCAGCTGCCCTGGGTCCGGATTGACAAGCCTTACGTCTTTGAAGGACCCGAAGGCCCCTGCGCCCTGGAGAATCTCTTCGAGGGCCGCAGCCAGCTTGCCGTCTATCACTTCATGCTGACGCCGGGCTCGGACCACATCTGCCCGGGCTGCTCGTTCATCGCCGACAACATCGACGCCGCCCGCCAGCATTTCGAGCACGCGGATCTCGCCTTCGCCGCGGTCTCGCGCGCGCCGGTCGAGCGGATCATGGAAGTGAAGGACCGCATGGGCTGGACCTTCAACTGGGTCTCCTCCGGCGGCAACGATTTCAACTACGATTTCGGCGTCTCCTTCACGGAGGATGACCGCGCCGCCGGCCGAGCAAGCTACAATTACGGCAAGACGAGGATCGAAAAGGCCCAGGACATGTTCGGCGTCAGCGTCTTTGCGAAGGACGAGGCAGGTGCGGTCTATCACACCTACTCCACCTACCACCGCGGCGCCGAACTCCTCATGGGTGCCTTCAACTGGCTCGACCTGACGCCGAAGGGCCGCAACGAAAACGGCTCCATCATGGGCTGGGTCAAGCTGCACGACAGCTATTGAAGCGGATAACGTTGGCCGTTTGGCGAGGGTGAGTGACCATGACGAACAGGCCCCGCTCGTGACAACGAGCGGGGGCTTGGCTTGTGTGGGCGTTCTGTATCCGAGCCAGCAACCGCAGGACGTCAATAGCCGGAAAATAACACGTCTGCACTCGTTAAAGCCGAAGTATGGCAGGGGAAGAAAGGGGGATTCACGCTCAAGCAGGCCGAAGGCCGAAAGCGCGAAAACATGTAGCACCTCGGCACACCGTCGAACCCGCAGGGTTCGCAAGCGCAAACGCGCGTCGGCCACTTTTGGCCGCCCGCTCTGGAGCGTAGCGATCAACGATCGCGACAGCGTGAAGAGAGAAAAAATTGGCGCACCCGACAGGATTCGAACCTGTGACCTCTGCCTTCGGAGGGCAGCGCTCTATCCAGCTGAGCTACGGGTGCGCGGACGGCATGCTTGGTGCCGACAGACTGTCCTGATACCCGATTGACCAGTCAGGGGCAATTGCTTTCTTCAAAAGACGGCCGCCGGCTTTTGGAAAGTCCGGCTTCCGGTGTTTGCATACCTGGCTGCGGATTTCCGGTGCCATTTTTTCTGCAAGATATGCGTGTAGAAAAACAAGACCCACACGCACGTCAATGAAGTGCCCCGACCATTCCGGACGGCGGACAGCGGGCAATCCGGGCAAATTCGGGCAGGCACGGGTTTTCAGGGTCGGGCGGGCCGGAATGTGCTCACCCCGACGGCCGACCCCGGGGGCCTGGAAACGTTAACGTTTCGGGGCTGGAAAGCGTGGTTCGGCGGGCAGTAAAAAAAACGCGCGACCAAACACGGGCCGCGCGGAATAAGTTACTGTGCACGTGGCCCCATCGACCACAGCGCGCATACTACTAAGGACGGCACCGTTTGTCATTACCGTAAAATAATTTATTTTTTGATTTACCGTCCGGGAATCGATCACTTGTATTCATTCAAAGGACGGCGGCCGGAAGACCATCCGCAGGGCCGGCGGCCTGCCGGCGCCCGAAGACCGTCACTTCCCGCAGCCCGGTCCCTTGAGCGCCTTGCCGTCGGCACCGGCCACGGTGATGCGCACCTTTGCCACGCCCTGCGGCAGAAAACCCAGCTTGTGCGCGACGGCCTTGGTCACATCGATCACGCGGCCTTTGACGAAGGGGCCGCGATCGTTGATCCGGACCGTGATTTCCCTGCCGTTTCTGAGATTTGAGACCTTGACGAGCGTTCCGAACGGCAAGGTCCGGTGGGCGGCCGCCAGCACATTCGGATCGGCGCGTTCCCCGCTCGCCGTCATGGACGTCAGCGCGTACCAGGAGGCCTTGCCGCACTGGACAAAAGCCGTGCTCGCCTCGGCGGTCTGAAACGGCGGAACAAGAAAACAGGCGGAAAACAGCATCAGGCCCGCGAGGGCGAAGGTCCTGGACGCCGGCAGCGCGGACGGGAAAAATGTATGCACTTTTACGAAGGCAGTGCGGATCTGGGGCGGGGGCATGTGCTTATCCTTGCGACCGGCTTTCCGTCGAAAGCGCGCTGAAAATTCAAGGCGTTCTATTGCCGGCCAAGGTGGTGAAATTGAGGCGGGAAATTTTACACGGCGAGGTTTATTGTATTTTTATAATAAATTGAACACTAAAAAAACAAGTAGATCGTATTAATATCCCGTTAAATATAATTTCTCGAAGGTCTGTGGGTATTCAGATCGTAATATTTCTCGAGAGAGGACTCGTGTTAAACATGAAGAAATTCAAAAAACGTCGATTAGTTATTGAGTAGTGGCGTTTCCAGGATCAGGACACATTGATTTTGCTCATTCTGTTTGCCAGGGAAGGTTGGAATGAGCGTAAGGGCGAGCGCAGGACAGGTTTTTCCCTATCCAGGTTCGATGTTGCGGTCTGGCCGGCCTTCCCTGGCAAACCCGAAGGGCGGGGGCGTCTTTGCCTGCTGACCTTAATACCGTCGAAATTTTGAAAGGGCGGCTTGTGCCGAATAGTCATGGGGTGGTCTGCAGTCAGGAGGAAACCTCCTTTCGGCCGGCTGCAAACAGAGCGACCGGATTATATGGTTCCCTGCTGGAGGTGATCCCCCAGCCGGCGGCGTTCCTGAACACCGACGGCGCGGTCGTAGCTGTAAACAGGGCCTTCGGAGATCTCCTTGGACTTGGAACCGGCGACCCGATCGGCACCAGGTTCTCAGACTGCCTGTCCCGGGAAACCCGGCGGCGCTGCCGGCCGGCCCTGAAAGCCGCCTTCAACGGAACGCCGGCCGAAATCAGCGGCAAGCTGGTGTCGGCTTCGGGCGCGGATCTGGGAAGCAGGGCCGTTTGTACGCCGATCCCGCTCCAGGAAGAGGCGTCCGCCGTTGTCCTGCTTCAGTTCGATGGCGTCGCTGAGGAACCGGAAAGTTTGGGAATCGACGACCTTCTGACCCGGTTCCCGGACGATGTGCTGATTTTCGGAGCGCTCGAGGAGCCGGCGTCCATCTTGGCCCCCCTGGAAGACGCCGCCGGCGGATCCATCGATCTGGCCGAACTGGAAGTCATGCTCGAAAACTGCCTGAACGGCGACGTGCAGACGCTCTATGCCGGCCTGAGCGCGCGGAAAGCCCATTGCGAACCCGGGTCGGCGGCAAAAATCACCGAAATCCGTCTCGTGCCGCTGGCCGAACCGTCGGACCGGGACCGGCCGGGCGTCATGGCGATTGTCCGCAGCAACGTGGATAGCCCCCACGAGGTGGAGGAATACCGGCGCCTGGCCTATCAGGATGCCCTGACCGGCCTCTCGAACCGGCGCGCCTTTCTCACCTTTCTCCAGGAACACCTTGCGCGGCTGGAGGAAAATCCGCTGGGCGGACTGGCGGTGTTTTATTTCGACCTCGACGAGTTCAAGAAGGTCAACGACCTGGGCGGGCATGACGCCGGTGATGAGATGCTCGTGCGGGTTGCTTTCGCCCTGCAGCGCTGTTTTTGCGATACCGGCTGCGTCGGCAGGATCGGCGGCGACGAGTTCGCCGGCATGTGTCTGTTGCCGGATGAAGGCCATGCGCTTGATCATGCCGAACGGGTCCTGGACGCGTTGTCCCGAATTCGTCTGGAGGTCAGCAACCGCATCTTCACCATCGGCAGCTCGATCGGGATTTCCTTCCTGACATCGCAGGTCGCGGACAAGCCCATCGATCCCTCCGCCCTGTTGCGGCTGGCGGATGCCGCCTGCCTGCGCGGCAAGAGGGTGGGCGGCCGGACGGTCCATCTGCACAAGGCCGATGCGGACGACTTCCGGCTCGACGATGCCGTGCCGGCACAGGTCCTCGAGCCGGACGACATCCGGGCGAACGACTTTGCGCTTTATTCCATGCCGATCCGGTTTCTGCAGGAAGACAGGCCGTGCGGAGAGGAAATCCTTCTGCGCCTGAGGGGCGAGCAGGCGTCCGGCTATTCGCCGAAGGTGCTTATTTCGGCGGCGGAACGCAGCGGTTTCGTGGCGCAGATCGAAGGCTGGACCCTGGACAAGGTTCTGGACGCGGCAGCCGCCCGTGACGGCAAGACCGTCCTGACCGTCAACGTTTCCGCTGAATCGGCCGGCAATCCGGATTTCCGGGATCTCCTGCAAAAGCGGCTCTGTAACGATCCGCTGATGGCAAGCCGGATCTGTCTGGAAGTCGCGGAACGGGACTTCCTGCGGGAACCGACCACTATCGAGAGTTTTTTCCAGTTCCTGATCGATCTCGGCTGCCAGACGGCGATCGATGATTTTGCCGGACATTGGCCGGTGCTTGCGCGCCTGACCGATCTCAGGGTCGACTGGATCAAGCTCGATTCCAGCCTGACCCAGCTTGTGACCAGGGACAGGTCCAAGGCCCTGGTTTTGAAAGGCCTGACGGACGCCGCCCATGATCTCGGCATCAAGGTGATCGCCAAACATGTAGAGACCGAGCGGGAAATGGCGCTGTTGCGCGCGCTCGGGATCGAGGCGGCCCAGGGGTATTTCTTCGGCAAACCGGCGCCTTGGGCGTAAGACCAACCGCAATTAACAGGAACCAATTAGTTGCGGTTGGTCTTACGGATCGGGCTTCCCCGAATCCGGACAGGGTTCCGGATGCGGCGGATGCGATAAATCAGATGTCCAGGTTGGCGACGCTCAGGGCGTTGTCCTGAATGAATTCCCGGCGCGGTTCGACCTCATCGCCCATCAGCTTGGTGAAGATGTCGTCCGCGTCGTCCGCTTCGCGGATCTTGACCTGCAGCAGGGAGCGGGCGTTCGGATCGAGCGTCGTTTCCCACAGCTGTTCCGGGTTCATCTCGCCGAGGCCCTTGTAGCGCTGCAGCGAAATGCCCTTCTGGCCGTAGGCGAAAATCTGCTCAAGCAGGGTCCTGGGCCCGCGGATTTCGGTATGGATGTCCTTCCGGCGCAGATTGGCCGCCTTGCCGTAGACTTCCTGGAGATGATCGGCATAAGACGCCAGCCGCCGGGCATCCGCCGAACTCAACAGCGCTGCATCGATCGTCGCCGCTTCTTCGACGCCGCGAACGGTCCGCCGGAAGACGAGGCTGCCGTCGTCCCGGGCCTCACCGGTCCAGCCGCGCTCGAATTCATCGGCCAGGATGTCGAGACGGCGTGCGATATAGGCGGCCGCTTCCGCTGCCTTGTCCCGGTCGTGCAGAACTTCCGGATTCAGGGCGCCGGCGATTGCCGCCTGTTCCACGACGGTGCGGTCGTAGCGCGAATGCAGGCCGTCGAAGATCGATGCGATGGCACGTGCCTGTTCGAGAACTTCGCGCAGGTCTTCGCCGGTACGCACTTCGCCGTTGGCAAGGGTGAGCGAGGAATCCTCCAGGCCGCTGGAAATCAGGTAATCCTCAAGCGCCTTCTGGTCCTTCAGATACTGTTCCGATTGCCCGCGCTTGACCTTGTAGAGCGGCGGCTGGGCGATATAGACATAGCCGCTTTCGATCAGCTCCTGCATCTGGCGGAAAAAGAAGGTCAGAAGCAGGGTCCGGATGTGGGCGCCGTCCACGTCAGCATCGGTCATGATGATGATCTTGTGGTAGCGCAGCTTCTCCAGATTGAATTCTTCCTTGCCGATCCCGGTTCCGAGCGCGGTGATCAGGGTCCCGATCTCGTTCGACGACAGCATCTTGTCGAAGCGGGCGCGTTCCACGTTGAGGATCTTGCCGCGCAGGGGCAGGACGGCCTGGTTTTCGCGGTGGCGGCCCTGCTTTGCCGAACCGCCTGCGGAATCACCCTCCACCAGGAACAGTTCGGCCTTGGCCGGGTCGCGCTCCTGGCAGTCGGCAAGCTTGCCGGGCAGGGAGGCGACATCGAGCGCGCCCTTGCGCCGGGTGAGCTCGCGGGCCTTGCGGGCCGCCTCACGCGCGGAAGCGGCCTCGACCACCTTCGAGACGACCGAGCGGGCAGGCGCCGGGTTTTCCTCAAACCATTCGGCAAGGGCGGTGGAGATCAGGTTTTCCACGACGGGCCGGACTTCCGAGGAGACCAGCTTGTCCTTTGTCTGCGAGGAGAACTTGGGGTCCGGTACCTTGACCGACAGCACGCAGGTCAGGCCTTCGCGGCAGTCGTCGCCGGTGAGCGAAACCTTTTCCTTCTTCAAAAGGCCGGCACTTTCGGCGTAGCCGGTCACCTGGCGGGTCAGCGCGGCGCGGAAGCCGGCCAGATGGGTGCCGCCGTCGCGCTGCGGAATGTTGTTGGTGAAGCACAGGACGTGCTCGTGATAGCTGTCGTTCCACCACATGGCGGCTTCGACCGTGATGCCGTCCCGCTCCGCCGTCATCGTGACCGGGGCCTCGATCAGCGGATGTTTCGCCCGGTCCAGATAGCGCACGAAGGCCTCGAGCCCGCCCTCGTAGTAAAGGTTCTCGACCACATCCTCGACACCGCGCTTGTCGGTAAGGACGATGCGGACGCCGGAATTCAGGAAGGCGAGTTCCCGCAACCGGTGCTCCAGCGTGGAGAAGTCGAACTCGGTCTTGGTGAAGGTTTCCGGCGACGGCAGGAAGGTGACCTCCGTCCCCTTTTTGCCGTTGGCCTCGCCGACCACCTCAAGCGGACCCTTTGCGTCGCCATGGGCAAAGGACATGAAATGTTCCTTGCCGTTGCGCCAGATCCTCAGGTCCAGCCGCGTGGAAAGCGCATTCACCACCGAGACGCCCACGCCGTGAAGACCGCCGGAGACCTTGTAGGAATTCTGGTCGAACTTTCCGCCCGCATGAAGCTGGGTCATGATGACTTCCGCCGCCGACACGCCTTCCTCGGCATGCATGTCGGTCGGGATCCCGCGACCGTTGTCGGTCACGGTGACCGATCCGTCCGGGTTCAGGGTGACCGTGACCAGGTCGGCATGTCCAGCAAGCGCCTCGTCGATCGCGTTGTCGACGACCTCATAGACCATGTGGTGCAGGCCGGACCCGTCATCGGTGTCACCGATGTACATTCCCGGGCGCTTGCGCACCGCATCCAGGCCTTTCAGGACCTTGATGGATTCCGCGCCGTATTCGGCTGCGGCGGCGTCGTTCTGAGGGGTATCGTTCATGCGAATCAGCTGCTCGTCGATATGAGTTTTATGGTTCGTTATACGGTGTTTCAGGCTGCATTCAACTCGGCCGGATCTGCAGGCGTATCATACTGAATTGACTGCATTTCTTTCGTTGCCGGCTACTGGTTTCCGGCGGTTGCCGCCACGACTTTGACATTGTCGGCATCCCACCGTCCGTCTCGTTAATGAATTATATACGATTTCCGGCGAATGGTGGCGTCATTGGGGGTATTTAATCTGAGGACAATCTCATGAATGTAGGTACCATTGGTGCGCTCTCCGCACCGCCCCAAAGCATCCGTCCGACCAGCAGCGAAGCAGCCGAAGGCCCCGGGCCCGATCAGGTCAACGACCACGATTCGGACGATCTTCCCGGCGGAAAGGCGCCGACGGCTGCCGGCACCGGATCCAAGGTCGACATAACGGCCTGACAAGCCTTTTCAGGCTGATTTTCAAAAATCTCAGGTTGCCGGCGGAAGCGTTTCGACGTGGCCGTCGGCAAGCCTGAACACCTGGCTTTGGGCCGGCATGTCCTTGAACAGGATTTCATCGGTGCCGGTCATGAACGCCTGCAGGCCCAGCAGCGAAAGCCGGGTGAACATGGCCGCCCGACGGTTCGGGTCGAGATGGGCCGCGATTTCATCCAGAAGCAGAACGGGTTTCATTCCCGAGACGGCGGCGGTCAGGTCCGCATGCGCCAGGATCAGGCCGACGAGCAGAGCCTTCTGTTCCCCGGTCGAGGACTGGGACGCGGGCATGGCCTTTGCCACGTGGCGCACCTGAAGATCGCTCAGATGGGGCCCCATCAGGGTGCGGCCGGCGGCCCGGTCCCGTCCGCGGCCCTCGCGCAGGAGGTCCAGGTAGTGATCTTCCCGGTCCGCCGCGCTCATGCCCACCGTCGCCGTTTCAAAGGCGCCTTCCAGGGCAAGGCTTGCGGTCGGAAACGGCAGCCCGGCGTCCGCCTGAACCTTGAGCGTATCCCCGAGCAGGCTGACAGTCTCGTGCCGTGCGATCGAGACGGCGGTTCCAAGCTCCGCCACCTGCTGTTCGATCGCACTGAGATAGCTGTCCGATCCGCCTTGCTCCAGAAGCCGGTTTCGTTGGCGCAGCGCCTTTTCGAAATCGCTGACCCTGCGGCCGTGTCCCGGGTCGATCGACAGGGTCAGCCGGTCCAGAAACCGGCGCCGGTCGCCGGCCGGACCGGTAAACAGGCCGTCCATCGCCGGCACCAGCCAGAGGATCCGCATATGGTCGAGCAGGCGCTCCGACGACTTGACGTCCTCGCCGTCGATCCTGACCCGCCGTCCGGGTTCGCCGGCCGTGAAACCGGTTCCGAACCGGGTTTCCAGGCCGTCTGCCGAAAGAACGGCCGAAACCGCCCAGTTGCCGGAACCGGACACACGGGCGATGTCGGCAAACGCTGCCCGGCGCAGTCCGCGTCCTGCGGTCAGAAAGGAGATCGCTTCCAGGATATTGGTCTTGCCCAGGCCGTTGTTGCCGACAAAGGCGACGAGCGGCTCGGAAAATGCGAGATCGAGACGCTCATAGTTGCGAAAGTCCGTCAGGGTCAGGCGAGTGAGCGCCGCTGACGTTTCAGTCGTCATGGGACCTCATTGGCCGCCGCGCAAGATGCCGTCCGTTCACACCCGCATCGGCATCAGAACGAACAGGCAGTCGTCGACCGTATTGTCCTGGATCAGCGTCGGCGAACCGGAATCCGCAAGCTTGAACAGGGCGGTGTCGCTGTTGAGCTGATTGGCGATGTCGAGCAGGTAGCGCGAATTGAAGCCGATCTCCAGCGGTTCGGCATCATATTCGACCGCAACCTCTTCCGTCGCACTGCCGGAGTCCGGATTGTTGACC
Organism: Roseibium aggregatum; assembly: GCF_014692675.1. Lineage (GTDB taxonomy): Bacteria > Pseudomonadota > Alphaproteobacteria > Rhizobiales > Stappiaceae > Roseibium > Roseibium aggregatum_C. The sequence goes on along the minus strand of NZ_JABFCZ010000021.1, from coordinate 72,488 downwards.
GTCAGCACCATGCGCCCGTCGTCAAGCGACAGTTTCACCGCGCGGCCCCGTTCCGACGAAATCGTCGAAACACGGTCGACCGCTTCCTTGAACTCGTCGCGGTCGACGCGCATTTCCTTGTCGTTGCCCTGCGGGATCACCCGGCCGTAATCGGGGAAGGTGCCGTCGATCAGCTTGGACGTCAGCACGATGCTGCCCGTGGTCACGCGGATCTTGGTGTCGGACAGTTCGATCTGGACATCGGCTTCCGGCTCTTCCAGCAGCTTCTGGATTTCGCCGACCGTCTTCCGGGGAACGATGATGCCCGGCATGCCGGCCGAGCCTGCCGGCGCGGGAACTTCCGCCTGGGCCAGCCTGTGGCCGTCGGTGGCAACCGCGCGGAACTTCTGGCCCTGCGGCGTGTCGACCGTGTGCAGGTAGATGCCGTTCAGGTAGTAGCGGGTTTCCTCGGTCGAGATCGCAAACTGGGTGGTATCGATCAGCTTGCGTACATCGCTCGCCGAAAGCGCGAACCCGTGGGTGAACTCGCCCGCGGTCAGGTCCGGAAAATCGGTTTCCGGAAGCATCTGCAGGGTGAATTTCGACCGTCCTGCGCGGATTTCCAGCGTCGCGTTGTCACCGGTCGTCTCCAGGACGACCTGGGAGCCTTCCGGAAGCTTGCGGACGATGTCATAGATCATGTGCGCCGGAACCGTGGTGGCGCCGTTCATCTCGATCATGCCGGGAACGGTTTCCAGGATTTCCAGGTCCAGGTCCGTTGCCTTCAGCTTCAGGGAATCGCTCTCGGCCCTGAGAAGAACGTTCGACAGGATCGGGATCGTGTTACGGCGCTCGACAACCCTGTGTACATGGGTCAGGGACTTGAGGAGGTCGCTGCGCTCGAGTGTCGCTTTCATACGCAAAGTCCGTACTCGTGAGGGGCCGGCCGGAAGGCGCCGACTGAATGAAATTGTTGGCTCCCTAGGAGGGAACGGGGGATCGACACTGCCCTCAAAGGCCGTGAAATGCAAGAGGGGCGCCCTGCCGGACGCCCCTGATTTTGAAGATATTTCGACCGCTTTTAAGCGTCGAGCATGCGCTTGAGCAATTCCAGTTCCTGGGCAAGCGCGTAATCGCCCTTTGCAAGCTCTTCGATCTTGCGGACCGCGTGCAGCACTGTGGTGTGGTCCCTGTTTCCGAATCGGCGCCCGATTTCGGGAAGCGAGCGCGGCGTCATGACCTTTGCAAGGTACATGGCGATCTGGCGCGGCCGCACGATGGTCCGGGTCCGGCGGGCGGACAGGAGGTCGGCCTTGGTCACGTTATAGTGCTTGGAGACCACCCTCTGGATGTCCTCGATCTTGACCCGCCGAGGCTCGCTGGAGCGGATCAGGTCGCGCAGGGTGAGCTCGGCCATCTCCTGGGTGATCGGCTGGTTGGTCAGCTGGTTATGTGCGACCAGACGATTGAGAGCGCCTTCCAGGTCCCGGCCCGAGGAGGCCACATGCTTGGCGATGTAGTCCAGGACGGTTTCCGGCACCTCGAAATTCGGATAGGTGCGCTTGGCGGCCGCAACGCGTGCCGTCAGGATATTCCGCCGCAGGCTGAAGTCCGGCTCCTGGATGCCGACGACGAGGCCGCCGGACAGGCGCGAGCGGACCCGGTCGTCCAGGGTGTCGAGTTCGGACGGCGCGCGGTCGGCCGCAACGATCACCTGGCGGGCACCGTCGATCAGCGCATTGAGGGTATGGCAGAACTCCTGCTGAACCTGTTTGCCGTGCAGGAACTGCATGTCATCGATCAACAGGAGATCGATGCTGCGCAGCGTGTCCTTGAAGGCCAGAGCGGACTGGGCCTTCAGCGCGGAAACGAAGCGGTACATGAAGTGTTCCGCCGTCAGATACAGTACCTTGCGGCCCGATGCGCGCGCCTTTGCGGCAACGGCCTGCATCAGGTGAGTCTTGCCCAGGCCCACGGAGGCATGCAGATAAAGCGGGTTGAACGTCACCGCGCCGCCGGAGGCAACCTGGCGGGCCGCCGCCAGCGCGAGGCTGTTGGAATCGCCTTCGACAAAGGTCTCGAACGTGTATTTCGGGTCGAGCGCGGCCCCTTGCAGGACATCGCGCGCCGCTTCCGCTTCGCCTCGGCCGAGCGCCGCTGTCTCTGCCTGTGCGGCTGCAACGGAGTTGCCTTCGCCAAAGCCCTCCAGGCGCCGGTCGCCGACCTGGGCCGGGAGGCGCTTCGGCGTTGCCAGGCCCGACGGGGCCGGGCTTGCGCTCTGCCGCGGACGCATGGCGCCGCGCACCGTCAGTTCGATCCGGTGAACATTTTCGCATTCGCGCTGCCAAAGACCCATGAGACGGTCATTGTAGTGGGACTGAATCCACTGTTTCAAAAACCGGGTCGGGACCGACAGACGGACCGTGCCGTCGTGATGTTCTTCCAGATCGACGCGGGCGAACCAGCTGGAAAAAACATCGTCGCCCAATTCCGCGCGAAGCCGCTTCTTAACGCGATTCCAATGTTCAGAGCCACTTGCCTCCTGAACCTGCATTTCCGCCTCCTGTCTAGATGAAGAAAGATCCGCCACAGTCTTTCTTCCTTTTTCGCCAATATGCTGCATTTGCAGCTGTTTTATGTCCCATCAGGGACGGTTCACTCACAAACGGGCCAAAACTCGGACCCGATTTCTGCCGCCTGTCTGGCGGCCTTTTAACTCTGTACCCAAGGAAGTCCAGCCGCTTTCCAGCCGGATTGCGTTCCCCGGTGGCCTTTCGGGTCGAGAGGGCCCTCGAAACCGCCGGAAACATTGAAACATTTGCCGAAGCCTGCCTGCGTCAGCGCGATCGCTGCGGACTGGCTGCGTTGACCCGAGCGGCACAGGAAAAAGAGCTCGGTGTCCTTGTCACATCCCCGTTGCGCCAGAAGCGCACTCAAGTCGGACGCGAAATCGGTGACCGGCGCGGCGGGAGGAAAGCTTTGCCATTCAACGAACAGCGTTTCTTTCCCGATTGCCGACAGATCCGGTACGCCGACGAAATTCCATTCTGCCCGCGTACGCACATCGATGAGGACGGCATTCTCATTGCCCGACAGCCGATCGTAGGCTTGAGCAGAATCCACGTCACCTGCGTACTGATTTGAAAATTGCATGACAGCCCCCCTGTACCAATAGCAATGCCATTGGCGTCATGTAATTCAAGGTTTTTATTTTGAGAGGTTAAAGCTCAGAGAGCTTTACGGTCATGAAATGAAAATTTACTAATGTATTCATTTCGGTGATGGGTCTTCATATGCTCAGGATTCTGATTGGTTGACTTGATCATTTCTTATCCAAACAGATTAGTTTTTGTTCTCTGGGCCGGTTGTCTGCGCTCCCGACTTTTTAAACATATACAGGCCGTCCTGCGTGAGCAACCGCGTCGGTTTAACAAATTATAAACGGCTTGAAAACGCCCTTACGTAACTTCCCCTGTGCCTCGTTTCCATGATCGGGCAAAAGCGTTTTGTCTCAATGATTTTTCCAAATGTGTATTCATAAAAGGGCCCAAAAACGGGGAGGCGAAAAAAATTTAATGAGAAATCTCTTGACTCGTATGAATTGCGGCTCATGCGGGGCGGGGTAACTGCATATGCAAATAAGTAATTGAAATATAACAGAAAATTATGACACAACACAAACTTGCAAATTCTCTCAATATTGCAAATGTGTTTAGCCGTATCAGCCCTGATATAATTGCGCGGCTAAAAAAAACCCGGCACGACGGCCGGGTCTTTCGAACGCGAATTTGCAGCTGGTATCAGGCGCCGAGCGCCTTCACGCGGGCATTGAGACGCGACACCTTGCGGGACGCCGTGTTGGCGTGAAGAACGCCTTTTCCGGCTGCGCGCATGATTTCCGGCTGAGCGGCTTTCAAAGCGTCGCTTGCGGCTGCCTGGTCTCCGGAAGCGATGGCTTCTTCGACCTTACGCAAAAAGGTCCGCACGCGGCTCCGACGAGCTTTGTTCGTGGCCGTCCGGCGGGCAATCTTGCGGGCCGCCTTCTTGGCCGAGGGTGTGTTGGCCATGGGCTCAATCCTGGTCCGTGAGTGGAACTAATGTCCGGTTACAATCAGAACCTCCGCCCTTAGGCAGGGAAGCTCCAGATCAAATAGCAACGGTGGCAGGGATCCCGCCACCGGTTGGGCGCTGCTTATAATGGGGCCTCAGGCCTCAGTCAATGGCCTTTGCCACGTGAAATCCGCTTTATTTGTTGCGGAACTGTGGCGTGCGTTTTTCAATGAAAGCATTCATGCCCTCGGTCTGATCTTCCGTGGCGAAGGTCGCGTGGAAAACACGGCGTTCGAAACGAATGCCTTCCGCAAGCGTCGTTTCATAGGCCCGGTTCACGCTTTCCTTCGTCAGCATGGCGACCGGCAGCGAGAATTCCGCGATCTTCTCCGCGACCCTCAGGGCCTCTTCCAGAAGTTCGTCGGCGGGCACCACGCGGCTGACCAGCCCGCTGCGCTCGGCCTCCTCCGCATTCATCATCCGGCCGGTCAGGCACATTTCCATGGCCTTGGACTTGCCGACGAAGCGGGTCAGGCGCTGGGTGCCGCCCGCGCCCGGCATCACGCCGAGGGTGATTTCCGGCTGGCCGAACTTGGCCGTATCGGCGGCAAGGATGAAGTCGCACATCATCGCCAGTTCGCACCCGCCGCCGAGTGCGTAGCCGGCAACGGCCGCAATGATCGGCTTGCGGTTGCGCGCGACCCGGTCCCAGGGCGTGATCAGGTCGGTCAGATAGGCCTGGGCGAAATCGAACGGCTGCATCTCCTTGATGTCGGCGCCGGCGGCAAAGGCCTTTTCCGAACCGGTCAGGACGACGCAGCCAACGCGCTCGTCTTCCTCGAAACCGTCAAGGGCGGTACTGACTTCTTTCATCAGGGCAGCGTTCAGCGCGTTCAGCGCTTTCGGGCGATCGAGGGTTATCAGGCCGACCCGGCCGCGCTTTTCGACGCGAATGTTCTCATATCCCATCTGGCGGTTCCCCTTCCAAATTCTTGATGGGCTAGAGGGGTAACCGAGCCCATTCCGGCTGGCAACACCGTTGCGCTTACGCCAATGGACTAGACCGGGTCTAACGCTGGCACTTCGGGCAGTAGAAAGTCGAGCGATTGGATTGCACGATCCGGGCAATCGTGCCGGTGCAGCCTGCCTGCCGGCAGGGGGCGCCTTCCCGGTCGTAGACTGCAAAATTATGTTGGAAATAGCCGAGCGATCCGTCTGCCTGAGTGTGATCGCGCAAGGACGAGCCGCCCGCTTCGATCGCCTCCTTAAGGGTTTCGCGAATATGCCCGGCAAGCGCGGTGGTTTTTGCCGTGGCTTTGCCGGATTTGCCGGCAATCGACCCGGCCTGTCGCGTCGGGCTCAGGCCCGTCCGCCACAACGCCTCGCACACATATATATTGCCGAGGCCGGCAATGAGCTTCTGGTTGAGAAGGGCCGCCTTCAGGGAGGTGGTCTTGCCGGCGAACAGACGCGACAGCGTTTCCCCGTTCAGTTCGTTGCCGAGCGGCTCGAGCCCTAAATTCGCAAACAGCGGATGGGACGAAAGCTGAGGGCGCGGAACGAGCGTCATGAAACCGAACCGCCGCGGGTCATTGTAGATCACGCGCGCGTCCGACCCTTTGGCCGTCTTCAGATGGAAGACGACGTGGTCGTGTTTGGGATCTTTCGACCGGGCAAGAGCAAAGGCGCCCGGCGTGTGCTCGACCTCTTCCTCGATCCGGAACGAACCGGACATGCCCAGATGCATGACCAGCACGTCGCCGCTGCTGAGATCCGCCAGCAGATATTTCGAGCGGCGGGAGAGCGCCGTTATCGTCCTTCCCTCCAGCCGGGCCTTGAAATCGGCAGGAAACGGAAACCGGAGATCGGGCCGGTTCTGGTCGAGCCTGACGATCCGTGCGCCTTCCATTGTCGGGGCAAGCCCCCGGCGCACGGTTTCCACCTCGGGCAATTCTGGCATGGATCGGACAGGCTCCTTCAGCCAACTTGTTTAGGCACTTGCGGCATATGACACTTTCGGCAAGCGGATGATAGCGTTCGCAGGTTGCTTGTACTATGTTCCGCCGCAAATCGGATTGCGCCGGACCTCCGGCACCGCGATAAGGCGTGCCGGCCCGGCCGGCAAGGCCTTTGAGAAAAGCCCAGGAGACAAAGACATGATGCAGGACGGCCAGCAACGGCAGCGGACATCGAACCGCTCTCCGGAAGACATGCCGACCAGCTTCGGGTTCACCACTGTCGGCGAGGGCGAAAAGCAGGCGCTCGTCGACGATGTCTTCCACAAGGTGGCCGAGCGCTACGATCTCATGAACGATCTGATGTCGGGCGGCATGCACCGGGTCTGGAAGGACGCGATGGTGTCCGCGCTTGCGCCGCCGAAATCGGGGGCACGACCGTGGACGCTGCTCGATGTGGCCGGCGGCACTGGCGACATCGCCACCCGGGTCGTCCGCCGTTCGGGCGAAACCGTGAAGGCGGTGGTGTGCGACATCAACGAATCCATGCTCACTGTCGGACGCGACCGGGCGGAAAAGGCTGGTCTTTCGGACCTGATCCGGTTCTCGCAAGGAAATGCGGAAGAGCTGCCTTTCCCCGACAAGAGCTTCGATGCCTACACGATCGCTTTCGGCATCCGCAACGTGCCGGATATCCCGAAGGCGCTTCGCGAAGCCTATAGGGTGCTGAAGCGCGGCGGCCGCTTTATGTGCCTGGAATTTTCCGATGTCGACGTCCCCATGCTCGACAAGGTCTATGACGCCTTTTCCTTCAACGCGATCCCGGTCATGGGCCGGATGGTCACCGGAGACGGCGAGCCCTATCGCTATCTGGTGGAATCGATCCGCAAGTTCCCGCATCAGGACCGTTTCGCCGAAATGATCCGCGAAGCCGGCTTCGAACAGGTCACCTGGCGCAATTATTCCGGCGGCATCGCAGCCCTTCATTCCGGCTGGAAACTCTGATCCATGGGGCTTGCGGTGATGCCGTTTCTCCGCCTTGTGCGGGCGGGTTTCGTGATGGCGCGCGAGGGGGTATTCGGGCTGGCGCATCTGCCGGACCTGCCGTCCGGCCCGCGCCTGGCGATCCGTGTCGCACGGCTGTTCGAGCGCCGCTCGGTGCGCAACAAGAGCGCGGAGCTGCGGCTGTCCGATGCGCTCAACCGGCTCGGGCCTTCCTACGTGAAGCTCGGCCAGTTCCTGGCAACCCGTGCCGACGTGGTCGGCAAGGAGGCGGCGCGCGAACTTTCCGCCCTGCAGGACCGCCTTCCGGCCTTCTCGCAGAAAGAAGCCGAAGCAGCAGTTGCCGACCAGCTCGGCAAGGCGGTGGACGAGATCTTCATCGACTTCGGCGAGCCGGTGGCGGCGGCCTCCATCGCCCAGGTGCATCTGGCGACCGTCCTCGACCGGGACGGCACGGAGCGCAAGGTCGCGGTCAAGATCCTGCGTCCCGGCGTCGCCCGCCGGTTCAGGCGCGATCTGGACAGCTTCTATCTTGTGGCCCGTTTTGCGGAACGCTTTCACCCGCCCTCAAGGCGGCTCCGGCCTGTCGCCATCGTCGATACCCTGGCCCGCTCCGTCGCGGTGGAGATGGACTTCCGTCTGGAGGCGGCGGGCCTTTCCGAAATGGCGGAAAACACGGCCGGCGATCCCGGCTTCCGGGTGCCGGAAGTCGACTGGATCCGCACCTCCAAGGGCGTGCTCACCATGGAGTGGATCGACGGCCGCAAGATGTCGGATGTCGAGGGCTTGCGGGACGATGGCCACGATCTGGAGGCGCTGGGCGCCGCGGTGATCCAGAGCTTCCTGCGCCACACCCTGCGCGACGGCTTCTTCCATGCCGACATGCACCAGGGCAATCTCTTCGTGGAGCCGGACGGCACGCTGGTCGCCGTCGATTTCGGCATCACCGGCCGGCTCAGTGTGCGCGAACGCCGGGTTCTGGCCGAAATCCTGTTCGGCTTCATCACCCGCAACTATCGCCGGGTGGCCGAGGTGCATTTCGAGGCGGGCTACGTGCCTGCCGATCAGGACATCGACATGTTCGCCCAGGCCATCCGGGCGATCGGCGAACCGATCCACGGCCACGACGCCAGCGAGATTTCCATGGCGCGGCTTCTGACCCAGCTTTTCGAGGTGACCGAGCTGTTCGACATGCACACCCAGACCCAGCTCATCATGCTGCAGAAAACCATGGTGGTGGTCGAAGGGGTGGCGCGCACGCTGAACCCGCATCTCGACATGTGGAAAACGGCCGAACCCGTGGTCGGCGACTGGATCCGGGACAATCTCGGCCCGGTCGGCAAGCTCCGCGACGCGGGCGCGGCCCTCGGCGCGCTCACCCGGGTCGCCAATGACCTGCCGATCTTCGCCGACCGGGTCGGGCGCATGTCGGAAGAACTGGAGAACATGACCGCCAACGGCCTGCGCTTCGACCGGGCGACGGCGGAAGCGATCGGCAAGGCGGAGGCCCGCCACACCCGCTCAGGACGGATCGCGCTCTGGGTGATTGCGATTGCGGTGGTCGTTTATGTGGTTCACTCGTTTTAGGAACGGCCGGACCGCAGGTTTCCCTCAGTTGCCCGAAACTGACCGTCAGCCCTTGGTCACCCGCCTCAGCGTCAGATTGATCCGGCCGCCGTTCTTCAACAGCGTCGAGGAGCCTTTCAGGATCCGGTCGATGCCGTGATAGGCGAGCCGGGCCTCGCCGCCGAGCACCACCACGTCGCCGGAGGCAAGGCGCATGGAGGTTGTCGGGCCCTTGCGGGTGGTGCCGCCGATCCGGAATGTCGCCGTGTCGCCGAGGGAAACGGAGACGACCGGCGCATCGAAGGTTTCTTCGTCCCGGTCCTGGTGCAGGCCCATCTTCGCATCCGCATGGTAGAAATTGATCAGGCAGGCTTGTGCGGGCGGATACTCAGGCGCGACGGTCTGCCACAGCTCGCTCAGCATCTGAGGCATCGGCGGCCAGGGCCTGCCGGTGACCGGGTGCGTCGGCTGATAGCGGTAGCCGTTGATATCCGACACCCAGCCGAGCGGCCCGCAATTGCTCATGCGCACGGAAAACGGTTTTCCGGTCCGCGGCATGACCGGCTGGAACAGGGGGGATTCCTCCAGAATCTGCCGGATCTGGGCGACAAGGGCCTCCTGCCGGTCCCTGTCGAAGGTGCCGGGCAGCAGCCTGAAGCCTTCCGGCGGAACAGGTTTTGCGGTCATTGCGGAATGTTTCCCTGCTATTTTTATAGTTATCTGTCTGCTGGTAACGTTCCTGGAAGAATTGTCGGTCATTAAAATGGCAGACAGCGAAACGCTTCACCCAGGTGTCTTGCAGCAGCAAGTTCATCCACCTATATAGCGATCAACGCGCTCGGCGCGACATCCGGACATGACTTCCGGATATCTTGTGAGAAGGAACCGAAGGGATGCCGCTGCGGGTCTTTTCGGTTTGCTAGAAAGAGAGGCAAGTTATGGCAAAGGTCATTGGTATCGACCTCGGCACGACCAATTCGTGCGTGGCCGTCATGGACGGCAAGAATGCAAAAGTCATCGAGAATGCGGAAGGCGCACGGACCACGCCTTCGATGGTGGCCTTCACCGACGACGGCGAACGTCTCGTCGGCCAGCCGGCCAAGCGCCAGGCGGTCACCAACCCCACCAACACGCTGTTCGCAGTCAAGCGCCTGATCGGCCGCCGGTACGAAGACCCGACCGTCGAGAAGGACAAGGCTCTGGTTCCCTATGGCATCGTCAAGGCAGACAACGGCGATGCATGGGTCGAAGCCCACAGCGAGAAATATTCCCCGTCCCAGGTGTCCGCCTTCATTCTTCAGAAGATGAAGGAAACCGCCGAATCCTATCTCGGTGAAAAGGTCACCCAAGCGGTCATCACCGTTCCGGCCTACTTCAACGACGCCCAGCGTCAGGCCACCAAGGACGCCGGCAAGATCGCCGGCCTTGAAGTGCTGCGCATCATCAACGAGCCGACTGCGGCCGCGCTCGCCTACGGTCTGGAAAAGAACGACGGCAAGACCATTGCCGTTTACGACCTTGGCGGCGGTACCTTCGACGTATCGGTTCTCGAAATCGGCGACGGCGTCTTCGAGGTGAAATCCACCAACGGCGACACCTTCCTCGGCGGTGAAGACTTCGACATGGTCCTCGTCGACTACCTGGCTGCCGAATTCAAGAAGGACCAGGGCATCGACCTGAAGCAGGACAAGCTGGCCCTGCAGCGTCTGAAGGAAGCTGCCGAAAAGGCCAAGATCGAGCTGTCGTCCTCGACCCAGACCGAAGTCAACCTGCCGTTCATCACCGCAGATGCCTCCGGTCCGAAGCACCTGACCCTGAAGCTCACCCGCGCCAAGTTCGAGTCGCTGGTCGAAGACCTGGTCAAGCGCACCATAGAGCCGTGCAAGGCAGCCCTGAAGGATGCCGGCCTGTCCGCCGGCCAGATCGACGAGGTGGTTCTTGTCGGCGGCATGACCCGCATGCCGAAGATCCAGGAAACCGTTCAGACCTTCTTCGGCAAGGAGCCGCACAAGGGTGTGAACCCGGACGAAGTGGTCGCCATGGGCGCCGCCATCCAGGCCGGTGTTCTGCAGGGTGACGTCAAGGACGTCTTGCTTCTCGACGTGACCCCGCTGTCGCTGGGTATCGAAACCCTCGGCGGCGTCTTCACCCGCCTGATCGACCGCAACACGACGATCCCGACCAAGAAGAGCCAGGTGTTCTCGACTGCTGAAGACAATCAGACGGCCGTGACCATCCGCGTCTTCCAGGGTGAACGTGAAATGGCTGCGGACAACAAGATCCTCGGTCAGTTCGACCTGGTCGGCCTGCCGCCGGCGCCGCGCGGCGTGCCGCAGATCGAAGTCGCCTTCGACATCGACGCCAACGGCATCGTCAACGTGTCGGCCAAGGACAAGGGCACCGGCAAGGAGCAGCAGATCCGCATCCAGGCCTCCGGCGGCCTCAGCGACGCCGACATCGAACAGATGGTCAAGGACGCCGAAGCTCATGCGGACGAGGACAAGAAGCGCAAGGAACTGGTCGAAGCCAGGAACCAGGGCGAATCTCTGGTCCACTCCACCGAGAAGTCCCTGAAGGACTATGGCGACAAGGTCAGCGCGGACGACAAGTCCGCCATCGAAGACGCTCTGGCGGCTTTAAAGACCGCGCTTGAAGGCGAGGCTCTGGAAGATATCCAGGCCAAGACCCAGGCTCTGGCCGAAGTGTCCATGAAGCTCGGCGAAGCCATGTATCAGGCGTCCCAGGCCGAAGCTGCCGAAGGCGGCGAAGGCGGCGAAGGCGGCGAAGGCGGTGAAGAAGCCGCTGCCAAGGACGAGGACGTCGTCGATGCGGACTTCGAGGAAGTCAAGGACGACGACCAGAAGGGCCAGAAGTCGGCCTGATCGATTAAAAAACGCCGGCCCGGTTATGCGTAACCGGGCCGGCTTTGCTGTTGCGGATCCGGACTTTGAGCCACTTCAAACTTCCCTTTGGCGCTTATGCGTTGCCAGATGCAGTCGAGCGTTGTCTGGAGATGGCCAGGTCTTTCCCGGTAAACGGGTTCGGCAGGTTGATGACCTCCCTGGTGCGCCGTGTCTGTCTGCTCGGGAGAAAAGAACCGTACGATGTCACGGTCTTTCCGACGATCAGTGCGCGGCTGTTTCCTTCCACGAACCGATGCGAAAAACGGCTGGTCGCAGGGCCGCAGTTTTTCGATCTTCCGGAACGCCAAGCCCTGGCGGAGGCGCTGAAAGGCTCCAGGTCGGATCCCTTTATTTTCCTGGACCTTGGCGCCAATGTGGGTTTTTACAGCCTCTGGACTGTTGCACAGTCGCGGCAGGTCGGCCGGCCGGTTCGGATCGTCGCGGTGGAGCCGGACCGGGAGACACGGCGCCGGCTTGAGTTCAATATTGCGGCATCCGGCGCGCAAGAGGACATAACGGTGCAGGCCTGCGGCATCGGTGCCGAGAGCGGTTGGGCCAACATGACGCGCAACGCCAGGAACCGCGGCGCGAACAGGATTGCGCTGACGGCGGAGGACGTGGCCGGGGGCTTCGAGGTCGTGCCGCTGGAGGAACTCTGCCGGCGCAATGGCATTAAGCGGATCGACGCGTTGAAGGTCGATATCGAGGGACATGACTTCGCGGCTCTTGAAGCGTTTTTCGCCTCCGGTACGACCGACTTGTATCCGGAGATGATTATCGCGGAGGTCGGCCGGAAAAAGGTCGATCCACCTTTGATTCGACTTTGCACCGAAAACGGCTACAAGCTGCTTAAACGCACGCATTTGAACGCAATAATGACACGAAGCCGGACCCAAGCTGAGATTAACGGGTAACCTTGATGGCCAAACGCGATTTCTACGAAGTTCTGGGTGTTTCGCGCGATGCGGACGAAAAGGCGCTGAAAAGCGCCTATCGGAAGATGGCGATGAAATATCATCCCGATCGCAATCCGGGCGATGCGGAGGCGGAAGCCAGCTTCAAGGAAGTGAATGAAGCCTATGACACGCTGAAGGATGACCAGAAGCGGGCGGCCTACGACCGTTTCGGCCATGCCGCCTTCGAAAACGGCGGATTCGGCGGCGGCGGTGCCGGGCACGGCGCCGATTTCCATTCCACCATGTCGGACATCTTCGAGGAGTTCTTCGGCATGGGCGGCGGCCGTCGCGGAAGCGGCCGCGAGCGCGGCGCCGACTTGCGCTACAATCTCGAAATCACCCTGGAAGAAGCCTTTTCCGGCAAGACGGTGGAAATCGAGGTTCCCACCAGCGTGACTTGCGAGACCTGTTCGGGCTCCGGCGCCAAACCGGGCAGCAGCCCGACCGCCTGCCGCACCTGCGGCGGAGCCGGACGGGTCCGCGCGGCCCAGGGCTTTTTCACCCTGGAGAGAACCTGCCCGTCCTGTCAGGGACGCGGCCAGGTGATCTCCGATCCCTGCACCAGTTGCGGCGGTGCAGGGCGGACGACCCAGGAACGGACCCTGTCCGTCAACATTCCGGCCGGGATCGAGGACGGCACGCGCATTCGCCTTGCCGGCGAAGGCGAGGCGGGTCTGCGCGGCGGTCCGGCCGGCGACCTTTATATTTTCCTGTCGCTGAAACCCCACGACCTGTTCCAGCGCGACGGTGCAGATCTTTATTGCCGCGTGCCGATTTCCATGACGACGGCGACCCTCGGCGGGCAGTTCGACGTTCCCACCGTGGACGGGTCGACCAGCCGCGTGAAGGTTCCCGAAGGCACCCAGGCCGGCAAGCAGTTCCGCCTGCGCGGCAAGGGCATGCCGATCATGCGCTCCAGCCAGCACGGTGACATGTACATTCAGGTCACGGTCGAAACGCCGACCAACCTGACCAAGCGCCAGCGGGAATTGCTGGCGGAATTCGAACAGGAAAGTTCCGGCGAAAACCATCCGGAATCCGCCGGATTCTTCTCTAAGGTCAAGGACTTCATCGATAATCTGGGCGCGTGACACCGGTCATCGCCTTGAAATTGGCCCAATGTAATATTTACAGTGCTGGCCCTACGAGCCGGAGGAACTTTCGTTGTCGCATATGTCCGATTTGGGTTCTGATACCCTGAAAGCGAAGGTTCGAAAGGTTCGTGCCTTGAAGGCAAAGGCGCTCGACGAAGTCAGGTTTCTGAAATCCTGGATCGAAAACCCCCTCAAGACCGGTGCGGTGTCCCCCTCGGGGCCGGCACTCGCCGCGAGGATGGCGTCTTATCTCGACGTGGTTCCAGGCGCCCGTCTTGTCGAACTCGGACCGGGGACCGGTGTGGTCACCAAGGCGATTTTCGACCGCGGCGTCAGCCACAAGGATCTGACGGTTCTCGAATACAGTTCCGAATTCTGCAAGCTTCTGAATTCCCGCTATCCGGGCCTGGATGTCCTGCAGGGCGATGCCTATGCGCTGAAAGGGGAACTGGAAGCTCATTTCGGCGTGCCTGCGGGCGGGCTGGAAGGCGGCCTGGACGGGATCGTCTCGTCCCTGCCGCTGCTGACACGTTCGGAGCCTGCCCGGCTTGCGCTTCTGGAAGAGGCCATGACGCTTCTGAAGCCGGGCGCGCCCTTCATTCAGTTTTCCTACGGCATTTTCCCGCCCGTCCGGCCCCGCTGCGGCACCATCAACATGACCGCTTCGGAATGGATCTGGAAAAACCTTCCCCCGGCAAGGGTCTGGGTTTATCGCAAGATCCACTGACGCCGGCGGCCGGTCTCACCGTCCGACCCGTTGAGCCGCAAACGGGGATCGGGCTTCACCAGCCGGATTTCCCTCCCATATTGTGAAGGAGACTCGCTCTAGGGCCACCTTCAAAGGAGATGACATGCGCCAACCCCGGATCCTGATTTTCTCCGGCTCGGTCCGCGCCGGGTCCCACAATTCGAAACTGGCGGCCCTTGTCGGCAAGCACCTGGCGCTGGCGGATGCGGAGGTGACGCGCATTTCGCTCAAGGACTATCCGATGCCGATCTATGACGGGGATCTGGAGGCGCAGGACGGCGTGCCGCAGAACGCCCGCAAACTGAAGCGGTTGATGCAGGAGAGCGACGGCATCTTCATCGCATGTCCGGAATATAATGCAGGCATCACCCCTCTTTTGAAGAACACCATCGATTGGGTCAGCCGCATCAAGGATCCGGGCGAAGAACCCATGGCGGCGTTCAGGTCTCCCCTTTTCGCGATCGGAGCCGCATCGCCCGGGGCTTTCGGCGGCATGCGCGGGCTGATCGGCGTGCGCACGATCCTGGAAGTCGGTCTGGGTGCAAACGTCCTGCCGCAGATGATTGTCGTCGCGCGGGCAGCGCAAGGATTCGATAGCAAGGGCGACCTGACCGATGAGCGCGCGGCCGGCCAGCTTGAGACCCTGGTCAGGTCGTTGCTGCGCCAGACCCGGTTCCAGATGTCATTGTAAGGCTCCCGTTAACTTGGAATCGGCGGACCGCCGGATTACATAGGTCTCGACTATAGATTTTTAGGCGGCCGGTCCGACCGGACTCGGCCGGTCCCAGCCCCGATGAGGATGAAATGAGCGATAGCCGCGAACCCGCGACCTGGCATGGCACCACGATCCTGATGATCCGCAAGGGAGGCAAGGTCGTGATTGCCGGCGACGGGCAGGTCTCGCTCGGCCAGACCGTCATCAAGAACACCGCCCGGAAGGTTCGTCCCCTTGCCAAGGGCGAGGTGATCGCCGGCTTTGCCGGGGCGACGGCGGATGCCTTCACCCTGTTTGAACGGCTGGAAGCGAAACTCGAACAATATCCGGGCCAGCTCATGCGCGCCTGTGTCGAACTGGCCAAGGACTGGCGCACCGACCGGTACCTGCGCCGCCTGGAAGCCATGATGCTGGTGGCCGACAAGCAGGTGTCCCTGGTGCTGACCGGAACGGGCGACGTTCTGGAGCCGGAAGGCGGCGTCATGGGCATCGGCTCCGGCGGCAACTACGCTCTGGCGGCCGCCCGGGCCCTGATGGACAGCGAACATGATGCGGAAGCGGTGGCGCGCAAGGCGATGGCGATTGCCGCCGACATCTGCGTCTACACCAATGCCAATGTGCTCGTCGAAAGCCTGGACAGCGAGACGTGACGGCGTCTGAGAAAATAGAAACGGCGCCGGCATCACGTCCATGCCTGTCGTGACCGGCACAACTGATATTCCCTGTTTGATGGAAAAGACATGACCGACTTTTCACCCCGCGAGATCGTTTCCGAACTGGACCGCTACATTGTCGGCCAGAAGGACGCCAAACGCGCCGTGGCGATCGCGCTGCGCAACCGCTGGCGGCGTCAGCAGCTCGAAGGCCAGATGCGCGAAGAGGTTCTGCCGAAGAACATTTTGATGATCGGCCCGACCGGCGTCGGCAAGACGGAGATTTCCCGCAGGCTCGCAAAACTGGCCAATGCCCCGTTTGCGAAGGTGGAGGCGACGAAATTCACCGAGGTCGGTTACGTCGGCCGCGACGTGGAACAGATCGTCCGCGACCTGGTGGAAGCCGGTATCGCCCTGGTGCGCGCCGAAAAGCGCGAGTCCGTGAAGGCCAAGGCGCATCTTCTGGCCGAAGAGCGGGTGCTCGATGCGCTGGTGGGAACCAGCGCCAGCCCCGCCACCCGGGACAGCTTCCGCAAGAAGTTGCGCGAAGGCGAGATGGACGAAAAGGAAATCGAGATCGAGGTCCGCGCCCAGCCGCAGATGCCGAGTTTCGACCTGCCGGGCATGCCGGGGGCCAGCGTCGGGGTGATGAATGTCTCCGATCTGCTCGGCAAGGCCTTTGGTGGGCACACCAAGACCAAGCGGACAACGGTCAGCGAGTCCTACGAGGTCCTGATCAACGAGGAATCCGACAAGCTCCTCGATGAGGACAAGATCACCCAGGAAGCCGTGTCGCTCGTGGAAAACTCCGGTATCGTCTTCCTCGATGAAATCGACAAGATCTGCGCGCGCGAAGGGCGCGCCGGCGCCGACGTCTCCCGTGAAGGCGTCCAGCGCGACCTGTTGCCGCTGATCGAGGGGACGGTGGTTTCCACCAAACACGGCCCGGTAAAGACCGACCATATTCTCTTCATCGCCTCCGGCGCCTTCCACGTCGCCAAGCCCTCCGACTTGCTTCCGGAACTGCAGGGCCGGTTGCCGATCCGCGTCGAACTCAGGGCTTTGACCAAGGAAGACTTCCGCGCGATCCTGACCGAGCCCGAGGCAAGCCTCATCAAGCAGTATGTCGCCCTGATGCAGACGGAAAACCTCAACCTGTCCTTCACCGAGGAGGCCATCGAGGAGATCGCCTCGGTCGCCGTCGACCTGAACGCGTCCATCGAGAATATCGGTGCGCGCCGGCTGCAGACGGTGATGGAGCGCATCCTGGATGAAATCTCGTTCACTGCGCCCGACCGGGACGGCGAAACCGTCGAGATCACGGCGGACTATGTCCGGGAGAACATCGGCGAACTGGCGAAGAACGTCGACTTGTCGAAATTCATTCTCTAGCTTCCGCACGTGTCACAGGCGAGGTCCTGTTCATGACCCTCTCGTCCTGCTTGCAGGCGGGCGCGGCGGATGGCAGCATGCGCGCATGGTAGCGATCAGAAAGAGCAATGAGGAAGGACACCGCCGGAAGTTTCTGGTGGTGGTCGACGACACGCCGGAATGTGACCGCGCGATTGTCTATGCCGCCAAACGGGCCGCGCGGACGAGCGGGATTGTGACGCTTTTGTTCGTTGTCGCCCCCGGCGACTTCCAGCACTGGCTCGGCGTTGAGGACATCATGCGTGCCGAGGCCACGGAAGAGGCCGAGGCGACGCTTGCCAAGGCGGCGGAACGGGTGCGCTCCGTCGCAAAGACCGAACCGGAGACCGTCATCCGGGAAGGCAACAAGGCCGAAGCGGTTCTGGAACTGATCGAGGCCGACACGGATATCGCCATTCTCGTGCTGGCGGCCGGGACGAGTTCGGAAGGGCCCGGCCCCCTGGTGTCGTCGATCGCCGGAAAGTCGGCCGGAAACTTTCCGATCCCCGTGACGATCGTGCCCGGAAACCTGGATGACGATTCGATCGCGGCTCTGGCCTGAGGCCGATGAATGATGGAATGGCCCGCCGTCGCGGGGTTGATATTTGACCTCACGGGTATATCTACATTTTAATTATTCCAAAGTGCGCCCGTATGGGTTAGTACTTATCATCGTATTTTTACGATGGACTGACGGAAGCGAACAGGACAGGCGCGGCCATGCGGCCGCAGGGATCAAGAGATGTTTATTCAGACGGAAGCAACGCCGAATCCGGCAACCCTGAAATTCCTTCCCGGGCGCGTCGTCCTGCCGGAAGGAACCTACGACTTCCGCTCTGCCGCCGACGCGGCCGCTTCTCCGCTTGCGGAAAAGCTGTTCCAGGTGCCGGGCGTCGTGGCGATCTTCTTCGGCCATGACTTCATCACCGTCACCAAGGACGACACGGACTGGCAGCACATGAAGCCGGCCATCCTCGGTGCGATCATGGAACAGTTCATGTCCGGCCAGCCGGTGATGGCGACGGATCAGGGCGAAGACCTGGAAGACGGCGAATTCTTCGACAAGACCGACGAAGAGACCGTGAACGTCATCAAGGATCTTCTGGAAACCCGGGTGCGCCCGGCCGTGGCGCAGGATGGCGGCGACATCACCTTCAAGGGGTTCAAGCAGGGCGTGGTCTATCTGTCCATGCGCGGCGCCTGCGCCGGCTGCCCGTCCTCCACCGCAACCCTCCAGCACGGTATCCAGAACCTTCTGAAGCATTTCGTTCCGGAAGTGCAGGAAGTGCGTCCGATTTAGGAAATTTCCTTTCCGTAAAAGAGGTTGGGCCCGGTGCTTTGCCGGGCCTTTTCATGCGCGCGTCGAGGGAAATTGTATTTCCCGGGTTGCAAGCCCGACCTTCGGGCTAAGTCCAAAGCGCGGGTGGACGGGTGCCGGGGACGAGGGTAATTGAAACGGACCATGCGCGTTCTTGCTATCGATACCGCCCTTGCCAATTGTGCCGCTGCCGTCTGTGATGACAGCGCCGGACCCGAGTGTCTGGCGGTCAGCAGCGAGGAGATCGGCCGGGGGCATGCGGAAAAGCTGATGGACATGATCGGCGAGGTCATGGCCGAATCCTCGACAGCCTTCACCGATCTCGACCGGGTGGTGGTGACGACCGGCCCGGGCAGTTTCACCGGATTGCGAGTCGGCCTGTCCGTTGCGCGCGGTTTTGGCCTCGTTCTCGGCAAGCCGGTGGTCGGCGTGACCACGCTTGCGGCCCTTGCCTGCGCCGCGGCAAACGACCCGAAGGCCGGGTCCTCCATCCTGGTGGCGCTGACGGGAAAAGGCGAGGAAGTCTATTGCCAGGAGTTTGATGGCCGTGGCGAGCCAGCCGGCGAGCCTGCCGTGCGCACCCTGACCGAGCTGAAGGAAAACTTGGCCCCCGATGTGAGCTTTGCCGGTTCTGCGGCACGTGCGGTGGCCGAAGCGGCCGGCTACGGACCGGAGCGTGTCTTGTCTGAACGCGGCTATCCGGATATCAGGGATGTTGCGCACCTTGGAATTTCGGCCGATCCGAAAGAGGCCGCACCTGTTCCGCTTTACCTGCGGCCGCCTGAGGCGTCGCCGCCGAAATCGGGAAGGATTGAAAGGCGATGAGTTTCTGGTGGTTCTGGACGGCACCGCCTGTCGTTGAGGACGCGCTGGATGAAGACTTGCCCAAGCTCGCCGAAATCCACGCGAAGTCCTTTGTACATGACTGGGATGCGGAGGAACTGGCGCGCCTGAAGGCGCAGCCGGGCGTATCGATCCGTGTCGCCCGCCGGGCGAGCCCTTACGGCACGCGCAATCCGCTCGGATTTCTGATCCTCCGCCAGGCCGCCGACGAGGCGGAAGTGATTACCATTGCGGTTCATCCGCGCCAGCGTGGCCGGGGTGTCGCCAAAAAGCTGATGAAGGACGGCATGTTCCGTCTTTACGGCGACCGCTGCGCCAGTCTGTTTCTGGAGGTCGACGCCGCCAACGAACCGGCCATCCTGCTCTACAGGGCCCTCGGGTTCCGCCAGGTCGGCGAGCGCAAGGGCTATTATCGCTCCGGCGAGGGGGATGGCACGGCGCTTGTCATGCGCGTGGATCTCTCGCCGCATGACCGATGATCGAGGCAGGAGCAATGGCTCAGATTAAGGCAGTCCTGACGATCCTTGCTTTGACGGTCGTCTCCCTTGTCCTGATCCCGCTGCAGTGGCTGGCGATGAAGGTAGGCCATCCCGTCCAGCGCAAGCTGCCCCATCTCTGGCATGTGATCGCCACCCGACTTGTCGGAATCCGAATTCATCAGGAGGGAAAGCCGGCCGGCGACCGCCCGCTCCTGATCACGGCGAACCATGCCTCCTGGGTGGACATCACCGTCGTCGGCTCGCTGATGCCGCTGTCCTTCATCGCCAAGTCCGAAGTCTCCGGCTGGCCGGTGTTCGGCTTGTTTGCAAAGCTGCAGCGCACGGTGTTCGTCAACCGGACCCGGCGGAGTGAGACCGGCCGGACCGCGGATGAAATCGCAAGGCGGATGGCTGAGGGCGACGCGATGGTGCTTTTTGCCGAAGGGACCTCGAACGACGGCAATTCGGTGCTGCCGTTCCGATCCGCCCTGCTGGGCGCTGCCACGCGGGCGCTCGGCGACGAAGGCAAGGTCTGGGTCCAGCCCCTGTCGGTGGCCTACAGAAGCCTCCACGGCCTCCCGATGGGGCGCCAGTTCCGGCCCCATGTGGCCTGGTACGGCGACATGGAACTGGCCGGTCATCTCTGGGGTGTGTTTACCGAAGGCGCGCTTGATGTGTTGGTGACCTGGGGCGAGCCGGTAGAAGTGGACGCGACGACGGACCGCAAGGCCCTGACCCGGGATCTGGAGGCGGCGGTGAGGGCCATGACGGTGGCATCGCTGACCGGTGCCGAAAACCGGCCGCAAGATTCTGCCGAAAACCCGGCCGCTTCCCTATTCTCAAGTGAGGAAAAACCGGTTAAAGCAGGCGCAGAACAGTGAGGGCGCTGAACGAGCGCCGGAAAATGCGTGCATACCGGGGCCTTGAGGTCCGATCGGCCGCTAACCATCTACCAAAGATCTCAGAGAGTGTGAGCTATGCGGCCCAGCCGTCCGGAAGTTGAAATCGTTGAAGCCCCGGCCCAGGACGAGACCGGCAGCCCCGGCCGGAAGCGGAAGGTCTTTGTGCGGACCTATGGCTGCCAGATGAACGTCTATGACAGCGACCGCATGACCGACGTGCTGGCGCCCGAAGGTTTTCAGGCGACCGAGGACCTGGAAGACGCCGATCTGGTGATCCTGAACACCTGCCATATCCGGGAAAAGGCCGCCGAAAAGGTCTATTCCGAGCTCGGCCGTATCCGCAAGGTGAAGGAAGAGCGGGCGCGCCAGGGCAAGGACATGATGGTCGGCGTCGCTGGTTGCGTCGCCCAGGCGGAAGGCGAGGAAATCGCCCGCCGTGCGCCGATCGTCGACTTGGTGATCGGCCCGCAGAGCTATCACCGCCTGCCGGGTCTTCTGGCCAAGGCCGGCGCCGGTGAAAAGGTCGTCGAAACCGAGTTCGACATCGACGCGAAATTCGAGCACCTGTCGGAACAGGCGGCAGCACCCGTGAAAAAGCGCCCGCCGGCGGCGTTCCTGACCGTGCAGGAAGGTTGCGACAAGTTCTGCACCTTCTGCGTCGTCCCCTACACCCGCGGTGCCGAAGTGTCCCGTTCGGTGGAGCAGATCGTCACGGAAGCGGAGCGGATGGCCGCATCCGGCGTCCGGGAAATCACCCTTCTCGGCCAGAACGTCAACGCGTGGCACGGCGAAGGCGCAGATGGCAAGGCCTGGGGTCTTGGCCGGCTGCTGCGACGCCTGGCGGAGATCGACGGCCTCGACCGGCTGCGCTACACGACCAGCCATCCGCGCGACATGGACGACGACCTGATCGCCGCGCACCGGGATCTGACCTCGCTGATGCCCTATCTGCATCTGCCGGTTCAGTCCGGCTCCGACCGGATCCTGAAGGCGATGAACCGCCGCCACACCCGCGAGGATTATTTCCGCCTGATCGACCGGATCCGGGAAGCGGCACCCGATATTGCGCTCTCCGGCGATTTCATCGTCGGCTTTCCGGGCGAAACGGACCGGGATTTCGAGGACACGATGGACCTGATCCGGCGGGTCGAATACGGCTCGGCCTTTTCGTTCAAATACAGTTCGCGCCCCGGCACGCCCGGCGCGGCCATGGACGATCAGGTGCCCGAAGACATCAAGAGCGCCCGGCTTGCGGCCCTCCAGGACCTGGTCAGCGCGCAGCAGAAAGCCTTTAACGCCTCGCGGCTCGGCATGACCTGCGACGTGCTCCTGGAGCGCAAGGGACGCAATCCCGGCCAGCTGGCCGGCAAGTCGCCCTGGCTGCAGGCGGTTCAGCTCGATGCGCCGGAAAATCTGATCGGCAGCATACAAGCGGTGGAAATCATCGAGATCGGCGCCAATTCGCTGTTCGGACGCCTGATTGAAAGGCAAGATGAAAGCGGATCAACTCGTCCCGGCGCCATCAAGGAGGCGGCATTTGACGCGTGACAGCCAAGTAACGGCACGCAAGGGTTCGGACACATCTGCAGTTCCGGCATCCGACATGACGCATATCGTTCTCGCGTTCGAAGACAACAGGCTCATCGGTGATCTCTTCGGCCAGTTCGATCAGAATCTTGCTCTGATCGAACAGCGGCTCGGCATCGATGCGGTTGCACGCGGCAATCAGGTCACTCTGAAGGGAAGCCATGCGGGGTGTGCCCAGGCGCGGACCGCGCTCGAGGCGCTTTACCAGCGCCTGCAGCAGGGCCACGAGGTTCACCCGGGCGATGTGGACGGTGCGTTGCGCATGGCGGCCGCCGCGGAAGCGCAATTGCCGCTGCCGACCCTGGAGCCGAAGTCCCGTCTCGCCTTCGCCCAGATTTCGACCCGGCGCAAGACGATCGTCGCCCGCACGCCGACGCAGGATGCCTATATCCGCTCCATGGACCGCGCCGACCTTGTCTTCGGCACCGGACCTGCCGGAACGGGCAAGACGTTTCTGGCCGTTGCCTATGCGGCGGCCCTGATCGAACGCGGCGACGCCTCGCGCCTGATCCTGTCCCGCCCGGCCGTGGAAGCCGGCGAACGCCTGGGCTTCCTGCCCGGCGACATGAAGGAAAAGGTCGATCCCTATCTGCGTCCGCTCTATGACGCGCTTTATGAAATGATGCCGCCGGAAAAGGTCGACCGGGGCCTGCAGTCGGGCATGATCGAGGTCGCGCCGCTCGCCTTCATGCGCGGGCGCACGCTTTCCAATGCCGTGGTGCTGCTCGACGAGGCGCAGAACACCACCTCCATGCAGATGAAGATGTTCCTGACCCGTCTGGGCGAGGGATCGAAGATGATCGTCACCGGCGACCCGAGCCAGATCGATCTGCCGCCTGGCCAGATGTCCGGCCTGCGCGAAGCCCTGTCGCTGCTGACCGACGTCGAAGGCGTGGCTCATGTCCGCTTTACCGAGGCCGACGTGGTCCGGCACGAACTTGTCGCGCGGATCGTCACGGCCTATGACAACGCCTCGCGCGAGGCCTCCCAGGAGCGCGAACGCCGCCGGTCCGGCGGGGCGGAAGCGGCACAATGACGAAAGAGGCGGCAGGTCCGGAAAAGGTTCTGCCGGAAGACTTCCAGATCGACCTCAATATCGAGGCCGGCGACTGGCCGGACGCAGCAGAGCTTGAAAAGCTGTGCGTCCGGGCAATTGGCTGTGCCTTAAGTGTCGGAAAGCTGGAGGTTTTCCCGGGTTCGGAGGTGTCGCTCCTGTTCACCGACGATGCTTCGATCCGCGAGTTGAACCGCCGCTGGCGTGAAAAGGACAAGCCGACGAATGTGCTTTCCTTCCCCGGAAGCGATCCGGAGGGCGAGATCTACGGACCGATGCTCGGCGACATCGTTCTGGCAAGTGAAACCGTTCACCGCGAAGCAGATGAATTGGCAATTGAATTTGCCGATCATCTTACCCATCTGATTGTTCACGGAATCCTTCATCTTTTCGATTATGATCATCAGGAAGAAGATGAGGCCGAGGCGATGGAACAGCTTGAAAGAACGATCCTTGCAAAGCTGGATATTGCCGATCCCTATCAGGACAGGCCGCTGCTTGCCGATGAGAATTGAGCCAGGCCTTTTGAAACGGTTGGATTGCCTAGATTGACGACAATGACTGCTTCAGACGCCCGAAGTCCCGAAACCTCTCCCGCGCCATTCGAAAGCGCGGCCAAGCAGGATGCCGAAGACCCGCAACAGAGCGGGCCGCCGAAGAAGGCGGCCATCTGGGATACGGTCAGGCGGATGTTTGGCGTGCGCCGGCCGACCGGCAGCCTGCGGGAAAACCTGGAAGACGAACTTGCCCGGGAAGGCAGCGGCGATACGGCCTTTTCGCCGGAAGAGCGCATGCTTCTCGGCAACATCCTGCGCCTGAGGGAGCTGCGCGTCGACGATGTGATGATCCCCCGGGCGGACATCGATGCGGTCGAAAGCAGTTCCAGCCTCTCCCGGGTGATGGAACTGTTTGAGGAAAGCAGCCATTCGCGCATGCCGGTCTACGAGGAAACCCTCGACGATCCGAGGGGCATGATCCACATCAAGGACCTGATGGCCTTCATAGCCGCCCGTGCGGTCGTAAACGACGACAAGCCGGAGACCTCCGGTGAGGACGGTGAGAACGGCGAGGACGCGCCGCCGCGGGGACACAACCTTCGTGAACTGGATCTGTCCCAGGTCGATCTGTCCGGGTCGCTGAAGGAAGCCGGCCTTGTCCGTGAACTGCTGTTCGTCCCGCCCTCCATGCCGGCGACGGATCTGATGGCCAAGATGCAGGCGGACCGGATCCAGATGGCGCTCGTCATCGATGAATATGGCGGAACCGATGGTCTCGTCTCGCTGGAGGATCTCGTCGAGGAAGTCGTCGGCGATATCGAGGACGAGCACGACGAGGACGAGGAAGCGATGCTGGCGGAAACCGGGGACGGCGGCTGGATCGCGGACCCGAGGCTTCCGCTGGAGGATCTCGACCAGACCCTGGGTACGCAATTCGCAACCGGCGAGATTTCCGAAGACGTCGACACGCTCGGCGGGCTGCTGTTCGTTTCGATCGGCCGTGTGCCGGTGCGCGGCGAGCTTCTGGCTGCTCCCGGGCTTCCCGGCTACGAGTTTGAAGTGCTGGATGCGGATCCGCGCCGGATCAAGCGCCTGCGCATCCGCCGCCGCAAGCTTGACGGCCGGCTGCCGGAGCAGCGCCGGCGGGTGAAGAAAGCCGACGCTCCGACAGGTGCCGGGCAACCGGCGGCAGACGAATAACTCCCAAATCCCGAACAGCGATATTTCGCGCAGCCGATGCGGGACTTGACCCTGCTTTGCGGGCGGCGCAAAGCTCGGGTCGATAGCGATTCGGCCGGGAACTGAAAGCGATGAAGCGTAGCCTCGGGGCTTTGATGGCGGTGCCCAACGCCTGCCTGCTTGCCTGGGGGTGGCGCAGACGCGGTCTTGCCTTTGCCGCAGGCGGCGTCTCCGCATTCGCGCTCCCGCCCTATGGCTGGTTTCCCGTCCTCTTCGTGACGTTTCCCGCCCTCGTCTGGCTGCTGGACGGGGCAATTGAATCCGGCACTCGGCAATCCGCCCTGAGGCGCGTTGCGTCCGGGTTTTCCATCGGCTGGTGGTTCGGGTTCGGATATTTCCTGGCGGGCCTGTGGTGGATCGGCAGCGCCTTCCTCGTGGAAGCCGAGCGGTTCGCCTGGATGATGCCCTTTGCGGTTCTGGCGATGCCCTTAGGGTTAGCGCTCTTCACCGCAGCAGGAACCGCCCTGGCCGCTCTGTTCTGGAGCGATCGCTGGAGCCGGGTCCTGGCTCTGGCGCTGTTCCTGTCGCTTTCAGACTGGGTCCGGGGCCATGTCCTGACCGGCTTTCCCTGGAACCTGTTCGGCTATGCGTTCTCCAAGCCTTTGTTTCTGGCGCAAACCGCGAGCCTGACCGGCATCTACGGCCTGAGCTTTCTGGCCGTCCTGATCTTTGCCCTGCCGGCGGTCCTGGCCGATCACAAGCCCCTGCGCGCCCGTCTTGCCGGCCTGACAGGGTCCCTCGCACTGCTCGCGGGAATGGCCGGTTTCGGCCTCGTTCGCCTTGATCTCGTCGAGGACGCCGGTTTCAGCGATGTGGACGTGCGTATCGTTCAGCCGTCCATCGCCCAGGCGGAAAAGTGGGTGCCTGACAACAAGGGCTGGATCTTCGATACCTATCTGGACCTCACCCACAAGCCGCTTGGCGGAACCGCCCGCGTCGGTCATGACCGGCTGATCGTCTGGCCGGAATCCGCCGTGCCCTTTCTCCTGACCCATGAGCCGGGCGCGCTTTACCGGATCTCGCAGGCGCTTCCGCCGCAAACCGCGCTGATCACCGGTGCGATCCGGTTCGAGCAGTCGAGCGAGGGGCCGGCCTATTACAACAGCGTCTATCTGGTCGATCCGAACGGCGAAGTGCGGGACGTCTACGACAAGGTCCATCTGGTTCCCTTCGGCGAATACCTGCCCTTGCGATGGTTGCTCCAGCGGCTCGGGCTGGAGCAGCTTGTGGATGCGCCGGGGACGTTTCATGCGGGCCTGCGCCACCGCGTCATGGTGCCGCAGACGGCTCCGTCGTTTTTGCCGCTGGTCTGTTACGAGGCGATTTTTCCGGATTTCGCAGGCGCGTCCGACGTCCGCCCGGGTTTCCTGCTGAATGTGACGAATGACGCCTGGTTCGGGGATACGCCGGGGCCATACCAGCATTTTGCCCAGGCCCGGATGCGGGCGATCGAACAGGGACTTCCCCTGGTCAGGGCCGCAAACACCGGGATTTCCGCGGTTGTCGACGCGAAGGGGCGGGTGATCGGCTCACTGCCGCTTCTGTCCCGGGGCGTGATCGACGGCAGATTGCCCGAACGTTTACCCATGACAATTTACGCAAGGTACGGCGACGGGATCTTTACGATATGCGCAATTTTAAGTTTTGTTTTACTTGCAAAACATCGATACAATCCGGGTTCGCGTAAAAATTGATTTTTCTGCTTGGGGAATGTGAATACCTTGTGATACAACCGTGACATTGCTTCGGATGACGAAGCGCGGTGAAGCGGACTTGTAGTGTTGGCAACACATTGATCAGGTGCGCGGGGGTAGGTGCTTGTTCATCCGTTTCTCATGGAGAACTTGGCGGAATTCCGCCAATTAAAATAAGAAAGACCAAAGACCCATGCCCAGCAAAAAGGCACCGAATCCGATTGATGTTCATGTTGGAAGCCGGGTTCGGCTTCGGCGTATGATGCTTGGAATGAGCCAGGAAAAGCTCGGAGAAGCTTTAGGCATCACTTTCCAGCAAATTCAGAAATACGAAAAAGGCACAAACCGGATCGGCGCAAGCCGCCTGCAGCACATTGCGACGATCCTGAAAGTGCCGGTTGCATTCTTCTTCGAAGATGCTCCGGGTACGCCGGAGGAAGCCGAGGGCTTTGGCGAATCTCAGCCTACATCCTATGTGGTCGACTTCCTTTCCTCCTCCGAAGGCCTGTCTCTCAACAAGGCGTTCGTTCGCATCGAAGACCCCAAAGTTCGCCGTAGAATTGTGGATCTGGTCCGTTCTTTGGCCGGTGACGACTAAGAAATGCGGGTTCGCGCTTGACGCGGGGAAAAACTTTCAGGATTGATGCGCATTGAAGCGGCGAGTGAATTCGCCGCTTCAATCATATTCATTCCCAGAAGGACGATAGCCAATGGCCCGTCAAGATTATCTCTTCACCTCTGAATCCGTGTCGGAAGGACATCCGGACAAAGTCTGCGATCGAATCTCCGATACCGTTGTCGATGCATTTCTGGCTGAAATGCCCGAAGCGCGAGTTGCCGCTGAAACGCTGGCAACGACAAACCGCATCGTGATTGCCGGCGAAACCCGCGGCCCGAACACGATTACCAAGGACTACATCGCGCATCTGGCGCGCATGGCGGTGAAGGATATCGGTTACGAGCAGGAGGGCTTCCACTGGGAGAGCTGCGACGTCGCGGTTCACCTGCATGCCCAGTCCGCCCATATCGCGCAGGGCGTCGATGCGGCCGACAACAAGGACGAAGGCGCGGGCGACCAGGGCATCATGTTCGGTTACGCTTGCCGTGAAACGCCGGAACTGATGCCGGCGCCGATCCTTTATTCCCACAAGATCCTGAAAACCCTCGCCGAAGCCCGCAAATACGGCAACGCAGGCGTTCTGGGTCCGGATGCGAAGAGCCAGGTCACCGTCCGCTACGAAAACGGCAAGCCGGTGGAAGTCACCTCCATCGTGCTGTCGACCCAGCACCTGGACGCATCCATGACCTCTGACGACGTGCGTAAGGTTGTCGAGCCCTACATCCGTGAAACCCTGCCGGCTGGCTGGATCACGGACGGCACCGTCTGGCACGTCAATCCGACCGGCGCCTTCGTCATCGGCGGCCCGGACGGCGACTGCGGCCTGACCGGCCGCAAGATCATCGTCGACACCTACGGCGGGGCCGCCCCTCACGGCGGCGGCGCCTTCTCCGGCAAGGATCCGACCAAGGTGGACCGCTCCGCCGCCTATGCTGCGCGCTATCTCGCCAAGAACGTCGTTGCCGCCGATCTGGCCGAAAAGTGTACCATCCAGCTGTCCTACGCGATCGGCGTTGCCGATCCGCTGTCGGTCTATGTCGACCTGCACGGCACCGGCAACTGCGACGAAGCCAAGCTTGAAAAGGGCCTGCGCGAAGTCATGGGGCTCACCCCGCGCCGCATCCGCGAGCACCTGAAGCTCAACAACCCGATCTACGCCCGCACCGCGGCTTACGGCCACTTCGGCCGCGACCCGGATGCCGACGGCGGGTTCTCCTGGGAAAAGACCGACCTGGTCGACGCCCTGAAGACCGTTGCAGGCTAATCGCTGACCTGACGATAAAGATGGAAAACATTCCGCCGGCCCCGTTACGGGCCGGCGGAAACGTATAAGCCAAACCATGACCGATCGATACGAAGGCGCCTTTTTCGGCCGGCGCAAGGGAAAGCCGCTCAGCCCCAAGCGCAGCGCGCTGATGGAAAACGAACTGCCCCGCCTGGGCCTGGACCTGACCGCTCCGCCGCCGGGTGACCTCGCACAGCTGTTCGACGGACCGGTGCGCGAGGTCTGGCTGGAAGTGGGTTTCGGGGGCGGCGAGCACCTGCTGCACCGGGCGCGGGAAAATCCGGACGTCGGCTTCATCGGCGTGGAGCCTTTCATCGGCAGCATGGCGAAAGCGGTCAGCGCGATCGTGAGCGAGGGGATCAAGAACATCCGCCTCCATGACGACGACGCCGTCGATGTCCTCGACTGGCTGCCGGAAGCCTCGCTTGATCTTGCCTACCAGCTCTATCCGGACCCCTGGCCCAAGAAGCGCCACTGGAAACGCCGTTTCGTCAATGCAAAGAATCTGGATCGTTACGCCAGGGTCCTGAAACCGGGCGCCGAATTCCGCTTCGCAAGCGACATCGACACCTATGTCGACTGGACCCTGCGCCACTGCCACGATCATCCGGCCTTCGAATGGACGGCGGAATGCGCCGACGACTGGCGCCGGCCCTGGGCCGGCTGGCCCGGTACGCGCTACGAGGCGAAGGCCCTGCGCGAGGGCCGGGTTCCGCGCTATTTGACTTTCCGGCGGTCAGCGACCATCTAAAAGCTGACCGAAACGGGTTTGCCCTTGCGTTTTGCCGTTGTTTGACGGTATACAGTCGCTGTTTCACCTCAGTCGGCTCATATGGCGGTTTGAGAGTGGGCCCGCAGGGGACCCGCTCTTTTTTGCTTACAGGGCACGCTGAGACCGATCGGCGGAAGGCTGCGAACACGCGCCGGCTGCCGGTTTTGATCCCGGTTCCATCGGGAATTAAGGGATATTGCAGGAGCAGGGCGTGAGCGCACAAGAGGCGAGAATCATAACGGAGCAGGGTCTGGATGCCCGTGTGGCCGCTATTGTCGAGCCCGTGATCGAGGATCTCGGCTACCGGCTTGTGCGCACCATGATCAGCGCGGCCAACGGCTGCACGCTGCAGATCATGGCCGAGCGCCCCGACGGCACGATGACGGTCGAGGACTGCGAAACCATCAGCCGGGCGGTTTCGCCCGCCCTTGATGTGGAAGACCCGATCAACCGGGCCTATCACCTGGAAATTTCGTCTCCGGGGATCGACAGGCCGCTTGTCCGTGCCAGCGATTTCGAACGCTGGGCCGGCCATGAAGTGAAGATCGAGCTCGCCGTGATGCTCGACGGCCGCAAGCGGTTCCGCGGCACGCTTCTGGGCGTGAAGGACGGAGCGGCGCTGGTCCGCCTGGCGGATGTCCCCAAGGGCGAACAGGATACATTCGAACTGCCTCTGGAAGACATCGGCGAAGCCAAGCTGGTTCTGACAGATGATCTGATTACTGCTGCGCTGAAAGCGGAAAAAGCGGCTCTGGCCGCGCGGGGGGCGCAGTTGGAAACCGAGAGCAAGGCCAACTGAGGAAGTGCCCGCCGAATTGGGGCTTCCGACTAAACAGAAGCGCGTCATGCGGAAAATGAGACGTGCAAGAGGAGTGGATTGAATGGCTATCAGCGCGAACCGGCTGGAACTGCTGCAAATCGCCGACGCGGTTGCCAGGGAAAAGTCGATTGACCGCAACATCGTCATCACGGCGATGGAAGATGCGATCCAGAAGGCTGCCCGGTCCCGTTATGGAACCGAGACGGAAGTGCGTGCCGAGATCAATGCCAAGACCGGTGAAATCCGCCTCCAGCGTCTCCTGCAGGTCGTCGAGGCCGTCGAAAACGTTTCGACCGAAATTTCGCTCGACGACGCCCGCGCCCGCAACCCGGAAGCCAACATCGGCGATTTCATTGCCGAGCCGCTGCCGCCGCTCGATTTCGGCCGTATCGCGGCGCAGTCCGCCAAGCAGGTGATCGTGCAGAAGGTGCGCGAAGCCGAGCGTGACCGCCAGTACGAAGAATTCAAGGACCGTGTCGGCGAAGTCGTCAACGGCGTGGTCAAGCGGGCCGAATACGGCAACGTGATCGTCGATCTCGGCCGCGGCGAGGGCATTGTCCGCCGCGACGAACTGATCCCGCGCGAAGCGTTCCGTACCGGCGACCGCATCCGCGCCTATATCTACGACGTGCGCCGCGAGCAGCGCGGTCCGCAGATCTTCCTGTCGCGGACCCATCCGCAGTTCATGGCAAAGCTGTTTGCCCAGGAAGTGCCGGAAATCTACGACGGCGTCATCGAGATCAAGTCGGTTGCCCGCGATCCGGGATCGCGCGCCAAGATCGCCGTGATTTCGAAGGACAGCTCGATCGATCCGGTCGGCGCCTGTGTCGGTATGCGCGGCAGCCGCGTGCAGGCCGTGGTCGGCGAACTGCAGGGCGAGAAGATCGACATCATCCCGTGGAACGAGGATCCGGCGACCTTCATCGTCAACGCCCTCCAGCCCGCGGAAGTGGCCAAGGTCGTTCTCGACGAAGACGCGGAGCGCATCGAGGTGGTCGTTCCCGACGAACAGCTGTCTCTGGCCATCGGCCGGCGCGGCCAGAACGTGCGTCTGGCCTCCCAGCTCACCGGCTGGGCCATCGACATCATGACCGAGCAGGAAGAATCCGAGCGCCGTCAGAAGGAATTCCAGGAACGCTCGCAGCTGTTCATGGATGCCCTCAACGTCGACGAGATGGTCGGCCAGCTGCTGGCGACCGAAGGCTTTACCTCCGTGGAGGAAGTGGCCTATGTCGAACTCGACGAAATCGCCATGATTGAAGGTTTCGACGAGGAAACCGCGGAAGAGATCCAGGCCCGTGCCCGCGATTATCTGGAAGAGCTGGAAGCGAACCTGGACAAGGAACGCACCGAACTCGGCGTTTCCGACGATCTGCGGTCCATCGACGGCATGACCACGGCGATGATGGTCGCTCTGGGCAAGGACGGCATCAAGACCATGGAAGACCTCGCCGGCTGTGCGGCGGACGATCTGGTCGGCTGGACCGAGCGCAAGGACGGCGAGACCAAGCGGTTCGAGGGCTCCTTGAGCGGAATGGACCTGTCGCGGGCCGAAGCCGAAGCCATGGTGATGGCAGCGCGCGTCGCCGCCGGCTGGGTCACCGAGGAAGAACTGGCCGCAATGTCGGCCGAAGCCGAGGCGGAAGACGCCGAGGAAGTCGAAGAGGCGGAAACCGAAGCAGCGCCTGCGGGTGCAATTCTGAACGGCTGAACGGGCCGATCGCAGGCAATCCGGCCGGAGAGAGTGAGTGCCAAAAAAGAACGAACCGACGGAACGGCAATGCGCCGTGAGCCGCAAGGTACTTCCGGTGGATCGTTTGATACGCTTCGTTCTCGACCCGGAAGGCCGGGTGGTGCCGGATTTGAAACGCAGGCTCCCCGGACGGGGCGTCTGGATTACCGCGGCGCGTGACGTTGTCCGTGCCGCGGAAAAAGAGAAGAAACGGGTTTTCGGCAGGGGCTTCAAATGTGAGGCCCGCGTTGAACCGGGACTTGCGGAGCAGATTGATGCTCTCATGGAAAGGAGCGCCCTGCAGGCGTTGTCCATGACCCGCAAGGCCGGTGAGCTGGTAACCGGTTTTTCGAAAGTTGAAGCGGCTTTGCGGCGGGACGACGTCGTGGGCCTCATTCATGCCTCGGATGCAGCCGAGGATGGAATTCGAAAGCTGGCGGCGGTGGCCGGCAGCCGATTTGACACTGCAAACGGGTGTTTCGTCGTCCGTTTGTTCGATTCGACTCAATTGGATTTGGCATTGGGTCGGTCAAATGTGATACATGCTGCACTGCTTGCGGGTCCGGCGAGCGAAAACTTCCTGTCGCGAGTGCGCGAACTGGAAGCATTCCGGTCGAATTCCGCCGCAGATGAACAAGGCAACGCAGGCAGTGCGGTTGCGCAGGACTGAAGGCAATATGAGCGATACGAAAAACCCAGGCGACAAGACAATCAGCGTTGAGCGCAAGACGCTCGGCCTCAAGCGGAGTGGTGGCGACCAGGGAACTGTTCGGCAATCGTTCTCCCATGGCCGGTCGAAGGCGGTCGTCGTGGAGAAGAAGAAGCGTCGCGTTGTGGTGCCCGGCCAGGAGCCGAAGGCTGATCAGTCCGCACCCGCAGCCAAGCGCCCCGACGAGGCTGCAGAAGCACCGCGCGCCAAGCCGGCGGCAGAGGCGCCTCAGGCGGCCCGCCGTGGCGTACAGCGCCCGAAGGGCGGCAACGTCCTGCGCACCCTGACCAAGGAAGAGGCCGAAGCACGCGCTGCCGCGCTGAAGATGGCCCAGGTCCGTGAGGTCGAGGAACGCAAGCAGGCCGAGGAAGACGCCAAGCGGCGCGCCGAGGAGGAAGCCCGCCGCAAGGTTGAGGAAGAAGCCCGGCGCAAGGTCGAGGAAGAAGAGCGCAAGCAGCGCGAGGAAGAAGAAGCCCGGCTCGCGGCCGAAAAGGCGGCGGATGAAGCCCGCGCGGCGGCCGAAAAGCCCGCCGAAGCGCCGGCCCAGCCGGCTGCTGCCGCGCCCGAAGCCGCCAAGCCTGGGGAAGCCCGTCCGGCACGCACCGAGCGTCCGGCAGGGGCCCGGCCGGCCCGCGAGGAAGAAGAGGGCGGCGACGACGATCGCAGCAAGGGTGGCCTGCGTGCCGTCAAGCGCCAGAAGCCTGCTCCGACCCCGGCCCGGACGCGCGGTGGCGATGATCGCCGCCGGTCCAAGCTGACGATTTCTGCCGCTACCGGCGGGTCCGACGAGCAGCGTTCGCGCTCGCTCGCCTCGCTCCGCCGCCGCCGCGAAAAGGAAAAGCGCGGCAGCCAGCAGGTGGTCCGCGAGAAGATCATGCGTGAAGTGATCCTGCCGGAAGCCATCACGATCCAGGAACTCGCCAACCGTATGGCCGAGCGCGCCGTCGATGTGATCAAGCTTCTCATGAAGCAGGGTCAGATGATGAAGATCAACGACGTCATCGATGCCGATACGGCGGAACTGATCGCGGTCGAAATGGGCCACACGGTCAAGCGCGTGTCTGAAGCTGACGTTGAAGAAGGCCTGTTCTCCGCCGAGGACGCACCTGAAAACATGAAGCCGCGGCCTCCGGTCGTGACCATCATGGGCCACGTCGACCACGGCAAGACGTCGCTGCTCGATGCGATCCGCAATTCCAAGGTGGTCACCGGGGAAGCCGGCGGCATCACCCAGCATATCGGCGCCTACCAGGTGGAGCAGGACGGCAACAAGATCACCTTCATCGATACGCCGGGCCACGCCGCGTTCTCGCAGATGCGTGCCCGCGGTGCGAAGTCGACCGATATCGTGATCCTGGTTGTGGCGGCCGATGACGGTGTCATGCCGCAGACCAAGGAAGCCATTGCCCACGCCAAGGCGGCCGACGCGCCGATCATTGTCGCGATCAACAAGATCGACAAGGTCGGTGCCGATCCGAACCGGGTGCGCACCGAGCTTCTGCAGGACGAAATCGTCGTGGAATCCATGGGTGGTGACGTCATCGACGTCGAGGTGTCCGCACTTAAGGGCACCAACCTGGACAAGCTTCTGGAAATGATCCTGCTTCAGTCCGAAGTTCTCGAACTGAAGGCCAATCCGGATCGCAAGGCCGAGGGCATCGTGGTCGAAGCCCAGCTCGACCGCGGCCGCGGTCCGGTCGCGACCGTTCTGGTCCAGAAGGGCACCCTGCGTCCGGGCGACATCCTCGTCGCCGGCGCCGAATGGGGCCGTGTCCGCGCCATGCTCGACGAGGACGGCAATCAGGTGCCCGAAGCCGGTCCGTCCAAGCCGGTCGAGGTTCTGGGCTTCCAGGGCACGCCGGAAGCCGGCGACATGGTCGCTGTGGTCGAGAACGAAGCCCGTGCCCGCGAGATCGTCGATTACCGTCAGCGCCAGATCCGCGAAAAGGCGTCTGTCTTGGCGTCCGGCGCCCGCGGTTCGCTCGAGCAGATGATGAACCGCCTGCAGGAAACCGGCAAAAAGGAATTCCCGCTGGTGCTCAAGGGCGACGTGCAGGGCTCGGTCGAAGCGATCTCCCATGCGCTCAACGAACTCGGCACCGACGAAGTCGCGGCGCGCATCCTGCTCGCTGGTGTCGGTGGCATCACCGAAAGCGATGTCACCCTGGCAACCGCGTCCAAGGCGCCGATCATCGGCTTCAACGTGCGCGCCAACAAGCAGGCCCGCGAAGCGGCGGCCCGCGAAGGCATCGAGATCCGCTACTACAACATCATCTACGACCTGGTGGATGACATCAAAGCGGCCATGTCCGGGCTGCTGTCGCCGGAGCGGCGCGAGACCTTCCTCGGCAATGCGGAGATCAAGGAGATCTTCCACATTTCCAAGGTCGGCAAGGTCGCGGGCTGTCTGGTCACCGAAGGTGTCGTGGAACGCGGCGCCAATGTTCGCCTCATTCGCGACGACGTCGTCATCCACGAAGGCCAGCTTGGCACGCTCAAGCGCTTCAAGGACGAGGTCAAATCGGTCGAATCCGGTCAGGAATGCGGCATGAACTTCGTCAACTACCAGGACATGCGCCCCGGAGACATCATCGAATGTTTCCGTGTCGAGGAGATCGCCAGGACGCTTTAAGCGTCCGGCCGCATCGGAAATCGAACGCCGGCGTGATCCCAGACGATTACGCCGGCGTCTTTTATTTGAAAGTTGCTGCCGGCCTGTAGCCGGCAAGGATAGAAACAATGTCTAGACACAGCGGACACGGACATGGACCGAAGGGGCCGTCGCAGCGCCAGTTGCGCGTCGGCGAACTGGTCCGCAAGGAACTGTCCGACATTCTGACCCGCGGCGAACTGTCGGACCCGGATCTGGAAGGCGTCATCGTCACCGTTCCGGAAGTGCGCATGACGCCGGATCTCCGGCTCGCCACCTGCCTGGTCATGCCGCTCGGCGGCAGCGAAGGCGAAAAGGTCGAAAAGGCGCTCAACCGGTCGGCCAAATTCCTGCGCGGTCTGGTGTCGCGCCGGCTGACCATGAAATACATGCCCGATCTGCGCTTCGTGCTCGACACCCGGTTCGACGATGACGACCGGATCGAGACCCTGCTGCATTCGCCGACCGTGGCGCGCGACCTGGATCACGACGGCGACTGAACGCCTACACATAAATCGACGGAACAGACATGGCGCGGCAAAAGGCACGCAAGAACCGGAACGCCATCAACGGCTGGCTTGTGCTCGACAAGCCCTATGGCATCACCTCCAACGACGCGCTCGGCAAGATCAAGCGCATCCTGCATCCACAGAAGGTCGGTCACGCCGGCACGCTCGATCCACGGGCCACCGGCTGTCTGCCGCTGGCGTTCGGCGAGGCAACCAAGACCGTGTCCTTCGTCATGGACGGCCGCAAGATCTACCGCTTCGAGGTGACCTGGGGCGCGGAGACCAACACCGACGACACGGAAGGCGAGGTCGTCGCGACCTCCGACGTGCGTCCCGATCCGGATGCCATTCGCGCGATCCTGGCCGGTTTCACCGGTACGATCATGCAGGTGCCGCCCGCGTTTTCCGCCATCAAGGTGGACGGAGAGCGGGCCTACGATCTTGCCCGCGATGGCGAGACGGTCGAACTCGAAGCCCGTCCGATCGAGGTGCACCGGCTGGACCTGGTGGAGTGTCCGGACGAAAACAGGGCCGTGTTCGAGGCCGAATGCGGCAAGGGCACCTATGTGCGCGCGCTTGCCCGCGACATGGGCCGGCGTCTCGGCACCTGCGGGCACGTCACCGACCTGCGCCGCCTGCTGGTCGGTCCCTTCGGCGAAGACGACATGGTGACCCTGGACGAATTGATCGAGGCCGCCGAAGAGCTGGAAGAAGGCGAAGGCGTCGAGGCGCTGGTCGAGGACTTCGTCCTGCCCGTCCGCGAGGCGATGGACAATCTGGAAGAGGTGCCCGTCTCGCTGGAAGATGCGGCCAAGATCCGCAAGGGCATGGCCGTGCTCCTGCGCGGCCGGTCCGCGCCGCTCGCCTGCGAGGCGGCCTTCGCCAGCCACGCCGGCGTGCCCGTCGCGCTCGGGTCCATCGACAAGGGCCGCTTCCAGCCGAGCCGGGTGTTCAATCTTTGAAAACCACGGCCCGCGAGGGCCGTTAAAAAGAACTGGTAATGGCGGGCGTTTTCCGCCATATATCGCAGCCATTGGGTCCTTGGGCTCAATCCGTCCGTACCAACCTTTGCTGACCGACATCTCGGCTCTGGTGATGGTGCGGATCGGGCCGGTTTTCCGGCATCCCCGAAACGCCGGGTTTTCCCGGCCGCATCTTTGAAAGGAAAGAGCGATGTCGATTACTGCTGAGCGTAAAGCTGAGTTGATCAAGGAATATGCCACCAAGGACGGTGATACCGGTTCTCCGGAAGTCCAGGTCGCAATCCTGACCGAACGGATCAATAACCTGACCGAACACTTCAAGGCCCACGGCAAGGACAATCACTCCCGCCGCGGTCTCCTGAAGATGGTGGCTTCGCGCCGTTCGCTGCTCGACTACGTCAAGGGCAAGAGCGAAGAGCGCTATCAGTCCCTGATCCAGCGTCTTGGCGTTCGCCGCTAAGAAGCGAGTTGAGACAAACGCGGCGGGTGGATTTGCCCGCCGCGTTTGACTATAGAAAGTCCCGTGACGGTCATGGGGCAGGATTGCCGGCCGCTTCCGTGAACTTGGGAGCCGCTTGTCGTCTTGCCCGTGGCTTGTCCGATCGGTAACCGGCCCGTACGGGGCCGACCGATGATATGTCCTTGCGCAACTGAAGGAATGCCTGCGCAGACGGACAAAGCTGTAAGGAAAGATGATGTTTGATATTCATCGTGTAGAAGTCGAGTGGGGCGGTCGTCCTCTCGTCCTCGAAACGGGCAAGATTGCCCGTCAGGCCGATGGCGCCGTGATGGCGACCTACGGCGAAACCAAGGTGCTGGCGACGGTCGTTTCCGCCAAGCAGCCGAAGCCGGGTCAGGATTTCTTCCCGCTGACCGTGAACTACCAGGAAAAGGCCTTCGCCGCCGGCAAGATCCCGGGCGGCTACTTCAAGCGTGAAGGCCGTCCGTCCGAGCACGAGACCCTGACCTCGCGCCTGATCGACCGTCCGATCCGCCCGCTGTTCGCCGATGGCTACAAGAACGAGACCCAGGTCGTCATCACCGTGCTTTCCCACGACATGGAAAACGCACCGGACATCCTGGCGATGGTCGCCTCCTCCGCTGCGCTGACGCTTTCCGGCGTTCCCTTCATGGGCCCGATCGGCGGCGCGCGCGTCGGCTTCATCAACGGCGAATATGTTCTCAACCCGCTGGTTGACGACATGCCCGAATCCTCTCTGGACCTGGTCGTCGCCGGTACGGCTGACGCGGTCCTGATGGTGGAGTCCGAAGCCAAGGAACTCGACGAAGACACCATGCTCGGCGCCGTGATGTTCGGCCACCGCGGTTTCCAGCCGGTGATCGACGCGATCATCAAGCTGGCGGAAGCCGCCGCCAAGGAGCCGCGCGAATTCACCATGCCCGATCACTCTTCTCTCTACGAGCAGATCAAGGGCATGGCGGCCGACGAACTGAAGGCGGCCTACGCCATTACCGCGAAGACCGAACGCAAGAATGCGGTTGACGCGGTCAAGGCGAAGGTTGTCGAAACGCTGATCACCAACGGCGGTGACGCCGCACCGGAAGCCACCGTTCTCGGCGATCAGTTCAAGAAGCTGGAAGCTGCCATCGTCCGCGGCGCCATTCTCGACACCGGGTCCCGCATCGACGGCCGCGACTTGTCGACGGTCCGTGCGATTTCTTCCGAAGTCGGCATCCTGCCGCGCGCCCACGGCTCTGCGCTCTTCACCCGCGGTGAAACCCAGGCCCTGGCGGTTGCCACCCTCGGCACCGGCGAAGACGAGCAGTTCGTCGATGCGCTCGAAGGCACCTACAAGTCCCATTTCATGCTGCACTACAACTTCCCGCCCTATTCGGTCGGTGAAGCAGGCCGCATGGGCTCTCCCGGACGCCGCGAAATCGGCCACGGCAAGCTCGCCTGGCGCGCCATCAACCCGATGCTGCCGGCCCACCACGATTTCCCGTACACGCTGCGCGTTGTCTCGGAAGTGACGGAATCCAACGGCTCGTCCTCCATGGCGACCGTCTGCGGCACCTCGCTGGCCCTGATGGATGCCGGCGTTCCGCTCAAGGCGCCGGTTGCCGGTATCGCCATGGGCCTGATCAAGGAAGGCGACCGTTTCGCGGTTCTGTCCGACATTCTCGGCGACGAGGATCATCTCGGCGACATGGACTTCAAGGTGGCCGGTTCCGCCAACGGCATTACCTCGCTGCAGATGGACATCAAGATCCAGGGCATCACCGAGGAGATCATGAAGGTCGCTCTCGGCCAGGCCAAGGACGGCCGCGTGCACATCCTCGGCGAAATGTCCAAGGCCATCACCGAAGCCCGCTCCGAGCTGGGTGAACATGCGCCGCGCATCGAAGTGATGAAGATCCCGGTCGACAAGATCCGTGAAGTCATCGGTTCGGGCGGCAAGGTCATCCGCGAAATCGTGGAAAAGACCGGCGCCAAGGTGAACATCGAGGACGACGGAACGGTCAAGATCGCCTCTGCCGATGGCAAGGCGATCAAGGCAGCCGTCAACTGGATCAACTCCATCGCCGCCGAGCCGGAAGTGGGCATGATCTACGAAGGTACGGTCGTGAAATGCGTCGACTTCGGTGCGTTCGTGAACTTCTTCGGCGCCAAGGACGGTCTGGTCCACATTTCCCAGCTCGCTCCGCGCAAGGTCGCCAAGGTCACCGACGTGGTCAAGGAAGGCGACAAGGTCTGGGTCAAGCTGATGGGCTTCGACGAGCGCGGCAAGGTGCGCCTGTCCATGAAGGTCGTCGACCAGGACACCGGCAAGGAAATCGAGAAGGAAGAAGACTGAGCGTCTTCCCCGGTTTTTTGGATAATTTCAGGCGGGGCGGAGACCATCGGTCTCCGCCCCGTTTGCGTTTGCAGCCTTCTGCGGCTCAGCTTGGTTGCGTCGTCCCGGGAAGCTGCTATACCCCAAGCCGAACAGGCATGAGAGGTGAAGCATGAGTGAAATGCGCCTTGTCGTAGTCGGGGCCGCAGGCCGGATGGGACGGGCTCTGGTCCGCGCCGTTTGCGAGGCCGAAGGGGCCCGGGTGACCGCCGCGATCGAGCGTCCGGGATCCGAGTTCCTGGGCCAGGATGCGGGCGACCTCGCAGGCGTCGGCACGCTGGACATTCCGGTGACCGACGATCCGCTGACGGCATTTGCAGCCAGCGACGGGGTTCTGGATTTCACCGCGCCCGCCGCGTCGCTCACCTTTGCCGAACTCGCCGCCCAGGCGCGGATCGTCCATGTGATCGGCACCACCGGCTGGGCCGAGGGCGAAGACGCGCCGCTTCACGCGGCTTCCCGCCACGCGCGTATCGTCAAGTCGGGCAACATGAGCCTCGGCGTCAATCTGCTGGCGGCGCTGGTGAAGAAGGCCGCAAAGGCGCTCGATGCGGATTTCGACATTGAAGTCCTGGAAATGCACCACAAGCACAAGGTGGATGCCCCGTCGGGCACGGCCCTGCTTCTGGGCGAAGCCGCGGCCGGCGGACGCGGTATCGACCTTGCCGACCATTCCGTCGGCTCGCGCGACGGCATTACCGGTGCGCGCAAGGCGGGCGATATCGGTTTCGCGACCCTTCGCGGCGGCTCGGTCATCGGCGAGCATTCGGTGATTTTCGCAGGTGAGGGCGAGCGGATCGAACTCACCCACCGCGCCGAGG
The DNA here is from genome assembly GCF_014692675.1 of Roseibium aggregatum. Taxonomy (GTDB): domain Bacteria; phylum Pseudomonadota; class Alphaproteobacteria; order Rhizobiales; family Stappiaceae; genus Roseibium; species Roseibium aggregatum_C. The sequence goes on along the minus strand of NZ_JABFCZ010000021.1, from coordinate 32,089 downwards.
ACCGACAGCTTTTCGCCCGTGGCGCGGTCAAGGCCGCCCTTTGGGGTTTCGACAAAAAGCCCGGCTTTTACTCCATGGCCGACGTGCTCGGCCTGAACGATTGATCCCTTACTTTCCGACAGACAGGAGACCTGACCATGGATCGCCTCTTGGTGCTCGTTCGCCACGGTCAAAGCGAATGGAATTTGAAAAACCTTTTCACCGGCTGGAAAGATCCCGGTCTTACCGAAAAGGGCATTGAGGAAGCCAAGAAGGCCGGCGAGCAGCTGCGCGACCTGAAGCTGACGTTCGACATCGCCTTCACTTCGGATCTGAGCCGCGCGCAGAAGACGCTGGATCTGATCCTGGAGGAACTGGGGCAGACCGGTCTGGAAACGATCAAGGACCAGGCGCTCAACGAACGCGACTACGGCGATCTGACCGGCATGAACAAGGACGAGGCGCGCAAGGAATTCGGTGAGGAGCAGGTCCACATCTGGCGCCGGTCCTTCGATGTTCCGCCTCCGGGCGGCGAGAGCCTGAAAATGACCGCCGAGCGGGTTCTGCCCTACTATCGCAGCGAAATCCTGCCGCGGGTCCTGCAGGGCAAGCGCACCATCGTCGCCGCTCACGGCAACTCCCTGCGCGCGCTGATCATGGAACTGGAAAAGCTCACCCCGGAACAGATCCTGAAGCGGGAACTCGGCACCGGCACGCCGATCATCTACCGCCTCAATGAGGACGGGGAAGTCATCAGCGTGGAAGACCTCGCCGCCTGAGGGTGCGGCCTGATGGAATGTTGTGAGGCGGCCCGGCGGGCCGCCTCTTTTGTTTCTGTCGGATCAGACTTCGAAACCGGCCTGGCCGGCGATCTGCTTTAGCGCGGTTTCCGGACGGGCGCCCACGTGGCCGATCACGTTTGCCGCGCACAGGCAGCCGAGTTCCGCGGCCGACTTGAGGTCGTAGTCCCGCGCAAGGCCGAACAGGAAACCGGAGGCGAACAGGTCGCCGGCGCCGGTCAGGTCCACCACCTCGTCAACCTTCTGGGCGGTGACCTTGATGGTTTCTTCCCGGGTGATCGCCATGGCGCCGTTCTCGCCCAGGGTCAGGGCGGTCATCGCGCCGCTCTCGCGGGCCGCGGCAATGGCGGTATCGAGATCGGCGGTCTCATAGAGCGCCTTGATTTCGTGCTCGTTGGCGAACATCACGTCAACGACGCCGTCGCGCAGGAGCCCGGTGAATTCGGCGCGGTAGCGATCGACGCAGAACGAATCGGACAAGGTGATCCCGACCTTGCGGCCGTTGGCGTGGGCGATCTTCGCAGCTTCCAGAAACGCCTTCTTGGCTTCTTCCGGATCCCAGAGATAGCCTTCCATGTAGGTGATGGCCGAGGCCGCGACCACGTCCGGATCCACGTCTGCGGGGCCGAATTCCGTGCAGGCGCCGAGATAGGTATTCATGGTGCGCTCGCCGTCCGGCGTGATCAGGATCATCGACCGGGCGGTCGGCGTGCCGCCGTTGAGGCGCGGGGTCTCGAAGTGGACGCCGGTCCCTTTCATGTCGTGAAAGTAACTGTCGCCGAGTTCGTCCGAGGCAACCTTGCCGAAAAAGGCCGGCGTTCCGCCGAGAGAGGCGATACCGGCCGCCGTGTTGCCCGCGCTGCCGCCGGAAACGCGAACCGTCTGGCCCATCTTGTCATAGAGCCGTACGGCTTCTTCCGTGTCGATCAGGCGCATGGAGCCCTTGATCAGATCCTCCCGGACGAGGAAGTCGTCCTCAACGTGGGCGAAAACATCACAAATGGCGTTGCCGATGCACAGGGCATCAAAACGGATATCGGTCATAGGCACCTTTCTGTAATTGGATTGAGGTCAGGCCCCCTGGGTCGGGTCAGATCTGCGGGCTGGGCCTGAGGGCCCGGTTGGCTTCCGGTTCGCGGATTTTCTCCCGGAACGGGCTAGCGCAGTAAATGCCGAGCAGCTTGAACTCGGCGCAGAAGAATTTCAGTTCCTCCAGGGCCAGCGTAACCGACTTGTCGTCCGGATGACCTTCGATGTCCGCGTAGAACATGGAGGCGAAGAACTGGCCCTCGAGCTGGTAGGATTCCAGCTTGGTCATGTTGACCCCGTTGGTGGCAAACCCGCCGAGCGCCTTGTAAAGGGCTGCCGGCACGTTGCGAACGCGGAAGATGAAGGTCGTTATGATCGGCTGGCCCGTGTTGGCGGCAACCAGATCCTCCTTTGAAAGGATCAGGAAGCGCGTCGTGTTGTAGTCGGCGTCTTCCACATTCCGGCGCAGGATGTCGAGCCCGTAGATGTCCGCGGCCATCTCGGGGGCAAGCGCTGCTGCGGTCGGATCGTTGCGTTCGGCGATCTGGCGGGCGGACCCGGCCGTGTCGGCGCCGATCACCGGGGCCAGGCCCAGGTCGCGGATCACCTTCCGGCATTGACCCAGCGCCATGACATGGCTTTGAACCGTTTTCAGACCTTCGATCTTGGCGCCCTTCGGCGCCATGAGCTGGAAACGGATCGGCAGGAAATATTCGCCGATGATGTGCAGGCTGGAGCGTGGCAGCAGGTGATGGATATCGGCGACCCGTCCGGCGACCGAATTTTCCACCGGGATCATGCCCAGATCGGCCTCGCCGTTTTCGATCGCGTAAAAGCAGTCCTCGAAAGTCGCGCAGGGAACGGCCTCATAGTCGGGATAGACATTGCGGCAGGCCGTATGGGAATTTGCTCCCACTTCGCCCTGGAACACGATTTTCTTTCGGTCAGACATTTTGCTTCTTTCTATCAAGCCCCGGCTGCGACGGCGGCTTGAGCCCGTTCCAGATCCTCTGGTGTGTTGACGTCCATCGGCGCGCTGTCGATGATCGATACATCAATACGCATGCCGGCTTCCAGTGCCCGAAGCTGTTCCAGTTTCTCCCGGATCTCCAGTGGAGAGGGCGGCAGGGACACGAATCTTTCCAGCGCGGACCGGCGATAGGCGTAGACGCCGATATGCTGATAAAGCGGGCCGGGGCCGCTCGGCGCCGTGGCCCGCGTAAAATAAAGCGCGCGATTGGTGCCGGTGTGCGTCAAAGTGGTCACCGCCTTCACGAAACTCGGATCGTCGCGGAAACGCTCGTCCCGGATTTCGGTCATGATGGTGCCGATGTCGACGGCCTCGTCGGCAAGGGGGCTGAAAGCGGCGCGCAGCGCATCCGGCGCAATCAGCGGCACATCGCCCTGCAGATTGAGAATGACATCATGCGCGCTGGTCGGGTCGACCAGGTTGGCGGCCTCGTGGATCCGGTCGGAACCGGATTCATGGTCGGCCCGGGTCATGACGGCGTCACCGCCGTGCGCCTTCACGGCCGCCGCGATATCGGGGTCGTCGCAGGCGACCACGACCGGTCCGATGGCGGCATTCTGCGCCTGCTCCAGCACACGGACGATCATGGGTTTGCCGCAGATATCCGCCAGCGGCTTGCGCGGCAACCGGGTCGCACCCAGCCGTGCCGGAATAATGACAAGTGCAGAATTCAAGGACGTCTCTCCGTCTTGGCCCGCTTTTCGCGCTTTTCCTTGCAGCCCATTGCCGTTTGCTGCGCCATTTCAGTCGATTTTATGAGGGTATGGCCTAGAGCATAGCCCGCGCGATGGTCAAGCGGCTTTCACGCCCAAGGCGGTCTCCGGACGGCAATCTGTGCCGAAACGTCTGCCCTTTGTCCCGTATCTCGCCGGGTCCTTTGCCGGCGTCGCATCCGTTTAAACCCTTAGATACCTTTGGAAACGGCGGAAATATCGTCCGGAACATGCCGTCTGCGGGCCTTTCGCGTGTCCTTTATTCGAAAGTTTTGGCTGAGACCTTTTATACCTATGGACAGCAAGGCCAAAAAATTTGTAGGTTCCGCACAAATTTAAAGCTGATATGGGTTCGTAACTGGTGTTACGGATCAGGACGCGTCTTAGCTTGGAGCCGGAGAGAATGGATTCCTTCACGCTTAACAAGATCGCTGGTGCGGTTTTGATGGTTCTTCTTCTGACAATGGGTGTCGGAATTGTATCTGATGTCATTTTCGAGCCGACGATCCCGGGTAAGCCCGGATATGAGATCGTTGTCGCTTCCAGTGAGGCGGATTCAACTCCTGAAGCAGACGCGGTGCCGGAAGTGGCACCGATCAGCGAACGGCTGGTCGCCGCGTCTGCCGAGTCCGGCGAAAAGATCTTCAAGAAGTGCCAGGCCTGTCATTCGATCGAACAAGGCGGCCCCAACAAGGTCGGACCGGATCTGTGGGGCGTGATCGGCCGCAAGCCGGGTAGCCATGAAGGCTTCGGCTATTCCGCCGCCATGACCGCTTTCGGCGAAGAAAATGCCGCCTGGACCTTTGAGGAACTGGATCATTTCCTGACCAAGCCGAAGGATTACATCAACGGGACCGCAATGGGCTTTGCCGGCCTGCGCAAGCCTGAAGACCGGGCGGATGTGATTGCCTATATGCGGGAACAGTCTTCGGACCCGGTTCCGTTGCCGTCGGAATAATCGCTCGTAATTTCAAGGCTTTACGCCAAATCCAATTTTGGAAGCCGCGCTTCGTAAGCGCGGCTTTCTTTGTTTTGCCTGAAATAAATTTTAACGTTTCTGCGTAATTCTGTCGTTACGTTAAGTGAGGCGCCGGCGAGCGAAAGGCTGACACGTCGATGGGATTTAAAACCGCCCGGATATTTTCCCTGCCCCATTCGAAGGGGTTGTGGGCGGCGGTTGCCGTGGCCGTTTGCTGCCTTATCGGCGGTTTCTTCATAACCTCCCATGTTGCCGGCCTGGTCGAGGACATCATCGCCGCCCAGCACCAGCAAAAGGCGCTTGCCAAGCTGTCTGAAGCGCGAACACGCCTGGAGGGACAGGTCGGCGCGGCAATTTCCCTGGGCAAGGGGCTCAGAGGCTACGTCATCCAGGACGAGCTGACCCAGGACGAGTTTACCAAATTCAGCTCCGAACTGATCGACGATGTTCCCTTCATCCGCTCGCTCGGCCTCGCGCCCGACAACGTCGTGAAATATATTTATCCCTATTCAGGCAACGCGGCGGCGATCGGGCTGAACTATCGCCAGATGCCGAAGCAATGGCCGTCGATCGAAAAGGCGATGGAAAGCCGGTCCAGTGTGCTGTCCGGCCCGGTCGAAATGATTCAGGGCGGCCGCCACCTCTTGGTCCGCGTCCCGGTTTTCCCGCCCGCCTATCCGCAGCAGCCGATCGCGGAGCGCCACTATTGGGGGGTGGCCACTCTGGTCCTCGACGAGAGCCGGCTGTTTGCGGCTGCCGGACTGGCGGAGGTCTCGGACGGTTACCGGTTCGCGATCGTTTCGTCAGGGCAATCCGATGGCAGCCCGGATCTGATTTTCGGCGACGGCGATCTGGTGCACAGTGAAGCGGTCAGTCTGCCGCTGGTTCTGCCCGGCGACAAGAAATGGGAAATCCTCAGCTATCCCGTCGGTGGCTGGTCGATCGACAGCAAGGAAGTCTGGATGACCCGTATTCTGGGCATGGTCGTCACGCTGATCATATCGACCATGGCCTTCCTGCTCATTCAGGAAGTCGCCAAGGTCCGCACCATGGCCCTGCACGATCCCCTGACCGGACTGGCCAACCGCCGTCTTCTGGAAGACCGGATGCAGCAGCTTCTGGCCATGGCCGACCGCAACGGGTCCGGTTTCGAGATTTTTTATCTGGACCTGGACGCCTTCAAACCGATCAACGACAGTTACGGCCATGCGGTCGGCGACAAGGTGCTCATCGAAGTCGGCTACCGGCTGCAGTTCCAGACCCGCCAGACCGACACGGTCGCCCGCGTCGGCGGCGATGAATTTATCGTCCTGACGCCGGGTGCAATGAAAGAGGACGAGCGCAAGGGCTTCCTGAAACGGATGATGGATCAGATCTGCCAGGAATTCACCCTTCCAGGGGCCACGATCAGCCTGTCGGCAAGCATCGGCTTTGCCAGCTATCCCGAGGAGGCCGGTACCATAGAAGACCTGCTCCGGATCGCGGATGCGCGCATGTACAATCAAAAAGCCAACCGCTCCGTCATCAAGCAGCCGGCGGTCCTTGCTGGCCAGACCGGTTAAATTTCTGTCATGTTGATCAAGAACGGGTGACGGCGCCCGTGATGCTCCCTAGTATCCGGTTGAGCACCCGATACCGCATGTTGCGCGTTTCGGGAAATGACCAGTCTTGCGGAGGAAGGCATGCCGGGTAGACAACCGAAGCGGCAACAGTGGCTCTGGACGATGCGGGCGGCGGCCTTCGCCTGTTGCACTGTCCTTGCCGCGGGCCTGGCACAGGCGGCGGAGCCGGAGTGGCACTATTCGACGGCCTTGACAGGTACGCCCAAATACGGCCCCGACGTGAAGCACTTCGACTATGTCAATCCGGATGCGCCCAAGGGCGGGTTGCTGCGGATGTGGGACATGGGCGGCTTCGATACCTTCAACCCCATTCTGCCGAAGGGAAGTGCCGCCCCCGGTCTCGGCCTGATCTATGACAGCCTGATGGAGTCGTCGCTGGATGAGCTGAACATCAGCGCCGAATACGGCGTAATTGCCGAAGCACTCCGCTATCCGGATGATTTCTCCTGGGTCGAATACCGGATCAATCCGAAGGCGCGCTGGCACGACGGGGTTCCCGTCACGGCGGAAGATGTCGTCTGGTCGTTTGAAAAAGCGGTCGAACTCGATCCTCGGCGGAGATTCTATTACCACAATGTCGTCAGCGTGAAGGCGTTGCCCGGCAACATCGTCCGGTTCGAATTCGACAGCGCGAACAATCGCGAGCTGCCGCATATCGTCGGCCAGCTGACCGTGTTGCCGAAGCACTGGTGGGAAGGCACAAATGCCAAGGGCGAAAAACGTGATATAGGAAGCGGCCTGCTGGAAGCGCCTCTCGGGTCCGGCCCCTACAAGATCAAGGATTTCGAACCCAACCGCCAGGTTACCTACGAACGGGTGGACGACTATTGGGGAAAGGATCTGCCCATTCGGGTCGGCACCAACAATTTCGACGAAATCCGCTATGATTCCTACCGGGACAGCGTCGTGGCTCTGGAAGCCTTCAAGGCTGACCAATACGACTGGCGCGTTGAAAACGTCGCGAAGTTCTGGGCGACCGCCTATGATTTTCCGGCGGAGAAGGAAGGAAAAGTGATCCTGGAAGAGTTTCCGGCCAAGGCGTCGGGAAGAATGCAGGCCTTCGTGCCCAACCTGCGCCGGGAAAAATTCAAAGACGAGCGTGTGCGAAGGGCGCTCAATCTGGCGTTCGATTTCGAATCCACCAATCGGACGGCCTTCTACGGTCAGTACAAGCGGATATCGTCCTTCTTTGCCGGAACGGAACTGGCCCAGTCCGGTCTCCCGCAGGGCAAGGAGCTTGAAATCCTGGAAAGCGTCCGCGACCTGGTTCCGCCGGAGGTCTTCACCAAGCCTTACGAGAACCCGGTCAACGGCGACCCGCAAAAACTCCGGGCCAACCTGCGCGAGGCGCTCAAGCTGCTGTCCGAGGCCGGTTACAAGCTGGACGGACGCAAGCTCGTCAATGCAAAGACCGGAGAGCCTTTCACAATCGAGTTCATCGCCCAGGATCCGAGCGCTGAAAAATACGTTTTGCCTTATGCGAAAAACCTCAAGCTCATCGGCATCCAGATGACCATGCGGGTTCTGGATACACCTCAGTACATCAACCGGGTGCGCAGTCGGGACTTCGACATGACAACGCTGGGCTGGGGAGAAAGCCTGTCGCCCGGCAACGAACAGCGGGACTACTGGGGGTCTGAATCGGCGGATAAGCCGAGTTCGCAGAATTACGCCGGCATCAAGGATCCCGGCGTCGACGCCCTGATCGACAAGGTGATTTTCGCCAAGGACCGGGATGAACTGGTTGCCGCCACTCATGCACTCGACCGGGTCCTGATGTTCCACAATTTCGTGATCCCGCAATGGTACCTGGATTTCGACCGGACGGCTCGTTGGGATCGCTTCGGCCATCCGGACAATATTCCCGAATATTCGAACGGCTTTCCGACCATCTGGTGGTACGACGAGGCGAAAGCTGCCAAGACAGGGGCGCCGAAGTGACGGATCTCAAGGGGGACGGAATTTAGATGGTTTCCAGACGTACGGTCCTGAAAGGCGCGGGCGCCGCCGCCGCGCTCTACGGCGTTCCGGGGTTAATGCTGCCGGCGTTTGCCGCGGACAGGAGGCACGGGCTGTCGGTTTTCGGGGACCTGAAATATCCGCCCGGGTTTTCTCATTTCGCCTACGTCAATCCCGACGCGCCCAAGGGCGGCAGGATCAATTTCCGGCCGCCGAGCTGGGCCTATAACCAGAATGTGCTGACCTACAATACCTTCAATTCCTATATCCTGAAGGGCGATGCGCCGCCGCGCATGGGTTTGTGCTTCGATACGCTGATGGTGCGGGCTCTCGACGAGCCGGACGCCATGTACGGGCTCCTGGCGGAAAGCGTCGAGATCTCTGAGGACGGCAATACCTACGTCTTCAACCTGCGTCCGGAAGCGAAGTTTCACGACGATTCGAAGCTGACGGCCGAGGATGTGGCGTTTTCGCTCATGCTGCTGAAGGCGGACGGCCACCCGCAGATCAGCCAGACCCTCCAGGAAATGGTCGATACCGAGGCGCGGGACGACACGCGTGTCGCGGTGCAGTTTTCGGGAAAACAGACCCGGCAACTGCCGCTGTTCGTGGCCGAACTGCCGATTTTCTCCAAACGCTACTACACGGACTACGACTTCAAGCAGTCGACCCTGACCCCGCCGCTGTCTTCCGGCCCCTACAAGGTCGGAGACCACGCGGTCGGACGTTATGTCGAATACGAAAAGGTGAAGGATTACTGGGCCACAAACCTGCCGGTTGTCGTCGGGCGCTACAATTTCGATGTCGTTCGCATCGACTTCTTTCGCGAACGTCAGGCCGCCTTCGAAGCGTTCAAGAAAGGCACGGTTACGTTCCAGGAGGAATTCACCTCCAAGATCTGGGCGACGAGTTACGATTTTCCCGCCGTCGAGGAAGGCAAGGTGGTCCGCGAAGAGATCCGCGACAACCGTCCCGCCGGGGCCCAGGGCTGGTATTTCAACACGCGCCGCGACAAGTTCAAGGATCCGCGGGTCCGCAAGGCCATCGGCTATGCCTTCGACTTCGAATGGACCAACCAGGTGCTGTTTTACGGGCTCTATACGCGCTCGGCGTCCTATTTCGAAAATTCGGAAATGAAGGCGGAAGGCAGGCCGTCGGCGGGGGAACTTGCCCTGCTGGAGCCCTTCCGCGGCCAGGTGCCGGCGGACGTCTTTGAAGAGGCGCCAGCGCCTCCGGTCTCCGACGGCTCGGGCTTTGACCGCAAGCTGCTGCGAGAGGCTGCGCGATTGCTGAGCGAGGCGGGGTTCAAGCGGGACGGGTCCGTCCTCAACGGCCCGGACGGCAAGCCGTTCACGATCGAATTTCTTAACAATACGCCCAGCTTCAAGCGGATTGTTCTGCCGTTCACCAAGAACCTGGAACGTCTGGGAATCGAGGCAACCTTCCGGCTCGTCGATCCGGCCCAGTACCAGTCGCGTTTGAACACCTTCGATTTCGATGTCACGACCCAGAGGGTTCCGACGGGCGCCACCCTGAGCGACGCGATCCGGCAATTGTGGGGGTCCAAGGCGGCGTCTGTGCCCGGCAGCCGAAATCTCGCGGGCATCGCCGATCCGGCGGTCGATGCCCTGATCGAAAAGGCGATTGGCGCCGAAACCCGCGAACAGATGACGATTGCCGCCCGGGCGCTCGATCGCGTTCTGCGCGCGGGCTATTACGCGGTTCCGCACTGGTACAATCCGAACCACCTGCTGGCCTATTGGGATATGTTCGGTCACCCGGAAAAGCCGCCGTTTTATGATTTGCCTGTTGAAACCACGTGGTGGGTCGACACAGAAAAGGCGAAAAAAATCGGCAAGGAAAGTTAGAGTAGCGACCTGAAAAGCCGCAGCAAAAGAGGCAGTGAAAGACCGATATGGGCGCCTATATTCTCCGACGCCTTCTCCTGATGATCCCGACGCTGATCGGCATCATGGCGATCAACTTCGTCATCATCCAGTTCGCACCCGGCGGACCGGTGGAACGCGTGATCGCCCAGCTTTCGGGAACGGACGTCTCCGCGACCGCACGCATTTCCGGCGGCGGCGGCGATATGGGCGGCACCATGAACGAGGCGTCCGGTGCCGGTGCCGGCGACAGCGTGACCTCCAAATACCGGGGCGCCCAGGGGCTCGATCCGGAATTCATCAAGCAGCTCGAGGCCCAGTTCGGGTTCGACAAGCCGCCGCTGGAGCGCTTCGTGGATATGCTCTGGAACTACGCCCGGTTCGACTTCGGCGACAGCTATTTCCGGGACATCCGGATCACGGACCTGATCTTGGAAAAAATGCCGGTTTCGATATCGCTCGGCCTGTGGATGACACTGATTTCCTATTCGATTTCCATTCCGCTCGGGATCAGGAAAGCCGTCAAGGACGGCTCCACATTTGACGTGTGGACCTCCGGCGTCATTATCGTCGCCTATGCCATACCGGGCTTCCTGTTCGCCGTGCTCCTGATCGTGCTTTTCGCTGGCGGGTCGTTCCTTGATCTCTTTCCCTTGCGCGGCCTGACATCAGAGAACTGGGAGACCCTGTCCTGGCCGGCTCGGATTGCCGATTATTTCTGGCATCTGGTCCTGCCGCTGACCGCCTTGTCCCTGTCGGCCTTCGCGACAACGACGCTTTTGACCAAAAACTCGTTCCTGGACGAGATCCGCAAGCAATACGTGGTAACGGCCCGCTCCAAGGGGCTGACCGAACGCCAGGTGCTCTACGGACACGTTTTCCGAAATGCCATGCTGATCGTGGTCGCGGGCTTCCCGGGAGCTTTCATCTCGGCGTTCTTCACGGGGTCTCTGCTGATCGAGACGATCTTCTCGCTCGACGGGATCGGGCTGCTGGGCTTCGAATCGGTGATCAACCGCGACTACGCGGTGGTCTTCGCCACGCTTTACATCTTCTCGCTGATGGGGCTGCTGGTGAACCTCATCTCGGACCTCACCTACACCTGGATCGATCCCCGGATCGACTTCGAAAGCCGGGAGGTCTGACAAGTGGATAGTCGCCTGAATAAAGACCTGGAAGAAACCGGCCTCGATGTCATGAATCCGCTGCCGGGGGAAACGGCGCCGCCGCCGGCGCGTTTTTCCCTGTCGCCGATCAACCGGCGCCGGCTTGCTAGTTTCAAGGCGAACCGTCGCGGCTTCTGGTCCCTCTGGATCTTTCTGGTGCTGTTCATCCTGTCTCTCTTGGCCGAATTCCTGGTCAACGACCGGCCGATCATCGTCTCCTACAAGGGCGAGATCCTGGCGCCGGTCTTTGTGAATTACCCGGAGGAAAAATTCGGCGGTTTCCTGGCGATCACCGACTACCGCGACCCGTTCGTTCAAAACGAAATCAATTCAAACGGCTGGATGCTGTGGCCGCCGGTCCGTTACTCCTATCGGACCGTGAACAACGCGATTCCGGTGCCCGCGCCTGCGCCGCCGTCGTGGATGATGGACAAGAAGGAACGCTGCCAGCGCTATCCCGAAGGCGTGAACGATCCCAACTGCAACATCGGCAACTGGAACTGGCTCGGGACCGACGACCAGGGCCGCGATGTGCTCGCCCGGCTTGTCTACGGCTTCCGGATCTCCGTTCTCTTCGGCCTTGTCCTGACCCTGGCATCTTCGGTGATCGGTGTCGCCGCCGGCGCCGTCCAGGGTTACTATGGCGGCTGGCTCGATCTGCTCTTTCAGCGCTTCATCGAGATCTGGACGGCAATGCCGACCCTTTACCTGATCCTGATCATCTCATCCGTTTTCACACCGAGTTTCTGGATCCTGTTCGCCATCCTGCTGGCCTTTTCCTGGGTGTCGCTGGTGGGGGTGGTGCGCGCGGAATTCCTCCGCGGCCGGAACTTCGAATATATTGCGGCGGCGCGTGCTCTGGGCGTTTCCAACCCGGTCATCATGTGGCGCCATCTGCTTCCCAACGCGATGGTGGCGACCCTGACCTTCATGCCCTTCATCCTGAACGGATCGATCTCGACCCTGACGGCCCTCGACTTCCTCGGCTTCGGCCTGCCGCCCGGATCCGCCTCGCTGGGCGAACTCCTGGCCCAGGGCAAGAACAACCTTCAGGCGCCCTGGCTCGGGATCACCGGCTTCATCGTGATCTCGCTCATGCTGAGCCTTCTGATCTTCATCGGCGAAGCGGTGCGCGACGCCTTCGATCCGCGCAAGAGCCTCGGGTGAGGAGGGGATGACCGATATGACCTCTAACACCCTGGTATCCGTCAAGGATCTGTCCGTCGCCTTTACCCAGGCCGGCAAGACCAATCTGGCGCTGGACCGCGTTTCCTTCGACATCAAGAAGGGCGAGACGGTCGCCCTGGTCGGCGAAAGCGGATCGGGCAAATCCATTTCCGCCCTGTCGATCCTGAAGCTTCTGCCCTATCCGGCAGCGTCTCACCCCACGGGCGAAATCTTTTATCGCGGCGAGGACCTGCTCAAGGCAGACGAGAAGACCCTGCGCAAGGTGCGCGGCAACGAGATTTCCATGATCTTCCAGGAGCCGATGACCTCGCTCAATCCGCTGCACACGGTCGAGCGGCAGGTGTCGGAGATCCTGAAGATCCACCGGGGCATGAGCGACTCGAAGGCGCGTGAGCGGGTCCTGGAACTCCTGAACCAGGTCGGCATCCACGATCCGGAGAGCCGGCTCAATTCCTATCCGCACCAATTGTCAGGCGGCCAGCGCCAGCGTGTCATGATCGCCATGACCCTTGCCAACGAACCGGACCTCCTGATTGCCGACGAACCGACCACCGCGCTTGACGTGACCGTGCAGGCGCAGATCCTGAAGCTCCTGAAGGACCTGCAGCACGAGCGCCACATGGCCATGCTGTTCATCACCCATGACCTGGGCATCGTACGCAAGTTCGCCGACCGGGTCTGCGTCATGACCAAGGGCCAGATCGTCGAGCACGGGCCGGTGAAGGACATCTTCGAAAATCCACAGCATCCCTACACCAAACACCTGCTCGCTGCCGAACCCAAGGGCAAGCCGCCGGTCTCCGACACGACGAAACAGGTCGTGGTCGAGGCCGAGGACCTGAAGGTCTGGTTCCCGATCAAACGCGGTTTTCTGCGCAAGACGGTGGGGTACGTGAAGGCCGTCGACGGCATCGATGTCGCCGTGCGCGAAGGCCAGACGCTCGGGATCGTCGGCGAAAGCGGATCCGGCAAGACGACGCTTGGCCTTGCCATTCTCAGGATGATTTCCTCAACGGGAAAGATCACCTTCAACGGCCGGGACATCCAGGAAAATTCGTGGAAGGAAATGCGGCCGCTCCGCCGCGACATGCAGATCGTCTTCCAGGACCCCTTCGGCGCGTTGTCGCCGCGCATGTCGGTGTCCGACATCGTCGGTGAAGGCCTGAAGGTGCACTTTCCGGATCTGTCGGCGGCAGAGCGCGACCGCAAGGTCGCCAGGGCGCTGGAGGAGGTCGGTCTCGATGCGTCGACGCGCTGGCGCTATCCGCACGAGTTTTCCGGCGGTCAGCGCCAGCGCATTTCCGTGGCCCGCGCCATGGTGCTGGAACCGAAATTCGTCATGCTGGATGAGCCGACCTCGGCACTGGACATGAGCGTTCAGGCCCAGGTGGTCGATCTGCTGCGCGACCTGCAGAAGGCCCATGGTCTGGCCTATCTGTTCATTTCCCACGATCTCAAGGTCGTGCGCGCGCTTGCCAATGATGTCATCGTCATGCGCCAGGGCAAGGTGGTCGAGGCCGGCCGCGCCGAGGAGATCTTCGACAATCCGAAGACCGACTACACCAAGGCGCTCATGGCCGCCGCGTTCCGCCTGGAAACCGCGCCGGAAGGCGTGGTGAGCGAGTGACCCTCACCCGGCCGGGTCAATCGCCGCGGCCACAATTTTGCGGCTCTCTTACCGGCTTGGTTGGAGCAGCAGAGCGGTTTAAGCGCTCTCGAGGATGAAGTTACTTCCGAATTGCGACCTCAGCTTCAGCCCGTGAGCATCCGCAAAAGCTTCGAAAGTGTGTTGATCATTCAGGACTTCGACCATCATATGGACCTTGTTGTTCCGCAAGATGGAATTCAAACCGGCAATCGCCTGTTGTTCGAAGCCTTCCACATCGACCTTGATGAACACGGTCTTGTCCCGGATCGGGAGGAAGTCGCCGATGCGGCGGACGAAACAACTCTGGATACTACTAAACTGCCACCGTTTCGGCATGGCATCGGGCGAGAGCGTCGAAACTTCCGTTGCCCGGGGATCGATGTGAAGTTCGGTCTCGCAGTCCGTGTCGCCGGCTGCAATGTTCCAGGCCCGGATCTGGTTGTGAAAGCGGTTGAGCGTGATATTGGCGGCAAGCAGTCCGAAAACCTTGCGGTTCGGTTCAAATGCCTCGATCTGCGGCACGCCGCATCGTGCGGCCAGCAGGGAATAACCGCCCCAGTTTGCCCCGATATCGAGAAATACATCGGTTGGGTGGGTCTGGAGATGGGTCTGGATCAGCGCGAATTCATCGGTTTCGTATTCGTATCCGCTATACAGCGCCAGCGACATCGGTTCGCTGCTGTCCAGAAGCAATCGCCCGTGGATCTTGTGATTGTAGAGAAAAGTCGTCCTGGTGCGTTTGGCAACGGATCTAAGGAAGCGCATCCAGCGCAATGCAAGATAAGAGGGGGACACCGGTAAAAAAATCCATTCTGTCAGATCGTCATGTCGCTCCCCTTTTAAGGCCTGGAATGGCCTGCGCAAGTCCGCTCATCCCACCCAGCACGTGGCAAAGGCCCCTTGCGCTTCCTGGTCCTTGCCGATGGACCTGCGGGTCTTGTAGCCGATGAGACCGTCCGCGCCGCCGACGTCGTAGCCCTTCTTCTGCAAGACCTGCTGCAGGGTGCGCACCGCTCCCCGGGTGGTTTTCCGGGTCGGTTTCCAGGCGCCGACGAAGCTCTTGTTGCTTGTATACCGGTCCGCGAGATGGCCGACGAAAAGCGCGTAGGTGTCGCTCTCGTTGTAGTCCTTCAGAACGTAGAAGTTCTCCGTGGCGATGAACGCCGGGCCGTATCGGCCGGCAGGCATCAGGATATTGCCCGGGCGCGCCAGTTCGTAGTCGGGAAACGGCTTGCCGCTGACCCGTTTGACGCCTTCCCTGACGAAGTCGCGGATGGGCTGGCGGTTGTCCGGGCCCTCGCGTGTGCAGGAGACCGTATCGGGCAGGTAGACCTCATAGCCCCAGTCCCGTCCGCTTACCCAGCCGTGCTGCTGCAGGTAATGGGCGATGGAGGCCATTACGTCGACGTCGGAACTCCAGATGTTGTGGTGGCCGTCGCCGTCGAAATCGACGGCATATTTCAAGAAGCTCGATGGCAGGAACTGCGGCTGGCCCATGGCCCCGCCCCAGGAGCTCTTCATTGCCGCCCTGGAGACATCGCCGCTTTGCAGGATCTTCAGTGCCGCGATCAGCTCACCCTTGAAGAAGTCCGGGCGCTGGCCCATGAAGGCCCGGGTCGCCAGCACCCGGATGGCGTCATAGGGGATCTTTGCGCCGCCATAGCCCGATTCCCGGGCCCATATGGCCAGGATGATCCGCTTCGGCACACCGTAGCGTTTTTCAATCTGCGCCAGGGCCGCCCCATGCTGCTGCATTTTCCGGCGTCCGGGGCCGATCTGGGCATTGAACTGGCTGTCCCTGAAATAATTGGCCGGTTCCCGGAATTCCGCCTGGAAATTGATCTTCGGCGGTGCGCCCTTGCCGCCGGGGCCGACGAGGCCGGGAAGCGATGTGTCCGGGGTCAGGCCCTTGAGTTCCCGCTGAAGGGTCTGGGAGGAGACGCCGGCCTTCTCAGCGGCGGGGATCACCTGGTTGTCGAGATAGGCCCTGAATTCCTTGTCGTACGGTCCCGAATGCGCCGGCAGGGCAAATCCGGCCAGAATGAAAATCAGCGGGAAAACACCAAGCGCCTTGATCACGAATCGCTCCTTTGACCGGGGACCGGACGCAACCCTAACACGTCATGGCGGAAACTCAGTCCGCCTCACCGAGCCAGCCGACGATCAGCTCATGGGCAATGGATATGGCCGGCGGGATGCGGTGGCCCAGCGGGTGCGTGCCGTCCACCATCTGGCGGACTTCTGCCCGGTCGCACCAGCGGCAGGCTTCCAGTTCGTCGTCGCCGATCGATATCTCGCTCGACAGCGCATCGCCATGGCAGCCGAGCATGAGATTGGCCGGAAAGGGCCAGGGCTGGTTGGAGATCAGGCGCACATCGCCGACCCGGATGCCGGCTTCCTCGAATGTTTCGCGGCGGACCGCCTGTTCGATGGTCTCGCCCGGCTCCATGAAACCGGCAAGGGTGGTGAACATGCCTTCCGCCAGCCGCGGCGGCCGTCCGAGCAGCGCCCGGTCGCCGTCGGTGATCAGCATGATCACGCAAGGATCGGTGCGCGGGAAATGCTGTCCGCCACAGGACGGGCAATCGCGCCGGTAACCGGCTTCCGCGAGCGTCGTCGGCTGACCGCAGCGCGAACAGAACCGGTGGGTGCGATGCCAGTGAATGAGGGCCCGGGCCTGGGAGAGGGCACTCAGGTCTTCCCGGGAATGTTCCGCTTCCAGCGCCAGCGTGCGCAGGTCGATGACCCTGACGCCCTCGACGGCCTCCATTTCCTCGTCGCTGCCGGGAGTCGTGGCGGCGAAGAGCGCGCGATTTCGCGTGTTGTCCAGGCCGAGGAAAATCATCTCCTCCAGGTTTGCGCCCAGCTCGACCGTTCTGCCGAGCGGCAATCCGATATGTGAAGGGTTGTCTACGGGCAGAACCAGCCGGTTTGCGGTGGACAGGACGACTTCGGTGTCACTGCGGTAAAGCTGATCCTTGATCCAGTTCGTATCGCCCCGCCGCACCGCGAGGCGATCGAGCCTGTTGTCGATGAAGTTCATGATCGATGTTCGACCATGCGGCTTTCCGGCCGATGCCGTCATGAGAAGATCCTTGGCTTTGAATTCGGGGGCGGTGTCGCTGGAAGGTTCAGTCCGAAGAACCGGTCAGCGCCGACTTGAGTGCATTAATGAGTTGATCTGCCTTGTCATGGTCGTAAGGCTCGGGCGGAACGACGCCCCAGACCGGGCCGGGCCAGGCCGGATCGTCCCGGAAGCGGGCGATCACATGCACATGCAGCTGGGACACCTGGTTGCCAAGCGCCCCGACGTTGAGCTTCTCGCAGTCGGTCACCTGTTTCAGCGCCTCGCAGACGGCGGCGATTTCCTCCATCAGCCGGCCCCGGTCACGGGCGTCCAGGTCGATGATTTCGATCAGGTCGGACTTGCGCGGTACCATCAGGACCCAGGGATAATTGGCATCCTTCATCAGCCGGACAGCGCACAGCTCGAGGTCGATGACCGGGTAGCTGTCGCCTTCGAGACGGGGGTTGAGATCGAACTGAATCATGAAAAGGCGGGTCCGCATCTGAAATAAAACGCCGACAGCCTACACCATGAAAAGAAGCCTTGGCGAGGGTCTTGGGCGAGGGGCTTGGCGGACCGGTTTTTCCGGTATCGGCCAGCCGGCAAACAATTCGTCCCACCCCCTTGCCAAAGGCCCCCTTCGTTCTGATATAAGGGCCTCGGGAGGTTGGTGGTGGACGAGCCACTCGCCAACCGGGTCAGGTCTGGAAGGAAGCAGCCCTAACGAGATCTCGGCACGGGTCACCGTGCCAGCCTCCCACCCTTTCCTTAAAGTCCGTTCCGAATGTGCCGTAAGGGTGTCTTGTGGCGCCCGATTTCTTTTGCCGATGGTGCACAGAAAAATCGGAAAAGGATCACGACACCGGCGCAAAAAAGGCGGTATGGTGCGCCCATGGACGAGATGGCTTTTCCTGAAGATGGCGTGAAGACCGGGGCTGCGAAAGACGGCGCCTACCGGGTGCTGGCGCGCAAGTACCGGCCCCAGACCTTCGAGGATCTGGTCGGTCAGGAGCCCATGGTGCAGACGCTGGAAAACGCGTTCGAGACCGGGCGCATCGCCCAGGCCTGGATGCTGACCGGCGTGCGCGGGGTCGGCAAGACCACCACCGCCCGCATCCTCGCCCGCGGCCTCAACTACGAGGTTCCCGGCGAAGCCGACAGGCCGACGGTTAAGCTCGAACAGGAAGGCACCCATTGCCGCGCCATCATGGAAGGCCGGCATGTGGATGTCATCGAGATGGACGCCGCCTCCCACACCGGCATCAACGACATTCGCGAGATCACCGACGCTGCGCGTTACCGTCCGGCGACGGCGCGCTACAAGGTCTACATCATCGACGAAGTGCACATGCTGTCGACGGCGGCCTTCAACGGCCTCCTGAAGACGCTCGAGGAGCCGCCCGAGCATGTGAAGTTTATTTTCGCCACCACGGAAATCCGCAAGGTTCCGATCACGGTTCTGTCCCGCTGTCAGCGGTTCGACCTGCGCCGGATCGAGCAGCCGAAGCTGGTCGGCCTCCTGCGCCGCATTTCCGATGCCGAAGGCATTCAGATCACCGACGAGGCCCTGACCCTGATCGCCCGAGCCGGTGAGGGCTCGGCCCGTGACTCGCTCTCCCTGCTCGATCAGGCCATGGCCCACGGGGCCGGCGCAATCGAGGCCGATGAGGTTCGCCAGATGCTCGGTCTTGCCGACCGGGCTCGGGTGATTGACCTGTTCGACCATGTCATGGCCGGCCGCGTCGCCGAAGCCATGGAGGAACTCGCTGCCCAGTACCAGGTCGGTGCCGATCCCGCGATCGTTCTGACGGATCTGGCCGACTTCACCCATCTGGTGACCCGGATGAAGGTGGTGCCGAAGGCGGGCGAGGATGTCTCGGTCACCGAGACGGAACGGCTGAAAGGTCATGAGTTCGCCGAAAAGCTGTCCGTGCGCGCCCTGTCCCGGGCCTGGCAGATCCTGCTGAAGGGCGTTCAGGAAGTGCAGGCCGCGCCCAAGCCGCTGGCCGCCGCCGACATGGTGCTGGTCCGTCTGGCCTATGCGGCCGATTTGCCCGATCCGGGCGAGGCGCTGGCGCTTCTGAAAAGCGGCGGAACGATTTCCGCCGGTGGCGGGGCGCCTGCCCCAACTGGTTCTTCTGGTGGACCCGGTGGCGGCGGTCCGGCCGCCTCCTTCGAGCCACGGCCGAAGCTTGCCGCCATCGCCGGCGGCGGCGCTCAGCGACCGCCCCAGATCAGGCCCCAGGCAGCGCCTCAGGTCCAGCCGGCCGTTCCGGCGGTTGCGCTCGGCTCTCTCCAGGACTGCGCGGCACTGGCATCCGAAAAGCGCGACATCCCGATGAAGGTCGCTATTGAGCGCCAGATGCGGCTCGTCAAGTTCGAGCCGGGCCGGATCGAGATCCAGCCGACCGAGGACGCATCGGCCGACATTGCCGGCGAGTTCGGCCGCAAGCTCACCGAATGGACAGGCACCCGTTGGATCGTCAGCATCAGCCGGGCTCAGGGTCGTCCGACGATCCACGAGGAACGCGAAGCGAACCGGGAAATGCTCCTGTCCGATGCCCGCGCGCATCCAACGGTCGCAGCACTGCTCGGCAAGTTTCCCGGCGCGAAGATCGTCAACGTCAGCGTCCAGGAGACCGACGAGGACGAGGAACTCGCCGACCCGCTTCTGGGTGAGGCGCTAGGCGACGACGATGCCGACGAAGAGTAAACGAAATTCCCGTTTGCTCTCTGTTTTCCATTAGACTAAGCCTGCCCGAAAGATTGCCCGGACCGGGCAAGGCGCATCAGATGGAGAATGAGGCCATGGACTTCCTCAAGATGATGAAACAGGCAAAGCAGATGCAGGAGCAGATGGGCTCCCTGCAGGAAGAGATTGCCGAAATCGAGGCCGAAGGCACCGCGGGCGGTGGTCTGGTGAGTGTGAAGATCGGCGGCAAGGGCGAGCTGAAGGCCGTCAAGATCGATCCGGCCATGTTCAAGGAAGAGGACGTCGAAATCCTCGAGGACCTGATCATCGCCGCCCACAACGAGGCCAAGGCCAAGGTCGAGCAGGCCATGCAGGAAAAGACCCAGGAAATGATGAGCGGCCTCGGCCTTCCGGCCGGAATGAAACTGCCGTTTTGAATTTGCTGAGGCTTGTCGATCGGGTTGGGAGGCCGGCAGGCTCTGTCACCCCTCATCCGGCCCTTCGGGCCACCTTCTCCCTCGGGGAGAAGGATATCTCGGCCAAGCCTCGATTTCTGCTTCAATTAACCTCTCCCCCCCTTTTTTACTTCCATTGGGGGGAGAGGTCGGGCCGCAGGCCCGGGTGAGGGGATCCGGCAGTGGTTTTGGGTACCGCCGCCTAGGGAAATGAACTGACTATGGCGCAGAACAAGGTCGTCGGACCGGAAATCGAGCGGCTGATCCAGCTTCTGGCGAAGCTGCCCGGACTGGGGCCGCGCTCGGCGCGCCGCGCCGCGCTCCATCTGATCAAGAAGAAGGACCTGCTTCTGGTGCCGCTCGCCGAGGCCATGGGCGTGGCGGTGGAGAAGATCGGTATCTGTTCGGTCTGCGGCACGGTCGACACCTCCGACCCCTGCGCCATCTGTTCCGACCCGCGCCGCGACCAGTCCGTTCTGGTGGTGGTCGAAGACGTCGCCGACCTCTGGGCCCTGGAACGGGCCGCCGCGATCAACGCGCGCTATCACGTCCTCGGCGGTACACTGTCGCCGCTTGACGGGGTCGGCCCGGAGGACCTCAACATCGCCGCGCTGATCGAGCGCTGCGGCAGCGAGGCCATCGAGGAAGTCATCCTGGCGATCAACGCCACTGTCGAAGGCCAGACGACGGCCCATTACGTCACTGACCAGTTGGCTCACCTTGACGTAAAGGTCACTCGCCTGGCTCACGGCGTCCCGGTCGGCGGCGAGCTCGATTATCTCGACGAGGGCACACTTGCCCAGGCCCTGAAGGCCCGCACGCAGTTCTGAGCGGCCTTAACCATAGGGACGACAATCATTTGAAATAAATTGTTAACGGGGCTTTAACCTTTGAGGAGGTTCGGGCACCCGATGACGTCTTGCGCGCCGCCCGGCCTTTTCAGAAGAGGATGACCGTCTCCCCGTCAGCCGGCGGCAAGCTTGAGCGTTTTTTGTGAGTTTCGAAGCGACACATACGGACAGCCGGAAGGCAGCCGACCCCGCCCGGATTTCCAATCTGGACGGGTTGCGCGGTCTGGTCGCCTCGCTCGTCGTCGTCAGCCATCTCGACCTGTTCCTGGCACCGCGGTTCACCCCGGAGTGGCTGACGGTGGGGCTCGGGGGCGAATCTGTTGCCATTTTTTTCTCGCTCGGCGGGTTTTTGATGGCATTTCTATACGGCGGGCGCCGGTTCGATGCGCCCGATTATATCGTTCACCGGTTCGCACGCATCTTTCCCGTCTATATGGTCTCGGTGATCTTGGTGACGCTTCTGAGCGCCCTGCCGGGCCTCGGCTATATCGAGCCCATCGAAGGCCCGGTCCAGATCGCCCGCCATCTTCTGATGATCGGCTCGACCGGGGTGTTCTGGTCGATCCCTCCGGAAATCCAGTTCTATTTCTATTTTCTCCTGATCTGGCTCTGGCTGGAAAATCCGGAACGCTATCGGTGGGTTCCCCTGCTGACGGCCGCTCTCGTGGTTCTCTGTACCCTGTCGGGCCTCGCAGGGCCGGGCATCCTGCTCACGTCAAAGCTTCCCTATTTCCTGTTCGGCGTCATCGCGGGACGGGTGTTCGCACGGGCGCGGCAGCGGTTCGATCATCCCGCGACCGGCTTTGTCGGCCTTGCCCTTTTGACCTTCTATCTGCTTTACCGGACGATCGTGTCGCCGCAGGCCGAGTTCTGGAGCCTGACGACCGCCTTCGGCGCCGCCGTCGTCGTCTTTCTGGCCGCCTTCGGCAATTCGGTTTCCGATGCGGTTCTCGGCTCGGGCATTTTCACATTGGCGGGCAAGATCAGCTTCTCGCTCTATCTCCTGCATGTGCCGGTCATGTTCCTGGTGATGCGGCTGATCGGGTCGAGGCTGCCGAACCTGCTCGCCGTCCTGATCGCGGTCGCCGCCGCCTACGCTAGTGCGTTCGCCAGCTATCACCTGATCGAGAAACTGTGCCGCAGGAAGCTGATCGGCCTGTGGCGGCACTACCGGCATGCGCCTTTTCTGGTGCAGCCAAGGTAAGGTCGAGCAGGTTTCCCTAAAGTCAGACCTTTCGCCGGTCCGACCACGCATAGGTGGTCAGCTTGACTGTACCGATGAGTTTGCTCTTGAATCGGTACAGATGGTGACTGCGTTTTAGGGGGAAACGTGACCGGGAAACTCTATGTCGTTCGATGGGAATTCAGTTATGCGGGCAATGGGTTTCAACCCATTTTTGACATTCGGGAAATTCCGCCAGCCGATGACCTGACGATGCTCGCCCGGCTGACAATTAACGACACCGGAAAGTTTTACGGCGACGACTTCGGTATAACGATCCTGTGTGGCCGCGACCGGTATAACGTCAGACAGTCGGGTAAACAGAAGGCTAGCTGGAAATTCATAAAATGTGAGCGGTTCGATCCGGATGAAGTCGAAGCGCAGATCCTGGCTCTTGTCGACCGCTGTGCCTCGGATCGTTTCGAGCAATGGATGGATTGCCTCAGGAAGCATTTTAATTGGGAGTACGAAGGCATGAAACCAGCTCCTTATTAGGGCCTATCCGGTGGTCGAGGCTTCTTTCCGCAGGACCCTTGCACCCCATTGGCTTCGCACTTATGTCGGGGCTGTCCGTTTCAAACCGAGCAAGGAACCAGATGCTCTCAGCCGCTTCCCGCGCCTTCGGCCAGGTCTTCGAAAAGCCCTTCCGGGCCATTTTCTGGAAAATGCTGGGCTTCACCCTCGCGGTTCTTCTGGTCATCTGGATCGGGCTCGAGGGGCTGGTCGCAGGCTTCGTCGACCTTCCCTATCCCTGGCTGAACACGGCGCTCTCGATCCTGACCGGGGTCGGCGCCATCATCGGTCTCGGCTTCCTGATCGCCCCCGTCTCGGCCCTGTTCGCCGGCCTGTTCCAGGACGAGATCGCCGATATCGTCGAGACGCGGGATTATCCGGCCGATCCGCCGGGCAAGGCCATGGCCCTGATGCCGTCGATCTTTCTGGCCATCAAGTTCACCGGCGTGGTGATCCTCGGCAACATCTTCGCCCTGCTTTTGCTTCTGGTCCCTGGCATCAACCTGGTCGCCTTCTTCGTGGTCAACGGGTACCTGCTCGGCCGGGAATTCTTCGAATTCGCCGCCACCCGCTTCATGCCGGTCGAGGAAGCCAAACGCCTGCGTAAAGCGCGTAATGGGACCGTCTTCATGGGCGGGTTGGTCATCGCCGGTGTTCTGGCTGTTCCGATCCTCAACCTGATCACGCCCATCTTTGCCACCGTCTTCATGATGCATGTGTTCAAGCAGATTTCCGCTGGACAGGCCGCCCGATATGGAGAAGCTGGGAGCAGATAGCCGCAAGGCCGCGGCGAAATCTTGCTGACGGGCCGGCATGAAGGATCTCCTGGACGACATCTACGCAAACATCGGCCTCTCCCCTGAGCGTGGCGGCGTGGCCACCTATATCCCCGAGCTCGCCAAGATCGATCCGCACCAGTTCGGCATGTGCGTCGCCGCTGCGGATGGCGAGGTTTATACGGCGGGCGATGCGGAGGTGCCGTTTTCCATCCAGTCGGTCTCCAAGGTCTTCGCTCTCGCGCTGGCGCTGGGCAAGGTCGGCGACCAGCTGTGGCGCCGTGTCGGCCGCGAGCCCTCCGGCCTGTCCTTCAATTCGCTTCTGCTGCTGGAGCGCGAAGACGGTATCCCGCGCAATCCCTTCATCAATGCAGGCGCGCTGATCGCGACCGATATCTACCTGGCCGGGTCGCGGCCGAAAGAAGCCCTGGGCCAGCTCCTGCGCTTCGTGCGCGCCGCGTCCGATGACGAGGACATCCACATCAACGAAATGGTCGCCCGTTCCGAAATAGCGACGGGGCACCGCAATGTCGCGCTCGCGCATTACCTGGCGTCCTTCGGAAATCTTCACTCCGGTGTGGACGAGGTTTACGGCACCTATTGCCACCAGTGCGCCATCGAGATGAGCTGCCGCCAGCTTGCCCTGGCCGGCCGGTTCCTGATCGATACCGACGACACGCCCAAACTGGTGTCCCGCGAACGCCGGCGCCGGATCGCGGCGCTGATGATGACCTGCGGCCACTATGACGGCTCCGGCGACTTTGCCTTCCGTGTCGGCCTGCCGGGAAAAAGCGGTGTCGGCGGCGGCATTCTCGCGATTGCGCCGGGCAAGGCCTCGGTCGCGGTCTGGTCGCCGGGGCTCAATCGCTACGGCAATTCCAAGCTCGGCACCGAGGCAATGGAAATGTTCGCCAGGAAGACCGGGTGGTCAGTCTTCGGTTGAGCACTACCTTCGTTCTGTGCAACGCTTTTACGTGTCCGGAAGCGTACCCTGAAGTTGCCTGGAAGTTTGCCCGGAAGTTTGTATCGCGTGAAGTTTTGAAGCGCGGCTGTCAAAAACAATTCAAATTCATCCATTGGATGCTTTGACGGGACGATATCTTGGCGCTAGAACGCATTTGGACAACGCCTTGAATTGCTTACGCTAACGTAAACGTAAGCAGGCGTCGTACGGGAGAGAAGTTCCATGTCGAATGCCGACCTGCGGGGCAACCGCCCCTTGTCGCCCCATCTTCAGATCTACAAGCCGATCCTGACGATGGTCATGTCGATCCTGCACCGCATCACCGGCGCAGCCCTCTATTTCGGAACGATCCTGCTCGCCTGGTGGCTGATCGCCGCTGCGGCCGGTCCGGACTATTTCGATTTCGTCAACGGGATCTACGGCTCGTTCATCGGCCGGCTGATCCTCTTCGGCTTCACCTGGGCCCTCGTGCACCACATGCTCGGCGGCCTGCGCCACTTCATCTGGGACATGGGCGCGGGTTTCGGCCGCGAGGCCCGCGAATGGCTGGCGCGCGCCACGATCATCGGCTCGGTCACGCTCACGATCGTGCTCTGGATCATCGGTTACGCGGTTCGCTGAGGGAGAAGACAATGACTGATATGCGCACCCCTCTTGGCAAGGTTCGCGGCCTCGGCTCCGCCAAGGAAGGCACCGATCATTTCTGGAAACAGCGTCTTACGGCCTTCGCCAACGTGTTCCTGATCTCCTTCTTCGTCATTCTCGTGATCGCCCTGCAGGGCTCTTCCCATGCGGACGTCATTTCCAGCCTGAAGAACCCGATCGTCTCGATCGTCCTTCTCCTGGTGATCCTGTCTGGCGTCTATCACATGAAGCTCGGCATGCAGGTCATCATCGAGGACTATGTCCACGGCGAGGGCCTGAAGGTCCTGTCCCTCATGGCGAACACGTTCTTTTGTACATTCATCGGCCTCGGCTGCATCTTTGCCGTGCTGAAAATCGGCTTTGGAGGCTGACCCTGATGGCCAACACATATGAATTCGTCGACCACAGCTACGACGTGGTCGTGGTCGGTGCCGGCGGCGCTGGCCTGCGTGCGACCCTCGGCATGGCCGAACAGGGGCTGCGCACCGCCTGTATCAGCAAGGTCTTCCCGACCCGCTCCCACACCGTTGCCGCACAGGGCGGCATCGCCGCCTCTCTGGTCAACATGACGCCGGACAGCTGGCAGTGGCACATGTATGACACGGTGAAGGGCTCCGACTGGCTCGGCGATACCGACGCCATGGAATACCTCGCCCGCGAGGCACCTGCCGCCGTCATCGAGCTGGAACACTACGGCGTGCCCTTCTCGCGCAACGAGGAAGGCAAGATCTACCAGCGCCCGTTCGGCGGCCACATGCAGAACTTCGGCGACGGCCCCCCCGTGCAGCGCACCTGCGCGGCCGCGGACCGGACCGGCCACGCCATCCTGCACACGCTCTACGGCCAGTCGCTGCGCAACAATGCGGAATTCTTCATCGAGTATTTCGCGCTCGACCTGATCATGTCGGACGACGGCGTCTGCCAGGGCGTGATCGCCTGGAACCTGGACGACGGCACCATCCACCGCTTCTCCGCCAAGATGGTCGTGCTTGCGACCGGCGGTTACGGCCGGTCCTATTTCTCCTGTACCTCGGCCCATACCTGCACCGGCGACGGCGGCGGCATGGTTGCCCGTGCGGGCCTGCCGCTGCAGGACATGGAATTCGTGCAGTTCCACCCGACCGGCATCTACGGCGCCGGCTGCCTGATCACCGAAGGCGCGCGCGGCGAGGGCGGTTACCTGACCAACTCCGAAGGCGAGCGCTTCATGGAGCGCTATGCACCGTCGGCGAAGGACCTGGCGTCCCGCGACGTGGTTTCCCGCTGCATGACCATCGAGATCCGCGAAGGCCGCGGCGTCGGCCCGAAGAAGGATCACATCTTCCTGCATCTGGATCACCTGGATCCGGCCCTGCTGGCGGAGCGTCTCCCGGGCATTTCCGAATCGGCCAAGATCTTTGCCGGTGTCGACCTGACCAAGGAGCCGATCCCGGTCCTGCCGACGGTCCACTACAACATGGGCGGCATTCCGACCAACTACTGGGGCGAAGTGCTGAACGCGGACGCCGACAATCCCGACCGCATCCAGCCGGGTCTGATGGCCGTCGGCGAAGCCGCCTGCGCCTCGGTGCACGGCGCCAACCGCCTCGGCTCCAACTCGCTGACCGACCTTGTGGTGTTCGGCCGTGCCGCCGCCATTCGTGCCGGCCAGGTGATCGACCGGAAGGCGGCCGTGCCGACGCCGAACGAAGCCTCCTGCGAAAAGATCATGGAACGCTTCGAGCGGCTCCGGAACGCCAACGGCACGATCCCGACCGCCGACCTGCGCGAAAAGATGCAGCGCGCCATGCAGGAAGACGCTGCCGTCTTCCGCACCCAGGAAAGCCTGGAGCAGGGCTGCAAGCGCCTGACGGAAATCTGGGGCGAGCTGAAGGACATCAAGGTCACCGACCGGTCGATGATCTGGAACTCCGATCTGGTGGAAACGCTGGAGCTGGAAAACCTGATGGCCAACGCCATCACCACGGTGTTCGGCGCGGAAGCCCGCAAGGAAAGCCGTGGCGCCCATGCCCGCGAGGACTTCAAGGACGGTCCGTTCGCCGGCCGCGACGACGAGAACTGGCGCAAGCACACGCTCGCCCGCGTGAGCGAGGCCGGCGACGTCAAGCTGGAGTACCGTCCGGTGGTCACCGAACCGCTGACCAAGCCTGAGGACGGCGGCATCGACCCGAAGAAGATCGCGCCAAAGGCGCGCGTCTACTAAGGAGCGGCAGGTCCCGTGAGCGCATCGGCTGCCATCATGGATACGGAAAGCCCCTTCGGCACCTACAAGGCCGAAGGGCTCGTCCGCTACGCCTGGAAGCTGGCGGATCGTCACGATCTGTCGGCGTCCCTGCGCAAGCGGATCCGTGCCCTGGTGGCGCGTCTGTTCACCGGACCCTACGACACCGAGGCCGATGGCCTGAAGTTCCGGATCTATCCGGGCCAGAACTACGACGACCGCAAGATCCTGGCCAAGGGCCGGCTGCCGGAAAAGGACGAGCACAAGCTGCTGCGCCCTTACCTGATGCCGGGCATCACGTTTGTGGATGTGGGCGCCAACATCGGCAGCTACACGCTGTTCGCCGCAAGCCGCGGCGCGCAGGTGCTGGCAGTCGAGGCCAACCCGGAAACGGCACGGAAGCTCGCCTTCAACATCAAGGCCAACGGCCTGGATCAGGTGAAGCTTGCCGGGGTCGCCATCGGCGAAACCGAAGGCACCCTGTCGCTCTGGCTGGAGCCCTCCAACTGCGGCTTTGCCACCCTTGTGGAAGACCTGACCACCGGCGAATGGGCCGGCGACTGGTCCCCGAAGGAAGTGGCGGTGCGTCCGCTGGCGGATGTGCTGGCCGAGCAAGGTCTCGACAAGGTCGATGTGCTCAAGGTCGATGTGGAAGGCTTCGAGGACCGGGTGGTCCTTCCCTTTTTGCGCAATACGGATCGGTCCGCCTGGCCGCGGGTCATCATGCTTGAAACGAATTGCCGGCCGCATTGGGCCGAGGACTGTGTTTCCGAATTGGAAACCCTCGGCTACCGCGCCGCCGGCGTAACGAATGACAACACGGTGTTCGAGCTTCCCGCCTGAACGCCGCACAGATGTGGCCCGGACGCGATAAAGCGGGCCCAAACGCGGAGCGATGAAAAATGGTTCAGCTGACGCTTCCCCGGAACTCCCAGGTGACGGCAGGCAAGGTATGGGACA
Organism: Roseibium aggregatum; assembly: GCF_014692675.1. Lineage (GTDB taxonomy): Bacteria > Pseudomonadota > Alphaproteobacteria > Rhizobiales > Stappiaceae > Roseibium > Roseibium aggregatum_C. Next base: position 3,724 of record NZ_JABFCZ010000021.1, on the reverse strand, counting down.
AGCCGGCCGGCGCGACCAACCTGCGCGAATACCGGATCTACCGCTGGAACCCGGACGATGGCCGGAACCCGCGCGTTGACACCTACTTCATAGACACCGACGACTGCGGTCCGATGGTGCTCGACGGGCTCATCTACATCAAGAACAAGATCGACCCGACGCTGACCTTCCGCCGCTCCTGCCGCGAAGGCATCTGCGGCTCCTGCGCCATGAACATCGACGGCACCAACACGCTCGCCTGCACCAAGGGCATGGACGAGGTCGCCGGCGACGTGGTCAAGATCTATCCCTTGCCGCACATGCCGGTGGTCAAGGACCTCGTGCCGGACATGACCCAGTTCTACGCCCAGCACCGCTCCATCGAGCCCTGGCTTCAGACCGTGTCTCCGGCGCCGGAAAAGGAATGGCTTCAGTCCCACGACGACCGGACCAAGCTGGACGGCCTCTACGAGTGCATCCTCTGCGCCTGCTGCTCGACCTCGTGCCCGAGCTACTGGTGGAACGGCGACCGCTACCTCGGCCCGGCCATCCTCTTACAGGCCTACCGCTGGCTGATCGACAGCCGCGACGAAGCCACCGGCGAGCGCCTGGACAACCTGGAAGACCCGTTCCGGCTCTACCGCTGCCACACCATCATGAACTGCTCGCAAGCCTGCCCGAAGGGTCTCAACCCGGCCAAGGCGATTGCCGAGATCAAGAAGATGATGGTCGAACGGCGGGTGTGATCGCGCCGAGGAATATCATTCAGGAAGGCCGCCTCCGGGCGGCTTTTTTGTTATGTTTGATGCTAGACATAAGCTAACCGAGGTATGTCCTTGATGTGGCAACTTCCAAAAACGGTTCCTGATCCCGAAGTTCTAATTTCCTTAGAGCCAGAAGAATTAGCTTCAATAATGCTGTTCCTATTGCGTGAAGCGAAAGGGAGAGAGAAATTTCACCCATACAATTTGGCTGGTGAGGTGTGGGGTAACGGAACTGCGGCTCATCCGAAATATGATAGAGCTTTTGAAGAAGACATTAATTTAGCTATTTCTGAGGCTTGGGCATGGTTGGAAGCTCAAGCGCTCATTGTGCCAGTGCCTGGCATAAATGGCCAGAATGGATGGCGAGTGCTAAGTCGCAGAGCCCATAGGTTCGAAAACCCTGAAGAGTTTAAAAATTATAGTATTGCTCGCGGGCTTTCAAAAGAGACACTGAATAGACGCATAGCAAATTCTGTTTGGATGTCCTTCATGCGCGGCGAGTACGATACTGCGGTATTTCAAGCAATGAAGGCTGTAGAAGTTGCAGTGCGGGAGGCGTCCGGGCTTACTGACATGATCGGTGTTCCACTAATGCGGAAAGCATTTGACAAAACTGCAGGCCCGCTGACCGATCTAACCATGGAAGAAGCTGAACGGGAAATGCGGGCGCACCTATTCGCAGGAGCAATCGGCTCTTTCAAGAATCCTCATTCTCATAAAGATATTGAATTGGATAACCCTGCCGAAGCGTTCGAAATTATTATGTTGGCAAATCTTTTGCTGCGCATTGTCGATGCGAGAATAGAAGAAGTAGGAATTGCATCATAGAGTCTAACCGATCCCGAGGAACAATGGTGATGGGCATTCTCGATCACAACGGTTTCGCGGTTTGATTTCTAAAAGTCGAACGCCTTTTACGGTGAAGCGCTGGTGCCGCCCGGTATCAAGGTTCTGATGGAGGTCACGGCCGAAATGACCGGCGGAACGCCCTCTGCTTTCGCGTCCTGTCTCATACTGACATTCCGGCTTCGGTGGGCGGCGTCTGCCACCTCCGAACCTGCTGCCTCCAGATCTTCCGAACTTCGAAATTGCATGATGGGGCGTGGTAAGCCATTGTTCCCAAAACGAGTGATTTGATTTTCTGATACTGGAAATAGAGTGGCGCCTCATGATGCATCGTTGTTTCCAGGGAATGGCCTTCGGCCTTCTGGGAGTGTTTTTTTCGATCATGAGCGCGGGAGGGGCGATGTCCGAGGATGAGATCACGCCCGGCGGATCGAGAATCCATCGGTACGAAGGTCACGAATACGAGTTTCGCGCGCCTGAAGGAGAAGGCAGGAACCTGGACGAGATCACGGATTTCCTGGAAGGCTTTCTCGGCGAGAACACGGGCGTTTTCCACGAAACGGACTCCGACAAGGTCCACATCGATGTCCTGTATTTTCCGCCGCGGCCGGGACAGGAATGGTGGACATTGGTGACGAGCGGGATGAGCGACCTGCCGATGACGGTTCCGGACGGCCTGGAGGATCCGGAAGGGGTGGAACTTGCCGAACTCGTCCTGCTGCTTCCCGAGGATTGGTTTGTTGCCGATGAGAAGGGTTTGGTTGCAGCTGATGTGGTCGAGGACCAGCAAAAATTCTGGCCCGTCGAAATGCTGCAGTGGCTGGCCAGGTTTCCGCACGAGTACGGAAGTTGGATCTGGTACGGCCATTCCTTTCCGAATGGCGATCCCGCCGAACCCTATTCCAGCAATACGAAGCTTTCGAACGCGCTCATTCTGGTGCCGGTGCATTGGCGGCCGGAGCAAATCAACATGAAGCTGAAGAACGGCCGCGACCTTACGTTCCTGAGCGTGGTGTTCCTTTACGATGACGAAAGAGACGTCAAGTTGCAGCAGGGAACTGACGTCTTGACCGATGCCTTCGATCGTGCCGGCGTAAACGAGCTGCTTGATATTTCCCGTCCGAGCGTTGTCCGGACGAATAAGGTTTTGGACTTTCTTCGCGGATTGACCAAAAAATAAGGCGCTCCAAAAGGTTTCTCACCATCAGGTTCCCATGGACGAGACGATTGTTGCTGAAATCCGGTCCCGATTGAAGGCGCTGGAAGCGCAGGAGCGGATTGCCATTCCGCTTGCCATCGAAAGCGGCAGCCGGGCCTGGGGATTTCCGTCTCCGGACAGCGACTACGATTGCCGGTTTGTCTATGTCCGGCCGCTTGCCGAAACTTTTACGCTTTTCCCGCAGCGGGATGTCATCGAGGAACCGCTGACCGAAGTCTTCGACATCAACGGTTGGGAACTTTCCAAGGCTCTGCGGCTGATGCTTGCCGGCAATGCGGTGATTGTCGAATGGCTCAGGTCGACCTTTGCCTATCAGGAGGACGGGGCCTTTCGAAACGCCGCGCTGGAGCTGGCAGCCGAAGTGTGTGATCGCGGACTGATCGGCAAGCATTACTATCATCTGGCGCAGAACCAGATGAAACGGTTCATCCCTCCGACCGAACCGGTTGCCCTCAAGAAGGTTCTCTATGCACTCCGGCCGCTCATGGCCATTCTCTGGCTGGAAGCAAATCCGGATGCATCCGTCGCTCCGATGAATTTTCATGAATTGCGGGCGGCGGCGGATATTCCGGAGCGTGTCTCGGAAAAAATCGACGAGCTGCTCCGGTTGAAGGCGCAAACCGGGGAAATCGGCACCGGTCTTCTGGATCCGGTCTTGGCGGATTTCCTCTTCTCCACGTTTCAGCGTCTGGAACCCTGGAGTTCTGCCGTACCCTCCGCGTCCGATCGCGGGCCCATCGTAGACGAATTCTGGCGCCACTGGTCGCGGGAGCTGGCGCCCGAGGTGTGATTATGGGATGGCCCGCCCCTCTCCGGAGCGATCCGATAGGATTGCTCTGTATTTGAGGTAGAGAGGAACGGACCGATGTCGATTTTTGTACTTGGAATTGATCTTGGCAAGAACGTGTGCAGCCTG
>NZ_JABFCZ010000020.1 GCF_014692675.1 Roseibium aggregatum | reverse complement strand
AGACCCGGATGTTTGCGAGCACATTGGCAAAGAGCGTGAGCACGACGCCCGCTCCATTGTCAGATAATTCGAGCAGAAAATGCCGATGTTTGCGAGCAGAGGCGCTTATGTTGGCAAGCCGCTACACCTAGTGCATGAGGTGCGTGCGCAGGTCGAGGTTGATGCGTCGGCTGCAAGCAAATCCTCCAACACGGCCCCGCTGCGTGATGGTGGTGATGGTGCAAAGGCATATGCGGAGGCGGTGAGTGTATATTTGGCTTTCGCGATCTCGAAATTAACAAACCTCGGCTCAACCGTGACAAGCTGGATGAGCGATCGAGGAGCCCTGCGCGAAACCTTTGCTCGCCAAGCGATTCCGATGGTCTGGGATTATGCTGAAGTCAACTTCTTCTCGAACTCAGGGGGGAATTGGTCGACGCCGGTCGATAAGATCAGCAGGGCAATTGCAGATTTCCCCGCGTCAGGAATTGGATCTGTTAAACAAGTTAATGCTGGGGAAGTGATTTATGAGGCTGGAACAGTAATTTCATCCGATCCGCCCTATTATGACAACATCGGATACGCAGACCTTTCAGATTTTTTCTTTTGCTGGCTCAAGCCTAGTCTAAAAGAAATCTATCCATCGATTTTCGGTGTTTTGGCGACGCCGAAAACTGAAGAATTGGTTGCGACCCCTTATCGGCACGGCGGTGCGGATGCAGCGGAGAAGTTTTTCCTTGAAGGAATGACGGCGGCAATTGGAAGAATGGCTGACGGAACGGCCGCAGATTTTCCCGCCACGATCTACTATGCTTTCAAGCAAAGTGAAGTTGAGCAGGAAGGAATCAGCTCAACGGGCTGGTCCACCTTTCTGCAAGCGGTTATTTCCGCTGGTTTTTCTGTGCTCGGCACATGGCCCATTCGTACCGAAAGCCCCGGGCGGCTGATCGCCAAGGGCACCAACGCCCTCGCCAATTCGGTCGTTCTCGTGTGCCGAAAGAAGGAAGCCACGGCCGAAATCATCTCACGTGCCGAATTCATCCGTGCTTTGAAACGCGAGCTGCCGCCGGCGATCGCCGAGCTTCAGGCTGCCAATATTGCGCCGGCAGACATGCCGCAGTCGGCCATCGGCCCCGGGATGGGTGTGTTCTCGCGCTACAAGGCCGTGCTGGAATCCGACGACAGCCCGATGAGCGTGAAAACTGCACTTCAGCTCATCAACCGGGAACTGGATGAATATCTCGGCGGCATCCAGGGCGAGTTCGACGCGGACACGCGGTTCGCCATCACCTGGTTTGAGCAGAATGGCATGGGCAAGGGCGAATACGGTACGGCCAACAGCATCGCCACCGCGCGCGGTATCTCTGTCGATAGCGTCAAGCACGCCGGTATCGTCGAAAGCGCCGCCGGCAAGGTCCGTATTCTCTCTCGCGACGAACTCGCCGGGGATTGGGAGCCGGAAAGTGATGGCCACCTGACGGTGTGGGAATGCCTCCAGCACCTGGTCCGCCTGCACGAGAAGGACGGCATCTCCCACGACACCGCCGTCCTGATGAAGAAGATCAACACCCAGGCCGAGGCCGTGAAGGATCTCGCCTACTGCCTTTACGACATCAGCGCTAACAAGCGGAAGGATGCCAAGGAGGCCACGGCTTACAACGCCCTGATCGCCGACTGGACCGAGCTGACAAAGGCCGCGGCGGCCATTCACGACACAAGCGGCGATCGTCAGATCCGGTTGGATATTTAAGGGGGAACGGGACGTGGCAAAAAGTACGCGCCAATATGTGTTTGAGGGGATGGAGCTGCTGCCGTCGGCGCTGATCCCCTTCGTCGAAAAGAGGCTGGAGACCTCCCTCAAGGGGCACTGGCAGGTCCAGGTTCTGGAGAAGCTGCCGAACCTGCGCCCGAACAGCAACGGCGAGGTCGGCTGGGATCAGGCCGCGCTGTTCAACGCGATGGATCGGTTCTGGGCTGAGGCGTTCAAGACCGTTCTTGGCCGTGCGGAGCGCTCGCTGGTCAACGAACTGGGCGACGTGCGCAACAAGCTGTCGCACAATGAGACTTTCACCTATGACGACGCCGAGCGCGCGCTCGATTCCATGCGTCGGCTGATGGAGGCGATCAGCGCGGGGGAAACGGCCGAGCAGCTCGGCAAGATGCGCGACACCATCCTGCGCACCAAGTTCACCGAGCTGGCGCGCAATGAGGAACGCCGGAAGACCCAGCGCCTCGAAATTTCGGTCGATACCGTGGCCGGCCTCTTGCCGTGGCGCGAGGTGGTCGAGCCGCACCAGGATGTCGCCACCGGTGAGTTCCAGCAGGCAGAGTTCGCGGCCGACCTCGCCAAGGTGCATTCGGGAAGCGCGCCGCCGGAATATCGCGATCCGCGCCAGTTCTTCAGCCGCACCTATCTGACGGAAGGGTTGAGCACGCTGCTGATCGGCGCGGCCAAGCGGCTGTCCGGCAGCGGGGGCGATCCGGTCGTCGAGCTGCAGACCAACTTCGGCGGCGGCAAGACCCACTCGATGCTGGCCCTCTATCACATGGCCGGGCCGACGCCGGTGCAGGACCTGTCGGGCCTCGATCAGTTGCTGGACAAGCTCGGCCTGACCGTGCCGAAGGCCGTCAATCGGGCGGTCCTGGTCGGCACGTCGCGAGGACCGCAGGACGTGCTCCACGCGGAAGGCGACCTGAAGATCCGCACGACCTGGGGCGAACTCGCCTGGCAGCTCGGCGGCGCAGACGCCTTCGCCATGGTGGCGGAAAATGACGCCAGCGGCATTGCGCCAGGCTCCAACCTTCTGGAGGCGCTCTTCAAGAAATATGCGCCGTGCCTGATCCTGATCGATGAATGGGTCGCCTATCTGCGCCAGATATACAAGGTCGAGGGCCTGCCGTCCGGCTCGTTCGATGCGAACCTGTCGTTCGTTCAGTCGCTGACCGAGGCGGTTAAGGCCAGCCCCGGCACGCTGCTGGTCGCCTCCTTGCCGGCGTCTCAGATCGAGGTGGGCGGCGAAGGCGGCCAGGAGGCGCTCGCGCGCCTCAAGCAGACCTTCAGCCGCGTGGAATCCTCGTGGCGGCCGGCGAGCCAGGAAGAGAGCTATGAGATCGTCCGGCGGCGGCTGTTCAAGGAAATCCCCGGCGACAAGTTCCATCATCGCGACAACACGCTGAAGCAGTTCGCCAAGCTGTACCGGGAAAACGCCAACGATTTCCCGCAAGGCTGCGCGGATGAGGATTATCGGCGCAAGCTGGAGAAGGCCTATCCGATCCATCCCGAGCTGTTCGACCAGCTCTATACGAGCTGGGGTTCGCTTGAGAAGTTCCAGCGCACGCGCGGCGTCCTGCGCCTGATGGCGCAGGCGATCCACGAACTTTGGATGAACGCAGACCCGTCAGTGATGATCATGCCGGGCAGCGTGGCGGTGAGTTCGCCGCGCGTGGAGCCGGAACTGCTCCATTATCTCGACGTGACCTGGCAGTCGATTATCGCCGGCGACGTCGATGGCACGGCCTCCACCCCGTACAAGGTCGATCAATCGGCGCCCAACCTTAACCGCTATTCGGCGACGCGCCGCGTCGCCCGCGCGATCTTCATGGGTACGGCGCCGACGCATCAGCAGCAGAACACCGGACTCGACGACAAACAGATCAATCTCGGTGTCGTGCAGCCGGGCGAGCGTCCGGCGATCTTCGGCGATGCGCTGCGCCGGCTGACCAATCAGGCCAAGTTCATGCACGCCGATCTGGGCCGCTATTGGTACTCGATGTCGGCGAGCCTTAACCGTATCGCAGCGGACAAGGCGGCGCAGATCGAGGCGGCACTGGTCGATGTGATGATCGACAGCGAACTCGGAAAATACGTGAACGGGCTTGCCGATCGCGGGCATTTCGACGCGGTTCAGGTCGCGCCGGCCTCGTCAGCCGAAGTCCCCGATGAGGCGGGCGGCGTGCGTGTCGTTGTGCTGGGGGTCCAGCATTCGCATAACGGGCGCGACGGTTCGGACGCGCTGGTCGAGGCGAAGGACATCCTCACTCAGCGCGGCAGCACGCCGCGCGTCTACCGCAACATGCTGGTGTTCATCGCTGCGGAGGCCCGCCAGCTCAGATCATCTGAAAGACGCCGTGCGCGCGTCCCTGGCGTGGGGCGAGATCGTGCGCGACACCGAGCGGCTGAACCTCACCCAGAGCGACAGTGCGCTGGCCAAGGCGAAGCTGGTCGAGGCGAACGAGACGATGAAGACGCGCCTGAAAGAGGCGTGGTGCTATCTGCACTATCCCGCCCAGGAAAGCGCACAGGCGGATTGGGAATGGGTGTCGGGCAAGATTCCGGCGCAGGACGGGCTGCTGGCCCGGGCGAGCAAGAAGCTGGTGGCCGAGGAGGGCCTGCTGACGGAATTGGGGCCGTCGCGCCTCGACCGAGACCTGCAGAAATACATCTGGAACGACAAGCCGCATTTGTCGCTCAAGGACCTGCGGGAATATCTCAACCGCTACATCTACCTGCCGCGTCTCAAGGGCCAGGACGTACTGGTCAAGGCGGTGCAGGCGGCGGTGAGTGGCATGCTGCCCGGTCCGTTCGCCTATGCCGAGCGATGGGAGGAGGGGGCCGGCACCTATCTGGGGCTGGCGATCGAGCGGGCGGCCAGCGCCGCGGTCGTGATCGACAGCGACAGCGTCATCGTGACACCGGAGGTGGCCGAAGCCCACCGCCCGGCGCCGGTGCAGCCTGGATCGGGCGACACAGCCTCGGGGCCGGGTGGTGGCACGCCGGGGCCCGATGGGCCGCCAATGGACGACGCGCCGACCACGCCTGCGCCGGAAAAGAAGCCGACGCGGTTTTCCGGCACCGTGATGATCTCGCCGGATCGTCCGGCCCGGGACATCCACCAGATTGTAGAGGCGATCGTCGAACAGCTCACCACGCTTCCGGGCAGTCAGGTGAAACTCAGGCTCGAGATCGAGGCGGAAGTGCCTGAAGGACTCGAGCGCTCCAAGGTGCGAACCTTGGTCGAGAACGCCAATACGCTCGGCTTCATCGAAAAGTCGCTGGAATAGCCGATGGGCGCAACTTGGGGTAGCCTTACACGTCGGCACAATCGCATGTGCCGACAAATCCTACTTTCTCCCGGCCGGTCCCGCCATCGACCGGGCCAAGCTTAATAACCGCCGACATGCTGGATTGTCGTTTTGCGCGGACCAGACCATGCTGAACGGCAGCACCTCACCGGCAAGCTTCCGATAAACGACCCCCGGAAACTGCGCGACGGTCGTCGCTTCACTCGTCAGAGTGAGGCCCCGACCGAGAGCGACCAGAGATAGGATATTGTCGCGGCCGACCTGCTGAGACTGAATATCGAGGTGGCGGCCGAGACCAGCAAGGTGAGCGACCAAATAGTCGTGGATCTCTTGTCCCGGCGCGACATCGCTCACGATGAACCGCTCGGAAGCCAAATCGGCCCATCCAAGTTCGGGCTTGCCCGCCAAAGGATGTTCATCAGGCAGCACCACGTAAACCTTTTCGCACCACATATGCTCCGTCTCGCATCCGTCCCATGCTGTCGTTCCCGTGATGAATGCGACGTCCAGATAAAGCTTGCGGACAGCGGCGACATGCTCGGGCGAATTTCCATCAATAATGTCGACCTGCACCTTCGGATGGCGTGACCCAAAATCTCGAAGCAAATCGAACAGAAAACCGGATGCGAGGGACGAGAATATCCCGACCTTGATCAGCCCTTGCTCCGCCCGGCCAACCGCTGCCACCTTTGTCACCCCGATATCGATCTGGCGAAGAGCATGGCGAGCGTTGCGCAGGAATTCCCGCCCGGCAACGGTCAACCGCACCCCGCCAGCATTTCGCATAAAAAGCGACGCCCCGAGTTCATCTTCGAGATCACGGATTCGTCGGCTGATGGAGGATTCCTGCACCGAAAGCGCGGCAGCAGCCTTGCGAAAACTCCCATAATCGACGGCGGCAACAAAATATCGCAACTGGTTCAGCCGGACCGCAGATGTGCCAGGTTTCCCCTCAACGACCTTCGTGAGGCTATCATCAGGCGAGGTCTGATTGTTCCCGATCACAGCCATGGTGCATCATCCGAAACAGCGTTCGGTTTCTGACGGGCACCCCGCCATCATCAACGCGAAAATCGATCTATGTGCGTTCATCGGCTCTCCGCACATCCTCAAACTAAACGACGTTCAGTTACCGAATGCTGCTTCTTGACTTCCGGCCCGTCAACGAAAAAAGTAAATGTCGTTTAGTTTTCACGACAAGTTGCAACAGGCATCGGAATGGCCCGTCCCCGGAAAGAGCAAGAACTTGATATTGCTCGTCGTACAATCGACGCAACGATCCGGCTGCTGTCGGAGCGTGGCGACCTCGACGTACCGCTGACTGCGGTCGCGCATGCCATCGGATGCACAGCGCCAGCGCTTTACGGCCATTTCCGCAACAAAAGCGCCTTATTGCGCGCCGTTCGGGACGAAGGTTTCAACCAGCTCTACAGAGAAAAGCTGGCCGTCTTCCAGCAGATGCGCGGCAATCCATTCGGCTATTTGCGTGATGGCAGCTATGCCTATGTCCGCTTTGCCCTGGAAAACCCCACGCTGTACCGGCTGATGTTCACACCGCCGCCACGGCTCGGAGTCAGCGATGATCCATGGTCGGGCGAAGCTGGAAGACAGATACTAAATCTATTGCTGACGGGACTTCGCTGCTCTCAGGGCCAAGGCTTTTTGCCCGGCATGGATCTGAGGCGCTACAGCTTCATGTTCTGGTCAACGGTACACGGCGCGGTGAGCCTCACCCTTCAGAACCGGGAAATGGACCAGTCCGCCAAATGGGATGCGACACGAAAGGCCGTCGATACGTTGATGGAAATCATCGCCGCGACGCGCCATGACTCGCGCGGCACCTCATGAGCGAGATCTTCTGGCGCTGGCAAAGCCCCGATCTGTCGCAATGAACCGTTCCAGCATCGGCACAATCAGCCTGACAGGATCGGCAGCGGGCTGGCCGGTTTCGCGAGCCAGCACTTCGGCATAGGCGGCAAGATCGCGGTGCAGCGGCCCCGGCAGTTCCACCGTCACCTTCACGGGCTTGTCTTCGATGAGGGGGCCGAGTTTCAGCTTCGTCATGGTCAGTTCCTGTAAGGTTCGAGTACGAGATCGCGGGTAACGATGACCCTGACCGGGTAGCCCGGCCGGATCGTCAGGGTCGGCGCGACCTGCAACTGGCGCTGGACGATCTGTTGCCCGGCCTGATTGATGGTATCCTGCGCTCCGTCGCGGATGGCGCGGATCAGGCGATCCTCGTCGTCGGTCGCCAGTTCCGTGCCGATGCCGAGCAGCGTGGACAGCCCCGCCGCTTTCATCAGATCCCACCAGTGGTAATCAACGCCATCTTCCAGCCCGGCATTGCCGGAAGCGTCCGCACCGGGCTGGCGCTCCAGCACGATGGAGCGGCCGTTGGGCAGGATCAGGCGGTTCCAGACCAGCAGCACGCGGCGCTGACCGAATTGCACGCCCGCATCATACTGGCCGATGATGCGGGTTCCTTGCGGGATCAGCAGCAGACTGCCGGTCGGACTGTCATAGACACTCTCCGTCACCTGCGCGGTGATCTGCCCCGGCAGATCAGAGCGGATGCCGGTAATCATCGCCGCCGGAATCACTGCCCCGGCCTGCAGGATGTAGGGCGAGGCAGGCGCCATGATCCGATCCATGGCAACGGTCTGCCGATCCACAGGACCATTGAGGAAAGCTGTGTGCCGGTCCTGCGTTTCAGGTTGGGCACCAAGGTCCGGCCCCACAAGCCCCGGAATCGTTGAGCCAGCTGTCGTCGCCACTCTTGGCCCGGACTGGAAGAACACGGTGCTAAGACGTGCGGCTTCTTCCTCGGCAAGCCGGCGCTCTTCGGCAGGATCGCGGGCAGGCGTCGCCATGGCGGGCGGCGTGACGGGCTGACCCCGGTTCTGGGCATCCAGGATCGGGCCACCGAGATCGCCCGGCAATGCCGGCCCCAGGACCGGCCCGGTATAATCCTTCGGCAGACCTGCCAGTCCATCTGCCGTGGCGCGGTTCTCGGTCGAATAGAGTTCTTCACCGTTTCCGCTCATATCGCGCGTCTGGAGCGCATAGATCAGCGCCCCGCCGATGCCGAGGAGCGCAACAGCTCCGGCACCGGCCAGCATCTTGCGCGACAGGCGCGTGACGCGCGGCGGCTCGGCACGCAGACGCATCGGCGTTGGGTTGGTGGTAGCCTCTTCACTCATGACGGTTGCTCTCCGGCTTTAGCGGGCTGGGCAGCTTGTCTTTGCTCGATGCGAACGATCCTGACCGTCTGCTGCTGCTTGCCGCTACCAAGACGCAGCTCAGCCGCTCCGAACAGCCGATCGACGATCAAGATGTTCTGGTGAACACGGGAATTGACGATCTGGGTCTCGCCCTCGGAACCGATGACGAAAATCGGTGGCATCTCTCCCTGCACGATGCCGCGCGGGAAAACGACATAGACACGGCGGCCATCATCGAAGACGGAAATCGGCCGCCATGGCGGCGTATCTCCAGTCAGGCTGTAACGATAGTTGCGTGCCGCCTCGACCGGGATGATGGGTGCTGCCGGAACGGTCTGGCGCTGACCGGCAGGCAGCGCCGGATAAGACCAGGATACGGACGGCATGTAGAGCGCCTCACGGGCGCGCAGCTCGATCATGTAGGTGCGCCGATCGGTCGTCACCACGAGATTGGTTGAGATGTCGGATCGGGATGGTTTGACGAGAATATGGACCCGGCGCGACGTACCGCTCCCGCTCTCGGTATCGCCAATGATCCAGCGGGCGGTGTCTCCCGCCGCGATTGGTCCCGCGCCGGTCAGGCTTTCGCCCGGCTCCAGCGCTACATTGGTGATCTGTCCTGGTGCTGCATAGACCTGATAGAGCGCGCCTTCCGACCAGGGATAGATCTGGATGGCGTTATAGTAACCCTCGCGGCGCGGCTCGACGCGGGCGGCGGCATTGGCGTTCTCGACGCGGCCTGCCGGTGTTCCGGCAGCAGTGCCGCCGCGTGCGACCGTCCAGGCCGGCGGCGTGTGAAGCGGCCGAGGCCGGTCATCCGTGACAGCGGTCGGCACGACGGGCAACGCCGGCACATCGGCATCATAGCTGAACTGCGGCGCTTTGTTGGTGGCGCAGCCGGCGAGCATGGTGGCCGAAAGCAACAAAGCCGCGAAGGCGGGTTTACGGAAAACCGGCAAGGCGGAATTGCGGGAAGACGCGATGGTCATTGGCTCATCTCCCGCGACCATGAAATTGCATTGACGTAGATGCCGAGCGGATTGGCGCGCAGACGCTCGGCATCGCGCGGGGTCTGGATCACGATGGTCAGGATCGCGGTCCAGCGCTCGGTCGTGGAAAGCTGCCCGTTCTCGTAATGGCGCTCGGTCCAGGCGACGCGGAAACTGTCGTTCGAGGCGCGGATGACGCTGGAAACTTCGACTGCGATCTGCTGGCGGCCGACACGGGTGAACGGATCGTTGGCGCGGGCATAGTCGTTGAGCGCGGCCGCTCCCCTATCTGTGGTGAACTCATAGGCGCGCAGCCAGTTCTGGCGCACGATGATGGCATCCGCCGGGATCGAGCGCGTCTGCTCGATGAAACGGCCAAGATGGAAGGCGATCTGCGGATCGGTCGGGCGGTAATCGGCCGTGGCTGCGGTGATGGCCTGGGCCTGGCCGAGATTATCGACCTGCACCACCCAGGGCACGACCGTCCCGCGCGCCGATTGCCAGACCAGAGCAGAGGCGAAACCGGCCGAGAGGATCAGTGAGCCGAAGGCCATGATGCGCCAGTTCTTAGCCTGCACGCGAGCCGAACCGATACGCTCGTCCCAGGCCTGGGCAGCTTTCTGATAGGGCGTCTCGGGTTCGGGCGATTTGCCGTAATGGGCCGATGGACGTTTGAAGATGTTCATGAGCGGTCACTTTCAGAAAGATTGATGGAGGAGCCGCCGCCATGGCTGTCGCCAGCGCGCACGGCATGGGCGGCCATCGACGTGCCGTGACTGAGTGTCTGCTTGCGCTGCATCTGCTTTGCCCATGCCGGAGAGCCGCCAGCCTGCGCGGCGGGCGATGGGCCAGCACTCGCGGCCTCGCTGGCACCTCCGACAGTTCCAGCCGTGGAAGAGCCACCAGTGACGCCGAAGCCGGCACGCGCTCCATCGGAAAAGCTGGACGTGACGCTTTCCGATGCCTTCGAGGCGGCGCGCTTCAGGGGCGATGCGGCAGCAGAGCCTGCGGCACGGGCAACACCGCCCAGACCGGAGGCAACACCGGCAGCGCCGGACTGGCCAAGCGAGCCGACACTGTAGGCGGCGCTCGCCGCACCTGCGGCGGCAGCACCACCACGGACAGCCGCAGCTCCACCCGACAGCGCCGCTGTCCCTCCCTTCGCGGCCATGCCTGCGGCAGCGCCGCCGGCAAGCATCATGCCGCCAGCGGCAAGGCCGGTTCCAACAGCCGCACCTGCGCCAAGCTGCGGGCCGCCAGAAACCAGACCGGACGCGATGCCAGGACCGAAGATGCCGAGGCCGAGAAGGGAAAGGGCGGCCAGCACGATCGCCATGGCGTCGTCGATGGTCGGCGTCACGCCGCCGAAGCCTGCCGTGAATTGGCTAAATAGGGTTGATCCGATGCCGATGATGACGGCCAGGACCAGCACCTTGATGCCGGAGGAAACGACATTGCCAAGAACGCGCTCGGCAATGAAGGCAGTCTTGCCGAAGAGACCAAAGGGGATCAGCACAAAACCGGCCAGCGTGGTCAGCTTGAACTCAATCAGGGTGACAAAGAGCTGCACGGCGAGAATGAAGAAGGCGAGCAGCACCAGCGCCCAGGCGAACATCAGGCAGGCGATCTGGATGAAGTTCTCGAAGAAGGACCAGTAGCCCATCATATCCGAGATGGATTCGAGCAGCGGGCGACCGGCATCGAGGCCGGTCTGCGCCACCTTGCCGGGCCGCAGTAGATCGGCGGCGGAAAAGCTGGTGCCCGAACCTTTCAGGCCAAGACCAGCGAAGCTGTCGAAGATGATCTGGGCGAGATTGTTCCAGTTGCCGATCAGGTATGCGAAGACACCGACAAAAAGCGTCTTCTTGACGAGGCGTGCGATGATGTCGTCATCCGCACCCCAGGACCAGAAGAGTGCGGCCAGCGTCACGTCGATGACGATTAGCGTGGTGGCGATGAAGGCGACCTCGCCGCCAAGCAGGCCGAAGCCGCTGTCGATATAGCTGGTGAAGACGCCCAGGAAATTGTCGATGACGCCGGTGCCGCCCATGGTTCACTGACCCCCGTTCTGATGCGGGGCGGCGGGCACCGGCGTCCGGCCGAGGAACCGGTCGCGGTTCTCGGCCCAGATGGCGAGGCAGTCGGGATCGTTCACGGCTGCCTCGCCAAGTTGCTGGCAGTGGCGCAGGCTCTGGCGCAGTGGATCGGCAGGCGCCTGAAGCGCCGGGGCCGGACGGGGCTGGGCTGGTTCGTCCTCGCGTGTCATTTCGATCACCGTCGCGGTGATGGCGATGGCCACGAATATGATCGCGCCCAGCCGCGCCAGCATCTTGCCGTCCATGTCGCGCCCCTCCTGTCCGGTCAGTTGTTGCCGTTGCCGAACATCCGGGCATTGCCAGGCTGATAGCCCGATCCCGGCGTCAGAAAGCGCTCGCGCAGGATGCGGCCCTGTTCGGCGGCGGTGGCACGCTCGGCCTCGATCAGGGCTTCGGAGCGACCATTGGCGGACATCAGCGCGATCAGGTCGGAAAGCTGCTGCGACTGGAGCGCGAGAAGCTGATTGCCCGCCTGTGTCGCCTGCAACGCGCCGGTCGCGTTCTGGCTCTGCCCGACAAGGGCGGACATTTCAGCGCGGTTGGTGTCAATATTTCCGACGACACCGGCCTGCACGCGCATGGCGTCCTGCAAGCCGCCGACCGTATTCTGCCAGCGGGACCGCGCATCGGCGACGAGCTGGGCGTCGGTCGCGGACAGCGAAACCTTGCCGTATTTCTGTTGGAACACCTGGTCGACGTTCTGCACGTCGAAGGCAATGTTCTGCGCCTGAGCCAGAAGCTGCTGCGTGCGCTGGACGTTCTGCTGCAAAGTCTGGAGCGAGGAATACGGCAGATTGGCAAGATTCTTCGCCTGATTGATGAGCATCTGCGCTTCATTCTGAAGCGAGGTGATCTGGTGGTTGATCTGCTCCAGCGTACGGGCGGCGGTTAGAAGGTTCTGGGCATAGTTGGTCGGATCATAGACGATGCGGCCGAAGCCAAAAGCGTGAGCGGGGCTTGTCAGCATGGGCGACAGTGCAACAGGCATGGCGAGCGTCAGCGCCAGCACGGATGCACTGACATATCGGGAAACGGGGATACGGATCATGGCAGGGTCTCCTTTTCTTGGCTGTCATCTGGATGGATTTGATCCGGCGCGACCGGCCGAGCAGGCTCTGTCCGTTCGACAAGATTGGTAAGGTTCGGGATCAGATCGACGGCCCATTCGACGCCGCGATCGCGCAGCCAGGCCGCGAGAAAACCGTCCTGCCCATGCTCGGCGACGAGTTCGGCGATACGGGTCTGATCGGATTTGGATGATGCGGCGCAGAGCGCGAGACCGACTTCGCTGAGGCCAAGCTCGAACAGGCGATTGCCGCGCCGCGATTGGCAGTAGTAGTCCCGCTTGGGCGTGGCCCGCGCGAGGATCTCGATTTGCCGGTCATTGAGGCCGAAGCGGCGGTAGATTGCCGTGATCTGCGGCTCGATGGCGCGTTCATTCGGGAGAAGCAGCCGCGTCGGGCAGCTTTCGATGATGGCGGGCGCGATATTGCTGCCGTCAATGTCCGAGAGCGACTGCGTGGCGAAGATGACGGAAGCGTTCTTCTTCCTGAGTGTCTTCAGCCATTCGCGGAGCTGATTGGCGAACCCCTCATCATCGAGCGCCAGCCAGCCTTCGTCGATGATGAGCAGGGTTGGCCGACCGTCGAGCCGGTCGCCGATCCGATGAAACAGATAGGACAGGACGGCAGGCGCAGCCCCAGTGCCGACCAGCCCCTCGATCTCGAAGGCCTGTACATCGGCTGATCCGAGATGTTCGGCCTCGGCGTCGAGCAACCGGCCATAGGCGCCGCCAATGCAGTATGGGCGCAACGCCTGTTTCAGATCGTTGGATTGCAGCAGCACGGCAAGGCCGGTGATGGTCCGTTCCCCCGCCGGGGCGGATGCCAGCGATGTCAGTGCCGTCCAGATGTGCTCCTTCACCTCCGGCGTGATGGTCATGCCTTCACGCATCAGGATCGCGGCGATCCAGTCAGCGGCCCATGACCGCTCATAGGCATCATCGATCTGCGCCAGCGGTTGCAGGGAAACGGAAACCTCCGATCCCTCGGTCAACCCACCGCCGAGATCATGCCAGTCGCCCCCCATGGCGAGCGCGGATGCCCGGATCGATCCCCCGAAATCGAAAGCGAAAATCTGGCTGCGATCATAGCGGCGAAATTGCAACGCCATCAGCGCCAGCAGCACGGACTTGCCCGCGCCGGTCGGGCCGACGACGAGGGTATGGCCCACGTCGCCGACATGAAGGGAAAGCCGGAACGGAGTCGAACCTTCGGTCTTGCCGTACAGCAAGGGGGGCGCTCCGAGATGTTCGTTCCGTTCCGGCCCCGCCCACACGGCCGATAGAGGGATCATGTGGGCGAGGTTGAGCGTCGAGATCGGCGGCTGCCGGACATTGGCGTAGGCATGTCCGGGGATCGAGCCTAGCCAGGCATCGACGGCATTGACAGTTTCCGGCATGGCCGTGAAGTCACGGCCCTGAATGATCTTCTCGACCAGACGCAGCTTCTCGTCGGCGATACGGGGGTCGGCGTCCCAGACGGTGACGGTTGCTGTGACATAGGCCATGCCGGCGACGTCAGCGCCCAGTTCCTGCAAGGCCATGTCGGCATCGAGCGCCTTGTTGGACGCATCGGTGTCCACCAGCGCCGATTGCTCGTTGGTCATCACCTCCTTGAGGATCGCGGCGATGGATTTTCTCTTGGCGAACCATTGACGGCGGATTTTGGTGAGGAGTTTCGTCGCGTCCGTCTTGTCCATCAGGATGGCGCGGGTGGACCAGCGATACGGGAACGCGAGCCGGTTCATCTCGTCGAGCAGGCCGGGCGTGGTCGCTGTCGGAAAGCCGATAATGGTCAGGACGCGCAGATGCTTGTCACCAAGGCGCGGTTCCAGACCGCCAGTCAGCGGCTGATCGGCCAGCAGCGCATCGAGGTGCATGGGCACTTCGGGTACGCGGACACGATGGCGGTTCGTGGAAATCGTGGAATGGAGATAGGTCAGCGTGCCCGCGTCATCGATCCAGTGGCATTCGGGCATGAAGCCGTCGAGCAGCGCCAGCACGCGGTCGGTGCGGTCGATGAAGCCGCGCATCAGCTCCCATGGATTGACGCCGGATTGCTCACGGCCCTCGTAGAGCCAGGTCTCGGCGCGAGCTGCATCTTCGGCGGGTGGCAGCCAGAGGAAGGTCAGGAAGTAACCTGACACGAAATGCGTGCCCGCTTCCTCAAAGGCAGCCTTGCGCTCGGCATCGACCAGAGCGGAAGCCGGATCAGGAAATTGGCTGCCGGGATAGATCGCGGCTTCGCTTCGTTGAGCCTCAACAAAGATCGACCAGCCGGAGCCGAGGCGGCGCACGGCGTTGTTGATGCGCCCGGCGACCGCGACCAGCTCGGCGGCGACAGCGGAATCCAGATCCGGCCCGCGAAACTTCGCTGTCCTCTGGAAACTGCCGTCCTTGTTCAGCACGACGCCCGAGCCAACGAGCGCGGCCCAGGGCAGGAAATCCGCGAGGCGGGTGGCGGTACGGCGATATTCGGTGAGGTTCATCATGGGCGCGCCTTCACACCGACAGATGACCGGGGATGCGCAGATGCCTGCGGCCCACCTCGACAAAAAGCGGATCGCGTTTGGCAGCCCATACCGCGAGGAAATGTCCGACCGCCCAGATGGCGATGCCAACCAGCCAGAGACGAAGGCCGAGGCCGACGGCGCCGGCCAGCGTGCCGTTGACGATGGCAATCGAACGCGGTGCGCCGCCGAGCAGGATATGCTCGGTCAGCGCCCGGTGAACCGGGATGGAGAAGCCCGGCACCGCATCGAGCTGTTCAAACCCGCCCGCCATCAGATGAGCGCCCCGCCGCCGAACGAGAAGAACGACAGGAAGAAGCTCGACGCAGCGAAGGCGATGGACAGGCCGAAGACGATCTGGATCAGGCGGCGGAAGCCGCCGGAGGTATCGCCAAAGGCCAACGCCAGGCCGGTGGCGATGATGACGATGACGGCGATGATCTTGGCGACAGGACCTTCTATCGACTGGAGGATCGACTGAAGCGGGGCCTCCCAGGGCATGGAGGAGCCGGAGGCGTGTGCGGCAGGCGCCAGCATCAGACTGATGGAAACAGTGGCAGCGGCGGTTGCCATGATGCGGCAGCCGCGTGAAATCGTGCGGATCATGAAGGGTTTCCTTTCGGGGTGGTTGCCAAAGTAATGGGATGCGTGATGGCGTAGTCGCCGTCCGCTCCCAGCCCATCGACGCGGGCGAGTTCGACCAGGCGGCGGGACGATCCACGTCCGGCAAGAACGGCGACAAGGTCGATGGTCTCGGCGATCAGGGCGCGCGGGACGGTGACGACGGCTTCCTGGATGAGCTGCTCGAGGCGTCGCAGCGCGCCAATGCCGGAACCGGCATGGATGGTGCCGATCCCGCCCGGATGGCCGGTGCCCCAGGCTTTAAGGAGGTCGAGAGCTTCGGACCCGCGCACCTCGCCGACCGGGATGCGATCCGGGCGCAGGCGTAGCGACGAACGCACCAGATCGGAGAGCGTCGCCACGCCATCTTTGGTGCGCATCGCGACCAGATTGGGCGCGGCGCATTGCAGTTCGCGCGTGTCTTCAATGATCACGACGCGATCCGAAGTCTTGGCGACTTCTGCCAGCAGCGCGTTGGTCAGCGTGGTCTTGCCAGTGGAGGTGCCGCCCGCGACGAGGATATTGGCCCGCGTGGCGACGTTCAGGCGCAACACCTCGGCCTGATGGCTGGTCATGATCCCGGCGTTTACATAGTCGTCGAGCGTGAACACCGCGACGGCGGGCTTGCGGATGGCAAAGGTCGGCGCCGTGACGACAGGCGGCAGCAACCCTTCGAAGCGCTCTCCGGTCTCAGGCAGTTCGGCCGATACACGCGGACTTCGGGTATGAACTTCGACGCCAACATGATGGGCGACCAGCCTGACGATCCGCTCGCCATCAGCCGCAGACAGCCTCTCTCCCGTATCGGCCAGACCTTCGGAGAGCCGATCCACCCAGATGCGGCCATCGGGATTCAGCATCACCTCGACCACACCGGGATCTTCCAGAAACCGGGCAATCGATGCCCCGAGCGCGGTGCGCAGCATCCGCGCACCACGCGCAATCGTCTCGGGTTTCTGATGTGATGCGGTCATGGCGGCCCCGTTCATGGCGGGACGCGCAAAAGACGGACCCCGGATTGGGGTCGATTAAAAGAACCTGATTTAGGGCCGTTTCAACAGATGTTTGTGCGCGTGCGGGCATCGGCGGCTGACGGCGGCAAATCGGATGGATCGAACGTTCAGGGCTGGTTTCCATCGGCTTCAGACTGGCCTTGCGACGAAAGATCGGGAAGCGAATCCATATCCCGCGACAACTCTTTCAGGAACCTGTCGCCGGAAGCCAGGCGCTTGCCCAGCGTCTGCATGAAGCCTTCGAAGCGCTCGTTGCCCTTGATGCGCGCCGATTGTTTCGCGCTATCTGACAGCGGCGGCGTCATGGTGAGCCAGAATTGTACGAACAGCGAAAGCGTCTCGCCGAGGATGGCGACATCTTCGTCCAGCATATCGAACTGGCGGCCAAGCTTATCCAGGCGTCGCGACATTGCGGCTTCTAGCCGTTCGGTCGTGTCACCGGACAGGAAGGATGCGACCGCAGCCTCGATCACTGCGGATTTTGAAACATTGCGACGCAGCGCCAGACCCTCGACCTGCTTCAGCAGATCCGAGGAGAAGTAGACATTCATGCGGGTGCGACTCGTCATGCCTGTCTTCCTTCTCAAAGCTCGATGCCGTCATTTGGGTCGAGTGACGCCTGCCGCGCGACCATGCGCATCCGCTGACGCATGGCGCGGGCTTTGGCGGCATCGACGTCGGGCTCATCATCGAGAAAATCAAACTCCTGCGATGGCGGCGGTGGTGGCGGGATGATTTCCTCATGCTCGGGAAGCTCCGGCTCACGACGGATACCGGCATTGGCAGGATCGTCGTCGGACGTGTTCGACGTGGGGCCGTGGCCGGCCGCGGCCGCAACAACACGGCTCGTCCAGTCGTCTGGCGCCGATGTTACCATCTTCACCGACGGCTTGCGCAGATCGGGCGGCGGCAACACCCGTTCCTGAAACCGCGTATCGGCGTAATAGCGCGCCTTAGCCGCGCGGATCGGCGGCACGCCCGCCACCATGACGATCTCGTCGGTTGGCGGAAGCTGCATGATTTCGCCGGGCGTCAGGAGTGGCCGCGCCGTTTCCTGCCGTGAAACCATGAGATGCCCGAGCCATGGCGCGAGGCGATGACCGGCATAGTTGGTGGAATCGCGCATTTCTGTCGCCGTGCCGAGCGCATCACTGATCCGTTTGGCGGTGCGTTCATCATTGGCAGCAAAGGCGACACGCACATGGCAGTTGTCGAGAATGGCGTTGTTCTGTCCATAGGCCCGCTCGATCTGGTTGAGCGACTGCGCGATCAGGAACGCTTTGAGGCCGTAGCCGGCCATGAAGGCGAGCGCCGATTCAAAGAAATCAAGCCGCCCGAGCGCGGGGAACTCGTCCAGCATCAACAGGAGACGGTGGCGTTTTTCGGTGGTTTCCAGCTCCTCGGTCAGCCGCCGCCCGACCTGATTGAGGATCAGACGGATCAGCGGTTTGGTCCGGTTGATGTCCGAGGGCGGTACGACGAGGTAGAGGCTGACGGTTTTTTTTGCTCCGACCAGATCAGCAATGCGCCAGTCGCAGCGGGCCGTCACGCGGGCCACGACCGGATCTCGGTAGAGGCCGAGAAAGGACATCGCCGTGGACAGCACACCGGAGCGTTCGTTCTCGGATTTGTTCAACAGCTCGCGTGCCGACGAAGCGATGACGGGATGCACACCGGCTTCGCCCAGATGCGGTGTGTCCATCATGGCGCGCAAGGTTGCCTCGACCGGACGGCGGGGATCGGACAGAAAACTCGCGACGCCGGCCAGCGTCTTGTCCTTCTCGGCATAGAGTACATGCAGGATGGCGCCGACCAGTAGCGAATGGCTGGTCTTTTCCCAGTGGTTGCGCTTGTCGAGACTGCCCTCGGGATCGACCAGAATATCCGCGATGTTCTGGACATCGCGGACTTCCCACTCCCCCTGACGGACTTCCAGCAGCGGGTTGTAAGCTGCGGAATGCACATTGGTCGGATCGAACAGCAGGACGCGGCCGTGATGGGACCGGAAGCCGGCCGTCAGATTCCAGTTCTCACCCTTGATGTCGTGCACGATGCAACTTCCCGGCCAGGTCAGCAGCGTCGGCACAACGAGACCGACGCCTTTGCCTGATCGGGTGGGCGCGAAACAAAGGACATGCTCGGGGCCGTCGTGCCGGAGATAGTCCTTGCTGTGCCTGCCAAGGACCACGCCATCGGGACCGAGCAGTCCGGCAGCATGGATTTCCTTGTCTTCGGCCCATCGCGCCGAACCGTAGGTGGCGACGTTGCGCGCCTCGCGCGCCCGGATGATCGACATGAAAAAAGCGGCGGCGATAGCGAACAACGCCCCGGACGTGGCGATGAACGCGCCCTCGGTGAAAATACCGGGCGCATAGGCGTCATAGGAAAACCACCACCAGAAGAAGGCCGGAGGATAATAGACCGGCCATCCCGCAACATCGAACCATGGATTGCCGAGCTGGGGCTGAAAGCCAAGGCGGAAGGCCACCCATTGTGTCGAAGTCCAGACCATCACCAGGACAATGGTGAATACGACAATGATCTGGCCCCAGAGTATTCGGCCACCACGCATACAGGCTCCAATCGGCAAGAGAGTCGGAGCCGATCAAAGAATAGACGTTTTCGAAAGCGGCAATAGGAAAAGCAGGGGTGCCGTGTTGCCGGATACTATCGGCGGCACATCGGACAGGCCCTTTCAGATGCCGATGTCGACAGAACAATTTGCGAGGTGCCAGATCGGCAAAGGCTCAAATCCCGAGCCCTCGTGTTCGCCCCATTTGCCACGATACCGATCCACCCTGCACGATGCCCGCAATCTCGCGGCCGAGCTGGCGGTCGATCACTGGCCGCCATGGGACAAGAGTGAACTCGTGGCTCTTTTCGACAATGGCGAACTTGCCGCTCGATAGATGTGCGGTCCCGGTGAACTTGCCGCTGATATTTTCGCCATCGGCAGCCGCCCGGAACGGCAAGCCTTTGCTGCTGGCCATTTCCGCACCGACGCGGGCCACTTCCCTTTCTCGCAGATTGGCGAGCAGGTTGCGCCGATAGAGGATGCGTCCATTCTGCTGCCGCGTGGCATCGCCCTGTGCGATATGGTGTTCACGCCGCTGGTCCATAGCCTCGCGCACCTGCTGGCCGAACCCTGCCGGGGTAAGGTCCGAGGCGTCCGGTGTGACCAATCGCCGGTCGAGCCAGGTCGCGCCATCGGACCCAATCTGCTTTTCCAGATCGAAGGTCGAGACGACACGGATGCTGGCCTGCCGGTTGCGACCGGCATCATAGGCGGTGGCGCGGCTCTCGAAGTCTTCGGGGATGTGCCACTGGTCGGCGTCGATCCGCTCGGCAATCCCGGCCCGGCGTAGCGATTCCAATCGCCGGACATGGGCATCGACATAGCCCTCATAATCGCCACCCGGCACACGTCCCTCGAACTTCGCCTGTTCGAGGTGGCGGCTCGGTCGGTAGATACCATTTTCCGAGATCGCAGCGATGGTGCGATCAGAGGGACGTTGTGCTGTATCGGCGGGACCGACTTCCACGATGCTGCCGATCCGGGCATCTTCGACGCGGGCCGGATCAATGCCGGGAAGATGGTGTGTTCGCCCGTCGATGCCGTCCACCACGAGCGTCAGGTTCTCGCCCATCTCGTCGGTGGGATATTTGTCCACGACGCGGCCGGTGATGGGCGCCGCGGGTGCGGCATCGTGAAGCTGGAAGGTCATCGGATCACGTTCCTGCCCATCGGCCTTCAGCGCCTTGTGCATGTTGCGGATGATGTCACCGCGCTCACCGAGTTCACGCAGCGCCGGTTCCATCTTCGCGCCAAGCTCCCAGACGCCGGGTGCATGTTCCGTAGCCAGCCCCATCTTTTCCAGCTTGGCGAGACGGCGCAGGCGAAGTGTGCGGTTGAACTGGCGGCGTGCATCTGCCGGTTCGTGGCGCAGATCGAGGAACCTTTCTTCGGCTTCCTCGGTCATGGCGCGGTCGATGCGCGTGAAGCGGTCCTGATCGATTTCGGCAGACAGCTTGCGGCTCTGCTCGATCTCGGTCACGGGGCCGAGTTCCAGCGTGGTCAGTTCGCTCGCCCGCTCACGAATACCATTGGCGAGATAGTCGCCATTGATAACCAGGTTCTCGCCCAGATCGTCCTTCCCCCGAACAATGACATGGACATGGGGATGGCCGGTATTGTGGTGATTGACCGCCACCCAATCGAGTTTCGTGCCAAGGTCGGCCTCGATGCGGCTCATCAGATCGCGGGTGTGGTCGGTGAGATCGGAAAGATCGGCGGCATCCTCGGGCGAGACGATGAAGCGGAACTGGTGGCGATCATCCTTGCCGCGATCAAGGAAGGCATCTCCATCAGCGCGGTCCTCGGTCGCCGAATAGAGCTGGCCACGTTCGCCATCGCGCGAGGTGCCGTCGCGCTGGATGTAGCGCAGATGGGCAGCCCCTTTGCCATTCTTCCACGCGCTCTGGGCATAACGGGTCTTGACGACGACGCGGCGCACGCCGGCCGCACTGTGCCGCCAGCCGCCCGACAGCGTTCGGACGCGGACAAAGGCCGCACCACGGCCACGCTTGACGCCCGGACCTTTGCCGGCCCGCGATGCCTTCCCACTCTTTCCAGCCGAACCAGATGAAGGCGACGAGTAGGTCCGTGATGCGAATGATGATGATCTGCCGGGGCGGTTGCTATGCTGACGCGCCAGCTTCTTTGCCTGCGTCAGAAAGCTCTTCGCCTTGCCCGCCTTCGGCACGTCCGACCTGATGCGGCCAGGCTTCGGGAGAAAGCGGTTCTCGTCGTCGCCACTCATCATCGTATCCGAAGCCGTGACGGCGGAAAATCGGCCGATATTCGGTTAGAGTGCCGGTCAAAACCCAGCAACGCCATGGCTTTGCGCCATATCGCGGCACGCGAGGCCCAAAAGCATGGTGCCGTGCGCCGCGTCCCAAAACAGTGTGCAGACAAGGGCTTGCCCAGAAACCGCCCCGACAGGGTGCCGGTTTCCTTTATCTTGCCCTCCGCCTTTCCTTCCCTTTTTGCCCTTCCTGCCGGGAATGCTGCCAGGCGCACCCAAGCCTGACTGCACACCGGAAATGGACCGAACGAGCGCGTAAACGCCATGCTCATGGCTTGTCGCCATCGCTCGCAAGGGCCACGAATATGCCGCTGTCCTGCGGCTCCTGAACGGCGGGATCGCGCAGAGAAGCGGTTGCGTGGATGTCGCTCGATGGCTGATTAACCGCCGCTGAAATGCCGCCGGATTGCGCAACGAAGAGCGGGGCTTCGCGCCAATCCGGTGGCGGCGGCGGCACGATCGTCGGCACATCAGGCGCAGTCGCACTGCCGAGAACAGGTGCGAGCGTGGCGACATAGGCGCGTGTTTCTGCGGGCAAAGTGCGACCTGTCGCCAGATGCTCGTCATAGCGACCGGGACCGGCATTGTAGGCGGCAAGCATGGCCGCGACATTGCCATAGCGGTCCCACATCTCCCGCAGATACGCCGTACCTGCGAGGATGTTGTCACGCGGATCGTAAGGATCGCGCCCGAGGCCATGGCGGCTGCGCAGGCCCGCCCAGGTATCGGGCATGACCTGCATCAGTCCCATCGCGCCTGCCGATGAAATGGCGCGCACATCGCCCGCGCTTTCCACACGCAGCACGGCCCGAATCCACTGCTCTGGAATGCTGAAACGCTGTGACGCCTCTGCAATGAAAGCAGCATGGGGATGCGCGGTAACAGGCGCGGGTTGCGGCGTGACCTGCGCCATGGCCGGCATCGAGCCGCTGCCAGCCGACAGAAGGGCCGTGAAGAGAAGAAGGGCGAGGGATCGCATGATCTCAGTCCCGATCTTCGCGGGGCCGCGGGCGGCTCCAGTGCAGTGACCATGACGAGCCGGTGTCGTCATCGCGGAACAGATTGGCGCGGATCGGCTGCGGCAAGGCGGGATCGTCGAGCAGCACCGAGAGATATTCGCCAGCCTTTTCGCCGGTGCGTTTCCATGCAGCGCCGACCTCCGGCCCGTCATGTTCAATGTAATGGACGCGATAGTCCGGCGCATTCTCCGCATCGGAATGTTCAGCGGGCACGATGACGAGATCGCGCTTCATGGTGAGCGTGACGAGCTGACCGGCGAAGCCGGATGCGTCACGCGCGAATTGACCGATCTGTGGCATGGTGTGTCTCCTGTGTTGGTGGATTTGGCGTGGGTTCAATGCGTGGCCGCCCGCCATTCGTAGCGGCCATCGCCTTCCTCATCGGTCCAGAGCGGGAGCGCCCGGCCGATGACGGAACTGGCGGGAACAGGTCCGAAGTAACGGCCGTCGAGGCTGTCCCGGATGTCCCAATTCATGAGGAAGAGTTCGCCGTCGCGGATGATGCGGCAGCCCTGCCAGACCGGCAGATCGCGGCCCATGCGGTCGTGCTCCAGCGCATCGCCCATCTCGACGTTATCGACGGTGATCGTCGCACCGCTGCGGCAGACGCGCTGTCCCGGCAAGCCGAGGACGCGCTTCAGCAGCGGCACGCCCCGCCCGATATAGCCGCGCTCGACCATGAACCGCTGCAGCGGTTCGGGCGGCGCGATGACGACGAGTTCGGGAACTTCGAGCGCATCGGCGGGAGCAACTATGTAGAAGCCGATGGGCGCGCTGGCGGTTGCATTCCAGATCAGCCGGGTTGGCTGATCGGCAACCGCCGTGGCGACAAGCGTACCGACGGCCAGCATGGACACGGCGAGTATATGACGGCGGCTCATGGCGCGATTCTCTCGCGGCTGACCCATGCGGCATGGCGCTCCGGGGTGTAGGGATTGGGTTCCTGACCGGCACTCAAATGGTTGTGGACGTGCCGCCAATGGTCCGGCGCAACATCCGCCGGATCGACGCCAAGCGCGTCCACGGCATCAATCAGGGCCAGCACCCGCTGGACCTTCGGCCAGCCATCGATACGCAGCAAAATCGCGCCGCCGGGACGAACGAAGGGCACGGTCTGGTACGGTTCGCCACGCCCGGCGGCGCGCAGGATGTCGAGCCGCGAAACGATGGTGCCGTAATCGTTGGAGGCCCAGCGGACGAAGGCGAAGATGCTTTCGGGCGCAAAACCGATCAGACTGCGGCGGCGGTCGATGATCTGCTCAAAGCTCTTGCGGCCGAAGCGTATCCAGCGCTCGACCTTCTTCTTCTGGAAGGTCAGTTCGACCATTGTGGTGAACGGGGCAGGCCCGTTCGCCAGCGGGTGTTCATGCGCAGCGCGCGCGGTTTTGCCGGTCATGGCTTATCTCCTTCGGTGGGTGGAAACTCGCGAGCCAGCAGCTCGCGCAGCATCACGGCGACGGTGACGCCGCGCCGGAAAGCGGTAACCTTGATGCGCCCGCGCAGTTCGGGCGTGATGTCGATGGTCAGACGGGCGGTGAACGCCTCCGCCGCCGTCTTGTGTGTTGCCGGCGCATCGGCGGCTCTGACCCAGCTATCGGGATTGCCCGGACGCGATGCGAAGCCGGATTTGACGGGCAGACGTGTCATGGCACGATCTTCCTGATACCGAGGCCATCGATCTCGGCCACCAGCGCTGTGACCTCCTGTGCGGCCCGTTCGCCGCCATCGGTTTCGGAGACCAGCCGTCCGGTCTGTGCGGCGTCTGCAAAGGCGACACGCTGGCCGACCGTTGTGGCCAGCAACGGCGGATCTTGGTCCGCCAGTGTTTGGGCCGTTTCGCGGGCGATGACTGTGCGCGCCCCACATCGGTTCAGCAGAAAGCGGGCGGCAAGCTCGGGACGATAGATGCGTGCTTCGCTCAGAAGCGCCAGCATTTCGGCTGATGCCCAGCCGTCAAAGGGGGATGGCTGCACCGGGATCAGCACCAGATCAGCTGCAAGCAGCGCAGAGCGCATCAGACCAGCGACACGGGGCGGACCATCAATGACGACATGATCCGCGTCACGCGCCAGTTCCGGCGCCTCCCTGTGCAGGGTATCGCGGGCAAGTCCGATGACGGTGAACAGCCTTGGCAGCCCTTCATGGCTGCGCCGCTCCGACCAGTCGAGTGCGGAGCCTTGCGGGTCGGCATCGATCAGGATGACGCGCTTGCCTTCCGCGGCCCAAGCTCCGGCGAGATGCAGCGCCAGCGTCGTCTTGCCCACGCCGCCTTTCTGATTGAGGAGCGCGACAATCATCGCCGTCCTCCCGGTTTGCCGAGAGGAAGTTCAGGCGTGCTTGTTGACGCGGGCGATCCTTGCTTTGGGGGTGTCAGCTTGCCTTTATGGGCACCCGATCTGAGGGCCGCACCAGCCTTCGCGATGAGCTTTTCCACATCGCGCCGCCGCTCTTCAAAGTTAGATTCTGTGTTAGACTCTAAGTTAAGGGCGCGATTTTCGCTTTTGTTACCGAAGGATAGGAGGTGTTTGGGTTCCCGATAGCACGAGCCTCCGGTTCCTGATGGCACGATAGTCCGGGTTCCCGATAGCACGAGACTATCCACAGGTTTTCCACAGGCCGGGACAGGCTCGAAAGCGAGCAGCATCCGGCCGCCGGTTTCGACCTCGGCGAACAGGGTGTAGCCGGGCAGTGGCTGGCGGCGGATAATGTCGCGCAGCTCGAAGGCGAAGCGCTTGAACGGCGACAGACTGCCCGATTTCTGGTGCAGGTGACGGAAGTCGAACCGCCAACCGTTTTTCTGCCGCCCACCATGCTTGCGCACCAGGCGATAGAGCCAGCGATCCAACCCGCCGGTCAGATTGAAATAGGCCCGGTCGATGGTGAGGATCAGGGCGTCATCCAGAACCGCACTGTAGAACCAGTCAGGCACGATCATCTCGATGCCGTCCGGGCGGCCATTGGCATCGGTCAGCTCGTGCCATTCGTTGATCCACGAAAAACGATGTCGCCGTCCATTCGCGCGCTGGCGGATCGAGGTTGCAACCGTGGTCGATTGCAGCCGGTCCAGCGCCGCCTTCAGACGCTGATAGTCCCTCAGGGAGGTTCCGCGCCCTGTGAATGTCAGGATTTCATAAGGCGTTGCCGCCATCAGGCGCGACGTGCGCAGACCGGCGTCCCGCGCTTCCACGATCTGGCTGGCCGCCCAGATCAGTATATCGGCGTCCCAGATCGTCGCCATACCGTGATCGGGAACAGCTTCGACACGGATCGAGACGTTGCCCAAGGCAAAGTCAATCGGGCGGATACGGTGCGATTTGGAAAGGGAAAAGAAAGGATAGGCCATGAGATCCTGCGCGTCTCGTGGCGCGAGTTCACCGGGAAGCGCCCGAAACAGATCGAGTTGCCCGCGTTCCGAGGCGGATGGGTGCTGCGCTGCCATAGAGGGCTGACCGCCGTGTTCAGCGCGTAATGCGCTTGGGCGAGGTGAATGCGGTCGGCGGTAGAGGTTTCGCCGGGAGAACCTGTCCGCGTGGGTCCGACGTGGAGGTAACCGATCCGCGCGCAACCCAGGCTGCGAGATCCTCGACCGAATAGACAACGCGGCCGCCGAGCTTGTGATAGGCAGGTCCCGTTCCGTAGGTTCTGTGCTTTTCCAGCGTGCGCGCGGACAGACTGAGGAAATCGGCGGCTTCCTTGGTGCGCAGGTAGCGTGGCGGCAAGGCGGCGAGATCAGGTCGCATGGGGTGG
The DNA here is from genome assembly GCF_014692675.1 of Roseibium aggregatum. GTDB lineage: Bacteria > Pseudomonadota > Alphaproteobacteria > Rhizobiales > Stappiaceae > Roseibium > Roseibium aggregatum_C. The sequence continues at coordinate 104,693 of NZ_JABFCZ010000020.1, read as the reverse complement.
CCTCCGTGGTTGTGCAGGATGCCGCTGACGATCAACGGCATGACATGCGCACGGTGGCGAAGGCGCGGCGGCATGGGGGATGAGGAAGATCGAAGGGGTAGAATCCTCACCCTCGATCAGACGTCAGTGTCAGGGTTTGCGACGATGGCGCAAAAGGTCCTGATAACCGCCGTCGATCAGCGCGGCGGCAGATCGGACAAGGGCGATGACAGAGGCGCGCAAAGCCGATGTCTTCCACGGCTCAGCGCGAACGCGCGCCTCTCCGTAGATGGCGATGGCAATCTCACGATAGGTCGCGTGGTTGGCGTTTCCGTCGGCAGCTTGCATCATCAGGCGAAACCGCCGGCGCTGATACGGCGTCATCCTGGGGTCGCGGCGCGCGGGTTTCCCGGCCAGCATGTGCCAGAGCCTGAGAATGGCTTCGAGCCGATCCGGCAGATTTTCGTCAAGTGGCAGGATGATCGCCGGCTGCGAATTGGCATCGGTGCCGGTGAGGGTCAGATATTGAACGCCGTCTCTGGCATCACAGACACCATATGTCCCCTCTGGTCCGCAGATGGCATCAGCAAGATCGACCGATAAGGCGGACGGAGAAGGCGGAAGAAAATCGGGCGCTGCCCCGAGCATCAGCATGTCCGGATTGGCAACAGGCGACCAGATGACCGGTTGGTCGAGCGCGGAAAAGCCGGGGTCTGCCGGGAAATCGCAACCCCCAGCGATGTTGGACGTGATCCGCAAGGGGAAGATGCCCGGCGCCTTGCGCTACAAGGTCATCGAAACAGGCCTGATAGGACGCGTTACGGCGCAGGCATTCCCAGGCGACGCCCTCAACGGGCAGCGCATCGTAGAATTCATACTGGTCCTGGTCTCGCCAGCGGGATGTATCCGGCTTCATTGCTCCGCTCCTGGTTGAAACTGCACAGGTGGAGCGTGAAAGAATTGCGGTGCCTCTACCGAGATGGAAGCCAGAACAAAGACATGGGGTGATGCTCTGAAGGCATCACTGGTGCGACGGCGGCGAGGTCAGGTCCGATCTGTCGGATGACGCAGCAGCTGACGATAGCCGCTCTGTGTCATCCAGCGCGCCCGTCCCAGATGGCTGTCATGGACCTGCCGGGCGCGTTCCGGTTCCCGAACAGGATCAATTCCGAACAGCACATTGACGGCTTCGGCCCATTCCGCCCCATCATCGGCGGCATCGAGCAGCCGCATATAGAGCTTGATATGCGCGCGGTCATATTCGGTCAGCTCGTCGCTAACAGGTGCAATATCGTCGAAGGGGGGAAGCGGAGATGTCATGTCGCGGGTCGCCACAGAGCACAGGCCGCCGCAGCGGATCGATGATTCCGCCCGCGCCCGTCAGGCGTCATGGATCTGTCGGTGTCTCTTCTCGTCTTGGCCATGTACCAGCAACACTCCTTGCCCGCGATCCGTGGACAGGAGAACAATCCCTGCTGCTTCAAGCGCCCGGCGCACCTGATCCCGCGTTGTCTCATACACCTCGAGCCGGTTCTCGGACTCAAGGCGTTTCAGGGCAGTCAGCGATATTCGGGCCTTGTCAGCGAGCGTCTCCTGCGTCCAACCCAGCAACGCGCGTGCGGCCCGCGACTGTCGAGCGGTGATCATGCATGATCACCTCCCATCGCGACCGGCGCGCATTCCAGAACTACGGCTATTTTAGTCGTCTTCGCCCGATACGCCATACGAAATCGTCGAATCTGGTCAGGGCGTTATCTGCACGGCTGAGCATGCAGCCCGACTGATTCGCCTGTATGCCGCAATTGCAGCACTTGTGCTGGCCGTAACGCCGACCAGCGCAGAATGATCCCTAAACGCTCCATGGGAAATGATAGCGATATGTTTGGAGATCATTTTCTTTGCGTTTTGCGCTGGATATGGTACCCATCCAGATCAGTGCAGCAAAAATGATCCGTAAAGGCATCGCATGAAGGCGGAAGAAGAAACACTGAGGCTGATCGGCGACCATTTTCGCCGCGCGCGTCTTGCAGCGGGGTTGACGCAGGAGCAGGTGGCCGATCTTGCGGGCATTTCGCGCCCGCGCTACCGCGACATCGAGACGGGGGCGGCGGCTGCGCGCACCACGACATTGATCAACATTGCCAGGGCGCTTGGGCTGGAAATGATGCTGGTCCCGCAGGCAATGGTGCCCGCCATCGAGGCGCTTTTGCGCCCCGAGGCCGAGGATGATCATCCGGCCTTCAGCCCGCAACCGGAGAGCGACGATGACAGCCGTCCGTACCGCTGAGACCATCACCGCGCTGGACGTGTTCCTGAACAGTGCGAAGGTTGGCACGATCGTCAGGACGCCGGGTGATTTCAACGCCTTCAGCCTTGATCCGGCCTATCGCGCGACTGGAGGCCATCCGGTTCTGAGCCTATCCCTTCGCGCGGCATCAGGGGGCTTGCGCAAGGATCCGCGACCCGTCGCAGGCAGCCTGCCGCCCTTCTTTGCCAACCTGCTGCCCGAAGACCGGCTGCGCGAGGCGATGGAAAAGCACCATGCGGGTAATGTGCGGTCGGGGAATGATTTCGATCTCCTGGCCACCCTTGGTGCGGATTTGCCGGGGGCCGTTCGGGTGCTGCCCAGTGACGGTCAACCCGGCATCGGGGCGGCGCCAACCCAAGGACGGCCCAAGGCCCGCTTCTCGCTGGCAGGCGTGCAGATGAAGCTCTCGGTGATGAAGAACACCGGCAAGGGCGGCGGGCTGACCTTGCCGCTCGGGGATGACGAGGGCCAATATATTGCGAAATTCCCCTCGACCGCCTTTCCGGGCGTGTCGGAGAACGAGTTCGCGAACCTCGCGCTTGCCGAAGCCATCGGCATGAATGTGCCCGAGCGGGAACTGGTCAGCCGAGACCAGTTCGAGGGCATTCCCGAAGAGTTTGAAACACTTGCCGAGGGGCTTGTCCTGCTCGTGCGGCGTTTTGATCGCGGGGCAGACGGGCAGCGCATCCATATCGAGGATTTCGCGCAGGTTTTCGGCCTGTACCCGGCGCGCAAATATGATGGCGCCGCCTCCCACGACATCGCCTCTGTGCTGAATGTTGCGATCTCGCCGTTCGCCGCGCTGGAGTTTGTCCGGCGGCTGACCTTCTCGGTGGTCATGGGCAATGGCGACATGCACCTCAAGAACTGGTCGCTGATCTACCCGGGCGACGGCGACACGCCCGCTCTAGCACCGATCTACGACATGCTTTCGACCGTGCCCTATATTCCGGCAGATGGGCTGGCGCTGTCTCTGGGCGGCGAGCGGGCCTTCAAGGGCTTGGCCCCGGCCCGCTGGAAGACGTTTGCCAATCGGGCAAGGCTTCCCGAGCCAGCCGTGCTCAAGGCCGTTGTCGAGACGGTGAAACGCATTGATACGAAATGGTGGACACTGCCGGAGCGCGAAGTGGTCCCGCCGCCCGTGCTGGAGCGCATCGACGCCCATGTCAAAACCATCATCCCGATCCTAAGCGCCTGATCCGTGCCAGACACGACAGGGCGCGGTGGCGTGACGACTTTCCCGCGGACATGAGAAAGGCCCCGACCTTGCGGTCGGGGCCTTTGTGCCGCGCCTTAGTCGCCGCGGCGACCGTTGGGGCGGGACCAGATGAGGGAGAAGGTTTCGCCTTCTTCGTCATCGAAGAGGTTGGCGTAGATCGGAGCGTTGAAGCTCGGATCGTCCAGCTTGAGGCCGAGATAGTCGCGGCCCTCGTTGGAGCGCTTGGACCAGGCGGCGCCGATCTCGGCGCGGCCGACCAGAACCCGGTGGCTGGGGGCGTTTTCGCCGGTAGCGCGCAGGTCGGGGATGATGCGCACGCCCTTGGCCTGGACGCTGAGGGTGACGATGTCGCCGGTGAATTCGTTCGAGCCGGTCTTCTTGAAGGTGCCGATGGTTGCCATTTTAAGTCTCCGTTTTCCGTTTCCGAGCCCGCACCATTGCGGCCTCTATGGCGATCGACCGGCCGGAGACGAACGCTGGCGCACCCCCTCGGGGGCTGGACAGCACAGGAGGAACTTTCTTGTTCCGCGCGGAATGGCGGCTCTGCCGTCAGGGGAAGAAAGTTGTGACGACGCCGTTGCGCTAAAGCGGTCGAAGCGCATCGCGCTGCTCTTCGGCCAGATCAGGCCATTGAAGAGGCCGTTTGGAGTGGTCGAGACACGGGGGCTGAACGGAGATGTGGCAACCTTGAGGCTCCATCAGGATGACCTGACCGGCAACACCGGCCTTTCCTGTCACCCTGCGTCTCAGATCATGCGCATCTCTGCTTCCGGCCTGTTCCACCGGCATGCCACCACCCGCGGGTTCCCGTCAGTCTGCACGCGCTGGTGCCGACCGTCCTGCGCTCCTATGGGCCGCGTCTGTGCCCCAGGTTGATCCGGTGATTGGCCGCTGTCTGTCACCATTTTCCTGACGAAGACGGAAGACGATCAGCATCCGCTTCTGGTCGCCATCAACGGATCATTGCGGTTCAGGTTCGTGCAAAGCCGCCGTCCGCGTGGTCGGTTGCCGCCATGCCCGCAACGCGCAGGAACGCCGTCACGCCCACCGCAACCGCTCCGATCACCGAGAAGATGAGTTGCCATATCTCCGAGGGCATCATGTGCTTGACAATACCGAGCGTGGCGTAAAATCCGGCCATTCCCGCCGGAGCGACGAAGGCCAGAGCAATCAGCAGACGCGCCCACATCGGGCGGATCAGCATGAGCAGGCCCTGACCAACAGCCAGCGTCAGACCGGCGGCGAGAAGACCAACGACGATGCCGCCGAGCCAGCCAGCCCCAGTATCATAGGCCAAGGCGCCTGCATTCAGGCCAATAAAGAACGGCAAAGCGAATACGGCGAGATTGAACAGCAGCCAGCACATGGTGCCGATGGCTGCGATGGAAACGAGGATTCCGAGAACGATCATGGTGGTGTCTCCGTGCAAAAGGTTGGACGGTTGCGCCTTCCACCACCACCATGGCGCAATCACAGCATAGCAGCATTCCTCTCACCGCGCGAGAAGCGATGGCTTTCGAGGCCAGGCCTGTCCGAAAACTCGCAGTTTGAATGAGAAAGCTTATGCGTCTGGTGGACCAGTATCTGCTGCACCTCTACGATGACCATATCGTTGGGCGGAAGGATGCGGGTTAAAGCTATGGCAGAAGTCGATTGGTCAGATCGGGCATTTTATGATGACGGCGAATGGGTGACATGGTCAGACATTGACGAACAGCTTCGTCACAAGGAATGGGGAGCGAAGTATCCAAACGCCATCCGATCAATGATCCCGTATTTTGAGGACCTGATCTCACTCGCCGAGAGCTACCATCTGGAGACGGGCCTGCATTTATCGGTGTATGGCGACATCGGTGAGCTGTTCGGTGCCATCACCTACGGCATCAAGTTGAACAAGACCTACGCGCAAGGTTCGGACGGCAAGCTCGAAAATGATCATGTCGAGATCAAAACCATCACTCCTTTCAAGAGCAAAGACGTGGTGATGGTGGATACATCAAGGCATTTCAGCAAGCTGCTCGTGGTCAAAATTAATGCGGAATTCCAGGTCTCCGGGCGAATGGTCAGCCGCAAGCAATTGCCAAAGCGCTCAGGCCGTTATGTCCGAATTCGTTGGGACGACCTGGCGCTATTGCAGTAGTGCTTATGCTGAACAGGCAGCGCTCACGCGCTGCCGGTCCCGAAGCGATAAACCGGGATACCCATCTTGCGAGCCTTGTCGGCCAGATTGTCCTGAATGCCCGTGCCGGGGAAGATGATGACCCCGATCGGCATGATGCCGAGCATCTGGTCGTTGCGCTTGAACGGCGCCGCCTTGGCATGTTTAGCCCAGTCAGGTTTGAAGGCGACCTGCGCGACTTTGCGATTGCTGGCCCAGGTGGCCGCGATGCATTCCGCGCCCTTGGGCGATCCACCGTGCATCAGAACCATGTCCGGGTGCTTGGCATGGACCTGATCGAGCTTGGCCCAGATCGTCCGGTGATCAGTCGTGTCTCCGCCCGAGAAGGCGATCTTTGGCCCGGCGGGCAACAGCACCTCGTTGTCGGCCCGGCGTTTGGCGGCGATGAAGTCGCGGCTGTCGATCATGGCCGAGGTCATCTGGCGATGGTTGACCCGTGAACCGGAGCGTTGCGACCAGGGCGTTCCGGTGGTGCGCAGATAGATGTCCGCGGCAGTCTCGCGGAAGATTTCCATGCTGTCACGGCGCTCGATCAGGCTTTGTCCCGCGCCGATCAGGGTTTCCAACTGGACGGATTTAACCTCGCTGCCGTCCTGTTCGCGTTGAAGGCGTTTCTGCGTCTGCTCGTTATCGTCAAGCTTGCGCTCGATCCGTTCGACAGCGCGGTGGAAGGTGTTGACGGTGGACCAGAGGATTTCGTCGAGGTCGAAATCGAGGCTGGTGTCGGCCATGGTGGAAATCAGGGCGTCGAAGATGTCGGAGACTGCCCCCTGGATGACGTGATCTTCGGGTGTGATCCGGGGATCGGCCTCGTCTTCGGAGGGGCGGTAGCCGTAGAGTTCGAGTTCTTCGATGGCATGGCCGGTCGGGGACGTGCTGTGATCGGGTTCGAAATCGTCGTGTGCGTACATGGGATGCTTCCGTCAGTTGGACCGCGACCGTCGCGGCCTTCATGGCGAGACACGCCCACGGGCACTCCGGTCTGGCAGCACGAGCCTCTGGCGAGGGCCTTGATGGCAAAGCCCGACTGATTTGTTTCGCGCTGTAAAGGCGGGCTTGCCCGCCGACGGAAATCAGTCGGGCGCCGCCATTGCCTGACCGGAGCGTTTGTGGGCCGATCGCCCTCTCGGAAGGCCAAGGCGCGGTCCTCTTCTGATGACAGGCAGCCTGCGCGCATGACCGGATCGGAACGCCCCCGATCACGGCCCCATACCGGCTATGCTATTGAAGCCATGAAGCGGCTGACGTCCTCGGGGGCGATTTGCACCCGGATCTCTGCTCGAACGGCATCCAGCCCATGAGTTACGAGATCTTCGTTGAAGTCCCCCATCATGGGCGAGAGCGTGATGGTCTCGATTCCGACCTCGTGCGCCCGGTCCACCAGGCTATCGCGGGCGCTGTTCCCTGCCGGATCGTTATCACGGACGATATAGAGCCTGCGCAGTTGTGGCGGGAACAGAATAGCGGCGAGATGTCCGGCCGAGAGTGCGGAAACCATCGGCATGGTGGGCAGAGCCTGACGCAGTGACAGGATGGTTTCGATACCTTCCCCTGCTGCCATGACATCGTGCGCATCACCGAAACGAACCGCATGTCCGAGCAGGTCGCCCATTGCCTTCCTTGGCGGATCGACAGGTGCCTTGCCGGAACCGTCCGGGGCCAGCCAGGTGCGGTGCGCGCCGGTGATCCTGCCATCGAAGTCGGTGACGGCGGCGATCATGGCGGGCCAGGCTTGCGTCGGGGCATCGTCCTCGGGCCGCCAGTAGCAGTTGGGATGGAAACGCAGATTTGCGGTTTGGCGTATATCCGTCATCCCGCGTCCGCGTAAATACGCTTCTGCGGTACTGCCGATCAGCGGCTGTGTCATGCGCCAGAGTCGGCGTGCGGCCTCCGATGATCCCGATGGTGCTGGCGGGCGGGACTGACGGGATGGCGGCTGCGGTTCAGGATGCGGCAGGCTGAGGAAGCGCCGGGCTTCTTCGGCAACGTCTGTGAAATCGATCAGACCGAGCGAGTCCCGGATCACGTCCAGCAGATCGCCATATTCCCCCGTGGCCGAGTCCTGCCATTTACCGGCAATGCCTTTCACGCTGTCGTGCAACCGGACGAACATGGAGCGGCCAGCCGTGTTTCGGACATCGCCAACCTGCCAGTAATTGCCCTGTTTGCGGCCATTGGAGAGATAGTGGCGGCACACCGCCTCGGCCTGTCGGCCGAGACGCTGCGCCAGTTCGGAAGCGTTGAGACGCGCCATTATGCGGCCTCCCGCTCACCGATGCGCTCAACCGGGAAGCGGTCAAGCAGTTTGCCGATGATCTCCGGCCCCGTTGCATCGACGGGCACGAAGAAGCGCAGTTTCCACGAGATGATCTCACTGAAGAGGCCATAGGCTCGCAGCCGGTCACGCATCGCATCAGTAAAGCCGGTCAGTTCGATCCGGTTGGCGCCCATGACGCGGACGCGGCGCAGTTTCAGCCCTTCGGCGAGATCAAGGATCGTGCGACCTTCGATCAGCGCGGCATAGGCGGCATCCGGTGTCAGGTTGTTGGTGACGCCACTGGTCGAAGCATTGGCGGCCCAGGCCGGCGATACCCGGCGACCGATGATGCGTTCGCCCTCGTCGGTCTGGAGCCGATAGACGCGGGCGGAGTCCTGCGGCAGGCGTTTCCAGATCGGCAGAAGCAGCCCTGACACCATATGCAGGATGCTGTCGGTGAACTCCGGCACCTGGGCCAGTTCCGCCTTCCAGGCTGTGGTGAAGGCGGCACGGTCAGCCTCGATCCAATGGGTCTCGCCCATCGCCCGCACCGGAATGTTCATCGCTTCCATCGGCCGGATCAGCCGCACGCGCCTTTCGATCTCACCATCATCCAGCATGACGCTGGTGGTCGGGACCTGAACGGCAGCGCGACCGGATCGCTCGTTGATGAGCAATCTTGCGCGGGGATCATCCAGTTCCGCCAGGGCGGCATTGAGCGTAACCGGCTGATTGCGTTTGCGCTCGGTGAGCGTCAGGAGCCGGGTTTCCGCGCCGGTGCCCGGATGGGTGTGGATGACCTGCCGGTCTGTGACGATGAAGCTTTCGGCCTTCAGCGTCTCCAGCCCCATGTCATAGGTGCCGGATGCGATTGCTCCGTCGATCCGTGCCTGCAGAAGCTGCTCGAAGGCCGAGAACAGGATGCCCTGCAATTCGATGGTCAGCGCCAGCAGGCGGTTGAGGAAGGTGGTGATCGGCGGCAGTTCGTCCTTCACACCGGTGCTGTCCATCAGCTTCAGGCCGGTGGCGGATTCAAACCGTTCGAGCGAGCAGCCCTCGACCTTGCCGCGCACGATCAGCAGATAGAGCTGGCGCAGCGCGTCGCGGGCATAGGCGGATTCCAGATTATCCTCCGGACGGAACAGCCCCTGACCGCCGGTCTGGCGCTGGCCGCGCGTGATCGCGCCCAGCGTGTCGAGACGGCGGGCGATGGTCGAGAGGAAGCGCTTCTCGGCTTTGACATCCGTAGCGATGGGGCGGAAGAGCGGCGGCTGCGCCTGATTGGTCCGGTTGGTGCGGCCCAGCCCCTGAATGGCGGCATCTGCCTTCCAGCCTGGCTCCAGCAGGTAATGCACGCGCAGCCGCTGGTTTCGCGCCGAGAGTTCGGCGTGATAGCTGCGCCCCGTGCCACCGGCATCCGAGAAGACCAGAATGCGCTTCTGATCATCCATGAAGGCCGAAGTCTCGGCAAGATTGGCAGAAGGCGCACGGTTCTCGACGGCTAGGTGGGCCGCTGCTCCAATACCCTTGCGCACGATCCGGCGTGAGCGGCCCGTGACCTCCGCCACAATATCCGTGCCGAAGCGCTGCACGATCTGGTCGAGCGCACCGGGGACAGGCGGAAGCGAACCCAGCTGCTCCAGCATCTCGTCGCGCCGCGCCACCGCTTCGCGGCATTCCACCGGCTGACCATCGCGGAAGACGGGGCGTGACGACAGGTTGCCCTCGCCATCGCTGAAAGGTTCATAGAGCTGCACCGGAAAGGAATGCTGCAAATACGAGCCGACATATTCCCTCGGAGTGACATCGACGGAAATATCATTCCATTCCTCGGTGGGGATCTCGGATAGCCGCCGTTCCATCAGCGCTTCGCCGGTCGAGACGATCTGGATGACGGCCGCATGGCCCGCTTCAAGATCGGCATCAATGGACCGGATCAGGGTCGGGGTTTTCATGGAGGTCAGCAGATGGCCAAAGAAGCGCTGCTTGGTGCTTTCAAAGGCCGAACGGGCGGCGGATTTGGCCTGCCGGTTCAGCGTCCCCTCGCTGCCGGTGATGTTGGCGGCTTCCATCGCCGCGTCCAGGTTCCCATGAATGACAGCGAAGGCGGCAGCATATGAGTCGTAGATGTGCCGCTGTTCGTCCGTGAGCTGATGCTCGATCAGTTCATATTCGACGCCATCATAGGAGAGTGAGCGGGCGGTATAGAGGCCGAGAGATCGCAGGTCGCGGGCCAGGACCTCCATGGCCGCAACGCCACCGGATTCGATCGCCTCGACGAACTCGGCGCGGGTCTGGAACGGAAAGTCCTCACCGCCCCAGAGGCCGAGGCGCTGAGCATAGGCGAGATTGTGGACGGTGGTGGCGCCAGTCGCCGAGACATAGACGACGCGGGCGTCGGGCAGCGCGTGCTGAAGCCGCAGGCCCGCACGTCCCTGCTGCGAGGCGGCGACATCACCGCGTTCACCTTTTCCGCCACCGGCATTCTGCATGGAATGGCTCTCGTCGAAGATAATGGCTCCATCGAAATCGGACCCCAACCATTCGACGATCTGCTTGACGCGGGAAACCTTCTCGCCCCGGTCATCGGAGCGCAGCGTGGCATAGGTGGTAAACAGGATGCCTTCCGATAGCGTGATCGGCTTGCCCTGCGGGAAGCGTGACAGAGGTGTGACAAGCAGCCGCTCCATGCCGAGCGCCGACCAGTCGCGTTGCGCGTCCTCGATCAGCTTGTCGGATTTGGAGATCCAGATCGCCTTGCGGCGCCCTCGCAGCCAGTTGTCGAGAATGATGGCGGCGGACTGGCGACCCTTGCCAGCGCCGGTTCCATCACCGAGCATGAAGCCCCGGCGAAAGCGGATCGATCCGGCAGCATCCTCGGGCGCGGCGCTCACATTGTCGAAATGCTCGTCCACGGTCCAGGCGCCGGCGAGATGATCGGCGTGGGCTTCACCGGCATAGATCACCGTTTCAAGCTGGGCGTCCGACAGACGCGCGCAGATGTCGGGCGGCAGCATGGGCTGGTAGGAAGGCTTGGGCGGTGCGACCGAGGCCATGGCGGCGGATTGCACCAGCTTGGTCGGATGCGGCTGTGCACCAGCGATACGCAGCGATTGCAGCGCATATTCCTCATAGATCGCGTCGGACAGGCGAGCGCCTTCCGGTGGCGTCCAGTCCACGGTCTCATAGGCGAGTTCGACGCCATCAGGATCATTGGCCGAAGCAGCGACAGATCGCGTAGCCGCCGAGCGAGCGAGATAGCCCCGCACGGTCTTCGGCGCGGTGGCCGAAGCGGAAACCACGATCTTCGGCAATGACACTGGCAGGCGCGGCGGAACCTGTTCCTCGATCCATCCGATCAGCGTGGCAACATCAGGCGCGATCCCCGGCGAAGCCGGCAAACTGGCGGGATCGTCGGCGGGCAGTTTGTCGATAACGGTCAGCCGCGTGTCGATCGTGGTGCCGTGCTTTGCATAGACCGCACCATCGACGGCAGCGCTGAACACCACGCGGCCACGGGCCTGCAAGCGGATGAAGGCGTCCCGCCATGCCGGAGCTTCGGGGCCAAAGCCAGCGCCGGTGATCGTCACCAACCGACCGCCGGGAGCAAGACGGGCCAGTGCCGCGGCAACATGGCGATAGGCCGCATCCGCGACACGCCCGCTGACATTGGCCATGACCGAGAATGGCGGGTTCATCAGCACCACGGAGGGGACAGCATCCGGAGCCAGATGATCATCGATCTGGGCGGCGTCGAAGCGGGTGACGGCAAAAGCCGGAAAGATCTGGGCAAGCAGATCGGCCCGGGTCTCGGCCAGTTCGTTGAGGATCAGCGAGCCGCCGATGGTCTGCGCCAAGATCGCCAGAAGGCCGGTGCCCGCCGATGGTTCCAGCACCCTGTCATCGGGCGTAATCGCGGCAGCCGTCAGAGCGGTAAGGCCGAGCGGGATCGGCGTCGAAAATTGCTGGAAGTTCTGGCTTTCCTCGGAACGTCGGGTCTGCGTGGGCAGCAGCCCCGCGACCTTTGCCAGCACGGAAATCCGTGCAGCCGGAGACGCGGCTTTACGGAAAAGCGCCTTTCCGTATTTGCGCAGGAAGAGGACCGTGGCGACCTCGCAGGCCTCATAGGCAAGCTTCCAGTCCCAGACGCCGGTAGCGTCAGATGCGCCGAAGGCCGTTTCCATCACACCGCGCAGGATGGCAGCATCGACGCGCTGACCGCGTTCGAGATGGGGGAGCAGATGATTGGCCGCAGCCAGAATGGCGGGCGCAGCCGCCATTGGCGTGACCGGATCGGTCACGGGGAACACCATGTTCATGTCTGGAACCTCAGGAGAGCGAAAAGGACAGGTCCGAACAGCGCTCTCTCTCGACCGCCCGGACTTAACCCCTTCCGGCCCGCCTCTGACTCTCAAAGCGCAGCTAAAAAAAAGCGCCCCGACCGGACGGTGGGGCGCTTGTCAGTGTCTTCTCGGGATCATCCGAAGCGGCGACCAGCTGCGGTGAAGGTGTATTCATTGGCGGCAATGGTTTCATCGACAGCCTCGTCCGAGGACAGATAATCATACTCGCGCTCAAGCTGGCGGTAGAGCCAGCGGGCCAGATCGCGCAGCGCCTCGATGACCGCCTCCTCGGCATCAGCGGTCATGTCCTGCCAGGTCGGGCTGTCGCGCTCGACCGTGATCGACATGCAGTATTCGTGATAATAATGGCCGCGATGGCTGGCATCGGCGCGAAGCTGATAGAAATTGCGGCGCTGGATCGCCTGAAGGGCATCGGCGATGCGGTGCAGTTCGGTGTCCTGCGGGGCGTATTCTCTGATCCGGCGCGGCCCATGTTTCTGGTAGGAGTACCAGGATTCAAAGCAGGCACCGTCACCTTGTGAACAGAAGCCGCGGAACCAGATGCAGGGTTCCTGCCGTGTGCCGCCGCCCATCAACCGGACGGCACGGGTCTTGAGCTTCAATCCGAGGATTTCCGTGATGCGCTGGAAATCCTCGTAGACGGCATCGTACCAGTCATAATCGAAGCCGCCTTCGCGATACCAGGCGCGGGCCTTGTCCTTCGCTGCATCGGACAGCTCATCGAGACGATAGACGGTGGTTTCGATGATCTCAGGCATAGGGATCGCCTCCCTCCAGCACGGTGGAAAGCCAGCCGTCGGTATAGATCCAGTCCACCGTTTCGCCGGTGGCAAGATCGAGGACATGCGCCCCGCCACCAAATCCGTCGATACGCGGTTTCGAGCAGCTGTTTGCGTACTGGAAACCCCATAATCCGCTGAGGCCAAATTCGGCAGCGCAGCGTTTGACAAACTGAACGACATGCTCGGGATCGCCGGTGACATCATCGCGCATCCAGAGTTGCGTGCTGCCATGTTCTGGCTGGATGGAAAGCAGGAAGCCATCTGAAGGCGGATCCTCAACGGCATTGTCATCCGCCAGAGCGTTGTAGAGATCAAGCGCGCGGGCGGCGTTTTCGGGGGTGCCCACGTCAAGCAGGCAGGAAAAGTGCGTGTAATAATCGGCCATGACGGTCTCCGGACATGACATGGCCCGGCGTATGGCCGAGCCGAATGGGATGGAATGGGTGAAGCTCAGGCGGCCTGCGGCAGGCGGAGCAGATCGGCCGAGGTTTCGCGCCAGAAGGGATCGACCAATCGGGCCTCCAGCGCAGCGGCGCGGTAACGCAGCCGTCTCGCATCGCCGGGGTCCGAAGCCCGGAACGCCATACCGCGCAGGCGGCTGGCCTCGGTCACGATCCTGCGTGCCTCGGCATCGGACGCGACTGGCTGTTGCCAGAGGATAATGCCGGCGCGGATTTCGCCGGCGAGGACCAGGCGCTGATCTCGGTCCTGAATGAGCATGATGCGCGGCTGAAAAAACGGGAAGCTGTCCGGCCCCGTGCAAATATTACCGCGCGCCACGCGCAAGGCTGCGGTCTGTATGGCCTCGTCCAGTGATGGGCATTCCCCAAGCGGGATCACGCGGTCAAAGCTGTTCGCCGCGTCACTGGCGTCATAGCTGGCCGCGCCGAGGCATGAGATGCGCAACGGCAGCTTTTGCGACCGATAAAGCGCGGGCAGAACATCGGCAGCCAGAATCTGACCGATGGAACGGAAGGTTTCGGAACGGGCAAAGGTCATCGGCATCACTCCATGACGGGCGCCGAAAAGCCTCTCTCTCCAGCCATCAACCCGTCACGGCCGAACGGCCCGCACTCTTCCTCTCTGACCGGGCTTGTTCCCGGTTCCGCTGCCGACGATGGGGGGCCATCTTGAGGCAATGAAGGCCCGAAGCGCGGGTCTCCGCGCTCGGGCCGTCGGGGATGAGGCGCTTTCGCGCCTTACTCCCACGGGTCCAGCTCCAGCTTCACCATGTCGTCGTCGCCGTCGAACTCGGCGGCGGGGCAAGCGGCGTGGGTGCCGTCTCCGGCCTGAAACACGACAATCGAAACCATCAGCGTGGCGGCAAGGCTGGCGGCGAAGGCGGTGGCATCTGCATAGGACATGGGTTCCGGCTCCTGTCTTTGGAGGCGGGGGACCATCCCCCGCGCGACAGGCGCCCGAAGTGTCTGACCGGATCTGCAATCACCCTCGGGCGTTCGGACTTTTTCCGAATCCCCGAGGGCGGCACGCGCGCGTAAGCCGACCCCTTCGGGGTTGAATGTCAAAGAGACGGATCGGACCAAGGTTTGCGAATGGAAGCGGGGGTGGTTTTTCGCATCTGACAGGATGCCGGATACCCGTCGCAGATGCTCTGCCGCGCCAGCCTTGCCACCATGCTGGCATCAGGATCGTGTTCCGTTCAGGCCAGAGATGGCTGCCGCTTGCCCTGATGGGGACGGCGGATTGTATGGTGAAGCCGGATTGGACCCGTCCGGTGCAGACCTCCCACCTTCACGGCCCAACACCCTGCGATCGGGTCTTCAGCTCCAAAGCCCATCGGCAATCTCGCGGGCAATCATCGCGCGCGCCTTCATCATCAGATCATCGCCTGAGGTGTCGATATGACCGAAGAAACGGGCACGAGCGCCATGAGCTGTCCATTCGGCGTAGCGGCAATATTCACGGGCATCGAGCCGGAAGACGCGCATGTCTTCGGCCCAATGGGGCTTTGGCTCCACAACAACGGTCATGCCGTCGCGGCTTTCCTCCCAGGGCAGGGTGCGCTCCGATAGGGAATGTTCGCGATCCTCAAGAAAGATTTGATCGACGTCGATGATGGCGGGCATGGAAGCGCTCCAATGAAAAAGCCCGATCACAAGGACCGGGCGAGTTGCGGAAACGGAGGGTGCAAACGGGACAGCCGAAGCCACCCCGCCTGAGAACTATTCAGCAGCGACCATGTGCTGTTCTTCCTCGTCGTCAGCCGGGTCGTCCTCGCCATCGCCGGAGAGGAAATCGGGCAGATCGTCGGCTTCTGCCGCAGCGCCCGATGCCGGATCGACTTCGACACCATCATCCACCATGCGCAGCGGCTCAGGCAGCCAGCCGGATTCCGCCAGGAGGCGTTCGGCTTCCTTGGCCATGTCTCCCTTCTTGAGGTGCCCGATCAGTTCAGCGGCTCGATCTCCAGCGCCTTCACGTACAGCTTCAAGGATGCGCGGCTTGGTCACGCGGCCGAGATAATTGCCAACCGTCGGCCGCCAGCCCACGGCCACCATGTCGAGGCCGGTTGAACGCGCCAGCCGATCAGCCTGCGACAGGCGAACGTCCAGCCCGTGCTGGCTGACGCCCGTTCCGCTGTAAGGATTCGGCTTCTCATAGAGCGCGTTGACACCGAAGCTGACGCAATGGGCGAGCAGATCCATGCGCGATCCATCGTCCAGATCGGTCAGCCAATCCCAGAGGGCGGCATCGTCTGCCGGGACATGATCGCCCCAGCGTTCGTGGCGGTCAGCGATGGCCTTGGCTGACGCGCTATCGCGCAGATCCTCGGCCTGTGCGGGCAGATGAACCTCCCGGACCTGTGCTTCCAGGCATCCGCGGCTGGAACGCGGCATGAAGCAATCCATGACCAGCCGGTGCAACAGTGCCGTCATGGCGACATGCGGGTTCACCGCCACCGCATCCCGCAGCGCCAGGGTGCGATGTGCAGTCAACTCGCTGACCAGACGATCAGGCAGCGGCTTGATGGTCTCGGTCTCGTCATCCTCCTCCGGTTCGACCGGCTGACCGCCCAGCGTGATAACCGCACGCATGCGGCTCACCTCCGGTTCTGCCCGCTGGATCACCTCGCCGGTTTCCGGGTCAACGATCTCAGCCTCCGGTTCCGCAGGCGTTTCATCCTCGGCGCGAACATAGCCGCGCTCGACCAGCAATGCGCCATCGGCGTCGATGCTGATGAAGACGCCTGCCGTGCCGATCTGGACGGGGTCGAAGGTCATCGGGCGGCGCTCGAAGGTTTCCAGCGCCTGTTCGATTTCACCCAGCCGGGCGTCGATCTCGTCTGGCAGTTCATCAGCCTCGCCATATTCGGCTTCAAGCCGGTCATATTCGTCGCGCAATGCCTCGCGGGTGGCGCGTTCCTCTTCGGTCAGATCGACTGTGGTGCCGACAATCTGGCGAAGGCCATGATCGTGACCATAGGGAAAGGTGATGGCGACCTCGATCCACTTCCAGCCCTCGGCGGCGATGGCCTCGGCCTCGGCCTTGAGTTTTTCGCCCACCAACCGGTCGAGCAGCACCGGGTCTTGCAACCAGCCACCATCGTCCTGCTGGAAGAGATCGCGCAGCACGCAGCCGCCAGCCTCCTCATAGGCGGTAATGCCGACAAACACTGCCCGCTTGTCGGCGGCGCGGACCGTGGTTTCGGTCAGCAGGCGTCGGATGAGGTAAGGTTCCTTCTGCCAGCCGTCCTTGATCGCTTCCCAGACCTGCTCCTGACGGGCATGGTCAGAACTGACGCTGAAGGCCATGAGCTGTTCCAGCGTCATGCCATCCTCGGCATAGACGTCGAGCAATGTCGGTGAGACGGAAACCAGACGCAGGCGCTGTTTCACCACCTTCGCATCCACGAAGAAGGCGGCGGCGATGGCTTCCTCGGTCATGCCCTTTTCGCGCATGGTCTGGAAGGCGCGGAACTGATCGAGCGGATGCAGCGGTGCGCGCTCGATATTCTCGGCGAGCGATACCTCGTCGATCAGCACATCGGCGCTGGCCTCCGAAACAACACACGGGACCGGCGCGACCTTGGCGAGGCGCTTCTGCTTGACCAGCAGTTCCAGCGCGCTGAAGCGGCGACCGCCGGCGGGCACTTCGAACATGCCGGTTTCCTTGCCCTCGGCATCCACGACCGGGCGGACATGCAGGGACTGGATCAGGCCGCGACGGGCGATAGACTCGGCCAGTTCCTCGACCGAGATCCCGGCCTTGACGCGCCGGACGTTGGACTGGCTGAGCACCAGCTTGTTGAAGGGAATGTCGCGCGAGGACGACAGGGTGATCTTCTGAACGGCAGTGGCCATGTCAGTTGCTCCATGACGGACGCCGGTGAGCCTCTCTCTCCGGCTATCAGCCCGTCACGAAGCGAAGCGCCGCCCTCTTCCTCTGAAGAGAGCGACGCGAGCCGTAGAACCTGAAACCCGGAAATCAGGCACTCCGGCTTTCTGTATCGGCGGATGTACGGGAATAGCTCGCCCCGACGCGGTAGAGCAGGCGCTCAGCGGCGCGGATACTGCCGCTCTCACGGGCGGCCTCGGCCCAGACCGAGATCGGGAAATCCCCGGTGAACAGCAGATCGCGCTCGATGCCCATTCCGAAGGGCAGCCGGACTGACTGCATTTCGGTAAGGCTCCACGACCCCAGTTCGGGATAGCCGAGATCAGCCAGGCCGAACATGATGTCGCCGTCCTCGTCCAGTTCGGTGGCGAGCCAGACGCCCTCGCCAAGGGGGTTGAAGAACTTCACGACCGGGATGTGATCCTGATCGCGCTGGCGGCCATTTGCCAGCAGGCGGTCGCGCTGTGTGCCGGTGAGGAGGATCATGCCGCGGCCCTCCGGTCGGTTACGCTCGCATCCGGCTCCTCGATCTCCTCGACAGGCAGATGCGACAGCAGCCAGTCCGCCGCCTTGCTGGCCTGCGAGGCTGCGCGGACAATGGCGCGGGAATCCTCGCGCATGACCTCCAGCCACGACCCGATGTAATCGGCATGGCGGACGGTCGGCACGATCCCGAGCGCAGCGCAACTGAAAGCTGCGGCCTGTTCGGCAATCATCTCCTCGAAAGCGTATTTCTTCGAGCCGAACGAGCCGGTCAGATCGCGGCTGAGGCGGCTGTGATGGCCGCTGGCGTGACCCAGCTCGTGCAGGGCCGTCCGGTGCCAGTTGATAGGCTCGAAATAGGCTTGCGGAGGCGGCACCTGCACATAGTCGAGCGAGGGCATGTAGAAGGCGCGATCGCCGCCAATTCGGAAGTCGATGCCGGTGGCCCGGATCAGCGCCTCGACCTGAGGTTCGATCAGGCCCGGCGGCGGTTGCGGCGTGACTGCCGTGATGTCATCGGGCAAGCCATCGCATTGTGCGGCATTGAAGACCGTGAACCGCTTCAGGAACGGTATGGCATGCGCATCCTCGCCAGTCTCGCGGGCACGGCGTTTCTCGTCCTCGGGAGTGAAACGGTCGGCATAGACAACAGTGGTGCCACGCTCGCCCTTTCTGACATTGCCGCCAAGCGAAAGGGCTTGGCGGAAAGTCAGCCACGCCTGACCGGGGAAGCCGTGCTGGATGACAGCGCCCCAAAGGATCAGAATATTGATGCCGGAATAGCTACGGCCGGTTGAAGCATTTCTCGGCAGGCCCAGAGGGGCGGTATTGGGTGACGCGCCCCAGGGCTGGACCCAGGGCAGCCGCCCTTGCTCCAACTCGGCGATGATCTTGTTGGTGATGTCGTCGTAAAGGTTGCTGCGCGCGCCACCTTCTGCGGGGCTGCGATCGTGTCTGGCCATCGGGATGATCTCCGCGACGGGCGCCGGAAGCCTCTCTTCCAGCCCTCAACCCGTCACGGAAAACCCGTCCGCACTCTCACTCTGAAGGGGGCGTTGCGGGGATTCCCCGCAGAAGGGGTAGGCCGAGACCAAGGCTCGGCCTCAGGGGAAGGCTTTCCCCTATCCGGACTTCCTTGAAAACTGTCAGAAACTCGCATATATTTCCGACAGGAGAAAGACGATGACACGGCTGACCGAACAGATTTTGTCGCATGCGACGGGCCTGCCCGAAGGCGCTCCTGTGTCCGCCAAGAGCCTGCTGCACCTCGGAAACCGGGCCGCCGTGGATCAGGCGTTGTCGCGCCTGACGGAGCGCGGGCAACTCATCCGCGCCGGTCGTGGCGTCTATCTGCGTCCCATCGCCAGCCGGTTCGGCACGCGCACGCCTTCGGTCGAGCAGGCTGTCGAGGCTCTTGCAACCCAAAAGGGGGAGGTCATCGTCTCGAACGGCGCTGCCGCGGCGAACGCCCTTGGCTTGACGACGCAGGTGCCCGTCCGCTCGGTCTATCTGACCTCCGGGCGCAGCCGAAAGGTGCACCTCGGCAAGCAGATCGTGGAATTGCGGCATGCACCGCGCTGGCAACTGGCCCTGGCCAACCGGCCGGCGGGGGAGGCCGTGCGGGCGCTGGCCTGGCTCGGCCCGGAAAAGGCAGAGGCCGCGCTCACGACATTGAAGCGGAAGATGCCGCCCGGCGTGTTCGGCGAACTGGTCGCCGCCGCGCCGCAGCTTCCGACATGGCTCGCGCAGAGCGTCGGAAAGGCGGCGTATGGCTGATGTCTTTCTCCAGCTTTCGGCCGAGGACCGGCGCGACGCGCTGGGTGTCGCGGCCGACCGTTCGGGTCGTCCCACCCATCTTCTCGAAAAGGATGTGTGGGTGGTGTGGGCGCTGGCGACCCTCTACGCTGCGCCGCTCGGCGAACATCTAGTGTTCAAGGGCGGCACGTCGCTGTCGAAAGCTTATCACGTCATTCGCCGGTTTTCGGAGGATGTGGATCTGACCTATGACATTCGGGCGATCGCGCCCGATCTGGTCGGGGACAATGGCGAGGGCTTGCCGAAAACGCGAAGCGAGGAAAAGCGCTGGTCCAGCGAGGTCCGTCGGCGGTTGCCGGCATGGGTCGCGGAAACCGTGCAGCCCGTGATCGCGAACGCACTCGCCGCCGAAGGTCTGGCTGCGGCCATCCGCGTCGAGGATGACAAGCTCTTCATCGACTACGAGGCGACCGCGGCCGGGTCCGGCTATGTCGCGCCCAGCGTCATGCTGGAGTTCGGCGCGCGCTCGACGGGCGAACCGGCGAGCCTGCGCGATGTCTCCTGCGACGCCGCCGGCCTGATCGACGGGCTGGTATTCCCGACGGCGCGTCCGCGCGTCATGCACGCGGAGCGGACCTTCTGGGAGAAGGCGACCGCCATCCACGTCTTTTGCCTTCAGGAGCGGCTTCGCGGCGACCGCTTCGCACGACACTGGCACGATGTTGTCCGGCTGGATGAAGCCGGCTTTGCGGAAGCTGCTTTCGCCGATCGCGAGCTGGCCAACGCTGTCGCCCGGCACAAGTCGATGTTCTTCGCGGAGAAAGCCGCCGACCGCACGCCGATCGACTATGCAGCGGCTGTCAGCGGCGGCTTGCAACTCGTGCCGGTCGGCGATGGCGCGAAGGCGTTGGAGGACGACTATGCCCGCATGGTTGAGGATGGGCTGCTCTTCGATGACGCTGAGCCGTTCGAGGCGCTTATGGCGCAGTGCGCCGATATAGTCGCGCGCGCGAACGGCGCAGTCAAATAAGAAACGGGGGCGGGGGAATATGCGCGACGTCGAAGAGGTGCGAAAATCTCGGTTTGTAGGGAGTGACGATGCCGATTCATCGGAACCCGACTGGAACAAGGAGATCGAGAGCGCCCACCAGACGATTTGCGAGATCATGAACAAGAACGTCGCAGGCGCAGACCGGGCGGCTCGATGAAACTGCCAATGCTTGGACGATCCCGCATATACCGGCCCAGCCTTTGGGCGCGCATTTTCTTGTCGGAGAAGTGGAAACTGGCTCTCAGCCCATCTTCGCAGGACCGAGTTAGCCTGACATCGACAGGCGAGGATGAAATTCAGTGCCTTGATATCTCGTCGGTTTCGTCAACCAAGGCCCTGCTTTGGCACACGGTCGAGATCCGGTCGAAGGGCCGTATCGATGCTCTTTCCGGCCTGACCGCCAAGGCGTCTCAGACTTTACGCGACGATTTGCTGGCTTTCGTGAACCAGCATCTCGCGAATCTCATCGATTCCGACAAGGAACGCTTGCGCGAGGTCGATAGCAAGATTCGCGCGATGACCGACAGCAACAGGCAATATCTTGCTCATGCCGACGTCGGCCGGGCGATCGCGAGTGTCCCGGGAAATGCGTCACTGGCATTGGCGCACCCGTTGTTTGATGCCTCTCTGATCCCCGACACCCTAAGAGGCTATCTGCCAACCTCTTTTGCGATGCTCACTGACCCCGGCGTCCGCAGTCGCTACAATGAAAATTTCGTTTTTCACGAGATGCAGAAGTTCGAGGAATTCTTCGCCGACCTTGGGGGATTTTCGCTTTCCCAGGAGCAGCGCGAGGCTTGCATCCGCCTCGAAGACAACAACCTGCTCGTCGCATCCGCTGGATCGGGCAAGTCCGCGACCATGGTCGGGAAAGTTGCCTATGTCCTCGAGAAGGGACTTTACCATCCGAGCGAGATCCTCGTCCTGGCATTTAACAAGAGTGCAGCCGACGAATTAAAGGAACGGATCGCCAGGCAGCTGAACGTCGATGAAGATGCTCTGGAGAGCCGGGTGACGACGTTTCATGCACTCGGTCGGGGGATCATCGAAGAGACGGAAGGTCGCCCACCTCAACTCGCAAACTGGGTCGAGCATCCCGCCGGCGAAGCCCGTGTGATCGACAAGATCATACGCGAGTTGATGGAGGTAAATGAAGAGTTTCGCCGTCTGTGGATCGACCTCCTCTCGATTTTGCCGAAGGCCGACATCCCCGCAGAGGTCTTTGACTCGGAGGCAGACTACAATCGCTACATCGCCGATCGCAACGATAAGGGCGGCAGCACCATCGGTACGCTTGCAAACGTGTATGTGAAATCCCTTCAGGAGCAGCGGATCGCGAACTGGTTGTGGGTCCACTCTGTCGAGTTCGAATATGAAAAGCAGATCTCATTCGAAGAGGAGGACGGGAGCGAACGTTTTGTCCAGCCGGACTTTCATTACCCTCTCACCGACACGTTCCACGAGCATTTCGCGATCAACGCGGATGGCTCCTCGCCCTTTGCGAACTATGCTGAGCATACCAAGGGTAAACGCGCTGGGTACAAGCGCAAAGAGTTGGATTTCTTCGAGACAACCTCCGCACAGGCGCACGAGGGAACGTTGTTGCCACATCTCGAGGCTGAGCTGATCAAACGCAAAATTCCCCTGACTGAGAAAAGTGTCGACGAGATCCTCAAAGCGGTCGAACCAGTGGTGATCACGCATTACCAGAAGCTGATCGGCGTGTGCATCAAACACATTCGAGCGAGCCAGCTTACGCTGGAGATGCTGCTGGAACGTGCAAAGTCCCTGCATGACAAACCGCGCGCGCAGTATTTCGCGCGTGCTGTCTGGCTGATCACCGAAGCCTATTCGCGCAAGCTCGACGAGGCAAAGCGTATCGACTTCGATTCAATGATCGGCGACGCAGTGCGCCTCGTTGAGACGGGGCGCTATCAGAGCCCTTATTCGCTGATCTTGGTGGATGAATTTCAGGATATTTCGGACCCGAGGGCCAATCTGATCAAGGCGCTAAAACACCAGAAGGCTTTCACAAAAGTCTTTGCTGTCGGAGACGATTGGCAGTCGATCTACCGCTTTGCCGGGTCGGACATTACGATCTTCACCCAGTTCGAAGCGAACTTTGGTGCCTGCTGGCAAGGTCGGCTGGAACAGACGTACCGCTGTAACCAGCTTCTCGCTGACACCGCGGCACGCTTTGTCCAGCGCAATCCCGAGCAGATCACGAAGACGGTGCGATCGACGCGCGCCGCCATACCGCGATCAATCCGGATCATTCCGGTCAGCGTGGAGTGGCGCAAGCCAAGCTTCCCGAAAGCCTGCTTCCAACTACTCGATCGCCTGAACACCTTTCTTGAAGGAATTTCAGGACAGTGGCGCCGTGAGGCGGGGCAAAAGCTGAAGGTACTGGTCTTGTGGCGTTACAACTTGTTAGATCCATTTCACGGTCGCCACCCCGAATTTTCGGCGATCGAGGTCGCCGGCATGTCGTTTCATCGGTCGAAGGGCCTGGAGGCCGACTACACGATCCTGCTCGATGTCAGCGAGGGCGACTATGGCGTCCCCAGCCGGATCGAAGATGACGAGCTGCTAAATCTCGTTATCCCGCGTCCGGAGAGGTTTGCCTATGCGGAGGAGCGCCGACTTTTCTATGTCGCAATGACCCGCGCCAGCAGAGGGACGTTTATCCTCTGTAATAGACGCAAGCCTTCACGCTACATTCGCGAGCTTTGCGAGATCGCCGGCAACGAAGTCCGGTTTGAAACCATCGATGGGAGGGAACTCGATCAATGCCCCAGTTGCTTGGTGGGGGAGCTGGTTGAGCGCAAAGGGCGGAACGACACCAGCTTTTTCGGCTGCAATCAATTTCCTGAGTGCCGCCACACCCAGCAGTCAGCTCCAGCGGTGCTTCATCGTGAGCGAACGGGCGAGGGCGTTGTCGTTGAAACCGTAAAACGGGTAAAAGCCGTATAATGCTACTTGTTTGATCGTATCCGTCGCCCCGACATTTCCGGCTGTTCTTAGAATATCTCCGATGGAGCGTCCGCCAAGCTGATTACGATACGCATCGTTTTGTTCTCACTTCCGCCTTATGGGGCACCCGAGGCTCATGCTGCCGCTTTCAGTCGCTTTTTTGCGAGCATGGCGCGGACGAACTTGTCCCATTTCGCCATGCCGGCACGCTTTTCCACCATGTAGTGCCAGCGGTCGTAGTGCTTGGAACTGACGTCCTGCAACGCATGGTTCTGGAGGCGGTCGCGGATCTCCTTCGAGATCCCCGCCTTGCCGGTAAGCGTCTTGAAGGTCCGGCGCAGGTCGCGGTTCGTCACATAGGGGATCACGCCGCGGTCCCTCTGGCGCCACATGAACGAGTAAAGCGTGCCGTGGCTGACAGGCTTGGACGGGTCCGTGGCAGACGGGAAGAACCAGCCGTATTCGTTGACGTTGATGGACGCGAGTAGCTCTGCGGCCAGTTCCGGCACCGGAACAGCATGGGGCTGGTCGTTCTTGGTCTTCGACCAGTCGATGATCTTTTCCTTGGCGTCCCACTGGTCGATGTGAAGGCTGGCGATCTCCTGGACGCGCTGGCCGGTCAGCATGATGATCCTGACGGCACGGGTATAGGGCGGATGAACCGGCGTGTCGGGACATTCCAGCCAACGATAAAGCTGTACGAATTCGTCCTCGTCGAGCCAGCGGGTGCCTTTGACCTTCGGTTCGGTCGGAATACCTGTCGCTGGATTGAAGGGGATGCGAAAGCGGCGAGCCGATTGTTGCCGATAGTCGTTGTCGGACTTCATGCCCCAGCCGAAAGCCGCGTGCATGTAGGAACGCACATGGTCTGCCATCGACTTGGCGCCGCGCTCATAGATCGGGCGGATCAGTTCGACGATTTCCTCGGCCTCGATCTCGCGGGCTAGGCGGTTCCGCCCAAGAGTGTCGGCGATCTTGTTAAGGCCCTTCTCCGTCTCCTTCCAGGAGGGCTTGCTGGCGGCCTTTAGTGAAGCGACGTACCCCTCGAAGAGGTCCGCTACAGTGCCGGGGCGGGTGTCGCTTGCGATCTTGATGCTGCGACCTTTCTGGATCACGTCGGCATAGTCGCGCTTGAAAACCTCGCGGGCCTGGGCGAGCGACATCGAGGGGTAAGCGCCGATCTTCTTCTTGGTACGTTTGCCGTCACGCCATTGTTGCGCCATCCAGTCGGCCGTGACGCGCTTCGGCATGGGCTTGAGAACGAGGACGAGTCGGCCGGTGCCTCGCCCGTCGCCATCGGCGAGGTTCTCTTGCTTGCGGCTGATCTCAACGCGCTTCAGCGCGTGTCGGATCGCGGTGTCGGTCAGGGCTGGCATGCGTTCCTCCTTGCCTGAAACTGGGATCGGTCGAGGAGAAACGGGGATCGTTTACTGGGAGCGGAAAGCCGTTTTCTATCCCTTCAACCACCCCCAATTTGCCAAAACCGTCCCCACTACGCAATGCTAAAAATTGAGGGATTTTCTAGTGTTTCAATGTGTTTGAGCGTGATCCTGCGGGATCTAAATGAATGAGTGGGGTGATTGTGGACCAGGACGAGCGCGGTCGCGGACAGCTCCAGCGCGCGGCGGATCACCTCCCGCGGGTAGACCGGGGTGTGGTCGACCGTTCCCCGTTGTTGCACCTCGTCTGCAATCAGCCCGTTTTTCCTGTCGAGAAACAGAATGCGGAATTCTTCGATATCGGAGTGGGCCATCGCCGATTTCACGTAATCGACCACCTCAGACCACGACGACAGCACAGCCCGCTCGTTGACCTGGCCCTTGGTGTAGCGGACCGCGCTTGCCTGGACGACCTTCAGGTGCTCGGCGACCTTCTCGCCGACACCGGGAATTTCCACCAGAAGATTACGGGGTGCGGCAAGCACGCCGGCAAAAGAACCGAAACGGCGGAGCAGGGCCTTGGCGATCGGCTTGGTGTCCTGGCGCGGTATGGCGGAAAACAGCAGGAGCTCGAGCAGTTCGTAGTCTTCGAACCCGGCTTCGCCGGTCTTTTGGAACCGGTTTCTCACACGTTTGCGGTGTTCGGAATGGTCCGGGGACGGCGTCTTGTCCTCGGGCTTTTTCCGGTCCGCTCCCATGAGTCCGATCTTAAGCCGGGGTCATGCCGGGCTTGTCCAGGCCCCCCGGCGAGGTGGTGAAGATCTCGCAGCCGTCCGGCGTGATGCCGATGGCATGCTCGAACTGGGCAGACAGAGACCGGTCCCGGGTCACCGCCGTCCAGCCGTCGCTCAGGACCTTCACATGGGGGCGGCCCAGGTTCACCATCGGCTCGATGGTGAAAATCATGCCGGGCTTCAGTTCGATGCCTTCGCCCGGGCGGCCGTAGTGCAGGATGTTCGGCGTGTCGTGGAACAGCCGGCCGACGCCGTGGCCGCAGAAATCGCGCACCACCGAGCAGCGCTCGCCTTCCACATAGGTCTGGATGGCGTGGCCGATATCGCCGGTGGTGTTGCCGGGCTTGGCGGCGGCAATGCCGAGCAGGAGCGATTCATAGGTCACCTCGATCAGCCGCTCGGCGGCGCGCTTGATCTTGCCGACCGGATACATGCGGCTGGAATCGCCGTGCCAGCCGTCCAGGATGTAGGTGACGTCGATGTTGACGATGTCGCCGTCGCGCAGAGGCTTTTCGTTCGGGATGCCGTGGCAGACCACATGGTTGACCGAGGTGCAGGTGGACTTGGTGTAGCCGCGGTAGTTGAGCGTTGCCGGCAGGGCGCCGTTGGCCTCGCCGAATTCGAAGACGAAATCGTCGATTTCCTGGGTGGTTACGCCGGGTTTGACGATGGCCGCCAGTTCGTCGAGACACCGGGCGGTCAGCTGTCCCGCCTTGCGCATGCCCTCGAAATCCTCCGGTCCGTAAAGGCGGACCTGTCCGGTGTTTTTCAAGGGGGCGTCTGCGGCGTCGATATAGGTGACCATGGGCGGTGCTTGTGCTCTAGAATTTATGTTGTCGCGCACAGGTTAGCGCGGCTTTCGTTTCATGTCTTGCGCTTCACATAACCTTGTCGGCCGAATTTTTCCAGACCGGGGGCAAAACTGCTTAACAAGAGGGCTAAACCGGCTTGCGCAGCTTTCCGCCAGCGGATAGGCATTTGGGAACACGCGGGCGTGGTGGAACTGGTAGACACAAGGGACTAGGGGACGATCGTAGCAATATTCTTAGTAGCTCGACGATGCCCATAATGGCCAAAACCGGGTTATAACTTTGCGCGTCGCCTTTCCGGTTCAAGATGCTGTAGGAGAATTAAGCCAAATCAAGGCTATTATTTTTCGAGGAAGACTGTGTCTTCCAGGGCGGATAATGTCAGCCAGGGTAATCGACTGACACAGGCTGACATGAAATCATCAACCATGACATAAGTCTTTGAAGATTTATGGATTTCTTCCATCCATTTGTGAGGGTAATACCTGACCAAATTACTGCAGATGAAAAGTCCAATATAGAGGTATCCAAACTCATTCAAGCAATGGTCGTCAGAATAGAAGAACGTATCATTTTGCGATGTTGAGAAACCTGAGGGGACTTTATACTGGACGTTAAAATTTGCAGGGGGTGAAACTTCGATCGCTATTCCTGAGGGTTTAATTTCTGCTGCGTCCACATATGGAACTAGGGTCGGTGGAAATGAGAAATGTTCAACTGCTTTATTTATATAATTAACGTCCCCCGGATGGAGGATATACTTATATTCATTTCTAAATTCTCTTTTTTCATGGTTTATTTGTGTTTTTGCGCTCGCTGAGCATCTTACTAATCGTATTTCGTGGTTGTACTTATTTAATATGTATTTCATTTCTCTTATATTTTGAAAGCATTCCAATAAATTTAACTTGAATAATGGGCTGTCTTTTTCAAATATATTGTTTGAAATTGCACCTAAATCCACTTGATTGTTATGGTAGCGGTCTCCAGTGTAAATGATTTTTCGATCCAGCGCGAAGGGTAAGTTCCGCGAGTGTCTCCACCAGAGCCCGAAGGTTCCAGAGGGCTCGCCTCGGTGGTACTTTGGTTTGGCTGCGAGACCTTCCAAACGATCATTGGACCCTTCGTCGAAAATGAAATCGAGTCCATGATTGTGGTGAAAGCGTGCTCTCTTGTCTAGGCTAATAGTCCCGTCGCCTAACCAAAGTGATTCTGCTAGAGCTAGAGACATCGCACAGTAGTATAGCTGCAACGATTTTGTGGTGCTGTTGGATACTGAGGCTGCTTTGTAGTATTCCTCAGCTTGGATTAGGCAAAAACGGATCTGATCGGCCTGTTTTTCCACATTATCTTTTTGATCAGTGGGAATTTCTCTACTTGCCATGATTTGGCTTGATGTCAAGCCGGTATCATGAAAGCTCCTAAGACGCTGCCAAGCGTATCGAGGGTCGAGATCGTGTGTCAGCAATAGGCGGATCGGAATATCCTCCAAATCTGATCCGGGGCCATGGGACTCGAAAGCCGTACAGCCTAGGCCGAGGGATATTAAGTGTACCGGAGTTTAAGGTTTCTTCCTAAATTTGACGAGTTCATCCGACGCTGTTGGCACATATATTTTTAAGTCCAAAGCTTGGGATCGAAGGAGAAATTAGGACTGGTTGAGTTGCAAAATCCGCAGGAGCCACTAAACCGGTTAGGGTTGCGGGCGTGGTGGAACTGGTAGACACAAGGGACTTAAAATCCCTCGGCCCTAGGCTGTACGGGTTCGAGTCCCGTCGCCCGCACCATATTTGTCGCGCTATCGGCCGTTGGCCTACTTGAGCGCTGGCTTGGTTCCAGGTTGCTCCTTTCACCTGCACCATCCTTCGCTCTTCGAGCTTCGGGTGGCTTGCCACCTGAAGGTCGTTAGACGAAGGCGTGTCCTCCGAAGCCTTGGCGCAGGAGGACTGCTCTCAAACTTAATTGAGCTATCGCCCCTCGGGCTACTTGAGCTCCGGTTGTTGTACTCAAGCTTCAATGTGCCACCGGCTTTCCGGCTGCTTGAGCTCGATATTTCCTAGAAATTCTGCCGTCCGATCACGGCCATGACCTCCACGGCGGTTTCCGTCACCTTGTAATAGATGCTGTGAACGCCGCAGATGCTGCGGCGATAGCCGGGGCGAATTTCATCGACGGTGGCATATAAGAATGGATTGTCGCAAAGGTGCTGAAAATGATCGATCAGCGCATCGTAATAAAGGTCGGCGCGTTCCTCTCCCCACTGAACAAATCCGTATTCATAGAGGGTTGCCAGATCACGCTCCGCCGATGCGCTGATTTTGAGTTTATAAGTCCGCGGCATTCCTGAGCTTTGCCCTGGCGTCGGCTCGGATTTGTTCCGGCGTGCGGTTGGAAAACCCGCTTGCTTCCGCTGCGATCAGCTTTTTGCGGATTTCCTGCATCTCCCGCGCCTTGCGGATGAGGTCGTTTATCACCTCGCTCTTGCTTGAATATTCTTCGCTTTCGACCTGCGCCTTGAGCCATTCGTCGTTCGGTCGGGTCAGGGAAATACTTTGCCTCGACATTCCAGCGACTCCGCTTTCGATGTTGTATGTTTGGTGTAATTGTGCACCAGGTTTGCGCAAAATTGCAATTAACAACCCTGGACGGAGATAATTGTGCCTCCGGTTTGTGTCTCCATCGGCGCAGGTGCAGTGCCATTGGCATTGCCTCAGAAACAGTCTAGGAAGTTTCAGAATTCGGAATGCGCATTGACGGCCGGTATCTTGGGCCGTGCGCTGGACAGGTAGGAACGTTTCTTGATCTCGCTGCGCCCAGTCCTCAATGTGCTCGGGTTCCTCTATGTCGGTCTGGCGACCGCCATGCTGGTGCCTGCCATCGTCGATGTGGCGGCCAGGAATGCCGACTGGCGCGCGTTCGTGTTTTCAGCCCTGTTTACCGGCCTCGTGGGCATGCTGCTGTCGATCGCGGTCGGCGGATCGCTGAAAGAGGGGCTCAATATCCGCCAGACCTTCCTTCTGACGGCGCTTGCCTGGGCGACGCTGCCCGCCCTTGGCGCGCTGCCGTTCATGTGGCTCGGCATCGGCTATGCAGATGCGGTGTTCGAGGCCGTGTCCGGCGTGACCACGACCGGTTCGACGGTGCTGTCGGGCCTGGACGGGCTGCCGCCGGGCCTGCTCGTCTGGCGCTCGCTCCTGCAGTGGATCGGCGGCATCGGCATTATCGTCATGGCGATCGTGCTCCTGCCGTTCCTGCGGATCGGCGGCATGCAGCTGTTCCAGACCGAGGCCTCGGACCGGTCGGAAAAGATCGTCAGCCGGTCCATAGAACTGATCCGCTTGCTCGGACTGGCTTACGTGCTTTTGACGGCCCTGTGCATCATCGCCTATCTGGCGACCGGATTTGAACTGTTCGACGCCTTCAACCACGCGCTGACGACGATCTCCACCGGCGGCTTTTCCACCCATGACGCGTCTTTCGGCTATTACACCAATCCCGTCTCCGGCTGGGTCAGCATCTTCTTCATGGTCGTCGGCGCCCTGCCGTTCGTGCTGATCGTCCAGGCCCTGCGCGGCCAGCCGCTGTTGTTGTGGCGCGATCCGCAGGTCCGCGCCCTGGTCGGGTTCCTCGGGGTCGTCTCCCTTGTGATGACGGTTTACCTCGGCATCACCATGCGCTTTCCCTTCGACGAGGCGTTGCTCAGGGCGACCTTCAATGTGGTCTCGATCGTGACCGGGACCGGTTATGCGCTCGGGGACTACACCGAATGGGGCGGGCCGGTCGTCGGGATCGTGCTCCTGCTCAGTTTCGTCGGCGGTTGTACCGGATCCACCACCGGCGGCATCAAGATGTTCCGCTTCCTCGTGTTTTTCGGAACGGTCCGGGCCCATTTCCGCCGCATGGTCCGGCCGAACCGGGTGATGTCGGAAGAATATGGCAGGATCCGGCTGACGACGGAGCTTTCCTTCTCCGTGCTGGCCTTCCTTGTCGTCTACATGGGGGCGGTCGGCGCCGTCACCCTGGGCCTGTCCGTCTTCGGTCTCGACCTGATCACGGCCCTGTCGGCTGCGGCCACGTCGATCGGGAACGTCGGTCCGGGGCTTGGCTCCGTCATCGGTCCGTCCGGCAATTTCGCGCCGCTGCCCGACGATGCGAAGTGGCTTTTATGCGCGGCCATGCTGTTCGGCCGCCTGGAGCTGTTCACGGTTCTGGTGCTCTTCGATCCGGATTTCTGGTCACGTTGATACATACAGACTTGTTTACCTTTTGTTCTCGCGCTATTCAGGTGCCATGAAGTTTTCAGCCCCCCTTGTCAGCGGCCGTCTGGTCAAACGATACAAGCGCTTTCTGGCCGATGTCCTCCTCGACGAGGACGGCACGGAAATCACCGCCCATTGCGCCAATCCCGGGTCCATGCTCGGCCTGAAGGAGCCCGGATCGCGGGTGTGGCTGTCGAAATCGGACAATCCCAACCGCAAGCTCAAGTATTCCTGGGAGGTGATCGAGGCGGACGGCGCGCTCGTCGGCATCAACACGGCCCATCCGAACGGACTGGTGGAAGACGCGCTGAGGGGCGGCCTGGTGCCGGAACTCGACGGCTTTGCGAGCCTGCGCAGGGAAGTGAAATACGGCAAGAACTCGCGGATTGACATCCTGCTGGAAGGCGGGGACGGCGGGCTGACCTATGTGGAGGTGAAGAACGTCCACCTGATGCGCGAACCGGGTCTTGCCGAATTCCCCGATTCCGTGACGGCACGCGGCGCCAAGCATCTCGTTGAAATGTCGGACATGGTCGCAGACGGTCACCGGGCGGCCATGGTGTTCCTGGTGCAGCGGCCCGATTGCGAGCGGATGGCGCTGGCGCGCGACATCGATCCGAATTACGGCAAGGCGTTCGACGCCGCCCGCAAGGCCGGTGTGGAGGCCTATGCGGTCGGATGTTCGGTGACTGTCGAGGGTATCGAGGTCGACAAGCCCGTCCGCATTCTGGACTAGAGCGAGTCGCCTTTAAATTGATCCATTTGATGGTGAAAAGCGGTTCATTCGGCAAGGCGCGTCGTGAAGCGCGATGCGGCGCATCGGGCAAGCGGCGCAACGCTGCCGATGCGCCGCTTTTCACCACCCGAAGGGCCGGGTGCTTTTGCCCGCTGACTGCGTTGGCTCGAGCTTGTGGTGGAACTACACCACGGCGCGCAATCCGTCTTGTCATCAGACAAAAGCACCTCGGTCAAATGGCTCAATTTAAAGGCGACTCGCTCTAACGCCGGACGGCTGTCCTTTCAGATTATTTCTGGCGGACGACGATCTTCGTGCCGACGGGCACGCGGCCGTAGAGGTCGATGATGTCCTGGTTGAGCAGCCGGACGCAGCCCGATGACACCGCATTGCCGATGGACCAGGCTTCCGCTGTCCCGTGCAGGCGGTAAAGGGTGTCGCGATTGCCCTCGAAAATGTAGAGCGCCCGGGCGCCGAGCGGGTTGCCCAGGCCGGGCGGCATGCCGTTGCGGTATTTCTCCAGGTCCGGTTCGCGGGCGATCATTTCCGCTGGCGGCGTCCATTTCGGCCATTCCTGCTTCCGTCCGATCCGGGCCCGTCCGCCCCATCTGAAGCCGTCCCGTCCGATGCCGACGCCGTAACGCAGCGCCTTGCCGTTTTCCATGGTCAGGTAGAGAAAGCGGTTCGGGGTGTCGACGATGATCGTCCCCACCGTTTCCGGGCTGGTGTAGTCGACGATCTGCCGGTAGTAGCGCGGATCGATCTTGCTGAGATCGACGGCCGGGATCGGGAACCGTTCTTCCGGCATGGCGCGGTACATGCGCAGGACATCCGGCGGATACCGCCGGACCGTGCCTGGCGCCGTGCGCGGGTTTACCGGGTAAGAGCCTTGCGCCGGGTAGGTGCCGTTTTCGGACGGATACCGGGCCATTTGCTCGGGCGTGGGGTAGGGGATGCGTTCCCGGTTGGCGGTGGAGCATCCGGCGAGGATGGAACTTCCGGCTCCGATCAGGAACGAACGTCGGGTAAATTGCATATGTGTGCCTGCTTCCAAACAAGTCATGGGGCGTTGGATAAGTTTCGCTCGTGAAACTTTCCCGTAGCTTTGCCAGGAGATTCAACGCATGAAGCGCGATCTGGTTCAGGAGACGGCAGATTTTGGAGGAGGTGGAGTGACCCGAACGATCACGCCGCTGGCCGCCTGGCCGTCACGCTCCCTCGCAGGTGCCTGTTCGGTGCGGTTTTTTACGTCCGGCAAGATTGCCAGTTGAAGCGCCGGTTGAAGGCAGAGACGCCCCTTGCATCGGCTCGCGGCCGTCTTGGCAGGCCGCTGCTGTTCGGCGCCGGCGGCGGCCTGACGGAATAGGCCGGGCGATTGCACGTCCCGGATCTGAGCGGCGTTTCCGATGTTCTTGATGGATTGCGTTCCGGTCAGGGCAGGGCTGCAGGCCATGACAACGAGCGCGGTCAGCGTCAGTGCCCGCGCTATCATTCTGCCAATACTGAAAAATCCCGAACGTTTCATGCTGCCTGAATGGCTTCAAATTGTGGCCAGTCTGTGTACAGGCTGATATCAAATCCGCGTGAGGTTCAGCCTGCGCTGTCCTTTGCCAACGGCGGCTGGAACTGCCAGCCCATGTCCCAGGGGAAATAGATCCAGGTGTCCTGGGAGACCTCGGTCACGAAGGTGTCGACCATCGGACAGCCGATCGGCTTGGCGTAGACGGTGGCGAAATGGGCCTTGGGCAGCATCTCGCGGACGACCTTGGCCGTCTTTCCGGTATCGACCAGATCGTCGATCACCAGAACGCCGCTGCCCTGACCCTCTTCCAGATCGACCACCTTGGGGTCGATCGGCTTGATCACCTTGAGTTCGCCCTGGTTTTCGTAGTCGTGATAGGAGGCGATGCACACGGTTTCGATGGTGCGGATGCCGAGTTCGCGGGCGACAATGGCCGCGGGCACTAGGCCGCCGCGGGTGATGCAGACAATGGCCTTCCACTCGCCTTGTCCGGACAGGCGCCACGCCAGCGCCCGGGCGTCCCGGTGGAACATGTCCCAGGAGACCGGGAAGGCTTTGTTCTGTTGGCTGGATTCCATGGGTTTTCCTTCAACTATTGTCCGACAGCCTCGCGGACTGCGTCCGCCACGGCATCGGCTGCCCGGTTCATAATGGCTTCGTCCCGCGAGCGGACGACGATCTGGGTGGTGAAACGTCCGTCGGTCGTGCGCGGATAGGAACCGATCAGCGTTTCGGGAAATGCGTCCTGAATGTCGCGCAGGGCTTCGGCGATCCGGCTTTCCGGAAGGTCCGCATCGACGGTCCGCGACAGCATCTTCCGGCCGGTCTTCAGGGTCGGCGCGATCGCATCGAGCATGGCCTGCATGATGGAGGGAACGCCTGCCATCACGTGGACGTTCTCGATCCGGAAGCCCGGGGCCTTGGAAACGGAGTTCTGAATCAGGTCCGCGCCGTCGGGGATCCGCGCCATGCGCAGCCGTGCCGGCGTGAGCTGACCGGCGGGGAAGTGGGCCTCGAGAATTGCCCTGGCCCTGGGGTCGACATCGATGCCGACGCCGAAGGCTTCGGCGATGCTATCGGCGGTGATGTCGTCATGGGTGGGACCGATTCCGCCGGAGGTGAAGACATAGGTATACCGGCTGCGCAGCGCGTTGACCGCCTCGACGATCCGGGCAGTCACGTCCGGCACGATGCGCACTTCGCACAGGTCGATCCCGATCGCGGTCAGGTAATCGGCCAGAAAACCGATGTTCTTGTCCTTGGTCCGACCGGATAAAATTTCGTCGCCGATGACGAGGAACCCGGCGGTGACCGCGTCCTCTTCCTTATCCGCCGTCATGGCAGAGCTCCCAAATATTTTGGCCAGACATTTTCGGCCCAACCATTGTCGCCAGACAGTGTTGGCTGGAAATTGGTTGGGGGAAGCCTTTAGCCCAGACTCAGGCGCGGCTCAAGGTTTCGCTGAGGGAAACCATCCATCGCATCCTGAATGTCGATTGGCCCTAGCGTGGCGGCGTCCAGCCGTAGATCCAGTCCTGGCGCGCGGACAGGCGGTCCGGGCGCATCAGTTTCATCACCGTATCGCGGCCGACCGCCAGCGGGCCGCCCAGGTGATAGATGCGGCCGTTTTCGGCTGCCGTTTTCTGCACCTTCTTCACCCGCCGCTTGCGGGCGGCCTCGTAGGCCCTGAAAACGGCGCGGATGTCGGTTGCGGACCGCGGGAAGAGATGCGCAAGGACGGCAGCGTCCTCGATCGCCATGGCCGCGCCCTGGGCCGCAAAGGGCAGCATGGCGTGGGCGGCATCGCCGAGGAGCGCGATCCTGCCGTCGCTCCAGGGGCCTTCCGCGTCGACACCGCACAATGCCCATTTGAGCCATGTGTCCGGCTTTTCCAGCAGGGATCTCACGTTCGGCGCCCAGGCGCGGAAATGGCCCAACAGGGTTTCCCGATCCGCTGTCGCCGACCAGCCTTCCTCGGTCCATTTTTCCGGTACCAGCGCGACGAGGTTGAATTCCCGTCCTGCGCGAATGGGATAGTGTACGAGATGGGCGTCAGGACCAAGCCAGAGGCCGGTGTCGGCAAGCAGATCGCCATTGACCTTTTCCGCCGGCAGGGTCGCCCGGTAGGCCGTCAGGCCGGTGTATTTCGCCTGTGCGTGACCGGAAACCCGTTCGCGGACCCTGGACCAGACGCCGTCGGCGCCGATCAGGGCCCTGGCGGTTATCTGAGCAATCACGCCGCCTGACCGGACATGGCACTGCAGTGTGCCGTCGGGGGTGTCGCCGACCTCCAGGATCTCGCTGCCCAGCCGGATATCGATCCGTCCCTGGTGCAGGGCGCGGTCGAACAGGGCCTTTTGCAGATCGGCGCGGTGAACGACGAGATAGGGCGCGCCATGACGGGCCGCGATCCGCTCTCCCAGTTCGATCTTCACGATTTCCCTACCCGTGCGGCCGGAGCCGATACGGATCCCGCCGGGGGCGACCGCATGCGGCATCAGGCTGTCCAGAACACCGAGATCGTCCAGGACGCGGCAGGCATTGGGCGACAATTGCAGTCCGGCGCCGACCTCGGCCAGTTCGTCGGCCTTCTCGACCACAAGCACATCATGTCCCCCGGCGCCGAGCGCCAGTGCCGCGCTTAATCCGCCGATCCCTGCGCCGGCGATGACGACTGGAAGGTCCATGAATGGTACCGGAGGTTCCGGTCAGGCTGCTTCCGGGGTCCAGATGCAGTCGTTCGGGGAGGATTCGGTGGGTTTCAGGGTCGCGTCGTACTTGTAGAGCGTGGAGCAATACGGGCAGACGACTTCATTCTCGTCACCCATGTCCAGAAAGACATGCGGATGGTCGAAGGGGGGATTTGCGCCGATGCACATGAATTCACGTGCGCCGATTGCAATTGAATCGTGGCCGCTGGAGTTCTGGAAGTGCGGGACGATCTGATCCGCCATGGGTTCAATCCATTCCGTTAGAAGTGGGCAATTCGCTGCGGACCATACTGGTTTGTTCGGCAAAAGGGTAGGGGGGCAGAAAAGTGAATTGTCGATTGTCCCGTGCCCCGGCATTTCGACCGCCGTTGATGCGGCGCCTGAACCGGAGACGCGAAGAAGACTTTACCAGACGGCGTCAATGGACATAAGCTAACGGGACAAAAGGTTCCCTTTACGTAAGAGTAAGTCTCAACCATGCCGCAATTTCACCTGGACGGAGTCGACATCGCCTATCTCGACGAGGGCGCGGGCGAGCCGATCCTGCTCATTCACGGCTTTGCGTCCAACAAGAATATCAACTGGGTCTATCCGGGATGGGTCGATCTTCTGGTGAAATCGGGACGCCGGGTGATCGCCGTCGATAATCGCGGTCACGGCGAAAGCAGCAAATTCTACGATCCGGCAGCCTATGGCGCGCCGATCATGGCGGAGGATGCGCGCAAGCTGCTGGATCATCTCGGCATCGGGCGCACGGATGTGATGGGCTATTCCATGGGCGCGCGCATCGCGGCCTTCCTGACCCTCAATCATCCCGACCGGGTCAATCGTGTGATTTTCGGCGGGCTGGGCTACGGCATGGTGTCCGGCGTCGGCGATCCGGAGCCGATTGCTACCGCTTTGGAGGCCGAACGGCTGCAGGACGTGACGGACCGCACCGGGCGCGCCTTCCGGGCCTTTGCCGACCAGACCCGGTCCGACCGGCTGGCGCTGGCCGCCTGTATCCGCTCCTCGCGCCAGAAAATCTCCGAGGCGGATGTCGCGGGCATTACGCGGCCGGCGCTGATCGCGGTGGGAACCAAGGACGATATCGCCGGCTCGCCGCAACGGCTGGCCGATTTGATGCAGGATGCACGGATCCTGGAAATCCCGAACCGGGATCACATGGTCGCAGTCGGCGACAAGGTCTACAAGCAGGGCGTTCTGGAATTTCTGGATGGGAGTGAGGCATGACCGGCACGCGGATCGAATTCACCGGAAATGAAGGTAACCGCCTGGTCGCGGACCGGCACGGGGAGACCGGCCAGCCGGTTATCCTGCTTCACGGCGGCGGCCAGACCCGCTATTCCTGGGATGCAGCGGCAGAAAGCATCGCCCGCCAGGGCCACGTGGTTTACTGCCTGGACCAGCGCGGGCATGGCGAAAGCGACTGGGTGCCGTCCGGCAACTACGAATTCCACGATTACGCCATGGACCTGATCGCGGTGGCGGACCGGGTGGCGGCGCTCCACGGGGCGCGGCCCGTCCTGGTCGGCGCCTCTCTCGGCGGGCTGGCCGGCATGATGGCCGAAGGCGAACTCAAGCCCGGCGCGCTGGCGGCACTCGTGCTGGTGGACGTCACCCCGCGCATGGATCTCGGCGGGGTCAGCCGGATCCTGGGCTTCATGGCCGAGCGGGTCGAGGAGGGCTTCGCGACGGTGGAAGAGGCGGCCGACGCGATCGAGCTCTATCTGCCCAACCGCAAGCGTCCGAAGGACCTTTCGGGCCTGTCGAAGAACCTGCGCCTGCATGATGACGGCCGCTACCGCTGGCATTGGGATCCGAAGTTCATTGCTTCAAAGCATGGCAATGACAACGGTCACGCAATCGAGACCCAGCAGATCATGCTGAAGGCGGCGGCAAACCTGAAACTGCCGGTGCTGCTGGTGCGCGGACAGAATTCCGAGCTTGTCTCGCAAGAGCATGTAAAGGAATTCATCGAGCTGGTGCCCCATGCGCATTTCACCGATATCAAGAATGCGGGACACATGGTTGCGGGTGACCGGAACGACATTTTCGCGGAAGCCGTCCAGTCGTTCCTGGACAAGCTCTTCAGGAATGCCGAGGCGTCGTAAAAGTCCCTGAAATCAGTGGCTTGTGACGAGTTTTGGACGTCGGGGCGATGATCTGGCGCCGGTCGGCCGAGAGGAGGGGCGGTTTTCCCCGGCTGTCTTTATTATCCGTATTTTTGACAGTAACTTCAGAAATTGATTCAAGCAGGACGAAGTTGCGCCTCCTCGGGGTGGCGATGAAAAACGCAAGTTTTTTCAGCAATTTATCTGCGCAGGCTGAGGTCTTGATTCGTGTATCTCAAATGGCGATTCAAGTGCCGTTGAGAAATGGATTCAACTTCCGGTAAATCTCGGTGCTCGTTTCTCCAGAAAGGCGTCGCGGCCTTCGACCACGTCGGCGCTCTCGAAGCAGTCCAGCGCGGCTTCTTCGGCCCGGGCGAGAGCGCCGCTGTCGCGCCCGGCGGCGAAAGCGTTGATGGCGCGTTTGGCGGCGCGGATCGTCAGCGGTGCATTGTCGGCAAGGGTTCGGGCAAGGTGTTCGATGCGGCCCTCCAGGGCATTTTCGGCAACGGCCTCGTCCACCAGGCCGATGCGGTAGGCGGTTGCCGTATCGATCCGCTCCGCGGTGAAAACGAGCCGCTTGGCGGCGGCGGGACCGATCGGCTCGATGATGTCGGAAATAGCCTCCAGCGGATAGGCAATACCGAGGCGGGCGGCGGGTATGCCGAACAGGGCGCCTTCGGCGGCAATGCGCAGATCGCAGGCAAGCGCGATCCCGAGGCCGCCGCCCAGGCAATGGCCGCGGATCATCGCCACGACCGGTTTCTCCGCGTGCTTGAGCGCCTTGAAGGCGGCGATGTTGATGGCGTCGTAGCTTCGTGCCCTGGCGCCGTCGGACCGGGTTTCGGCAAATTCGGAGATGTCCGCTCCCGCGCAAAAGCTGGTATCGCCGGCGCCGCGTACCACGATCACGCGGACCTGTTCGTTGCGCACCAGATCATCGACTGCCGCCGGCAGGTCCTGCCACATGGCAAGGCTCATGGCGTTGCGCCTCGGCGCGTTGTCGATCACCAGCCAGCCTGTGGCTCCGGTCACTTCGGTCCGTAACGTTCCGGATGATTTCGGGGCGTTTTCCAAGGTCGGCATGGTCATTGAGAGAACTTTCAGATGGTGCGAGTTAAGATCAAAGAAACCAGCCTGATCATGCTCCGGCAAGTTTGACTTTGGAATTAGCCGCAGGCGTCCTATCTTAGGGCAACCACTTATTGCGGCTTGAAAAGGAGACAAGCCATGTCGAACCCGTCCCCCCGGCAGAATGCGGCCAATCTGGCGCTTCACGATCCGGTCTGGCGTCAGCTTCGGGAAGAGGCTCAGGCCATGGTCGCCTGCGAGCCGGCCTTGTCTTCGTTCGTCTACGAGACCGTGCTGAACCACGAAACGCTGGAAGAGGCGGTCGTCCACCGTCTCGGTGACCGTCTCGGGCGCGATATCGTGTCCGCGTCCCTGATCCGGCAGACCTATCTGGAAGCGCTGGCTTCCGAACCGGAGCTTGCGGAAATCTTCCGGGTCGACATCGTCTCCGTCTATGACCGCGATCCGGCATGCCACCGGCTCCTGGAACCGGTGCTCTATTTCAAGGGCTTTCATGCGCTTCAGACCCACCGGCTGGCCAACTGGCTGTGGCGGCAGGGCCGCGAGGATTTCGCGCTCTACCTGCAGAGCCGGTCTTCGGAAGTCTTCCAGGTCGATATCCATCCGGCGGTCCCCGTCGGCCGCGGGATCTTCATCGACCACGGCACCGGCGTTGTCGTCGGCGGGACGGCCTCCATCGGTGACGATGTGTCGATCCTGCAGGGTGTCACCCTCGGCGGAACGGGCAAGGAGGGCGGCGACCGCCATCCGAAGATCCGCAACGGCGTCCTGATCGGCGCCGGGGCCAAGGTTCTCGGCAATCTGGAGATCGGCCATTGCTCGCGCATTGCCGCCGGGTCCGTGGTGCTGAGCCCGGTTCCGCCCAACACAACGGTCGCCGGCGTGCCGGCGAAGATCGTCGGCAAGGCCGGTTGCGCGGAGCCGTCGCGCTCGATGGATCAGCTCATCGAGAATGAGGCCGCCACCAGGTCTGCCGTCAAGGAAGACGGGGAAAGCTGACGAAGTAGGTTGGCTTGAGGCGAAAGTTCTGTAGGGTCCGCGTCAGACCCCACCCATTGATTGCGCAGGAGAAGCGACGTGAAACCCGATGAAATCCGAAAGCTCGAAGCCTACCTGAAACAGAAATTCGAGCTGGACCGGATTCAGGTCAAAGCCCGTCCGCGCAAGGACGACTCCGCAGAGGTCTATATCGGCGACGAATTCGTCGGCGTCATCTTCCGCGACGACGAGGACGAGGATCTGAGCTGGAATTTCCAGATGGCGATCCTGGAGATCGACCTGGACGAGGTCTGAGGCGTTTTCGGTTCCTCCAGGGGCCTGACCCTGGATTATTTCTTCCCGCTTTCAAGCGTGCGGACCAGTTCCACGGCCCGCCGCTCCAATCGTCCCCAGTTGGCCAGATGCGGCTCTTCGAAGCGATAGGTCAGGAGAAGGCTGCCGGGCAGGGCCTTCTGGGCCGTGCAGATGGCGACAGGATCGCTCAGGGCCTGCCGGCAACGGGCGATAAAGCCTGTCTCGCTGCCCGGCTCGTAGACGATCTGGTCGCGGGCGCCGATCGGGCTTGAAAGCGTCAGGATCCTGAGGCCGGCCGGGCCGGGGCCCTCGACGCCCCTGGCCAGGCGCTTGTAGACCGGTTCGAGCCGGTCGCGCATGGTTTCGCCGCGCGCATTCCGCCCGATATCCAGAAGCACCACGTTGGAGCCCTTGCCGAAGGACGCGAACTGGTCCGCATTGTCCTTGTCGAAACCGGACATGGAGGGCCACATCACGCCCAGGTGCAGGGTCGAAAGGCGTTCGCCGGTCCGGTTGAGGCCGAGGCGCTGGGAGGGTGCCCGGATCATGTTTACGGGGACTTCGAAGGCCCGGTCGCCGACGAAAACGGTCCGACGTCCGGGCTCGTCGGCCCATTCCATGTCCGCATTCCAGTACCCCGTCCAGCGCGCCCCCAGATAAGCCACGTAAATCAGGGCCAAAGCCGCCATGGACGCGGTCAGATAGGTGAAATACCTCGGGCTGACGCCGCTCGAGGCGGGGAGGACAAGCAAGGTCAACGACCGGCTCCCGGCGTTTCATATTGGCCGGACCGCGTGCCTGATCCGTCTCTATCGGAGACGGCTGTCCCGAAACGGGATGGGGTTCTGCTAATCATTTCCAGCATGGGCCGGGATTTCTGTCCGGATTCGCAGGCGGGCTGGCCGGGACTCAAAACGGCACGGCGCTTGCATTTGACCCTTAACAAATTCTAAAGCAGCTTCAGCTTGCAAAAGTTAACAAAGGGTTAATGTTATGTTGTTCCAGCTTATGATCGCGCTGTACATCGGTTGTGCGGGGTTTGTCGCGGCAGGCGTAATTGGCAGCTTTTACCAGTTGGTGACCGATCAGCCGCCGCGGTTCAATTTTGCCGTGGATAGCGCGATCGGCACGATCGCCTCCGTTGGCGTGTGCGTGCTCGCCGGCCCCTTCATCATCATGCGGAACGCCATTCGCGGTCGCCGAATCGAAGGCAGGCCGATCGGCTGGCTGGTCGCCTCGTCGACCATCGCGGGCATGTGGAGCATCTGCTCCGGTCTGCTGGTCATGCAATGCGCCCTGGCGATCGCCGCAAGCTTCTAACGGGCATTCCGGATAAAAAGGGGAGGGCAAGGCATGCCGGTCTATTATCTCGACGGCGTTCAGCCGGAGTTTCCCGAAGACGACCGCTACTGGGTCGCGCCTGATGCCAGCGTGATCGGGCGCGTCCGGCTCGACCGGGATGCAAGCGTCTGGTTCGGTGCGGTGCTGCGCGGCGACAACGAGCTGATCCACATCGGTGAACGCTCCAATGTCCAGGACGGCAGCGTGTTTCACACGGACATGGGATACCCGCTGACCATCGGTCCGGACTGCACCATCGGCCACAAGACAATCCTGCACGGCTGCACCATCAAGCGGAACACGCTGGTGGGCATGGGGGCAACGATCCTGAACGGGGCGGTGATCGGCGAGAACTGCATTGTCGGGGCGAATGCCCTGATTGCCGAGGGCAAGGTTATTCCGGACAATTCCCTGGTCGTCGGCATGCCGGGCAAGGTGATCCGCCAGCTCGACGCCGCCGCCGCTGAGGGCATTACCAGATCCGCCGAGGGCTATGTGCGCAACTGGCAGCGATTCAAGGCAGGACTGTCGCCGGTCTGACCGGCAGCTGATTGGTTTTTGGCCTTAACGCGACCGAAAAAAGGACGGGAGCCGGCTTGCGGGGGCTAGCCGACTCCCTGGATCCGGTCGTGGTAGGGATGGGGAGGGTGGGGACGCGACCGGATCTTCCCGTTGCCCCGAAGGGCAATCCTCCAATTTCATGACTGACGCCGAGCCGGGCCGGTGGGCCGCTGGTCCGCGTCAGGCCTATTGGCCCAGACTGCTCACAGTCGTGACCCTGGTATCCGCGATACCTGTCCACTTCGCCGGAGCGCGCGTGGACTGGCGCTTGATGTACCTGTACGGCGTCGAGTACCAGGGCAGGACCGCTTCGATCTGATTGTCGAGGATCATGTCTCCCTGATCGGTGCGCACGGTCAGGACCGCGTGGCCGGCGTTCTGGATATCCTTGGCGACTGTGATCAGAAGCGCGCTTCTCGGCCAGCCCGCGGCAATGAGTTCGCGCTGCTTTTCAAGGACGTATTCCTCGCAATCGCCCGAACCGTTCACCGGGTAGGTCCAGTATTCCGGCTTGCCGAAATTCTCTTCGTCGGTAACCGGCCTGATCTGGCTGTTGACCTTGTGGTTCAGCGCAATCAGTTCGTTCCATCTTTCTTCCGTCAGCTTGACGACAACCGGCGCATTGGTTCCGCCCTGGCATTCACTGCGGTTCTCCCTACAGAACTGCACATGGCCGATCGGCGGCTTGACGACGGTTTCCATGGCCATGTAACGGCTCGGCGAAGCCTCTGCCGTCCAGGACATGACTGCACTCAGAAGAAAAAGAGCAGGTAGATGAGTGTATTTCTGATGTAATTTCATCGTAACGCCCTCCCCAAGGCTGACGTAACGATGACAGATGCGATTTTATTTCTTGAGAATTTAAAATATCAAACAAGAATAGATCTTTATATAGATTTGATCATTACTTTAAGAAAAGTCGATTCAATTATGAATCGTATTTGCCTCTTTATTGAATAAAATTGTTCCTGTTCTTCGCAAATATCTGAAAAATAGAATGAAATTCATATTCAATGCGGACTGGAGACCTGCTCGCGACCGTCGGCGCGACGTATTAAACACCAGCGTCTGCAGGTCCTGATCCGACGAAACATGGTATTTTTGCGGATAGCTTTTCAGAGAGAAAATTCGCTGCTGCCAGTGCG
The DNA here is from genome assembly GCF_014692675.1 of Roseibium aggregatum. Classification (GTDB taxonomy): domain Bacteria; phylum Pseudomonadota; class Alphaproteobacteria; order Rhizobiales; family Stappiaceae; genus Roseibium; species Roseibium aggregatum_C. The sequence goes on along the minus strand of NZ_JABFCZ010000020.1, from coordinate 61,234 downwards.
CAGGGTTACCAATTCCCGAAAGAAAGACCGGGCCGGTTTCCTTAGCGGCAGATTTGCAGGCGCAAATGTGCCGGAAACCGGAGCGCTCCGGCCGGATATCGAGCAGCCGAACCGCCCGCGCAAGTCAAAGGAATCGGCTGGACCGGTCAGTCGTCGCTGGAAATATGGTGTTCCAGCAGTTCCCGGTTCTGGATGGCGGCGAATTCCACGGCGATGCCGCCTTCGATGCGGCGGACGACACGGGCGCGCATCTTGCCGAGTGCAATGCTGTCGCCGGGTTCCGGCTGGACGTCGGTGGCAAGGGCCGCACCGGACAGGGACACGTCGATGATGCGGCACATGTGTTCCGAACCGTCCGGCAGCACGATCTTGGTGATCGGGTTCTTCGGAACGAAACGGTCGTGCCGGCGATCTTCGGGCAGATTGAGCTCGTCGCGGTTGGCGAGCCAGGTCAGGACGTTGGCGATCTTGTCGCGCTTGCGCGGCGTGTTGCGCAGTTCGACGGCGAAGCCGCCGTCGAAGAGGCGGGCGATCCGTCCTTCCACGCGGCTCAGGTGATCGAGATAGGCAACGACCCGTTCGCCGACACGGCCGGAAACGGGCGTTATCATGGCCATGCCGCCCGGCGACATGTCGATGACCTGGCACGGATATTCGCGCCGGTCTTCGAGCATGAAACGGCCGAGAATATTTACGGATACACGCTGATGACGACGCCGGTCCGTTGCTTGAAGCGTTCTGCTTCCATCGGTTGCTGTAGCCAATCCGGCGCCCATGCGTGTAATACCCGTTTGCCCCTACGCCTGACACGTATTCCGGGAACGGGTGTCATCGCACACGTCCCAAGGACTCGCAGTTTACGGGTCCGGGGTTAACGATATGTAAGGCCTCGGCCACTTCTGCTTACGATTTTCCACCCGAATAAACCGTCAGGTGCCCGACCTGGCGTTCGGCGCCTTGCGGCAGGCCCGAAGGCGGCAGATTCATGCCTTCAGCGGTAAAGCGCGGCAGGATCGGATTGACCCCTTCGCCGGGCTTGAGAAAGTAAGGCCGCTCGTCCGGCCAGACAAGGCGCAGGCTGGTGATCGACTGGTTCAAAATGGGATGCAGGCCGAGCCAGTAGGGACGTTCCATCGGGGTGGACGAGCCCAGGATCCGGATCCGGCCTTCGCCCGGGACATTCAGCGGCAGAAGCAGCATTTCCATAGGCAGATGCTGCTCGCGTTCGGTGTGGCCGGCCACTCCGATGACGGCTGCAGCCGCATCCTCGGTAATGGCGGCAATCAGGCTGGCGAGAGCCTCCCGGTCCTTCTCGTTCCAGCCGCGCAGGAAATTCCGGCCTTTCAATTCGCGGCAGTGGGCCGAGCAAAGGCGGGTTCCGGCGAGCCGGTAGCGCACGTCATGGGCGGAATTCACTTCCAATATGAACGTATCGCCCAGCAGAGAACGGATCCGGCCGGGATCGATTTCGCTGCGGTTGGGGGCAGGGCGCCCGCCGCGCAGATCATCCCAGTACTTGTAGAGTGTTTTGGATACGCCGTTCTTCATCTGACTATGCCCCTGTCTTAAGAGCGGTGCCGAAACCGGCGGGGCGGTTGCCGCCTGTCCGAATTCGGGACACCTTATCTTCTGTCTCCGTGTTTGGGTCCTGATAAGCAGGGGGCGTGCCAAATGGCTGAAAACGGTCGCCGCGGGGTGCGTTACGCTTAATTAAGGTTAACGGTTTCTTGTCGTTGCCAAGCGCCGGGGAGTCCGGCACCTTAATGCTGCGTTAGGCAATAGGGGCCGCAAAGGGGGCTGGCCCCTATAGAGAGCCTGACCGGTGGAGTTTCCAAACAGGTTGCTCCGGGGGAGCGTGGGGGACGCGACCAGCCATCGTCATGTTGGCACAAACGCCTGTCACCGGAACCGGTGGCGGGCGTTTTCTTTTGGGACGCGGGTGTCCCGTCGGACCGTCTGTCTCTGCATGCCTTGCCAGCGCCTTCATTTGGCGTACATGTTGGGAGCAACGCCGAGAAGGATTCAGATGAACCATCACGTTTTCGAACCCGAGCGGGGAGAGCCCGATCAGGAAGGGCCGGAGCCGGTCTTTAATCTGCCCAAGGTGGTGATTTGGCTTGCCGGGATCATGATCGCGCTGTTCGTGCTGCAGGCCTACGTGCTTCCGACCAGGCTGAACAACCAGATCATCGTCTATTTCGCCTTCTGGCCGGAACGCTACCTGCCCGGGGTGCTGGCAAGCGGGATCGCGCCCGGCGGGATTGCGGCCGATATCTGGACTTTCGTCACCTACGCATTCCTGCACGGCGGCGTCACCCACATCGCCTTCAACATGCTGTGGATGATCGTGTTCGGCAGCGCGGTCGCGCGCCGGTTCGGAACCTTGCGGTTCCTGGTCTTCTCGGCGGTCTGTGCCGCCGGCGGTGCGCTCATGCATCTGGCGACCCATTTCGGCGCCGAAGCTCCGATGATCGGCGCTTCGGCCGCGATTTCCGGGCATATGGCGGCAGCGGTGCGCTTCGTCTTCGAGTTGGGCGGACCGTTGGGTGTGATCCGGCGGACCGATGAAGCAGCCTACCGGGTGCCGGCGGCACCCCTGCTGCATTCCCTGGCCGACCGGCAGGTAATCACCTTCCTGGTCGCCTGGTTCGGGCTCAATCTCGTCTTCGGCCTTTACAGCACGCCCTTGACCGGTGCCGGGGGCACAATCGCATGGGAGGCGCATGTCGGCGGTTTCCTGACCGGACTGGCCCTGTTTCCCCTGATCGATCCCGTGCCGCGGCGGCGATATTAACAATCAAGCTCTGCGACACTTTGCCTCGGTCGAATAATTTGTCATGATACCCGACCGGACGCCGCGCGTCGGTGTTCCCTCTAGGCCAAGGACTCATATCGGACACATAGTTGAGTTTGAATTGGCACGGAAACAGGAGGAGTTGGCAAATGACCGTTGGCGCTGTCTTGAATGGAAAAGGACATGATGTGATTACCGCACGCGGAGCGACGCCTCTGCGCGAAATTTGCTCGACCCTGGCGGAAAAGGGGATCGGCGCCATCCTGGTGACCGATGCGGCCAAGCACATCGAAGGCATTATTTCGGAACGCGATATCGTCAAGACGCTTGCGGCGAAGGGAACGGATGCCCTGGACCTGCCGGTTTCCAGCGTGATGACCACCGCAGTCGTAACCTGCGCGGAGGAGGACGCGATCATGGATGTCATGTCCAAGATGACCTCGGGCCGGTTCCGCCATGTGCCAGTTCTTCGGGACAACAAGGTCATCGGGCTCATATCCATCGGCGATGCGGTCAAGTACAGGATCGCACAGGTGGAAATGGAAGCCGAGCAGATGCGGACCTACATCACCATGGCGTAGGGCCAGGACGGGCCTTTCCGGGCAGTGTCAATTGAGGTGCAGGCAGCACGGCCGTCATTGCGGCCGTGTTTTTTTATGGATCAGGGTCAGGACCCGTAGACGCCCTTCGGGTCGTAGACCCGTTCCTTTTCCACGCGCTCGAGACGGAAACCGCCGTCGGCGTCGGTAACGATCTTGCGGAAGAAGCAGGAATTGAATCCGGTGTGGCAGGTGGCGCCGTTACCGGCGACCTCGACCTTGAGCCAGATGGCGTCCTGGTCGCAGTCGGTGCGGATTTCCTTCACGTGCTGGATCTGGCCCGAGGTTTCGCCCTTCTTCCAGTAGGCCTGGCGGGAGCGGCTCCAGTACCAGGCCTCGCCGGTCTCGATGGTCCGGCGCAGGGCTTCGGCGTTCATGTAGCCGACCATCAGCACCTCGCCCGAGGCGTGGTCGGTCACGACGGCCGCAATCAGGCCGTCGCTGTCGAATTTCGGCTGGAAAACCGCGCCGGTCTCGATTTCGGTCTTGTCGCCGCGCTCGGCGAAAATGGACGTGGTCACTTGCAACCCCTTGGCCTTTGAGGAGGCGGGGGCTGTTACCGGCTCCCGCCGCGGACCAGGCTCATGAACTTGGCCTGCTCGGCCGGCTCGTCCTGGAAAACTCCGGTGAACTGGGTGGTGATGGTGGACACACCCTGTTTCTGCACCCCGCGCATGGTCATGCACTGATGCTCGGCCTCGAGCATGACGGCAATCCCGCGCGGCGCGATCGCGTCGTCAATGGCGGAAGCGATTTGCGAGGTCAAGTGTTCCTGGGTCTGCAGCCGCTTGGCGAAGATGTCGACCACGCGCGCCAGCTTGGACAGGCCGACGACGCCCTCCGCCGGATAATAGGCGATATGAGCTTCGCCGATGAACGGCAGCATGTGGTGTTCGCAGAAGGAGTTGAAGGGGATGTTGCGGACCATGACAATGTCCTGGTAGCCGCCCACATCCTCGAAAATCCGTTCCAGATGCGAGAACGGGTCTTCGAAATAGCCGGCGTAAAGCTGCTCATAAGCCTTCACGACGCGCCGCGGCGTGTCCTGCAGGCCCTCGCGTTCCGGATCGTCGCCGGTCCATGCGATGAGGGTACGCACAGCGGCTTCCGCTTCCTCACGGCTCGGGCGCTTGAGCTGATCGGGAGCCTTGCGCTCGAATTTCTTGCCGACTTGCTTGAGGACTGCGTCCATTTCGATCCCCGCTAATTTGCCCTGGTTACCCGTCATACGCTCTTCCCGACGAAGCAGATCACTCCGCCGTACCTGTTATTTGCCGATGGTCCGGTTGTGGAGGCGCCCGGGGGCGGATCCACGGATAAAATTGAACTCATCCGGCTTGTGTCGCGGTGTTCCGAAGCGGATGATACGCCTATCTGGCTTACAGGGCGATTAACTCAGGCTCTTGCAGAAAACCGACAACGACTGATCTATATAGGGAAAGACGTGCGGGCTGCAATGCAGACAGTGATCACCCGGTTTCACGAAGAGGCGAGAATGCTTGACGATATCTACAATGCCAGGATCCTGGAATTTGCGGGAAACATTCCGCGGATCGGGCGTCTGGAGCATCCTCAGGCGACGGCGAAAGCCCATTCCAAGCTGTGCGGCTCCACGGTGATCGTGGATCTTTGCCTGGAAGACGGTGTCGTGTCCGACTATGCCCATGACGTGAAAGCCTGCGCGCTGGGCCAGGCGTCCTCGTCGATTGTCGCCCGGCATGTCATCGGCGCCACGCCTGAGGAACTGCGCGAGGTCCGCAAGACCATGCGCGCCATGCTGAAAGAAGGCGGCGAGCCGCCCACGGGCCGGTTCGAGGACCTGAAATTCCTGGAGCCGGTGCGCGAATACAAGGCGCGGCACGCCTCCACCATGCTGGTCTTCGATGCCATCGTCGACGCGCTCGACCAGATCGAGGCAGGGCAGGCCGCGTCCGGCGAGAAGACGGTGGCGTGACCCGGAAAGGCTGCACTCCATGCACAAGTTACGCAAAACCTGCCTGATTGCCGCCGCCGGTCTTTCATTGCTGCCGCTTGCCGCCGGTGCGGCCTTTGCCGGCACCTGTTATTACGAACGCTACGACAGCGCGTCCGGGCAGTGGGAGCGCGTCCGGGAGCGTTTCGTCGACAGCAGCCAGGAATGTATCGCGCGCTGCTCGTCTTCCGGCTATCGCAATTGCAGCTGGAGCCCGTCGGACAACTGATCGGCTTTAATCCGTTGTATCGGTCCCGATATGAGACGAAATACCCGCCGATAGATCGTGACCGGCCGAAGACCCGATTGGTATAAGATCCCCACGATGAACATTCTCACAAACCTGCCGAAGCTCGCCGGTATCGGCTTGATCCGGCTTTACCGCTATACGCTGTCGTCCTTCATGGGGCGCGGTTGCCGTTATGCGCCGACCTGTTCGGAATATACCGAAGAGGCGATCCGCACCTACGGGATGTGGGCCGGCGGCTGGATCGGGCTTTCCCGGATCCTGAGATGCAATCCCTGGGGCCCTTCGGGCTACGACCCCGTTCCGGATCACCTGCCGAAGGGCCGGAACTGGTTCCGGCCGTGGCGTTACGGCCACTGGACGGGCGCCCACATCAAGAAAGAGCATCGTCTGGACTGAATAGGTCCCTAGTGCAGGAACGGGACTATATGCCCTTTCATCTGCAATAATATCAACGGCTTAAAGCGGGAAATCTCATAAGGGGAATGATAGGGTGCCTTGCAGTAACTGAAAGCAGTCAATTGGGGTCTGACATTTTTGTGACAAACATTCCGAGCCATCTGAAGTTTTTAAATGAGCTTCCCCCGTTCACTAACTAGCGCATGTTTATAAAATGCATTTAGAAAGGAATTTCATCCTTCTCTATCGCCGGAAAGATATTCGCAGCTTCAGCAAGAAATTTTATTGTGTCTAAATTTTCCTGCAGGTCGGGCTCTACGATATTCTCAATCTGTGGCGGCTGGTCACCGGCAAAAGTGCATTCTATGAACGTGTTGGAATGGAGGATATCCGAGTATTCAAAAACAGCGCCGGAGAAGTCACATTTCTCGAACGTGCACTTTGCAGAACGTAAGTGCCACGAGAGATATGAAATATCCAAGCCATAGAAAGCACATTCGAAGAAATACCAATTATCCAGTCGGAGGGGTACATCGGCCTCAAAGCTAAAACTAAAACTAAAATTACACTTCGAAAAGCTGCATCGCCCCTCCTCTTCCTTGAGTTTTGCCAATTCTTCCGGATCAGCGTAGATTTTTGCGCCTATGACAGAAGTAACAGGGTATATTGCTCTAAAATCGAAGGTAAGATTCGTTTTGCTTCCTCCTTCTTTATGTACTGCGCTAAAATCCAACCACCTACGCTCTGGCTTTAGATTTTTCTTCGTTTTCGCATTTATAAAAATCCGCTCGATCTGCCCAATAATGCGAAGCCCAAATTCATCTCTTTCTCGATGCGCGGGCACTAATTGATCATATACAAGCTCAAGTGCTGGAGCCGCATATTTCCTATTGTCAGCCAAAACGACTGTTTCAAACATTGTTAAGCCAAGGCTGACCTTCTCGGGACGTTCTGATGCAACAAAGTCGGAAGCCTTTTCTAGAAGTAAGGCAAGTTCAGCCTCTTCCCGACTATCGTTTTGCCGCCGGTCTTCATCCGCTTGCCGACTATTGATTGTCCCGCGCCAAAGCACCGAGAAAAACGTAACCGCCGCCGCACCTGCTGCCAGGAAAGGTGTCACAGCACGAGATCGCTCTGTCATATGATCACCAACTGCAGGATCAAGAAATACCCACCAAAAGGCAAAGAGCAAACCGAGCAACGTAAAAACGGCCGAAGCAATAGCCAAAGCAAGCCAGATGTCTTCGGAGAACGTGGGCACCTCCGGAATTCTTCTATTTTCGTCCTCGCCCATATGCTCTCCGTCCAAAGACATTAAGTTTACCTACCATACAGCCCGCACTAGTTCCCGGGCAGGCTAAATCAGTGTGACAGAATCGTCTAAAGGTTGAAATGTAGAGGACCGGCTACTGACGTTACCATAGCTACGAGCTAGGAAAGGGTTATGTGATGAGGTCGACGTCCATCTCAAAGCGCTTAGTGATCGAAAGCGTCGACGCAGCCGATGTCCACTTCCAGTGGTGCTGGGAGTTTCTCCGAACACCCCGAAAGAAACTAAAATCCAGGCAGGCGATCTTTGATTTTCAGGTTCGTCTCACAACGGCTTTCGAGCGCCTCTGCACGACCTATCGAGCCATCAAGGCAGCCGAAAGGCGCCTGATCGGCCGCAAATCTTTGTACAGTGCTGAATGGTTCGATAATCGAATGGCACAGCTAGCCCAATACCGCAATGTCATCATTGAAGCTCTGGGAATTGGCCGGTGTCTGGGCGATGGCTTCGCGTGGGTATTCTACCGTAATGAACCAGCTCTTTTGGAGCAACATGCGATGCACCAACGGCAATTACTCCTCCCCCCTGGAATAGGCGGGATTGGAGAACGGGCATTTGTTGAGAAACTACAAGGATTTGAGGGAAATTTTGTAATCTATCACGGTATTACATCGATCCTTCGATTGGGCGATGTCAGCTTCTATGATCCAAGCTCAGGGAAAATCGCATGTGTAGGCGAACTGAAAACTAAGCATATGGGTGAAGACCAGTATCAAATCGCTCTCGGCATTGTAGCCGGGGACGAAAAGAGTCTGGTTATTCCGCCAGTAGATGCCGCAAATGATGAGCAGGCTATCCCTTTGGAACCAGGCGTTAGGGAAACGCTGAACCGGCAGGTTAAGCAGATATCCGCTGCATTCACCAACAAAAAGAAATCGAAGGATGATGTCCGCATTGACATGAAGACCCAATTTCACCACGGCATTTTGGCTCAGGTCGTAGGTAAGAGCGAAACCCGTGTAGTGCGGTTCAGACAAGCGGGATCAGGTCTGACCATAGGGGCATGGCGGCCCCGCAAGATATCGAGTTTGGGGCGAAGGCTGATGAGGAAGACGGGGCCAAGAGAGAAAGCTCTCAAGCCCGTTCAGGATGCTGCACTGGCAATCCTGTCTAACGAATTGGATGACAATTGCCTATTTGTCAGCAGTCTCGGAAATCACGACAGCGGTTATCCGCCAATGTTGACGGGCACTGACCCATTCTTCTGGTGGCCGCTGGATGCTCATATTCTGTATGACATTATCTTCGGTTATGTCATTGTTATGACAGCGTTTAATCCTGCGCATCTATGGGCTGAGCTGCGAAAGCGAGGCTTTACTGTGGTGGTGGACAAGCGATCACGTGTCACTACAATCCATAAGGAGATCAATGGAAGGCAAATGGAGGTTAAGAACTTCGACTACTTCCATCAAGCCGTTCAGCACGGACTTTTGAGCGAGGAAGCGGCGTTAGAGATATTCGATACTTGGATTGATAACGCAGTTACAGCGGCAGGGACGCAATCGGCCAAATATGGCGTTCGGCTACGTCTCCATCTACATGGTTGATCGCTGATTTAAATAATGTCGATCGTATAGTTACTTAGTCTTTTTTCAGGTTCTGTCTAAAAAAACCGGTCCATCACCTTGTTGACGGCGGTCAGAAACACCACGACGAAGCCGGCGAACGCCAGATAGCGCAATTCGGAAAAAACCGTTCCGTTCAGGAAATTCAGTCCGTCCTGCCAAGCCCACAGGATAACGGCCAGGGCAAGAACGGCTGCGGTCAGCCCGACAAGGTGCCTGACGGGCGATTTCGTCTTTTCGCTCATGTTCCGCCGTCCTTTGCTTGCCCGTCCACCTTGAAGACCAGAAGATCGTCGCGGCGCTCGACACGGCCCTCCAGCACCACGGGGATGGCGGTTTTGTTCAAAAGCCACGCCGGCATCGGTCCGCCATCGGCAGACGCCATGAGGAAGAAACTGCGTCCTTCAACCGGCGCGGTGGAGACGAAGACGGGCGGCACGCCGCCGCTGATACACAGGTTGGCGCAGGCCTTGTGGGCAAGGCCCGTGCCCGGGCGCATGGCGCCGGCAGCACATTTTCCGTCGCAGATTTCTCCGGTCAGACGCCAGCGGCCAAGGTCTTCGGGGGCTTGCGGCACCGGCAGGTCCGCCGGCTGTTCATCCTCCGCCTTCATCTTGCCGCCGACCAGCAGCATCTCAAGATCGCCGCGCTTGACGAAAAAACCGCCGACAACGACCGATTTTCCTTTCAGCTTCTCCGCCCGGTCCGACACACCGAACTTTCCGGTTCCGGCCAGCATGATCGCCCGTGCCGGCGAGCCCGGGGATGCCGCGACCCGCAGGACGGGGTAGGGCAACAGGTCGATGGTTCCGGTGATCTCGCCTTCGGGCGGCGGCCCGGCAAAGGATCCCGAACCCGGGCTGTCCGTGTCCAGCGCCAGGACGAAGGCGGCGGCGGCGAAGGTCCCTATGAAAGTTGCGATAAAGACCAGCATCAGCCTGCGGATGTCGGCAGGCACCTTCTTGAAATAGCCGACGAAGAAGCCGCGCTCCGGTGGTTTCAGCATGGTCAGCCTCCGCTCGGCGCGGCAGGGGCCGCGAGCGTGTCTTCGGGGATGGCAAGCGGTTCCAAGCGGGTTCCGAGCGGCAAGGGCTCCGGATCGACCAGAACCCGGGTGCCGGACAACGCAACACGGTACTTGCGGATGCGTTCCTTGAAGGGCGGCGGCGAACAGCCGTCCTCAAGCCGATACTGGTAGCCGTGCCAGGGGCAGGTAACCAGGCCGAGCACGACCTTGCCTTCGCCGACCGGGCCATTCTGATGCGAACACACATTGGAAATGGCAGAGAGCTTTCCCTTCGAGCGGAAGACGGCAATCCTCTCGCCGCCGGGGGCGGCCCCGATGATCGCCCGGTTTTCCGCGATCTCGCTGACGTCGCCGATGTCGATCCAACCCGTCCGGTCGACTTCTGGCGAACCGGCCTTGTCGGCAGCCCGCTCCCGCCTGCCGGCGATCAGATGCAGGGCGCACAAGGTTCCGAGGCTCGCGAACAGGAAGACGCCGAGGGCCGCATTCCTGCCGTCGGCAAGCGCCCCGAGCGCCACGTGAAGCACGACGGCTGCATAGGCCGCATAGACGCTCATGTGGATCGCCTTCCAGATCGCCGGCGACAGGAAGGAGAGCCAGAAATCGTGGCTGGTCGCGGCAAGAACGGCAAGGATCGTCAGCGCGAACACGCCGAACAGCTCGAAGGGAAAACCGGAAACCTGGGCGAAGCTGGTGTTGCTGGTGAAGAGCGCGAGCAATTGCGGCGTCGGGCTGAAGGCGAAATACCAGGCAAGCACGTACCAGGCATGGGTGGCGGCGACGATCGCGGTCATCACGCCGAAATGGCGGCGGTTATAAAGAAGCGGCATGAAGCGCACGTCGAGCCGGGCAAGTGGTCCGATCGCAAGCACCACCGTCAGCAGGATCAGGGCAAGAGACCCGAAGGCCCGCATCCTCAAGATGGGCGGATTGGTTTCCGCCATCGCCGGCGAGAGCATCGGCCCGAGTTTCAGGAAAATGAGGACATAGGCGACGATCGCCACGATCAGCACCGCATCGTAGATGATCTTGGTCCTGTTCCAGATGACCGGCTGATAGGAAACGCTCATGACTGCCCTGCCGCCGTCTTGCCCGGTTCATCCAGCCGGATGGCCGGCGCATCCCTGGAAAGCCTGGGGTAGCTCAGAAAAATGACGGCCAGCGCCACAGGCAGGACAATCGCCAGCAGCGTCCAGATGGCGGCATGGGCCCGTCGGTGCCTGCGCTGCATCAGCGGCTCCTTTTCGACAGGACCCGCCAGCGCCACAGAACCAGGGGCCAGAGAAGAACGATCCCGGGAAGCAGCAGCGGCCGCACCGCATAGGCGCCCTCGGCCGCCTCATCGATCCGGTCGATGCCGTAAAGAAGAAACGCGACCCCTGTCACAAGGCCGATCGCGGCCCAGATGGCGAGGCCCAGTGCAACGGGATCGGACAATGACAGCATGGGCGGTCACACCTTGCCGGTTGCAGGAATTGCGCCGCCGGTGGTCACGCCGCCTTCCGGCGTCATGAGGAAGGCGATCAGCCGGGCGATCGATTCCGGCTTGACCCAGGTATCGGTGTTCGCATCCGGCATCGCCTCCCGGTTCTGCGGCGTATCGATGGTGCCGGGCAGAATGCAGTTGGCGGAGATGCCGTGCTTGCGGTTTTCTGCCGCGATCGCTTCCGTCAGGCGGATGACGGCGGATTTGGACGCGGCATAGGCCGCCTGCCGGGCGCCGGCCTTCAGACCTGGGGCGGCGGCAATGTGGACGATGCGTCCGAAGCCCGCCTCCTGCATGGGCTTCAGCACGGCGGCGCTGATGCAATAGGCCGTCTTTGCGTTCATCGACATGAATTTTTCCCACAGCGCGATGCCGTCGTCATCGACAGGGCCCATGCCGAACCCGCCGACCGTATTGACGAGCCCGTCGAGCCTGCCGAAGGCGGCAAGACACTTGTCGACCGCGGTCTGGCAGGCTTCCGGGCTGGAGGTGTCGGTGCCGCCGATCGTGAGCAGCGCGGCTTTTCCGTCGGCGCCAAGCTCAAGCTGTTCCGTGGCTTCGCCGCTGTAATTCACGCAGACGATACCCGTACACGAGGGCCGAAGCGTATCGACGACGGCGCTGCCGAGGTTTCCCGATGCGCCTGTGACCATGACAATGCGGTCTTTCATGACGTCCCTCCTTCGGCGCGAAAACCTCCGAGCGCCGTTCGCCCGTGACCGGGTACTCCGCAAAATTCTCTAGACCCAATGCTGGCTGTCAAATTGCCGTAGGTCAATCATCGCGCTACATGAGTCTTTCTAACAGTGCATGACGTGCGTGGTGTTGTCTGTCTCCGGAATTCCGTTATATGCATTGACCCATCGTCAAGCGGGTGCGAGGGTCGCCTGAGAAACATCCGGAAAACCCGACAGGGTGGAGAGTAGAGCGTGGAAGACCTCCATTTCATCATGATCAAGCCGACGCATTACGACGACGACGGCTATCCGATCCAATGGCTGCGTTCCGCGATCCCCTCCAATACGCTTGCCTGCCTGAACGGCCTTGCCGAGGCTGCGATCGAGCGGAAGGCGCTGGGCCCGGATGTGCGGATCCACCTGCACACCTATGACGAGACCAACACGCGGGTGAAGCCGGCGAAGATCATCCGCATGATCCGGCAGTCCGGCGGCAAGGCCCTGATCGGCCTGGTCGGCGTGCAGTCCAACCAGTTTCCGCGCGCGGTCGACCTGGCGCAGAAATTCCTGAAGGCGGATCTGCCGGTCGCCATCGGCGGCTTCCACGTTTCCGGGTGCATGTCCATGCTCAAGGAAATGCCGCAGGAGATGGTGGACGCGCAGAAGATGGGGATCACCTTCTTCGCCGGCGAGGCGGAGGATCTGCGCCTGGACGATGTCTTCCGTCATGCCTATGCGGGCGAGCTCAAGCCGATCTACAATTTCATGTCGGACCTGCCGTCGCTCGATGGCGAGCCGACGCCGATCCTGCCGTCGAAGCACATCCAGTTTACCGCCGGCTCCCATTCCAGTTTCGATCTGGGACGCGGCTGCCCGTTCCAGTGCTCCTTCTGCACCATCATCAACGTGCAGGGGCGCAAGAGCCGGTTCCGCTCCGCCGACGACCTGGAGCGGATCATCCGCGACAACTACGCCCAGAAGATCAACCGCTTCTTCATCACCGACGACAATTTCGCCCGCAACCGCCATTGGGAGGAACTGTTCGACCGGCTGATCTACCTGCGCGAGGAAGAGGGCTTCGACATCAAGTTCATCATCCAGGTCGACACGCTCTGTCACCGGATCAAGAACTTCATCGAGAAGGCGACGCGGGCCGGGGTCAACCGGGTGTTCATCGGGCTTGAGAACATCAACCCGGACAACCTGATGGCCGCCAAGAAGCGGCAGAACAAGATCACCGAATACCGCGAGATGCTGCTCGCCTGGCGCGACCACGGCGCGACCACCTATGCCGGCTACATCATCGGCTTCCCGGGGGACACCAAGGAATCCGTCCTGCGCGACATCGAGATCATCAAGAAGGAACTGCCGCTCGACCTGCTGGAGTTCTTCTTCCTGACGCCGCTGCCTGGTTCCGAAGACCACAAGGTGCTTCTGGAAAAGGGCATCTGGATGGATCCGGATCTTAACAAATACGATCTCAACCACCGGGTCAGCCATCACCCGGTCATGTCGGACGCCGAATGGGAGGACGCCTACCGGTCCGCCTGGGACAGCTATTACAGCATGGACCACGTCACGACGGTGCTGCGCCGGGCCGCCGCCCATCCGAAAGGCCGGCCGGGCAACAAGCTGTTCCTGATGATGTGGTTCTGGCTGATGGTCCGCTACGAGGGCGTCCATCCGCTGGAAGGCGGCTATTTCCGGATCAAGGTGCGCACCGACCGCCGCTCGGGCCTGCCGATCGAAAATCCGCTGGTCTTCTATCCCCGCTATCTCACCGAGATCGTTTCCAAGCACTGGGCGATCGTGAGCAACGTCGCCCGGTTCTACTGGCGCTACAAGGCGGTCAAGCGGGCGCCGGACCGCAAGACCTATACGGACCTGGCGCTGACGCCGGTGGATCAGGACAATCAGCAGGATCTGTCCATGATGACGGAAACCCGGGGGGGTCAGGAAGCGGTCGCCAAGGCCAAACGCGACGCCGAATTGCGCCAGACGGGCAAGGACCGCGCGAAGGTCGTCGGCTGATCGCTCAAAATGGATTAGACGCTGCCGGCTTTTGCGTTTTTCGCAAGACAGAACCGCGCGATAGGAGTATTGAGGCTGTCGCTGCCGGCGGCAGCCAGCGAGTCTTTTTTCGACCGCCCGATTGCCGGCAGGAAGGTTCAATTTTCCCGGTTCATATCCGCCGGGTTTCCGGGACCGAATGATTGCCCGACGAAGCTGATGATCCAATCATAATACGAGAGGCCGGCCTGAGCGATCTGGACGGCCTGGTCGCACTGGAAAACCGCTGTTTTGAAACCGACCGCGTGTCGCGGCGCAGTTTCCGGCGGTTTCTGGAACGCTCGACCGCGCGCCTCCTTGTGGCAGATACCGGCGACAGGATCGTCGGTTATGCGCTGATCCTACTGCGCAGCGGCACGGCGCTGGCCCGGCTCTATTCTCTGGCGGTCGATCCGGACTGCCGCGGATCAGGGGTTGCGAGGCGCCTGCTTGCGGCCAGCGAGCGCGCCGCCTTCGAGGAAGAGCGGATCGTGCTTCGCCTCGAGGTGCGTCAGGACAACGAGGCCGCGATCGGTCTCTATCGTGCCTCGGGCTACCGCCCTTGCGGGCAGGTTCCCGACTATTACGAGGACGGCTGCACGGCGCTTCGGATGGAAAAGCTGCTGCACGGTCCGGGTCATGACCCCGGTTTAGGCCGCGGCCGCGCGCCCTATTACGCGCAGACCACGGAATTCACCTGCGGTCCGGCCTGCCTGATCATGGCGGCAAAGCAGTTCGACAGCGACTTTCCGACCGATACCCTGACCGAGCTTTCGCTCTGGCGTGAGGCGACGACGATCTATCTTGCCTCCGGGCACGGCGGCTGCGGGCCGTTCGGGCTGGCGACGGCGGCGGCGCGGAAGGGGCTGAAGGCGGAGGTGCGGCTGTCGCCGGACGAGCCGCTGTTCCTGTCCTCGGTGCGCGATCCGGAAAAGCGGGAGGTGATGCGTCTGGTTCAGGAGGGCTACCGGCGGGATGCGCAGGCTCTGGGCGTGACCGCGTCGGACCAGCCGCTGACCGCCCGGGAACTGGCGGCGAAGGTGGCCGAAGGCGCGGTGGCGATCGTGCTTATCTCCGGCTACCGCATGTTCGGCCAGAAGGTTCCGCACTGGATCCTTGTGCACGATCAGGACGAACGCCACCTGATCATTCACGATCCCTGGCTGGAACACGAGCGGCACGAAAGCCCGGCGGATGCGGCGAACCTGCCGATCCCGGATGCGGAATTCGAGCGCATGGCGCGATGGGGCCGGACGGCTGTCCGTGCCCAAGTTCTTCTCAAGAAGGAAAATACCAATCGTGGTTGATTATGGCACATCTGATGGACCTGACCTGTTTGTCGGCTAGGCGCGTCGCGCAGCGCGACCCGCCTGGTCGGGCAAGCGGCGCAACGCAGTCCGGCGGACAGGTCAGGTCCACCGAAGGCCGCGTTTTCACCGCGCCCGGACGTTGTCCCGCTTATTGGCCGATGTCCCACATCGCCCTGCAAAGCGCTCCTAGCCGACCGCGCCGAAAACGCGGTCAGATGCGTCATAATCAACCACGATTGGTATAACCATGCCGACCTGGGTCATTCTCGTCGATAACCTGAAAGACATCTCCAACGCGGATACGCCGCACAAGGTCATGACCGTCAGGGACTACCTGATGCGGCCGAAGCTGTTTACCGGTATCAATCCGAACATCCTGAACTTCTCCCGCTCCTATGCCTATCAGGGCGCCGGCTACTATGCCTCGCTGCTGGCCGAGGCGCGCCAGCACCGGGTGCTGCCGAGCGTGGAGACCATGATCGAGCTGTCGCGCAAGCAGCTTTACAATCATGCCCTGCCGGAACTGGAAAACAGCCTGAACCAGTGCTTTCGCAAGATCGGCGCGGCGGCGGAGGAGATTTCCAGGATCACCGTCTGTCTCGGGCAGGCCGGCAACGAGCAGCTGGAGCCTTTCGCGCGGCTGTTGTTCGACTGGTACCGGACACCCATTCTCGAGGTCACGGTCGAGCCGGGAGAGTGGCGGGCGATCCGCCGGATCCGGCCGCTGGCGATTACCGAGCTGGATGCGGCCCGCCGCACCTTCCTGATCGAAGCGCTGGAGCGTTACACCCACCGTCCCTGGCGGGCGCCGAAACAGCGCGCCGTGATGAAATACGCGCTCGCCGTGCTCTCCGATCCGAAGGAGGAGCTGCCGCCGTCGAGCATCTCGTCGCTGAAATACATGGCAAAGGTTGCCGCCCGGCACGGAGTGGAACTGGTGCCGATCGGCAAGGGGGATCTCGACCGGCTTGCCCAATACGACGCCCTGTTCATCCGCGAGACCACCAATATCGACAATCACACCTACCGTTTTGCCCGGCGCGCTGTGCAGGAGCGCATGCCGGTGATCGACGACCCGGTCTCCATGATCCGCTGCACCAACAAGGTCTATCTGGCCGAACTCCTGGAGGCGCACGGGGTGCCGACGCCGAAGACGGTGATCCTGTCCTCGCTGAAGGAGGCGGACCAGCTGGAAGACCGGCTCGGGTCTCCGGTGGTCTTGAAGATCCCGGACGGATCCTTCAGCCGGGGCGTGTTCAAGGTGACGGGCGAGGAGGCGATCCGGGACAAGCTGAAGGAGCTGTTCGAGGACAGCGACATCATCCTGGCCCAGGAATACTGCCCGACCGAGTTCGACTGGCGCATCGGCGTGCTCGACGGCGAGCCGCTGTTTGCCGTCCAGTACCTGATGGCGAAGAAGCACTGGCAGATCGTGCGCCACGAGGACGGCAAGAAGTCGGTGGAAGGCAGCTTCCGGTCCACCTCGCTCGCCGAGGCTCCGCCCGCCGTCGTGGAAACCGCCATTCGTGCGGCCCGCCTGATCGGGGACGGGCTTTATGGCGTCGACCTGAAACAGATCGGCGACCGGGTCGTGGTCATCGAGGTCAACGATAATCCGAACCTCGACCACGGCTGCGAGGATTCAGCGGAAAAGGACATCGTCTGGGACCAGCTGATCCGCTGGTACCTGAAGCGGCTGGAGAGCAGGTGACAGGATTTATAGGGGGCAAGACCTGTCAACGAAAGCAACCTCTCAATCGTCATCCCGCACGAAGCGAAGCGAAGATGCGGGACCGGCGAGCCACCTGATTTCGAAGTTCTGGTGGCTCGCCGGTCCCGGCTCGCGCTGCGCTTGGCCGGGATGACCGTTGATGGGTGGTGATGCGCTCTCGAAGGTTGCCCCACCGGCCCAAATCGCTTATGTGAAGGCGCATCAATCAAACGAGAAACGCTTACCTGCCTTGTCTGCAGGAGTGAGCTGGAGAAAAGATATGATCAGCCTGACTTTCCCCGACAATTCCGTGCGCGAATTCGAACCCGGCATCAGCGGTGCCGAGATCGCCGAAGGCATTTCCAAAAGCCTGCGCAAGAAGGCCGTGGCCGTCTCGATCGACGGCGAGCTGAGGGATCTCTCCGATCCGATCACCGCAAATGCCAGCATCGAGATCGTTACCCGCGACGAGCCGCGTGCGCTGGAGCTGATCCGTCATGATGCGGCCCATGTCATGGCCGAGGCCGTGCAGGAGCTGTGGCCCGGCACCCAGGTGACCATAGGCCCGGTGATCGAGAACGGCTTCTACTACGACTTCAAGCGCGTCCATCCCGATACCCGCGAGGACTGGCCGTTCACGCCGGACGATCTGACCGTCATCGAAAAGAAGATGCGCGAGATCATCGCCCGCAACGAGCCGTTCACCAAGGAAGTCTGGAGCCGGGAGAAGGCCAGGGACGTCTTCGCCGACATGGGCGAGGCCTACAAGGTGGAACTGGTCGACGCGATCCCGGAAGACCAGGACCTGAAGATCTATCGCCAGGGCAAGTGGTTCGACCTGTGCCGCGGTCCGCACATGGATTCCACCGGCAAGATCGGCAATGCCTTCAAGCTGATGACGGTTGCCGGTGCCTACTGGCGCGGCGATTCCAACAAGCCGATGCTGACCCGCATCTACGGCACGGCCTGGGCGAGCGACAGCGACCTGAAGAACTACCTTCACATGCTGGAGGAAGCCGAAAAGCGCGATCACCGCAAGCTTGGCCGGGAAATGGACCTGTTCCACTTCCAGGAAGAAGGTCCGGGCGTTGTCTTCTGGCATGCCAAGGGCTGGAGCCTGTTCCAGAAGCTGGTCGCCTACATGCGCCGCCGGCTGGACGCCGACTATGACGAGGTGAACGCGCCTCAGGTGCTGCATACCTCGCTGTGGGAGACCTCCGGTCATTGGGGCTGGTACAAGGAGAACATGTTCTCCGTGCAGTGCGCCGACACGGAGGCCGAGGACGACCGGGTGTTCGCGCTGAAGCCGATGAACTGTCCGGGCCACGTGCAGATCTTCAAGCACGGCCTGAAGTCCTACCGCGACCTGCCGCTGCGCCTCGCCGAGTTCGGCGTGGTGCACCGCTACGAGCCGTCGGGCGCCATGCACGGGCTGATGCGCGTGCGCGGCTTCACCCAGGACGATGCCCATGTCTTCTGCACCGAAGAGCAGATGGCGGCGGAATGCCTGAAGATCAACGACCTGATCCTGTCGGTCTACGAGGACTTCGGTTTCAAGGAAATCGTCGTCAAGCTGTCGACCCGGCCGGAAAAGCGCGTCGGCTCCGACGAGCTTTGGGATCATGCCGAAGCGGTGATGGAAAAGGTCCTGAAGCAGATCGAGGCGCAGTCCGGCGGTCGTGTAAAGACCGATATCCTGCCGGGCGAGGGCGCCTTCTACGGGCCGAAGTTCGAATATACCCTTCGCGACGCCATCGGCCGTGAATGGCAGTGCGGCACCACCCAGGTGGACTTCAACCTGCCCGAACGCTTCGGCGCCTTCTATGTGGACAGGGACGGGGAGAAGAAGACCCCGGTGATGATCCACCGCGCCATCTGCGGCTCCATGGAACGGTTCCTCGGCATCCTGATCGAGAACTACGCCGGGCATTTCCCGCTGTGGCTGGCGCCGCTGCAGGTGGTCGTCGCAACGATCACATCCGATGCCGACGATTACGGCCAGGAAGTCGCCGAGAAGCTTCGTGCGGCGGGTCTCAAGGTGGAAACCGATTTCCGCAACGAGAAGATCAACTACAAGGTCCGCGAACACTCGCTGGCCAAGATCCCGGTGATCGTCGTCTGCGGCAAGCGGGAGGCGGAAGAGCGGACCGTGAACGTCCGCCGGCTCGGGTCCAAGGACCAGACCTCCATGGGTCTGGACGAGGCCATCGCAGCCTTCGCCGAAGAAGCGGTCGCACCGGACCTGAAGTAAGGCTCTCAAGCAGATCAGGGGGAATTCGGCCAGATCAGGTGCGAATTCCCCCGCGCTGGGGGCGTGTTATCCGACTGCACAGAAATCCGCAGACCGGTGCATGAGCATACGGTCTCAGTTCGCGCAGCTGTTATGGGCAGGGCGGGGGCTGATGAGGGCTTAAGCCGGTCTTACTGGGTCATGTTGGCGGGGGCTTCGGAGCCGGCGTTCGCCAGGACTTCGACTTCCTTGTCATCGCCGGAAGCGACGGTGAACTTGCGCTGGAACAGCTTGCCGTTGTTACGGGCGACCACCTCGTAGTCGCCGGCGGACAGGACGAAGGCCGGAAACGCGCCGTTTGCTTCCACCACCACGTCGCCGCCCGGGCTCAGCACGGACCAGGAGGTGTTGGCGATGGCCTCGCCGCCCGGGTCGTTGACGAGCTTCAGGGTGATGTCGGCCGCCTGATGATACATGGTCGCTTCCGTCAGCTTGCCCGGGAGGACCTGGATGTCGGCGCGCACGACCGCATTGGCGCCGCCGTAGCGGCTGACCACATGGTAGGTGTCGGAATTGAGCCTGACGATCGTGCCCGGCTTGATGTCCTGAGCCACGAGATTGCGTTCGCCGCGTTCGTTGAATTCCGTGCCGTAGATGTCGAACTGGACCGAGCCGCTCTTGATCGGCTGATCCTCGGTCAGCATGGCGTCGAGCTTCACGCCGCCCGCGTTCAGGATCACCATCTTGGACATGACGTCCCGGCCGATGACGATCCGGTTGGTGGCCGTTGCATGGCCATAGGCGGTGTGGATCAGATAGGCGCCGGGATCGAGGCGGAACTCGGCATCGCCGCCACGGGATGTGGCAACCAGTTCCAGCCGGCCGTCCTCATTGGTGGTCTCGCTGTAGATACGCCAGATCAGACCGCTTTCGAGCGGCTTGCTGTCGCGGGTCAGCTTCGCCATCAGATAAAGCGCACCCTGCTTGGTGCCCGAGGGAAAAGTGTCGCCGGGCTGCTGGGTCGGCGCGTAGGGAACCAGCGCGTCGCTGAACAGGGGCTCCGGATCGCGGTCGAGCAGGTTTTCGATCGGGTCTTCGGGGGCAGCAGCCGGTGCGTTGGGATCGGGTTTTTCCCGCGGCGGCATCGGCAGGGTTTCCGCTTGTGCGGTACCTGTGAAGCCGGCAGGAACAACGGCGGCGGGCGCAAGCGCGAGGCCGGCAAGCACTGCCAGGCCGATAACTGCCATTTTGCAAGATCGCTTCACGATTTCGAACTTGCTCATACCTACCCCGATACCCTACGGCGGCTTTGCGCCGCGACTGTCACATCTGCATATGCCGTTTTATGTCACTGTCTTGTGTGCCGGAAAATCGGGCAAATTCAAGACCCATTCGTTAAAAGTTGACAACCGCGTTCGATGAATTACCTCAATGCGGCAGATGCTTCCACCTTTTACCTGTTCAAGATAGGCGATCCCCTACATGTCGAATTTTGCGCCCCGATGCCAGGAGGCCCTGGATTTTCTCCTCAGGCGCCGCTCGCATCCCTCCGTGACCATGACGGCTCCCGCTCCTTCCGAAAGCGAGCTGACGGACATTCTGACCGCTGCCGCCCGTGTGCCGGATCACGGCAAGCTTGCCCCGTGGCGGTTTGTGATCTACCGGGCCGAACAGGGCGAGCGGATCGGTGCCAAGCTCCTGGAAATCGCCGAGTCGAAGGGCGAAGCTCCCCTGGACGAGGCGCGCCGCCAGCAGGAACTGACGCGATTCACCCGCGGACCGCTCGTGGTCGGCGTGCTCAGCCGTGCTGCCGTTCATCCGAAGATCCCGGTGTGGGAGCAGGAACTGTCTGCCGGTGCCGTCTGCATGAACCTTATCAGCGCGGCCACCGCGTCGGGCTATGCCGCCCAGTGGATTTCCGAATGGTATGCCTTCGATGAAGACGCGAGCCGGTTTCTCGGTGCGAAGGACGGGGAACGCTTCGCCGGTTTCATCCATATCGGAACGCCAACACAGGCACCATTCGAACGCCCGCGCCCGGAGCTGGCGCAGATTTGCACTGACTGGTCAGAGAGCTGAGCCACATGTTTTACGAAACGTCCAAGAACGATCACGGATTGCCCTACAACCCCTTCAAGGCAATCGTGGCACCGCGCCCGATCGGCTGGATCTCCTCCCTCGACAAGGAAGGCCGTCCGAACCTGGCGCCCTACAGTTTCTTCAATGCGGTCGCCGACACGCCGCCGATCGTGATGTTTTCGTCGAACGGCTACAAGGACAGCGTCTCCAACATCGACGAGACCGGGGACTTCGTCTGCAACATGGCGAGTTACCACCTGAAGGACGCCATGAACGCCTCATCCGCGCCGTTGCCGCACGGGCAGTCGGAATTCGAACGGGCCGGTCTTGAAATGGCGCCGTCGCGGCTCGTCAAGGCGCCGCGTGTCGCGAAAGCCTATACGGCCCTGGAATGCAAGCATCTGCGAACCATCCGCCTGCAGGACGTTGACGGCAAGGATGCCGATAACTGGATGGTTCTCGGTCAGGTGGTCGCCGTCCATATCGATGACAGTGTCATCGTCAACGGCCGGCTGGACATTACCCGCGTCAGGCCCCTGACACGACTTGGATACAAGGACTACGCGGTCACCGACGAAGTGTTCGAGATGACCCGGCCGCAGGACTGATTTTCGCAAATTGCGAAAATCACCGCTCCATGGACTGAGTCGGCCCGGGATGCTTCCGATGCCCCCGGGCCGCTTGTTCACAGGCGTAAGGCGTTGTTTTCGGTAGAAATGACACGTCATCCGTGTGAAAGGGACGGCTTCCTTCCCGAATATCCCTCCAGATGCTGTGTGTTAAGGTTTTGTTAACCTTTGGGGCGCGACATTAACCAACCAGTAACGGTTCCATCGGGGAGAAGGGATCATGCGTGTAGCTGACTCCGCCTCGATCGCGTCTCGGATCGAGCAGGCATTTCAGTCCGCAAGTACATCGACCGGTACCTCCTTTGAGTACCTGGTCAAGACGGCGGCGCGAGAATCGTCGTTCGACCCTCAGGCCAAGGCCAGGACATCGAGCGCGACCGGGCTGTTCCAGTTCATCGAATCCACCTGGCTGGAAACCATGAAGGAGGCCGGACCGGAACACGGGCTGGCCAAATATGCGGACCAGATCGAACAGACCAGCAGCGGCAAGTACCGGGTGAAGGACCCGGAGGTGCGCAAGGAAATTCTGGAGCTGCGCAAGGATCCAGAAATCGCTTCCGTTCTGGCCGGTGAACTCACCCAGAAAAACGCGGCGCAACTGAGCCGGAAGCTCGGACGCAATCCGACTGACGGCGAATTGTATATGGCCCATTTCCTGGGCGCATCGGGGGCAAACCGGCTGATCAGCGCGACCCAGGACAATGCGGACGCGCGCGCCGACAAGCTGTTTCCGACCCAGGCGCGGGCCAACCGGTCGATCTTCTATAATCACAACGGCACGCCCCGGACGGCATCGGAAGTCTATGATGCCATCGTTTCCAAACACGACGCGGTCACCATGATCGCCAGCCTGAACGGGGCCACGGCCGTCCCCAATGCGAAACCGGGTGAAGGGACCCGCGTGGCCAGCGCCGACGGCCAGCCGGTGCCTGCCAAAGGCATGCCGGAAAATCTGGACGAGGCAACGCGGCGTGTCATGAACGCGTTCCGCGCCACGGAAACGCATAACCCGTTTGAGGCCCTGTTCCGGAACGATGCCGCTTCGGCGTCAGCCGGTGTCGACACACGCTTCACCACGGCGTTCACGGCGACTTCAGAAAGCCGCTATTCCAGCAGTGCCTCTTCACAGGTCGCAGCCCAGGAACTGGCGGATGCCGAACGGCACCGTCCGCTGGATCTGACACGCTTCCTGCAATTCAAGGAAGACGACGATCAGAAGGACCTGTTGCCGCCGGCTTGAGCGGCGCCACGGCCGAATTCCGCCGTCCGACCTGTCATAATTATGGTGAACCGATCGTTAAGTCTTTGATGTCAGGGTTGAACCTGAACCAAAGACCTGTTGTGCGTCACCATGATCATACGAGAGTTTCTGAATTGGGTTGATAGTGCTCCGGACGCGCCGCGTGCGGCGGCTGCCGGTGCGCTTGCCCGTGCCTGGCTTTATTCCGACCTGAGCGAGGAAGACCGCAGGGGGGCTGCCGCTGCGCTGACCTTCCTTCTGGACGATCCCTGCCCGCAGGTGAGGGAGGCTCTGGCGCGAAATCTGGCGGAACACAGTCAGGCGCCGCGCCACGTCATTCTCAGTCTTTCCGAGGATGTGGAGCCTGTTGCCGAGATCGTGCTGAAATCCTCGCCGGTCTTCACCGAGGTCGAGCTCGTCGATGCCCTGGCGCAAGGGTCCGACCGGATCCAGTGCGCCATCGCCGGCCGGAAAGGGCTTGAGCCGGTCGTCGCCGCGGCCCTCGCCGAAGTCGGCTGCGCCCGGGCGTGCCAGGTGATGCTGGAAAACAGGTCGGCCAATATCCTCAAATCCAGCCTGATCCGGATTGCAGAACGCCATGAGGCCGTCATGCCGGTGAGCGAGGCGCTTTTGAACCGGACCGGCCTGCCGCTGACCTTGCGCCACAAGCTGCTCAGCCGGTTTGCGGAGCGGCTTGAGAGCCATCCCATGTTTGCCGAAAAGGTGCCCGATCACCTGAAGGAGGAATTCCTGGCGGACGCGGCGGACAAGGTCACCCTGCATCTTGCCCTGGAAGCCTCAGACAGCGAAATGCCGGACTTCGTGGAACACCTGCGCGGCGAGGCCCTGCTGACGACGAAATTCCTGCTTCGCGCCGTCTGTTGCGGCCGGCTGCGGCTGTTTGCAGCCGCGCTCTCTCTTCTTGGAAACGTGCCGGCCGATCGCCTCAGGCATCTCTTGATATCGGTCCGCCTGCCGGCGTTGAAGGCGGTCCTGCGCAAGGCGGGATTACCGCTCAGGTCCCATCAGGCGTTTCTGCTGGCGATCGAAATCGCCCGCAGCGCCGAGGCGGATTTCACCCGGGACATGAGCCTGGAGCAGGCGCGCACGCTGACGGAGGCCCTGCTGTCGGAAATCCAGGACGGGTCGCTTGGGGCGGACGAGGATATCGCCGCGTTCCTGCGCCGGTTCGCGGTCGACGTGGCCCGGCTGGAAGCGCGGGCCTTTGTCAAAGGCAGATTGCAGAAATTGCTGAAGGCCGCCTGAGGAAAGACGTCGGGCAGCGATGATGGCAGAGGCCGGTCAGCCGATCTCGGATCTCAGCCGATCATCAGATCGTCGGCCTCGTCCTCGGGTTTCAGCGGGAACTGGGCGAGATAGTCTTCGGTCACTTCCGAAAGCTTGTCGGCAAGGGCCGCACCGGTCGGATTGTCCGTATCGCGGGCGCCTTCGGCCACCATTGCCCGGATCGCCTCGACATATTGCTCCGTCAGGGAAAGCGGCAGCTTTTCCGGGCCGGGCACGTGTTCCAGCAGGCGGCAGAAGCTGGAGGCCACAGATCCGACAAGCGGATAGCCGAGGGTGAGCGCCTGACCCTTCATGTTGTGAACGGCCTGATAGAGCGTATCCAGGTTCGCCTTGTTGAGCCCTTCGGCGCGGATCGCATCGTAGGCGGTCATCAGCTCGGACGTCTCATTGCTCATCCAGCCGTCGAATTTTCCCGAAAGCCGTTCAAGGGCCTGTTCGGCAGCCTTTACGGGATCGAAATTCTTCGCCTCGCGCTTGCTCAGGATTCGCACCTTTTTCCGAAGATCCGTCGGAGGCGAGAGGATCTCGCGCTCTTCTTCCTCAAGAGGCTTAGCAGCCATGATCAACCCTTTGCTTCCCGCATTTTGCGAGCGTTATCCGCAACGGCCGGGATTATCCCCTTGTCCACCGCACCAGGGGCTTAAAGTCGCGTTCCAGTATGCGGAGATCTGCTTAACAGTCTGTTAGCCAGTCAATTTCCCGCTTTGTCAGTAGCGGAACATTTCCGTCAGGATGCGCTCGTCCCAGCCGTGTTCCCTGTCGAACATGATCAGGCCTTCCACGCTGCCGTCCTCGTGCACGGACACCCTGGTTACGTCGCGGATTTCCCTGTGATCTGCGGACGCGCTGACCGGGCGTTTTTCCGGTTCGAGGATGTCGATGTCCACGCGGGCGTGGTTGGGCAGCAGGGCGCCGCGCCAGCGTCTGGGCCGGAAGGCACTGATCGGGGTCAATGCCAGAAGCGGCGAGGAAATCGGCAGAATCGGTCCGTGGGCGGACAGGTTATAGGCGGTGCTGCCGGCCGGGGTCGAGATGATGATACCGTCGCAGATCAGCTCTTCCAGGCGTACGCGGCCATCGATGGAAATGCGCAGGCGCGCGGCCTGGGAGGTCTGGCGGAGCAGGGAGACTTCGTTGATTGCCTGGGCCGTGGAGCTTTTCCCCGACTGGTCGACGACGTCCATCGACAACGGATGGATCGGGGTGGCGTCGGCCTCGGCGACCCGGCTGAGCAGATCGTCTTCCCGGTACTCGTTCATCAGAAAGCCGACCGAGCCGCGGTTCATGCCGTAGATCGGTTTGCCGGCTCCCATGAACTTGTGCAGTGTCTGCAGCATCAGGCCGTCGCCGCCGAGCGCGACGATCACATCCGCCTCTTCGGCACTGACCTCGCCGTAACGGGCGACCAGACGCGTGCACGCTTCCTGGGCTTCTGCGGTATCGCTGGCGACGAAGTAAAGCTTTTCGACTTTTTCAGGCGCGCTGCGAGGAGCTTTGTCAGAGGGCATCGCAATGGGCATCATGAACTCGCAGGCGTTTCCCGGTTGGCCCGGCCCCGTCCGGGCGGCAGGCTCGTCACTTCTCCTTAATAGCAGGAAGTGCTTGGTCGCCAAGGCCGAATTAGGCCGTAAACTTACAAATGAGGCCGGAATGGCCTGGAGCGGACACCAAGGTCCTTGCGTTCAGGCGTCGTCTTCCAGGCGGGAGATCAGGGTGCGCAGGACGCGCTTCAGCGTCGCCATTTCCTCCGGCGTGTAGGAGGCGGTGACCTTGGCCTCATGGGCCTTTGCCTCACCGAGCAGGTCGTCGACCATGGCGCGGCCTTGTGCGGTGATGAACACCAGCGCCTTGCGCCGGTCCTTTTCGTCCTGGCGGCGTTCGACCAGGCCGGTTTCCTCCAGCCGGTCGATGATCTTGGTGGTCGTCGGCTGATTGTAGAGGCCGATGCGGGCGAGAGCGCCAATGGTCATGCCGTCGCCGCTGGAAAGCGTAGCCAGCAGACGCCAGGTCGACACGCTGATGCCGCGCGCGCGCAGTTGATCGTGGAACTGGCCGCTGATCAGGTGGCTGGCATGGGCGAGCAGATAGGGCAGGTAGTCGGAAATAAACGAGGCGTCGGCTGCCTTGTCCCCTACCTCTTCTTTGACAACAGTTTTGGGCATGGCTCAGGCCGTGTCCGGATGGGGACGGGCAACGCCGTAGCGTCCGTCCAGATAGAGCAGGGGCTCGCCCTCGTTCATCTCGAAATTCTCCACCTCGCCGACGAAGATAATGTGGTCGCCGCCCTCGTAGCAGAATGCGGTCTTGCAGTGGAAGGTGGCGATGCAGTCGGGAATGACCGGGGCGCCGGTCCTGCCGCTTTCCCAGGCGACTTCGGAAAACTTGTCGCCGGGACGGGCGAAGTTGTTGGACAGGGGGATCTGGTGCGAGCCGAGCACATTGATGGTGAAGTGGCCGGCATCCTCGAAATCCGTCCGGCTGGGAGAATTCCTGCCGATCGACCACAGCACCATGGGCGGGTCGAGGGAGACGGAATTGAAGGAATTGATCGTCAGGCCGACCGGCGTACCTTCCTCCTTGCAGGTGGTCGCGATGGCAATGCCGGTCGTGAAGCGGCCAAGGGCCTGGCGGAATTTTTTCTGATCGATCATGACCGTCATGAGGCGTTCCCCCGTTCTGCTACCTGCCGTTTCCATCGGCCGGTTTCGGAATTAGTTTAAGCATAAATATATTCCAATTGATATAATTTCAAATACTTGCTACACAGTGAATGTGGAGGAGACAGGATATTGCCGCCATGGCTGCGTGTCCTCCAGGGCCAACAGGGAAACCGTGACGCCCATTGTGCAACGGGCGACGGCAGGGAGGAACGATGCTTTCGGATCGTATTGAAGGCAAGTGGATCGACACTTTCACCAAGGCGCTTGAATTCTGCAAGGTCGCCGAAGGCGAGGAAGTGGCGATCCTGTCGGAAACCCAGTCTCGCGATCTCAACGTTCATCTGACCGAACTGGCGCTTTTACGCCTCGGCGCGCGGCCGTTCCATGTGGTTCTGCCGACCCCGCCGCAGCGCAGCCCGGTTCCGGTCCGCTCCACCGGCGCCAGCGACAGTGTGCGCGGCCTTGGTCCGGTGATCAAGGCGCTCAAGGCGAGCTCCATGGTCGTCGATCTGACCGTGGAAGGCATGCTGCATGCGCCGGAACTGCCGGAGATCATCTCCGACGGCGCGCGCCTGTTCATGATCAGCAACGAACATCCGGACGCGCTGGAACGGCTGCTGCCGGATCCGGCGCTGACGCCGAAGGTCAAGGCCGCGGTCAAGATGCTGCGCGCGGCGGAACACATGACGGTCCTCTCGAAAGCCGGCACCGACCTGAAGGTCGACCTGCGCGATGCGCCGACCGCCGGTGTCTGGGGCTATTGTGACCGTCCGGGCACCGTCGCCCACTGGCCGGGCGGCGTGGTGGTCAGTTTCCCCGGAGCGGGCACGGTCAACGGCACGCTGGTGCTGGACGCCGGCGACATCAATCTCACCTTCAAGCGCTATCTGCAGGATCCGGTCAAGCTGACGCTTGAAAACGATTTCGTGGTCGATATCGAGGGCAGGGGCACCGATGCGGAGCTGCTGCGCCGCTACTTTGCCGCCTGGGGCGACAAGAACGCCTATGCTACGTCCCATGTCGGCTGGGGCATGAACCCGGGCGCGCGCTACGAGGCGCTTACCATGTATGACCAGCGCGAGACCAACGGCACGGAAGTGCGTGCCTATGCAGGCAACTTCCTCTATTCCACCGGCGCCAACGAATTTGCCAAGCGCTACACGCTCGGCCATTTCGATCTGCCCGTCGGCCATTGCGATATCGCGCTCGACGGCAAGATGGTGATCGAGGACGGCAAGCTGCTTGGAGAGCTGGCGTGAGCGCGGCGGACTTTCCCATCACCTGGGAAGAAGCGGGAAGCGGCGATCCGGTGATCTTTCTGCACGGCGTCGGCGGCGGCGCGGCAAGCTGGAAGTTCCAGCTCGACCATTTCGGTCAGACCCGGCGCGCCATTGCCTGGGACATGCCGGGCTACGGCGGTTCGAAGCTGCTTGAAACCACGACCTTCTCAGGCCTGGCCGATGCGCTTCAGCGCCTGATGGACCATCTCGGCCTGGAAAAGGCGGATATCGTCGGCCATTCCATCGGCGGCATGGTGGCGCAGGAATTCATCGCCGCTCATCCCGACCGCGTGCGCCGTCTCGTGCTGTCGGCCACCAGCCCTGCCTTCGGCAGTCCGGACGGGGATTTCCAGAAGAAATTCGTGGCCGCCCGTCTCGGTCCGCTCGATCAGGGCAAGACCATGGCGGATGTGGCCGCCGAGGTGGTGCCCGAACTGATCGGTGACGATGCCGACCCGGACGGAGTGGCGCTTGCCCGCCAGTGCATGTCGCGGGTGCCGAACGAAACCTACCGCGCGACCATGCAGTGCCTGGTGACCTTCGACCGGCGCGACACGCTCAAGCAGATCGCCGTGCCGACCCTGCTGCTGGCAGGCGAAAAGGACACCAACGCGCCGGCGCCGATGATGGAGCGCATGGCCGCCCGTATTCCCAGCGCCCGGTATGTCTGCCTCGAGGGCGCGGGACATCTGGCCAACATGGAATGCCCGGCGCGTTTCGATGCCGCCGTTGAAGAGTTTTTGGATCTAGTCTGAGGAGAGCTGGATATGTCCGTATCCGATAACGAGCGTTACGCTCCGATTTTCGACCCCGAGGCCTTCCGGCTGACCGACAAGCAGAAGAAGCTGACCGCCCTTGCGCGCAAGATCGGCGAAGAGAAATTCGCACCGCGCGCCGACA
Organism: Roseibium aggregatum; assembly: GCF_014692675.1. Taxonomy (GTDB): domain Bacteria; phylum Pseudomonadota; class Alphaproteobacteria; order Rhizobiales; family Stappiaceae; genus Roseibium; species Roseibium aggregatum_C. The sequence goes on along the minus strand of NZ_JABFCZ010000020.1, from coordinate 31,742 downwards.
AGTGGGACCGGGAAGCGATCTTCCCGATGGAAAACTACAAGGACATGCACGAGGTCGGCCTGCTCGGCATCTGTGTCCCGGAAGAACACGGCGGCTTCGGCGCCGACTACAAGACCTACATGATGACGGCCGCCGAAATCGGCCGGTTCTGCGGCACCACGTCGCTGACCTGGAACATGCATGTGTGCTCGTGCCTGTGGACCGGGCCACTGGCCGACGACCTGACCATGACCGACGAGCAGCGCGCCGAGCATGAAAAGAACCGGGCGGTGCATTACGAGCGCATCGTCAAGGAAGGCAAGATCTATGCGCAACCGTTCTCCGAGGGCGGAGCTGCGGCGGCCGGCTTCCAGCCGTTCGGCACCACGGCGACCCGCGTCGACGGCGGCTGGCTGATCAACGGCAAGAAGATCTTTGCCTCGCTCTCCGGCTCAGCCGACTATTATGGCGTGCTGTGCACGGAGAAGAAGGAAAAGCTGAGCCGCAAGGACACCATGTATGTGGCTGTGCCGGCGAATGCGGAAGGTGTTGAGGTCTACGGCGACTGGGACCCGCTCGGCATGCGCGGCACGGTCTCGCGCAACCTGCTGTTCAAGGACGTGTTCGTTCCGGACGATGCCTCGCTGATGCCCAAGGGCGTCTATTTCGAGGCGGCGACCTCCTGGCCGCACATGTTCATGACCCTGACGCCGACCTACATGGGGATCGCCCAGGCGGCCTACGATTTCACCGTGCAGTATCTGCGCGGCGAGATCCCGGGCATGCCGCCGGTCAAGCGGCGCATGTACCCGACCAAGCAGCACGCGGTCGCCGACATGCGCATCATGCTGGAAATGACCAAGGCGCTGTGGTTCCAGGTGATCAGCGAAGCCCGCCCCAACCCGACCAAGGAACAGGTGCTTCGGGCCTATGCGGCGCAGCACACGGTGATGGAAAACGCCAACGAACTGTGCCAGCTTGCCATCCGCACCTGCGGCGGCCAGTCCATGCTGAAGAGCCTGCCGCTGGAACGGCTTTACCGCGACAGCCGCTGCGGTTCGCTGATGCTGCCCTGGACGGCGGAACTGTGCGTCGACCGTATCGGCCGCGAGGCGCTTTACGAAAAGGGTGAGAGCGACGACTGATGGAGCTTTCCGCCTGGATTGACCGGCACGCCGATTTCACGCCGGACAAGACGGCCCTCCACTATGAGGGCCGTGCCATCAGCTACGGCGACTTCGCCGCGATGATCCATGGCCATGCCCGGGCGCTCAAGGGCGTCTACGGCATCGGCCGTGGCGACCGGGTGGCCTATCTCGGGCTCAACAGTCCGGAGTTCCTGGCGCTGATGTTCGCCTGCGCCCGGCTCGGCGCGCTGTTCATCCCGCTCAACTGGCGGCTGGCGGCGCCCGAGCATGTGTTCATCCTGAAGGATGCCCATGCCAAGGCGCTGTTCTGCGAGGCGGAATTTCGGGAGCATGCGAAAAGCATGCGGGCTGAGCTGCCCGATTGCGACTTCGTCTCCTGTGGCTTCGAGGGAGAGGGATGGCAACCGCTGGCAGTGGCCCTGGCAACGGCTGAAGGCGACGACCGCAACCCCCATGTGGATCTGAAGACGCCGCTGCTGCTCGTCTATACGTCGGGCACCACCGGCCATCCAAAGGGCGCGGTGCTGACCCAGGAAGCCGTGCAGTGGAACGCGCTGAACAGCCTGCACATGCACGGGCTGACGGCGGCGGACCACGTTCTGACGGCCCTGCCGATGTTCCATGTGGGCGGGCTCAACATCCAGACCACACCGGCGCTTTATGCCGGCGCCACGGTGACGCTGCACCGGAAGTTCGATCCGCGCGCGGTCCTGTCGGACATCGTCTCCAGGCGGCCGAGCCTGATCGTCCTGGTTCCGGCCACCATTGACGCGGTTCTTTCCCTGCCCGAGTGGCCGGAGGCGGATATTTCAAGCCTTCGGTCGGTGAGTACCGGCTCTTCCTACGTGCCCGTGCCGCTGATCGAGGCGATCCATGCGCGCGGCATCCCGGTCCTGCAGGTGTACGGTTCCACGGAAACCTGTCCGATTGCGATCTACCAGAGGGCAGAGGACGCGTTTGAGACTGTCGGTTCGACCGGCAAGCCGGCCCTTCATTGCGAAATCCGCGTTGTGGATGAGGCCGGGAGAGATGTGCCGGCGGGCACGTCCGGGGAGATCCTCGTTCGCGGACCCAGCGTGATGTACGAATACTGGGGCAACGAGGCGGCGACGGAACAATCCCTGCGCGACGGCTGGTTTTTCACCGGCGATATCGGCTACCGTGAGGAAAACGGCTATTACTTCATCAACGACCGCAAGAAGGACGTGGTGATCTCCGGGGGCGAGAACATCTACCCGGCCGAGCTGGAGGTGGTTCTGAACGGGATGGCGGAAGTAAAACAGGCGGCCGTCGTCGGCCGCGACGACGAAAAATGGGGCCAGGTTCCGGTCGCCGTGGTGGTGCGCACCGAGGGGGCAAGCATCGACAAGCAGACCATTCTCGATCGCTTTAACGGTGTGTTGGCAAGGTTCAAACATCCCAAGGATGTGGTGTTCATCGATGCCATGCCGACGAATGTCATGGGCAAGATCCAGAAATTCGCTCTCCGGACGCACGTTAACGATAGTTACCTTGTTAAATAAGCCAAGTATCCCGCAAAAAAGGTTGCAAATGAAACCAAAAGGCACTTAGTTTATCTGGGAACGAGGAGGTTTGTCTGACAGGATTTGGCTTGCGGGGCGCAGATCTGGAAGTCCGACGAAAATCGGGTTTTAAATCCCAACGATGCCGAACAAACGGCAGGAGGAGGTTGAATGTTTGCTAAGTTGAAATATCTGGCGCTGGGTGCGGTCGCTCTGGGAGCGATGAGCCTTTCCGGTGCCGCGAGTGCCGAGACGACCCTGACGCTGTCGTCCTGGCTGCCGCCGAAACACCCGATCGTCGAGCACATGATCGAGCCGTGGATCGCCGAAGTGGAAAAAGCGACCAACGGCAACGTCAAGATCAAGATCCTGCCGAAAGCCATGGGCAAGCCCCCGGCACACTTCGACATCGCCAAGGACGGCCTGGCCGACATCAGCTACGGCGTGCACGGTTACCAGCCGGGCCGCTTCCTGATGACCAAGGCGGTGGAAATGCCGTTCCTGGGCGACAGCGCAACGGCCTCTTCGGTGGCCTACTGGCGCATCTACAAGAAGTACCTGGAAAAGTTCGACGAGCATAAGGGCACGGTTGTCCTGGGCGTGTTTACCCACGGTCCGGGCGAAATGTTCAACGCCGTGCGTCCGGTCAACCAGCTGTCCGACCTCGACGGTCTGAAGATCCGCGTCGGCGGCGGTGTCGTCAACGACGTCACCCAGGCACTCGGCGTGACCAGCCTGCTGAAGCCGGCTTCCAAGTCCTACGAACTGATGTCCAACGGCGTTGCCGACGGCGTGTTCTTCCCGAAGGAATCCATCGCCTCGTTCAAGCTGAGCAAGCTGGTCCGTTACGCGACATTCGTTCCCGGCGGCCTGTACAACACCAGCTTCTTCCTGGTGATGAACCCGGCTTCCTTCAACAAGCTGTCCAAGGAAGACCAGGACGCGATCATGAAGGTGTCCGGCGAGAACTTCGCCCGCATCGCCGGCAAGGGCTGGGATGATGCCGATAAGGCCGGCGTCGCCACGATGGAAGCCGATGGCGTGGAAATCACCACCGCTTCCGACGATTTCGTTGCCGCGATCAAGGCCAAGACCGACCCGATCGAGGCGGCCTGGATTGCCGAGGTCACGGAAAAGGGTCTCGACGGTGCCAAGGTCATGGCCGACCTGCGGGCTGAAATCGCCAAGGTGGAAGCCGAACAGTGACAACAGCTTCCGCCCATCGCGGTAAGGCAGCTGACCGGGTCGTCCTCTGGACGACCCGGGCTCTGAGTGTCCTGGCCGCTTTGCTTCTGTTTTCAATGATGGTTCTCACCTTCGTCGACGTCTGGGGACGCTACATCTTCAGTGCGCCGGTTCCCGGCGGCTTCGAGATGACCGAACTCATGCTGGCGACGCTTATCTTTGCCGGCCTGCCGTTGGTGACGATTGGCGGCGAGCATATTACCGTCGATCTGATCGAATTCAGCGTGTCCCCGACACTGGAGCGTTTTCGCGAAGGCGTGATCAGTCTCGTTTGCGCGTTCATGACCGGTGTTCTGAGCCGCGAGATGTGGTTCAAGGCGCTGGAACAGCTGGACTACGGCGACGAAACCGCGGTTCTCCATATTCCGGTCTATCCGGTGACTTTCTTCATGTGCGCAACCGCCGCTCTCACCTGTCTGGTGCTTGTGGTTCTGGCATTTCAACAGATCTTCGGCGCGCGCAAAGTCCAGGCTTCTGGCACGAATTGACGGCAGCCGGCCGTTGATGGCCGATGCGGTCTGAAACAAACACTTCAACGAACAAGGTACCCCCGTGCAGGAATCGCTCGTCGGCTTTGCCGTTCTCCTTGTCCTGATCCTCTTGCGCCTGCCCATCGCCTTCGCCATGGGCCTGGTGGGGACGGTCGGTTTTGCCTATCTGGTCAACTGGAACGCGGCCCTGGCCATGATCTCGTCGGTGACCTACGAGACGGGCCTTGCCTATGACCTGTCCGTGGTGCCCCTGTTCATCCTGATGGGCAACTTCGTGACCCGGGCCGGCCTTTCAGATGAACTCTACATGGCGGCCAATGCCTTTCTCGGTCACCGCAAGGGCGGGCTGGCCATGGCAACCGTGGTTGCCTGCGGCGGCTTCAGCGCGGTTTGCGGCTCGAGCCTTGCCACGGCCGCGACCATGGCGAAGGTCTCCATGCCGTCCATGCGCAAGTATGGCTATTCCGACAGCCTTGCGGCCGGTTCGATTGCCGCCGGCGGCACGCTCGGCATCCTGATCCCGCCGAGCGTCATTCTCGTTCTCTACGGTATCATGACCGAGCAGGACATCGGCCAGCTGTTCATGGCAGGCATCCTGCCGGGCATGCTCGGTATCCTGTTCTATCTGGGTGCCGTGCGGGCGACGATCTGGCTCAAGCCGGAAGCCGGGCCTCCCGGCGAACGTATGCCCTGGAACGAACGCTTCAGGGCGCTGCGCGGCGTCTGGGGCGTGATGCTGCTCTTCCTCTTGGTGATGGGCGGGATCTACGGCGGCATCTTCACGCCGACGGAAGCCGCCGGCATCGGCGCCTCCGGCGCGTTCTTGTTCGCCCTGGCGCGGCGGAAGCTGACGTGGCCGGTCCTGTTCGACGTGCTGCTGCAGAGTGTGCGCTCCACGGCGATGATCTTCAGCGTGCTGATCGGCGCCCTGATCTTTTCCAACTTCATCAACTACGCCGACCTGCCGAGCATCCTGACCGACTGGGTGGCCCAGTCCAACCTGCCGCCGTTCGGCGTGATGCTGCTGATCATGGCCGTCTACCTGGTGCTCGGCTGCATCCTGGAAAGCCTGTCCATGATCCTCTTGACCGTGCCGGTCTTCTATCCGCTGATCTCGGAACTGGTCTTCCCGGGCGTGCCGCCGCAGATGGTGCTGATCTGGTTCGGGATCGTTGTGGTGGTGGTCACGGAAATCAGCCTGATCACGCCTCCGGTCGGCCTCAACGTCTTCGTGCTGCGCGGCGTGCTGCCGGACGTGAAGACAGGCACGATCTTCAAGGGCGTCGGTCCGTTCTGGGTCGCGGATATCATCCGGCTGACCCTCTTGATCCTGGTGCCCTCGATCACCTATCTGCTGCCATCCCTGATGGGGCGTTAGCGAGGCTCAGGCAGCGATAAACGAAACAAGGCGAAGCCGCGGAAACGGCTTCGCCTTTTTCTTTATTCAGTCCGGTTCAGGCGCGGCAGAAGCTGCCTGCGAGATAACCGAAAGCGATGGCGGTGAGCAGGCCGTTGCCGGAGAGATAGCCGGAGACGTCCGGTCCGGAAACGCCGCAGGCCGCTCCGCCGCCGGCGAAAAGGTTCGGGAACGGATTTCCTGCACGGTCGAGAACGCGGGCCTCGTCGTCGATCATCAGACCGCCCTGGGTATGGAACAGGGCGCCGGTCACCCTGACCGCGTAATAGGGCGGGGCAAGGCCGGGCTTGCCGGTAAAGTCCCGGCCGAACGGATCCTGCGCCCTCCCGGCCTGATACCCGGCAATATCGCACAGCGTTTCCGCGAGTACGGCCTCCGGCAGTCCGGTCACCTTTGCTAGGTCCGCGACATCCGAAGCTTCGCGGATCGCGCCGGCCTTGACCGCTTCCACGTAGTCCGGGAAACCCAATGCAAATGCGTGGATGCGGGCATCGTAGATGTCCCAGGCGATGCCGTCCGACTGGCCGAGCACATGGACGGCCTGTTCGGAATAGCCGCCGTGCTCGTTGGAAAAGCGACGGCCTTCCGTGTTCACCTGGATGCCGCCTTCCATCATCAGCGCCCAGGAGATCAGGATGCCGTGCGGATGGGCAAGCGAGCCGTGGCCCTGATAGCCTGAAAGATGCTTCAGCTCCGCGCCGAGCGCTTCGCCCCACAGGAGTGCATCGCCCTTGTTGCCCTCGTGGCCGTAGTACATGCCCCCGGCGATTTCCGGGATGTGCCGGGCGACCAGCTCCCGGTTGCCGCCATAGCCGTTGCAGGCAAGGATCAGCGCCTTGCAGCCCAGGATCTCGGTCTGCCCGTCGGGGCGCGAGATTTCGACGGCGGTGATGCGGTTGTCCGTGTCCGCATAGAGCCTTGTCACCGGTGCGTCGGTCGCCACTGGGATGTCCGCCTGTTCCGCCGCGGCCAGCAGGCGGGCGAGCAGGGCAGCACCGGTTTTTTCCGGAACCGCATGCATGCGGTGGCGGGAATGGCCGGGATAAAGGAAGTCGTCGAGCACGATCCAGTCGAGGCCGTGCGCGTCGGCGAGCCATTCCAGGGCCGGGCCGATGGTGCGGCTGGCGAGCCGGGCAAGGTGCTTGTCGGACTTGCCCTTGGACTTGGCGAGAAGGTCGGTTTCGAACAGCGCCGGGCTGTCATCTGCTACGCCGATGGCGCGCTGGAACCGGGTAGCGGGTGCGGGCACGAAACCGGAGGACATGGAGGTCGAGCCGGACGGGGAGGCGTCGCGTTCAAGGACGAGGACATCGGATCCGGCGCCTTTCGCCCGAAGGGCTGCGACCAGACCGCAGGCGCTGGCGCCGATAATAACGACTTCGGCTTCCGCGTCGATGCGCGACGGTGGTTCCCTTGAGATGCCGCCGGCAGTCATGTCAGAGCCCCGAAATCAGCGTCAGGGCCTCGGCGCAGGTCATGATCTTCGAGACGGTGCCGAGATCGCCGATAGACCGTTCGTGGGTTTCGCGCGAGAAGGCCGCGCAGCCGTCGGAGAGCACCATGGTCTTGAAGTCGCGCACATGGGCATCGCGCACGGTCGAGGCGACACCACCGTTGGTGACGATGCCTGAGAAGATCAGCGTGTCGATGCCCGCCTTGCGCAGCACCCATTCCAGCCGGGTCATGTAGAAGGCGGAATAGGCGACCTTTTCGACCGTGAGATCCGCCGGCTGCAGTTCGTCGACCAAAGCATGGCCCCAGCTTCCGGGCGCAAAGTCGCCCTTAGCCAGAAACGGGCGCAGCTCCTTCAGATGCGGCGAGATGAACGGTTCGCCGCCTTTGCCGGGGACCAGGGTGAAATGGGTGGAGACGATCCAGCCGCCCTTGGCCCGCATGGCTTCGAAGAGCGGCAGGACACGGGCGGGAAGGGCTGCGATATCGGCGTTCTTCTGGCCGCCGCGGGCATAGGCGCCGTCCGGATGCAGGAAGTCGTTCTGCAGATCGACGATGACGAGGCCCGTGCGGGCGGGGTCAAGGGCGAGATCAGACATCGGCACCTTCCATGCGGTCGATCACCAGGTTGCCATAGGCGTCGACGCGGCCGCGCAGGCCCGGATCGACGAAGATGGTCGTGTCCGACTGTTCCAGAAGGGCGGGGCCTTCGATCTCCGCGCCAATTTCCAGGTCGAGCCGTTCGTAGACGATGGCCTCGTGCCACGCGCCGTCGCAGAAGACGGAACGCTTGCCGATCCGGCAGTCCTGTTCCGGCTTGCCGGCGGTCGGTGCGAATACGGCCATGTCCAGCTGCGGCCGGCGGCCGATGACGGCGATGCGGTAGTTCATCACCCGCATGGGAATGCCTTCCAGCAGGCGGCCGTAGGCGTCCTTGTAGGCCACTTCGAAGGCGTCGCGGATCGCATCAGTGGTCAGACCCGAGGACGGGATGGTCACCGGCACGCTGACTGTGTGGGTCTGTCCCAGATAGAGCATGTCGAATTCATAGACCCGGTCGACGCCGGCAAAGGCGACGCCTGCGCCTTCAAGCAGCTTCTCGGTCTCGTCTGCGACAGCCTCCATCTCGCGGCCGAGCTCTGCGGCGTCGATCTGGTCGAGCAGGCGGTTGACGGTCTGCACCCGGTCGTGGCGCATATCGGCGACGACACAGCCGAGCGCCGACGTCACGCCCGGGAAGCGGGGCACCAGGGCCGAACCCAGGCCGACATCCTTGATCAGCGCGCCGGTATGCAGCGAGCCGCCGCCGCCAAAGGGCATGGCGGCGAATTTCGCCGGGTCGTGGCCCTTTTCGATGGAGACGAGGCGGATGGCCCCGGCCATCTTGGCATTGGCGAGTTTCAGGATCGCTTCCGCGGCTTCCTCGATGCCGAGGCCGAGCGGATCGGCGATATGGGACTTGATCGCCTTGCGCGAGGCCTCGATGTCGAGACGAGCAAGCTTGCCGCCGATGGGCCGGTCCGGGTTGATGCGGCCGAGCACGACGTTGGCGTCGGTCACGGTCGGCCGATCGTTGCCGAGGCCGTAACAGACCGGGCCGGGATCCGACCCGGCGGATTCAGGACCGACCTGCAAAAGACCGGACTTGTCGACGGAGGCGATGGAGCCGCCGCCGGCGCCGATGGTGGTGATCTCGATCATCGGCGTGCGCACGACCATGCCGAAGTCGATCGCCGTTTGGGCTGCCAGCGCGGCTTCGCTTTCGGCCACCAGCGACACATCGAAGGAGGTTCCGCCCATGTCGCAGGTGATGATGTTCTCAAAACCCGCCGCCCTGGCGATTTCCGTGGCTGCGATCACGCCGGCTGCCGGACCGGAGAGCGCGGTGCGGACGGGATAACGCTTGGCAGTGTCGATGGACATGACGCCGCCGTTCGACTGCACGATCAGGATGTCGCCGACAAAACCCTTGTCAGCGAGACCCTTTTCCAGCCGGTCCAGATAGGAGGAGACCACAGGCTGCAGATAGGCGTTGAGCGTGGCCGTCGACAGGCGCTCGAACTCGCGGATCTCGGGCAGGATTTCCGTAGCCGCGGTCACATAGGCGTTCGGCCAGACCGAGCGGACCGCGTCGACGGCGATGCGCTCGTTGTCGTTGTTGGCATAGCCGTTGATGAAGAACACGCAGACCGCCTCGCAGCCCGCATCGGCCAGCGCCTGGGCCTGCGCCTTGACCTGGGCCTCGTCCACCGCCTGCAGAACGGAACCGTCGGCAAGCACCCGTTCGTCGACCTCGACCCGGTCGGGACGTTCGACAACGGGCGTGAAGCTTCCCTTCAGGCCCCAGGTGGTCGGCCGGTCGCGGCGGCGCATTTCCAGAACGTCGCGGAAGCCTTCGGTGGTGATGATGCCGGTGCGGGCGCCCTTGCGCTCCAGAAGTGCGTTGGTGCCGACGGTCGTGCCGTGGACCACGGTGGAGATCAGCCCGAAGTCGGCGACCTTCTGGCCGATGCCCTCGACAAAGCCCTTCGACTGGTCGCCGCGGGTGGACGGCACCTTGGTGGTGGTCACCGTGCCGTTTTCTTCGTCCAGGATGAACACGTCGGTGAAGGTTCCGCCGACATCGACCCCGATGACGTAAGCCGGTTTGATCATTCTGCTGCCTCTGTGGAACGCAGGTTACTGGTTGCGGCGCTGTCGACCGAGCCGTCCGATGTCAGCGTGACGCCGTATTCATTCGTCGCGCAGTCCGGGCTGACGAACCCGAGACGCACGTCGCGGGCGATGCTTTCCGGATCCCGGTCGCGCGGGTTGCCGTAGCCGCCGCCACCCGGGGTTTCGAGCCGGAGCTTCTGGCCGCGCACGATGCTGACGCCGACGATCTTGGAGACCATGGGCGGCTCCTTGAAGCCGCCGGCCTGTTCGAACTGGAAGCGGTTGGTCGCTGCCTGATGGCCGCCGACGACGCCGGCCGGCGCAAACTTGCCGCGCTCCCCGAACAGGAAGACGTCGGCCTGACGTTCCAGGAGCTCGATCTCGTAGATCGCCCCGAGACCGCCGCGGTATTCGCCCGCGCCGCCGGAATCGGGCCGGAGCGCCCACTGGGTAAAGCGGACCGGGTAGGCGGCTTCCAGGATTTCCAGAGGCGGAATGGTCGCGGTGGAGATCGGCGCATTGCCGTGGTTCAGGCCGTCGCCGCCCGCATGGGCGCCATGGCCGCCGCCGAAGAAGGAGAACATCACCCAGCGCTGTCCATTGGCGCGGTGACCGGCAAGCGACAGGGCGTTGATGGTGCCGTAGGCGCAGGCCATCGCCTCCTTCGGCGCGATCTGGGCGACCGCCTCGAAGACCACGTCGATCAGGCGCAGGATGGTTTCGGTATAGCCACCGACCGGTTTCGGCGCCTTCACCGACAGGAGCGAATCCTCGTCAATGCGGAACTCGACCGGCTCCAGCACCCCGGCATTGGCCGGCACATCGCCGAAAATATGCTTCAGGGCGACGTAGCAGGCGGCAACCGTGGTGGAGCGGGAGATATTGACCGGGCCGGCGCAGGCAGGCGAGGAACGGGTGAAGTCGAGCACCATGCGGTCCCCCTCGATGGTGAGGTCGAGGGCGATCTTCAGCGGCTCGTCGTTGATGCCGTCGTTGTCGAGGAAATCCTCGGCCGAAACGGTGCCGGACGGCAGTTCGGAAATCTGGGCGCGCATCATCTGCGCCGCGCGGGCCTTCAGCTCGACCAGGCAGTCGGCGACGGTCGCGTCGGTATATTCGTCGAGCAGCGCGTTCATGCGCCGCTCGCCCAGTTCCAGGGCGTTGATCTGGCCGTTGAGATCGCCGTAGAGCGACAGCGGCAGGCGGGAATTGGCCGACAGGATATCGACCACGTCCTGGCGGAACTCGCCTTTGTCGTAGAGCTTGACCGGCGGGATCAGCATGCCTTCCTGGAAGCATTCGGTCGCGGCCGGATTGTAGTTGCCCGGCACGTTGCCGCCGACGTCGTGCCAGTGGCCGACGGAAGCAAGGAAGCAGAATACCTTGCCGTCGCGGAACACGGGCTTGACCAGCCGGAAGTCGGACAGGTGGGTGCCGCCGTCGTAGGGATCGTTGAAGATCCAGACGTCGCCCTCGTTGATGCCGCCCTGCTTTGCGGCCTTGTCGATCACCGCCTTCACGGCAAAGGCCATGACTCCGACGAAGATCGGCAGGCCGGACTTGCCCTGTACCAGGGTCTCTCCGGTGACCGCATCGTAGATGCCGTGGGAGGCGTCATGAGCCTCGGCGATGATCGGGTTGAAGGCGGAACGGAACAGGGTCGCGTCCATTTCGTCGGCGATCTGTTCCAGACGGCCCTTCAGGATTGCGAGCGTGACCGGATCTATTGCCATCAGTCGGCTTCCTCGTCGTATTTCTTGCCTTCGGCCAGGATGCCGGGGGTGCCGATCAGGCCGTTCAGCCCGGCAAAGTCGAACATGCGGCTGCGGAAGGCCTCGTTCGACCCGTTGGCAATGAGATTGGCGTAGTAGTCGCGGGCGGTGGCGGCGATGGCGCGCACGATCCCGCCGGGGAAAATGACAAAGCTGAAGCCGAGGCCCTCGAGCCCGGCGGCATCGACAATCGGCGTCTTGCCGCCCTCGACCATATTCGCCATCAGCGGCACGCGGCCGGCGAAGCGGGAGACGATCTCCTGCATCTGTTCCAGCGACTGCGGCGCCTCGATGAACAGCATGTCGGCACCGGCCTCCACATAGGCTTCGGCCCGGTCGAGCGCGGCCTCGAAGCCTTCGACGGCAATGGCGTCGGTGCGGCCGATGATGAGCGTGTCTTCGGAGACGCGGGCATCGCAGGCGGCGCGGATCTTGCCGGCCATCTCGGCCCTGGAGACCAGCGACTTGCCGTCGAGATGGCCGCATCGCTTGGGCAGGGTCTGGTCTTCCAGCTGCAGGGCATTGGCGCCCATGCGCTCGAAGGTGCGGACCGTACGCTGCACGTTGAGCGCATTGCCGAAGCCGTTGTCGGCGTCGACGACGATGGGAAGGCCGATCCGGTCGCGCACGCTGGCGATGGTCTCGGCGACCTCGCTCATGGAAACGAGGCCGATGTCGGGGCTGCCGAAGCGGGTATAGGCGATGGAGGCCCCGGACAGATAGACGGCCTCGGCCCCGGATTGTTCGGCAATCAGGCCGGTCAGTGCGTCATAGACACCCGGTGCGAGCAGGATGCGCTGCTCGGCCAGTCTTTGTTTCAGGCTCATTGGCCTGTCTCCCTTTTCCGCTCTGCTGCGAAGCGTTTTTTCAGATGCGGCACCAGCCCGCCGTCGGCGAGCATCCGCTTCAGATTGTCGGGCAGCGGTTCCAGCTGCACAGTTTGGTTTTTCGACGTCAGGCGCAGTCCGCCGGCGTCAAGGTCGAGATCCGCGGCGTCACCGTCGGCAATGCCGTCGAGGTCGTCGGCGATCAGCACCGGCAGGCCGAGGTTGATGGCGTTGCGATAGAAGATGCCGGCGAAGGAGCGGGCGATCACGGCGGCAACACCCAGATGCTTCAGCGCTTCGGCGGCCTGTTCGCGCGACGAACCCATGCCGAAGTTTTTCCCAGCCACCACCACGTCGCCCGGACGAACGGTCTTTGCGAAATCCGGCCTTGCGGCTTCCAGGCAATGGGCGGCAAGCATCTCGATGCCGCCGGCCATATACACGCCCGGTGCGAGCTGGTCGGTGTCGATGTCGTCGCCGAAGAGAAAGACGCGTCCGCTCATGCCTCAGTCTCCCCGCCGTTCAGGAACTCGCGCGGGTCGGTGATCCGGCCGGTGACCGCGGAGGCGGCCACGGTCAGCGGCGAGCCGAGCCAGACCCTGGAGGAGGCGGCACCCATGCGGCCCTTGAAATTGCGCGCGGTGGAGGAAATGCAGGTGACATCCTCGCCGAGGCGGTTGGAGCCGTAACCGGCGCAGATGCCGCAGGCATTGGCCAGGATTTCAGCGCCTGCGTCTTCGAACACCTTCATGATGCCGTCGGCTTCGGCCCTGTCCTGGTCCCGTTTCGAGGCGGGGGCGACCATCAGTTCCGTGGCGAGCCTGCGGCTCTTCAGGATGCGGGCGGCCCGCTTCAGGTCTTCGTATTTGGCCCCGGTGCAGGCGCCGATATAGGCGACGTCGACTTTCGTGTCCGGGACCTCGGTCACGGGTGCCGAATTGGCCGGGGAGTGGGGGGCTGCCACCTGGGGCTCCAGCGTTGCCGCGTCGAAGACGTGACGGGCGAGCAGGTCGGCATCCGGGTCGGTGCGCAGGCCGTGCCAATTGCCGGCATCGCCGCCGACGCCGGACAGATAGGCCGCAGTGGTTTCGTCCGGTGCGATCAGGCCCGCCTGGGCGCCGAGTTCGGCGGCCATGTTGGAGAGTGTCATGCGCTCCTGCATGGAAAGGGCGGCAATCGCCTCGCCGGTATATTCCACCGCCTGATATTGGCCGCCGTCCATTCCGAGCCGGCCGCAGAGCGCCAGCATGATGTCCTTGGCGGTCACGGCGTCCGACAACCGGTTTTTCCATTCGATCAGGATGGTGCCGGGCACCTTGATCCAGATTTCGCCGGTGGCGAGTACGCCCGCCATTTCGGTGGCGCCGACGCCGAACATATAGGCGCCGAAGGCCCCGCCGGTCGGCGAATGGCTGTCGCCGCCGACGACGAACATGCCCGGCTTCAGGTGACCGCGTTCGGGCAGGACCACATGGCAGATGCCTTCGCCGTCATGGAAGGCGACCTTGCGATCCTTCGCCCACTGGCGGGTGAGTTCGAGAATGCGCGCGCCTTCGTCCGTGTCGCCGGGAACGAAATGGTCGGAAATCAGCACGACCTTATCCGTGTCCCACAGGCCGACGCCCAGGTCCTGAAGGATGGGCTCGACCCGGCGCGGCCCGCCGGAGTCGTGGATCATGGCAAGATCCACCTTTGCGGTGACGATTTCGCCCGGCGTTACCGTGTCCCGGCCCGCCGCCCGTGCGATGATTTTCTGTGCCAGTGTCGTTTTTGCTGTTGTTGCCATCACGCCAGTCCCAGATAGGAGCGCTGCAGCTCGGGATCGTCCATCAGCACGGAGGCGACGCCGGAGAGGCGGATCTCGCCGTTTTCCATGACGAAGGCACGGGCGGCGATTTCCATGGACTGGAGCACGTTCTGCTCCACCAGGAGGATGGTCAGGCCGTCGCTGTTCAGGCGCTGGATCAGGTCGAACATCTCTTCCACCAGCAGCGGAGACAGGCCGATGGACGGTTCGTCGAGGATCAGGAGTTCGGGTTCGGCCATCATGCCGCGGCCGATCGCCAGCATCTGCTGCTCGCCGCCCGACAGGGTGCCCGCCTTCTGGGCGAAGCGTTCCTTCAGCCTCGGGAAGATATCGACCACGTGATCGAGGTTGCGGGCCCGATTGGCCCGGCCGCGCCGGTAGGAACCGAGCTCCAGGTTCTCGCGCACGCTCAGGTTCGGAAACACATGCCGGCCTTCCGGCACATGGATCAGGCCGCGGTCGACGATCGCCTGTTCGGAAAGGCCCTGGATCTCCTCGCCCTTGAAGCGGATGGTGCCGCTCCATGGGCGGATCAGGCCGGACAGAACCGAGGAAAAGGTCGTCTTGCCGACGCCGTTGGAGCCGAGCAGGGCGACGATCTCGCCGGCCTCGATATCCAGATCGATGCCGCGCAGGACCTCGACCGCGCCGTAACCGCTGCGCAGGGACGTGACCTCAAGCATGGCGCGCCTCCCGCCGGGCCATGCGCTCGGCCATGCCCTTGCCGAGATAGGCCTCGACCACCAGCGGATCGCTGACGACGTCGGCCGGTGCGCCCTCGGCGATCAGTTCGCCCTGGTTCAGAACCCAGGTGTATTCGGAAAGGCTCATCACCGCCTGCATCACGTGTTCGATCAGGAGAATGGTCACGCCGGCCTCGCGCACGGCGCGGATCACCGGAATGACGTCGCGGATTTCCGACGGGTTCAGACCGGCGAGCACCTCGTCGAACAGGATCAGTTTCGGGTCGGTCGCAAGCGCGCGGGCGACTTCCAGCCGCTTGCGGCCGGCAACGGTGAGAGACGAGGCGTCCTGGTCGAGCCGGTCGCCGAGACCGACCTGCTTCGCCACGGCCTCCGCCTTTTCAAGCGCCTCGGTGCGGGAGCGGATGCGCAGATGGGCGCCGACGGCGATGTTCTCGCGTACCGTCTGGCCGGCGAAGGGCTGGACGATCTGGAAGGTGCGCACCATGCCGCGGCGGGCGATTTCTTCGGGGGCGAGACCGGTGATGTCCTCGCCGAGGAAGCTGACCGTGCCCGCGTCCGGTTTGTGAAAGCCGGTGATCAAAGCGAACAGGGTGGTCTTGCCGGCGCCGTTCGGGCCGATCAGCGAGGTGATCCTGCCTTCCGGCACGGTCAGGCTGACGTTGTTGGACGCCTTCACCCCGCCGAAGGACTTCATGAGACCGCGGATCTCAAGCATGGGAACCTCAGGCATGGCGGGCTCCCGTGGCGGCGGATTTCGGGCGCAGGCGGTTGACGAGCCCCGCAAGGCCGCGCGGCATGAACAGCACCATGATGACCAGCAGAATGCCGTAGAGAACCAGGCTGATGCCCGGCAGGTCGCCGATCAGTTCCCGCGTCAGTTCCGAAATCAGGTGAAGGCCGACGGCGCCGAGCAGCGGGCCGAACAGGGTGCCCATGCCGCCGATGATCGGCACCAGCAGGCTTTCGATCGAGATGGCCGGGCCGTAGGCGATATAGGGGTCGAGATAAAGGAAATACTGCGCATAGAACACACCGGCGAGACCGGAGAACAGGCCGGAAAGCATGATTGCGCCCATCTTCACCCTGAAGGCGCTGACGCCGAGCGCCCGGGCGGCATCCTCGTTGTCACGCACCGCCATCAGCTGCGCGCCGAAGCGGGAGTTGCCGAGCCACCAGACGACGGTGAAGGCGGCAAGCGCCATCAGCCAGATCACCCAGAAGAAGCCCTGTTTGGAGACGAACTGGAAATTGGCCGCGCCCTGGTCGAGGGGGATCAGGATGCCGACCCCGGCGCCGGTGAAATCCACCGAGTTCGACAGAATGCGCAGCACTTCGGCGAAGGCGAGGGTCACCAGCGCGAAATAGGAGCCGCGCAAGCCATAACGAAACGTGGAAAAGCCGATGCCCGCCGCCACGACCACGGCCATCAACCCGCCGGCGACGAGGCCGAGCCACGGATTGACGCCGAGCTGCACCTGGAGCACGGCGACCGTATAGGCGCCGGTGCCGAAATAGGCGGCATGGCCGAAGGAGAACTGGCCGCCGAAACCGCCCAGAATGTTCCAGGCCTGGCCGAGCAGGGCCGCATAAAGCGTCATGATCACGAGATTCAGCCAGAACTCCGAAGCGATCACGAACGGGGCGAGACCGATGAGGGCGAAGACGATGCCAAGAATTACAAGCTGTCTCATCGTCTTACACCTTGTGTCCGAGCAGGCCGGTCGGCCGGAAGATCAACACGAGAATGAAGATCACGAAGATGCCGATCTGGCCCAGGCTTTCGCCCAGGAACAAGCCGCCGAGGGCTTCCACGACACCGATGATCAGCCCGCCGATCAGGGCGCCGACGAAGGAGCCCATGCCGCCGAGGACGACGATGGTGAAGGCGATCAGCACGAAGCCGTGGCCGACCTGGGGGCTGACGTAATAGCTCGGCAAAAGCAGGCAGGCGGCAACGCCGAGACAGGCAATGCCGAGGCCGAAGCTCATGGCGTAGACATGCTCGGTGTTGATGCCGACCAGCTTGGCGCCCTTGCGCTCCTTGGCAAGCGCGCGGATCGCCTTGCCGAGATCGGTCCTGGACATCAGAACCCAGAGGATGCCGGCGGTGACGAAGGCGCCGACGAAGGCGATCACCTTGGGCAGGGGCAGGAAAGCGCCGAGAATTTCGACGACCTCGAAGGAATAGGGGGTGTCGATCACCCGTGTGTCGGACTTGAAGACGAACAGGGACAGGTTCTCGATCACGATGGAAAGGCCGAGGGTGACGAGCAGGATGTTCTCGTCGCGGCCGTGGCCGGCCCGGGTGATGATCCCGCGCTGCAAGGCATAGCCGAGCGCGAACATTAAGGGCGGCACGATCAGCAGCGAGACGTAAGGGTCGACGCCGAACTGAACGTTGAGGAAATAGACCGCATAGAGCCCGATCATCAGGAGCGCGCCGTGGGCGAAATTGATGATGTGCAGGACGCCGTAGATCAGGGTCAGGCCGAGGGCGACCAGGGCGTAAAGCGCGCCCGTGGTGAGGCCGTTCAGCACGGACGGTATGAGAATGGCCAGGTCAGGCATAAGACCGCTCGAACAAACAAAGAGAAAATGCGCCGGGCAGTGGGAGCCCGGCGCCAGGTCGAAGGTTCTATGCTTCTTATTTCATCGGAAATACCGCGTCGGCGGACGCGAATTCCTTGGGGAAGATCACCTCGATATCGCCGTTGAGCACCTGGGTGTTCACCGGCTGGGCGCCCTGGTTCTGGCCGCCTTCCATCTTGGTCGGGCCGTAGGGCATGTAGGACATGTCCATGGTCGAGGTCGACAGGGCCTCGTTAACGGCATCCTTGTCGGTGGAACCAGCCCGTTCGAAGGCATCCGCCAGGCCGAGGACGGCGTTGTAGGCCAGGAACACCTCGTAAGTGTAGACGAGGCCCTTGGCTTCGGCGGCTGCCTTGCGCTGCAGCGCCACGTCCGACTTCGGATTGAACCAGTGGTTACAATCCATGATGTATTCGGCAGCTTCCGGGAATTCCTTGACGAACTTGTAGTTCGACGCGGCTCCGCCGAGCACCGAGTAGATGCCCTTGGCCTCCACACGCTGCTGGCGCATGGTGCGGGCGAGCAGGACGTATTCGTTGTAGTAGTTCGCCGGAATGATCAGGTCGGGCTTCTTCGCCTTGATCTGCAGCACGATGTTGGTGAAGTCGCGGGTCGGGTTGGCGTGCTTGATGACCTCGATGACCTCGATGCCCTTTTCAGGCAGCTTCTGCGACAGCAGGTTGGCGGTGCCGGTGCCGAACAGCGACTCCTCGTGAATGATCATGGCCGTCTTTGCCGGGGAACCGGCGGCCTTGTTGATCGTGTCCAGGTTGTCGACGGCGAATTCGGCGATCTTGCCGTAGCCCGGGCCGAAGCGGAACGTGTTGGGCAGGCCGCGGGTGACGATCTTGTCGGACACGCCGACGTCGACCACGTGCGGGGTGTTGGTCTTGGCCGCTTCCTGGGAGGTGGCGAGTGAAATGGACGAGGCATAGCCGGCGACGATGCTGTTCACGCCGGCTTCGGTCATCTTGGCGACTTCGGCGGCGCCGATGTCGGGCTTGCCCTGGCTGTCGCCGAGCATGGCTTCAAGCTGGGCGCCGCCCATGGACTTGATGCCGCCGGCCGCGTTGATGTCGGCAATCGCCATCAGAGCGCCTTCGCGGCACTGGTTGCCGGAAAAGGCGATGAAGCCGGAGACCGGATGGATCAGGCCGACCTTGACGGATGCCGGCTGGGCGCGCAGCACCGCCGGAAATCCGGTCACACCAAGTCCGAGTGCCGCAGCACCGGTCGTTTTCAGAAAATCGCGGCGGACAATGCCAGCCGACTTCTTGTCATCGGTCATGAAGACCTCCCCTTTTGGACCTCATCAGGTCGTGGTTTCCCGGTTTCCCGTCTGGATGTTGTTATCCGCCGTCGGCCGGGACCGATGGCGTCGTTGTCGCCGTCCAGCGCGGGCCGCTTTCCTCGCGGACCCGTCGCATGGACATTTCGAAGTGATAGAGATCGGGGCGGTAAAGCACCCGGATGTATTCCACCGGCCGTTCCCGGCTGTCGCACACCACGCGGCGAACCTCGATCAGGGGCGCGCCGGCGTGGATGGACAGCGCGCCGGCGACTTCCGAATCCGCAAGCGTTGCGGAAATCGTCTGCCGGGCGGAGCTGACGTCGACCCCGGTGCGTTCAAGCAGGTGCAGCAGCGGCTTCACGTCCAGGTCCGAGCGCTCGAACTGGCGGCCGATTTCCGCCGGCACGTAGGTGACGAGATAGGACATGGGCTCTTGATCGAGCCAGCGGACGCGGACGGCGCGCTGGACTTCCGTGCCGGGCTCAAGCTCCAGCGCCAGGGTGATGTCGTCGCTCGCCGGCACATATTCGAACTCGAGCACCTGGGCCTTTGTCGCCAGGCCCATCAGGGAGATGTTTTCCAGCCAGCCGTCGATGGAGGAGGTGACCGCCGGGGCAGGGGGGCGCTTGACGACGCGGGTGCCGCGGCCGCGCTCGCGCACCACGAGACCGGCGTCGGCCAGCTCATTGAGCGCCCGCTTGGCGGTGATGCGGGACACGCCGAATTCGGTGGTCAGGTCCTGTTCGCCCGGGACGAGGTCACCCTCCGACAGGTCGCCGCCGTAGATGCGGTTCCTGAGGATCAGGAAGATCTGGTGATAGAGGGGGACGTGGCCGGACGGATTGAGGCGTCCCATGGAGCGGCGTTCCGGCTCCGTCGCCTTGTCCATCTGCTCCGCTTTCGCGCTCACCGCCTATCCCCCGGCCGATTGAATTTGTTAAATGGTATGTCATTATACCATTATGTCAACCCGATTGAATCAGCGTCAGGTTATTTCGAGGGAGTAAGAGGTCATGCCGGTCATTCGCGTCACCCTGATCGAGGGCTATTCCGACGACACCCGCCAGCGGCTCGGCAAGGCGCTGACCGATGCGGTGCGCACCACCATCGCCGCGCCGCTCGATGGAATCACGGTCGCCATCGAGGAATTGAAGCCTTCGAACTACATGCGCGGCGGGCAGTCGCGGCTGCCTGGTAAGGCGGCTCCAGATCCGGCCGTTCGCATCCGCGACTTCCTCGAAACCATGGAGGCGCGTGACCTGGAGAAGGCGAAGAGCTTCCTGGCACCGGATTTCAGGATGACCTTTCCGGGTGCTGCCGAGTTCACCACGCTGGAGGAGCTGATCGCCTGGGCGAAACCGCGCTACCGGTTCGTGACCAAGACCTATGAGCGCTTCGACACCTGCGCGAGCGAAGACGGCGGCATCGTCTATTGCTACGGCACCCTTTCAGGCGAGTGGCCTGACGGCGAGGCCTTTGCCGGCATCCGCTTCATCGACCGGTTCGAATTTTCCGGCGACCTGATCGCCCGGCAGATGGTCTGGAACGATCTGGCGGAAGTCGCGCGCGGGTAGATCAGCCGGCGGTGCCGCGCCGGCACTGGGTGTCGACCAGGTCGACCAGGTACTGGAAGGCGTCGCCGATCTGGGCAGGGGACACATGCATTTCGATTTCGGCAAGGCCGAGGGCGGGCAGACCGAACCGGGCGCCGACGTCGCAGCACTCGGGCGGCAGGCTGCGCGGAGTCTTGACCGTGATGGCAAGGCCCGAGCGGACAGGGATGTTGATGCCGGTCGGCGACTGGCTGACATAGGGCTCGCGCCACGCCCGCCCGATGCGGCCGACGGCGGCAAGCGCATGAGCCCGGAACAGGCAGCCGTCCGGATTGAGCGCCAGCGGCAGCACCATGTCTTCCGAATAGTCGAAGTCCTCACGGGCGACCCAGATCATCGGTTCCACACCCAGCACGCGGCCGGTCTTGGTCGGCTGGTGGCGCACGGCCAGGACCAGGTCCAGCTTGCCGGCCTTGAACCGCTCCACCAATTCGGAGGACACGTCGCAGACGACCTCGACCTGGACTTCGGGATAGGCCTCGGCGAGGGTTGCGAGAAAGCCCGGCAGGTAGGCTGCCGCGTGTTCCTCCGTCAGGCCGAAGCGGATGCGTTCGGGCGGGAGATCGCGGGAGAGGGCCGCATGGGCGTCCTGCTGCAGCCGCAACAGCTGGCGCGCATAAGGCAGAAGGCGGGTCCCGGCCGGTGTCAGCGCCACGGTCCGGCTGGTGCGCGCGAACAGCGGCGTGCCCATGTGCTCCTCCAGTCGCTTGATCTGCAGGCTGACGGCGGATTGCGTCCGGTTCAGAAGTTTGGCCGCGGCACTGAAGCCGCCGGTATCCGCCACGGCCACAAAGGCCTTGAGAAGATCGCTGTCCATGGGGTTGGTCCGTCAATCGGGATTGGGTTTGTTGTGCGTGGAGCAAAGCCGTACCTATCCCGTCATTCCAGACAAGTGAGGCTTGGCCGAACGCTGATCTGGAATCCAGACATCAGCCGCGCCGCGGGCACGTCTCAACTCCTATTGGAAGCGGAGCTCGCTAAGCTCGCGCTGTCAGTTGGATTCCAGATCTCGCGAAGGCGCTTGCGCGCCACACGGTCTGGAATGACGGCAGAATTAGTGGCGGCTTCGGCAGGAAACCTCACCTTCTTCCGTCGCATCTTATCCATTACAGATCCTCATAGATGAAATAGCAACAACTCGTTTCTCGCATCGATACGGATCGACTACGCTTTTTTCCAAATCGTGCAACACGAGACGGAGGATGGTCCGGATGAGCGAGATGGAAGCGGCTGCAGTCGGCCTGGAGGACTGTATCGATCTCAGGCGGTATCCCATTCATAGGCTGGAGGAAGCGGAAGGCCAGGCGCTGATAGACGCGTGCCGGCGGCAACTGGCCGAAGACGGCTGCGCGGTGCTGAAGGACTTCGTGCCGCCGTCGATGCTTAAGCAGCTCGAGGCGGAGACCGAACGGCTGTCGCCTTATGCCCATATCAACGAGACGGAGACCAACCCGTATAATTCCGCCGGCGACCCGTCGCTGCCGCCGGAGCATCCGAAGAACCGCTTCGACGACCGCACCAACGGTTTCGTCGCCGGCGACCGGATCGCGTCCGACACGATCATCCGGACGCTTTATCACCATCCGGACTTCAAGGCCTTCGTCGCCGCGGTGGTGGGTGAACCTGAAATCCACGAGTTTGCCGATCCGCTTGCCGATCTCGTGGTCAATGTGCTGAAGGAGGGCCGCCAGCATCCCTGGCATTTCGACAGCAACGACTTCATCGTGTCGATGCAGACGCGCAAGCCCCTGGGGGGCGGGATCTTCCAGTACGCGCCCAATATCCGCGGTGCCGCGGGGGAGAATTTCGAGGGCGTGCAGCGCATTCTCGACGGCGACCACAGCGCATTGAAGACCCTGGAACTGTCGCCGGGCGACCTGCAGATCTTCTTCGGCCGCAACTCGCTGCATCGGGTCAGCCCGGTGGAAGGTCCGCGCGAACGGCACACGGTGATCTTTGCCTATGCCCGAGAACCCGGCTTCATCGGCCGCCCGGAACGCGCCCGGGCCATCTTCGGCCGTATGGCGCCGATCCACGAGGAGATGCTGAAGCGCGAGATCGTGCGCACCGACGCCCTTGCGGATTGAGGGTTTGGCGGTGGGGATGATGGCAGATTATGAGGCAAGGAAGCGCCTGATCCTCAGTTGTCATCCCGGCCGCAGCGAAGCGGAGAGCCGGGATCCAGTAACCCGTGAGGCCGGCTGCTTGAGCCGGGAGGACACGGCGTACTGGGTCCCCGGTCGCGCTTCGCTTGCCGGGGATGACAACTGTGCGGGTGAGAGGCGCGCGCTAATCGCCAAACCCCGCCATCGACGAACACATTTTATACGGCCACACTCCATGGAACTGGCCGGGAGATGAAGAGGAAAGACCCTCATGAGCATTGTTGAAAGCGATGTCCTGACAGACCGCGAGCCGGAGGAGATCCCGATCATTCCGTCGGCGCCGACCGGCAATACGGATCCGATTCCGCAGGCCTTCGATCCAAGGCGGCTGAGGGCCGGGCGGCTGGCGCGGCTCAGGGCGATGATGGTGGAGGAGGACTATGCGGCCCTCGTCCTGTTCGACCCGAACAACCAGCGTTACGCCACCGGCTCGCGCAACATGTTCGGCTATTTCCTGCGCAATTCCACCCGCTATATCTACGTGCCGGTACAGGGGCCGATCATCCTGTTCGAATATCCTGGCAGCGAGCATGTCTCCATGTGGCTGGAAACCATCGACGAGCACCGGGTGTCGAAGGTGGTCTGGTCGGCGGTGAACCAGCGCGACGGTGTCTCCTCCGATCCCTTCGGCGCGGAGATCGCCGAGCTGGTCAAGGCCCATGGCGGTGGCGGCACCAAGGTCGGCCTCGACCGGGCGGCGGTGAACCTGGTCCGCTCGCTGGAGGCTGAGGGCCTCAATGCAGTCGACTGCATGCAGGACACGCTTCATTACCGGCGGATCAAGACGCCGGAGGAGATCGCCTGCCTCGCCCAGTCCGTCGCCGGAACGGAGGCCGCCGTCTACGAAGTGGAACAGGCGATCAAACCGGGCGTGACGGAAAACGAACTCTTCGCCGTGCTTTATGGCAACGTCATCCGCCAGGGCGGCGAGTTCATCGAGACGCGGCTGCTCAATTCCGGCCCGCGCACCAACCCGTGGTTCAACGAGGCGAGCGAACGCCCCGTTCGGCCCGGCGAACTGATCGCGCTCGACACCGACACCATCGGCTGCCACGGCTACTACTGCGACTTCTCGCGCACCTTCCACGTGGGGCCGGGCCGGCCGAGCGCCTATCAGAAGGAGCTCTACCGGATGGCCTACGACCAGATCCATTTCAACATGGACCTGCTTCGGCCGGGCCTGAGCTACCGGGAGCTGGCGGAACGCGCCTGGAAGATTCCCGAGCGCTTCTACGACCGGCGTTATCCCTCGATCATCCACGGCGTCGGCCTGCACGGGGAAACGCCGCTGGTGGCGCACCAGGGGGACTTCGACAAGTATTCGAAGGACGGCGTGCTGGAGCCGGGCATGGTGGTGTCGGTGGAAAGCTATATCGGCGAGGTCGATGCCATGGACGGGGTCAAGCTGGAGGAACAGGTGGTGATCACCGAAAACGGCGTCGCCAAAATGTCCCGCTATCCCTACAGTGACGTTCTGCTTGACCGTGAAATCTAGCTCGTTCCTGTCGCTTTTCCGGAGGTGTCCATGTCGCGTTATCTGACCGTCGCGGCCGCGCAATTTGCCTGCGTGAGCGGCGATATCGCCGCCAATGCGGAAAAGCATCTGATGTTCATCGAGCGGGCGCGGGCGGTCGGCGCGGACATGCTGGTGTTTCCCGAACTCTCCCTTGTCGGCCATAACGGTGCCGAGAACCTGCTCGACGTGACCATGAATTCCCGGGACGAACGGCTCAAGGCGCTGAGCCGCGAGGCGGGGGAAATGGAAATCGTGGTCAGCTTCGTCGAGGAGGGGCCGGCCGCGCAGTTCTACAATGCGTCCGCCGTCTACAAGGACGGGGCGCTGCGCTACATCCACCGCAAGATCAACATTCCCTCCTACGGCCGGCTGGTGGAGACGAAGTATTATTCCCATGGCCGGTTCGTCGACATCCACCGGGTGAGCGAGGACTGGGCGATGGGGCTGCTGATCTGCGCGGACCTTTACAATCCCGCGCTGACCCACCTGGCCTTCCTGCACGGGGCGACCATGCTGGTCGCCCCGATCTCCAGCGGCCGCGAGGCCGTCGGCGGC
The DNA here is from genome assembly GCF_014692675.1 of Roseibium aggregatum. Classification (GTDB taxonomy): domain Bacteria; phylum Pseudomonadota; class Alphaproteobacteria; order Rhizobiales; family Stappiaceae; genus Roseibium; species Roseibium aggregatum_C. Next base: position 6,990 of record NZ_JABFCZ010000020.1, on the reverse strand, counting down.
ACGTTCGACAATCCCCGCTCCTGGGGAACGACGCTGCGCTTCTACGCCATGATGTACGGCGCGCCGGTGGTCATGGCCAACCGGATCGGCCGGGAAGGCGATCTCAATTTCTGGGGTGGCTCGCGCATCCTCGATGCCTACGGAACCGTCGTGGCGGAGGCGGAGGACGGCGAGGAACTGATCTTCGCCCGGCTCGACTATGCCGACACCCGCAAGGCCCGAGCGATGCTGCCCACCGTGCGCGACAGCAACATCGCGTTGGTCCACCGCGAAACCACCCGCCTGATCGAAAACCTCGGCGTGCCGACGCTGGTCCGGGACGATTAGGGGGCGGCAGGGGGCCCACAAGATACCCCATGTCCAGACGCGAAAGGCCGCGGCGGGATGGTGTTAAAATATTGAAAGTTATTGAGAAAACTGGTGCCGGCAGCAGGATTCGAACCCGCGACCCCCTGATTACAAATCAGATGCTCTACCAGCTGAGCTATACCGGCATATGAGCCGCCTTCTAGCAGAAAAATCCGGCTTGTGCATGATTTTCGCATGAGGCGGCACGAAATCCCATCTTCGAGCTAACAAACGGCGGAAAGCCGGGTGTTTGGGGCGCTCCGTTTGTGGATAGTTGAAGGGCGCGTTTTTGCGGAAAACGTTCTTTTCAATGTGGCCCCGCCGGCCTCAGGCGCGACAGGACGCCGTGCGCCCATCTGTCCGCTTTCGACGGGAAATAAACTTGAATTAATTAGTCATATTATTAACATGCCCCGCGATCCGACCTGTGGGCCGATAGATCCGGCGGCGGTCGAAACGAACACAGCCACGAACGGGAGTGCGGAATGTTTCTTGCCATGAACAGGTTCCGGGTGAACAAGGGCCAGGAAAGCGCGTTTGAGGAGGTCTGGAAGAGCCGGGATTCCCAGCTGGAAAAGGTGCCGGGTTTTCAGAGCTTTCACCTGATGAAGGGACCGGAGGCGGAAGACGGCTCCACCGTGCTTTACGCCTCGCACACGATCTGGGCCAGCAAGGACGATTTCATCGCCTGGACGAAGTCGGAGCATTTCCGGAACGCCCACAAGAACGCGGGCGACAACAAGGGGCTTTATGCCGGCCATCCTGAGTTCGAGGGCTTCGAGGCGGTCGAGGGCGCGTAGGCGCCAGACGGCTTCCGGAGCCGGTCCCTTCAATTGATCCCTGCCCTCAATCGGTGCTTGCCAATGACGCCGGGAGGGTTTTTGCTCTTAAAGCTCTATCGTTGTCCGCTCTGCCGGGAGCGGAGCCTGCGGCGTTGGCGGCAGGGAGAAAAGGGGAGGGAGCCGCATTCTTGAAGAAAGTGCGAGATACGGCGAAGTCGTTGCCCTGATCGTTGCTGGCGCCGGGATTGCGCTGGTCATCTATGCGGTGTTCCTGCGCAAATCCATTTTCATCTTGGCCGCGGGAGCTCTGGTCGCCGCAGCGGCCTTCGTTGCGCCGATGCTGTTGCGGGTGCCGCCGGTTTCGGTCGTGGTGGTGCGTTCGCAGAATGCCGATGTCGTCGTTGAACGCCGCGACCTGTTTTACGGCGGTACCTATCATGGCCGGGACGGGGCGCGTCTGGCGGTCCCCACGGACCGGCGTTTCGGACGGACAGCGACGATCCTCATCAATGACAGCGACCGCCTGGTAACGGTTACCGGGTACAGCTATTCCGTTGTTCCGAACGCCGCCGGTTCCGCCGATCTGATGGCCTATCTTCTGCCGGGCGAGGCGCAGGTGTTTCCGCGCCGGATCGACACGTTCGGGTCCGATGCTGACGGGCCGCCGAAGGAGATCGTTTCCGAAAGCGCGGTTGGCTTCAGGAGCTACCTTGCCTACGGCGCTGAGCCTTACAAGGACGTGGGATCGCCGACGGTAGAGGAATTGGACGCCGCCCTCACGATGCCACCGGGTCGGGCCTTGAAGGGGCTTTCGCCGGTCGCGGACTGAGCGTGCCGCTTCGCCTCAAAGCCCCATTTTCGTTCGCGCCACGTAGAGGGCGAGGACGGCGGCGTTGGAGACGTTCAGCGAACGGATCTTGCCCGGCATGTCGAGACGGGCGAGACTGTCGCAAGCCTCGCGCACGCCCTGGCGCACGCCTTTTCCCTCCGAGCCCAGCACCAGCACCGTCTTCGGGCCGAACTCCGTCTGCTCCAGCGAGGCCTCGCCGTTGCTGTCGAGGGCGACACTGAAAAAGCCCTGTTCGCCCATTTCGGTGATGAAGCGGGCCATGTTCTTCACCCGCACATGCTTGATCATGTCGAGCGCGCCGCTGGCGGATTTGGCGAGCACCGGGCCTTCCTCGGGCGCGTGGCGCTCGGTGGTGACCACCGCGTCGGCGTCAAGGGCGACGGCAGAGCGCAGGATGGCGCCGACGTTATGCGGATCGGTGACCTGGTCGAGCGCAAGCACCAGCCGGGCGCCCTTCAGCTCCTTCACGCCATAGGCGGGCAGGGGATCGGCTTCCAGGATCACCCCCTGGTGGACGGCGTCCCTTGTGACCATGTGGTCGAGCTGGCGCGGCTGCACGGTCTCGACCGGCACGTCGATCCTGATGCCGCGTTCGTCCAACCTGCGCTGGGCGTTTTCGGTGGCAAAGAGCTTGCGCCGCTTGCGGTCCGGGTTGGCGAAGGCGGCCTCCACCGTGTGCATGCCGTAAAGCAGGATCGGGCCTTCCGGCGGCAGGCCGGGCCGGCGCGGTGCCGGCTTCTTCTTGGCAAAGGGGAGGCGGCCGTCCTTGGAAGACGGACGCTTGGGTCGGCGGTTGGGAGTGTCATCGGTCATGGCGCACTCCTAACTCTAAAAAGAGCGGCGGGGAAGATGTTCTAACCTTCCGACGCCTGTTTCAGATCCTTCAGAAACGCGCGGATGCGTTTTGCGTTGACGCCGCGGTCGATGCGCCCGACCCGGGAGCGGGAGCGCATGTCGACGAGGGAGCCGTCGCCGTCTTCCTGAATGCGGATGACGATTTCGTCCTTGAACCCAAAGACCAGCGAACTGGCAACCGCCTCGATCCGCCCCTCGTCGGGCACATCGGCGACGATCTCCCAGCCGCGGCCTTTCACGATATTAAGGGCGTGCGCATAGGTCTTCTCGGGTGACGTTGCCAGGGTCAGCGGCGCCAGATCCGGATAGGCCGTCTGCTGCAGCTCGGCGGTCGCGCCGCCGGGATAGTCGATCGGGTTGGGCATGTCCCAGAAGACCGGCGGATCTTGCCGGTCGGTAGTGATGTCGTTGATCGGCGGATAGGCCCGTGCCGCGTAGTCGAAGCGGGCGGTCATCCCGAGCAGCGGGGCGCTGAGGACAAGTCCCAGGAGGCTGATGATCAGGCCGCGCCGGCCGCCTTCGGGGCGAGAGATGACAAGGCCGGCAAGCGACAGTAGGCAGCCGACGGCGGATGCGTAGACGGCCCACTCTGCAAGGTTCATGACCTCGGCCACGAACCAGGTGCCGCTTCGATAGCCGATCACCGAGGCGGCGAACAGGCCAATGCCGATGAGGGATCCCAGAAAGCCGATCACGGCGATCCTGGAGAAGGGCTTGCGTGCAGGGGTGGAGCTTTGGCCGGTCATTCTTCTTCTTTCTTGTAGGTTTGTTCGCGGTTGATCGCGTAGCCGCTGGCCGGTCCGCGCAGGGGCTGGATCAGCATGCGGTCGAGCCACAGGTCACGGACGGTCCGGAACTGTTCGATGCCGATGGTCATGCCTTCATGGCCGTCGCGCGGCTGGGCGGTGTAGGTGCCGAGCAGCCGGTCCCACCAGGGCAGATTGAAGCCGAAGTTGCTGTTGGTCTCCGCCGGGTGAATGGAGTGATGGACCCGGTGCATGTCGGGCGTCACGACCAGGAGCCTGAGAACCCGGTCGACGTTCTCGGGAAGCTTCACATTGGAATGGTTGAACATGGCGGTGGCGTTCAAGAGGACCTCGAAGATGAGGACGGCGACGGCGGGCGGGCCGAGAACGGCGACGACCGCCAGCTTGATCCCCATGGACAACAGGATTTCCACCGGGTGAAAGCGCAGGCCCGTGGTCACGTCGATTTCCAGATCCGCATGGTGCATCCGGTGCAGCCGCCACAGGGCGGGTACGGCATGAAACATGACGTGCTGCAGGTAGATCGCCAGATCGAGCGCGACGACGGACACCGTGATGGCAAGCCAGGCGGGTGCCTGGAAGATGTTGAACAGGCCCCAGCCGCGCTCAGCGGCCAGAAGCGCCAGCCCGACGGCGACGATCGGGAAGGTCAGCCGGACCAGGAAACTGTCGAGCAGCACCACGCCGATGTTGTTGGTCCAGCGGATCACCCGCGGGATCTCCCGCCGGCGACGGGGAGACGCGGCTTCCCAGATGGCCATGACAATCAGAACGCCGAGGAAGAAGACGATGCGAATCAGGGGTTCGTTCGCGAGCAGGGTTTCTGTCATCTGATCTGGCATCTGGTCCGGTCTTGTCCGCCTGCCGGCGCCTTTGGGGCACCGGCTTAAATTCAAATTTCGATATATATACGAGGAAAGCCGGCCGGATGCCAATCGGCCGGCGTGAGATCGTGTCAGCAGGATTTTGTCGCATTTGCGCGATATCAAAGTGCCGATGGAACCATTGGCGATAGACTTCCGTTAATGACAGGGACCCTTAAACGAGGTGACATCATGACCAGACTTATTCGGAATGCGGCACTGGCAATCGTTCTGGGGCTGAGCGGATCGGCCATGATGGCCGCCCAGGCTTCGGCACAGTCACATGCCTCCTGCGACAGTTACGCCCGCGACTACGCCAACCGGAACACGCGCACAGGAAACAATGTGGTCGGCGGCGCCGTCGGCGGCGCCGTTGTCGGCGGAGTGATCGGCTCGGTTACCGGCAGCTGGGGCCGGGGCGCGGCCATCGGCGGCGGTGTCGGCGCCGCAGCCGGTGCGGGCAAGTCCTCGGTCGAATGGAACCGTGCCTATAAGCGGGCCTATAATGACTGCATGGCGCGGCGGAACGCGCCGCGGCCGCAGCGCGGCGGCGGCCTGGAGCCGTGGTCGCCTGCCTGGTACGATTACTGCCGCAGCAAGTACCGGTCGTTCGACCCGAACACGGGCTACTACACGACTTACGGCGGTCAGAAACGCTTCTGCCAGTAAGTCCTGGCCGGGTGGCCTGACGGTGGATCGGCCGGTTTACTGGCCGATCCCGAAAATCATGCAGTTGGCCGTCCCGTGGGCGATCAGCTTGCCGTTGGCATCGACCAGGCTGCCTTCGGCCGTTGCGAGCCGCCGGCCCCGGTGGACCATACGGCCCTCGCAGCGGACCTCGCCGGCACCGGGCATCAGCGGACGGACCATATTCACCGTGAGCGACGTGGTCGTGCAGAGTTCGCCGGCTTCAAGGTCGGTATGGATGGCGCACGTCAGGGCCGAATCGAGGATCGTGGAGATCCAGCCGCCATGAACGGTGCCCTGCGGGTTCATGTGAGCCGCCGACGGCGTGCCGGTGAAGACGGCGCGTCCGCGTTCGGCTTCCCGCAGTCCCATTTCCATGGTGACCATGATCGGTGGCGCGGGCAGGCGGCCGGCGAGCATTTCTTCGAATATTTCCACGCCGGTCATCCGGGCGATGCGGTCGCGGGGCAGGGCTCCGAGATTCGGACTGCTGCCGGCGGTCTGTGTTTCGTTCATGAGTGACATGTCCCTGTTTTCCTTGTGACTGGATTCATTCGCCGGGTGTGACCGCTTCGGCGCGGTGAACGGCTTTGCGCAGCGCCGACAGATGGGCGCGGATTGCGTCTTCGTCCGGCGTTTCGAGCATGTCGGTCAGGCTGTTCTGCGCCTGCTGCCAGGCTTCATAGGCGTCCGCCAGACTTTCCTCACCCTGCCGGGTCAGTTCCGGGACGACCTGCTTCGGGCCTTTTTTGTGTCTGCGGACCAGGCCTGCCTGCTCCAGCGGATGCAGATTGCGCTGGAGGGTGGAGCGTTCGATGCCCATCAGGCGGGCAAGGTCGCTCAAGGAGTTCGCCCGGCCGGAACCGATCACGCCGAGCAGGACCGCCTGGGTGACTTCCAGGTTCAGCGGCGCCAGGTAGCGGTTGTAGTGGCGGGTCACCAGATTGGCGGTCCGCCGGGCGGCGTGCGCCAGGCAAACGCGGCCCATCCATTCAATATCCATCGGGTGCGGGTCTCCGGGTGTCTGATTGTGTTGCATATACAACGATAATGTTGCAGCTACAACACTTCTATTGCGGCGGATTCCTGCCGGACTGGATGTAAACTGCGGAATTCTCCCGGATTTCTCCATGGGTGCCAGACGGCAATTGACTGCAAACAAAGATAAATTCCCCGCTCGAAGCGCTCATCTGACGAGGCAGAGGGGGCGGGAGGGGCAAAGTTGGGAAATTTTCGAAATGTTCTGAAAATCGGCGTTGACACCACTACCCGTCATCTGCATAACACGCGCCACGGGATTGCTCGTCCTTCCGGGCGGGCTCTTCGTGAAGCCATCCTGACCGCTTCGGCGTGAAGCAGGACGAGATGGAGGAGTGCCCGAGTGGCTAAAGGGGACGGACTGTAAATCCGTTGGCTATGCCTACGTTGGTTCGAATCCAACCTCCTCCACCATCGTCCGGCAGACCTCCGGTGCGCGGGTGTAGCTCAATGGTAGAGCAGCAGCCTTCCAAGCTGACGACGAGGGTTCGATTCCCTTCACCCGCTCCATCATGGGTGCTGATCGGAGTGTCCGGAACGGAAGCTGCTTTCGCCCGGAAATCCTGAACAGAACATACGGGAAGCAATTCGTCGTCCGCGGATACGTCCAAAGCGCCGGAAAGCGTCCCGCCTCGAGCCTTTAACGATTACACGTATTGGACAGAGAGCGACGCCGATGGCGAAGGAAAAATTTGAGCGTAACAAGCCGCACGTCAACATTGGCACGATTGGGCACGTTGACCACGGCAAGACCACGCTGACTGCTGCGATCACGATGACGCTGGCTGAAGCCGGCGGCG
>NZ_JABFCZ010000001.1 GCF_014692675.1 Roseibium aggregatum | reverse complement strand
CCTCTTCAACAAACTCAAGAACTGGCGGCGCATCGCGACCCGCTACGACAAAACCAAGGAATCCTACCTCGGCTTTGTCGCGCTCGCCTCAGTCAAACTCTGGATACCCTTTGTCCACGAAGCCTAGGTGGCGAGATCGACTGATAATCTTCATATAGTAGAGGAGTAATGATAAAATTAAGAAAATAAGCGGCCATAATAGACTAAGTGAATATCCAATTATCCTGCAATGAATCATGACTCCTTTATTTGTCTCTCCGCCAATATAGGTCGTGCAAAGAAAAAAAGAAGCTATAAAAAAATAGATAGGATACAAAATAAAGGGAATAGAATCTAAAAGCATGAGCGTCATCCAATTTAATACATTGAATAGCCCCGAGTTTTCTAGACGCCCTCGGTTCTCATTTCCTGCTGCCGTTCGAACTCGACGGGTGACAGCATCCCGTTCCTCACATGCTTGCGCTTCGGGTTGTAGAACATCTCGATGTAGTCGAACACATCCTGCCGGGCTTCGGCGCGGGTCTTGTAGGTTCGACGCCGTATCCGTTCCCGCTTGAGCAGGTTGAAGAAGCTTTCGGCAACAGCGTTGTCGTGGCAGTTTCCACGTCGGCTCATCGAATGTTCCAGGTTATGAGCCCTGAGGAATGATGCCCAGTCCATGCTGGTGAATTGGGAGCCTTGGTCCGAGTGGATCAGCACCCGGTTCTTCGGCTTTCGTCGCCACACGGCCATCAGCAATGCCTGCAGGACCACGTCCGTCGTCTGACGGCTCTGCATCGACCACCCGACGACGCGGCGGGAATAGAGCTCGATCACGACGGCCAGATAGGCGAAGCCCTCGAGCGTCTTGATATAGGTGATGTCGGTGACCCAGACCCTGTCAGGTGCGTCGACGTCGAACTGCCGGTCCAATGTGTTGTCGATGACCAGTGACGGCTTGCCGCCATAGCTTCCCGGCCGACGCTTGTAGCCGATCTGAGCCTTGATGCCTGCCAAGCTGGCGAGACGTGCAACGCGGTTCGGGCAGCACGTCTCGCCCTGGTCCAGCAGATCGTCGTGGAGCTTGCGATAGCCATACACCTTGCCGCTATCCTTCCATGCCTTCCGGAGGAGCTCGGTCTGGCGAGCGTCTTCCTTCGCCCGTTTGCTCAGCGGGTTCTTCAGCCAGGCATAGAAGCCGCTCGGATGGATGCGCAGACACCGGCACATCGTCCGCACCGGGAACAGCGGACGATGCTCGGCGACGAACGCGTATCTCACTTTGCATCCTTGGCGAAATACGCGGTGGCTTTTTTTAGGATGTCGCGCTCCTCGGTGACCCTTGCCAGCTCGCCCTTCAACCGTCTGATCTCGGCGTCCCTGTCATCGCCGCCAGGCGGCCGCGAGAACTTCCTCTTCCACGCGTAAAGCGAATGCTGGCTGACGCCCAGCCGCTTCGATACCTCCGCAACCGGATAGCCCCGCTCGGTGATCTGCGCCACCGCGTCCCGTTTGAAATCCTCGGTGAAATTGAATTTGCCCATCATGGCCTCCTTGTCTCAAAATTAGGGAAGAAGGCGTCTACGAATCTAGGGGCTATTCACATGCTATCAAATTGCTCAGTTCAAAATTCGCATGCGACGAAATTTTTATCAATTTTTGATTGGGCTCGAAACCAGTTTGCGATGATAGGGTAAATGCTCATTGAGTGGCAATGTGACCACAAGACCGAAGATTAAGCCGATGCGAATTAGCGGCTCGAACTTTCGTTACCTTTCGCATATACACTAGAGGAATGTCGGCACTGTTCCTGGCAACCGGATTTGACTCAGAACTAAGTCGGATCTGCTCTTGCTAATTACCTTATTTGACAGTCTGAATCAGCTGGTTACCAGCGCGTTTCAAGGCTTTCAAGGCCATGTAGGAATGCCCCTTTGCGGTAAGCGGAACCAGAATGCGGCCCAGCGGATAGGCTTGCGCACCGAAGTGTTTCTTGTAGCCGTGCGAGCCCGGTCCGAAATAGAACTGTCGAATTCCTCTCTCCCTGGCCCATTCGATCGTCTTGCAGATAAGCACCGAGCCTGGTGAGTATCGATGCCAGCTCCCATCGCCCATCGATATCAGTGAGCCGTGAAACTCGCTGTCCGACACGAAAGAGAGGGCGGCAGCGATGGTTTCGTCATGTCGCTTCAATGCCAGAAGCACTGTTTGCGTGGTGCCGTCGCAATCGCCGGCCACCACATTTTTGAAAAACCGCTCCTGCTTTTCGCTCCACGGATCACGAGTGATGCCGGCCGCCCGCAAGTGACGCCTCTTGTATTCCATCAGCGACAACAGGGCTTTTTCGCGCTCGGTTGCGGTTTTGATTTCCGAGAATTCGACACCTTGTTCCGCCAATTTCCGGCCTTTTCGTTTGGCTTCCTTGAATACGGACTTGGTTTTCAGTTGCGCTCTGCTCTGCTCTCCATCCAGAGACAGAGCCAAGACATCCTTCCATTTTTCCATTCGGGACGAATGGAAAAACGGATTGTCCAGTCCGCCTATCTTTTCCGGGAGATTGAAGGCATCAAAAAGATCGACATCAGTCAGATTCTCCAAAATCACATCAACGATACAATCGTATTCGCATTTCCGAATGGGCTGTTCTTTCGCAAGAACGGGCGCATTGATATCCACCACGTCGAGATCCGCCATGGTGGCGACTTTGCAAAAGCCTCTGTCGATCGTCATCAGCGGCACTAACATAAGCGGATGGGTATCATCCTGCCGGCGGATGCTGAAAACGGAGAAAATCCGTTTAGAACTGGCTCTTTCCGCTTGAATGGCATGAAGCACATGAGGTGACTGAAAGGGGGTCGAGACCGGCCCGCCGGGCATTGAGGACCACAGATCCTTCAAAACAGCCAGTGTCGGCTGGTCATGTCTCGTGACGAAGAAATTCGCGCCGAGATTTTGCCTTGAATTTTTTTTGAGTGCGGCCAGCATCAATGCGAGACAACCCATATAAATTAAAAATAACCTAGTTTAGTTATATCTGAGGTGTGTTACTTAAAAGTGAAAGGCATAGTTGCGGCTTCGATAAAGAAGTATCTTGCTGTGTTTGGCAGTTCGGTGATTGTCTAGGGGTCCTGTTGACAAAGTGGATTCCCTATGTGGAACGGCTCTGCTGTTAAGGTGTCCGATGTCGTTCTGAAAGCCATGCTCGATCAGGGCGATATGGCATGAATAGATACGGACCGCTCTATTCAGAAACTTGATGGTCGATCGGAACTGCCGAATGAGAGACATTCACGCTTTCATCAGGGCCTCAATAAGTCCTTCGGTCAGGACACTTGTTTGAGCATGGCCGCAGCTGCCGGCATGAGCTTGAGACTTGCCGAGATGCGCTTTCGCCACTCCGGACCGGATTTCAATGCCAGATGATAGGCTTCAGCGAGGTCGTCGGGTCTTGTCTCAGTCAATGCTTCGATGAGAAATGCCGCTTGGACTCGGTCTTTGTGTGCCTTGAGCACCTCCGGTTCTCCCTGTCTTCGATCCGCAACAATCAGTTTATGCACCGCGTAGCGTTCGGGTCGCGGGATCTGCACAAGCACGCCGGAGCGATAGAGGAAGGGGACGCTTATCGGGTCCGCAATCAAATAATTGAGAAAGTGCAGACTGTGCGCGCTGACTCCAAGCGCCGGAAGATCGCGGATTGCCTCATCGTCTTCGAATGAGGGCGTCAGGAATTCAACCAACGTCTGGCGAGTTGTTTGCCGCCAGCGCCAGGTCTTGCCGCTTTTAATTGCGGGCAAAGGGTCGAATTGGAGTTCAGAAAAAACTTCCGCAAGCGGCGGCTGGACGGTATCTGCGAGGGCGAGGGACAAGCGCTCGATACTTGCAATATCAATGTCATCCGTTGCAGCCGACTGGTCAAACCCGATCCGAATGCCGAGTTCGCCTTCGTAGCAGCGGAAGGCCTGCGTACCGACGATCGTTCCGCCGAGCCGAAAGAAGCCTGCTCTGGCCATTGCCAAAACGATCTGACCGGATCCGACATCGGCGAACAGATACCCTTCTGCCCGCAATACCCGCATCAATCTTGCGCGTTCCCGTTCCGCCTGTTTCGAAGCCTTGGCGATCTCCGAATGCCGCTCCAGACGGCTCCGCAGCTCCGGCGTGTCTTCGCCTATATATCGGTCGATGGTTTTATTTCCGAGGCGAAAGTGATCGTACCAATAAGTCTTGGAGCCGATCACCTTCGAGCGTGGCGTGCCGCGCAGGTCTGAAACCACGCTGTCAGCCAAAGATCGCCGTAAATCCGTCCAAGCCGCCGTTCCAATTGCACTGTGATACTCGACTGCCACAATATACCCCACATACTTTTTCTAGTGGGGTAAAATAACATATTTAATACCCCATAAAAAATATTTTGTGGGGTATCAGTGGGAATTATATCTAATGCGCGTTCAATTGACGCGGGTCCTTTATCTTGCCTACGCCCGTTCCGGCCTGTGCAAATGATCGCTCTGCCGCGCTGACAGAAGATCTCTCCGGCGGGACCCAAAGCGTTTGCTATGCTCGACACAGCGTCCGTCGCAGGCGCTCTATAAAGACCGGGAATATAGCACACACAAAGCGCCGGACGCCTCTCTATTAAGAGATGCCATCAGGCAAAATGGCGAAAACATTGGAGGACTCCGCCTTGGTTTATCAGCCCCGGAGGGGCGCTTTTCTCGTGCCTGGAACGGCGGCACTTCGTGATCACGCCAAACATCTTCGGCACCATATTAGACGCGGAAGCCCACGATGATTTACAACGGTAGGGTCAATCCGAGGAGATTGGAGCAGCTCTTTGATCACCCGATTTTCAGGACCAAAGAGCAGGAATTGGGACATTCTGAATGGGCCGGTCATGAACGGCACAACCGCCACGAACCGGCTTCGCAAGGGTCAAGGGGCGTGCCGCCGAGACTGCAGAAGCGATCAAGGCTCAGATCCTCGGTTTCGGATGATGAACTATTCGATGAGGAATTCAGACAACAGTTTTTTGAGCCCTGGCATCGCACTTTGCGCCGCCTCCATGCCATGCAATTCCTGCAAGTGTTCCTTGACGGCTTCAAGAATCTCCTCGCGCTCTTCAGACGTCAGTTCGCGAATCACGTCTGCAAAGGGCATGTATCTGGGATTAATTTGCCGTGCGGCCAGTTTAAGCATGCCGCCGTCAATGAATATTTTAGCGGTGTATTCGATTTCTTCTTCTACGATTACACCCGATATTTCAGATGCCATCCCTAGTCTCCGTCCAGCGAGAAGTCTTACGCATTGGTGCTGCACAATGGACAATAACGCGCCAAACTCTCAGAACCAATGGGAAACTGCGCCTCGTCGAATGACGCTGTCGCTAAACGCATCGACCTACGGTGTTGATCAGCGGCGCCACCACAGCCAATTCCCGGTCGCTCAAATCAGTTTGACCTGATTCTGTGGACGGCCCCCACACCGGCACAGCGTGCGATGATTTGGCCGTTAAGCCGTGTGTGGACGGCTCCCTTGGTGCAAGAGGATTTTTGAAGCGACAAGCACCGGTCGGGTGCATCCATGTGTTCGGCCTGTTTGTGCAGCTCGACATGTCTGCTGGCCCTGATGAAGTCCGCAGATCGGTTCCCTGAGGTACAGGCCTCCATTCCGTTGAGGCATGGTGGAAGCGCAGAAAAGAAGGGGACGACTTCGCTTCGGCCTAACTTACACTTGGAGACAACTTTCCGTCGATGCCGATGGCGTGAACCTGAAACACGCGCTTGGCGAGATCGAGACCGACAACGTTAATATCCTGATGCATGGGAATGCTCCTTAGACCTGGCTTAACGGCCAAATCATCGCACACTGCGCCGGTGCGTGGGCCGTCCACAGCATCAGCTCCGACCAATCGGACTGCTGGCATGACGGCAAACCGGCTATCCGTGATTTGTCATCGAACCACAGAAGGCCGGCGGCCCTGGAAGGCCATGCCCTGGAGGGCGGTAGCTACAATGAGCGCTTGTCAAGGATCGCTGTGTGAAACGCGGTCATGGACGAGCGTAATTATCTGTCGCGCCGCTGAAACAGCTTTATCAACAAGAGCCATTCCTGTTGTCCGTAAGGCCGCAACAAATATCGGCTCCTCGCCCTGCGGTTGGCAAAGGGCGCAAAGCGGATTTGTCGTCTGCTCTAAACGGGAAAAGATCAAATGACGAGGTCGTCAGCATAAGCCGAGAGAACCCACTCCGGTAAGTATGAATCAGCCTGAATGAGACGCCCGCTTGCGAAAACAAGGACCTGGCGTGGAGGCACATTGAGCTTTGAGTTGTCATAGACCATACCCCGGTCGGCGCACAGCACAGCTTCACGGATCAGGGGCTGCCCACGATTGTAGCGCGCGCGGACTTTGTCTTCCGGAACGTCATGACCGCCTTCCCGAACGCGTTCTTTGACACGTGCGACGGACAGGTCGGGACTGTCGACGCTAATATGCATGACAATGACGATATAGTCGTGCGCCTGAGCACTTTCGATGATTTCGAGTTTCGACGGATGGGAGAAGACGGTCTCGGTCACAAAGCTCTTACCGGCATCGAGCATTTCAGACCGACGATCGCAGGCAATCTCGGCCGCTTTGTAGGAAGCCTCCATGGAGGCATCCTTAAGCTCGTCGCGCTGGATTAGGTCCGCATTTATGAAAGGACCCGCGAAGCTGGGAGCTACGCGGGTCTGGTATAGCGTGGACTTGCCGGCGCCATTAGGCCCAGCGAGCAAGACAAGACTGGGCCTCATTCGCCAGCCGCATCTTCTGCGTAGATGAGGTTACCACCGGCATCGAGGCCGACACCAAGGCCGAGCCTTCTGCGCTGCGCGAAAAACTCTTGCTCAGTAGCCATGGGCTCAGCCATTCGGGTAGCGAACGCGTCGAGCCACGAAGATTCTTCCTCCTCCCGGAGCTCGACAGTATCAAGCCTGCCTTCGAGCGCAGCGGTGATCCGGGTATGATCGAAGTTTCCGGAACGCTCGATTGCTCTACCGATCTTGAGCCAATGGGTGATCTGGCCGGCAACGGACCGACTGTGCAGATCAGCTTCGCGCCGGACGAGCGCCATTATGTCGTCGGCAAGTTTCACTGACTGAGCCATATTCACCTCCTGTGTTATCCAATAGGTAGCAAAATGCCACCCAAAAAACAAGGTTCGGGAATTATCACCGCCAATAACTAGTCGCTCAAATGACCACTTCAGCCAGAAGAACTTCAAAGACTGGCGCTGGCTTGGGGCGTAGATGGACATAAACCGAAAGCTACTCGCCAGGTTCAGTGCTGATCTGCAACGTAATCGATTGGGCTCGGCGAAAAGGGGTCGGTGGTTTGATTTTGGTCCGGGCTCGCATGGCTACAAGAAACACTTCGGCGCGCAGACCTATCCGCCGGGCCGTATTTAGGTTCCGCTCACCGCGAAGGGGCGATCCTATAGGGCCCTAAAAGCCTTGAAGCGCGCTGGAGGCCGGCTGTTTCAGACTGTCAAATTGGGTGATTAAATAGAGCAGATCCGACTTATACCGGGTCATAACCTACTGCCTCGAAATAGTGCCGGCATTCCTTTGGCGTAAATGCTGAAAGGCAATCACCGACCAGAGTTCGTCTATGGTCCTGGCGGCGACTTTTCCCAGCAGCGCCTTGAGCTTGGGAAAGGCCATCTCGATAGGATTGAAGTCAGGCGAGTATGGCGGCACGAACAGGAAATGCGCACCTACCTTCTAGATCATCTCGCGCACGTCGCTGATTTTATGGGCCGGCAAGTTGCCGATTGCGACGATGTCGCCGGGACGAAGCTCGGGCGCGAGGACCTGCTCGGCATAGGCCTGGATGGCGGCGCTGTTCATGGGACAATGGAGCAGCGTTGGTGGCGCCATGCCGCTCAAGCTCAAACCGGCGGTACGGGTGGTTTGGCAATGACCGTGAGGGACGGCCGTCCTGCAGGTTTGACGGCTCCACTGGATCATGAATCCACTGCTCATTTCCATCTAACGAAACAGTCTCCGCTGACTGCCTTGAAGCGGCCGCAAAGATCGATCCCGTCGCAGAAGTATTGGCCTCTGGTTTCGGTGGGTTTTATCCGTCCATTTTGTATTCTGCGGTGTAATGAAGGTGTGAATGCCCATAGGTGACTGGGGAACCGTGTCCGATTCTTTCCAGCTGACCGGTGCGCTCGGGATCATCTTTGCGGCGAGAAGACGTTAGGACTTCACTGACAGTCAAATTGCGGCACACCAATCGTTGAAGAACCGTCTCAATTTCTTGCTCGGATAAGTGGCCGGGCAGATGGTATTTGGCTTTAACATTTAGGCCATCCCATTCCTTGATGAGCCAGGACGCCATACTTCCTCCTAATGCTTTCCATTGGACATTCTAGGAAGCACGAACCGGATTCGATATCCCCGTTCTTACAATCCGTTCTTGCGTGTTGCATTTCCGTTTCAGACGCCGGCGAATAGCCTGTTCAAGCGCCCGTTCGGCCTGTTCCACGTTGGCCCAACCACCCTCCGCGAATGATCGCAGTGAAATCCACCCAGATAGCTTAGAAATTGGCCTAACGTCTCATATGCAATCAGGAATTTAAAAATATCTATATACAAATATGGGTATATTTTGACAATATTCAGATTAAGCAAGAAATAATCAATTGCGGATATTTAATTTGTAAAATGTTCAAATATCTACAGTGCCGCCGCTATTTTAAGAGACGAGAATGATCGCACAAATAATTAAACTTGAGAGCGATCAAATTGTTTGAACCGAGCGCCATTGCGATTGTTCGTGCGATCAGCCAGATCGAAACGGCAATTATGAACGAAGGTGTTGCCGAAATCCGTGTTTCAGACTCGGTGCAAGAGCTCGAACTTGCAGCGGCACAGGCAGGCAAGGCGAACCTGGTCGGGGAGCATTTTCGCCGGGAGTTGAATACCCTGCCGCCGAGCCAAGTGCTTTGGGTCGGCTTATTCAACGAACCGGGCGTATGCGTCACGACAGTGGCAGCGAAATTGGATGAACATAGCGGCTGGTCTCTACAACAACAGATCGTGTCCTATTTCGAACGCGCGTTCGATGCAGATGACGGCAGCAAAGTCATATTGGCTAAGGGATCAGCGAGTTACGCTGGCGGTTTGACTGGCACGTCGGTCTATGTCGGAGAAGGTCATGTACACAAAGATTGGCGTGGCAAGAATCTCTTAGCGCTAGCGCAACGGATGCTTATCCTATTGGCTTTCAATGAGTGGCGTCCTCAAACCATCTATGGATTTATGCGACCGGATAAAATCCGCAAAAAGTACCACTTAAACTGGGGGTACAGCATTGAGCGGCCTAATGCGGTGATATGGCGGAAACCGCCGGCGCAAAAGGACTTGCGCGACCTTCATTTTGTAGCTCTGGGAACTGAAGGGGTTTGCCGTTTGTGCCAAGACCCTCTATTAGCGGGATGCGGCAAGTTTTCATAGAATAGCAGATTAAAAACGTTGCGCCCTGCGGAGTGGAAAAAGGCAGGATCAACCGTTGGTATCGCAGATCCATAATCTCTCGCGAAGTATGCGAAAGCTGGGCCGAAATTAAATCAAATACAGGAATATTTTGAATTGCGGCGCGATGGTACCCATCGGCTACGAGATATTTGTAGGGATCTTCAAACGTGCTATTGGCCGTTTCTGGTGTCTCAGCCCAATGACTGCCGAGAAGTCTTGTCGACAGAGCTTGTGGGCCAGCAGAAAATATAGTGGGTGGCTTCAATGAGCTCGTGTCAGCGCCAAACACCACCAGTACAGGGGCGAGGTTCACGACTTCTGCGCAAAGAAAACCATTGGAATTGCGCCATCCGTCCAACAGCTGACGGGCCTGGTCATCGGCACACCCAGCATCGATGTCAGTAATATCGAATGGATAGACAAAGTTGTTCATTGCCGTGGCTGCTGTCCTGAAAGGGCCGCCATTATAATCGGATCAAGAAACGATACGAACCGCTCGACGTCGTCATCAGAAATTTGTGAAGGATCCGAATGCCCGAAGAGATGGGTACAAATAACCTCAGCGAGTGTCCGTACGCCAGCCTCTTCCGCCGCTTTCAGCTCTGCTAGCAGCAACTCATGCGGAGTTAGCGCTCGATCACCCAAATAAAGATATTCAAAACGCAGACAATGCCCAACTATATCCATAGGAAATTTCCTCGAAGGCAATGGCCATATGACGCCTTTAAAGATTGCACTTATTCGAAGCGCTGTATACGGGTTGCATTTTAAAAGGGTGTTATTCCCGCATATCAGAAAGCTTTTCATCGTAGATGAGGTGAACGAGCTTCGCGAACTTTTTACGAGGGCCGCGCCCTCCGAGAAACATCATTTCAATCACTTTTGCTTCTTGGTAAGCGTCCAAAAAAACGTCATAATTTTTGATACCTGCCGCTAATGCCTGCTCCCCGAAAAACGTCATTTCCTCAGGGTTACTTTCCGTCTCGTATTTCTCGTTCCAACCATAAAGCAGCCACGTAAGAGAAACTCCGAAATGGAGGGCATATAGTGCTGCTTCTTCTGCCTTAAGACCGCGACTGCCGTCTTCGTGAGATGAGTAAGTGCTTGCGGGCACGCCTAGCGATTCCGCCGCGCTACTGGCTGATGAAAAATTGGCTTTCTCGCGTGCAAAGCGTAGGCGTTCGTGCTTTTCCATCTGCAAAAAATCCAATTTCGTTTCAGTGCCGCGAATTATTCAATTGGAATATCTACCATGGGTTTTAATTCAGAGTTTCTACGTTATCAATATTTTCGGGATGTATAATTTGGCCGGATTTTTTTCGAGAAATTCCTACTCCCTTGCCTCTCTTCTTCACGAACGCTTCAATCTAGAATCATTAGTCGGAGCAGAGCCGACATATTCGTGAAAATGCAAACGTCTGCTTTCGGGAAGCGTGTCAGCGCACCTGAACGACCGATATGGCGGCGCGTTGCCGAGCGCGTCGGCGAGGGGGTGGCGAATGCATATGGCCTGCTTTCGGAGATCGGGCGAGATTGCAACGGGGCATTGCAATTCTTGCCGGAAGGTGGAGGGCCCCAGGCCACGGACAAGCTAACCGGTGAACCGGTCAGCGATGAAGATATCGAGGCGCTTCTGAACGATCGCAATTTGGCACCCCTTGGTATTCGCAAGGAACGACATTTCCGGATATCGGTGGCCGGTACCCAGGAAAAGACAGCGCTTCTTTTTCATGAGGGGCGATGGTTTGATCCTTCAAAAGCAACGCCGACTACACACATCATCAAGCCGCAAATCGGGACCTTGCCAAACGGCATGGATTTATCCGAAAGCGTCGAAATCGAGTATTTTCGTCTGAATCTGAAGTAGGTCTTCGGCCTTCGAACGGCAAAGGTCGAAACCCTTTGCTTTCCAGGGCATCCCTCAAACCTCCGCCATCATCGGCTTTTGTAACGTAATTTCATGAGTACGATTAATATGATATATGATAATATATCATATTAATGTAAAAATCATGATTCAATATCATAAACATTGACAGAGAGCATCCGTTGATATTAGATATATAATCATGATCATTCTTGTTTTAACGATCTGGATTATGTATCATGTCCTACCAGAGCGAAAATCTGATTTCGCAAGCACGCGAAATCCGCGAGGCGTGTGGCGTGAGTCAGCGCGCACTCAGCGAGCGGGCGGGATTAACGCAAAGCCATATTTCCCAAATCGAAAGCGGTAAGATGGAGCCGGGGTTGTCGAGCTTTATCGACATGACCCGCGCACTCGATCTAGAACTTGTGCTCGTGCCCAAGAAACTCGTGCCCGCAGTGCTGGGTCTCGTCAAGGCGCAGGCAACGTCCGACATGCACATCCATGCCGGTCAGGCAAACGACAAGCGCTTCGCCCGCGCTGTACGACGGGTCAAGAAAATGAAGCAGCTCTACGGAAGTTCAGCCGATCTCGATCGCATCGAAGACACGCTGCGTTTCTTGCAACGGGCGAACCTGAGCGACCAAGAGATGCAGGTCGTGCGCAATCTGATTGCGCGGCTCGAGCGCTATCAAGCGAACACGCAGGAAGCACTCATCGTCCGTGACATTGCACAGAACCTACAGCGGCTGCGCAGCGCCATCGCCCATGATGCGCAGTCGGAGCCGCGTCCCGCCTATTCGCTAGATGATGGAGACGTCAATGCCTGACGTCTCGGTTCTCGACGTACGGCTCTATGACAAGCCCATCGGCACGCTGACCCATTTGCAGGGCGATCGGACGATCTTTGCCTTCAACCAAGCCTACGTCGAGGACCCCAATCGGCCGACACTCAGCCTTTCGTTCAAGGACGATCTGGGCGGCCTCATCACCAAAATTCGTCCAACCCAGCGTGTTGTACCGTCCTTCTTTTCGAACCTGTTGCCCGAAGGCGGACTACGGCGCTATCTCGCCGAGCGGGCGGGGGTCAATCAGCAGCGCGAATTTTTCCTTCTCTGGGTGCTAGGTGTCGACTTGCCGGGCGCGCTGTCGATCCATCCCGCGGCCGGTTACGCCCTGCCGCCGGGCGCGGCCGAGGATCTGCCTGAGAGCGCCAAACCCGATGCATTGCGCTTTTCGCTCGCCGGCGTGCAGCTCAAGTTCTCCGCGTTCGAGAATGAAGGCAAGGGCGGAGGCCTAACCATTCCCGCCAAAGGCGTCGGTGGTTCCTGGATCGTGAAGCTACCGTCCCGACAGTTCACCGGC
The DNA here is from genome assembly GCF_014692675.1 of Roseibium aggregatum. Lineage (GTDB taxonomy): Bacteria > Pseudomonadota > Alphaproteobacteria > Rhizobiales > Stappiaceae > Roseibium > Roseibium aggregatum_C. The sequence continues at coordinate 283,557 of NZ_JABFCZ010000001.1, read as the reverse complement.
GTTCCGGAGAATGAGTTTTCAATGATGACGATAGCCGGGATGATCGGCATGGAGGTGCCGGTCATCAATCTCATCGATCTCGATGCGATCGCCGGCATTCCCGAAGGCATTGGCGAGCTCAAGGGACAAGCGCTTGCTGTCAGCCGTTTCGACCGCACGAGTGAAGGCCCCGTACACACCGAAGATTTCGCGCAGGTCTTCGGCGTCTTTCCGGACGACAAGTACAAACGTGCGAGCTACGCCAATATCGCGCGCGTGATCGGCACCGAGGCTGGAGATGCTGGCGCCGCAGAGTTTATTCGCCGACTCGTGTTCAGCGCACTCATCGGCAATGGCGACATGCATCTCAAGAACTGGTCGCTGATTTATCCGGACCGGAGGACGGCTGCGCTTTCCCCTGCTTACGATCTGGTTTCGACCATCCCCTACATACAAGGCGAGGATACAGCCGCACTGAATTTTTCGCGGACAAAGAAGTTGGCCGAATTCGACGTTGACGAGTTGCGGCATCTGGCAGCCAAAGCCCTTTTGCCGGAAAAGCGCGTCATCGATGTCGCTGCCGAAACCGTCCAGCGATTTCGTCAAGTCTGGGATGCTGAAAGGATCCATCTTCCTCTTGCTGCTTCCGTCGTGCAAGCGATCGACGCGCATGCTTCAATCGTTCCGCTCTACAGCGAACTCGGTTAGAGCCTCAAAAAGTGCATCGGTCAAAGCGGTCTCGATTACGGCGGGTCTGACCGGAAGCCGGCTTCGCCTCGCTCGGCTGGACGCAACGGCGGTCCGAAATTTTTTTCCCTTCGAACTTTGTTCGAATTCCTCGCAGGGCAAGAAAGTGTTTCTCCTCCGTCCTCCATTTCATTTCGATCCCAAAAGGGTGCGTGCCGGTCGTTCCCGGCCTCTTGGACAGCCGTCGAGGCCGCGATGGGAGCGGCCCGAAACATCAAAAGTAGAGTAGGAGCACAGCGCCTGACCGCCTTGCGACGGTTGGTTTCTGCGCCCCTCTCGCCGAACCGGACGTGCAAGTTTCCAAGCTACCGGCTCTCCATGCGCGGCTTTCGCCACGGGTGGCCCTCATACGGACATGAGGGTGTTGAACGATGCCCAGAATCGATCAGCTCCTTTTCGGAACTTTTCGTCGGGATCGTTCCATCCGTTCGGTATGCGTATACCCCGGTGCGGGAAGTGCGTTGACCCGCCTTCCCGGAAGAACCGCAGCGATTTCGGTCCGTCTGCCCATCGCCATCGGCTATCGGGCGCTTTCGCGACGAAGCGGCGGCGCAGCGATTTCCACGTCGCCTTTGGGTGCTTCTTGCGCAACCAACGCCCGATGCGCTCCCACAGCCACCAGTCCAGACCGGAGAAGTCCCGCGTGGCCCATGTGGCGTAGCGGTAATAGTTCCTCCAGCCGGTGATGATCGGGTTGAGACCGTCGATGAGCTCGGCAAGGGATTTGCCTGTCGGCGTCTCCTTCACCCGGACCTTGATCTTGTGGCGCAAGTCCTTCAGCTTGCTCTTCGGAATGAAGAGATTGCCGACCAGACGACCGGTGCGGCGCGCCTTGGTCTGCACCACGCGATAGCCGAGGAAGTCAAATCCTTCCCCGACCTGCGTGATCCTGGTCTTTTCCATCGATAGTTCCATGCGCAATTCCTGTTTGAGGAACTGCGCCAGCGCCAGCTTTTCGGCTTCAGCCTCCTCGAACGTTCCGTCCGTCAGCACGACGAAGTCGTCGGCATAGCGCACGGCGAAGAATGTCGGCCTGTTTCTCCGGCGGTCGTAAAGCCGCCGGTCGGCTGCATTCTGCGGTCGCTCACGAGGACGCATCGACCACCGCCCATATCTCTCGTCGATGGCCGCCAGATAGACGTTGGCCAACAACGGCGAGATGATGCCACCCTGCGGAGTACCCGTGACAGGATGGCGGACGGAGCCCTCGACCATGACACCGGCCTTAAGGAAGGTGAGCACGAGCCCGAGGACCTTGCGGTCCCCGATGCGGCGGCGCACGCGCTCCATCAGCACATGATGGTCGACGGCGTCGAAGCAGCCATTGATGTCCCCTTCGATTACCCAGCGATACTCGGAGGTGCCACTGGGTGTGGGGTGCAGTCGCCGCTGGATTTTCGCCAGCGCATCATGGGTGCTCCGGCCGGGCCGGAAGCCATATGAGGTCGGATAGAAGTCCGCCTCGAAGATCGGCTCCAGCACGAGCTTCAAAGCCATTTGTACCAGTCGGTCTCTGAGCGTCGGAATGCCGAGCGGACGCACCTTGCCGGGCTTACCCGGCTTGGGAATCAGCCTTTGCCGGACAGGCTCTGGCCGATAGGTGCCGCCGCGCAACTCATTTCGGATATCCTCGATGAACTGCACAGCGCCGCCCGGCCGCTCTTCGACCGTTTTCCGCGTGACACCATCGGTTCCCGGGGTACGGCTGCCCTTGTTGCGGGCCAGCCGTCGCCAGCTTTCCGACAGCATCCTGCGGTCGCATACGATGTTGAACAGATCCGCGAACACCTTGTCGGCATCCGCGACACTCCACCTGTGAAGCTTGCGCTGCATGTCGAGGACGAACGCGGTATTCACCGCATCGGGCTTCATCGGCCCGCCTCCTGCCGGCTTGCTTCACTCACTGTCTCCCTTCGCCCTGTGGACGGCTTTCCCGCCCTCAGACTACTACGAAGACTCCGCCCCCTGCCGCGCCGATCATCGGTCGCCTCGATCATCTCGCGCAATCCTGCGGGAGAGAACACGGCAAGGTTCCCAAGTTCACCTGTTGTCCCTTCACCTGTCTTAGGGACCGACTCTACCCCGTGAGGACTCCGACCAGCGGTCACCGCAAGCTGGACCGCTGGCTGACGCACGTGACAGCGCACGCCCCTGATCCCCGTAAATCCAGCGGGGACCGGCGCTCCTCCGGTCTTTCGACCGATCCGCCCACTTCCGGTTTGGCGGATTCCATGGTGCAACGAGGCTTCAAACATCGGTTCGATCACTCTTCCCATAACAGGCACGCTCACCGGACCGACCTCAGGCGGAAGTCCTGGACCGTCCGGCTTTGACGAGTTCTGCTTATTTATGGCTCACCGGAGGCACCCGGCTTACCTCACCCGTCTGCTTCCACCCCCGCGCTTACGGCGCGTTGGCGTCGGGGTCTCCCACCCCGCAGGGGCAACAAGTGCGCGTGACGGTTTCCAGCCGTCACTCTTGGCGCACGGATAAAGACAATGGCGAACATCGGAACATTCACCACCACGAAGCACTGCTCCATCGGTCTGAACAAGACCCTTGTCCATAGCATCAATGCCCGTTTCGAGCGCGTCGAGAACTCCTCCGAAAACGGTTGGCAGTTTCGCGTCTTCTCTGGCTCGGTCGATTAGGCTGTGAACGGTATTATGCGGAGTTCCGGGTTGTGAGAGCAGGCTATCCGCCGGTTTCCACGGATTCCGCTCCGCATAATTGCGAGGTTGGAAGGAGGGCGCCCCGCTGTAAGCGGAGCGCCCGCTACTCGATCATGTAGCCAAGTGCGCGATAGCCCGCCCGCCGCTTTGCGGCCATCCGGGCGAGAACCGGCACAGTCTGATCGACATAGTCCACGACCAGGACATCCCCTTTTCCGTCATGTTCGCGATGAAGCCGGCCAACATATTGGGCCAAAGTTCCTTTCCAGGCGATCGGCATCGTCAGGAACAGCGTGTCGAGACGGGCGTCGTCGAAGCCTTCGCCTATATAGCGGCCTGTCGCGAGGATCAGACGCTCGTCATGATCCGGGACACTCAATGCTGTGTTCGCTGCCTTGCGATCCTTGGCCGACATGCCGCCACGCAGCACAACAAGATTTTTCACGAAAGGCGCGAACCGCTGCTCAAGATAGTCGAGGTGGTCCTTTCGCTCGGTCAGCACAATGGGCGATCGTTTCGCCTCCAGCGATTGCAGCACATCATCGAAGATCAGGTTGTTTCGCCCGTCGTCCTGCGCCAAAGCAGCATAGATCGCCGACATTGACGGGCGCTCGGCCGAGGCGATGGAATGCGGCAGTTCAAATTTCGTCGTACGGTCGCGCACGCGGTGACGGATGCCGCGCTCGGCAGCTTGAACCCGTGCATCGACCCGATGGCGAACAGGGCCGCACTGCATGAAGATGATGGGATGGTGCCCGTCTTTTCGAGCGACGGTCGCGGACAGGCCCAAGACATACCGCGCTTTCGACCTCCGGGCGACAAGCTCGAAGCTTGCCGCAGACAGATGGTGGCATTCATCCACGATCAGATGACCGTAATCGGTGACGAGGTTCGCGACTTCCCCCTTGCGGACCAGGCTCTGGATAAGCGCGACGTCGATGATGCCAGTCGGCTTTCGTTTGCCACCGCCAATAATGCCGATCTGCTTCGGGTCGATACTCAAGAAGTTCCGAAGGCGTTCCACCCATTGGTTCAGCAGTTCTCGTCGGTGGACGAGGACAAGCGTGTTCCGGCAGCGGTTTGCAATGAGCGCCGCTGCGACGACGGTCTTGCCGAATGCAGTCGTCGCGGCAAGCACGCCGGCATCATGGGGCACGAGAGCATCGAAAGCCGCCATCTGCGGCCGCCGCAATTCGCCCTGGAAGGATACGCCCAAGGGAAGTGCGGTGCCAATTTCCCGCAGATCTTCCAGATCGGCAACGGCGCCATGGCTCTTGACGAGATCGATCGCTTCTCCAAGGCAACCTCGAGGGAGGGCGACGTGCTGCGCATAAAGCTCGGCGCATGAGACGACCCGAGGCTTGCCGAATGTCGGCAACCGCATAGCCTGTGCGCGGTAGAACTCGGGGTTCTGGAAAGCCGCAAGGCGAATGAGCTGCGCAATCAGGGCCGGCGGGAGTTCTGTCCGGTCGATATAAACTTGGTCTCCAACCACGATTCTGATGCTGTTTAGCATCACAGCATCGATACGCCGTGAGGTACTACGGCGTGACGGTGACATCTTCCACGGCTCGTCGGCGTGTTCATCGTCCACGGGCATGCGGATGCCCAAGACCCGACCTGACAACTCCGCCTCATCCGCGATCCTGAAGACCGTGTCTGCCGACAGCCTGGGCAAAGACGACAGATATGCCCATTGGTCATCGTAGGGGCGCAGACCCTTGTCGATAAAAACGCTGTTGCCGACCTCGCGAGCTCTTTTTTGCAGCGGCAAAGCGATCAGGTTACCGAAACCGCCAAGCGGCAATGTATCCTGATTGGGAAAGAGGCGATCATAGGAAGTAAAACCGATCTCGGGACGTTTCTCCATAGTCTCCGTGATCAAGGCTGTGCCCAGTTGCCTGGCAATCCTTGCCGGAACAGGCTCGGAAAAGAATATCCAGATATGGCCGCCATTCCCCGATCTCGACCGTTCCAGGGCGGCGACAATTCCTTTCGCATGACAAGTATCCAGCAACGCTCTGGCATCATCTGCCCAGCGGTCTTTGTCGAGGTCGACGGCGAGGAACCAGCACGTCTCATCTTGCAGCAGTGGATACACTCCGGCAACAAAATCGCCACGCAGGTGCTTTTCGATGATGTCTTCGGATGGCAGGATGAACGCCTGATGGGGACATTCTTTACATTTCACTTTCGGCTTGCCGCAGATCCCCTTCGTCCACTCGTTGGAACAAGCTGGCGAATATCCCGATCGATTGGTCTTTCTGTTTTCCCATCGAACCGGAAAGACATCAGGGCGCCCGGCAAACATTCGGCGAAACAACTCGACTTTCTCGGTCGACGACGAGTTGTTGGTGACAGAGGCATCGGCACGCAAGAACTGCTCAGATGCATTGCTGTTGGATTTCAGCTTCTGCTCAAGCGTTTCCAGTTCATGCTCGAGCTTAGCGCGCTCGCCGTCAAGTTCGGCCAGCCGCCGCCGAACGCGCGCGATTTCCTCCGAAATATCATTCTCTTCTGCCACAGTCGCAGTTCGCGCTTTAAGGTTTGCTCCACGGCTCAACATAGGCCAAGGACGGCTCGAACTTAAGATCCGACACGCGAGCCGGCACTCAGCAAAATCCCACTCTCACCATAATCGACTTTATGCGGCAACAACAACAAACCAGATAAGCTCGAACTCGGAGTTGGATGCCAGAAGTCGGCGAAGGGAAACAGCGCACGCACTCGGTTTGCGCCAGCCCGCTTGGACGCACGAGTTCAGATTGTCCGCCCTGTACCGCCTTGCTTTCAGGTCTTTCAAACTGCACCTATCTACGAAAGAACGGTAATTGATGTGAGATTCTATCTGAGGAGGGGATTCTACCCCTTCGGTCAGGTTTCAACAGACGTGCGTCCGACTTGGATTAGAAGATTGGCAATTTTTGCCAAACTGGCTATATTACGCTCTAAATTGAGGAGTGTTTTTTCATGGGTACGATGAATGTCAGTTTGCCTGGTGACATGATTAAATTTGTGGAAGGTGAGGTCGCCGGCGGCGGATACGCCTCGTCAAGCGAAGTTATCCGTGATGCATTACGTCTGCTTCAGCACGACAAAGCAATCGAACAGGAAAAACTCGCCATCCTGCGAAGAGAGGTGAGCATTGGTTTGACTGATGCCGCGGCAGGTCGATTTTCAACGCAGACGGTTGGGGACATCGCTGACGAAGTGAGGCGAGAGTACCTCGGCGAATGAGTCATGAAATCACCGAGGCAGCTAGGCGTGATATTCGAAACATTCTGGTAGATACACTCAAGTCCTTCGGGCCGCATCATTTAGACACCTACGAGGCGATAATCGACCGGGGAATCGAGATGGTCGGCGACGATCCCGATCGCGGAGGTTCCATCGACCGCTCCATAATAGCGCCAGATGTAAGATTGTTTCATCTTGAGCTTGCTGCGGGCAGACGCGGCGCGTCGGCGCATTGCCTCTACTATACGACTGGAATGATGTCGAATGGTGTCGTAGGCACGATCATACTTCGCGTTCTGCATGAAGGAATGGAACCTCGCTATAAAGTTGTCCGCTCGCTTAATAGCCATGCACGTCTGCAAGCTGAAATGCCCCAGGACGAACCCGCTGAGGATCCCTTTAAAATTAAATGACTTTCGCAATCGACTACACCAAAGAGACGTCGCCTTGGTAGAACCGTCGAACGACTGTTGCGTCCGGATCCAAATCCCAGAATGTCTGAATTTAAACTAAGTTAATGACGGCGCCGAGAAATATCCTGGTGCTATCGGTATCGGCCAATCCATCCCGCCGATGTCGGATCTCCTGACCTGCCGACCGATGGCCCTCAACAGGAGATCTTCGAGATGATCCAGGATCGGGCGGCGGTAGATCTGGACCCGCATGGTTCCGTCCCTCTGGTCAATTGTCTCGATTGTCCGGCGCTGGTTCTTCCGGAACATGGTCTCGACGATTTACCGCTGAAGATGGCGCTTGCTGAGCTGGTGATAAACACCTAGCTGCGTCCGCTTCAGCAGGGCCGCGATGCCTTCGACCGTGTTGAAGTGAAGGTTTCCCGCGAACGTTCTTCTTCTTGCCGTGCGTGATCGTGTCATGCTCCTTGAAGGTGTGGGCCGCCTTGCCGATGGCCTTATCGTCATCGGACATGATATGGGCGTCCGGCGAGATGACGCGGCCGATCTGCTCCCCGTCGGAAGACGGCAGGAACGCCGCCCTGATGCGTCCACCACGCTCCGCGGTCACCGCGACTTCCGGCCTCTTCGTCGCCTTGCTACGTGGTCGATAAACGTGCTTGATGATTTGGACGCCCCCGCCAGCGCTGCGCCAGGTATGGTGCTGAGAAAGAAGCGAAGGCAGGAAAGGAAGGATCCGATAAACATAGCAACGCCCGGGCTGGATCTGGCGAAGAGCGTTTTCTAGGCGCATGGGATAGATACATCCGGCAGGACAGTGCTGGTGAAGAAGCTGCATCGCAAACAGACGCCGCGATTCGGAGTTGAGGTCTGTGCGACGGTGCATCACTGGGCGCGTACGCTGATCGCCATGGGCCATGACGTCAGGATCATGCTGCCGTCTTACGTGAAAGGCTACGTCAAGTGCGGCAAAAGCGATGCGATTGATGCAGAACCGATCTGCGAGGCTGTGCAACGTCCGACCATGCGGTTTGTGCCGGTAAACCCAGTCGAGCAGCAGAGTGTTCTGATGGCGCACCGGACCCGATCGCTGATTGTGCGCCAGCGGACTTTGGCGGCGAATGCGCTGCGCGCGCACTTGGCCGAATTCGGGTTGGTCGCCAACCCGGGTATCGCCAATCTGGTGAAGCTGGCCGACAGGGCCTTTCCCGATGAAGCCCTTCCTACTTACGCTCATCGAACGCTTGAGATCCTGATCCGACGAACACGCCTAATTACGGAATTTTTCCTGAAATCTGTGCACAAAGTCACGCGGTAGTGAATTCAAAAAGTGGGACTGGAAGTGGGACTCAGTCTCCGGATATTTAAAAGTATATATTATTCAATAAGATATAAGTATAAATGGCGGACAGAGAGGGATTCGAACCCTCGATAGAGTTGCCCCTATACACGCGTTCCAGGCGTGCGCCTTCAACCACTCGGCCACCTGTCCTTATTCGCCGCGGGAAACCCCGCCTGCGAGTTGCGCAATATACTCAGGCATCGCGCGAGTGCAAGCGACTGTGAAAGTTTTTTTGCGGTCCGGTGCATATGCATTGCAGACGGGCCGGATTTTTGCCGATTGCGCGGGCGAAAATAAACTGTGCACCGGTTGCCGGGCTTGCTTCCAGACGGTCCGTAAAAACCGCCCTTGGATCTTTGCTGTTGTTTTTTATGGGATTCTTTGTCAATGTATTCATCATGCGCCGTAACGTGATGTTCCCGGTTGTCAAACGGCCGTAAGGCCATAAAACGGCGCGGATTGCCCTTTAGAATGAATATTTACTTTTGATCGTTGAGACGAAGGCCTGAAGTGTTTGCGTTGTTGAGATTACTGTTCCGGCTTGGCGGCTATGTCTTGCTGGCTTGCGCATTGGTCGCGATCATCGCCGATGCCAGCAAGAGTATTGCCCGCTCCGAACTGGTGCTGCTGCCTCTCGGTCAGCTGTGGTTCGATCAGTCTCCGGAGACCCTGAACATGGCCCAGGCGGCCATCCAGCGCCATGTCAGTCCGTTTCTGTGGGATCCGATTATCCAGACGCTGCTGACCTGGCCGATCTGGGGCGTATTGGGGCCGCTCGGGCTGATCTTCCTGTGGCTTGGGACGCGCGGCAGCAAACGCGGTGCCGTCCTGGCCTGACCCTAAACATTTCTTGCAAATTCCGTTCGCTGCGCCATCTTTCTGAAAAGAGATCTGCGCCTGCCTTTCGTGGCCCTGGCGCAGCAACGCTTCGGGAGTGGAATTCATCATGTCCTTCATGACCATGCTGACCAAGAAATTTTCCTTGCCGTCCGCCGACGAGGCGCTGCCGGGGCGGGAACAGGCCATTCATCCGGCCGACCCGCATTTCGTCAATGGCCGCTCCCTGACAGGCCCCTATCCGGACGGAATGCGGACGGTTCTGTTCGGCATGGGGTGTTTCTGGGGCGCGGAGCGCCTCTTCTGGCAGCTGCCGGGGGTCCATGTGACCGCGGTCGGCTACGCCGGCGGGCACACGCCCAATCCCACCTACAACGAAACCTGCACCGGCCGGACCGGGCATACGGAAGCCGTGCTGGTCGTCTACGATCCGGAGAAGATTTCCCTGCAGGACCTGTTCAAGGTCTTTTGGGAACATCACGACCCGACCCAGGGCATGCGCCAGGGCAACGATACCGGGACGCAATACAGGTCGGCGATCTATCTGGCCGATCCGGAAGAGGTGGCCGCCGCGGAAGCATCGAAACAGGCTTACCAGGAGGCTTTGCGCGCGGCGGGAATAAGGGCGACGATCACGACAGAGATCCGCCAGCTGGATCAATTTTACTTTGCGGAAGATTATCACCAGCAGTATCTGGCGAAAAATCCCGGTGGATATTGCGGTATTCGCGGGACCGGCGTCAGTTGTGCGGCGCCGCTCTGACTGGATTTCCCAGAAATTAAATGTCCGAAACCGAACCGATGCGCCGGTTTTCCTATGCTTGGGCTGCCTGTCCTTGGTCAGCCTGGGCGACGGTTGCGGATAACAGCATGTGCCGTCCCTTTATTTCAATTTTCCTGAAACAATAGCGGCAATCAACTTCTACGTGATTTCCATTATATTTTATCGCACTGCGATATAACGAAAGGGAAGGACGCGATTTTCATCGGCTGGTCTTTTAATTTCAGTAATTGTTAAATGACTTGCCTCATAAACGGTCCCATATCTGATGCGTTCCCGGGGCTGGAAATGTCAGCAAAAATATCGAAGCGCTTCGTCGCCACATACTTCTCTGCCGCCTGCCTGGTCATGGTTTTTGCCGGCCTGCAGCCTGGCGGGGAAGGAAAGATAGCCGTGTTCGCGAGTCCCTGGAGTGATCCCGCTCCGGAGATTGTGGCTGCGGCCGGCGGACGGATCGTTTCAACGGATACATCCGGCTGGATAGCGGTCACGGAAGCCGACTCCGACGGCATTGTGGGACGTTTGTACGCGTCCGGCGCCGCCTTTGTTGCGTCGTCGGTTGTCGCACGGGCCTGTGCAGGCTTGGTGAATGTCTATGGGGAGAGTAATTCATGAGTGAGCAAACGCAGGCTTCCACCAGCCTCGACGCGATGCGCGAAACCTATTCGCGCTATATCATTTATTTCGTCTGGGCGAACGTGCTCCTTGTCATCGCCACCGCCTGGTGGGTCGGAACGATTTCGGTCGTGACCGTTTCGGGCGCTTCGCTTCTGTTCGGAGCAGCGGCGACCGGCACCTGGGTCAAATACAAGGCTGGAACCGAAACCCGGATTGCAACGGCCATCTCGCTGGCGGCTCTGGTCGCCCTGTTCGTGGCCTCGCTGTCGACCAGCGACCCGACCACGTCGTTCCAGATCGACGGGCACATGTACTTCTTCGCCGTGCTGGCCATTCTGGCCGGATGGGTCGACTGGCGGGCGCTCGTCGCTTACGCCGGCGTCGTGGCGGTGCATCACATCGTGTTCAATTTCGCGCTTCCCTGGGCGGTCTTCCCCGGCGGGTCCAACTTCCTGCGCGTCGTTTTCCATGCCGTGATCGTCGTCGTCGAAGTGGCCGCCCTGTGGTGGATCGTCGACCGACTGTCCCGTGCCTTCGAAGCGGCGGACAAGGCGAGAAACGAAGCCGAAGCGTCCCAGGTCCAGGCTGCCTCCATGCAGCAGGCCGAGAACGAGCGCATCGCCGAAGAGCGTAATCACCAGGAGCGGGTCGGCCAGCGGATCGCCGCCTTCCGCCAGGAAATCGCCGGCAAGCTTGAAAGCGTGACACAGCAGGTCCGGGCCATGCGTTCGGCCTCGCAGGACCTCGGCTCCGTTGCCGAAGACACCTCAGACCGGGCGGCGACGGCGGCCCAGGCCTCCGACACGGCGTCTTCCAACGTGCAGATGGTCGCCTCCGCGGCCGAGGAACTGTCCTCCTCGATTGCGGAAATCTCCCGCCAGGTCGAACAGACCACGGGGATTGTCGCCAAGGCCACCCAGGGCGCCCAGACCAGCAACCAGAAGGTTGCCGGTCTCGCCGAAGCCGCCAATCGGATCGGCGAAGTCGTGACCCTGATCCAGGCCATTGCCGAACAGACCAACCTCCTGGCGCTGAATGCCACCATCGAGGCCGCCCGTGCCGGCGAGGCCGGCAAGGGCTTCGCGGTGGTCGCGGCCGAGGTCAAGGAACTGGCAACCCAGACCTCCAAGGCGACCGAGGAAATCGGTGCCCAGATCTCCGCGATCCAGGGCGAAACCAAGGACGCGGTGGATGCGATCGGCGCGATTGCGGCCACCATGGACGAGGTCAACAACTACACCTCGGCGATCGCCGCGGCGGTGGAACAGCAGGGTGCGGCCACCGACGAGATTTCGCGCAATGTCGCGGAAGCCGCCAACGGAACCGGCCTTGTCGCCACCAACATCAGCGGGCTGAGCGAGGCGGCCGAACGGACCACCGGATCCGCCACGACCGTCGCAAACTCCGCAGAAGAGCTGGAGCGTCAGGCGGAGGAAATGCAGGCCTCCATCGACGGTTTCCTGCGGGATGTCGCCGCCGCCTGACCGGCAACCGAAGCGCATTTAGAAAAGCCGGCCCCAGTGGCCGGTTTTTTTTGGCCGGCTTTTTGTTTGTTCGGCGGATAATCCATTTCCCGCGTCTTGACGCCCGGACGGCTGAATGTCATGTGCCGGTTTCCGGAAGCGGCCGTTCCCTGGTGCCGCGTTTCACCTCGACGTTCGGGAACCATGCCTGATCAGATATTGCAGCCAGGATCGGTTTTGCTGCTCGACGCCCTGAAGGCGCGGGGCGGACTGCTCTTCAGGCATCCCGAACGGGTGATCACCACGGCCGAGCTCGACGCCGTGCCCCAGGCGCTCGAAGAGATGGAACAGGCCCGGGAGGCCGGCGCGCATCTGGCCGGTTTCCTTGCCTACGAACTCGGCTTTGCCTTCGAGGACAAGCTGAAGGCCCGCTGGCGGCCGGACGGGGAGCCGCTCCTCTGGTTTGGTGTGTATGATGCGCCCCAGGAAATCAGCCTGGACGATGCCAGAGACTGCCTGCGCCGGAGCGCTGGGCCGGGCGAGGCGCATCTTGGCCAACCCCGGTTCGGGATGGACCGCGAGAGCTATGACGCCGCCTTCACCAGGGTGCAGGATCATCTCGCCATGGGTGACATCTATCAGGTGAACCTGACGCTCAGGGCAGCGCTTGAGCATCGCGGCGCGCCCGAAGCCCTGTTTCTCGATCTGTTGCGCCGGCAGCCGGTCGGCCATGGCGCGTTTCTGAAGCTGGAAGACCGCGCGATCCTGTCCCTGTCGCCGGAACTGTTTCTGGAACGGGAGGGTCGGGTGCTTCGGACCCGACCGATGAAGGGAACCGCAGGCCGCGGCGTCGACCCCGCCGGCGACCGCCGCATCGCCCGGGAGCTCGCGGCCGATCCCAAGCAGCGCGCGGAAAACATCATGATCGTCGACCTGATGCGCAACGACCTGTCGCGCATCGCGGAGACCGGCAGTGTGCGGGTGAGCGAACTCTGCACGGTCGAACGCTACAAGAGCCTGCACCAGATGACTTCGACCGTCGAGGCGGACCTCGGGCCGGAGATCCGGCTGCCGGACATCATCGCGCGCCTCTTCCCCTGTGGCTCGATCACCGGGGCGCCGAAGCTGAGCGCCATGCAGATCGCCCATGATCTGGAGACGGGCCCGCGCGGCGTCTATACCGGCTCCATCGGCCATGTGGCGCCCACCGGCGACTTCCGCTTCAACGTCGCCATCCGCACACTGGTCCTGAAGCCGGACGGATCGGGCGAGGTCGGAACCGGGTCCGGGGTCATCTTCGATTCAGGCGCTGCTCCCGAATACGATGAATGCGCACTGAAGCTGAAATTCATGACCGAGGATCTGCCGAAGGTCGGACTGATCGAGACCATGGCCTTTCTGCCGGAAGACGGTTATCTGCTTCTGGACCGGCACATGGCGCGGCTGACGGCCTCGGCCGACTATTTCGGTTACCCTTGTGACGAAGGGGCCGTCCGCAAGGCGCTGGAAGACCTGGCGGCCACCTTCAAATCGCCGCAGCGGGTCCGCCTGGAACTCACCGAAGACGGGGATATCGACCTGACCTGGACGGCGCTCCAGCCGGTACCGAACGATACGGTGTGGGACCTGGCGCTCGCCGGCGGGACCACCCGGTCCTCGGACCGGTTTCTCTACCACAAGACCACCAACCGGGCCTTTTATGACGACACCCGCAAGCGCTACGCCGAGGCGAGCGGTTGTCACGAGGTGCTGTTTGAAAACGAGGACGGCTACCTGACCGAGGGCAGTTTCACGACCCTGTTCGTTCAGAAAGACGAGCGCCTGCTGACCCCGGCGCTCCGTCACGGCCTGCTTCCGGGAACGTTGCGCGCCGGGCTTCTGGAGCGCGGACTGGCAGCGGAGGCAGACCTGCGCCGCCGGGACCTAGAAGACGCTCAGACGATCTACGTCGGCAATTCGGTACGCGGCCTGATCCGCGGCCGCATGGTTCCGGCAATCGGCACCTGAACGGTTTCAGGACGCATCCCAGTCGACGACCTCCAGTTCCGGCCACAGCGCCGCCATGCGTTTCGCCTTTTCTTCATAGGTCGGACGGTTGTCGGTCAAAGGATTGGGAACCAGACGCATTGCGAAAATCGGTGAGAGCCCGAAAGGCGCCCGGACGTCGATCGTGTCTCCCTCCCTCAGCCGCACGGCGACCGCGTGGGTCTTCGCTGCATAGGTCGTCAGCGACTCGATCGCGCAGCTCAGCGGGAAGTAGGGCCGGCCGAAGCGTTTCTCGTACCAGAGATGGACCCGCGCCTGATTGCGGACTTCCAGATTGTCGGCGAGATCGGGCAATGCGGCATTCATGTTGCGGATAATCCTGTCCTCCGCCTCGTAGGACAGGTCCGAACCGTCGAAATAGATGATGTCATAATCCTTGATGCCGAAATCCGGTGGCCGGCCGGTCAGCGCGTTCCAGACGGTCTGGTAGACCCCGCCGGACACCAGCCAGGCATCCGGCAGGCCCAGGTCGTTTATCGCGCCCAGGATCCGCATCAGAGCAGGGGTCGCCCTGACAATTTCCGAAAGGGCCGCGATCCGGTCGTCCTCGGTTGCAGCAGTCGCGTTCCTGAGTGTCTGGATATCCATGGTTCTCAGCGTATTCGTTTTTGAATTTATATGTCCTGCTAATGTTCGGACAGTCGATTTGAAGATTCCAGGGTCGGTCTCCGGAATTTTTTGTCCGGCTATATCGTTGAAACGCAGGCCGAAATACATGCATCTGGCCTTTATCTAAAATCCGACCGTTTGCGTTTGCCCCACTGTTTTCTTTTCTTCGTAGCCTTCCTGATACGCGCCGTCGAAACGCCGTGAGTGTCAAACGGCCCGGGCTAATACTTGAGGGGGCTCAAGCCATGAACTGGAAATATCCTTGCCGGAAGGCCAAACGCCTGTCCATTCTCGCAGCCGCTTTTTTTACGGCAGGCGCGCTGATACCCATGGGTTCCGCTTCAAGCCTGTTTGGTGCAGGCGAAGCGCATGCCGTCGGCTTCATGCAGGCCCTGGTCAAAAGCACGCTGGTCATCGCCTCGGCCGGCGGCGGAAAGACGACCGAGCACGACGGCTCATCGTCGGACAGTGCTCCCGCCCCGGCATCGGCCGCGACGGAGAAGTCTCCCGTCCAGCACCTTGATCCGGACGGTCCGCAGGCCGATGGCAAAGGGCTTTAAAGGCAGCCTGCTTCGAACAGCCCTATCCGCATCTGCCCGATATCGGACATCGAAACATGAAAAAGGCGCCCCGCCGGGAAGACGGGACGCCTTTTCGTGTGATTGGCCGGAGGATTACCCGCGGAGGGTGCCGCCGGTTGCCTTTTCCACGGCTGCGATGATCTTCTTCGCCACGGCATCGATTTCCTCGTCCGTCAGCGTCTTTTGCGTCGGCTGCAGAGTGACGTCGATGGCGAGCGACTTCTGGTCCTCGGCGATGCCCTTGCCCTCATAGACATCGAACAGGGTCACGTCGGCAATCAGAGCCTTCTCCGCGCCTCTGGCCGCCTTGAGCAGCGTTTCGGCAGGGGTCGACTTGTCGACGACGAAGGCGAAGTCGCGGCGCACCGGCATCAGGTCGGAGACGTCGAGCGCACCCTTGGACCGGGTTGCCTTGGCCTTGGGCTGGGGCAGGTTGTCCAGGTAGATCTCGAAGCCGACGAGCGGGCCTTCGATATCGAGCAGCCCGAGCATTCGCGGATGGATCTCGCCGAAGACGGCGAGCGTGTTCTTCGGGCCGAGCTTCAGCGCCCCGGACCGGCCGGGGTGAAAATAATCCGGCGCGTCCGTATAGACCTGCAGCTTGTCCACCGGCGCGCCGATGGCCGCCAGCACCGCCGTCGCGTCGGCCTTCGCGTCGAACACGCCGACGGCCGGCGAGGCGCCGGACCAGTGGCGGCCGGCCCCGTCCAGAACGGCCGTGCCGCGGCGAACGCCGGCGGCGACCATGCTCTGACCTTCCGGCGTGTCGTCGGCAAAGACCTGGCCGACTTCGAACAACGCCACGTCCGGATAGCCGCGGTCCGCATTGCGCTGGGCGGCGGTCAGCAGGCCCGGCAGCAGGCTCGGGCGCATGTCGGACAGTTCCGGCGAGATCGGATTGGCGAGCGCCAGTTCCGGAGCGCCGCCGCCGAAGGCTTCGGCCTCCGCCTTCGTGACGAAAGACCAGGTGACGGCCTCGTTGAGACCGCGCGCGGCCAGCGCCCGGCGGGCCCGGTTGCGGCGGATCTGGCCGGGGGTCAGGACCTTGGCGGCAACGCTGCCGATCCGCGGCAGCGGCGTGGACGGCACCTTGTCGAGACCGACGATGCGCACCACTTCCTCCGCCAGGTCGGCCTTGCCCTCGATGTCCGGACGCCAGCTCGGTGCGGCCACCTTGACCGTGTCGCCGGTGCCGGAGATCCAGAAGCCGAGCGCCTTAAGCGTCACGTTGATCTCGGCGTGGGAGACATCGAGGCCGGTCAGGCGCTTCACTTCCGAATAGGGGAAGTCGACGATATGGGTGTCGTCGGGAACCTTGCCGGCAACGACGACCTCGGACGGCTCGCCGCCGCACAGGTCCATGACGAGCTTGGTCGCCATTTCCAGGCCCGGCAGCATGTAGTCCGGATCGACACCGCGTTCGAACCGGTAGCGGGCATCGGTGTTGACGCCGAGCTTGCGGCCGGTGGCGGCAATGCCGTCCTCGTCCCAAAGGGCGGATTCAATCAGGACATCGGTCGTGTCGTCCGTACAGCCCGATACCTCGCCGCCGAGAATGCCGCCGAGGCTTTCCAGGCCGTTGTCGTCGGCAATCACGCAGACGGTGTCGTCGACTTCATAGGTCTTGCCGTTGAGGCCTTCGATGCTTTCGCCCTTCACGCCGCGGCGGACGGCCAGGTCACCGGTCACCTTGGCCGCGTCGAAGACGTGCAGCGGGCGGCCCTGGTCGAAGGTCATGTAGTTGGTGATGTCGACCAGCGTGTTGATCGGGCGCAGGCCGATGGCGATCAGCCGTTCCTGCATCCATTTCGGCGATGGTCCGTTCTTCAGGCCCTTCACCATCCTCAGGCCGAAGGCCTTGCACAGCGGCTTGGTGTCGCCGAAGTCGAGCTTGACGTCCGTCGGGCAGGGGAAGTCGCCGCGGATCTGGTCGTGGGCGCGTTCCTTGAGCGTGCCGAGACCGGCGGCGGCCAGGTCGCGGGCGATGCCGTAGACGCCGGTACAGTCCGGACGGTTCGGCGTCAGGCCGATCTCGATCACCGGATCGTCCAGCCCCGCATACTGGGCGTAGCTCACGCCGACGGGCGCATCTTCCGGCAGGTCGATGATGCCGGTGTGCTCGTCGGACAATTCCAGTTCGCGCTCCGAGCACATCATGCCGAAGCTTTCCACGTCACGGATCTTGCCGACGGAAAGGGTCACGTCGATGCCCGGCACGTAGTCGCCGGGGCGGGCCAGCACGCCGACCAGGCCGGCGCGTGCATTGGGCGCGCCGCAGACGATCTGCAGCGGCTCGCCGCCGTCGCCGGCATCCACCTTCAAAACGCGCAGGCGGTCCGCGTTCGGATGTTGCGTTGCTTCCAGCACCTTGGCGATCGTGAAGGGCTTCAGCCGGTCGGCCGGATTGGTGACCTCCTCGACCTCCAGGCCGATCATGGTCAGCCGTTCGACGATTTCGTCGAGACCGGCGTTTGTGTCGAGATGTTCCTTGAGCCAGGACAGGGTGAATTTCATCGGGTCACTCTTCGTATTCGTCTTGGCGCTTCAGCGCCTGAAATTGTGTCTTGCTGTTACTGGCCCTGGAAATGGCTGATCTCCGGGATGGGCGTCGCATTGGCGTAGTTGTCGGCGAAGCGGCGTCCGATCGCGGTCAGTTCCCTGGTCCACTCGCGTACGATGTCCGGCGTCAGGGTCTGCCCGGTCGAAATCACCTGGGCCGACTCCGCCTCGATCCGGTCGCGCAGGATTCCCAGTTCCACCTGGGCCGCATATTCCGCCCGGTATTTGCCGAGCCAGCCGAGCGCCATGACAACGATCACCACCAGCAGCGCCGCCGAACTGGTCAGCGTGGCCCATTTGGCGGTGCCCGCAAGTTTCCGGTCGGCGGCCACCAGCACCATCGAGCAGATCGTCAGGAAGGCGACGATATAGATCGACGACAGGAAGCTGTCGTATTTCTCCGCCGCCGAGGCTTCATGGGAGGCCCGCAGGCGGGTGATCCGGTCGCGCAGGTAGAGCAGTGCATCTGCCTGGGTGCCAAGCTTCTGGCGGAAGTAGGTATCGCAAAACCGCAGGCGGCCGCGCTCCTGGCTTTTCTCCGCGCAGGCTTCCACGAAGGAGGTCGGCGTGGCGACCCGGCTTGAACGGTCTTCCGTTTTCTGGGCGTTTGCCGGAAAGACGGCGACCAGGGTCAGGAAAACGACTGCGATTGCACGAATGAAAAGGGTCATGTCGCTCTGCCTTTTTGCAGAAGGGGCCGTTTTTAGCTGGAGAGGCCGCCGGCGAGGGTCGGCATGTCGAGCGGGCGGAAACCGTAGTGCTGGATCCAGCGCACGTCGGCGTCGAAGAAGGCGCGCAGGTCCGGCATGCCGTATTTCAGCATGGCGAGCCGGTCGATGCCCATGCCCCAGGCAAAGCCCTGGTATTCATCCGGGTCCAGGCCGCAATTGCGGATGACGTTCGGATGCACCATGCCGCAGCCCAGGATTTCCATCCAGTCGTCGCCTTCGCCGAACTTCACTTCCGCCCCGGACCGGTCGCACTGTATGTCGACTTCCATGGACGGCTCGGTGAAGGGGAAGAAGGACGGGCGGAACCGCATCTTGATGTCGTCGACCTCGAAGAAGGTCTTGCAGAATTCTTCCAGGATCCACTTCAGGTGACCGAGATGGCTTCCCTTGTCGATCACCAGGCCCTCGACCTGGTGGAACATCGGCGTGTGCGTCTGGTCGCTGTCGCAGCGATAGGTGCGGCCCGGGATGATCACGCGGATCGGCGGTTCCTGGGTGCGCATGGTGCGGATCTGCACCGGCGAGGTGTGGGTGCGCAGCAGGAGCCGTTCGCCGTTGTCCTTCTCGTTGAAGAAGAAGGTGTCGTGCATGTCGCGCGCCGGATGGCCTTCCGGGAAGTTGAGCGCGGTGAAGTTGAGCTCGTCGGTCTCCACATCCGGACCTTCGGCGATGGCAAAGCCCATGTCGGCGAAGATGGCGGAGAGTTCGTCGATCACCTGGCTGACCGGGTGGATGCGGCCCGATTCGACCGGTGAGGGCCTCAGCGGCAGGGTGACGTCGACGCGCTCACTGGCCAGGCGCGCCTCCAGGGCGGCTTCAGCGAGCACCGTCTTGCGGGCGGCGATGGCGTCGGTCACGCGATCCTTCAGGCCGTTGAGCGCCGGGCCCATGGTCTTGCGCTCTTCCGGGCTCATCTTGCCGAGCGTTTTCATCTGCTCGGAAATGCTGCCCTTCTTGCCGAGAGCGGCGACACGGATGTCTTCAAGGCCAGCCTCGGTGGACGCCGCGTCGATGGCGGCGAGGATTTCGGATTCAAGGGTGTTCAGGTCGGACATGAGTGCTCGATCTATCGTGCTGCGCGGACGCGCGATTTTCGGTCGAAAGTGAATTCGACGGGTCTTTTAGCAGAATTGCCGGAGGATGCCACAATCGGCATGCAGTTTCTCGAAAAGAGAAGTGTCGGCAGGCCGGGGCGTTCAGGTCGAAGTCAGCGACTAAATCGTCCGCAGGCGGGACCGTGACAGGTCGCGAGGCGCAACGCGGACGGGCACCGGGCAGGCTTGCCGCGCAGTGTCGTTCCGGTCATGTGGTTCGAACAACGGGTCATTCGGTGCCTCGGTCGGGGCGCAGGGAAATTTCGCGCCGGCCCGGAAAGTAGCCGAAGTGTCGCGCCGTGTACAAGTGCTATTGCAGAACGCCGTTTGCGCCGGAAGCCGTCAGGTTCCGAGCGAACGGGCAAGTTCCGCCTTTATCCACGAACCGAAGGCCTTCATCGGCGGGGATTGGTCCCGGTGCCTGCCGGCAAGCAGCCAGTAGAAGAAGCCGGTCTGGTACCGTCCCGGGAAGGGCGCGACGACCTGGCCGACCTGAAGTGCATGATGGGCAAGCGTTTCCCAGGCCAGAAACAGGCCCTGGCCCGCGATGGCCGCATCCAGGCAAAGGGCACCGTCGGAAAACACCGGCCCTTCGCCGAGCAGGCTCTCGTCCAAGCCGTTGGGTTCAAGCCAGGTTCGCCAGGAAAACATCTGTCCCCGGTCGCGGATGATCGGCACGTTGGCGATGTCCGACGGATCTTCAAGCGTTGCCGCCACGGCCGGGCTGCAGACCGGGAAAATCCTCTGCGCGAGCAGCTTTTCCGCGTGCAGCCCAGGATACGGTCCCTTGCCGACGCGGATGCACAGATCGACGTCGCTGAGGTTGGGGTCGACCAGATCCACGGTCGCCTCCACCCGCACGCGGATATCCGGATGCTGTCGGGCAAAGTCCTTCAGATGCCAGACGAGCCACTTGCCGGCAAAGACCGGCGCGACCGACACCGTCAGGGTATCGTCGCGGTGCCGCTCCGTCATGCCAACGGCTGCCGAGAGTGCGGACATGCCGACCGTAAGCTGGCGCAGGACCGCCTCTCCCTGTCCGGTCGGACACAGGCCGCGGCCGCGCCGTTCGAACAGGGCGGTTCCGAGTTGTTGTTCGGTCTTCTGGATCTGCTGGCTCACCGCACCGACGGTGACGCCGAGCTCGTCTGCTGCGGCCTTGAGTGAGCCGAGCCTGCCGACCGCTTCGACCGCGCGCAGGCCTGCAAGATGGATCCGGTTCAGATTTTTCATATAGGAAAGCTAAACTGAAAAGCAGAAGAAATCGATATTTATAGCCGTAATCTCCGAATATAAATTTAGCTATGTTAAATCTGATGTGTATCTTCAGAACGCGGCTTTTCAGGGCGGATGGCTGCCGGCAGCCGCGTCTGACCGATCAGGCGCAATGGGAAAAGGATCCGCTGTCGCACCCGGTGCTTGCCCGCATGACACCGCATGAACTGGCGGATCTGCCCTTCGACCGGCCGGAGTGATCCCGTTTGGGTGCTGGCGAAGAGCCGGGGTTCAGTCGACCTGCCGGATGCCCCATTTGCGGCGGACCTGCAGGTTCAGGTCGATGATGAATTCCTCGAACACGCGCAGCTTTTTCGGCTTCAGCCGGTGCTTCTGATGAACGATATGCATGTCCCGGGCTTTCGGCCGGATTGCGTCGAGGATCGGAACAAGGCGTCCAGAGCGGATTTCGTCATAGACGAGATAGCTCGCCAGCTGGAGGATGCCTGCGCCGCGGTTGGCCGCCACGACTGCCGCCTCCGGAGCCTCGAAGGCAAGCGCGCCGTGCACCGGAACGGTGACGCTCTCACCCTGGACGCGGAACCGCCAGGGCAGGGCTGAGCCGCTGGCGGTCGACAGCAGCGGAATGCAGCGGTGGCGGTCCAGATCCTCCGGCGTCTCTGGCGTGCCGTGCCGGGTCAGATAGGAGGGCGCGGCAACCGTCAGATACGGGATCTTGCCCACCGGGCGCGCGACGATCTCCAGTTCCGGCAGGTCTCCGACGACAAGTGCGGCATCGATCCGTTCGCCGACGAAATCGGGCAAATTGTTGCGTGACAGGATTTCCAGCTGGATCTCGGGATAGGCATCGATGAAATGCGGCAGCGCCGGCGCGATGACGATCCGGGCGAGGCCGGAGGGCACCTGAATGCGCAACCGCCCGCGCGGCTGACGTTCGGAAGAGCCGATGTCGTCTTCCAGGCCCTCCACCATGGCGACGATGTCGCGCGCCTGTTTCAGATAGTGTTGCCCGTCCTCGGTCAGCCGAAGGCGGCGCGTGGTCCGCTCCAGCAGCTGGACGCCGAGGTATTTTTCCAGTTCCGACACGATGGCGCTGGCGCTGCCGCGCGACAGACCGAGATCGCTGCTTGTCGCTGTCAGGTTGCCGCGCTCCGCGACCCTGATGAAGACCCTCATTGCACGAAGGTGATCCATGGACTGCCTGATTTGGGATTGCCTGAAATTGGATTGCCCGAAATTTCCGGATACTCAATCCGATCCTAGGTGGCTTTTCGCGAAAAGGAAATCCGGTACACGCACCGCATTCCGCCGCCGGAGGGTCCGGCGCGCCAAAGGAGATTGATCATGAATGCGAAGACGGAAATTGCGGCCGAAGTCGAGGCCCGGGAAGACCTTTATTATGCGGTTCACAAGGGCATACGCCTTGCCAACGCCCGGATGCTGATCGCGCTCGGGAGGCTCGATCCGGCCGACGAGGAGGCTGTCGTCGAAACCCTGACCGCCCTGTCGGCCCATCTCGACCTGAGCCTGAGTCACCTGGAGCATGAAAACCGCGAGATCCACACTGCGATCGATGCCCGTTGCCCGGGCTCTTCAGACCATGCCGCCGAGGATCACGACGACCATCTGCATGCCTTCGGCGAATTGCGCCGGCTGGCGGAGGATGTCGCTTCGGCCACGGTCGACCGCCCGGCCTGCCTGCGCCGGCTCTACCAGCGCTTCGCCCTGTTCTTCGCCAACGACCTGCTTCACATGCACGAGGAGGAAACGGACCTGATGCCGCTGATGGAGAGGAATTTCTCCAACGAGGAACTCGCCGGGATCCACCAGCGCATCGTCCAGTCCATTCCGCTGCCGGAGATGATCCGGTACGGCAGGATCATGCTCGGCGCCGCATCGGCCCCCGAACGGGTCGCCATGGTCACGGGCATGGAAATGGGCCTGCCCTCGGAAGCCTTTTCCGTCCTGATGGGCGGCATCGTCGGCAAGGCCTGGCGGATGGGTGACTGGCAGGCGCTGGACAGCGCGGTCAACTGACGGGATATGAATTGCCGGCAGGTCGTTGCCGGTGACTATGCGGGCCGATCGCAGGATCGGCCCGCTGTCTCATGACTTCTTGACGAATTCCGTCAGGATCACGATCCGCTGGTCGTTGACCCGGCCCTCGATCTGCTCCGGATTGTCGGGAACAAGCGCAATGTTGCGCACCGCCGTGCCGCGCTTGGCGGTGAAATTGGCGCCCTTGACCTTCAGATCCTTGATCAGCGTCACCGTATCGCCTGCTGCAAGGACTGCCCCGTAAGTGTCCTTGTGGACGACAGCGTCGTCGTCGCCTGCGGATGCGGCGTCAGCGCCTGCCTTGGCCCAGGCAAGCGTCTCGTCCTCCAGATAGAGCATGTCCAGCAGGTCGCGCGCCCAGGTCTCGGAGGAAAGGCGATTCAGCATCCGCCACGCGGTCACCTGCACCGGCGGAACCTGGCTCCAGGCGCTTTCGTTCAGGCAATGCCAGTGATTGGCGTCAAGCTCGGCAGTCCCTTCGATCTGGCCGGCGCAGGTCGCACAGGCAAGGATCGCCTTGTCCGCACTGCCGTCGCTGTCCGGCCCGACCGGCAGAATGGCAAGCCCTTCGGTCGCGCCGCAAAGCTCGCATTTGTTGTCGGCGCGCTCGCGCAAATCCTGTTCAACATTCATCTGGTATCCTTCAGCCGATGGCCGGTATCTGGGGGTGTCGTGGGTCGTCTTAATGACCGGCGAGCCGCTCGTCCATCATGAAGCGAGCGAATGTCAAAACGGGCCGCCTGGATGCAAACGGCTGTTTTCGACCCTTAAAACCCCTGAAACAGAAAATCCGTCGCGGCAACAATGGCGTCGCGCTTCGACGAAAGGTCGGCCACCACATCACCAATCTCGCTGACCGGTACTGCTGCGAGATGTTGGGTCATCATCACATGGACACGCCCGTCGATCTCGAAAGTCGGGTTGAGGCGCTCGATGTGTTTTTCCACGTCGCTGAGGGGAAGCAGCGGAACCAGAACCCGCGTGTTGAGATCATCGAGCAGATCGGCCTGAAGCTCGAGACCCAGAATATCGGTGGAGCGCATCCGGCGTACCTGAAATCGCGCCATCCGGGACCGTTCCTAAAACTGCCGGAATTTCGCGAAGGGGAGACCGTTTTTCTCCACATAGGTGTTGGCCGCCTGGATGGCGTCCGCGTTCTCCAGTCGCCAAAGCCGTTCTCTTTCCGCCTTGATGGCCCGGTCGAGGCCGTCTTCGGCCGCGCGCGTCAGGTCGAGCTTCAAATTGCGTGCTTGCGTGGCAAGCCGTTGACTGACCGGAATGGTCGAAGCAGGAGGCGGTTTCGACGGCATGGGTTTCTCCAGGCATCCTTCGAAAGTCACGTTACACGCGGACCGGCGTCAGGAGAAGCCCTCGCGCGTGCTCATGATTCGCAAGGGCGCGGGGCCCGCTGCCGTTGGCAGCTCCCGCCCGTTCGAAACCTGCCGATGATTCACTGGATCATCGGCTTGCCGCAAAGCGGCAACCGGTTTCTCACTCATCCATCTTCAGGGCCTGGATGAAGGCTTCCTGCGGGATCTCCACCTTGCCGAACTGGCGCATCTTTTTCTTGCCCGCCTTCTGCTTTTCCAGAAGCTTGCGCTTACGGGTGGCGTCGCCGCCGTAGCACTTGGCGGTCACGTCCTTGCGCAGGGCCGAGATGGTCTCGCGGGCGATCACCCGGCCGCCGATGGCCGCCTGGATCGGGATCTTGAACATGTGCCGCGGGATCAGTTCCTTCAGCTTCTCGCACATGGCCCGGCCGCGCCGGTCCGCCTGGGAGCGGTGCACGAGCACGGAAAGCGCGTCGACCGGCTCTTCGTTGACCAGGATCGACATTCTCACCAGATCACCGGCCCGGTAGTCGGACAGCTGATAGTCGAAGGAGGCATAGCCCTTGGAGATCGACTTCAGCCGGTCGTAGAAGTCGAACACGACCTCGTTGAGCGGCAGATCGTAGGTGACCATGGCGCGTGAGCCCACATAGGACAGATCCACCTGGATGCCGCGCCGCTCCTGGCAAAGCTTGAGGATGCCGCCGAGATATTCGTCCGGCGTCATGATCGTCGCCCGGATCCACGGTTCGCGGATTTCGGAGATCTTGACCAGGTCCGGCATGTCCGCCGGATTGTGCAGTTCCACTTCCGAACCGTCGGTCAGCGTCATCTGGTAGACCACCGAAGGCGCGGTGGCGATCAGGTCGAGGTCGAATTCGCGCGACAGGCGCTCCTGGATGATTTCCAGGTGCAACAGACCGAGGAAGCCGCAGCGGAAGCCGAAACCAAGCGCGGCCGAGGTCTCCATCTCGTAGGAGAAGCTGGCGTCGTTGAGCCGCAGCTTGCCCATGGCGGAGCGCAGGTCCTCGAAGTCGTTGGCGTCGACCGGGAACAGGCCGCAGAACACCACCGGCTGGGCCGGCTTGAAGCCGGGCAGGGCTTCCGCGCAGGGTTTCTTATCCAGCGTAATGGTGTCGCCGACGCGGGTGTCGGCGACTTCCTTGATCGAGCCGGTGATCACGCCGATCTCGCCGGCATGGAGTTCGTCGACCTGCAGGAACTTGGGCGTCATCACGCCGACACGGTCGACGTCATAGGCCGCCCCCGTGCCCATCATCTTGATCTTCTGGCCCTTCTTCAGGGAGCCGTCGATAATGCGGACCAGAACCATCACGCCGAGATAGGTGTCGTACCAGCTGTCGACCAGCATCGCCTTCAAGGTCGCGTCCGGATCGCCCTGCGGTGCCGGCAGCTTGTTGACGATGGCTTCCAGCACGTCGTCCACGCCAAGCCCGGTTTTCGCGGAAATCATGCAGGCTTCGGAGGCGTCGATGCCGATCACGTCCTCGATTTGCTCCTTGATCCGGTCCGGTTCGGCCGCCGGCAGGTCGATCTTGTTGAGGACGGTGACGATCTCGTGGTCGTTGTCGATCGCCTGGTAGACGTTGGCAAGGGTCTGCGCTTCCACGCCCTGACTTGCGTCCACCACCAGAAGCGAGCCTTCGCAGGCGGCCAGCGAACGGGAGACCTCGTAGGCGAAGTCGACGTGGCCCGGGGTGTCGATCAGGTTCAGCGTATATTGCTTGCCGTCCTTGGCGTTGTAGATCAGCCGGACGGTCTGCGCCTTGATCGTGATGCCGCGCTCGCGCTCGATATCCATCGAATCGAGCACCTGTTCGGTCATTTCGCGGTCGGTCATCGTGCCGGTCATCTGGATCAGGCGGTCGGCGAGCGTCGACTTGCCATGGTCGATATGGGCAACGATCGAGAAATTGCGGATGTTGGAAAGCGTCTGGGTCGTCATGGCGCTCGTTTATCACCGAGTAAGCGGTTCGCAAAGGGATTTGGTGGGGCTATGGCCCCGGTATCAGCGGGTTTTTCGTAGTTAATCGCAAATGGCCGGGCTGCCGGATCTCAAAACGCCGTTCCCGCGGCCTGAAACGGGCGGATACCGGTTCAGTCCAGCTCCTGCAACATGTCCCTCAGCACCCGGCCGAGTTTTCGTCCTTCGACGGCGATTTCGCGGGCAAATTCCATCAGGTGAACCTGTTCCATCGCTTCCGTGTTGCGCACGGTCAGGGCGATGTCGCGGAAAAGCGGTTCCTGGTCCTTCGGTTCGATCTCCACAAGCCGGCCGTCCCTTAAGGCGCCGGCGACGGAGGAGCGGACGAAGAAGCCGACGCCCTCACCGGCTTCCACGAGACTGCGTCCCGGATCGGTGGGCAGTTCCACCCGGACAGGTGCGGACAGCGCGATCGAGGTCGCCGCCGGCGGGGCGATCTGCCACCAGTTTAGGTTCAGGTAGCGCGGCGTCTTCTCCAGAATTTCGGCAATCGACGGCGACGGCCCGAAAGTCTTCGCCAGCTCGGGGGCGGCCACCAGCGGCACGTCCTCGCGCACCACCAGCAGGGGTTCCACGCTGGTCAGAAGCGGATCCAGGTTGGGCCAGCACATGACGGCCAGTTCCACTTCCCGTTCGTGCAGCATGGCGGCGATCTGGTTGTGCCGGCCGTCGCGGATGACCACGTCGATCTCCCGGTTGTTGCGCTGGAAGCGGAGAAGGGCGTTGCTGACGAGCGGCATGATCATGGTCGCAAGCGAGGCAACCGCCAGGCGGCCCCGTTCCGCGCGCCTTAAAGTCTCGCGCGCCTCCTGCAGCACGCCGAGCACGCGCCGGCAATAAGGCAGGAAGCCGATTCCCTGGTCGGTCAGGTGAACCTGCCGGCCCCGTACGAAAAGCTGCGCCCCGATTTCCGTTTCCAAAGCGCGGATGCGCATGGATATAGTTGCCTGGGTCACGTTCAGGCGCGCGGCCGCCTTGGTGAAACTCCCGTCCCGGGCGACACGGTCGAAGGCCTTGAGCTGGTTGATATCCATTAGAGATGCTTATCGATGGAATAATTTCTTTTTCGTTTTCATGGGTTAGGGTAAGGATATCTAATCTCAAAGAGCTTCCAATGAATCAAGAGCGAGTTTCATTTGAATTCACCCATTTGACCGAGGTGATTTTGTCTGCTGAGAAGGCGGGTTGCGCGCCGTGGTGTGGTTCCACCACAAGCGCAAGCCAACACAGTCAGCGGGCAAAATCACCCGGCCCTTCGGGTGGCGAAAAGCGAACCATCGGCAGCGTTGCGCCGCTTGCCCGATGCGCCGCATCGCGCTTCACGACGCGCCTTGCCGAATGGATCGCTTTTCGTCATCAAATGGGTGAATTCAAATGAAATTCGCTCTGAGAAATGCCACATCCGCCGACCTGCCGGCGCTGCTTGATATTCACAACGACGCCGTTCGGACGCTGAAGGCGATCTGGACCGACAAGCTGGACACCCTGGAAGACAGGCGCGCCTGGTTCGACGCGCGTAAGGATGCCGGCCTGCCGGTCATTGTCGCGGAAACGGAAGACGGCACGGTTGCCGGCTACGGCTCCTTCGGCCCGTTCCGGGCGAAAGAAGGCTATCGTCTGACGATGGAACATTCGATCTATGTCGCGCCGGAAGCGCGCGGCAAGGGCATCGGCAAGGCCTTGCTGGTCCGGCTGATCGACATGGCGCGGGCGGACGGCTATCACGTGCTCGTCGGCGCAATCGACGGGGAAAACACCGCTTCCATCGCCCTGCACCGGCAACTCGGCTTCGAAATCACCGGCCGGATGCCGCAGGTGGGCATCAAGTTCGGTCAGTGGCTTGATCTGGTCCTCATGACCCTGGTGCTCGACGAGCGGCCTGCGCCTACCGGAAAATGAGCGGAAGCAGGGTTCGGTTGAAGTCCGCAGCTGCTGCGGACTAGTTCGCCGTCAGAACGTTTTCGCAAGCCTTGGGCAGGGCCGCCAGGGCGATCGGCTTCTTCTTCGCCACCTTCTTGTTCGGGTCCTTCGGCTTTTTCGGAACCCAGGGCTCGTCGGAAAGCCACCAGGTCAGTTCCTTGCCGCAACCGTCGCCGGGCGGCGGCGGGTTCTGGTCCTTGCAGCTGCGGTCGCCCTTGGGGCAGGCCAGGCGGACGTGGAAGTGGTAGTGGTGGCCCCACCAGGGGCGCACGGTGCGCAGCCATGAGCGGTCCTTGCCCTTTTCGAAATCGCACAAGGCCTTCTTGATCGCCGGATTGACGAAGATCCGGGCAACCCGCTTGTCGCTGGCCGCCCGTTTGATCAGGCGCGCACGCGCATCGGTCCATTTCTTCGGGTCGACGGTCCTGTCGGCGCCCTTGACGTCGAGCCGGCCCTTGAGCATCGAAATGGCGGACTTGTCCTCCCGCTCCTGCCGCGACAGACGGTGGTCCGGCATTTCGGTCAGCCAGATATCGGCGTCGAGGCCGATCTGGTGGCTGGCGTGTCCCGAGGTCATTGGCCCGCCGCGCGGTTGCGCGATGTCGCCGACCAGCAAGCCGCGCCAGCCGAGTTTCGGCGCGTCGTTTGCAAGGTCTTCCAGGAAGTTGATCAGAACCGGATTGCCCCAGTTCCTGTTGCGCGACAGGCGCATCACCTGCCAGGTCTTGCCGTCGACCGGCAGCTCTTCGGCCCCGGCAAGGCAGCCCTTGGCATAGGAGCCGATGGAATCCGGTTCCAGATGGGCCGGCTCCTTCATAGCGCCGAAGTAGAACTTCGCCGGCTGATCGCCGCGCAGGACCAGTTGGCCTGAGCGGTCGTAAGGTGTCGCTTCGCCTTCTTCCGAAAGGGCAGCCTTGGGCCTTGGAACAGGGATGGCGGCTAGCTGCAGTAGATCGTTCGTTTCGGGTTTGGGAGCGGGCGGCGGCGGAGACGATACGGCCCCTGCCGGCGTTCCGGCAAGAAGGGACAGGCAGAACAAGCCGAGCCCGGTGCCGGCGGCTACGCGGCGAAGAAGCACCGATGCGGGCCTACACAGCCTGAGGCTCGTCGGTTTCGAAGTCGTCATGTCCAGCTCGCTCCGCGTGATTCGGCCCGGAAAACGCAGTGTTCCCCAAGCATCGCTCACGCCGCGTTTACAATTTCTTTATCATCCTCCCGAGGTGCCTTTGCATCGATCAGCATCTCGGCCAGTTCGTCCAGAAGGATGGTCTGGTCGCGAATGATCCGGTCGGCCGCGCCATTGAGCGTGATCATGTTGCCCGGCCGGGCGTTGCCCATGTCCTCCGCGTCGGCCGGCAGGACGCCGTCCAGGCGGATGAACCGGGCCTTGCCCAGTTCGCCGAACAGCCATTCGGCCTGATAGGACGTGGTCGCGGACTGGCCGTGGGTGGCGATGGCCTGAAGCGGCGCGCCCTTGGCGGCGGAGAACCAGCCCGGTGCGCCCCAGGCGGTTGCGTCCGCGTAAGGAAACCCATGCTCCGGCGCATGGCCGGTGCCCAGCGAAAGGATGACGATATCCTCCGCTTCCCAGCCGAGCTTGCGTGCCTCGATATAGGCGGCAATGGAAGGATCGTTCAGGAACACGCCGCCGTCGATCAGGGCTTCCTCGCGCCTGCAGGTCAGGTTTTCCACCCGCGCCGGTTCGAAGAAGCAGGGCACGGCCGTGGCGGCGCGCACCGCTTGCCAGATGTAATAATCGTCCGGCGCAGCGCCATTATGCTGCGGGGTATTGGACATGAAGACCGGCTTGCGGTTTTCGATGTCGTAGGCAGTCAGCACCAGGTGGGTCAGGGCGCTCGCGATCGACGTCCAGCCGAAGCGCTCCTTCAACAGCCGTTCCAGCGGCCGGGCATCCAGCTTCTCGTCATAGAACGTGAAAGGGTTGGCGATGAACCGGGCCAGGCGATAGCGGATGCTCGGCGTGAAGATGTCGCGCGCTTCCGCTTCAAACAGGGTCCTGAGATCGGCGATGGTGGCCACGGCCTCGCCCTTGCGCCCACCCGGCTTGGGGGCCGACAGTCCGGCTGCGATCAGTCCGCCGGTCGAGGTGCCGCACATCAGGTCGAAACAGGCGTGCATGGGAAGAATGACGCCCCGGTGCGCCATCCGGCTTTCGATGGATTCCAGGATCCGCAGGGGGATCAGGCCGCGAATGCCGCCGCCGTCGATGGAAAGTATGAAATGCTTTTTACGGGCCAATTTCGTTCCCCCTTCAACTTTTGAAAACAAACTGGGTGGTCTTCGTGGCCGGAATGAACCGCCTGCCGGACTGCCATCAGCTTTGCGCCCAATTGCGACGAGGACATGGCAATCTGCGGTTACGCGGGCCCAGCGGCAGCCCGCTCCTGAACCGGACCGGCGGCAGCCCCGGGAGCAGGATCCGCGAGCGCCTCTTCGGCAAAAAGCGGCAGTTCGATTGTACCGTCTGCGCTGATTTCAAGCAGCATGTTTTCATGCAGCGGTTTCCAGCGGGCGCATTGGCCCTCCAGCGGTTCGGAGGCAACCGCCCGTCCGCCGTGATCCAGGCTGTCGGACCGGTAAAGCGACGGGGCCTGGCCGTCGTTGGAATAGCGGAAAGCGAAGATGCGCGCCCCTTCGGAAAAGACGCAGGTGAGCCGGACCGGCTTGTCCGTCGCCCGATGCCGGTCCACCAGCTCCAGCACCTGGGGGGATCGTTATTCTGAGCGCTTGCAAGGGATCTGTCTCAAGGCCGTTGGTCAGGAGCAGGTGGAAGAACAGTTCGGAATCCGTCGTCCCGCGCCGGGCGCCGTAATACGGGTCGGGGATCAGGAGCTCCATGTCCCGGCGGATGAGCGAGAAATCGCCGATGCCGCCGTTGTGCATGAAGGACCAGGAGCCGTAGGTGAAGGGATGGCAATTGTCCCGAGAGGTGGCGCCGGTGGTGGCGGCGCGGACATGCGCCAGAAAGAGGGGCGAGCGCACCAGGCGGCAGATGCTGCGCAGGTTCGTGTCCGCCCAGGCCGGCAGGACGTCCTTGAACAGGCCCGGCTCGGGCAGATGGCCGTACCAGGCGATCCCGAAGCCGTCACCGTTGACGCGCAGTTTCGCCTCCTGTGCATCGAGACTTTGCACAAGCAGGGAATGCCTGGGTTTGGCGATGATGTTTTCAAGAGGAATTTCGGTTCCAAGATAGGCGGCGAGCCGGCACATGTTCCATGACCCTATGCGTGCCCTCCGGGGCACCTCGCTCTCATACGTGCATGGTGGGTTTCCGGGAAGGGGATTGCGGCATTGTCACGCCGAATTGGTTTAAATTATGCCAAAGGCGAGTGTGTCACACGTAACTTCTTTTCCATCCACACGGGATGGCTTGGCCCGGCCCGCAGTACGCCCTAAGATCCGCGCCAAGTTCCATCCAACAAACAGGATCCTCCATGAACATCGATCTTCTGCGCCGCCTTTGCGAAACCCCCGGCGTTCCCGGCCACGAACAGCGGATCCGCGATCTGATTCTTTCCGAGATCAAAGGGCTGTTCGACGAGGTGACGATCGATCCCATGGGCTCGCTCCTGTGCCGGCGGGACGCGCGCAAGGCGCCGAAAAAGGGCGAGCAGCCGAAGAAGGTCATGCTTCTGTGCCACATGGACGAGATCGGCTTTCTGGTTTCCCACATCACCGACAAGGGCTTTGTTCACGTCCAGCCTGTCGGCGGGTTCGATGCGCGCAACCTGTTCTCCCGCCGGGTGCTGGTCTCCACCGACGACGGCGACCTGAAAGGCGTGATGAACCCGGGCGGCAAGCCGATCCACATCTCCTCGCCGGAAGAGCGCAAGAAGGTGCCCGAGCCCCATGATTTCGTCATCGACCTGGGCCTCGGTGAAAAGACGAAAGACAAGGTCCGCATCGGCGACATGGTGACTATGGACGAGCCGCTGATCGAGATCGGCGACAAGATCGTTTCCAAGGCCCTCGACAATCGTATCGCCTGCTGGCTCGGCATCGAATCGATCCGCGCGCTCGGCAAGGCCAAGCACGCCTGCGAGATCCATGTCGCCTTCACCTGCCAGGAGGAAGTCGGCCTGCGCGGCGCGCGCACCGCCAGCTTCGCCGTCAAGCCGGACATCGGTCTTGGCATCGACACCACGCTCGCTTGCGACACGCCGGGCGTGCCGGAACAGGACCGCACCACGGTCCAGGGCGAGGGCTTCGGCCTGCACGTGAAGGATTCAAGCTTCATTGCCGACCGGGACCTGGTGAAGGAAATCGAGGCGATCGCCGAGAAGGAAAAGATCCCGTTCCAGCGCACCATGTTGCGCGCCGGCGGTCAGGACGGGGCGGCTGCCCAGCAGGCCGCGGCCGGCGCCAAGGCGGTCGGCATCGTGGTCGGCACCCGCTACATCCACACGGTCACCGAAATGATCCACCGAGACGACCTGAAAGCCGCCTGCGATATCATCGCGGCCTATCTGAAGGTGGCGTAAGGGACGGGTGCGGCCGGTGTCGGGGCCATGTTGAAGACAGCGCTCAGGACCGCGGTGCATCTTGGCATCGTCGCGGTCCTGACGCTTCTCACGCAAATCGGCGGATTGGCTTATGGGGTTGCATGGGCCAGCCGCTTTTGGCTCTTCAAGCGGCACAGGCGATCAGTGGCCGTTCTCGTTGGCCTTTTTGCCGTGTCCTACGGATTTTTCTGGTTTGCCGCGACAAAGATCGCGCCGCTTGCAGGAAGGGTGCCGATAGCCTGCCTGACCGCATCGAATGCGGAACCGGTAGAGCAATCCGTTCTCTACTGCGCCTTGAACCGCAATTATGTTGTGCCGGAACTGGCCAGGATCGTGACCGACCTCGCCGTACATATGGACCGTGAATTTCCCGGAACCGAAACGCTTGTTCTGGACGCGGGGTTTCCGTTTATCGACGGCTTTCCGCTTCTGCCGCATTTGTCGCACAGGGACGGTCGCAAGCTCGACCTGGCCTTCTATTATCGCGGCACCGACGGCCGGTATGTTCCCGGTGTCACGAAGTCGCCGATCGGCTACTGGGCCTTTGAGGAGGCGCCGGATGGGTATGCCACGCCCTGTCCTGACAGTCAGGGCTGGAAAACATTGCGCTGGGATATGCGATGGTTTCGGGTCTTCAATTCGGATGTGCAGCTAGATGCGGACAGAACAGGCGAGGCGCTCCGCTGGCTGACCACTGCCGGCAGAAGGGCCGGGCTAGCCAAGGTCCTGCTTGAACCGCATCTGAAACGAACACTTCGCGTGAACAGCGATGTCATTCGTTTCCAGGGCTGCCGCGCCGCCCGCCATGACGATCACATGCACATCCAGATCGGGACGAGGTGACTTCTCCCGGAGGCTACATCCAGGGCTGCGCTTGTTCTAGCTCATCCAGCGCAGGGTCTTCGCCTTGACCGGGTTGTCGAAGTCCCGCTTCTCCGCCTGGGAGCGGGTCCATTCTTCCTTGAGCTGCATCCACCAGCGGCCCTGGGTGTCCGCGTCGTTGATCAGCATGAGCTTGGGATTGTATTCCAGTCCCTCGCGCTGCTGGATGACGACGCGCCGGTCCTGGCCGAGGAAGACGTTCATCAGGTGACGGACGAGCGGTTTCAGCGGCTTGACCCAGCCCATGGTGGTCCAGAACATCTGCCGCACCTCGGTCTCGTCTTCCGTGACCGGCGTGATGGTGGTCAGGCCGACCACGGAATGCTTGTCGCCCTTGATGTGCTCGATCCTCAGACCCGGCAGCCGGTAGCGGATTTCGGTGGTGACGTTGTCGCCGAGCAGCTTGCGGTAGGCGATGTTCTGCGGCGGGATCCTGTGGCGGACCATCGCCCAGCCGAGGTCCGACGGTTCGAACTGCTTTTCCTTCGGACGAAGCTTTGCCCCCTCCTTCTTGAACCACCAGGACGTATGCACGAAGGCCGCATGGGTCGGGTCCATCAGGCCGAGGGCGGCATGGTCGACCGAACAGATGAACGGCTGCATGATGGCGACGCTGGGCCCGTCGTCGGCACCGAAATCGGGCAGCATGGGCGGGACGGGCTGGCGGCCGTCTTCCGGCTTTTCGCCCTTTTCGGAAAAATAGATCCAGATCAGCCCCTGTTGTTCGACGACCGGGTAGGCGCCGCAGGTGATCTTGGAAAAGTCGATGGTCTGGTATTCGTGCGTGGAAGGAATGTCGACGCAGACACCATCCGTGTCGAACTTCCAGCCGTGATAGCAGCACTGCACATGCTCGCCGTCGAACCAGCCGTGGCGGAGCGGGATGCCCCGGTGCGGGCAGATGTCGCGCAGGGCGAAGACCTTGCCTTTGTTGTCCCGAGCGAGGAGAACCAGTTCCCCCATCAGCTTCCTGCCGACCATCTTGCCCGGCTTGATCTCCGATCCGGGACAGGCGACGTACCACAGGCCGCGCAGAAGTTCTGCCTTCAGGTTGTTCACGGAAACACGTCCCCTAGCTCATCAACATCAAACGGAAATCCGCATCGGATGTACAGGAGCCGGATGGGGGGCTCAAGGGGTAGGAATGCGTAGGGGTGGCCGAAAGCCTCAGGCGAGGTCCTGGATCAGGTTGCCGATCTGGTCTCCGGTGCCGGCATAGAGCGAGCTGACCGAGGCATTCTGGTAGCTGGCGGTAACGTTGCCGAAGTCTGCCTCGATGTTGGAGGCGCTTGCCGAGCGGACCGAGAGGCCGGTGGCGCTGTCGTAGGACTGGCGCTCGAAGGAGACGAATTGCGCCGAAAGCGTGTTGCCGTCGATTTCCGCTTCAATGGTCGTCGTCTTGATGGTCGCGCTTTCGTAGGCGATGGACGAGGAACTGGCCGATGACCCGCTGTCGTCGCCCTGACCGAGGGCGGTTTTGATCTTTCCGGCCGTCTTCCTGTAGTCGTCGGCCGTCGCGAGCGCGGTTTTCTTGGCATCTTCGTCGTTTTCGCCCTTGCCCTTTTCGACCGCATGCTGAAGGGCGGCGATCACGACCGCGTCCTGCTCCGCCTTCTTGGAGGCGGATTCCAGGAGGCTGACGGCAGGCGCCGTGTCAGACTCTTTTTTTGACTGGTCCAGAGGCGACTTCGAGCTGCCGCCGGAGGAAAAGGAGGCACTCAGGATGCTCGTGCTTTGCGTCGTCGTTTCGATGGAAAGCTGCATGGCTTGATCCTGGCCGCAAGGAAAACGCACGGCATTCTGCCTGCGCTACAGACGTCAACAATGGGACCGGCCGGGTTAACAGAACGTAAATTCTTGCCCTTCCCCGTTCGCAATATGCGACGCGTCGATCAGCGTGAAGCGGGTGTCGGGCGGTGCGAACGGGAAAATGCGTATTGACCTTTGAAGTCGATGCGGGGAATAAATCTTTAGGCGGCAAGGTAAAAACCTGAAAACACAAACTCTAAAGACGGCCGCTTAAGTTACGGGATGGGGAGCCCGCAACTATGAGGCGTCTTGCTGCTGCAACCATTCTTTCGACCTTCTTCTATCTATCCCAATACGGGCAGATCGAAGCGCATCACTACTTCGCCAATTTCCATGAAGAGCAAATGGTTCTGCGTGGAAAAATCGTCGACGTCTTCATCGAGAACCCTCACGGCATCCTGACCGTGAAGGCCGGCGGACATGAATGGGACGTGTATCTGGGATCGGTGAGACACAGTAACCGGGTTGGTCTGAGCGAAGACCTGTTCCGGCGGGGGGATCCGATCGTTATTTACGGCCATCCGAGCGTCAATCCGGATGATTTCGAACTGATGTCGATCCGGATCATCTATCGCGGCAAGACCTACGAGATCTTCCAGGACATCGGCGATCGTTAGGGTCAGGACCATAGGCTTTGTCATGGAAGATCTTCTCCTGCTTTTGAAGGATCTGGAAACCGGGATGCTGGCGGAAGCCATGCGCAAGTCCCCGTGGCTGTTCCCGATCGTCAATACCCTTCACATCCTCGGTATCGCGCTTCTTTTCGGGGCCGTGTCCTGTCTTGACCTGCGCCTCATGGGCGCGTGGAAAACCGTGCCTGTGCCGGGCCTTTCCAGGATCGTCGTACCGGTTGCCGGTACGGGACTTGGCCTGGCGCTGGCAACGGGGGTTCTGCTCTTTCTCACGCGCGCTTCGCGCTACGCGCAAAATCCGGTCTTTCAGATCAAGATGGGGCTGATTGTGCTGGCGCTCGTCAATCTGGCGCTCTTGCATCGCTCAGCCGCGTGGAAAGCCGCACAAGAGGGGACCGCGACGGAAGGGCGCCGCGTGGCCTGGGCCGGTTTCCTGTCGATGTTGCTCTGGCTTGGTGTTCTGATCGCCGGGCGGATCATCGCTTATTGGTAGGCTGCAGGCGGCCGGTTCCGGCTGTTCAACTGGCTGAAAATGCCGCTTTCAGGAGCCGGCCGCCGAGAACCAGGCCGCGTTCGTCGATGGAATGACCGAGCGCATCCAGCAAATGGCTTTCGACATTGACGCCGCGGTGGGCAAGTGCGTCCCGCGACGCCGGCAGGTGGTAGGATGGCACCACATCGTCTTCGCTGCCGTGGACGATGAGGACCGGACTTTTCGTCTGGATGTCGTCCAGCCGGTTCGGACCGGCAAGCAGGCCGGAGTAGGCGAGAATGG
This sequence comes from Roseibium aggregatum, assembly GCF_014692675.1. Classification (GTDB taxonomy): domain Bacteria; phylum Pseudomonadota; class Alphaproteobacteria; order Rhizobiales; family Stappiaceae; genus Roseibium; species Roseibium aggregatum_C. The sequence continues at coordinate 246,677 of NZ_JABFCZ010000001.1, read as the reverse complement.
CCGCCGGAGGAATTTTCCGGCGCAGACCTGTGTGCAGCGCCATCATGGCGCCCTGGCTGAAGCCGACGAGTGCGAGGGCTGAGGCGCTGACCTGCCAGCGATCGAGTTCTGCGTCCAGGAAGGCCTCCAGTACGGGACGGGCCGCTTCGACGCCCAGTCGGTATTCGCGCATGTCCCGCTCGACAAGGGCAAACCACTGCCGTCCGCCGAGGGCTTCGAAAGGCAGCGGTTCGGGCGCATCCGGGGCAACGAAAGCCGCGTCCGGCAGGGCTTCCGACCAGGCGCGGCCAATGTCGATCAGGTCGGCCCCGTCGGCGCCATAGCCGTGCAGGAAGACGACAAGCCGGGCAGCTTTTCCGCCTGCGGCAGGCGAAAGGCGCGGTCCATCCAGGATGGCCATGGGTATGACCCCGATCCTATTGGGCGATCTTCGACGCCATCACGGCAATGGTCTTCTGGTAGACCGTCGCCTTGTTCCATTGTTTCAGGACATTGTGGTTGGCCGTTCCCGGTCCCCATCCCTGGCCTGCCCGCCAGCCGTGGGCTTTCAGATAATTCGCGGTCGAGGCGAGGGCGTCGGCGGAGGAGCGGATCAGGTCGCGGCGGCCGTCCCGGTCGAAATCGACGGCATATTTCACATAGTTGGTGGCAAGGAACTGGGTCTGGCCGATTTCGCCCGCCCAGGCGCCGCGCATTTCGCTCGGGCGCATGTCGCCGCGCTGAACGATCATGAGTGCGGCAACGAGTTCTTCGGTGAAGAACCGCGACCGGCGGCAGTCATAGGCAAGTGTTGCCAGCGAGCGCAGGACCGGCATGTTTCCGCTGAAGCCGCCGTAGTTCGTCTCGAGACCCCAGATCGACAGAAGGATCGGCGCCGGGACGCCGTAGCGCTGTTCGATCCGCCGGAAAACGCCGGCGTAGCTTTGGCGCAACTGCTGGCCGCGCTTGATCATCGCGTTGTTCACGCGCTTGGCATAGAACTGCTCGAAGGACAGCTTGAAGGAATGCTGGGACCGGTCCAGCCGGATCACCTTGCTGTCGTAGGAAACGCCGCTCAGTGCGCTTTCCACGACCCGCGGCTTCAGGCCGTATCGAGGCGCCTCCGCCTTGAACTGGGCAAGCCATCCGGGAAAGCCCGGGGCACCGTTGCCGCATCCCGCGGCCAGGGCGGGCGTGGTGCTGAGAATGGCGGCCGTCAGGCCCGCTGCAAGAACGCGTTTCAAGTCCATCCGCAATCCTCCGTTCCGTCGGCAAATCCCGTGCCGAAGCCTGCGAAGATTAACAGAATCGGACGTAGAGGAAACCGGAAGAAATGAGGCCCTGACGCAGATCTATTCGGCAGCCACCAATTCAGGTGCCGTCCAGGACCCGGTCTCGATGTCCTCGATCTGGCGGTCGATCTGCTCGATGACGAACAGCGAGAACGGTCCGAGATGGACATAGAGCGCCATCATTTCCAGGACCGGCTTGATCGCCCGGAAATTGGTCAGCGCGGTGCCGATCAGGGTGCGCCAGAACGGCCAGCGGTAGGTCTTGTTGGTGAAGGTCATCGACCAGATCAGGCGGCCGAAGAGTTTCAGGTCGTGGAAGAAGCCGGCGCTGACGACCGTGCCGTTGGCGCCGTCGAGCTTGAGCATGCCGGCGACCTTGCGCACCCGGCCGAAATAGGCGTCCGGTGCATAGACCCGGGCGATGATCTCGCGGAAATCGCGCAGGATCTCCTGCCGTGGACGCTTGGTCTGGAAATTCAGACCGGCCGTGCACTGGTCGCCGTGGGCCGTGTCCGGATCGTCCATGCCGAAGTCGGCATGCAGCCGGCCTTCCTTTGCAAGCCTCCGGGTCAGCTGCGTACTCGGAAGCGCGTAAAGCAGTCCCGTCATGGCAACGGGAATGGCGGCTTCCTCGATCAGCCCTGCAATCTCGTCGGCAACCTTGTCGCTTTCCTCGTCAAAGCCGACGATAAAGCCGGCCAGAACCCAGATACCGGCGTCATAGATCCGGTGAACGCTCTTGGCGATATCCCGCCTTGTGTTCTGCTTCTTGCGCGTTGCGACCAGCACGTCCGGGTCCGGGCTCTCGATGCCGATGAAGACGGAGAAGAAGCTCGCCTCCTGCATCAGGCGCAGAAGTTCCGCATCGTCGGCAAGATTGAGCGATGCCTCGGTGGAGAACTCGAACGGATAGTTCCGCTCCTTCTGCCACTTGATCAGGTGGGGCAGGAACGCCTTCACCGCCTTCTTGTTGCCGATCAGGTTGTCGTCGACGAAGTCGACATGGCCCCGGTAGCCGAGGTCGTAGAGCCGGTCCAGTTCGGCCAGCATCTGGTCGGCGTTCTTGGTGCGCGGCTTGCGGCCGTAAAGCTCGATGATGTCGCAGAATTCGCAGGTGAACGGGCAGCCCCGGGAAAACTGGACACTGACTTGAACGTAGTTTTCGAAGTTCAGCAGGTCGAACCGCGGTGCCGGCGTGGCCGTGACATCCGCCTTGAACTTCTCCGCCGTGAAGGTGCCCGAACGGGTGCCGTTGTCCCAGGCGCTCAGGAATTCGCCGATCACGCCTTCGGCCTCGCCGATGATGCGGAAATCGGCCTCTTCGTAGAGTTCCGGGCTTGTCGTCGGGTCCGGGCCGCCGACGGCCACGGGAATGCCCTTGGCCCGGCAGGCGCGGACGATCTGAAGCGTGTCCGCCTGTTGAGGCAGCATGCCGCCGGTCAGGACGATATCCGCCCAGTCCAGATCAGCGTCTTCCAGTTCCGCGGTATTGCGGTCGATGAGCCGGATCTCCCAGGTATCCGGGAGCATGGCCGCGACGGTGATCAGGCCGAGCGGCGGCGCGGGATATTTCGCACCGACCAGTTCACAGGTCTTGCCGTAATTCCAGAAGGAACCCGCCATGAAGCGCGGGTGGATCAAGAGTGCCCTGCATGTTGGTTCGGTCATGCGTGTTTGCGATCCCACACTGCTTCGGCGGCACCATTGCCGACCGTTCGCCACACTCTATTGGATTTTACATAGAACGAAAGGGAGGCTTTTTGTGAAAATAAAAAAGGGCGGAAAACCGCCCTTCCATCCGGTCTTTTCGACCTGCTTAAAGGATCTTCAGATCCTCGGCCATCGCCTGGCCGCGGCGCCACTCGAGATCGAAAACCACAAGCTGGCCTTCTTCGAGCGTATCGATGCCGGACCGGCGCAATGCCGAAATGTCGACGAAGATGTCTTCCCCGTCCTGGGGTTCGATGGAGCCGATACCTCGGCCGATGTCGAACCATTTTACGTTGCCGTGCAACATGACTATTTACTTTCCAAATTCATTTCTGCGTCGTCGTAATCGAGGCGTCTTACCCCGCTAACACAACGTCTTCATGACAGTTTTGTTTGAAGGTATGGGACGTCCGTCAAGATGAACGTCCTGAACAATTGCTTACCTGATCTGCAGACTACCGTAAGGATAGTTAATGAATCGTCAGGCAAGAATGACAGCGCATATCGGAGAAAAGGCTTCTCGGCGCTGACCCTTGTGAAACTAGATGGGATCCCGCCCCGAAAATACAAGGGGCGGTGATCGTTGGTGTTGTCAGCGGTCCAGTTCGCCCCGGATGACATAACGCAGCACGCTGACCACCTGTTCCGATGTTTCGGTCACCGCAAGCGCTGCCCCGTCGACTTCCTTGAGCGGGTGCGTCAGGGACGGGTCGTGCATCACGATCAGGGACTTGCCGAGCGCGGCCGCATAGCCCGCGTCGAAGGCCGCGTTCCACTGCTTGTACTTGTCGCCGAACCGGACAACGACGATATCCGCCTTCTCGATCAGCGTCCGGGTCCGGATCGCATTCACCTTGGCGCCCTTGTTGTCGTACCAGAACTTGTTGTCCTCATGGCCGAGGATGAAGGCACCGCAATCGTCGCTGGCGTCATGATCCGTGACCGGCGCGGAAAACGTGACCGGCAAGCCGAGCTTTTCCGCGCCTTCGATGATCCGTTCGCGCCAGTCCGTGTGGATTTCTCCGGACAGATATACCGACCATGTCGTCATCGGAAGCTCCCTGAATTTCCAAGTCGTTGCTGCCGCTTCGGCAGTTGCCCGGCAAGCTCGCGCAAGTGGTGTGTCTCTGTCAACTGCGGGTGCTTCCGGTCGGCGAATAAGCACTTTCAACAGGGGCCGCATGTGTTAGGAATGGGCTGAACTCCCCATCCCCGGGGTGGTGTGTATCCGAACGGAGGAAGTGATTATGCCAGCATTGCTGATTGGCGACGAAGCGCCGGATTTTGAAGTCGAGACCACCGATGGTCCGATCCGTTTTCATGACGTGATCGACGGATCCTGGGCCGTTCTGTTTTCCCATCCGAAGGATTTTACCCCGGTCTGCACGACCGAGCTCGGCATGACCGCCAAACTGAAGGACGAGTTCGCGGCGCGCGGTGTGAAGGTCTTCGGCGTGTCCGTGGACCCGATCGAGGATCACCGGGCCTGGATCGGCGACATCAAGGACACCCAGGGCGTCGCGCTGAACTTTCCGTTGATTGCCGATCCCGACCGGAAAGTGGCCACCGCCTACGGCATGATCCATCCGAATGCCAACGACACGCTGACCGTCCGGTCCCTGTTCGTCATCGGTCCGGACAAAAAGATCAAGCTGAAGATCGAGTACCCGGCCTCCACCGGCCGGAATTTCGATGAGGTTCTCCGTGTGATCGATTCGCTGCAGCTCACCGCAAAGCATCAGGTCGCAACGCCTGCGAACTGGAAGGCGGGCGAGGACGTGATCATCGTCCCGGCCGTCAGCGATGAGGAAGCCAAGGAAAAATTCCCGGGCGGCTGGAAAACCCTGAAGCCGTATCTGCGGATCGTACCCGCGCCGAAATAAGGCTGCCCGAAAAAATAACGCCCGCAGAATTCTGCGGGCGTTTTATTTTGCCGTTCCCGTCAGATCAGGCGGCCCGGACCTGTTTCAGGAAGTCGTGCATGGCGTCACGCAGATTTGCCGACCGGCCCTGGAGTTGCTGGACCGCATCGCGCATTTCGCCGCTCAGTCCGCCGGTCTCGGTTGCCGAAGAGCTGACCTGGGAAATGGACCTGGACACGCTTTGCGTTCCGTCCGCCGCCTCCGTCACGCTGCTTGCGATTTCGCTGGTTGCGACGTTCTGCTGCTCGGTGGCCTGGGCCATGCTTGCCGTCTTTTCGGCAATGGAGCGGACCATTTCGGCAACGCTCTCGGTCGCCGAGATCGAATCGTCGGCCGCACCGCGCATTTCGGAAATCTGCCGGTCGATTTCTTCCGTGGCCTTCGAGGTCTGTTCGGCCAGCGCCTTCACCTCGGAGGCAACGACGGCGAAGCCCTTGCCGGCGTCGCCCGCGCGGGCGGCCTCGATCGTCGCATTCAGCGCCAGCAGGTTGGTCTGCTCCGCGATGTCGGTGATCAGGCTGGTGACGTCGCCGATCTTGGCAACCACCTGCTGCAGGGTCGCGACCGCCTGGTTGGAGCGTTCGACTTCGGCGGAAGCATCGTCGGCAAGCTGGGACGACGAGCGGACCTGCTCGTAGATTTCCCGGATCGATGCGGAAAGCTCCTCGGTTGCGCCGGCAACGGTGTTGACGTTGCTCGTTGCCTGTTCGGCTGCGGCCGAAACGGACAGCGCCTGTTCGGCGTTTTCACGCTGCCGCGCCGCATCTTCTTCCAGTTCCCGGTTCTTGATCAGGTTCATGCGGAAGATGCCGAGGGCGGACCCCATGGTGCCGATCTCGTCCTTGCGGTCGCCGAAGTCGATCTGCTGATCGGTATCGCCCTTGGCGAGTGCGTGAACGATCTCGCTGAGCCTCGCCAGCGGCCGGGAAACCAGAGTGTGGTTCAGGAAGCCGATAAGGACGGCGAACACGGCCATGAGCAGCGCGCTGCCGATGGCGAACAACTGGACCTGCATCAACTGGGAATCCTGATCGGCCAGCATGTCCTGTCGTTTGCCGTCCAATTCGGAAAACAGTGCGCTGTTCGCATTCTCAATGGCGTCCAGGAGCTCCTGCCGGTCCCTGGTCAGTTCGAGTGCGCGGGCCATGTCGACCGTCGCCGGGTCGCGCATGTAATCGATCTGCTTGTCGATGAAATTCGTGCGCCACGTTTTCCAGGCGCTGTCGATATCGGTCAGTTTCTGCTGCATGGAAGCGGGGGCCTTGGCGTCGAACTCCGCCTTCATCCGAGCGTAAACCGCATCGATTTTCGCCGTCAGGTCTTCAGCTCGCGTCAGCAGGGAGCGGTCGCCAGTCGTCAGGAATGTCTTGTAGGCAAGCGCCTGGTTCAGGATGAGCAGTTCCAGTTTCATGGCATTGTTGGTGGAATGGCTGATCGCCGTCGTCACCTGCACCGAATTCTCAACCGACGACGACTTGTAGAAGGAGAACCCGCCGGCGACGGCGCCGATCAGTGCCAGGACGAAAAATGCGACCGCACTTTTCTTGGATACGGATAAATTCGCGAACATCTGATCCCTCGCGGTTAGCTGCCGAAACCAGCGCGGCGTTGCAGTTCGGTTAGATTGAGTTCGACCGTTGCCGCACCGATGGCCTTGTCGGTCTTGGGATCGGCAATGGTCATATTGACCTGGGCCCGCCAGATCTTGCGGTCCTCGTCCCATTCGGGCTCATCGATGAAGATCGCGTCCCTGGCAACCTGAAAGGTCTTCTGGAATTTCGCTTCGTCGCCTTGCCAATAGTAACCGGTAATCGCGCTCTGGCCGACATTGAGGCCGTTGGCGTCCATGACAAATATTTCAGTATAGAGACCCAGGTTCTGAGCTTGTATCCTTAGAAGATAGACCGACAACGGTGCGGCCAGGGTGGCTGAAATCAAAGGTTTGTCATCGGCTTCGCGTTCGGCGCGCCATTGCTGATCGAGTGAGTCGATCTGCGCCTGCGAAAGGGAGCCGCGGGTTTCATTCTGGGCATTGATCGAAAGGTCGACGATCGGATTGGCCAGCCAGCTTCTGACCTTGGCAATGACGTCCTGGGTCACCAGGGCGTTTGTGTCCGGCGGCGTGGGTTCGGCGGAATATGCTGCCGTAAAGGTCAGAGGAAGCAGACACAGCCCCATCAGCCAATTTTTCGAAATCATTTTCATCTCCTTGCGAGTGAAGGAAATATGTCGAGTAAAAATTAAAATTGGATCAATAAGAATAAAGAATATACTTGAAAAAAAGGGATTGGTTGGGCGTCAAACATCAATTACATTAGGGAAAATGCATATATATCGCAAAAATACCTATACTTTACTGAATTGATGCTTATTGTGGAGGCAATCATTAGTTGCAAATGAGTGAGTAATGCGCCGAATAATTTCGGCGAAAAGAGGTTTTCCGATCAGCTCGAATACGGTGCAGGAGTATTCCTGTGCGTTTCAGGATTCTTCTTTCTGGATGGTGCGAAACTGACTAATTATTAGGCAATTTATCCATTTCGGAATTCTATGGTTTAGATTCTGGAAGACCCCGCCACAAGAAAGCGTTCCAAGTAAATCGCTGCAGAATTCAGGTTAAACCTTGTCCCGAAGGGCAATTAACGCGGATCTGTAATCAGGATACAGGAACGTATATCCGAGCTCCCGTTTGACCCTCTGATTCGAAACCCGCTTGTTCTCACCGTAGAAGGACCTGGCCATGGGCGAGAGGTCCGCATTGTCGAAAGGAATTTCGGGGGGCGGATCGATGCCAAGCAGTTCCGCGGCATAGGCCACCACATCCTGGGGCGGGGCCGGTTCGTCGTCGGTGACATTGAAGATGCGTGTGGACGGCCGCGCCATGGCCGCTTCCAGCACACCGGCGATATCGGCAACATGGATGCGGTTGAACACCTGTCCCGGCTTGATCAGGCGGCGGGCCGTGCCTTTCCGGAAATTTTCGAATGCATTGCGGCCCGGCCCGTAAATGCCGGAGAGACGGAAGATCTGCACCGGCAGTGCATTTTCGTTTGCAAAAGCGATCCAGGCGTTCTCGGCCGCGACCCGCTGCACCGACCGTTTGGAGACCGGCTTGCAGGGCGTGTCTTCATCGACCCATGCGCCGTCGTGGTTTCCATAGACGCCTACGGTGGACAGATAACCGATCCACGAAGGACAACCAGCCGCGATGTCGTCCGCATGGGTGTTGAGAACCGGATCGCCACCTTCATTCGGGCCGATGGAGACCAGCACATGGCTTGCCGTGGCAAGCGCATCGGCAATGCCGTTACCCGGTGTGTTGCCGTCGAACACGAAGGCGTGGATGCCTTCCGCCTGAAGTGCCGCCGCCTTTTCCTGCGAACGGGTCGTGCCGCCGATCCAGTCGAACCGGTCTCGGACCCGTTCGATGAAAGCCTTTGACGAATAACCGATCCCGAAAACGAATAGCCGCATGTGAATTCTCTTCAAAGTTCCAAGTGCTTGCGGCGAATTTCATAAAGCGAAATGCCGGTGGCGACCGCCAGGTTGAGACTGTCTGCCTCGCCCACCTGCGGGATCCGGGTCAGGGTAGAGCAGGCCGCGGCCATGTCGTCTTCGAGGCCTTGCTGTTCATTGCCCATCAGCAGCAGAACCGGCTCCGAATAGTCCGGCGTCCGGTAATCGACCGACCCTTTCAGATGGGTGCCGACCACGGTTCCCGGCCATTTCCCGGCAAGCGCCTTGAACTGGTCCTTGGTCAGCTTGGCAAGCGGCACGTGAAAGAGCGAGCCCATGGTTGCGCGCACCGCCTCGACCGCGAACGGATCGGTGCAATCGCCGACCAGCATCACGCCGGATGCGCCGACCGCATCGGCGGTACGGATGATGGTGCCGAGATTGCCCGGATCGCGCACCCGGTCAAGCGCGATCCAAACAGTCGCCCCGGACGGATCGATGTCTTGTGCCGACAGGATCTGCTGTTCGTAAACGCCGACCACCGTTTGCGGATTGTCCTTGCGGGTCATGGCGGCCAGAACCGCCGTGCTGACCTCCAGGATCAGGGCGCCGCGCGCCTTGGCATTGGCGGCCGCCTTTTGCGCGACCGGATTGTCCCGGGCTTCGGGCCCAAGAGCGAGATAGCGCACGCCCCAGCCCGCGGCCATGGCGTCGGTTGCAAGCTTCAGCCCTTCGGCGACGAACAGCCCGGACTGGGTCCGGTGCTTGCGCTGGGCGACCAGTCCCTTGATTTCCTTGACGATCGGATTGGAATGACTGGTGATCTGCTTCACCGCGCCGGCCCGCTGGGGCTTGTCCGTCTGGCTCATCGGCTGCTCCATCTGGAAAACAGCGAGGTGGACAGGGCCCGCTTGCCGTCCTCTTCGCGAATGACAAGTTCCCCTGATTCCAGCTGCCCGCCCTGCTTTTCCAGGGTTTCGGCCATCAGTTCGTGAATGGCGAGGAAGCTGGAGCGGATCGCATAGGCCGTCAGGATCATGAACAGCGCGTCCTTGGCAAGCAGCTGCCGCAGGTTGTCGAGCATCTCCGGCAGGCTGGTGTAGATGTCCCAGACTTCGCCCTTCGGACCGCGGCCGTATTTCGGCGGGTCGAGAATGATGCCGTCATAGGTGTTGCCGCGCCGGACTTCCCGGGCAACGAATTTCGACGCGTCCTCGCAGATCCAGCGGATCGGCAGGTCTTCCAGGCCGGACAGGGCCTGGTTCTCCCGGGCATAGCCGATCGCCTTCTTGGAAGCGTCCACATGGGTGACCTGCGCGCCTTCGGTGGCCGGCAGCAGCGAGGCGAGCCCGGTGTAACCGAACAGGTTGAGGATCTTCAGCGGGCGGTCCGGGTTCTTCGTCCGCTCCGCGCGGACCTTGCCGTTGACCCAGTCCCAGTGCGCGGCCTGTTCCGGAAAGACGCCGACATGGCGGAACGACATGAACCGGCCGATATATTTCACCGGGCCGTAAGCCATCTCCCAGGTCTCGGGCACATTGCCGGAGAATTTCCAGCGGCCCGGACCCTCTTCCTCCGTGTCGCCGGAAAAGACGGCATTCGCCCGCTCCCATGCGGCAGGTTTCAGACGCCGCTTGCCCATCGCCTGGGGTTCCGGCCGGACAATGGAAAACCGGCCGTAACGTTCCAGCTTCTGTCCCTCGCCCATGTCGAGCAGGCAATAGTCCTTCCATCCCCGGGTCTCAAGGATGACCGGCCAGTTCTGAACAGGCGCCTGTCCGTAAGGGGCAAAGTCGGATTTTGTCGGGGTGTCCGGCAAGGTTGTCTCTCAAAGGTTTGACGGGTCGGATTGAACAGGCATTATTCCGGCAGGACGCCGCGGTCAATCGCATCGCTCCGATTTGACCGCCGGAAGGCCGCGAGGAGGCGATGGATCAAGAGGCAACAGCGGACAGGCAGCCATATGCGGAGATGCCCGATCCGGTGCAGCCGGTCGCAGACTATCTGTCAGGGTGTCCGGCCGCCGTCCGGAAGGGCCTTATGGACCTGCGCGCCCTTGGCTATCAGGTCGCCGGCGAGGATGCCCGGATCGGCCCGTTGCACGAAACCCTGAAATGGGGCGAACCGTCCTATCTGACGGACGTCACCCGCTCCGGCACCACGCTGCGGCTGGCGGCGAAGAAGACGATGCCGGATACCTATGGCCTGTTTTTCAATTGCCGCACCAGCATTGCGGAAAGGGTCACGGACCTCTACCCGAATACGTTCGTGTTCGACGGCAAGCGCGGCCTTCTGTTTTCCGCAGGCCGGGAACTCCCGGTCGAAGAGGTGAAGGCCTGCATTTCGCTCGTCCTGACCTATCGTCTCGGCGGCCTGTTCTAGATTTCAGGAACAGATACAAAAAGGGCGGCCCGTGCGGCCGCCCCCTGTTGCTGTGTCCTGATCCTAAGCTGCCGCCACGCCGGCCAGGAACTGGTCGACTTCCAGCTTGAGCCGGCCGGTCTTCTCGTTGAGCTCGCCGGAAGCCGACAGAACGAGGTCGGCGGAAGACGAGGTGTGATCGACAGCCTGGGAGAGCTGCGAGATCGCGGAGGAGACCGACTGGGTGCCCTCCGCCGCGCGCTGGACGTTCTGCGAGATCTCGGTGGTCGCAGCACCTTGCTCTTCGACCGCGGCAGCGATGGTCGAGGTGTAATTGTTGACCTCGTCCATGATTTGCGTGATCTCGCCGATGGCGCGCACCGACTCTTCCGTCGCGCCCTGGATGGCGCTGATCTGCTGGCTGATTTCCTCCGTCGCCTTGGAGGTCTGGGTGGCGAGTTCCTTGACTTCGGCCGCCACCACGGCAAAGCCCTTGCCCGCTTCGCCTGCACGTGCCGCCTCGATGGTGGCATTCAGCGCCAGGAGGTTGGTCTGTTCGGCAATCGCCTGGATCAAGGTCACGACCTCGCCGATCTTTGCGGCCGATGCGGCAAGTCCCTCGACCTTCTCGTTGGTTTTCTGGGTGCCGACCGTCGCCCTGCCGACAACTTCCGTCGTCTGGGAAACCTGGCGTGAGATTTCGCCGATGGAAGCGGCCAGTTCCTCGGCCGCGCTCGCAACCGCCTGTGCGTTGCGGGTCGCCTCGTCGGATGAAGTCAGCGTCTCGCTGGCGTGGTTGGAACTGTCGCGTGCGATTTCCGTCAGCGCATTCGCGGTCTTGTCCAGCCCGTCGGCGGTCTGCCCGACCGAGCCGATCACCTCTTCGGCCGTCGCCCGGAAAGAGGAGATGAGACCGTCTATCCGCTCCTGGCGTTGCAGGCGCGCCTGCTCTTCTCTTGCGCTTTCTTCCTGGAGCCGCGCCCGTTCCAGCGCATTGTCGCGGAAGACCTGAACGGTCCGGCTCATGTCGCCGATCTCGTCGCCGCGGTCCAGGCCGACGATGTCGACGTCATTGTTGCCGTCTGCCAGGGCGGACATGACCGATGTCATTCCGCGGATCGGGCGTGTGATCGCAAGATTGAGGACGAAGGCCATTGCAAAGCCGGCAACGATGGCCAGAAGGATCGTGATGCCAATCGTCGTCAGGGCCGTCTGTCCTGCATTGCGGGCATTATGGGATTGGGAAGACGTGAGCGAGGCAATCTGCTGGTTCACCGTGGCCGTCAGATTGTCGAGCTGTTCCCGCCGCGCCTGCAGATCCGCTTTCGAAGTGACCATTTCCTTGAAGGCCTTGTCGAAGGTCACGATCGCTTCGGCGATTTCTCCGGTAACTTCCTTCACCGCGGGGAGGAACTGGGACGAGCCGGTCAGAGCTTCCTCGATCGCAACCAGTTCACCGACCTTGTCCTCTACCGGCTTCGTGTCGGTCGCACCGAACCCGCCGAAAAGGTTGAGGACTTCGGTCCGCGACTGCATGGAAAGTTCATCGAGCTTGGTCGCCTGTTCCTTGATTACGCGAATGCTCTCAAGCTTCATTGCATTCGACTGGGCGACCGTCTTGGCGTTCTTGACAGCAGGAAGCAGCTGGAAGCGGATTTCACGAGCGACATCGATGATCTTTTCGATTGCTGTGCCGGCGACTTCCTTGACCTCGAAGGCTTCGGCGAACCCGAGATCACCGGTCATTTTCGTGAGGTTCTCCTTGAGCGTATTCGCTTCTTTGGCAAGGAGGTCGAAATTGTCCGAGGACATGCCGGCAAATTTCTGGGTCGTCAGCAACGCCGCCTCGGACGCAATGCTGTCGGTCGTTTGCAGAGATTCGTCCAGCTGCGCGCCGGAGAGGTTCCCGCTGGCCTTCAGATAGGTAAGCTGAATGGCAAAGGCCTGTTCCTGCAGGGCGAAGACGTGGCGCGCCAGTTCGTTTGCGGTCTCCAGATCCTTATTGGCATTGGTGACTTCCTCCCGGATGCCCTTTTCCGTCGTCAAGACGGTGTCCTTGATGCGGTCGGCCTGGCCGGCAAGGGCGTCCGTTGCCTCCAGCAGGGTGGCAAGACGCATCGACTGCTGATCGGTCAGCGTGACGACTTCGTCGAAGGTGGAGGCAAAGTCAGAAACGGCGGATGCCGCATCGGCCACCTGGGTTCCGGCATCGCCTTCACCGCTGGCGGTCTCCTGCAGCCGGTTCAAGGCATCCGCGAGCTGCTGGATTTCCTGCCGCGTGGCATCTGCGGCCTCCGCACTGGCATCCGTCAGGAATGCCTCGCGCTTGAGCGATGTTGCCTGCATCAGGCTGGAGACCTGGGCGGCCTGGTCGGCAACTTCAAACCGCGACGACAGGTTCAGGATTGCAAAAAAGCCGACGGCGCCCACGATGGCGGTCAGGACGAGGATGGCGCCGAAGCCGCCGCTGACCTTGTAGCCAAAGCGCAGATCGACCAGCCATTTAAGGATGTATTTCATAGGTTACCCCACCTAGCAACTTCAGGAATTGCTGTTCGTTTTGGGGAAACTGTCGTGTAGATTGGTGAAAATAATGTAAATCGAATATTGTGTAAGAATTCATGTAACGGTTGTGTTCGGGCGCCGGTGAGCGAAAAAATAATTAATATATAGAGTATCCGCTTATGAGTAGATTTTACAGCAGCTAAGCTCTTTTAATTATTAGTATTTGAGTCAATACCTCGTCCGAGGGTCATTGGAGATTTGAACACCGGAGTGTCCCGTTTCGTCGAAAATTCCTGCACGACTGAATTTTGCGCGACCGGCTTTGCGAAAATCATGCAACCTAGACATGTTGCCCGCCGTTGATGTGGATCTCCGAACCCGTGACGTAAGACGAGGGCGAGGTGCACAGGAAGTGGATCGTGTCGGCCACTTCGTCCGGCCGTCCCAAGCGGCGAAGCGGAATTTCCTCGATCAGTTTTTCCGTGCCCGGCGACAGGATGGACGTGTCGATCTCTCCCGGCGCAATCGCGTTTACCCGGATGCCGTGCGGTCCGAAATCAGCCGCCATTTCGCGCGTCAGCGACGCCAGAGCCGCCTTGGAGGTCGCATAGGCGGTGCCTGCGAACGGGTGCACCCGGCTGCCTGCGATGGAGGTCACGTTCACGATCGACCCGCCGGCATTCTTCAGTTCCTTGAACAGCCCGCGGCCCAGCATGATCGGTGCGAAGAAATTGACCTGGAAGACGTGACGCCAGATGTGCATCGAGGTCGTCAGGGAATCCAGCCGGTCGCCGTCGTCGCCCTTGGGACTGATGCCGGCATTGTTGATCAGCGCATGCAGCTTCGATCCGTGCGGCTCAAGGCGCTTGCGCATTTCCTGGATCGCGTAGCCGAGATTTTCCGGGTCCGACAGGTCCACCTGGATATGGTCCTCCGGTCCCATCGGCCAGGGGCACTTGTCGGAAAAGGCGTGCCGCGAACAGGTGATGACACGCCAGCCGGCGGCGGAAAACCGCTTCACGGTCGCGTGGCCGATCCCCCGGCTTGCGCCGGTCAGGACGACGGTTCGACGCTCATCGATCGGATTGCTGTCACTCATGCGGGCTTTGCCTCAATGTGGAACCTGGCAGGTTAAAGTTGACTTTTTCAGGTTACTTTAGTTTATGCGGACCAACCTTTCTATGCCAGAATGAGCCCGATTGGGAGTTCATAAACGAAGCAGGGTTGGCGCGAACGAAATTAGTGGCATTATTGGCGCGGCGTTTCGGAAAATCGTCCGGTTTTCAGAAACTTGCGACGGGTCTGCGGGGCCGGGCTTTTGTCGCGTTTTTTATGTGAGTTCACGATTTAGGACAAAACGGCCCGGGGCCCGGAATGATCATCTGTTCCTGTAATGTGTTGTCGGACGCGCAGCTTCGCAAGGCGGCGGAAGAGATGCGTGCCGACCCGAACGGCAAGGTGCCCACCCCCGGCGCCGTGTTCCGGCATCTGGGCTGCAGGCCCCGTTGCGGCAGCTGTTTTCCGGCTGTCATTCAAATCATTCACGAGGACGCAAAAGACGGCGGCTCAGGGAGCGGCTATGCAAGATTAAAGGCCGCCGGCAACCGCAGGCGATAACGGAGAGGGCATCATGAAGGGCGAACCGAGGGTTATCGAATATCTGAACAAGGCGCTGCGCCATGAACTGACGGCGGTCAACCAGTACTGGCTGCATGCAAACCTCATGGCGGACTGGGGCTACACCAAACTCGCCGCCAAGGAAAAAGAGGAATCGGAAGAAGAGCGCGGCCATGCCGACCGGATCATCGACCGGATCATCTTCCTGGAAGGCCTGCCCAACCTGCAGGTGCTCGATCCGATGCGCATCGGCCAGTCGCTCAAGGAATGCATCGAATGCGACCTCGCGGGCGAATATGTCGCCAGGTCCCTCTATCACGAGGCGCGTCAGGTCTGCCGCGAATGCGGGGACTATGTCTCCATGGAGCTGTTCGAAACCCTTCTGGCGGACGAGGAAAGCCACATCGATTTCCTCGAAACCCAGCTTCAGTTGATCGAGCAGATCGGCATCGACAATTATGCGCTGCTGCAGGCGGCACCTGCGAACGCGGCAGGCTGAGCCAGGTCTATTGCGTCTAAAGCCGGACCATTGCGCCGCCGGCGGCTTCGGCATCGTCCGGGTCGTGGGTGACCAGCAAGATCGGCAGGCCTTTTTCGCGTGCTTTGGAAAAGACCAGATTGCGGAGATCGGCGCGCCGGGTCTGATCGAGGCTTGAAAACGGCTCGTCGAGCAGGAGTGCCCCCGGCTCGGCGAGAAGCAGCCGCATCAGGGCGACCCGCGTCTGCTGGCCGCCGGACAGGGTTGCCGGATCGCGATCGAAGAAACCGGCGAGCCCGACGTCGCGCAGGGCGTCCTCGGCAAGGGTGCGGCGCTGCCCTCGGTCCTGATCCTTGCTCCTGTCCAGGCCGAACAGGAGATTCTCGCCGACCGACATGTGAGGAAACAGAAGGGGCGCCTGAAACATCAGTCCGACTTTTCGTTCCTGGGGCGGAAGCGACGTGATCTCCACACCATCCAGCCAGATCCGCCCTCTCGCCCGGAACGCGGGGGCCAGGAACCCGGCGACGAAATCCAGAAGAGACGATTTCCCGCTGCCGCTGTCTCCCATCACGGTCAGCACCTCGCCGGGCGGGACCAGCCGGTCAAGTGTCACCAGACGCCTTGTTTCGAGGTCGATTTCGACGTGGTCCAGCTTCAGTCCGGACGCAGGGGGCGGAAAGTCTGCCATGACCGTCTTATCGTTGAAGTCTGAGGGCAAGTCGATGCCGGAAGGCAATCGCGGGCACGACGCTTGCCAGTACGAAGCCGAGCAGCGGCAGCATCAGCTGAAGCATGGCGTAGACGGCTGCGACCGACCGGCTGCCCCCGCTTGCAAGCGCCACGCTTTCGGTGGTGATCGTGGCGATCCGTCCCGCACCGATCATCAGGGTCGGCAGATACTGGCCGATGGAAACGGCAAAGCCGATCGCCGCCGCCACCATCAGCGGACGCAAGAGCATCGGCAGGCGGATAGACCACAGGATTCGGTTTTGCGAAGCGCCCAGGGTCGCCGCGACCTTGGCAAGGCGTGGGTCGAGATGGTCCCAGGGATCGGACAGGGCAAGAAAGACATAAGGCAGGACGAAAACCAGATGCGTCAGCGCCACGGCGACATAGGTACCGTCCCATCCCGCCACGAGAAACAGCACCTGCAGGCCGAACAGGAAGGAAATCTGCGGCACCAGAAGCGGCAGGAACATGAGATTTCTGAACGCGGCATGGCGTCGCCGGGGTCCGGTCCGGGTCCACAGTTCCAGCTGCCAGACGATAAGCGCGATCGCAACCACGGCTGCCGGCAAGGCAATGAGGAGCGTATCGCCGACAAGGTGACTTCCGCCTGGAAAAAGGCCGGCCCAATGGCGCAGCGTCAGCGCTGTCGGGAAGGCTTGCGGGAACCACCAGCCTGCTGTCAGCGACCACAGAGCCAGCGCGGCGAGGGCTGCGACCATGGCGGCGATCAGGAGGCCGACGGGAACGGCCGCCATCTGCCGCATCGCCGCGTCGCGGGAATACCGTCGGCCGCTACTCCTCCCGGACCGGGCGATCCGGCTGCACAGAATTTCGCCGAAGCGCCAGATGAGGATCGCACCTACACTCAAAAGCAGCTGCAGCACCGCCCCCGCGGAGGCTTGCAAGCGCAGCGCCGGATCGGCATCGGCCATCCAGTCGATGATCCTGGGGGCGAGCGGAGCCGGTGTCGTCGGCCCAAGGATCCGGGCGACATCGACGA
Organism: Roseibium aggregatum; assembly: GCF_014692675.1. Taxonomy (GTDB): domain Bacteria; phylum Pseudomonadota; class Alphaproteobacteria; order Rhizobiales; family Stappiaceae; genus Roseibium; species Roseibium aggregatum_C. The sequence continues at coordinate 229,625 of NZ_JABFCZ010000001.1, read as the reverse complement.
CCGAGGTCGAATAGGCCAGCACCGCCAGCACGGGCAGACGGATCTGCGGATAGATCTGCGGCAGCGCCACCTTGAAGAAGCCGGCCATGCGGCCGTAACCAAGGTTCGCCGCGATCCGCAAATGGCGCCGGGCCTCCGTCTGCGGCAGGGCGGCAAGCGTCATCAGGAACAGGAACGGCACCTCTTTCGCGATCAGCCCTGCCGTCATGGTCAGCCCCAGCGGATCGTGGATGATGAGCAGGTCCGGCGGACGGTCAAACCCGGTCGCCCAGGGCGACAGCAGCCGCACGATCAGCCCGGACGGTGCGATCACGAAGGCAAGACCGATGGCCGCCGCCGCGTGGGGAACCGACAGCAGCGGTGACAGGAAACGGGTCATCGCCTTGAAAACCCGCGTCTCGAACCAGGCGGCCGTAAAAAGCGCGACGATCGCCAGGGAGATGGCCGTCGCGGCAAGACCTGTGCCCAGGCTCAGCGCCAGCGACAGGCCGATACCCGGTTCGCTCAAGACGGCCCGGAACGGGTCGAGGGACAGGACCGACCCGCCGAGTGCGGGCAGATAGCCGAAGGCCGGCAGCAGGGTGCCCGCCAGCCCGAGGCAGACCGGCCCGGCGATCAGCAACAGGATGACCGCGGTCGGCAGCGCGCGTTGCAGGAGGGCCGGCTGTCGTGTCACGGCCGGTCTTCAGGATCCGCCGTAGCGTGCGGCCCAGGCCTTTTCGATGGCCGCGACCCAGCTCGGGTGCGGTTCGGGAAGGGTGGGCCCGAGCTCATCCGGGCCGAGCGTGGCGATGCCGAGATCGATCGCCTCGAAACGCGCCCGGTCATTCTCCGGCAGGCTTGAGATCTTCAGGACGGTCGGATCACCCCACACGGCCGGGTCCTGCTTGCGCGCCTGGGCTTCCGGTGACAGCAGGAAGTTCGCCAGGACCTTGGCGCCTTCCTTGGCCGAGCTGTTGAAGGGAATGGCGACGAAATGGGTGTTGCCGATGGTTCCGCCGGTAAGAACGAAGCTGCGCACCGTATCGGGAAGTTCGCCGTTGGCGATGGCGCTGGAGGCATCGCCCGGGTTGAAGGTGAAGGCGATATCCAGTTCGCCGTCCGCAAGCAGCCGGCGCATCTCCGCCGCATTGGCCGGGAAGGCCTCCGCCTTGCGCCAGAGGTCGGGATGGATCTTGTCGAGATAGGCAAACAGCGGTGCGACATCTTGCTGGAACCGGTCCGGATCGACCGGCTTTTCCAGCTTGCTGCGGTCGTCGATCTTCGAAATCAGGATCTGCTTCAGGAAGGTCGAGCCGTAGAAGTTCGGTGGCTGCGGATAGGTCACCCGGCCCGGATGCTCGGCGGCGTAGGCTGCCAGCGCGTCAAGGCTGCGCGGCGGTTCGGCAAGCCTTGCGCTGTCATACATGAAGACCAGCTTCGCCATGCCCCAGGGGCTTTCCTGACCATCGGTCGGAACGGTGAAATCGGAAAGAACCGTCGGCTTTCCCTCAACGTCCACATATTTCCAGTTCGGCAGTGTCTGCGCCCAGCCCGGATCGGCAAGCAGGCCTTGGGATTTCAGCGTGTTGAAATTCTCGCCGTTGATCCAGACCAGGTCGACCGCACCGCCCGTCGTCCGGCCGGCGGTCTTTTCCGCCACGATCTGGGTCACCGTGCCGGCCGTGTCGGCGACCTTCACATGCTTGACCGTGACGCCGTAGCGGTCTTTGACCTCGCCGGCCGCCCAGTCGATATAGGCGTTGATCCGCGGTTCCCCGCCCCAGGCGTGGAAGTAGACCGTCTGCCCGCGCGCCGCCGCGGTGATGTCGTCCCAGGATGCATCCCTGGCGGACTGGGCCTGCGCCATGGAGGCCGTCAGGGCCAGAGCTGCGGCAATCGGCATGAGACGTTTCAAGGACATCGGCTAACCCCCTGTTTCTTCTTATGCCTTCTGTCGCCCATTGGGCACGGCGCGGTCAAGACAAGGCTTTGTGAGTTTTGCGCGATATCGGTCCTCCGGCTCAGATCGGCAGCACGTGGGTTTCCTTGATTTCCTCCATCACCGCGTAGGTATGGGTCTCGCGGACGCCGGGCAGAGCCAGAACCACATCGGACAGGAACTGCCGGTAGTGTTCCATGTCGGCCACCCGGCTCTTGATGAGATAGTCGAATCCACCAGCGACCATGTGGCACTCCAGGATGTCCGGCGCGCGCTCCACCGCGATCCTGAAGGCATCGAAGATTTCCGGCAGCGTTCGCTCCAGCTTGACCTCGACAAAGACCAGCAGCCCGCGGCCGACCTTGTTCGGCGCCAGATGGGCGGAAAAATGGTCGATATAGCCGTCCCGCATGAGCCGCTTCATCCGTTCCGCCGTCGCGGTCGGCGACAGGTGGACCCGGTCCGCAAGCTCGGTATTCGTGATCCTGCCGTCGGTCTGCAGCACCTTGAGGATTTTGCGGTCAGTCCTGTCCAGGCCTGTGATTTTCTCCATAAAAAGCCCCTTGAGAAAATGAAAACGCCAGAAAATAGGAAAAAATTAGCGAGAAAGAAAAGAAAAATGCGCATATTATTGAGAATATAAGGCGCATGGCTGTCTGCGCCGGATTTTTCAAGGGAGATGTGGCCGTGCCAGTACAAGCAAGCGCCCCCGCATTGGTTTTGGAATCCATGGATTTGCCGCCCTTCCGTGCCGCCTATGCGCCGGACGATGAAAAGCTGGTCCGCGGCCTTCTCGCCGAGACCGCGTTTTCGCCCGAGCTGGAAGCCCGTATCGACGAACGGACCACGACCTATATTCAGGACATCCGTTCCACGCCGGTCGGCCTCGGCGGCGTGGAAGACTTCATGCGCGAATTCGGCCTGACGACGCGCGAAGGTCTGGCCATGATGGTGCTGGCCGAAGCCCTGCTCAGGGTGCCGGACGCGGCCACCGCCGACAAGCTGATCGAGGACAAGCTCGCCGCCGCCCGGTTCGACGATCCGAGTGTCGCGAAATCCGACACCTGGCTCATTTCGGCGTCTTCCTGGGCGCTGGGCATCACCTCCCGCCTGCTGCATCCGGGCGATACGCCGCAGACGATCCTGTCGGCCCTCGTCAAACGCCTCGGCATGCCCGCGGTGCGCACCGCAACCCGAAAGGCGATGCGCCTGCTTGGCCACCAGTTCGTCCTGGGTGAGACCATTCACAAGGCGCTCGACCGGGCAAAGGCGCAGGAAGCCAAGGGCTACCGCTATTCCTATGACATGCTCGGCGAAGGCGCGCGCACCATGGCGGATGCGGACCGCTACTTCCGCTCCTATGCGGATGCCATCGAGGCCATCGGCAAATCGGCCGGCTCGAAAAAGCTGCCCGACCGTCCGGGCATATCCGTCAAGCTGTCGGCACTCCACCCCCGCTACGAGGCGGTCAAGGGCGAGCGCACCCGCGACGAACTGGTGCCACGCCTGCTGGACCTTGTTCGTCTCGCCCGTAAATACGAGCTCAACCTGACCGTGGATGCCGAAGAGGCGGACCGTCTGGAAATCTCGCTCGACGTGATCGCGGCGGTTCTGGCCGATTCGGTGACGGACGGCTGGGACGGGTTCGGCCTTGCGGTGCAGGCCTACCAGAAGCGGGCGATCCACGTTATCGACTGGCTGGTCTCTGCCGCGCGTGCGCGCAACCGCAAGCTCATGGTGCGCCTGGTCAAGGGCGCCTATTGGGATACCGAAATCAAGCGCGCCCAGGAGCGCGGCCTGAAGGGTTATCCGGTCTTCACCCGCAAGGCGGCCTCCGATCTTTCCTATCTGGCCTGCGCCAAGCGGATGCTCGAGGCCCGGGACGTGCTCTACCCGCAGTTCGCCACCCACAACGCCCTGTCGGTCGCCCAGATCGCCGAACTTGCCGGCGACAGCGAAGGTTACGAGTTCCAGCGCCTCCACGGCATGGGCGAAAGCCTGTTCAGGTCCGTAACCGAGCGCGACGGTTATCCGTGCCGGATCTATGCGCCGGTCGGCGGTCACAAGGACCTGCTTGCCTATCTGGTGCGCCGGCTTCTGGAAAACGGCGCCAACTCGTCCTTCGTCACCATTGTCGGCGACAGCTCCGTTTCCGTGGCCAGGCTCCTGAAGCGGCCGGCCGAAATCCTGGAAAGCGGGGCGCACGCCGTCAACCACTCCATTCCGATGCCGGACGGCCTTTACGGCGACAGCCGGAAGAATTCCGCCGGTCTGGAATTCGGCTACGGCGAAGAGCGCCTGAAGCTCACCGAAGGCCTGTCGCAAACGGCCTTTCCGGCGGTCCAGGCCCGGCCGCTCATTCCGGGCATCAAACCGTCGGGGGCTGCCGAAAATGTCGTCTCGCCTGTCGATGGCAGGACCGTTGCCGGAACCGTTGTCCAGGCGGATGCCGAAATGGTGAAGGCGGCGATGAAGGCTGCTGCAAAGGGCTTCGAAAGCTGGTCGCGCCGGCCGGTGGAAGACCGCGCCGCCGCGCTCGACAAAATGGCGGATCTCCTGGAAGAAAACCGTGACCGGCTCATGGCCATCCTGTGCGTGGAAGGGGGCAAGACCCTGCCGGACGGCCTGGCTGAAATCCGCGAGGCGGTCGACTTCTGCCGCTATTACGCCGCCGAGGCGCGGACCCTGTTCGGTGCCGGCCAGCTGATGCCCGGACCGACCGGTGAGGAAAACCGCTACCGTTATCGCGGCCGCGGGGTCTTCGTCTGCATCTCGCCCTGGAACTTCCCGCTGGCGATCTTCTTAGGACAGGTGACCGCCGCGCTTGTCGCCGGTAACGCGGTGGTGGCAAAGCCCGCCGAACAGACGCCGCTGATTGCATTCGAGGCGGCAAAGCTGCTGCATGAAGCGGGCGTGCCGGATGATGCCTTCCTGCTGGTGCCGGGAGACGGCGCGGTGGGGGCGGCCCTGACGTCGGATCCGCTCGTCGGTGGTGTCGCCTTTACCGGCTCCACCGAAACCGCCTGGGCGATTAACCGGACATTGGCGGAAAAACGGGGGCCCATCGTTCCCCTGATTGCGGAAACCGGCGGTATCAATGCCATGCTGGTCGATGCGACGGCATTGCCCGAACAGGTGTGCGACGACGTCATGATGTCGGCCTTCCGCTCTGCCGGTCAGCGCTGCTCTGCGCTGCGGCTGCTCTACGTCCAGTCCGATGTCGCCGACGGCCTTCTGGAGATGCTGGAGGGCGCGGCGAAGGAACTGACCCTCGGCGATCCGAAGCTGCCGTCCACCGACATCGGTCCGGTCATCGACGCGGAAGCCCGCGACGGGATCCTCGACCATGTCGACGACATGAAGATCACGCAGAAACTGCGTTATGCCGGCCCGGCAGCCCCCGAAGGGCTGGGGTCGGGAACCTGGGTGGCGCCGCATATCATCGAACTGGACCGGGCGGAGGCCCTGACCCGCGAGGTCTTCGGTCCCGTGCTCCACGTGGTGCGCTACAGCGCGAAGGATCTCGACAAGGTGCTCGATTCCATCGCCGCGACCGGCTACGGCCTGACGCTCGGCGTTCACAGCCGCATCGACGCCATGGTCAAGAAGGTCGTCGACCGGCTGTCCGTCGGCAACGTCTACGTCAACCGCAATACCATCGGCGCGGTCGTCGGCACGCAACCCTTCGGCGGCTCGGGCCTTTCCGGCACCGGCCCCAAGGCAGGCGGCCCGGGCTACCTCCATCGCTACGCGCTGGAGCAGGTCGTCTCGATCAACACGGCGGCTGCCGGCGGCAACGCAAGCCTGGTCGCGGCGTCGGACGAGTAGGGGATATTTATGCCCCCGGTTGTCATCCCGGCCGGAGCGTAAGCGGAGAGCCGGGATCCAGTAATCCGTGAGGCCGGCTGATTGAACTCAGAGGACACGGCGTACTGGGTCCCCGGTCGCGCTCCGCTTGCCGGGGATGACAATCGTGGGTGGGGCGTTGCTCCAAGATATCGTCTATCGTACTCCGGGCAATTCTCCACGACGGAAGAGCATCAATGCAGTCAGATATGATTGCGTAACGTTGCTGGTGCGCTCGACCCCGAATGCCCCCTCATGTGCCCCTCGGCTTGGCCCTGCGGGTCGCCTCGGCCGAGGTCGGATCGTCCGGCCAGGGGTGCTTCGGATAGCGGCCCTTCATCTCCGCCTTCACATCGGCCCAGGATCCGGCCCAGAAGCCGGGGAGGTCCCGCGTGATCTGGATCGGGCGCTGGGCGGGGGACAGAAGCTCCAGCGTCAGCGGAATCCGGCCGTTGCAGACTGAAGGGTGGCGGTCGAGGCCGAAGAGTTCCTGCACACGGATGGATATCGCGGGTCCGGTTTCGCCGCCATAGTCGATCGGCACCTTGCTGCCCGTCGGCGCGGTGAAATGGGACGGCGCCAGCCGGTCGAGCCGGGAGGCGGCATCGAACGGAAGCAGGGCCGCCAGCGCATCGCCGAGACAGGCGGCATCAATGGCCGAAACGCTGGTCTTGCCGGCGAGAAACGGACCGAGCCAGTCGTCGAGCGTATTTGCCAGCGCGTCGTCAGACAGATCCGGCAGATCACTCTCGCCGTTGGCGCGCAGGTAGCCGATACGGGCGCGCAGGCGCAGCTGGTCCTTGGTCCAGGGCAGGCGGCTAACCCCGCGCCGGAGTACCTCACCGAGCAGGGCACGGGTAACCGCTTCCGGGTCGGGGGTGCTGATCTGCCTGGTCTCGAGCTCGACGGCCCCGTAGCGACGCACGCGCCGGGCCCTCAGAGCGCCTTCCTTCTCGATGCGGACCTCGTCTTCCTCGACGATGTCCTCGGTAAACAGCTCTTCGATCTCTGCCTTCGTGATCGGCGCGCACAGCATGATCCGGCCGCTGGCGGCCTTCCCCTGGATATCGGCGATAGTCAGGAACGGTTCGCCCGCCAGCGGATGCTCTTCCGGCAGTTCCGCTCCGCGGCCGTTTGCAAGCCGGAACCGGCCGCGCTGGCCGCGCGCCTGGGCGACCCGGTCGGGATAGGCGTTGGCAAGCAGAACGCCGGCGTCCTCCGGTTCTATTCGTTTGTCCGATCCGCCGGCCAGCTTGTGCCAGCGTTCCGCCAGCAGACGGGTATCCCGCGCACGCGGGCTTTTGTCGTCCCTGAGGCGCCGCAGCCGGACCCTGAGATCTGGATCCGGTCCGCCAAGTCCGGGCTCGGAGAGGAGTGCTGCAATCATTGCCGCGGTCAGGCCCTCGCCCCGGGATGCGGCGCGGTCGAGCATATGGGCCAGCCGCGGCTGCAGGGGCAGCCGGGCGAGCGCCTTGCCCTGGTCGGTCAGGTGCCCGTTGTCGTCGAGTGCATGGAGCGCCTTGAGCAGTTGCGTAGCCTCGGACCAGGCTGCGGCCGGAGGCGGATCGAGGAATTTAAGCTGCCCCGGATCCATCGTTCCCCAGGCTGCCAGATCGAGCGCAAGGCCCGACAGATCGGCCTCGAGGATTTCCGGTGCTTCCGATGCGGCAAGGGAGACGGTCTGCGCCTCGTCCCAGAGCCGGTAACAGACGCCGGGTTCGGTTCGTCCGGCACGGCCGCGCCGCTGGTCGGCGGAAGCACGCGACACACGCACGGTCTCCAGCCTCGTCAGCCCGGTCTGGGGCTCGTATCTGGGCACTCGGGACAGGCCGCTGTCGATGACGACACGCACGCCCTCGATGGTGAGAGATGTCTGGGCGATGGCGCTGGCCAACACGATCTTGCGCGTGCCGGCCGGGGCAGGGCGGATCGCCAGATCCTGCGCCTTTGCATCGAGCGCGCCGTAAAGCGGCGCCAACAGGCAGCCTGCGGGCAGCTTGTCGCCGAGCATCTCCGCGGTGCGGCGGATCTCTCCCTGGCCGGGCAGGAACACCAGGATCGAACCGGTCTCCTCGCCGAGGGCCTGGCGCACGGCGCGGGCGACCTGCGGTTCGATCCGCTCTTCCGCCTTGCGGCCGAGATAGCGGGTTTCTACCGGAAAACTCCGGCCCTTGCTTTCGATGACCGGGGCATCGCCCAGAAGGCCTGCGACGGCCGCCGCATCGAGGGTTGCCGACATGGGCAGCAGCCTCAGGTGCTCGCGCAGCGCGCCTTGCACATCGAGCGCCAGCGCCAGCCCCAGGTAGCCATCAAGAGACCGTTCGTGGAATTCGTCGAAAAGAACTGCGGCAACGCCGGACAGTTCCGGGTCATCGAGGATCAGGCGGGTGAACACCCCTTCGGTGATGACCTCGATCCGTGTCCTGGCGCTGACCTTCGTTTCCATGCGCACCCGGTAGCCGACGGTTTCGCCGACCGACTCTCCGAGTTCCGAAGCCATCCGCCGGGCGGCCGCGCGCGCGGCAAGCCGGCGCGGCTCCAGCACAAGGATCTTGCCGTCACCCCGCCACGGGGCATCGAGAAGGGCAAGCGGAACGCGCGTTGTCTTGCCGGCGCCGGGTTCGGCGACGAGGACGGCATTCGGACTTTCCTCCAATGCGTCGAGCAATTGCGGCAGGACGCCGTCGACGGGCAGGGGCGTGGCGAAGGATCTGGTTTTAGCCATCGGTGAGTGTCAGGCGGAGGCCTGCGCTTTTGCACGCCAGCGCCGCCCGCCCATGTCGACGGCGAAGCGATGCGGCGTGCGGGCAAAGGCGGCCAGCCCTTCGAGCGCCGGATTGGCATGACGGACGATGAAGGTCGGGATCGATCCGACCAGAGCCTCATGCGGCGCCTTGGCTTCGAATGACGTCCTGAAGGCGCCGCTGGTGAGAAACCGCGCGATATAGGGCGTGACGCCGCCGGTAATATAGACACCGCCCCGGGCCAGCAGCGACAGGGCAAAGTCGCCGGCCACGCGGCCGAGGCCGCTTGCAAAGACTTCCAGCGTCTTCACTGCGACAGTGTCTCCGGCATCGGCGGCTTCGGTGATATCGGCGGCTGAGGCGAAGTCCCGTTCCATGGACATGGACGCGGCGACCGCCCTGGCCAGCCGGGGCAGGCCGGTACCGCTCAGGGCCTGCTCGGCGCCGATCCGCCCGCCAAGGCGCTCGATATGGGGCCAGATCAGGTAGTCTTCGGCACTCACCGGGCCCAGTTCCACATGTCCGCCCTCGCCGGGGACCGGGATCCAGGTGTCGGCGGCATGAATCATGGCGGCCGCCCCCAGACCGGTACCCGGTCCGAGCACGAATTTCGTGGTGTTCGGCCGCGCCGTGCCGCTGCCGATCTGTTCCAGGGCATCGTCTGTCAGTCCCGGCAGGGCGAGCGCCTGCGCCTCGAAATCATTCAGGATGATGACATCGTCGAGCCCAAGCTCGGCAATCATCTTCAGCGGTTCGATGACCCAGTCCGCGTTCGTCAGCGGGATCCGGTTGCCGGTCACCGGACCTGCGACCGCAACGATGGCTGTCCGCGGCGCCGCCTTGGAGGTCTTTGAAAGCGCGGCCTTGATCGCCGAAGCGATATCGGGATGGTCCGCGGTGGCCGCCGATGCGAGCAGGTCCGTTTCCGCTTGCGCGTGGTCGACCAGGGCAAAGCGCGCATTCGTGCCGCCGATATCGGCGACGAGAACGGGAAAGGCAAAGGACGTGGCGGACGGCAGGGACATTTTCATGAACGGAAAAGATCGATCTCGGGCGTTGTTGAGGTTGTTTTTAGACCGGTCAGGCGGGCGGAACGAAGCAGAATTTCCGCCGTCGACAAATTGAGCGCCATGGGCAAGTCGTAGACAAGCGCAAGCCGCATCAGCGCCTTGACATCCACGTCGTGGGGCATGGGCGTCAGCGGGTCGACGAAAAAGATCAGGCCGTGAAGGTTGCCGTCGGCAATCATTGCCCCGATCTGCTGGTCGCCTCCGAGCGGCCCGCTCTTGAACGGGGTAATGTCGAGTTCCGGGCAGGCTTCGGCGATCCGGCCGCCGGTGGTGCCGGTCGCCACGAGGCGGAAGTCGGCCAGCTTGTCCCGATTGCGTCTGGCGAATTCCACCATCGCATCCTTCTTGGCGTCATGGGCCACGAGAGCCAGGATGGGTCGATTAGCCATGATTACGTCTCCGGACATCGGCGTTTTGAATGCAACAGATGTACCGTTATGGCGGGAGGAGCGCAAAGGAAGCAGGAAAAGACCTGTTGGAAGGTCTGAGGATGGGCTGCAGGAAACGGCTTCCGCACCACGCTGCAGGTCGTGGCGGACAGGGAATTTGCGACGATGACCTGCGGATGCCTGGCAGAGGCACAAGCCATCGCATTCGCTTGTCAGCGCAAGGAACCTTCCAGCGAGGTTCGTTCGGCCGAGGGCGCGTGCCCTGACCTTTCAGGCGAAACCCTTTAGTCGAACAGGCCGCAGCGGATCGGTTCGCGCCCGGCAACCCGTTTCACAAGCGGATCTCCGAACGTGGCCCCGGCAACTTCCATCACCAGCTTCATACGGATGGCGTCCGCGAAGCCTTCCTTGGAACGTACCGGAATGGCGAAGGAACCCGGGCCGCCGATCACGCAGTCTTCGTAATAGTGATCGAGCTGAAGCATGGCCTGCCAGGAATTCTGGTTCGCCTTCATCATCAACGGCAGGCCGTTGATTGTGACACCCGTTGCCACTGTCTGATCGCGCACTTCCGTAACTGAACCGCCCTGGTTGTTCGGTCCGTCACCGGAAATGTCGATCACCTGACGCAGACCTGAATACGCATTGGTCTGAACCATTTCGACGGACTTGTGCAATGCCGAGGCAATGGATGTCCGTTGAACCTGGCGCAGGGGGGCTTCGGCGATCATGGTGGCAAAGGCTGCTGCGCTTTGCTGATCCTGGATAACCGTCCAGTCGGCTACGACAAAGTGCTCGTCAACGCCGCCCCATTCCAGATAGGTGACCGCGATCCGCCCGATGGGGCCGATCTTGATCGCTTCCAGAAAATCGGCGGACGTCAGCGCGGCGACATAGCCTGCCCGCTGGACCTCCTGCTCGTCAGTGTCCATGGATTGAGAAATATCGACGGCCAGGACCAGTTCGACATCGACTTCCTTGTTAGGGTCGTACGCCTCGAACTGAAAAGCGCCTTTTGGCGCATTTGCGGTGCCTGCAATCGCGCAGGTGGCCGTCATGAATGCCGCCAGGAAGAAACTTCCGGCAGACGCGATGGGGTTTTTGCACATTCTGAGAGGCATAGATTTTCTCCTTTTTACCTCACGCTGTTTCCAATGGATCTCCCTAGTCGGTTCAATGGATTTGTTTTTCGTGCGTCGATCATCGTGAAAATCGCGGATATCCGCGAGAATCACTTAGCTGTCGAACCAGATAAACGGTGCAATAGCTGTGCCAAGGCTGCCGGATTCTGATTTAACTGGCAAAATTAAAAGTGCACAAAGTGCGCATTACCCACAGGTAAGCATCATTTGCCTACAAACAAGGAAAAAATTGCCGGGTTTGGCTTCGCCGCTGCGTAAGGTGGGCAAAAATTGCCTATCTTGGAACAATTGCCTTCCGACTAGATTTTGTGATGAAAAAAACGGCATTTGCTCAAAATATTTACGATTTCTTAGCTTGACGCAGGCGCGTTCCACAGGCAGTCTTGAAGAAATTCGCATTGAGTGAATAATTTTTCACTCGGCCTTTTTGAGGCAGGCGGCAATCCGGTTCCTTTCGGGCTGCCTGATGACGCGAGGGGGCCTGATTGCGAGATAGGGCCTGATTACCAGATAGGGACAGGGGGGCGATCTTCAAATGCAGGCGCGCGAGGACGATTGGACGGACTACCTGGCGATCCGGGCAGCCTGGTTGTCCTTTGTCGGCGGCCGCACGCAGGGGGAAATCGCCAAGCAGCTGGGCATGTCCCCGGCGAAGGTGCACCGCCTGATCGCCCATGCCCAGAAGGCCGGGTTCGTGAAGTTCCAGATCGAAGGCCGTCCGCTCGAATGCCTTGAACTGGAAGAACGCATTGCAGGCGAATTCAATCTGAACAGCTGCACCATTGCGCCCGATCTCGGCAGCGGTGACATGGAAGGCGCGATCCGCGCGGTTGCGGTTTCAGCGGCCCATGTGCTGTCCGATGTCGTCTCGTCGAATACGGTCCGCCGCATCGGTGTCGGCATGGGCCGGACCATAAAGGCGGCCGTGGAGGCCATGCCCAAGGTCAACCGGCCCGACCTCGAGATTATCTCCATCTCCGGCTCCCTGACCCGCACGCTTGCGGCCAACCCGTTCGACGTGGTCCAGCGCATGCAGGAGCGTACCGGCGGCGAAGGCTACTACCTGCCGGTTCCCTATTTTGCCGAAAGCCGCGACGAGAAGGACATGTTCCTCGGCCAGCGCAGTGTCCAGAACCTGATGGACCGTGCGCGCGGGTCCGACGTCTTCATCGTCGGCATCGGATCGGTCGAGAACGAAGGTCATCTGATCCAGCGCGGCATGATTTCGAAGGAAGAACAGGCCGATCTCATGGACAGCGGCGCCGTCAGCGATCTGATGGGCCGGTTCCTGACGATCGATGGAAAGATTGCTCCCGTCTCTCTCGGCGACTGCGCGGTCGGTCTCCATTTCAACGAGGTGAAGGGGGCGCGGCTTATTGCGCTGGCAGGCGGCGAGAGCAAGGTGGATGCGGCCCTTGCGGCCCTGCGTGCCGGTGTGATTACCGATCTGGTTGCCGACGAGACCCTGGCAAGGGCCTTGAGCGACAAGATCGGACTGCAGCTGGCCCGCTCCGCATGACGCGGTCCGGGCCGAGAGGGGAAGTCAACGAAGGGTCCGCCGAAGGGGCGGTCCGGAATGTCGGAGGACATGTAAAGTGAAAAAGCTCCTGACGATTACAGCCGCACTGGCTGGTATGGCGTTTTCATCCGCTGTCATGGCGGCGGATATCAAGCCGGCCGTCCTGTACGACCTCGGCGGAAAGTTCGACAAGTCGTTCAACGAAGGCGCCTTCAACGGCGCCGAGAAGTTCAAGGCGGACACGGGCGTCGAATACCGCGATTTCGAAATCCAGAACGATGCCCAGCGTGAGCAGGCGCTGCGGAATTTCGCAAAGCGCGGCCAGAGCCCGATCGTCGCGATCGGCTTCTCGCAGGCCAACGCCATCGAAAAGGTCGCCAAGGAATTCCCGGACACACAGTTTGCCATCGTCGACATGGTCGTCGATCTGCCGAACGTGCGCTCCATCGTGTTCAAGGAGCAGGAAGGTTCCTACATCGTCGGCATGCTGGCGGCCGAAGCCTCCAAGACCGGCAAGGTCGGCTTCGTCGGCGGCATGGACATTCCGCTGATCCGCAGGTTTGCCTGCGGCTACAAGCAGGGTGTGCTCGCTGCCAATCCGGACGCGGAAGTCTTTGAAAACATGACCGGCACCACCGGCGCGGCCTGGAACGACCCGGTCAAGGGCGGCGAACTCGCCAAGTCCCAGTTCGACCGCGGCGCCGACGTCGTCTATCACGCCGCCGGCGGCACCGGGATCGGTGTCCTTCAGGCAGCCGCAGACGCCGGCAAGCTCGGCATCGGTGTGGACAGCAACCAGAACGGCCTGCATCCGGGCTCCGTGCTGACCTCCATGCTGAAGCGCGTCGACGTGGCCGTCTACAAGGCCTTCGAAGACGCCAAGAACGACGCCTGGACCTCCGGCGTCCAGGTGCTGGGTCTTGCCGAAGGCGGCATCGGCTGGGCGCTCGACGAAAACAACGAGAAGCTTATCACCCCGGAAATGAAGGCATCGGTCGACAAGGCCACCGCCGATATCATCGCCGGCACGATCCAGGTCCATGATTACATGGCCGACCAGAACTGCCCGTTCTGATCCCCGCATTTCCGCCGCATCCGAATTGACCCGGATGCGGCGGTCATCGTTTATTGAAAATATCAACAATCGATGCGCCGGGAGCGGGAGCTTTTTCATGAAAAATCTGTTTGCGAAGACACTGGCCGGTTTCGGCGCCCTGATCCTTGCCGGCACTGCCGCCGTCGCGGATCCGGCGATCGTCTATTCGGTCGGCGGAAAATTCGACGGATCTTTCAACGAAAGCGCCTATGCGGGCGTTCAGCGGTTCGAGAACGACTTCAAGACCAAGGTCCGCGAGTTCGAGCTGGAACGGGATGCGCAAAGTCTCCAGGCTCTGCGCAATTTCGCCAGCCGCGGCAATGAGCCGGTCGTGGCCATCGGTTTCAACCAGGCCTCGTCCGTCACCCAGGCCGCGAAGGAATTTCCCGACACGTCCTTTGCCATCGTCGACATGGTCGTCGATGCGCCGAACGTGGCCTCCTACGTCTTCAAGGAAAACGAGGGCGCCTATATCGCCGGCCTTCTGGCGGCGATGGCCAGCAAGACAGGCACGGTCGGCTTTGTCGGCGGCATGGATATCCCGATCATCCGCCGTTTCCTGTGCGGCTATCAGCTCGGCGCGCACTCGGTCGATCCGGACATCAAGGTTCTCTACAACATGGCCGGCACGACGCCGGCGGCCTTTGCCGATCCGGCCCGGGGCGCGGAACTGGCCCGCAGCCAGATCGGCCGCGGAGCCGACGTCATCATCCAGGCGGCGGGCGGCACCGGCATCGGGGTTCTGCAGGCCGTGGCGGATGCAGGCGTGCTGGGGATCGGCACCGACTCCAACCAGAACGGCCTGCACCCGGGCCATGTGCTGACCTCGATCCGCAAGCGGGTCGACAATGCCGTCTACGACAGTTTCAAGACCGCCCGTGACGGCGACTTCAAGCCCGGTGTCCGTGTCCTCGGCTTGGCCGACGGCGGCATGGACTGGGTTCTGGACGACAACAACAAGAGCCTGGTGACGCAGGAAATGATCGCCGCCGCCGATGCCGCGGTTACCGGGATTTCGACGGGCAAGATCAAGGTGCACGACATTCTGACAGACGGGGCATGCCCGCAGCCGTAAGGCTGCCAAACCGGATTGGGCGAAATGACAAGAACACGAGCTATAAAGCGCTGCCGGAGCCGGGCATGAGCGACACGCCCGCAATCGAACTTCGCAACATCAACAAGAGCTTCGGCCCTGTCCATGCGAACCGGGACATCGACCTTGTCGTCAAGAAAGGCTCGATCCACGGCATCGTCGGCGAAAACGGCGCCGGCAAGTCGACGCTCATGTCGATCCTCTACGGCTTCTACCAGGCCGACAAGGGCGACGTTCTGGTCGACGGCAGGAAAGCCCATATCGGCGATTCCAAGACCGCGATTTCGTTAGGGATCGGCATGGTCCACCAGCACTTCATGCTGGTCGACAATTTCACCGTTCTGGAAAACGTGATCCTTGGAGCCGAAGGCGGCCCGCTGCTTGCCGGCGGTGTGTCCAAGGCGCGCCAGGAGCTGAAGCGCCTGGAAGACGATTACGGCCTCAAGGTCGGGGTGGACGAGCTGATCGAGGATCTTCCGGTCGGTCTGCAGCAGCGGGTGGAAATCCTGAAGGCCCTGTTCCGCGGCGCCGAAATCCTCATTCTCGACGAGCCGACCGGGGTGCTGACACCGGCGGAGGCCGATCACCTGTTCAGGATCCTGCAGGTGCTCAAAGACGAGGGCAAGACCGTCCTCCTGATCACCCACAAGCTCAGGGAAATCATGGCGGTCACTGACACGGTCTCCGTCATGCGCAGGGGCGAGATGGTGGCGACGCGCAAGACGTCGGAGACTTCCATGGCGGAACTGGCCGAACTCATGGTCGGCCGCAGCGTGCTGCTCAGGGTCGACAAGAAGCCGGCCCACCCGAAGGAAACGGTTCTGGACGTTTCTCATCTGACCGTCACCGACAGCCGCGGCGTACAGGTCGTCAAGGACGTCTCCTTCAACGTCCGCGCCGGCGAGATCGTCGGCATTGCCGGGGTCTCCGGCAACGGCCAGTCGGAACTCCTGGAAACGCTGGCCGGGATCCGCAAGGCGACCTCGGGCAAGGTCACGATCGAAGGCGCGACGATCGATCTCGCCGAAACCCACGTCGATCCGGCCATGATGCGCGACTGGAACCTCGGCCATGTGCCGGAGGACCGGCACCGCATGGGTCTGGTGACCGGTTTTGCCGAATATGAAAACGCCATCCTCGGCTACCACAACGACCCGACTTATTCGAAAGGCTTCCTGCTCGACATCCCGAAGATCCGGGATGCGGCCCGCGAGGAGATCGAGAAATACGACATCCGCCCGCCGGACTGTCTTCTGAAGACCGCCAATTTCTCCGGCGGCAATCAGCAGAAGATCGTGCTTGCACGCGAGATGGAGCGCGATCCGACCGTGCTTCTGGTCGGCCAGCCGACCCGCGGTGTCGATATCGGCGCCATCGAGTTCATTCACAAGCGCCTGATCGAGATGCGCGATGCGGGCAAGGGCGTCCTGCTGGTGTCGGTGGAACTCGACGAGATCCGCGGTCTTGCCGACCGGGTGCTGGTCATGTTCGACGGTAAGATCGTCGGCGAACGCTCTCCCGAAACGGATGAAAGCGAGCTTGGCCTCCTGATGGCCGGCGCACACGGAGAAAACGCATGAGCTCGGGACAGTTGCCACGCTGGGTCGACTTCGGCCTGATCCCGGTCCTGAACCTGATCGCCGCCTTCCTGGTGTCGGGGCTGGTGGTGCTGCTGATCGGCGAAAACCCGCTCGAAGCCGTCAGGATCCTGCTCTGGGGCTCGCTCGGCTTCGGTGAGGGGGTCGGCTTCACCCTTTTTTACGCTACCAATTTCATCTTCACCGGCCTTGCCGTGGCCGTGGCCTTTCATGCCGGCCTGTTCAATATCGGCGGCGAGGGACAGGCCTATATCGGCGGGCTGGGCGTCGCCTGGGCCTGCCTGGCGCTGGACCATTACGTGCCCTGGTGGGTGACCATGCCCTTTGCCCTTGCAGGTGCTGCAATCATGGGCGCGGCCTGGGCCTTCATTCCGGCCTGGCTGCAGGCGAAACGCGGCAGCCATGTGGTCATCACCACGATCATGTTCAATTTCATCGCCGCCGCGCTGATGAACTATCTGCTGGTCAACATCATGGTGAAGCCCGGCTCCATGCAGCCGGAAACGCGCACCTTCGAGGCGGGCGGCAAGCTGCCCTTCCTGAAGGAATTCGTGCCCGGCATCGATTTCGGCACCGCGCCCGTGAACCTCGCCCTGATCATTGCACTGCTGGCATCGGTCGCCGTCTGGCTGATCGTCTGGCGCACGCGCCTTGGCTACGAGATCCGCGCCTTCGGGGCAAATGCGACCGCCGCTGTCTATGCGGGGATTTCGCCGGTCCGGGTCATCGTCATTACCATGCTGATTTCCGGCGGCCTGGCCGGAATGATGGCCATCAACGAGATCATGGGATCGCAGCACCGGCTGCTCCTGGAATTCGTCACCGGCTACGGTTTCGTCGGTATTGCCGTCGCGCTGATGGGTCGGGCCCATCCGGTCGGCATCGTGCTCGCCGCCATCCTGTTCGGCATGCTCTATCAGGGCGGCGCGGAGCTCTCGTTTGAAAAACCGGCGATCACCCGCGACATGATCATCGTGATCCAGGGGCTGGTGATCCTGTTCGCCGGCGCCCTGGAGCACATGTTCCGCCCGGCGCTGATCCAGTTCTTCACCTACAGCCGGTCTCCGGCAGAGCAGGCAGGGTAGGAGACCACCATGTTCGACGCCCTGATCCTCATTCTGGACTCCACCGTCCGCCTGTCCACGCCGCTACTGCTGGCCTGTCTGGCAGGGCTTTATTCGGAGCGCTCCGGCGTGGTCGACATCGGTCTGGAAGGCAAGATGCTCGGCGCGGCCTTCGGCGCCGGCGCGGTCGGCTATGTGACCGGCAACGCCTGGCTCGGGTTGCTGGCCGGGATCGCGGTCGCCATCGCCCTGGCACTGGTGCACGGCTTTGCCTCCATCACAAACCGGGGCAACCAGATCGTTTCCGGCGTGGCCATCAACTTCCTGGCCGCCGGCCTGACGGCCCTTCTCGGCCAGACCTGGTTCCGCCAGGGCGGACGCACACCGCCGCTGCCGCAAGGCGGCCGGTTCGGCGATATCACGCTGCCTTACGCCGAACAGGCCCGGGACATTCCGGTGGTGGGCGAGATCTACTACGAGCTTCTGTCCGGCCACAACATTCTGGTCTATGTCGCCTTCCTCGCCGTTCCCGTGACCTGGTGGATCCTGTTCCGCACCCGCTTCGGCCTGCGTCTGAGAGCCGTTGGCGAAAATCCGGCGGCGGTCGACACGGCAGGTATATCGGTCGTCTGGCTGCGCTACCGGGCGGTGATCGCCTGCGGTATCCTGACCGGTATCGCCGGCAGCTACCTGTCGATCGCCCAGTCTTCCGGCTTCATCAAGGACATGACCGCGGGCAAGGGCTTCATTGCGCTCGCGGCCCTGATCTTTGCCAAGTGGCGTCCGGCAAACGCCATGTTCGCCTGCCTGCTGTTCGGCTTCCTCGACGCGGTGGCGATCCGTCTGCAGGGGCAGAAGATTCCCGGGATCGGTGAAGTTCCGGTCCAGTTCTTCCAGGCTCTGCCCTATATCCTGACCGTGATCCTGCTTGCGGGCTTCATCGGCAAGGCGATCCCGCCGAAGGCGTCGGGCATTCCCTATCTGAAGGAGCGCACATGAGCGGGCTCGAAGACTTGTTCGAAGCGGCGAAGGCGGCCCGCGAGAACGCCTATGCGCCTTATTCGAATTTCAAGGTGGGCGCCGCGATCCGAGCGGCACGCGGCCGGGTCTTTACCGGCTGCAACGTGGAAAACGCCGCCTATCCGGAAGGAACCTGTGCCGAGGCCGGCGCCATCGCCGCCATGGTTCTGGCAGGCGAGACGCGCATCGGCGAAGTGGTGGTGATCGGCGACGCGGCCCTTTGCACGCCCTGCGGCGGGTGCCGTCAGAAGCTGAAGGAATTTTCCGCTCCGGATGTGAGCGTTCACATCGCCGGGCTCGACGGCATTAAGCAGAGTTTTACCGTGGCGGAGTTACTGCCGGCCGGTTTCGAGCTCCACGGCAATCGCGATTGAACTTGCAGAAAGGGATTGATCCGTCATGAGCGGATTTGGTCATGAATGCGCGGAGATCGTCCGCGCCGCCCGTCCGGGCTCCTATCGCATCGGCATGATCCTCGGCTCGGGCCTGGGCTCGCTTGCCGAAGAGGTGGAGGATGCCGTTCGCATTCCCTATTCCCACCTGACCGAGTTTCCGGTGTCGACCGTCACGTCCCATTCCAGCGAACTGGTGGCCGGCACCCTGTCCGGCGTTCCGGTCGTGATCCTGTCCGGTCGCGCCCATTACTATGAAAGCGGCGATCCGACGGTGATGCGCACGCCGGTGGAAACGCTCAAGGACCTCGGCTGCGACATTCTGCTGGCGACCAATGCGGCCGGGTCCCTGCGCGAGGACGTGGCGCCCGGAAACCCGATGCTGATTTCCGATCACATCAACTGGTCGGGCAAGAACCCGCTGATTGGCGAAGAGGACGAGAAACGGTTCCTCGACATGAGTACGGCCTACGATCCGGAGCTGCGCGGCGTCATGAAAAAGGTGGCACAGGAAACCGGCGCTCCGCTGGCGGAAGGCGTCTACATGTGGTTCTCCGGTCCGTCCTTCGAGACGCCCGCCGAAATCCGCATGGCGAAGATGCTGGGCGCGGACGCAGTGGGCATGTCCACCGTTCCGGAAGTGATCCTGGCCCGATTTCTGGGGATGCGGGTTGCCGCCCTGTCGATCATCACCAACTACGGTGCAGGCCTTCAGGCGCAGGCGCTGTCCCACGACCAGACGAAGAGTGTCGCGCAGACGGGCATGGCGCGTATGAAGGAACTCGTCAGAGCTTTTGTGAAGGAGATTGGACATGGCTGACCTTTCGGCCACTGATAATGCAAGACGGGCCCTGGGCCTTCTCGATCTGACGAACCTGAATGACGATTGCACGGCAGCCGACATTTTCGCGCTCACCCAGCGCGCCGTGACGGAATACGGCTCGGTCGCAGCGGTCTGCATCTGGCCGAAATTCGTTGCCCAGGCCGTTGGCGAACTGAAAGGCACCGGCGTCAAGGTCGCCACCGTCGTCAACTTCCCGGAAGGCGGGACCGACACCGAGGCCGTCGTCGCGGAAACGGAAAAGGCCATTGCCGACGGCGCAGACGAGATCGATATGGTCATACCGTACCGCTCGTTCATGGACGGCCGCAAGGGCTTTACCGAAGAGCAGATTATCCGCGTCCGCGCCGCCGTGCCCGAGCCCGCGCTCCTGAAGGTCATCCTGGAAACCGGCGAGCTTGCCGATCCCCTGCTGATCCACCTGGCATCGGAAATCGCCATCGGCGCCGGGGCCGATTTCATCAAGACATCGACGGGCAAGGTGCCGGTCAATGCCACCCTGGAAGCAGCCGAGGTCATGCTGACGGCGATCGAGGAGGCCCGGCGCGACCACGAAAGGACCGTCGGCTTCAAGGCCGCGGGCGGGATCCGCAGCCTGGAGGACGCCGTCGGATATCTGGCGCTGGCCGACCGGATCATGGGCCCGAACTGGGTCTCGGCCTCCACCTTCCGCTTCGGTGCAAGCGGTCTTCTGGACGCCCTGATCGCCACCCTCGAGGGCGGCGAGATCGAGGCGAACGACGGGTACTGATCATGCTGGCGCAGGAACTGATCCGAAAGAAGCGCGATGGCGGCACACTGGACGATGCGGAAATCCGGTTCTTCGTCGAAGGCCTTGCCGATGGCTCCGTCACCGAGGGCCAGGTCGCGTCGCTTGCCATGGCGGTGTTCTTCAAGGGCCTGGCGGTCAATGAACGGATCGCGCTGACGCTCGCCATGCGCGACAGCGGCAATGTGCTGGACTGGTCGGAGATCGATAAGCCGATCCTGGACAAGCATTCCACCGGCGGCGTCGGCGACAATGTCTCGCTGATGCTCGCACCCGCCCTTGCCGCCTGCGGCGCAGCCGTACCGATGATCTCCGGCCGGGGCCTTGGCCACACCGGCGGAACGCTGGACAAGTTCGACGCCATTCCCGGTTACAAGACCCAACCGGACAACGCCCTGTTCAAGAAGGTGGTCCGCGAGGTCGGCTGTGCCGTCATCGGCCAGACCGGCAATCTGGCGCCCGCCGACAAGCGCTTTTACGCGATCCGAGATGTGACCGCGACGGTGGAAAGCCTCGACCTGATTACCGCCTCGATCCTGTCGAAGAAGCTTGCCGCCGGTCTGCAGGGCCTGGTGCTCGACGTCAAATGGGGAACCGGCGCCTTCATGGCGGGCCTCGATGACGCGCGTGCGCTGGCCGAGAGCCTGGTTCTGGTCGCCAACGGCGCCGGGCTGAAGACGACCGCCCTGATCACCGATATGAACGAGCCGCTGGCGTCCGCCGCCGGCAATGCGGTCGAAGTCCAGAACGCCGTCGATTTTCTCAAGGGCGATGCCATCGACAATCGTCTCTGGGACGTCACCGTGGCCCAGGGCGGGGAACTTCTGGCGACCGGCGGACTGGCTGCCAGCGCGGAAGCCGGTGCCGACAGGATGCGCCACGCGTTTGAAAGCGGTCAGGCTGCGGAAGTCTTCGGCAAAATGGTCAGCGCCCTTGGCGGCCCGGCCGATTTCATGGAAAAGCCGGAACTCTATCTGGCCAGGGCGCCGGTGGAAGCGCCGGTCTATGCCGAGCATGAGGGAGTTGTGACTGCGATCGATGCCCGCGCCGTCGGCATCGCCGTCGTCGAACTGGGCGGCGGGCGGCGGACGGCTGCCGATGTCATCGATCCGTCCGTCGGACTGACGAGCCTTGCCGGGATCGGCAACCGGGTCGACGCGGATGCGCCGATCGCCATTGTCCATGCGAAGAGCGAGGCCGACGCCGAACGGGCGGCGATTGCCTTGCGCCGCGCCTACCGGATCGGTGAAGCGCTCGATGTGGAAGACCGGCCGACCGTGGTGGAGCGCATCGCGCCGTAACGAATTGCGAAACGGCCGGGAACAGGCCGCCGCGAAGAACCGGCAGTCGATGCCGGCAATAACAAAGGAAACGAAAATGCCTCGTGCAATTCTGTGCGTTCTGGACAGTTTCGGAATTGGCGGTGCGGAGGACGCCGAACGTTTCGGCGATGCGGGCTCCGATACGCTCGGTCACATCGCCGAGGCCTGCGCGGTCGGCAAGGGCGACAGGAAAGGTCTGCGCTCCGGCCTGTTGAAGCTGCCGAATATGGACCGTCTGGGTCTCGGGGCCGCGTCGCTGCTCTCCAACGGTACTGCGGCGCCGGGACTGGATTTTTCAGGCGACCCGGAAGGCCTGTGGGGCTACGCAGCGGAAACCTCCAACGGCAAGGACACGCCCTCCGGCCACTGGGAAATCGCCGGCGTGCCGGTGCGTTTCGACTGGGGCTATTTTCCCGATACGGTGCCGAGCTTCCCGGACGAGCTGATTGCAGCCGTGCTGGAGCAATCCGACATTCCCGGCATTCTCGGCAATAGCCATGCTTCGGGCACGGTGATCATCGAGGAACTGGGCGAGGAGCATATCCGCACCGGCAAGCCGATCTTCTACACATCGGCCGATTCCGTCATCCAGATAGCAGCCCATGAGACCCATTTCGGCCTGGACCGTCTCTACCGGCTGTGCGAGATCACCCGAGGGATTGCCGACGCCTACAACATCGGCCGGGTTATCGCCCGGCCCTTCATTGGCGAAAGCGCGGCCGATTTCACACGCACCGCCAATCGGCGCGATTATTCCGTCCTGCCTCCCGAGCCGACCCTGTTAGACCGGCTGAGCAAGGAGGGGCGGACGGTGTTCGGAATCGGCAAGATCTCCGATATTTTCGCCCATCAGGGGGTTTCGAAAGTCCTGAAAGGGGCGGGCAACGACGAGCTTTTCGACAGGACGCTCGAGGCCATGGATCTGGCCGCCGACGGCGATCTCGTCTTTGCCAATTTCATCGACTTCGATTCCCTTTACGGCCACCGCCGGGATGTTCCGGGCTATGCCGCGGCGCTGGAAAGTTTCGACAAGAGGCTGCCGGAAATGGTAAGGCGCATGCGTGACGGCGACCTTTTGATCCTGACGGCCGATCACGGCTGCGACCCCACCTGGCGGGGGACGGATCATACGCGCGAACATATACCCGTCATCGGGACCGGTCCGGGCATTGCCGGGCGGGGTATCGGCGGACGCCGGACCTATGCGGATATCGGCGAAACGCTCGCAAAACATTTGCACATAGCGCCGGGGAAACACGGCACCAGTTTTATTTGAAGCGGTTTTTTCGAAACTATTGGAGGACATCATGCAGGCACGCAGCTTCGAGGCAACCGAAGACGGTCACCTGACGCAGGAAATGAAGGAGGCCTACGCACAGGACGGCTTTCTGATCCTGCGTGGCTACAAGACCGCGGGCGAATGCGATGCCCTGAGGGAGCGCATGACCGCACTCATCGACGCCTTCGATCCGGAGGACATTGCGTCGGTGTTCGAGACCGGGGCGCAGAGCCATGCCCGGGATTCCTACTTTCGCGAAAGCGGCGACAAGGTCCGCTTCTTCTTCGAACAGGAAGCCTTCGATGCGGACGGCAAGCTTGTCAGGGACAAGCACGAGGCGCTGAACAAGGTCGGTCACGCGCTGCATGACGAGGACCCGGTCTTCGAAGCCTTCACCCGCGATGAAAAGATGGAACGGACCGCCAGGGATCTGGGGCTGGCGTCACCGCTGCTGGCCCAGTCCATGTATATCTTCAAGCCGCCCCATATCGGCGGCGAGGTGAACTGCCATCAGGACAGCACCTTCCTCCATACCGAGCCCCTGACCTGCACCGGCTTCTGGTTCGCGCTCGAGGATGCGGACGAAACCAACGGGGGGCTATACGGCGTCCCCGGCGGGCATCTCGGCCCGCTGCGCTCGCGCTTCCATTATGACGGCGACGGCCTTGTCATGGAAAAGCTGGACGACACCCCGTTCGAGGACGAGGACCGCCATGCGCCCCTGATCGCGCCCAAGGGAACCCTGGTGATCCTGCACGGCAAGGTCCCGCATAAATCCGCCCCCAACCGCTCGCCGCGCTCGCGTCACGCCTACGCGGTGCACATGGTGGATGGCGAAGCCGTGTGGTCGGCGGACAACTGGCTGATGCGCGCGCCGGACAAACCGATGCGGGGTTTCTGATCCCGCTTGTCGAAGCCGGTCACACTCCTGTAAGACCCTTGGTAGATTCACCGGAAGCAAAACCCGAGATGGCCGGCTACAGCGCATGACATCCTATCAGACCGTGCCGAAGGCCGAACTTCACTGCCACATCGAGGGGGCCGCAACGCCGTCTCTGGTGCGCCGACTGGCGGAGCAGAAGGGCATCGACGTTTCGCCGATCATCGACCAGAACGGCAAATACATCTGGTCCGACTTCACGACCTTTCTGAAGGCCTATGATCTGGCGAGCTCGGTGTTCAAGACGCCCGCCGACTACAGCCTTTTGACCGAGACTTACTTTCGTATGCTCGCCGCCGAGGGCGCCATCTACGGCGAGGTTTTCATTTCGCCCGATCATGCCCAGGCCGCTGGTCTCTCCTACCGCTCCTATGTCGAGGGCCTTGCAGCCGGCATCGAGCGGGCGAAGGCCGACACCGGCATCGAGGGCCGCATGATCGCCATCGGCGTCCGTCATTTCGGCTCCGCCTCGGTCGAGAGGGTGGTCCGCGAGGTCATCGGAAATCCGCATCCGCTCGTCACCGGGTTCGGGCTGGCGGGCGACGAGCGCGAGGGCCATCCGGCGAATTTCGCCAAGGCGTTCCGAATGGCTGCCGAAGCCGGTCTCGGGATCACCGCCCATGCAGGCGAATTCGGCGGTCCGGACAGCGTGATTGCCGCCCTGGAATTCCTGCGGGTCAAGCGGATCGGCCACGGGGTACGGGCGATCGAGGACGAGAACCTGGTCAGGCGTCTCGCCGATGAGCGGGTGGTCCTGGAAGTCTGTCCCGGATCGAACATGGCCCTCGGGGTCTATTCCGTCCTGCGCTTCCACCCGGTCAATCTGCTGCGCCGGGCAGGGGTCCGCCTGACGCTCAATTCCGACGATCCGCCGTTTTTCAACACCACGCTCGGCAAGGAATATACCTCCGTCGCCAAGACCTTCGGCTGGAGCCTCGAGGATCAGCTCGACATCACCCGCACGGCCATCGAGGCGGCGTTTTGCGACGACGGCACGCGCCAGCGCCTGCTCGTCCGCCTGGAAAGCGCCAAACACGCATAACCGGCGGTTCGGTTAGTCGTCAGTCTTGTCCAGCGGTGAGACGTCTTCCTCCTCGAATTCCTCCGGCTCCGCGCGCGGGTCGAGGGCGACCGATTCCGGCGTGCTGTAACGCCCGGTCGCGATCACAGGTACGAATTCGGTCTTGTCCTCCGTATCCATCGGCGCGCGCTGCCAGATGCGCCAGATGGCGAACAGGACCATGAGCAGGTGCGCGCTGGCGGTGACCTGGAACAGGGCACCAGGATGGGTCGCACTCATGAGAGCCGCGGCAAGCAATGGACCGGCCATGGTCCCGGTGCCGAAAATCAGCAAGAGCCCGCCGCTAGTTTTCAGGAAATCGCCCGGGTCCGCATGGTCGCTCGCATGAGCGACGATCACCGGATACATGGAATAGACCGTGCCGCCGAACAGGGTGATAAGGGCGATCGTCAGGACAGGGTTGCCCCCGCCGAAAAAGGACAGGCTGGTGCCGAAACCCATGGCCATGATCGCCATGGCAACGAGCACCTTGCGCCGGTCCATGCGGTCTGATGCATAACCGACCGGGATCTGAATGAGCGCGCCGGCAAGAAGCGCCAGGGACATCATGACCGCGATATTGGACACCTCCATGCCGATCCGACGGCCGTAGACCGCGCCGAGCGTGCCGAAGGCGCCGTTGGAAATCCCGACCAGAAAAACCGCGACCACGGCGATCGGCGAATTCCGCCACAGCAGTTTCGGGTCCAGCTTCGCCTGGGTCAGCGGCGTCGGGCTTGCCGCGGTTGAAAGCGCCGTCGGCAGGAGGGCGAGCGAATAGATGATCGAGCCGACGACGAAGAAGACGAAGCCGTTCGGGTTGCCAAGGGTGAGCAGCATCTGCCCGGCGGTGGTCGCCCCCAGGTTGATCATCGTGTAGATGCCGAAGATCCGGCCCCGGGTCTCGTTCGAGGCCCGTTCGTTGAGCCAGCTTTCCACGATCATGGCCGCGCCCGCGAAGCAGAAACCGGAAATGGCGCGCAGGACGATCCAGGTGATCGGCTCCATGAACAGGAGGTTCAGAAGCATCGTGATAGCGCCGAGCGAGGACAGCGCGCCGAAGGTGCGGATGTGGCCGACCCGTTTCACGATGACCGGAACGGTGATGCAGCCGGCCATGTAGCCGAGCGCCCATCCGGCGCCGAGCATACCGAGATCGCCGTCGGTAAATCCTTCCGCCAGCCCCCGGACGGGAAGCAGCAGACCGTGAAGCCCGCCGGCCAGAAGCAACAGGGCGGAGCCGGCGAGAAGGGCGGCGATTGAGATGACCGTTGACATGGTTTCCTTTGCCGGATGCGGAGGCCTGTGAAATAAGGTCGATCAGAACTGTCAAATTACAAACAGATGTGGCGCAATCTGCAACCGCCTGCGTGCCCATCAACCACCGTTTTCCCGCCTCAGTTCGAGATCCGGCGGCGCATTGTATCGGAGCGAACGTGACCGCATCTTCAAACTCTTCCAAGGCTGACAGGCTCCTGACAGCGCGCGCGGTGCGGGAGCGGGCGGAAGCTGTTTTCGAAGCCGCGCAGGCCGGAAGCCTTGCCCATGTCGCTGTCGATCTTGGGAAACTGCCCGAGGTGGTCGCGCGGACGGTTGCCGCCATCGAGACCGGCTATCCCGATTTCCAGATCCCGCCCTTCGGCTGCTGGCGCGCGTTCGAAGCCGGCGGTCATGACCGCTGGTCGGCGCTTGCCGGCGCGCGCGGCTTCGACACGCCGGAAGCGTTTCTGCGTGCGGCCGCCGATCTGGCGATCCTCAGCCATGTCCTGTCCGTTCCCGTCCGTGACGGCTGGGCGCTGAACGATGCCATGACTGGTGAAACGTTTTCAGGCCGTGAGGGGCTGGCAGTCGGTGTCCTGTCCATGTTCGCGGCCGGCTCCTTTTCCGCCGATCCGGCCGATCCGTTGCGGGCCGATGCCCATGCCCTGATCCGTCTGGAAGAAGACGAGATCGCCTGGGGCCTGCAACTGGACAGGAACCGGGACGGCGAGATGATCCTTTCGGTAACGGAGCTCTTGAGACGGCTGGGGGAGGCGACAGGTCTCAGGCCGGACCTGTTCGAGGTCGATGGGGCAACCCGCCCGGGGTATGTCGTCGACCGGTTCTTTGCCGACAGCGCAAACGCGCCTGTCGAACTGACCGCGCTGCTGGAGGCCCTCCTCGACGGACTGTCTCCCATGTGGCAGGGCGGCGCCCAGTTGGATGACGTCACCCTCGGCGATGCCTGGCATCATTCGACCCTTCTGCAGGATCTGGATGCCCCCGGCATCGTTCCCTTCCACTTGCCGGCCCAGGAAATGGCCTATGCGCTGGTGGAGCCTTTCGCCTGGGTCGGCGTCGAGGTCGCCGGGCTCGACGGCCTCACGGGCCTGGCAAATCTGGAGCACGCGGCCCTGTTTCTGGACACCGGCGTCCTGACGTTCAAGGGCGCGCCGGATGCGGAGCCGGACGGACCCGCAGCCCTCGACCTGGCCATTGAACTCAGGGCCCTGACCATTGCTCTCATCGACCGGCTGGCCACGACCTTGCGTCAGGAACTCGATGCGCCTGAGGGCGCGCTACCGCTGACCTGTATCATGGAGGGCGGAACCATCCCTGCAGGGCGGGAAGTCCTGCTTAAAAACGGGGAATTCTACCGAAAAATCGCCCGAATCCTGGCCGCCGGGGGTGTCAATTGGCTGCCATTCGGTGCATAGCTCGAATGAATTCTGAAAACGAGATTTCCCGGTTTCCGGGTCGAAAAAGAAAGAGACCGATATGTCCAAAGCCCATGTCGTCGATCACCCGCTGGTCCAGCACAAACTCTCCATCATGCGCGACAAGGGCACATCGACACAGGGCTTCCGCAGGCTGTTGCGGGAAATCTCGGTCCTGCTCTGCTACGAGGTGACGCGCGACCTGCCGCTGGTCATGCAGACCATCGAGACGCCGCTTGCCGAAATGCAGGCGCCCACACTTGCCGGCAAGAAACTCGTCTTCGCCTCCATCCTGCGCGCCGGCAACGGCCTGCTGGAAGGCATGCTGGAACTGGTGCCGTCCGCACGCGTCGCCCACATCGGCCTCTACCGCGATCCCGAAACCCTCAAGCCTGTCGAATATTATTTCAAGGCGCCGGAAGATCTCGACGCCCGCCTCGTGATCGTCGTCGACCCGATGCTGGCGACCGCCAATTCGGCGATAGCCGCGGTTCAGCGGCTGAAGGACCGGGGCGCCAACAACCTGCGCTTCGTCTGTCTGCTGGCGGCTCCGGAAGGGGTCGCGAAATTCATCGAGGCGCATCCGGATGTGCCGATCTATACGGCGGCCATCGACGAGCGCCTGAACAGCCACGGCTATATCGTGCCGGGTCTGGGTGACGCCGGCGACCGGATGTACGGCACCAAATAGGCCGAGATGCTTCGGTGATCACGTCCTTCGGCTCCATCAACCTCGATTTCGTCGTCGCCCTGCCGCGGCTGCCGCGGCCGGGGGAAACGGTCAGCGGGCCGGATCACCAGACCTTTCCCGGCGGCAAGGGCGCCAACCAGGCGCTTGCCGCCCGCCGGGCCGGCGCGGAGGTGCGGATGATCGGCGCCGTCGGCCGCGATCCCTTCGCAGACCTGGCGCTTGCCAATCTTCGCGCCGCGGGTGTCGACCTGAGCGGTGTGCGGGCGCTCGACGGAACCACAGGCCTTGCCTTCATCGGCGTGGATCCGTCGGGCCAGAACCAGATCATGGTGGCAAGCGGCACCAACAAGCGGGTGAGCGCCTCGTGGCTTAAGGACGCGCTTCATCCGGGCGAAATCCTGATGATGCAGGGCGAGGTTCCCGGACCCGAAGTCACGATAGCGATCGAAGCCGCGCACGCCGCGGGCGCACGTATCTTCTTGAACCCGGCCCCGATCCCGGACAAGGCCTATGCCGGACTTGCGCGCGAGGTCGACGTGCTGGTTGTCAATGAAGGCGAGGCGGAGGCCATCGGCGCCTTTCTGGATTTGCCCGGCGAACCGGCCGGTTTCGTGGAGGCCCTGGCAACGGGTGACCGCCTTGTTGCAGTAACGCTGGGTTCGGACGGCGTGCTCGCCGGACGGGGAGACGAACTTTTCCGGATCCGGCCGCCGAAGGTCGAGGTGAGGGACACCACCGGCGCGGGCGATGCCTTTTGCGGTGCGCTGGCCGCGGCGCTCGACCGGAACGCGCCCCTGGGACGCGCACTCTGCGAGGCGATTGCCGCGGGAAGCCTTGCCTGCGCGGCGACCGGCGCCCAGTCGAGCGCGCCCGAAGCCCGGGAAATTGCGATGCTTGCCGATACGCTGAAAGCTCAATAGAGCCCTTCACCGGATGATAAGAACAATTCGCTAGGATCTCCGCCGCCGGATGAAACCGGCTCCGGAAACCTGGTGAGATCCCATGTGGCGTTACGTCTTGTTCGTTCTGTTTTTGCTGGCCGTCGTCCCGCTGGCGCCGAAGCTCATGGAAAACTGGCGCGCCGGACAGTCCGAGCCGGAACAGGTAGCGGAAGTAGCCCTTGGCGAAGATGCCGACACCGGATCGAGGACATTCGAAATTCCCATGGCCCGCAACGGTCAGTATGTCACCGAGGCACGTCTGAACGGCCGGGATGTCACCATGCTGGTCGATACCGGCGCCTCCGCCATTGCCCTGCCTGAAGGCATTGCCCGGGACATTGGCATATTTCTGCAACCTTCCGATTATAAGAAGCCGGTGAAAACCGCGAACGGGATTGCCAAGGCGGCGGCCGCAACCCTACGCGAACTGCGCCTCGGTCCGATCCGGTTGAAGGATGTCGACGTGATGGTTCTTGAAGACGGACTGCTTACAACGCCCTTGCTGGGAATGTCGGCTTTAGGCAGACTGGAGCGGTTTCATATTTCCAATGATACCCTTATCCTTGAGCAGTAGGGTAGGGAGCCTAACCTGCTGAATCCGGACACATTCATTTTCTATCCAACCATTGCACAGCCGATTGCCCACCGAGACAATTGCCCCTGAGAGAGGTTCATTCCATGTTGCCCAAGCCCGTGGCTTTGCTGAAGCCGAATACGTACGAGTATGAATCCCGCCCGATGGTGAAGCCGACCGGTTTCCGCGAATACGATGCCCGCTGGTTGTTCGAGAAGGAAATCAACCTGATGGGCATGCAGGCGCTCGGCATGGGCATCGGCACCCTGATGCATGAGCGCGGCGTCCGGCCGGACATCGTCGTCGGCCATGACTTCCGCAGCTATTCCGCATCCATCAAGATGGCCGTCATCAACGGTCTGCTGGCCGCCGGCATCAATGTGCATGACATCGGCCTCGCCCTGTCGCCGATGGCCTATTTCGCCCAGTTCGCGCTCGACGTGCCGGCCGTTGCCATGATCACCGCCTCGCACAACGACAACGGCTGGACCGGCGTCAAGATGGGCATCAACCGCCCGCTGACCTTCGGTCCGGACGAAATGGGCCGGTTGAAGGAGATCGTGCTCGAGGCCGCCTTCGACCTGAAGGGCGGCGGCAGCTACCGCTTCGTGGAAAATTTCCCGGAGGTCTATTTCAACGACCTGACCGACCGGCCGAAACTGAAACGCCCGATCAAGGTCGTGGCCGCCTGCGGCAACGGCACCGCCGGCGCCTTCGCGCCGCGCATCCTGGAAGCGCTCGGCGCCGATGTGATCCCGCTCGATACGGAACTCGACTTCACCTTCCCGCGCTACAATCCGAACCCGGAGGACATGAAGATGCTTCATGCCCTGCGCGACAAGGTTCTGGAAACCGGTGCGGAAGTCGGCCTCGGCTTCGACGGCGACGGCGACCGCTGCGGCGTCGTCGACAACGAGGGCGAGGAGATCTTCGCCGACAAGGTCGGCGTCATGCTCGCCCGGGATATTTCGGCCCTTCATCCGAACAGCAAGTTCGTCGTCGACGTCAAGTCGACCGGGCTGTTCAACACCGATCCGGTGCTCAAGGCCAACGGTGCGACGACCGACTACTTCAAGACCGGGCATTCCTACATCAAGCGCCGGGTCACCGAACTGGGCGCCATCGTCGGCTTCGAGAAATCCGGCCACTATTTCTTCAACGCGCCGATCGGCCGGGGCTATGACGACGGTCTCGTCTCGGCAATCGCGATCCTCGACATGCTCGACCGCAACCCGGACAAGACCATGGCGGACCTGCGCCGCGACCTGCCCAAGACCTGGGGCTCTCCCACCATGTCGCCCCATTGCGACGACGAGATCAAATACGACGTCGTCGACCGCGTCGTCGCCCGGTTCAAGGACATGAAGGAAAAAGGCGAAACCATCGCCGGCCGTCCGATCACCGACCTGATCACCGTCAACGGCGTGCGCGTCGTCACCGACGACGGCACCTGGGGCCTGGTGCGCGCCTCGTCCAACAAGCCGGAACTGGTGGTCGTGATCGAAAGTCCGGCGTCGGAAGAACGCCTGCACGCCATGTTCAAGGCGGTCGACACTGTCCTGCGCGAAAACCCGGAAGTCGGCGAATACAATCAGACGCTTTGAGGTTTCGAACTCTGAATTGAAAAAAGGGGCACGAGAAACTCTTGTGCCCCTGAGCATGATGACAAACCCCGATTTCGTCATCCCGGGCGAACGTTAGTGAGACCCGGGACCGGAGAGCCGGGGTCTTCGTCATGTCTGGTTCGCTGAATTTGATAGGTTTCTGCCTCGCCGGCCCCGGCTCGCGCTGACGCTTGGCCGGGGTGACTATCGAGGGTAAAGGCTATGTCAGAACTCTTGTGCCCCTTTCTTTTTAATTTCACACCGGTTCCTCCAATGTCCGAACAAAGAAGGTCGAACGCATGATCCGCGAATTCGGGACCCTGGCCGACGGTACGGTTGTTCAGGAAATCACGCTGAAGAAAGGCCCGCTCGAGGCCGCCGTGCTGACCTATGGCGCCATCATCCGGGACCTGAAATTCAACGGCCGCTCCGTCGTGCTCGGCTTCGACGATCTTGAAAGCTATGTCGCCCATTCGCCCTATTTCGGCGCCGTGCCCGGCCGCTGCGCCAACCGGATTTCCAATGCGGCCGTGACCATCGACGGCACGAAGTACCAGCTTGGCGCCAACGAAAACGGTAACCAGCTTCATGGCGGCAAGTCCGGCTTCGCCAACCGGGTCTGGAGCCTTGAGCAGCACGACAAGGGCAGCGTGCTTCTGAAATACGTGTCGGAAGACGGCGAGGAAGGCTATCCGGGCCGCGTCGAGGCGCTGGTGCGCTATACCCTGACCGGGACCGGAGCCTTGCGGGTGAAGTTTTCGGCTACCACCGACAAGCCGACCATCGTCAACCTGACCCAGCACAGCTATTTCAATCTCGACGGCAGCCCGGACATTCTCGACCATTCCGTTGAGATCGTCGCCGACAGCTACCTGCCCGTCGACGATCAGGCATTGCCGACCGGCGAGATCCGCCAGGTCGCGTGGACGCCCTATGACTTCCGCGAAGGCCGCAAGCTGCACCGCAAGCCCGGCGAGGAAGGCGTGATCTTCGATCACAATTTCTGCCTTGCCGATGCGCCGCGCGACGAAGTGGAATTCGCCGCCGCCGTGGAAGATGCCTCGGGCAATTGCCGCATGGAGCTGTGGACGACGGAACCCGGCCTGCAGCTTTATGACGGCTACAAGGTCGATGTCCCGTTTCCCGGGCTGGAGGGCCGGACCTACGGACCCAATGCGGGTCTGTGCCTGGAGCCGCAGCGCTGGCCGGACAGCGCCAACCACGACAATTTCACGAATGTCTTGTTGCGGCCGGGAGAAACCTATACGCACGTATCGGAATTCAGATTTACGTCAGAGGCCTGACATCGGTCCCTATTGAAGAGGGCCGTGTGAACGGCGCGCGGCAGGGGTGTTTGCTTGAAAACCGTCTTTTCTTCCCTTCAGCTTGATCATGACCCCAAACAGGAAATTTCCGACGGCGAGCTGAAGCCGGCGGTCGAGATCCCGGAACGTGCCAGGATCGTCCTGCGAACCGTTGAGGATCGCGGGCTTGGTGAGATCGTCGCGCCTGAGGATTTCGGCTTGCGGCCGCTGCAGCGGGTCCATGCTCCAGACTATCTGGACTTCATGGAAAGTTTCTGGAGCCGCTGGACGGCCGCCGGCCGCAGCAGGGAAGCCTTTCCCTTCGTCTGGCCGGTGCGCACGTTGAGAGCGGATGTCGCACCAGATCATATCGACGGGCTGCTCGGCCGTTATTCCATGGATGCCGGCACGCCGCTCGGCGAACAGACATTCGCCGCGGCGAAGGCATCCGCGAACACGGCCCTGACGGCGGCGAAGCTGGTGAAGGAAGGCGAGAAAGCCGCCTTCGGCCTGTGCCGCCCGCCCGGTCACCACAGCGGCCGTGACTTCTTCGGCGGCTACTGCTTCCTGAACAACGCCGCTATCGCCGCCCAGTGGCTGCGCGACAATGGCACCGATCGGGTCGCCATCCTCGATGTGGACTACCATCACGGCAACGGGACGCAGTCGATCTTCTACGACCGTTCCGATGTCCTGTTCCTGTCGATCCATGCGGACCCGATGCAGGAATATCCCTATTTCCTCGGCCATGCGGATGAGACAGGAGAGAATGCCGGAAGCGGGTTTACTCAGAACTGGCCACTGCCGCTCGGCACGGATTGGGAGGGATATGCGCCCGCGCTCGAGGACGCCTGCCGCTGGCTACAGGTGTTCAAGCCGAATATCCTGATCGTGTCGCTCGGGATGGACTGTTACGAGAACGACCCGATCTCCGGGTTCAAGTTCAAGAGCGACGACTTCACCAGGCTTGGCCAGCGCCTGTCAGCGCTCGATATTCCGACCGCCTTCCTGATGGAAGGCGGCTACGCGGTCGATGCGCTTGGAACGAACTGCGTCAACGTCCTCAAAGGGTTTGAAGCCGGCTGACCGCCGGGACAAAGTGGAGACGCAAAGCAGTCCCGCCCACTCCCGTCTCCCCCCTTGGGGAGATGTCGGCGTGCCGACAAAGGGGGTGAGACGGTGCCGCACATTCTGAAATGCCGAATTTTCCGAGAGGCTTATACCCCCCTCTGTCTCCTGACGGAGACATCTCCCCCTCAAGGGGGGAGACGAAAACAAGAAGATAATCCGGGGTTTCGACGCAGTCGGCGTTAAACCGGACACCAGTGAATTCAGATCTCGAAGCCGAGACTTTCCAGATCGGCGCGCAGCTGATCCGCTCCGGTGAAATGGATCGCCTCAAGCCCCGCCGCCCGCGCGCCTTCCACATTCTTCATCGAGTCGTCGATGAAGACGCAAGACGAGGCCGCAAGACCGTTGCGGGTCAGCAGCGTTTCGAAGATGCGCCGGTCCGGCTTCAAAAGCCCTTCTTCGGCGGAGACGACGATGTCACGGAAGGCCGAGGTCAGGAAGGGAAAGCGGGCCTTGGCCTCGTCGAATTTTTCCGTCGAGAAATTGGTGATCGCATAGAGCGGAACGCCGGCGGTCTTCAGGTCGTTCAGGATCGCGACGCTGCCGGGCACCTCACCCGGAACCATGTCGTGCCAGCGCTCCGAATAGGCGGCGATCAGATCCTTGTGGTCCGGATGAAGAGCGGCAAGTTCACTGACCGCCTCTTCCCACGACCGCCCCAGGTCCTGCTGGAGGTTCCAGTCCATGGTGCAGACCTCGTGCAAAAAGCGATGGCGTTCGTCCGGGTCCGGAATAAGGTGCCTGTAGAGGTTCTCCGGGTCCCACTCGATCAGAACGTTTCCGATGTCGAAAATCACCGTATCGACGGATTTGGGCATGAAGTCTCCTGGAAGGATGGCATCCGGAAATCGGGGGGAAGAATCGGATAGAATTCAGAAAACCACCGGCTGATGGTATTCGTGTGAACATGAGAAAATTTGCAGCCATGATGCTGGCGTGCCTGCTTCCGTTAGCAGGTGCGGCGGCTGCAGAAAAGGAAAAACCGGATCCGCTCCCGAGGCTTCGGCTGGGCGTTGCCGTCGGGACCGACGAGACAATCCGGGAGCGTCTGGAACCCTTTCGGCGGGAACTGGAAGCTGCCCTCGATCTGCCGGTTGACCTGTTCCTCATGGACACGCTCGGCAATGTGGTCGACGCGCTGGCGGCCGGTGATATCGACTATGCGCGTCTGTCGTCGTCCGCCTATGCGGCGACCTATTCCCTGTGCGAATGCGTGGAGCCGCTTGCAACGGCGCGACCCGATGCCTTTCCTGCCCGCTATTACGCCCTGATCGTCGGCCGGGCGACCGAGCGGCCCCTGACCCTGGAGGATCTCGCCGGCGGCCGGCTCGGCGTGCAGGCGCCGGACTCGGTGACCGGTTACCGCGTGCCGCTGGCAAACCTGGCGGCCGAGGGAACCGATCCGCGGGCCTTTTTTCGCAATCTCGTGCGCATGAGGGATCCGGTCGATGGCCTGCAGGCGGTTCTCGACGGCAGGGTGGATGCGGCAACGGCGTGGTCGACGCTCGCCGGCAGCGTCGCGTCCGGCTATACCGCCGGCACCCTGAACGAGTTCTATGTTTCCGGCGCGCCTGGCCTCGATCGGCTGAAGGTGATCTGGCAGTCGCCGCCCATCCCCTATGATGCCCACACCGTTCGCCTGTCCCTGCCCGACGAGTTCAAGCGAAAATTGCGCGCGGCCCTCCTCGATATGAAGGGCCAGGCGCCGGACGCCTATTTCGCGGTCGAACCGGACATGCCCGGCGGATTCGAGCCCACGGTTCACGCGGACTACCGCGCGGTGCTGCGGACCTATGAGCCGAAGTATCAGGCCGTACTGGAAGGGGCCGGAAGGCCTTAGCCGGACACTGTTTCGAGCAGCTCCAGGGTGTGCCGGCGGATCATCTCCTCCTCATTCGTCGGGACGGCCATGATCCTCACCCTTGAAGTGTCGCAGGCGATGTCGGATGCGTTCGATGCGTTTTTTTGCCTGTCGATCTTCATGCCGAGCCAGTCCTGATCCTCGCAGACCCGCTGACGCACGAGGGCGGAATGTTCTCCGATCCCGCCGGTGAAAACGAGCGTGTCGAGCCCGCGCAGGATCGCCGCCATCGCGCCGAGTTCCCGCCGGATCCGGAACACGAAATAGTCGATCGCTTCCGCCGCCGCCGGGTCCGTGCTCTCGCTCAGAAGGCGCATGTCCTGGCTGAGGCCGGAAAGACCTTTCAGGCCGGAATCCTTGTAGAGCAGGTCGGTAATCTCGTCGGCGCTCATGCCCTTGGTGGTCAGCAGATAGAGCACGACACCGGGATCGAGCTGGCCGCATCTGGTGCCCATGGGCAGGCCGTCGAGCGCGGTAAAGCCCATTGTGGAGCCGATGCTTTTGCCGTTCTCAATGGCGCACATGGAGGCGCCGTTGCCCAGGTGGGCGACCACCAGCTTGCCGCCGAAGGCCTCCACGTGGTGGTCCTTCAGATACGAGCAGATGTATTCGTAGGACAGGCCGTGAAAGCCGTAACGCCGGATGCCTTCGTCATAATAGCTGCGGGGCAGGGCGAAGGTATCGTTCACCCAGGGATGGTGCCGGTGAAAGGCCGTATCGAAACAGGCGACCTGCAGCGCCTCTGGGAATGCGGCACGCGAGGCGCGGATGCCGGCGAGGTTGTGCGGCTGGTGCAGGGGCGCCAGCGGATTGAGCCGTGCCAGTTCCTCAAGCCTGGCATCGTTCAGAACAAGCGGAGCGGCATAGTCGACGCCACCATGCACCACCCGGTGGCCGATGGCCTCCACCGAGATCCGGCCCGTTTCCCGCTCCAGGATCTGAAGCAGGGCCGCCAGGGCGGCTTCATGGTTGGCGCCGTCTTGCGCGCTGAGGTCCTGGTTGACGTCGGCGGCCTTGCCGTGAAGATGCAGGTTGATGTGGGGCTGGGCGCCGAGGCCGGAAATCTGGCCGGATATGAGCTCCCGTTCGCCTTCGTAGAGGTTGAACTTGATCGACGAGGATCCGCTGTTCAGAACCAGGATGTCCGGCTGATCCGCCATGATCAGTCTTCTCCGCTTTTCAGGAGTGCGACGGGGGCGCCGTTGACAAGCCAGTAATGGTACAGCAGCGCCAGGGCGCAGGAGGCGAGCCTTGCCCTGACATCGTCGGCGCGGCTTGTCAGCATGATCGGAACCTTGGCGCCGATCACCAGCCCGGCGGCTTCAGCATGGGCGATGAAGGTGAGTTCCTTGGCAAGCATGTTGCCCGATTCCAGATTGGGCACGATCAGCACTTCCGCGTGACCGGCAACGAGCGAGGTGATGCCCTTCGTCCTGGCCGCCTGCACGTCGATCGCATTGTCCATGGCGAGCGGACCGTCGACGATGCCGCCCTTGATCTGGCCGCGTTCGGCCATCTTGGAAAGAACCGCTGCGTCGAGGCTGGAGGGAATGGCCGGATTGACGGTTTCAATGGCCGAAAGGATACCGACCTTCGGGCTTTCCAGACCAAGCGCCAGCGCGCAGTCGATTGCATTCTGGGTGATGTCGACCTTGGTGTTGAGGTCGGGAACGATGTTGATCGCCGCGTCGGAAATCAGGACCGGCGTGTCGCGCCCGGGAATGTCCATGACGAAGACGTGGCTGATCCGCCTCTTGGTGCGCAGCCCGCCGTCGCTCTTGACCACATGATGCAACAGCTCGTCCGTATGCAGATGCCCCTTCATGAGCGCACGGACCTTGCCTTCGTGGACCATGGCAACGCCGCGTGCCGCGGCTTCGGATTCGTTCTCGATGTCGATCAATTCGAAGCCGGAGATATCTTCCTTCAGGGCCTCCGCCGCCCTTTGTATGCGCTCGCCCGCTCCGATCAGGACCGGTTTGATCAACCCTTCCCGTGCAGCCTTCAGGGCGCCTTCCAGGGAATTGGGATCATCCGGCGCAATCACAGCCGTCGGCAGAGGAGGGAGCGTTCTGGCCAGTTCGAGCAGCCGGTTGAAATGACGGTGCCGTTCCACCAGCAGGGACGGCAGGTGGGAGGCGTCGAATTCAATGGGCCGTGTCGGCGCGAGCACGTCGGCGATGCCGTCCGCGACGAGTGTTCCCTCGCCCTTGGTGACCCTGACATCGAGTTCCACCACGCCGTCCGGCTTCTTGGCGGCGACTTCGAGCCGCACCGTCACGGTTTCGCCGACGGCGACCCGGTTGCGGAAGTTGAAGGTCTGGCTCCTGTAGACCGTCCCCGGCCCGGGAAGGATGTTTCCCAGAACCGCGGAGACCAGTGCGCCGATCCACATGGACGGGGCGACCGGTTTGTCGATCTTCCCGTCGCCGGTCCAGTCCGTATCCGGAAGGTGCAGCGGATTGTGATTGCCGGAGGCGTGGGCGAAGACCAGGAGGTCGTTCGCGGTGCAGACCCTGGAGATTTCAGCCGTATCTCCGACGGATATCTGTTCGTAGGTGCGATTTGTCGGCATGCCGTCCCCTTGTCGAACGCGGCGGGAGTGGGCTTGAGGCTGGTCCCGCAGTGCAGCAATTGTGTGGCGAGGGTAACCGTCTTCCGCGTCGGAACAAATACGCGCAATTGGGTATGTTCAGCCGCCGGTGAGCGTAACGGTCGTCGTCAGGCGGGGCTTCAGAAAATAGGTGTCGCCGAGGGCGATCGAGGTCGCGCGCGGAAAGATGTTCTGCAGCATCGACGCGAACAACGGCACGTAGGTATAGGTGGATTTGCCCACGATAAGGGAGCTTCCCGCAACCGCGATCGACTCGGGAATATCGATCGGCGGCGCGGACCCGGCCGTCCAGGGGGCGGTGCCGGCTTTGTTTCTGCTCCAGTCGACTTCCGGATCCCCGTCCTCGTTGAAGGTCACGCTGGCGATGATCACATCCAGCGGCGTATCCGAATAAGGCAACATGATCTGCTCGGCGGCGAGCATGATGTCGGCGATTTCGCTGGTGCTGATCGTTTCGGCCTGTGCCACAAGGTCTGCTGCGGAACTGGCAACCTGGCTGACCTTGCGGTCGGTATTCAGGGCGGTCACCGTTTCCGACATGCCGATCAGGAGGATCAGCAGGAACGGTAAGAGCAGGGCGAATTCCACCGCTGCAATGCCGCGCCTGTCGGCTCTCAGCCGCTGGACGGCGTCACGAAAGAAAGTGCCGGCTGCATTAGGCATTACGAACAGCTCCACGGAAAGGGTTCGTTCCGGAAGACCGCGGTCGAATAAAGAAGGCGTTCGGCACTGCCCGTGTCACCGCTGTCGAACTGCAGCAGCGCGGTGAACATGGGCCATCGGTAAACGACGCGGGCGACGACGATGGAATTCGAGCAGCCGATATTGAAATTGAAACTGTCTTTCAGATCGCCGTTTTCGTCGAACAGCGAGTCCATCGAATTCAGGCCCGAGAAGTTGGTGTAGGTGGTCACATCGACGATGAACTTGTCCTTGTTGCACAGGAAGCTCGGCAGGTTGGTGCAGATCTCGTCCTTGAAATCGTCTGCGCTGAAACTCGACTTCTGCGCCTGCCCGGTGCGCACGATGCGGGCGGATTCAAGCACGGCGTTGTCGACGAGACGATTGACGAAGAAGGCCAGCCCCATTTCCACGATACCGAGAACGATCATCAGGAAGGGAATTCCGACGATGGCGAACTCGATTGCCGTCACCCCCCGGCGGTCGTCCGAATAGCGCGCGCCGATCCGGGCGGCTGTCCGGACCAGCCGGCCGGCCATGCGCGGAAGGGAAAATGCTGAGGCGCGCGGGCTAGTCATTACCTTCTTTCCTATTTAAGGGCACCGGCTGCCTTTTCGGCAAGATCGTTGCGCGTGGTTGCCTGCTGGGCATAGGTGTCGAAGGCCGCCTGGGAATCGCCCATCCTCAACGTCGGTTCGCACACCGGCGAGCAGGTATAGGTCTGGCGCAGCGCATTGCGCATGACGGAGACCACGTTCTCGTCGGAAGCGCGGACGACGATGACTTCATCGATGATCGGCTCGCCCTTGTTGTCGAGGATGACCAGGTTGGTGCTTCCATAGCTCTTTCCTGTGACAACAACGGTGAAACGGTCGTGCATGGAGACATCGGCAATGAAAGGGTTGCCGACGATGACGGTGCTTGCGGGTTCCTGGATGCGAAAGACCTTCGCACGGTCAACGGTGACGGTGACCGGATCCTCGCTGGCATATGCATGGCCGGTGGTCAGGACGAACAGTGCCATGACAGCCAGATTTCTTAGCAGAGTGAGCCTCACACTCATGGCGTACTCCAGATTCAACCGTGTTTTCGACTATTAGTCGGTAACAAGGTGAAGGAAGCCCTAACGTGCGGTCCGAAGAAGAGTGAATACGGTCTAAGAGATTGTATGTGCGCAAGAAATACACGCTATGGCGGCAATTTCAGGTATTTCCGGAATGGCCGTCGCAAGAGCCATGATTTTCCGGCGGACGCAGGTACAGGGAAAATTGCCCTGTATTTCCATCATGATGGAGGACTTGTGAGAAAAGTTGTCTCCCGGGGATTTAATCTATTGCGTAATGTAGTATAATATACGTATTATGGCTGAGAAGACATGATGGATATTTAAAAGAATTTGAAGAGAAATTGTATAAATAACGTATTGTTAAGTATGTAATCTGTTAACCATAGGTAGTTTTGTTAGGAATACATCAGAAGTTAGTGGTAAATTTAACCGCTTGGAAACTGCTACGACGTAAGCTCCCTCCATGCCTCGGAAGGGCCGAACAACAGGCTCAATGGGCAAAACAAAAGAAGCTGTCAATACAAGTGGAATTTGGAGCAAACACATGAAGAACATTTTCGCACGTTTCGCCAAGGACGAGTCTGGCGCAACCGCAATCGAATACGGCCTGATCGCTGGCCTCGTGTCCGTCGTCATCATCGGCGTTCTCGGCACCATGTCCGACAGCCTGAAGAACATCTTCTCCGACATCAGCTCGGCTCTGACGACTGCAGACGCTCAGTAAGCGGTCTGTCGGTCTTTCCGAAAGGCCACTGCGCATTTCGGGATCCGGTTTCGAAAAGCGGGCGAGCAATCGCCCGCTTTTTCTTTTCTTAAATTTTTAAAGGCTAGGCTGTTTTCAGGTACAGGCGCCCCGCGCCCTGGCACAGGTATCGAGTCATGATTGAAAACATCCAGCTGATCGTATTTCCCATTCTGGTCGCCTTTGCCGGCGCATCCGATCTGTTCACGATGAAGATCCCGAACCGTGTTTCAATCCTGCTGGTGGCCGGCTTTGTCATCCTGGCCATTGCGCTGGGATTGTCGCCCGAACAATGGGGCTGGCACCTCGCCGGTGGCGGAATCGTCTTTGTCGCCTGCTTCGCGATGTTCTTTCTCGGCTGGATGGGCGGCGGCGATGCAAAACTCGCCAGCGCGATCGCCCTGTGGTTCGGGTTCAACGAAACCCTGCTGGTGTTCCTGACGATGGTTGCCATCTACGGCATGTTTCTGACGGTCGGGCTGTTGGCCTTCCGGACCTTGCCGGTTCTGCCCGGTCCGCTGTTCCGCCAGGACTGGATCGCCCGTCTCCATGACCGCAAGACGGGTATTCCCTATGGAATAGCGATTGCCGCGGCAGGTCTTCAGGTCTATCCGTCGACCTTCTGGTTCCCCGCGCTCCACTAATTTTCAAGCTGTTGGTTCTGTGTTGTGGGTCTCTACACGGCCTTATGGTTAATGATTGGTAATAATACTGCAATTTGCAAGGTATTCATAAATCATTCAATAAGGTTAAAAGTTCTTAACGATATTTTCTCATATCCAATTAACCATGTTTTGACGAATTGGACCCCAAGATGATGGTCAGCTGCGCAGAACGTTGCGCGTCATTTTGTGAGTTCAGTGATGAAGTACGCACGACTTTTGGTTCTTGGTGTTGCGCTCGGGGCAG
The DNA here is from genome assembly GCF_014692675.1 of Roseibium aggregatum. Lineage (GTDB taxonomy): Bacteria > Pseudomonadota > Alphaproteobacteria > Rhizobiales > Stappiaceae > Roseibium > Roseibium aggregatum_C. The sequence continues at coordinate 187,706 of NZ_JABFCZ010000001.1, read as the reverse complement.
GTTTGCTGGCCGCGCGCATGGTTATGACCAGCCAATCGCCGGCGCCGAAAAAGGTGATGACGGAAGCGCCCGCCAAGTCTGAAAAAGCAAAGGTTCTGGTCGCGGCCAAGGATATCGGCCTGGGTCAGAAACTGGCTGCAAAGAGCCTTTCCTGGGCCGACTGGCCGAGCGACGCGGTGCCGCCCGGCGCGATCACGCACGAGAAAGAGCCGAAAGCCGGCGAGACCTATGTCGGCCATATTGCCAAGGCGCCCATCTATCAGGGCGAGCCGATCCGCTCGCAGCGTCTCATCAACACCGACAAGGGCTTCATGGCGTCCATTTTGCCGAAAGGAAAGCGCGCGATCGCGGTTGGCGTTGAAGCGGAAACCACCGCCGGCGGCTTCATCCTGCCCGGCGACAAGGTCGACCTGATCCTGACGCGGCAGAATGAGGATCGTTCGGTTCTGAGCGAAACCTTCCTTGAAAACATTCGTGTCCTTGCAATCGACACGACCACCGCCGGCGAAAAGGATGAAAAGTCCCTTTCGCCGAAACGGACGGCAACGCTGGAACTGACCCCGGAACAGGCAGAGATCGTCGCCCAGTCCCAGCAGCTCGGCACCATTTCCCTGGCCTTGCGAAGTGCCCAGGACTCCTCGGACGACGACAACGAACCGATCCGTCGCCGGGGGGGAGTCAATTTTGTGAAATACGGCGTTTCAAGTCAGGCGGGCACGCAATGACGAAGTTTCTCGATGCAACAAACCGAAAAGCGGGCGGACGCGGCGCAGGCATAATGCGGTCTGCGGTTCTGATCCTGGCCCTGTTCGCCGCCTGCCTGTTGTCGCCTGACAGCGCGCGGGCGGAAGACAGCTTTCCCAAACAGGTGCATGTTGCCGCCGGCGAACGGGTCTCCGAGCGTCTGCTTCGCGTCGGCATCGGGCGGTCCGTGGTGATCGACCTTGCCGAGGAAGTCGCCGACGTTCTGGTCTCCAATCCCGAAATTGCCGACGCGGTGGTTCGCACGCAGCATCGGGTCTTCGTTCTCGGCAACAAGACCGGTCAGGCAAATCTGGTTCTGTTCAGCCGGAGCGGCCGGGAACTTGCGACATTCAACCTGCGGGTCGAACCGGATACGTCCGACCTGACCAGGCTGATCCGCCGCGCCGTTCCCAAGTCGAACATCACGGCCGATTCGGTGAGCGGCAATATCATCCTGTCGGGAACGGCCCGCAATACCGCAGACGCCCAGCGGGCTGCCGATATCGCGGCCCGTTTCGCCGGCAACGGCGTGAAGGCGTCCGATGTTCTCAACATGATCTCCGTGGAGGGCGAGGACCAGGTCTATCTGAAGGTCACCGTCGCCGAGGTCGAACGGTCGATCGTCAAGCAGCTCGGCGTCAACCTGAGCGGGACCATCGGCGTCGGCAATTACTCCGGCAGCTTCAACAATTCCGCCACCTTCCCGGTGAACTCGTCGATCGTGTCCCAGGCGTCCGCGGGCGGGAATTTCGTGGCCGGCGGTACGAGCCTGTCGGCCAGTGTCGAGGCCTTGCAGCGTGACGGCGTGATCCGCACCCTGGCGGAACCGACATTGACGGCAATCTCCGGCGAGAACGCGAGCTTCCTGGCAGGTGGCGAGTTCCCGATCCCGGTCGCGCAAACCGACAACAACATCTCGATCGAATTCAAGAAATTCGGTGTCGGCCTCGACTTTACCCCTGTTGTCCTGTCCGCCGGACGGGTCAGCCTGAGGGTCAAGACCGAGGTCAGCGAGCTGTCCAGCGACGGCGCGATCACAACCGGCGGCATCACGGTTTCGGCCCTGAAGGTCCGCCGGGCGGAATCCACGATCGAACTGCCCTCCGGCGGAACGCTGGTAATGGCGGGTCTGCTGCAGGAATCCTACAAGCAGTCGATCAACGGGATACCGGGTCTGATGCAGTTGCCGGTCCTGGGTGCCTTGTTCAAGAGCCGGGATTTCCTGCGCCAGCAGACGGAACTCGTGGTCTTCGTGACCCCCTATACGGTCAATCCGGTGGCTGCCAGCAAGCTGGTCCGGCCGGATCAGAACCTGATGCCGGCCAGCGATTCCGAAACGGTGTTCCTGAACCGGCTTAACAAAATTTTCCGCCGCCCGGGTGAGCCGGAGACCGGGACCTACCAGGGTCAGGTCGGATTTATTTACAAGTGAGGTACGGCAGATGAAGGCATATACGAAAAAGCTGTCCTCGTTTGTGATCCGGGCCGGTTTCACGGGCGCGGCGGTTGTCTTCCTGGCCGGCTGTCAGTCGCAGACCCAGAGCTCCGACACGAGCCTCCTGGCCGCCAATGACTACAGGGTCCGCCATCCGATCGTCGTCACCGAGCAGCCGGAAACACTGGACCTGCCGATCGGCTACAACACCCGCAATCTGAACGCGCCCCTGTCGGAGACCATCACGGCCTTCGCGGAAAGTTCCCGCAGAAACGGCAACGGCCGGGTCGAGATCCTCGTGCCTGCCGGCGCCGGCAACGAAGCGGCCGTTCACGCGGTGGTTCCCCATATTCGCGGGGCGCTGAACCGCGGCGGCGTTGGCGGAAACCGGATAACCACCCGCAGCTACTCCGTCGAAGACGGCTCCGCCGATGCGCCGATCCGCCTGTCCTATCCGAGGGTCATGGCAACGGCAGGGCCTTGCGGAGAATGGCCGAGAAGTGTCGGCGGCGAGTTCAACCGGAACATCGACTACGAGAACTTCGGTTGCGCCTCCCAGGCCAATCTCGCCGCGATCGTGTCCAACCCGGCCGATCTGATCACGCCGCGGGCGGTCCAGCCGGCGGATCAGCAGCGCCGTGCCGTGGTGTTCGAAAATTACCGGACCGGCAAGAAAACCGCATCCGAATACAAAGAAGGCGTAGGCGCCCAGGTGTCGCAGTAAGGAAGGGTCATGAGCATCGACATGGATATGGCTAATTATGCTGCGGACTTGGGCCACGAGGGCATGCCGGAGACCACGCAACAGCGTCCGGAGGAAGGGTTCGAGATCCATCCCATTCCGCGCATTTCCGTTCAGGGGTTCTGCCTGACCGACGGAACGACGCGAACCATCGAGGCCGCGGCGGAAGACCGCCGGATGACCAAGGCCCATGTGAAGGTCCACATGGGCGGGATCCCGGCCGCGATCGAACATTACACGCAGGCGCCGACGCCCAATCTCATCATTGTCGAGACCAGCGGCAATCAGGGCGAAATCCTCACCGAACTCGATCAGCTCGCCGAATATTGCGATGCCGGCACCAAGGTCATCGTCATCGGCGATGTGAACGACGTGACGCTCTACCGCGAGCTCATGCACCGGGGCGTCAGCGAATATCTCATTACCCCGCTCGACATCTATCAGTTGATACGGGCGATCGGCGACCTTTACGGCGATCCCCAGTCCGAACCGCTGGGACGCACGGTTGCGTTTTTCGGAGTGAAGGGGGGATGCGGAGCATCGACCGTCGCCCATAACGCAGCCTGGGCGCTGGCACGGGAATATCAGAACGAGACCGTTGTCGCCGACCTGGACCTGGCCTTCGGGACAGCAGGGCTCGATTACAATCAGGACCCGCTGCAGGGCGTCTACGAAGCGATCTCGGCACCCGAACGCCTGGACGAGACCCTTCTCGACCGCATCCTGTCGAAGTGCTCCGAACACCTGAGCCTACTTGCGGCACCGGCGTCCCTCGAACGCACCTACGACTACGGCGAGCATTCGTTCGAGCTTCTGATGGACACCATGCGCGCCAGCACGCCGACGATCGTGCTCGATGTTCCCCATGCCTGGAACGCCTGGGTCAAGAATGTCCTCGTCAGCGCCGACGAAGTGGTCATGGTGGCCGAGCCTGACCTTGCGAACCTGCGCAATGCCAAGAACGTTGTCGACACGCTCAAGCAGCTGCGGCCGAACGACCGTCTGCCGCTCCTGGTCATGAACCGGGTGAACGTGCCGAAGCGGCCGGAGATCAAGCCGGAGGACTTCGCGACCGCGCTCGGAATGACATCGCTGCTCTCGATACCTTTCGAGCCGCAGCTTTTCGGAACGGCTGCGAATAACGGCCAGATGATTGCGGAACTGGAAGCCAAGAACCCGGTTGCCGGTGTGTTCACCGAAATCGCCCATGTGGTTTCCGGAAAATCCAATCCGGGCAAGATCAAGAAGGCGGGTATTTCATCGCTCTTGTCGAAACTGACCGGCCGATAGTGCGCAAGGATGTGTAACGGAGAAATTTGCCGCCATGTTCGGTAGACGCGGTTCAACGCCAAACGGAGCAGCGACTGTACGGCCGGTCACGCCGGTGCAGCCCAAAACTGCGCCCGCGCCGGAGCCGTCTGCCGTCGACGTGCCGCAGGCGCAGGAGGCATCGGTGGATGTCGCCGCGCCGCCGCCCGAAATGCCGGTCGTGGAACCGCCGCCGCAGGCGCCGGCGCCGAAACAGGAAGGCAAGCGCCGCAAGTCGGGCGAATATTACGAAACCAAGGCGCAGATCTTCAACGCCCTGGTCGAGGCGATCGATCTTTCGCAGCTCAGCCGTCTCGGTCCGGAAGATGCGCGCGACGAAATCCGCGATGTCGTCAATGACATCATCGCGCTGAAGAATGTCGTCCTGTCCATCGCCGAGCAGGAAGACCTGCTGGAGGATATCTGCAACGACGTTCTGGGCTACGGTCCGCTGGAGCCGTTGCTTGCGCGCGACGACATCGCCGACATCATGGTCAACGGCGCCGATACGGTCTACATCGAAACCGAAGGCAAGATGCAGCAGACGGGCGTTTCGTTCCGCGACAACGCGCAGCTCATGAACATCTGCCAGCGGATCGTGAGCCAGGTCGGCCGCCGGGTCGATGATTCAAGCCCGATCTGTGACGCCCGCCTTCCCGACGGCTCTCGTGTCAACGTCATCGCACCGCCGCTGGCGATCGACGGCCCCGCACTCACCATCCGTAAGTTCAAGCGCGACAAGCTGACCCTAGACCAGCTTGTCAAATACGGTTCGATCACGCCGGAGGGGGCGACGATCCTCCAGATCATCGGCCGCTCGCGCTGCAACGTCCTGATCTCGGGGGGAACCGGTTCCGGTAAGACGACGCTTCTGAACTGCCTGACGGCCTACATCGAAGCCAGCGAGCGCATTATCACCTGTGAGGACTCCGCGGAACTTCAGCTGCAGCAGCCCCATGTGGTCCGCCTCGAAACCCGCCCGCCGAACCTGGAAGGCGAAGGCGAGATCACCATGCGCGATCTGGTGAAGAACTGCCTGCGTATGCGTCCGGAACGGATCATCGTCGGTGAGGTGCGCGGACCGGAAGCCTTCGACCTGCTTCAGGCGATGAACACCGGTCACGACGGCTCCATGGGCACCCTGCACGCCAACTCGCCGCGCGAGGCCCTGTCGCGTCTGGAATCCATGATCACCATGGGCGGCTTTTCACTGCCGTCGCGAACCTTGAGGGAAATGATCGTCTCCTCCATCGATGTCGTGGTTCAGGCAGCTCGCCTGCGCGACGGATCGCGCCGGATCACCCATGTCACCGAGGTGATGGGCATGGAAGGCGACGTGATCATCACCCAGGACGTTTTTGTCTACGACATGATCGGTGAGGATCCGAGCGGACGCATCATCGGCCGCCACCGGTCCACCGGGATCGGGCGTCCCCGGTTCTGGGAGCGCGCGCGGTACTTCGGCGAGGAAAACCGCCTGGCCCAGGCGCTGGACGCTTCTGAAATGCCCGAATACGCAGATGACTGAGGCACTCTGAATGGAAGCCTTCGAGCCATTTCTGACACCCGGTGTTACCGGCATCGCCGTCGCGGTCCTCGTGGCCCTGAGCATCGGCGGCGTTATCTATGCCTTGTTTCAGCCGCTTCTGTCGGGGAACCGGCGCAGGGACAAGCGTCTCAGCGGCATCGCCGCCAGGCCGCAATCCGCAGAACTCAGAAAGAAGGTCGGCGACGGCGACCGCCGGCGCAAGTCCGTGCAGGACCAGTTGAAGGACTTCGAGGACCGGCAGAAGGCGAAGCTGCAAAAGCAGAACAAGGCCTCCCTGGCCGTCCGCCTGGAACAGGCGGGGCTTGCATGGGAACGCAAGCATTTCATTTATCTCAGCATCGCATCCGCCGTCGTCGGCGCGCTGATCGGACTGATTGTCAGCCACAATATACTGATTGCCCTCGGCGTCGGCTTCGTGGGCGGCTTCGGTTTTCCGCGCTGGTTCGTCAACTTCAAGCGCAAGCGCCGGTTCAATGCCTTTCTGGACGAGCTGCCGAATGCGGTCGACATCATCGTGCGCGGCGTGAAGGCCGGCCTGCCGCTTGGCGACTGCATCAAGATCGTCGCCAAGGAAGCCCGGGAACCTGTTGCCGGCGAATTCCGCAAGATCGTCGAAACCCAGGTCATGGGCATCTCGCTGACGGATGCGGTCGGGCGCATGCCCGATCGGGTGCCGCTGGCGGAGGCCAATTTCTTCGCCATCGTCGTTGCGATCCAGCAAAAGGCCGGCGGCGGGCTGTCCGAGGCGCTCGGCAACCTGTCCAAGGTGCTTAGAAGCCGCAAGGCCCTGCAGCGCAAGATCAAGGCCCTCAGCGCGGAGGCCAAGTCCTCCGCCGCCATCATCGGCTCGCTGCCCTTCGTCGTCTCGACCATCATCTATGTGGTCGCCCCGGACTATATCTCGATGCTGTTCACGCGAACGGCCGGTCACCTGATCATCGCAGGCGGTCTCTTCTGGATGTTCGTGGGCATCATGGTCATGCGCAAGATGATCAACTTCGATTTCTAGAGCGAGGTGCATTTAAATTGACCCATATGATGGCGAAAAGCGGATCACTCGGCAAGGCGCGTCGTGAAGCGCGATGCGGCGCATCGGGCAAGCGGCGCAACGCTGCCGATGGGCCGCTTTTCGCCACCCGAAGGGCCGGGCGATTTTGCCCGCTGACTGTGTTGGCTCGCGCTTGTGGTGGACCCACACCACGGCGCGCAATCCGCCTTGTCAGCAGACAAAATCACCTCGGTCAAATGGGTCAATTTAAGTGCACCTCGCTCTAGGAGGATCTGATGTTCGATCTCACAAGCATAGCCAACAGCAACTTCCTGGTCGCCTTCCTGACCCTGGTCGCCGTGGCCGGAACCCTGTTTACCGTGGTCATGCCGATCTTCGAGCGGGACACGCTGAAGTCGCGGATGAAGTCGGTCGCCCTGGAACGCGACAAGCTGCGCGCGAAGGAGCGGGCCAGGCTTGCTACGGAAAAGACGGATGCCCGTGCCTCCCTGCGCTCGACGCAGCCGAAGGAGCAGGTCAAGAACCTCGTCGACCGGCTGAACCTGAAGACCATGCTCGCGGACGCATCGACCCAGGACAAGCTGCGCATGGCCGGCTACCGCGGCACGGGCCCGCTTTATACCTTCCTGTTCGCGCGTATCGCCATTCCCGGGGTGCTGTTCCTGCTGGCCCTTGTCTATGCCTTCGTGGTGCTGCCGTCTGACACGCCCGCGATCACCAAGATTTCCGCCTGTCTCTTCGTCGGCGGTATCGGTGTCTTCGCGCCCAACCTCTACATCCAGAACGCGATTTCAAAGCGGCAGCTGTCGATCCGCCGGGCGTGGCCCGATGCGCTCGATCTGATGCTGATCTGCGTGGAGTCCGGCATGTCCATCGAAGAGGCGTTCCGGCGGGTGGCGGAGGAAATCGGCACCCAGTCGATCCCGCTTGCGGAGGAACTCACCCTCACCAACGCCGAACTCTCCTACCTGGGCGAGCGCCGGCAGGCGTATGAGAACCTGGCCAAGCGGACCGGTGTCGACGGCGTGAAGAACGTGATGATGGCCCTGATCCAGGCCGAGCGCTACGGCACGCCGGTCGGTCACGCCATTCGCGTCATGTCGGACGACAACCGCGAGCAGCGCATGCAGGAAGCCGAAAAGAAGGCCGCGTCCCTGCCGCCGAAGCTGACCGTTCCGATGATCGTATTCTTCCTGCCGGTCCTGTTCTTCGTCATCATGGGACCCGCCGTCATGCAGGCCATGGACTCCTTCAAGTAAGGCGCCCCGGCAAGTAAGGCGCTTCCCGGCAGCAAGGCAGACACAAAAGCGGGGCGCACGAAGGATCGCGCGCCCGCCGGTTCAACAATTCTCACCATTTTTGTTTAAGGCTGATCAGCCGCGCGATTGCGCGATCATGTCGCGCAGGTAGGCGATGTTGGCTTCCGCCTGTCTTGGATCGAGTTCGGAGCGTGCGACCTGTTCGGCCTCGGCGAACTTGCCCTGGACGCCGAGCGCCAGCGCCAGGTTCTGGCGCACACGGCTGTCGGCACCGGGCAGGGCTGCCGCCTTGCGCAGGTTATATTCGGCTTCCGGCAGCTCGTTGGACAGGAGATAGGACAGGCCGAGGTTGTTGAGCAGCGTCGGCTCGTTCGGCGCGATCTTGAGCGCCTGATGATAAAGCCCGCGCGCGCGCTCGTGATTGCCCATCTGGTCGTAGATGGCAGCCTGGGCGGACATCAGCTTCCAGTCCGGCATCTGCGGCGTCTGGGCGCGTTGAAGAACGTTCAGAGCCTCGTCGAAGCGGCCGTTCATGGCGAGCACCTTGCCGTAGGCCGAGGCGATTTCGCGGTCGTTCGGATGGGAGATGACCGCGGCGCGCAGGACCGCCATGGCCTGCTCGATCTGCTCGTTCTGCTGCAGCGCGTTGGCATAGCCGAGGATCGCCGCCCGGTCCTTGTTGTCCTTCTCGTATTTGCTTCCCCAGGACGACACCGCCCGCATGGCGGCACTCGAGCCGGGTTTCGCATAGGTCAGGCTGCTGCTCGGGGAATGGGTGCCGACGCTGTTGTTCCTGGAGGACGCGCAGCCGGCCAAAAGAACGGCCGCGGTCATCGCGGCCGCAAGCGGCAGGTAGCGGGCGCGCCGCCGGGTTTCACCTTGAACTGTTTGGGTCATTTCTGACACCTCGACACATGAGCTTCACTGAACGTTCCGTCTCCCAAATCAGTAGTTTATTAACCCTAATGGATGGTTAAACGGGCCAGTCGGCATCATGTGGGATATTGCCAAGCCGGCCCGGGATGCGTACCTGTGAGGCATGAAATCGAACCAGTCGGGAGCCCGCCGTGCGTGAAGCCTTGATCCGCGAAAATGAAGCCCAGCAGCCGACACCGGTCATTGCCGTCAGGCAGGACGACCTGGAAGCCGTCCTCGTCGGGCTTGGACAGCCGGCAGCGGACTGGGCGAAGCGCAACGGTTTTCGGGCGGACCCCGGAAGCAGCCTGCTCGTACCTGCCGCGAACGACGCCGGCTCGGCGCTGCTGGTCGCGGTCGGAGAGGACGGGCTTTCTCATCCGTTCGCCCTTGGCGGTCTGGTCGCAGCCCTTCCGGCCGGAGACTATGCGCTTGCCGACGGCTTTCCCGATCCCGAATTCGCGGTTCTCGGATTTGCCCTGTCCTCCTACCGGTTCGAGAAATACCGCAAGAACGGCGCTGTCCGGGCGCGGCTCGTGGCGCCCGCCGACGTCGACCTGGCGCGGATCGATGCGATCCTCAAGGGCGTCCAGATCGCCCGCGACCTGATCAACACCCCGGCCAACGATCTGGGCCCTCAGGAACTCGCGGCCGAGATCCGGTCGCTCTTTGTCGAAAACGGCGGGTCCGGCGAGATCATCACCGGCGACGAACTTTTGGACCGGGGCTTTCCGATGGTCCATGCGGTCGGCCGCGCCTCAAGCCGCGAACCGCGTCTTGCGGATTTCACCTGGGGCCCGGAAGACGCGCCGAAAGTCACGCTGGTCGGCAAGGGCGTCATCTTCGATACCGGCGGTCTCGACATCAAGCCGTCGAGCGCCATGCTCCTGATGAAGAAGGACATGGGCGGCGCTGCCAATGTGCTCGGCCTTGCGGCCATGATCATGGCGGCCGAACTGCCCGTGCGCCTGCGCGTCATCGTGCCTTGCGTGGAAAACGCGATCTCCGGCTCCGCCTTCCGTCCCGGCGATATCCTGCCGAGCCGCAAGGGCCTGACCGTCGAGATCGGCAATACCGATGCCGAAGGCCGGCTTGTGCTGGCCGATGCGCTCGCATTGGCAGACGAGGAAGAGCCGGATCTTCTGGTCGACATGGCGACCCTGACCGGAGCGGCCCGCGTCGCGCTTGGGCCCGACCTGCCGCCGTTCTTCACCGATGACGAGGATCTGGCGGAGGAGATCGGGCTGGTATCGGAGGCAAGTGCCGATCCGCTGTGGCGCCTGCCGCTGTGGCAGCCCTATATGAAATACCTCGAAAGCAAGATCGCCGATATCAATCACATCAACACCACCGGTGCGGGATTTGCCGGCTCGATCACGGCAGCGCTGTTCCTGTCCCGCTTCGTCGACAAGGCGCAGTCCTGGGTGCATTTCGACATCTACGGCTGGACGCCCATGGACAAGCCCGGCAAACCGGCCGGCGGCGAGGCGCAGGGCATCCGTTGCCTGTTCGATCTGGTCAGCGAGCGCTATTCGGATAAAAAATAACGGCTCCGAAACAATTTCCTGTTCTGTTAGTCTTGAAATCGAATGGAACAGGAAGTTGCCGCCTATGCCGGTCGAGCTGCGCGCATCGCAGGCGTTGAAACTGATGCATGACGTCAATCTGGCGCTTGTCCGCGACAGCGAACAGGACCTGTCCGCGCGCCAGCTGACCATCCTGCTGACGGTTTACCTGGAGCCGCCGCCCCATACGGTGCGCGGACTGGCCGCAAAGCTGAACGTGACCAAGCCCGCGATCACCCGGGCGCTCGATACGCTGGGCGGCATGCGGCTCCTGTCGCGCAAGCGGGACGAGGCCGACAAGCGCAACGTCATCATCACCCGGACCGTCGACGGCGCCCTTTATCTGGAGCATCTCGGCGATCTGGTTTCCGAAAAGGCGCGCGAGCTGCCGAGATAAAGCATGTCTCCCAAAAGTGGGTACCGGTTTTGGGATAAAGACATGCGGCAAAACAATTCAGGAGAGCAGGGGGCGTGAATGCGAATGAACGCGACATGCTATACGCTTGCCGTTCCAGGATCAGGACATGTCTGAAAATTTCGACCGCCGTCTACACCCCGTCAGGCCGGATCTTGCCGCCCGCGCCTACGAGGGGCGCGTTCAGGCCGACCGCTTCGTCGACGGGACGATAGCGCAGGTCACCGCAGACCGGCTCGCCATGCGCGCCGAGCCCAGGAGCGACAAGCCGATCGACACCGAACTTCTGTTCGGTGAGACCGTTACGGTCTTTGAGGAAACGATGGAAGGCTGGGCCTGGGGACAGCTGGAGACCGACGGTTATATCGGCTGGTTTTCCTCCGACGGTGTCGGCGTTCCCGAAGCCCCAACCCATATCGTGCGGGCGCTGCGTACCTACCGCTATCCCGGTCCGGACCTCAAATTTCCGCCGCTCGGCCTGATCTCCATGGGATCGAAGGTCACCGTCATGGGAAGCGCGACGACCCGTGGCCTGGATTACGCGCTTTTGAGCGACGGTTCCGCCGTCGTCGCCCGCCATCTCGCCGGTCTGGATCGGTTTGAGCAGGATTGGGTCGCCGTCGCCGAGGAATTTCTCGGCACCCCCTATCTCTGGGGCGGGCGCACAAGCCTGGGTCTCGATTGCTCGGCCCTCGTCCAGCTCGCCGCACAGGCCGGCGGTCATGATGTCCCGCGCGACAGCGACATGCAGGCAGCGGGAGCAGGGGAACCGGTCGAAGCGTCGGATCTCGATGCGCTCCAACGTGGCGATCTCGTTTTCTGGAAAGGCCATGTCGGCATCGTCCAGGGCCCGAACCGCCTGCTTCACGCCAACGGCCACACCATGACCGTTGCCAGCGAACCATTGGACCGGGCGGTTGCGCGGATTGCGGAAAACGAATTCGGAAATGTGACCGGGATCAGAAGGCTTTCAGCCGAATAAGCCAGGTTCTAACCCTGCAGCGACAGGTTCGGACGGGGCAGGTCTTCTTTCTTGTCCGTCTCCGGAAGCTCGCCCAGTTCCAGGTCCTCGATCTTCTGGCCGCGCTTGGTGATCTTGTCTGTCGAGATCAGGATCTGGTCGATGTCCTTGTTGGCCTGACCGAAATGGGTCTGCAACTTGACGACCCGGTCGTTCAGCCGGCCGACGTCGTCCATCAGGTGGGCGACTTCCGCCTGGATGAGATGGGCCTGTTCGCGCATCTTGGCGTCGCGCAGCACGGCCTGGATCACCTGGATCGACAACAGGAGCAGCGACGGTGAGACGATCACCACCCGGGCGCGGTGCGACTTCTGCACCAGGTCCTCGAAGTTCTCGTTGAGTTCCGCGAACACGCTTTCCGACGGCACGAACAGGAACGCCGTGTCCTGGGTTTCCCCTGGGACCAGGTATTTTTCGCGGATGTCCTGGATGTGCTTGGTGAAATCCCTGCGGAACTGGGTGTTCGCGTACTTGAGATCCTCGTCCGACTTGGCGTTGCGGATGAGGTTGAACGCCTCCAGCGGAAACTTGGCGTCGATGGCCAGCGACGGCGCGCCGTTGGGCATATGCACCAGGCAGTCCGGCCGCACGCCGCTGGAAAGGGTCGCCTGGAAATCATAGGCCGTTGGCGGAAGCTGGTCCTGGATGATCGCTTCCATACGCCCCTGGCCGAAGGCGCCGCGGGTCTGCTTGTTGGACAGGATCGCCTGAAGTTCCACCACCTGGCCCGACAGGTCGGTGATGGTTTTCTGAGCCCGGTCGATCACCGCCAGCCGTTCGTGCAGCTGGCGCAGTCCCTCGTGGGTGCGCTTGGTCGTGTCGGCCATGGACAGGCCGAGCTTGTGCCCCATGCCGTCGAGCCGCTCGTTGACGGCCCGCATCATGTCAGACTGCCGGGAGCCGAACACCTCGGCCATGGTCTGCATCCGGCCGGTCATTTCCCCTTGCGACTTCAGGAGCTGCGACAGATGGCTTTCCAGCTCGTGGATGCGCTCTGCCGATGCGGTATCGGCCTCGGCACGGATCCGAACCTGACGCCGGATACCCCAGATCAGCCAGACGATAAGGACGAGCAGGAAGAAACCGCCGGCGATTCCGACCTCAAGCACCGTGAACGGACGGCCGCCGAATACAAAGAGAACATGCTGCATGAAACAAACATAGAACGATTCGGTCGCAAATGCAGCGTTTGCCTGCATTTACGAACCGTTGCAAAATACCGCTCCGGCCGGGCTTTCGCATTGACCGGCGGCCGGTCATTCACTATTTGGAACCCATGACGAAACGAGACATTATCATCATCCCCGATCCGGTCCTGCGCGAGGTCTGCGAGCCGGTCGCCAAGGTGGACGACGCCGTGCGCGCCCTGGCCGACGACATGCTGGAGACCATGTACGAGGCACCGGGCATCGGCCTTGCCGCCAGCCAGATCGGTATCCTGCAGCGTCTTTTCGTGCTGGATGTGGCCAAGGAAGACGAGCCGAAGAACCCGATTGTCTTCATTAATCCGAAGATCGTCTGGTCGAGCGAGGAAACCTCCGTCTACCAGGAAGGCTGCCTGTCGATCCCCGAATATTACGAGGATGTCGAACGGCCGGCCCGGGTGAAGGTCCAGTTCCAGAACCGGGAAGGGTCCGAGCAGGAAATGGATGCGGACAGCCTGCTGGCCACCTGTATCCAGCACGAACTCGACCACCTGAACGGCAAGCTCTTCATCGACTACCTGTCGAAGCTGAAGCGCGACCGGGTGATGAAGAAATTCGCCAAGCAGGCGAAGCAGTCCGCGAAAGCCTGACAACAGCGGCTCGGGGGCGCGCTGCATGGATCTTGCCTATTTTCTGAAGATGTTCGCAGCGCTGTTCGCAATCATGAGCCCGATTGCGAACCTGCCGGTTTTCCTGTCGCTGACCTCCGACCGGGATCCCGCCTCCCAGCGCAGCGTGGCGATTACGGTGATCATCGGCCTCGTGGTCGGCGGCGCGATCGTTGCCCTGTCCGGCACCGCCATCCTGAAGATCTTCGGTATCAGCCTCGATGCCTTCCGCCTTGCCGGCGGGTTTCTGATCCTGCTGATCGCGCTCAATCTCCTGTCCGGCGAACAGAGTTCCACCCATCGCGGCACCGAAAAGGAACAGGCCCATCACGCGGAGCAGGACAATCCGGCCATCTATCCGCTGACCGTACCGATCCTGCTCGGGCCGGGTACGATTTCCACTTTGATCATCTTCCGGGGTCAGGCGGAACAGCTCACCCAGGAGATCGCCTATGTGGCTGCTCTGGGCGGAGCGATCGCCCTGCTGGGCGCAACCTTCATCGCAGCGCCCCTTCTGAACAAGGTGCTCGGCCAGACCGCGACCAGCGTGATGAGCCGGATCATGGGCATGATCCTCGCCGCCATCGCCATGGAAATGATGGTCGGCAGCCTGAAAGCCCTGTTGCCCGGACTGGCCTAAATACGCAATAAGGGCGCTGATTATTTAAAGCACCAGCCCGGGGCATCATGTCATTACGCGTCGTATTTATGGGAACCCCGGACTTCTCCGTCCCCACGCTGATGGAAATCGTCGGCCAGGGATACGAGGTCGTTGCCTGCTATTCCCAACCGCCGCGCAAGGCGGGCCGGGGAATGGAGGTGAAGAAATCTCCGGTGCATGAGGCCGCCGAAACCTTCGGTATCCCGGTCTTCACCCCTGTTTCGCTCAAGGACGGGCAGGAACAGGAACGGTTCGCCGTCCTGGACGCCGATGTGGCCGTGGTTGTGGCCTACGGTCTGCTCCTGCCGAAAGCGATCCTGGAAGCCCCGCGTGAAGGCTGCCTCAACCTGCATGCCTCGCTCCTGCCGCGCTGGCGCGGCGCTGCCCCGATCAACCGGGCCATCATGGCAGGCGACACGGAAACCGCCGTTCAGGTCATGCGCATGGAAGCGGGCCTCGATACCGGCCCGGTCTGCATGTCGGAGACGGTCGAGATCGGGCCGGACATGACCGCCGGCGAACTCCACGACCGCTTGTCCGGTCTCGGTGGCGACCTGATGGTGCGCGCGCTTGCCGCCCTGTCGCGCGGCGCCTTGACCGAAACGCCCCAGGCGGAAGACGGCGTGACCTACGCGTCCAAATTGTCGAAAGAGGAAACCCGGATCGACTGGACGGCTCCGGCAAAGACCGTGCATGATCATATCCGCGGCCTGTCGCCCTTTCCCGGCGCCTGGTGCGAGATGGCGCTTTCCGGCAAGGCGGAACGGGTCAAGATCCTGCGCAGTGCTTTGGTCGATGTGAATGGAGATCCCGGTAAAGTCGCAAGTGTCGACGGGTCCCCGGTTATTGCCTGCGGCGACGGCGGCATCCGGCTGGTGCAGGTCCAGCGGGCCGGCAAGAAGCCGATGACGGGCGAGGAATTTCAGCGCGGCGCCAAGCTGACGATTGGCGATACGCTGGCATGACCGGGGTCCGGACGAAACGGGAGCTGATTGGATGAACGCTGCAATTGATGCTTCGGCTCTGGAAATCCGGCCGGTGGTGCCTGCCGACGAAGCCGTGGTGAAGGCCCTTGTCACCGCCGCGTTCAACCAGGAAACCGAGGCGCGGCTCGTGCATACCCTGCGCCATTGCGGCGCGCTGATCCTGGAACAGGTGGCGGTGACGCCGGAAGGCAAGGTGGTCGGTCATATCGCCTATAGCCGTGTCACCCCTGCAGGTGTCGGCGCCGGTCAGGATCTTTCCATCGCCTGCCTGGCGCCCGTTTCCGTCTGGCCGGAACTGCAGCGGCAGGGCATCGGCTCCGCGCTGATCCGGGCGTCGCTGGAAACCATGAAGGACCTGGGCGAAGACCTGGTTCTGGTGCTTGGACCGCCGGCCTACTATCCCCGTTTCGGCTTCGATGCGGACCTGGCCAGAAAGGTTCAGGGACCCTATGCGGGCGCCGCCTTCATGGCGCTCGCCCTGACGGAGGCCGGACAACGGGATCTTCCCGTCGAGGTGTCCTTCGCCACGCCCTTTCAGGAATTCGAGTAGGGCCGGAATGCCGCGCTACAAGCTGACAGTGGAATATGATGGCCGGCCGTTTGTGGGCTGGCAGCGCCAGGCGAACGGGCCGTCCGTCCAGGCGGTGCTCGAACGCGCAATCAAGGCCTTTTGCGGCGAGGAGATCACCGTCGGCGGCGCCGGGCGGACGGATACCGGCGTGCATGCCCTCGGTCAGGTGGCCCATGCGGACCTGACCAAGGACTGGCCGGCCAAGACGGTCATGGGCGCGCTGAATTTCCATTGCCAGCCTGATCCGGTCGCCATTCTGGCCTGCGAGAAAATGCACGATGGTTTCGACGCCCGGTTCTCGGCCATCCGCCGGTCCTACCGCTACAGGATCTTCAACCGCGTGCCGCCGCTGACCCATGAACTGGGCCTGGCATGGCATGTGAAGGCGGAGCTCGACGCCGACGCCATGCATGAAGCCGCCCAGGTGTTCGTCGGCCACCACGACTTCACCACCTTCCGTCATACACGCTGCCAAGCCAAGAGCCCGGAAAAGACGCTTGAAGCCTTCTCGGTGCGTCGGGAGGGGCAGATGGTGATCGCCGAGTGTGCCTCCCGGTCTTTCCTGCACAATCAGGTCCGCTCCATGGTCGGCACCCTTCGCCTTGTGGGCGACGGGCGCTGGACCGCGGAAGACGTCCGCGCCGCCTTGGCCGCGCGCGACCGCACGGCCTGCGGCCCGGTCGCACCCGCCGACGGTCTGTATCTCACCCGGGTCGACTACCGCAGCCCCGAAGAAGACATCGCCCGCGCCCGGCAGGCGAAGCGGGATAAGGCGGAAGCTGAGAGCTAGGCGGCTACGAAACGTCCTCCGGCGGGGCCACGCATTTCTTGTAGAGATGCCAGGTCGTGTGTCCGAGCACGGGAAGGGTGATCACGAGACCGGCAAAGGCCGGCGCGATCGAGATGATCAGGGTCACCGTGACCACAAGCGCCCAGCCGATCATCGGTACGGGAGAGGTCACCACGGATCGCACGCTGGTGATCATCGCGGTAATGAAATCCCGGTCGTCCTCCAGTAGCAGCGGGAACGAAATCACCGTCAGCGAAAACAGGATGAGCGACAGGATCGCGCCGACCGCATGGCCGACGGCGAGGAACAGCAGCCCTTCCGGCGTGCTGATCACCTCGGTGACGAATTCGTTGAAGGAGGCAAACGAGCGTAGCCCCATGAACAGCGCCAGGAGCAGCCGCACCTGATACATCCACATGATCAGGATGAAGAGTACCACGAAGGCCATCCAGGAAATCTCGCGTCCCTTCTGCTGCCACATGACGCCGAAAAAGGAAGACCAGCCGAGAGGCTCGTTTGCCGCAAGCCTGCGGCTGACCTCGTAAAGGCCGACGGCGGTGAACGGGCCGATCAGGGCAAAGCCGGCCGCGAGCGGATAGGAAAGATAGCTCATCTGGAGGGCCGATGCGGTCAGGATGACGAGCATCCCCCCAACGGCGAAGAAGATGCCGATGGCCAGTCCGTATTGCGGAGCGGCCTTGAAATCACGCAGGCCCGCGGCAAGCGCATCGATAACGTCATTTCCGGTGATCCGCCGAACGACAGGATCCTTGCGCAGCACCGGACGCGCCGGTACCGCCGTATTTTGCGTATTTTCTGTCATTTATGTCCTCCCAGGCTTTCGTCCCACGGAAAGCCGGGGAACATCATGACCTGTGAAATTGATCTGTCCAATCGTAAAAACCACTACTTTCCGCAGCAGATTGGCAGGGATCGGGAGATTCGCGCGGCATAACGACTGCTTGATCCGGAGCGCGGTTGCCACTAACTCCTAGGCCACGGCACATCACACAAGACCGATAACCACGGAGCCTTCATGGCGATCAACGACCGCCCCGCAAATCTGACCCCAAGCGTTGCCTGGGCGTTGCTGAGCCCGATCGGGCGGATTTCACGACAGGCCTACTGGCTGGGCATGTTCGTGGTCTGGATTGTCATCCTCATCGCCATGAACATGTGGTGGGGTTCCCTCGATCCGTCCACGCCGCTCAGTGAGGTGGACATTAACGGCTTTGCCGAATCCAATCCGCTGTTTCCCCTGCTCTTTTTCGCCCTGCAGTGGGTTGAGCTGGCTTTGGTGATCAAGCGTTGTCAGGATATCGGCGTGACCGGGTTCGTGGCGCTTTTGATCCTTGTACCCCTGGTCAATGTTATCACCGTGCTTGTTCTGGGTTTTATTCGCAGTGTGCCGGGACCAAACCGGTACGGCCCTGAGCCGAACAGCTACTACCGGCGGAAAGCCTGACCCTCCTTCCGCACCTGTATTCCAAAGACAAAGATCTCAATGACCGACCAGCTTTCCTCCGCCACAGCCATAGCCCGCGATCTCATCCGCTGTCCGTCAGTTACCCCCGCCGAAGGTGGCGCGCTGACCGCCCTTGAGGCGCACTTGAAGGCAGCCGGGTTCAGGGTCGACCGCGTCGTGTTTTCCGACGAGGACACACCGGATGTGGAAAACCTGTTCGCCTCCGTCGGCTCCGGACACCCCCATTTCGTCTTCGCCGGCCACACGGATGTGGTTCCTCCCGGAAACGAGGCCGACTGGGCTCACGGACCCTTCGAAGGGACCATTGCGGACGGTGTCCTTTTTGGCCGCGGCGCGGTCGACATGAAGGGCGGCATTGCCTCTTTCGCCGCCGCCGCGCTCGATTTCGTCAAGGACAGGGGAGCGGACTTCGGCGGAACGATCTCGTTCCTGATCACCGGCGACGAGGAAGGTCCGGCAGTCAACGGCACGATCAAGCTACTGGAATGGGCCGAAGCGAACGGCCACAGGTTCGACGCCTGCATCGTTGGCGAGCCGACCAATCCGGACAGGCTGGGCGATGCGATCAAGGTCGGCCGCCGCGGTTCGCTATCCGGAACGGTAACGGTGAAGGGCACCCAGGGCCATGTCGCCTATCCGCATCTGGCCGACAATCCGATACCCGGCCTGTTGAAACTTCTGGCCGCGCTCGATGCGCTCGTTCTCGATCAGGGCAACGACCGGTTCCAGCCTTCCAACCTGGAGATCGTGACGATCGATGTCGGCAATCCGGCGTTCAATGTCATTCCGGCGCGGGCCGAGGCGCGGTTCAACATCCGCTTCAACGACGAATGGTCCATCGAGAGCCTCAGAGCGAAAATCCTGGAGACGCTTGAAGCAGCGGCTCCGGATGGGCTGGACTGGTCGATCGAGTTCAAGCGCGATGCAAGCGAATCCTTCCTGACCCGCGACGATACCCTGATTAAGGCCCTGAAGGCCGCCGTCGAAGCGGCAACCGGCCGGGTCCCGGACCTCTCCACCGGCGGCGGTACCTCCGATGCCCGGTTCATCAAGAACTATTGTCCCGTGGTGGAATTCGGTCTCGTCGGCCAGACCATGCACAAGGTCGACGAGTGTGTCGCCGTTGACGATCTGGACCGCCTTGCCGCCATCTACCGCCGCTTTCTGGACAGTTATTTTTCAAATACCGGGACGCTCTGAACCATGATCACCGGGCAGGAAATCGCACGGGCTCTGACCGGGTCGTGGCTTTTGTTCCGCAACCGGCCCGAAGGGATGCTCTGGTTCGACCGGAGCATTGAAGGCTTCTGGCGGTCCTTCGGCGTGATTTTCCTGCTCTTGCCGTTTTTCTGGATCAACGAGCTGGCGGAAAAGAAACAGATTCTGGAAAATGCCGAACTCGCGGCGGAGTTTTTTCCAAACGGCACCTTTTGGGCGGTGCAAATGACCACCCTGGCTTTGGACTGGACCGTTTTTCCGATCGTGCTGGCCTCCCTGGCTGGCCCGGTCGGGATATCAAAGAACTACGTATCCTTCATCGTAGTGCGCAATTGGTCGAGCATTCTCGTGTCGATTGCTTACATGCTGGCTGGACTGCTTTACCTTTCCGGTATCGTTTCATCGGAATTTCTGGATCTGATTACCCTGTCTCTTATGGGCGTTGCGCTTTGGTACAGCTTCAACATTGCGCGTATTGCGCTGCAAACGGGTCTCAGCGTGACACTCGGTGTTGTGGTTCTCGAATTAGTGCTTTCGTTTGTTATCTTTGGACTGGTGGTGCGGGTGTTGGGCTAGGTCCTGACCCGGGCCTGCTCAGAATTTCCGAAAGCCAGGTCAGCACTGTCCGGATAACAGGTCTTTCGGTGAGATCTTCGTGAACGGCGATCCACAATTCGCGGGTTGCCCTGACCGTCGGGTCGATCTCTGTGAGATCCGGATCCCCGCTGATGAGCCAGTCCGGCAGCATTGCCGCGCCGGCACCCGCCTTGACCGCCTGCAAAACGGCGGAAAGGGTGCCGAGCCGCAGGCGCGGTTCGCCCTTGAAATGGGACCTGATGGCGGAAATTTCCGGCAGCTTGTCGAGGCCGCTGTCATAGGTGATGAAGTTGGTGAGTGCGCCGGGAGCCCGGTGCCGGCGGCTGACGGCGAGACGAAGGTCGATGTCCATCACCTTCCGGATGATGAGCTTGCCGTCCGTCGGGCGGGCAAGGCGCAAGCCGATATCCGTTTCCCGTTGCGCCAGGCTCGCCGTTCCGGTCGCCGCCGCGCATTCAAGGGTGAGGCCGGGAAAGCGTTCGCAAAATTCCGGCAGCCGTGGCGCGATCAGGTAATCCAGCACGAAGGGAACCGTGCTGATCCGCACATGTCCGGTTTGCGTGTTGCGGTCCGCGGTCTGTTTGAGAAGGGCGGTTTCCATGGCCTGCGCCGCCTGCAGCAGAACCCGTCCGGCTTCGGTCGGCACGAGCTTCCGGCCGTCCCGCCGGAACAGGGTCGCGCCCTGATCGCTCTCTGCTGTCGAAAGCCGGCGCGACACCGTCGTCTCGTTGACGCCTAGTTCCCGCGCGGCCGCACCCAGGGTTCCGGTCCGGCTCAGTGTCAGGACAAGATGATAGGCGTTCCAGTCACTCATGCCTGCGATTATGCAGATTTATCCTGCAATAACGAGCGTTTTTGCAAGATGCGGAGTCGGTTATTGTCCCCGTCAAACGACAGGAGAAAACGCAATGACCGACCCGGATCTCAACCGTCCGAAAACCCTGCTGGAACTCGCCGGTGTGCCCGGCTGGACGACCCCGGCCGCCGGCGAAGCCGCCGTCATTCTGATTGATGCCCAGAAGGAATATGTCTCCGGCGCCCTGCCGCTGGAGGGAATTGACGACGCGCTTGGCGAGGTGAGCCGCCTGCGCGACAGGGCCGACGAACTCGGGCTGCCCGTCATCCACGTCCGCCATGTCGGCCGCTCCGGTGGGCTGTTCGATATCGAGGCGGAGGGCGGCAAGTTCTGCGGTGCCGCGGAGCCGGGGGACGGAGAAATCATTGTCGGCAAGGCGCTGCCCAATGCCTTTGCCGGGACCGACCTTCAAGACCGGCTGACCGGACTGGGTGTCCGCAAGCTGATCGTGGCAGGCTTCATGACCCACATGTGCGTTTCAAGCATGGTCCGGGCCGCCCTCGATCTGGGGTATTCGTCGGCGGTGGTGGCAAAGGCCTGTGCCAGCCGGGCCCTGCCCGTGCCGGGCGGCGGTGTCCTGAGCGGGACGGACGTTCACCGCGCGGCCCTGACGGAACTCGCCGACCGTTTCGCGCTCGTACTCGAAGATGCCCGGGCGGTATGAACAAGAAAGGCCCGCTCCGGCGGAGCGGGCCTTCGAATGATGTGTTGCGAACTGATCAGTCGCGCAGGAGGTCGTTGATCGAGGTCTTGGAGCGGGTCTGCTCGTCGACGCGCTTCACGATGACGGCGCAGTAGAGGCTCGGGCCCGGCGTGCCGTCCGGCAGCGGCTTGCCCGGCATGCTGCCCGGCACCACGACCGAATAGGCCGGAACCTCGCCGATGAAGACTTCGCCGGTGTTGCGGTCGATGATCTTGGTGGAGGCGCCGATGAAGACGCCCATGGAAAGCACAGCGCCCTCGCGGACGACAACGCCTTCCACGACTTCCGAACGCGCGCCGATGAAGCAATTGTCCTCGATGATCACCGGACCGGCCTGCAGCGGCTCCAGAACGCCGCCGATGCCGACGCCGCCGGACAGATGAACGTTCTTGCCGATCTGCGCACAGGAGCCGACGGTCACCCAGGTATCGACCATGGTGCCTTCGTCCACATAGGCGCCGAGATTGACGAAGGACGGCATCAGCACCGCGCCCTTGCCGATGAAGGCAGAGCGGCGGACGACGCAGTTCGGCACGGCGCGGAAGCCGGATTTCTCGAAGTCGACGGCGCTCCAGCCATCGAACTTGGACGCGACCTTGTCCCACCAGACCGCATCGCCGGGACCGCCCTTGATCACTTCCATCGGGTTGAGGCGGAAAGACAGGAGCACGGCCTTCTTGGCCCACTGGTTGACGACCCAGTCCCCGCCTTTCTTTTCGGCAACACGGACCTGGCCGTTGTCGAGCAGGTTCAGGGTCCTCTCGACGGCATCGCGGACATCGCCGGTCGTTTTCGTGTCGATGTTGGCGCGATCCTCGAATGCCGCGTCGATGGTTTCGGCGAGTCTGGCAAGATCGATGGTCATCTTGGGTCTTGTCTCCGGCAAAGGCAGTTGAAACGGTTGCCGGACCTAAGCCGCGAGACGGCGGAGTGTCAAGCTTGCCGAGGTCGAAAACGGCTGTGACCGATTGGCAATAATCCTTCGTCCGGCCTTTTATTGTAGCCGGCCGGTTATCCTGTCGCTCTCGATGAGCAGTCGATCACCTATGCCGCCTCGCAGGCCATGTCCTGACCGCAACACATCGGCGACTTGATCTTGCCGTGGCCGTTCGGGCATTTGGAAATCTGCACGTCCTGGCCGTTGTCCAGGGTTAGCGTGTCGTTTACCAGCTCCGCGCCGCACTTGCCGCAGGTGGCATTGACGCTCATTCCGCAGACCTTGCATTCATATGTTGCCATCTGACCGACTCCGTCTGTTACGGGAAAACACGTATAACGATAACAATCGGGAACCGTTGAGCACAAGTCAATTGCGCCTTCGCGCCGGCGCACTAAACCTTGCACCTGTCTTCAAGGCGGGAAACCGCACAGGAAAAGGTACAAGGCCGCGGAATGGAACTCTGGATCCCGATCACCATCTTTGCCGCCTTCTGCCAGAACCTGCGCTCGGCCCTGCAAAAGCACCTTAAAGGGGCGCTTGGAACCACTGGCGCCACCTTCATCCGGTTCGGATACGGCTTTCCCTTTGCGCTCATCTATGTGACCGGCCTGCACGTCGTCGGCGGATATGAACTGCCGCACATAAACGGGCAGTTCATCCTGGCGGCGGCCTTCGGCGGCCTGGCGCAGATCGTGGCGACCTTTCTGCTGGTCCATCTGTTCTCCTACCGCAACTTTACCGTCGGAACCGCCTATTCCAAGACGGAGCCGGTTCAGGCAGCCCTGTTCGGGCTGATCCTGCTGGGCGAAAGCGTCACGCCGGCTGCGGCCGTCGCGATTGCAGTCGGCGTTCTCGGGGTGGTAATGATCTCTCTTGCCAAGACGCCGTCGAACCTGCGCGAACTCGGGGCCGCTCTGATCGGCAAGCCGGCGCTGATCGGTCTGGCATCGGCCGCCTTTTTCGGCGCCTCCGCAGCCTCCTACCGGGTCGCATCCCTGGCCCTCGGCGGTCCGGGGTTCCTGATGCAGGCCGCCTTTTCGCTTGCCTGCGTGACCCTGTTCCAGACCGTGGTCATGGCGCTCTGGATGGCCTGGCGGGAGCCCACGCAACTTGTCGCCAGCCTGCGGCACTGGAGGATATCGGTCTGGGTCGGCCTGGCGGGAGTGGCAGGCTCGGCCGGCTGGTTCACCGCCATGACCCTGCAGCAGGTTGCCTATGTCCGCGCGCTCGCGCAGATCGAGCTGGTGTTCACGCTCGCGGTGTCCTGGTTCGTTTTCCGCGAGAAGATCAACCGCGCCGAACTGGCCGGTTGCCTTCTGATCGTCGGCGCGATCCTGCTGCTTCTGCTTGGGCGCTGAAGCCCCCGGCAGGTCAGCCCGTTATCCGGGCTGCCGTCAGGGATTGAGGACGATGATCTTCGTCTGTCCGCCGTTGCAGGTGTAGCAGCAGCTCCGGCAGCGGTTTCGGTTGTTGTAGCCGACGCCCCAATAGGAGCGCTGCCGGTTGCGCACCCAGGCGCCGTAGCAGATCTTTTCCCCGGACCGGCAGGAAATCCGGATGGTCTTGGTGCTGTAATCGTTCAGCACGTAGACCTTGTTGTTGCCCGGCCAGACGTGTCCGCGTCTGGATTCGGAATAAAGCTCGACATCCACGACTTTCGGATGCTCGCTCCGGAACTGCCATTCCAGGGTTTCGGCATGCGTGACCGTGACCGGCGCTGTAAAGAACAAGGCAGCAATAAACAGGAAGAGCCAACGGCTCAGGAAATATTTCATGGTTCGCCCCCGCGATTGATCGGAAGCGGTCAAATGTTTCGAAGATTATCGGATGAACGCTTCCACTGCCGAAGACTATGAAATCAAAAACGTAAATGCGCAACAAGGAACCGGGCAGGATTATTCCGGCCCCGGCCGTCCATCCAGCGCAGCACTTTGCAGCCAGTCCCGGAAAGCGGCGACCGGGCGGGACAAGGGCCGCACCGGCGACCGCACGAACCAGTAGCCGGTTTCCAGCTCGATCACCGGCCAGTCGGGCATGACCAGATGGCCGGCTTCCAGCTCCGACATCACGAACCGCTTGTCGATGACGATCGCGCCCATGCCGGCGATCGCCGCCTGGATGGCAAGGTCCCGGCTTTCAAGCAGCGTGCCGGAGGTCATGTCCGGATGGGTAAGGCCCGCCTTTGACATCCACAGCGGCCAGTCGCCACGCCTTGCGGCGCTGTGCAGCAGGCGGAGCCTGGCGAAGGTTTCCTGGCTGAGCACTCCGCCTTCCGGCAGAAGTCGCGGCGCCATGGCGACCGCCAGATGTTCCTGCCACAGGAGCGCGCTTTCCACGCCCTGCCAGTTGCCCTTGCCGAGCCGGATCGCGCAGTCGTAGTTCTCCCGGTCCAGGTCGACCATGCGCGTCGATGCGGACAACAGGATCTCCACATCCGGCTGGATCGACTGGAAGTCGGGCAGCCGCGGAATAAGCCAGCGGGTGGCGAATGTGGAGACGGTGCTGATCCTGAGTTCGGTGCGGCTCCGGCGTTTGAAGCTGTCGACGGCGTCCTCGATCCGCTCGAAGGAGTCTCCCAGTCCGAGCGCAAGCCGCTGGCCTTCCTCGGTCAGGGTCAGCCCGCGACCGTCCCTCAGTACAAGAGTTGCCCCCAGTTCCGCTTCCAGCTTGCGCATCAGATGCGACAGGGCGGACGGCGATACGCCCAGGATCTCGGCCGCAAGCGAGGCCCGGCCATGGCGGGCCAGGAGGGAAAAGGCATGAAGGGCGCGCAGGGAGACCATGGTGCGGATTTGTTCGTTTGAGTTTTTCTCAAACTAGATTCGCGCGTTTCCGGAAGCCAGAAGTTTTTTTATCTAAACAGGTGGGCCTTGTGATCACATCGCCGACAGCTGGCCGTTCACCGCATTCAGGAAACCGGCGAGATCGTCGGTGACGAAATCCACATGGGCGGCGTTGTCGCCCTCCAGCTCCCAGTCGTCGCGGAAAATGTCCCGCGTTCCCTTCGGCACGATCAGCGCGGTGCGCATGCCGAGATGATGCGGCACTTCCAGGTTCCGCTGCAGGTCCTCGAACATGGCCGCCCGGACCGGCGACACGCCGGTCCGCTCCAGGAAGCGGTCGTAGGTTTGCCGGTTCGGCTTCGGCATCAGGTCCGCCGCGACGATATCGAAGATGTCCTCGAAATGATGGGAGATGCCGAGCGCCGCAGCCGTTCGCTCCGCGTGCGGCCGGTCGCCGTTGGTGAAGATGTACTTGCGGCCGGGCAGCGCTTCGATGGCCTTGCCGAGCGCGGGATCCGGCTTGACGTTGGAATAATCGATGTCGTGGACGTAGCGCAGGTAGTCGTCCGTATCGATCTTGTGCTCGATCATCAGCCCGCGCAGGGTCGTGCCGTATTTCTGGTAATACGCCCGGCGCTGGGCAATGGCGTCTTCCTCGCCGACATTCAGCGTCCGGGCGATATAATCCGCGATCTGCCGGTTGATCTGGCTGAAGAGATCGACCTCGGCCGGATAGAGCGTGTTGTCGAGGTCGAAGATCCAGGCCTCGACGCCCCGGAACACCCTCAGGTCCTGGCTGTGCGCATGCGGGCCTTCGGCGGGAAGGGGGATGTCGCTCACGGCCGGATCAGGGTCCCGGCGCCACGGTCGGTGAAGAGTTCCAGAAGAACCGCATGGGGCACCTTGCCGTCCAGGATGACGACGCCTTCCACGCCCTGGTCGAGCGCCTCGATGCAGGTTTCCACCTTCGGGATCATGCCGCCGGAAATGGTGCCGTCCGCGATCAGTTCGCGGGCCTTGGCAACGGTGAGCTGCTTGATCAGGTTGCCTTCCTTGTCGAGAACGCCGGGGACATCGGTCAGGAACAGGAGCCGCTTGGCGTTGAGCGACCCGGCGATAGCGCCTGCAAAAGTGTCGGCGTTGACGTTGTAGGTCTGGCCGTCCGTGCCCGGTGCGACCGGCGCCACGACTGGGATCAGGTCTTCCTTGAGAACGAGCTTCAGGACGGTCGGGTTGACGTCCGCCGGCTCGCCGACGAAACCGAGATCGACCACCTTCTCGATGTTGGAATCCGGATCGACCATGGTGCGGCGGACCTTTTCCGCGGTGACCATGTTGCCGTCCTTGCCGCACAGGCCGACGGCGCGGCCGCCTTCGGCATTGATCGCCTGGACGATCTCCTTGTTGATCGATCCGGCCAGAACCATTTCGACGATCTCGACCGTTGCCTTGTCGGTGACGCGGAGGCCGCCCTTGAATTCGCTGACGATCCCGAGCCGGGTGAGCATCTTGCCGATCTGAGGGCCGCCGCCATGGACCACCACCGGGTGAACGCCGGACTGGCGCAGCAGCGTGATATCGCGGGCAAATGCCTGGGCGAGATCCGCGTCACCCATGGCATGACCGCCGTATTTCACGACAACGGTGCGGTCGTCGTAGCGCTGCATGTAGGGCAGGGCCTGGGCAATGACATGGGCGCGGCTGGAATGCTCCGGAGTGGTCATGATGGTACTTCTACTCGCTCTTGGCTCGTTCATGCGGAAATCAGGCTATACCCTTTTAGGCTGGCCCGCTCAATCGCCGAACGTCGGATCAGTAGGAGGTGAGCCTATGGATTTCGGCCCGCAATTCGTCGAGGCCGATGCCTTTTTCCGATGACGTGGCAAGGATTTCGGGGAAGGCTGCGGGCCGTCTCGACAGGGTTTTGGAGGTTTCCTCCATCAGCCGCGCGAGCTGTCCCGGCTTGATCTTGTCCGACTTGGTCAGCACCACCTGGTAGATCACGGCGGCCTTGTCGAGCAGGTCCATGGCTTCCAGGTCGTTGTTCTTGATGCCGTGGCGGCTGTCGATCAGCAGAAACACCCGTCTGAGGGTCGGCCGTCCGCGCAGATAGGCAAACACCAGCTCGGTCCAGGCGGCCACCAGTTCCTTCGGCGCCTGGGCGTAGCCGTATCCGGGCATGTCGACGATGGTCAGCTCCGTCTCGGGGGCGACGAAGAAGTTCAGCATCTGGGTCCGTCCCGGCGTGCTCGATGTCCGCGCCAGTCCCTTGCGCCCGGTCAGCGCATTGATCAGGCTGGACTTGCCCACATTGGAGCGCCCGGCAAAGGCGATTTCCGTGCGCGTGGCGTCCGGCAGGTTGGACATGTCGGTGACGCTGGTCAGGAAGGTCCAGGGCCTGGCAAAAAGCAGGCGGCCGGCTTCCAGTTCGTCTTCGGAGAATTTTTCTTCGTCGCTCATGGCTGGGCTTTTATCCCGCATCTGGGTCCGCGTCGAGTGTGGTGAAGGGCGTTATCTCTCGTCGCGCCAGGCCGATGCGAGTTCGTCGAGGTCCGCGCCGCGAATGGCGTTCAGGTGCCGGACGATCCTGGTAATCGGCCAATCCCACCAGCCGATCTCCAGAAGCGCATCGATCGTGGCCCGGTCGAAACGATGGCGGATGACGCGGGCCGGGTTGCCGGCGACGATCGCATAATCGGGAACGTCCGACGCAACCACAGCCTTGGAGCCGACAATGGCGCCGTGTCCGATCGTGACACCCGGCATGATCGTCGCGCCGGTTCCGATCCAGACGTCGTTGCCCACAACGGTGTCGCCGCGCAGGCCCTGTGCGATCGTGTCGAAATCGAAGCCTTTCTCCCATCCGTTTTCGAAAATGTGGAACGGGTAG
This sequence comes from Roseibium aggregatum, assembly GCF_014692675.1. Classification (GTDB taxonomy): domain Bacteria; phylum Pseudomonadota; class Alphaproteobacteria; order Rhizobiales; family Stappiaceae; genus Roseibium; species Roseibium aggregatum_C. The sequence continues at coordinate 159,450 of NZ_JABFCZ010000001.1, read as the reverse complement.
GTGGAAAAGCCGGTCATGGCGTGATTGGCGCCGTTCATGATGAACTCGACCCCGGTCGCCAGGGCACAGAACTTGCCGATGACAAGCCGGTCGCCGAGAAATTCGAAATGGTAGCGGACACATTTTTCCTGAAACCGTTCGGGTTCATGCGTGTCGTTGTAGTAGCTGTAGTCTCCGGCACTGATGTTGGAACCGGAAATCACGTTCTTGATGAATACGGTGTGGGTGGCGGCGCCCGGAAACGGATAACGGGCATCGGGGTCGGGACCGTGCATGGACACCTCCTGAAAGAAAGGGCCCCGCGTGCGGCGGGGCCCTTGATGCGTGGTCTTTTCGGTCTGGCGGTCAGCCCTTGCTCTGGGTCGCCGCCTTTTTCCGTTTGAACGTGCGTCTCAGGTTGTCCCAAAGCTCGATCTTCACGCCCTGGCGGCGCATGATCACATACTGCTGGGTCACCGACAGGGTGTTGTTCCAGGCCCAGTAGATCACGAGGCCGGCCGGGAACGACGCCAGCATGAACATGAAGATCAGCGGCATCCAGGTGAAGATCATCTGCTGAGTCGGATCGGGCGGCGCCGGGTTCATCTTCATCTGGACGAACATGGTGATGCCCATGATCAGCGGCCACACACCCAGCATCAGCATCTGCGGCGGATCCCAGGGAATGAGCCCGAACAGGTTGAAGACCGTGGTGGGATCCGGGGCGGAAAGATCCTGGATCCAGCCGAAGAACGGCGCATGGCGCATTTCGATGGTGACGAACAGCACCTTGTAGAGCGAGAAGAACACCGGGATCTGGATCACCACCGGCAGACAGCCCGCCAGCGGATTGATCTTCTCCTTCTTGTAGAGCTCCATCAGCGCCTGTTGCTGCTTCTGCCGGTCGTCGCCGTATTTCTCCTTGATCTCCGCCATCTGCGGCTGCACGAGCTTCATCTTGCTCATGGAGACGTAGGACTTGTTGGCGAGCGGGAAGAAGATCAGCTTCACCAGAACGGTGACCGCAAGGATGGCGAGGCCGAAGTTGCCGACCAGGTGGTACAGGTGGTCGATCACCCAGAACATCGGCTTGGTCAGGAAGAAGAACCAGCCCCAGTCGATCATCAGGTTGAACTGCTTGATCGACAGGCCGTCCTGATAGGAGTCGAGCAGCGACTTCTGCTTCGCACCGGCGAAGAAGTAGGAGCTCGTGTCCGCGCTGCCGCCGGCAGGAATGGTCACACCGGTGCCGAGGAAATCCGCCTGGAAGTTGTCGGACGCCTGCGTGTACTTGAAGCTCGGCTGGAAGGTCGAACCCGGCATCGGGATCAGCGCCGTCGCCCAGTACTTGTCGGTCACGCCGAGCCAGCCCTGGTCGACCTCGGGAGGCTTGACCTGGTGGTCTTCCTCCAGCGTCGAGTATTTGACTTCCTTGACGCCGTTGTCGCCGAAGACGCCGATCATGCCTTCATGCAGGATGTAGAAGCTCTTCTTGTCCGGTTTGCCGTGGCGGACGACAAGGCCGTAAGGGTAAAGCTTGACCTCCGAGCCGGTGTTGTTTTCGACCGACTGATCGACGGTGAACATGTAGTTCTCGTCGATCGAAAACGTCCGCTTGAAGATAAGGCCGGCGCCATTGTCCCAGGTCAGCGTGACCGGCGTCGACGGTGTCAGCCTGGCGCCTTCGGGCTTCGACCAAACCGTATCGGCTCCCGGTACGACGATGTTGGTTCCCGAACCGGGGGCCCAGCCATAGTCCGCGTAGTAGGCCCTGGGGCTGCCTTTCGGCGACAGCAGGACGACCAGCGGGCTGCTCTTGTCGACGGTCTCGTGGTAGTCCTTCAGGCGCAGGTCGTCGAGGCGGCCGCCGGTGAGGTTGATCGAACCGGAAACGCGGGGCGTGTCGATGTCGACCCGCTCGCTCTTGGCCAACGCTTCCTCGCGCGTCATCGCTGCCGTCTGGCCGGCAGCGCCGGAGGTCGGTGCGTTCGCCTGGCCAGGATCCGTGCCGGCCGGTGCGGGCGTCTTGGCATCCTGGGCCGTGCCGCTTCCGCCTGCCTGAGCGGTCTTGTCCTGCTGGGCCTGGATTTCCGCCTGCTGACGCTCCAGTTGGGGCTTTGCAATGAAATACTGCCATCCCAGCAGAACCACCAGGGACAGGACGATTGCAAGAATCGTATTGCGATTTTCGGAGAACAACTGGATTACCCCTGTTTTCTGCTCGGAACGGTGTCTGTCTGTGCTGCGCCCTTCGCCCGATGCGGTTTCCGGCCGCGATGCGGCGAACCGGGCTTCAGTGCCTGCGGTAGTCCCGATTTAAGGTCCGAGACCAGGTTTTGAAAGGGAAGCGTGAGGGCGGCCTCGCGTCCGATCAGCACAAAATCGGCGAATTCGGGAATTTCCTCCCGGCGAAGGGCTGCGACGGCAGCGCGCAGACGGCGCTTGATTCGATTCCGCACGACGGAGTTGCCGGTCTTTTTCGTGACCGTGTAGCCGATACGGGGTTCGCCGTCGCGTTGGCGCTTGAGGCCCTGCAACACAAAAGCGCGCCGATTCACCCGTCCGCCTTTGGCAACGGCAAGGAATTCGGAGCGCTTTTTAAGTGTTTCCATGAGCGGCGGCGTGGGCTGTGTTGCTGGAACAGACATCACCGGCAGCGCCGCATGCGTTGGCCCGATCAGGCGCTGAGACGCTTGCGACCCTTGGCCCGGCGGCGGGCGAGGACCTGACGGCCGTTTTTCGTCGCCATGCGCGAACGGAAGCCGTGACGGCGCTTGCGGACAAGACGGCTCGGTTGATACGTACGCTTCATTGTTCCTAATCCGCGCAACTGGGCGCGGCCCTTGTTCTTAAAATTCTTTTGGTGGAAGCATTCGAAGCGCCGCCAGAGCGCACCTATTCATAGGCTTGGGTTCGAATGCGTGTCCCGGTCGAGCGCGCTTATAAGGGGGACGAGCCTGCAAGTCAACGATACCCGGCTGCATTTCTCACATGCCTTCGGTCCGCTCCGCCGGGTAATCACATCGAAGTGAGGCCGCGCACCTGGCGGGTCACTTATCGGTGAGACCGGCTTCTTCTTAACCGGGATCATGTACACCTGATTATCAACCGATCCGGTCTGTGCCTGATACAATAGAAAAACAGGTAGGCCGGAACGGTAAGAACAAGGGCGTGGGCAGTGGGAGTGCTATGAAGGAAAACGGCCAGGACAGGCCGGCCGGTGCGCCGGCGGATTCGTCCGCTGAAAATACTTCGACAAATGAATTCAGGCGCTGGATTCCGATCGTCCTGCTGGTGGCGGTCATGGCCATCGGCTATGCCGAAGGCTGGTACAAGTATCTGTCGCTGGCCAACCTGATCCGGGAACGGCAGGACCTGACGGAATTTGTCGACGCCTATCTGCTGCTGGCGCTTGCCGCTTACGTGGCCATCTATGCGGTCTCCGTGGCGCTGTCGTTTCCCGGCGCATCCTTTCTGACCATTGCCGGGGGCTTCCTGTTCGGTTGGCTCACTGCCGGCCTTGCGACCATCTTTGCCGCGACCCTCGGCGCCACAATCGTTTTCCTGGCCGCGCGCAGTTCTCTTGGAACCACTCTGAAGGCCCGCGCCGGTCCCTTCCTGTCCCGTCTGTCGAGCGGTTTCAGGGAAAACGCCATGAGCTATCTGCTGTTCTTGCGGCTGACGCCCGTCTTTCCCTTCTGGCTCGTCAACATCGCGCCGGCGATCTTCCACGTTCCCGTCGGCACCTATGTGTTTTCCACCCTGGTGGGCATCATCCCGGGAACCTTCGCCTTCGCCTTTATCGGCTCGGGCCTGGACAGCGTGATCGCGGCCCAGGAAGCGGCCAATCCCGGCTGCGCCGCCGCCGGCAGTTGCGAGGTGGACGTCGGGGCGTTCGTGACCCCCGAACTTCTTGCCGCCCTTTTCGTGCTCGGATTTGCCAGCCTTATTCCGGTCGTCCTCAAACGGCTGCGGAAAAAAAGCACGACCGGGTAAGCTGTCGGCCGATGATTCTTGTTTGCCCGTGATTCTTTTTTGCAGGGCCGGAGCCTGAAATGACCTCAGTTTTAAAACCGGACATATGCGTCATCGGAGCCGGGTCGGCCGGCCTGTCCGTGGCCGCCGCGGCAGCGGCCTTCGGGGTCGATGTGGTCCTGGTCGAACAGGCGAAAATGGGCGGCGACTGCCTGAACAGCGGCTGCGTCCCGTCCAAGGCCCTGCTCGCTTCGGCAAAGGCGGCCGCCGCCGAAGCGGCAGGAAAGAAGGTCGGCGTCGACCTCGGCCCCGTGGGTGTCGATTTCGCCCGGGCAAATGATCATGTGCATGCGGTCATCGCCGCGATCGCCCCCCATGATTCGGAGGAACGCTTCGAGGGGCTGGGCGTCACCGTCCTCAAGGAGCATGCCCGTTTTACCGCGCCCGACCGTGTCCTTGCCGGAGAGACGGAAATCCGCGCACGGCGGTTCGTTGTCGCCACAGGGTCGCGTGCGGCCGTGCCGCCGATCTCCGGTCTCGACACGGTGCCCTATCTGACCAACGAAACCCTGTTCGACCTGCGCCAGGCGCCTGAGCACCTGATCGTTATCGGCGGCGGTCCGATCGGCATGGAAATGGCCCAGGCGCATCGCCGCCTCGGCAGCAGGGTCACCGTCCTCGAGGCGCAGAAGGCGCTCGGCAAGGACGATCCGGAGCTGGCGGCCGTCGTGATCGACGCCTTGCGCGCCGAAGGGGTCACGATCCTGGAAGACACAAAGGTCGCCGGCGTTGAAAAGACGGGGTCAGGGGTGAGCGTCACCACCGAGACGGCCGACGGCGGCCGGAATTCGGTGGAAGGATCGCATCTTCTCGTGGCCACCGGCCGGACGCCCACGGTCGACGGTCTGGACCTGGAAAAGGCGGGTGTCGCCTATGACCGAAGGGGCATTAAGGTCGACCGGGGCCTGAGGACCGGCAATCGCCGGATCTACGCGATCGGCGACGTCACCGGCGGTCTGCAATTCACCCATGTGGCGGGTTATCATGCGGGCCTGGTGATCCGCTCCATCCTGTTCCGTCTGCCTGCGAAGGAAAACCGGGATCTCATTCCCTGGGTCACCTACACCTCGCCCGAACTTGGCCATGTCGGCCTCACCGAGGCCGAAGCCCGGAGCCGTTACGGCGACAGGATCAAGGTTCTCCAGGCCGATTATGCCGGCAACGACCGGGCGCAGGCGGAAGGCAAGACCACTGGCCGTCTCAAGCTGATTGCCGGGCCGGGCGGGCGGCTCATTGGCGCGGACATCGTCGGCACCCAGGCCGGCGAGATCGTCAACCTCCTGTCCCTTGCCATTTCGCAAAAGTTGACGATGAAGGCGCTCGCCGGATTTGTGGCGCCTTACCCCACACTCGGGGAACTGGTGCGCCGGGCCGCAATTTCCTATTATAGCGAAGCGCCGAAAAATCCCTGGGTGCGCCGGGTCGTGCAATTCCTGAGATTTTTCGGTTAGATAGTAGGCGCGACCGTCCAGCCAGACCGATTGGAAGTTAGCCAGATGAAGCATGAAGGCGTGCCGCAAGGCAAAGCCGAACCGCCTGAAGTACGCGCTAGGAGAGTGCTGTCCTTCTGGGGCAAGGGGTATCGTCTGGGCGGCCTGTCGGGCAAGCTGCTGCTGCTGACGATCGTCTTCGTCATGCTGGCGGAAGTCTGCATCTATGTGCCTTCGGTCGCCAACTTCCGCAACAACTGGCTGCAGGACCGGCTGACCACGGCGGGTGTGGCCGCCTCCGTGCTTGCCGAGACAAACACGATCGCGCCGCGTCTGCAGCAGGAACTCTTGCGCACCACCGGCGCCGTCGCCATTTCGCTCGACCAGGGCAGCCGGCGCAGCCTGATCGCCATGGGCGACACGATCCCGGTGGTCGAGTTCGTCGTCGACATGGGCGAGATGTCGCCGCTGCGGGCGATCCTGGAGAGCTTCCACACGCTCGCCTATTCCGGCGACGGCCTGATGCGCGTGGTCGGCAAGGGCCAGATGGGCTACGTCAAGCGCGTCGACATTGTCCTGCCGGTGAAGCTCCTCCAGGCGGACATGCTCGCCTTCTCCTGGCGCATCCTCGGATTGTCGCTGGTGATTTCGATGATCACCGCCGCGCTCGTCTATGTCAGCCTGCGCGCCCTGTTCGTGCGCCCGCTCCAGCGGCTGACGGAATCCATGGATAATTTCGCCGAAACGCCGGAAGACACCTCAAGGGTTATCAAGATCTCCGGGCGTCAGGACGAGATCGGCGATGCCGAGGTCCGTCTCGCGGCCATGGAAGAGGCGCTTTCGCGCACCTTGAACCAGAAACAGAGGCTGGCCGACCTCGGCCTCGCGGTGTCGAAGATCAACCACGACCTGCGCAACCTTCTGGCCTCCGCCCAGCTCTTCCTGGAGCGCCTGGAGCATGTGCCCGACCCGACGGTCAACCGGCTCGCCCCGAAGATCCTGGCCACCCTCGACCGTGCGGTCGGCTATACCCAGGCGGTCATGGCCTACGGCAAGGCCCAGGAGGAAGCGCCCAAACGCCGGCTCATCGAGCTGCGCCGCGTCGGCGAGGACATCGCCGATGTCCTGGGTCTGTCCGAACACTCGGCCGTCACCTTTGAAAACCGGGTGCCGGAAGGCCTGGAGGTCGATGCGGATCCGGAGCAGATCTTCCGGGTGCTTTTGAACCTGTGCCGCAATTCCCTGCAGGCGCTGGAGGCGGAAAAGGACACGACCCTTGTCCGGCGCATCATCCTTGACGCCAGGCGGGAGGGATCGTCGGTTCATATCACCGTCGCCGACACCGGCCCGGGCATTCCGGAAAACATCCGGAAGGCCCTGTTCAAGGCCTTCCACAGCGGCTCCAAACAGGGCGGCGTCGGTCTCGGTCTCGCCATTGCCGCCGAACTCCTGAAGGCCCATGGCGGCCGGATCGAACTGGACGCAACCCGGCCCGGCGCGTGCTTCAATATCGATCTTCCCGACCGCAGCTGAACGCACGATGTCAACAGGCCGGAACCGGGCGTTTTACCGGTTTCTCGGGCTTGCCGTGCGGCAGATTCAAAAAAAATGAAATTGCCCTTGCATTCCAAAACGGACGGCATTAGGAGTAGCGCCCTGTCCGGGAACGCGACCCACGCGGCCCGCACATGACCCAGCCAGGTCAGGCACGACAGACTGCGCGGCTTATCCGCAAGACCGTCCCCGCCCGACCGTTGGCCTTAAGCACCGGTAGCTCAGCTGGATAGAGCACCAGACTACGAATCTGGGGGTCGGGGGTTCGAATCCTCCCCGGTGCGCCATTCCCCAAAAAAAATCAAATGCTTAGACGGACAGTCGAGCGGATCAACGACACCGCAGAATTGTCCGGCGACGAAGAACTCTGCTCCAAGCACGCCTTGAGAGGGCGTGTTCCAAAAACCGTTTTGCGAATATCGGTCGAGGAAGTGATGTCGTACTGCGGAAAAGCGGCAATGAGAGCAGGACTCATGGAGCGTTCAAGCTGGCCCCGGGAACGGACCGTCGCAAACCTGTCTCAAATCGTCTGGGATCATTCAGGAATGAACATAGAGATCTTGAGCGAGACCGAATTCGAACGCCGGTACCGCGCGCAGCTTTAGCGGCGTTCGTATGCGAAAAGTCCTGCATTATGTTCGTTATTCGACGCGGATCGGGCTTTCGCTGCCGGATGAATGAAAACCGGCTCCGCGGATGAAGATGTCTTTGAGCCCGTCCGGCTCGGAGCTGACATTTGCTGCGCAAAGCGCCAGCGGCGGTTATGGACCGAAAGCCGCGGCTTCAGCCAATAAGAATTGGTCTTTCCCCCATGCCCTGTTGAGGCCGCGATCACTCCTCGAATGGCAAGCCGAGATATTCGTGGGCGAGCGCTTGCTGGGCGGGCTCGGACCCCAGCAATAGATCGTAGTCACTTTCACGTATTTTTTGGTCAAACGGGACTTCATCAGGGAAAACGTGCAACAATTTCGTCAGCCGCCAACTTATGTTCTCCGAGGCCCAAATCCGGCGTAGCGCCATTTCTGAGTAGGTCTCAAGATAGTGATCTGATCCTTCGAGATAGTGAGAGCGCAGGGCCCGACTGAGATAAAAAACATCCGAGAATGCAAGGTTCAGCCCTTTGGCGCCTGTGGGCGGTACGATATGGCCTGCGTCACCTGCCAGAAACAACTTCCCCCATCTGAGCGGCTCGGACACGAAGGAACGGAGCGGAGCCATCGATTTCTCGATAGAGGGTCCCGTCTGGACCTGGCTTGCCAGGTTTTCCGGGAGCCGGCGCAACAAGGTCGCCCAAAAGCGATCGTCCGGCCAATCTTCAATTCGGTCTGAAAGTGGAGTCTGGACATAGTAGCGGCTGAGCATCGGATTGCGTTGGGCAGCCATCGCCATTCCATCCGAATGGTAGGCATAGGTGAAGTTCTCCAACGGCGGGCGCTCGACCATGATGCCTAACCACGCAAACGGATAAACCCGCTCGTATTCGCGTCGAACATCTAAAGGGATAGCTTGACGGGAGGGACCATGAAACCCGTCGCAACCGCAAATAAAGTCGCATTTCAATTGGTGCCGAACACCGTCCTTCACGTATGTTACGGACGGGTCGTCCGTAATATCATGAAGTGCAACATCGGCTGCTTCATGGATCATTTGTGCTCCGGAAGCGGTCAACGCAGCATGCAGGTCTTCCTGAATGTAGGTCTGCCCCCAGGCCCACATCTGCTTTCCCGTCCATTTCTTCAAATCGATGAAGAAGTCCGGACGATTTTCCCACACGATCAGGGCACCATTTTTGGCTTTCCCGTCGCGCAGCATTCTTTCGGCAAGCCCATGCTCTTTCAGGAGTTGAGCCGTTCCATATTCCAACACGCCGGCACGAATGCGTGACGCCACATGTTCCATGCTATGTCGTTCCACCACGGCGTTGTCGATGCCATAGCGGCCAAGAATGTGACTGAGCATGAGACCGGCAGGTCCGCCACCAACAATTACGACCTTTGTCTTGGACGTTTTCATGCGCAGCCTTCGAAATGCCCCTGTAATGCGTGAGTGCCGACCCATTGCAGCTCACGAGAACACATTGGTCTTTTTGATACTAGAAAATTTGCACGGGCCTGCCCGTCTCATCGTCGCAATTCCCAAAATCGTGATCCGTGTCGCTGATCAATGAGATCCGATCGTCGATATGTCTGCTGCAGGCCGCATGATTTGCAGGAACCTGGTTGATTTCGGATTTTTGTTTGAACCGGGTGAATCTGCAGGTGGCAACGATGGCATATCGGTCACGAAATCCGTTTTTATGCCTGCGCGGTGCTTGAAAAACTACTTAAGCGAATTTCCGGATCGGTTAGCGGCAGGGGTCGAAACCAAGCTTTCGCCGAGAGTGACTCTCCGTCAAATATTTAAAATTTTATCTATAGAAATATTTTTGAATGAATAGGGCGTGGAATATGTATCAATGGTTGAGGTGTATGACTCTGTATTTACATATTATAAATAAATATTTCAGTTAAAATTCTATATTATTAAAATTTGTTTCTAATAACGCTGCCAAATTAGACTCAGAGCTTAAATAAGGTTCGTATTTCTCTATTAATGTATTTGGAGGTACAACCGGGCGTTAGGAAAATCTCAACACTATCGTCATCCAATATATTCGCCTTGAGGTGAAAATCTACAGGCTTGTTTGAGTAGGGCGCATCGACACGCAGGGGGCAGCGGATGCGGGCGCAGAGCGAAATATCCCAGGATGCATGGCCGCATTTGATGCGCGTTCTGATCGTCGATGACAGTATTTCTGCATTGGCGTCGATGAAGAATGCAATCGCCGAAGGGCTCGACGTTGACATCGAGACCTGTGCGGACCCTGTAGTCGCCTGCGGGAAATGCGCTGATCAGGCCTATGATCTGGTCCTGGTCGACTACACCATGCCGAAACTCAATGGCATCGAACTCATCACCAGGCTGCGCCGGCAGGAGGGCTACCAGACGGTTCCGATTGTCATGGTGACGTCGGAATCGGATCGCAGCACGCGCCTTGACGCGATCCGCATGGGCGCCACCGACTTTCTCAACAAGCCGTTCGATCCGCTGGAGTTGCAGGCGCGCGCCCGCAACCTGCTCCGGCTCAGGCAGGTGCAGCTGGAGCTGGCCAGGCACAATGACGTTCTCGAAGATGCGGTTGCGCGCGCAACCGAGGAAATCGCCGCTCGTGAGGAAGAAATCATCTGGCGGCTCGCCCGGGCGATCGAAACCCGCGATGGCGGCACCGGGGCGCATGTCTCGCGCGTCGCGCTGATCGCCTGTCTCCTGGCCGATGGTCTCGGGCTGAATCCCAAACATTGCCGGATGATCTACCTGGCAACGCCGCTGCACGATCTCGGCAAGATCGGCATTCCCGACGAACTCCTGGGCAAACCCGGAAAGCTGACCGACGAGGAAATGGCGCGGATGCGCGAACATGTCACCGTCGGCGTGCAGATGCTGGAAAACGGCTCGTCCGAACTGGTCCGGATCGCCGCCATGATTGCAGGTGGCCATCACGAACGCTGGGACGGAAAGGGTTATCCGAACGGCCTTGCCGGCGAAGACATTCCCATCGAGGCGCGGATCGTGGCCGTGGCGGACGTGTTCGACGCCCTGTGCTCGGACCGGCCGTACAAACGTGCCTGGCCTCTCACCAAGGCCTATGACGAGATCGTGGCCAACGCCGGCACCCAGTTCGACCCGTCATGCGTCGCCGTCTTCCGGCAGAGGTGGCTGGAGATCGTCGACGTGATGCGCCATGCGGACATGTCTCCCGTTTTGCCGGGCCTGGAAGGCATCGTCATTCCGGCCGCCGGCCGGGCGCCGGATTTGCAGCCCAAAAGCGGGAGAGCGCATTGAACTTCGTCGCCTCCCACAACAATCAGCTTGCCCTTGCCGCCGACCGGCTCGAGGTGGCGCGGTCCGGGATCGAGGAGCGTTTCCTGAAGGGCGGCGAGGCGCTGATGTCCGTCAACGACATCCTGACCCGCCTGATCGAGGCGATCAGCCAGATCGCGGGCGCGCTCGATGCAGGTGCAGCCGACGGCATGTCGACCGACCTCAAGGCGATGGTGCAGCAGTTGCAGGGGCTTGCCGATGCCGAGCAGGCGCGACAGGACAACCTTGCCGTCATCCTCTCCGAGAGCTCCGCCGCCTATCCCGTCGTCGGAATGATGAACAAGGCGCTCAACTACCTGAGCACCTGTGCGACGGCCACCCGGATAACAGGCGCCGGGCTCGGTGAGCTCACCGGGTTTGCCGACGACATCAGTTCCTATGTTGACTCGGCATCGCAGCAGATCGTGAATTTCTCCAAAAAGGTCGAGCGCCTGAACGGGCAGCTGACGCAGGCCTGTGCCGACGGCCAGCAGATCACCTCGTCCTATGTCGACGTGGTTCCCCATGTTTCCGGAACCCTCACGGCGGCGACCGATTCCATCGGGTCCCGCCGGGCCGAGCTTGCGCAGGTCGCAACGCAGGTCGGAACGCTCGCGGAAGGCATACGCTCCAAGGTCGCGAGAGTCCTGTCGGCCCTGCAGATCGGCGACGTGACGCGCCAGCGGATCGAGCATGTCCAGGCCGGCATCGAAATCATGGAGGAACTCGCCGCGCCGTCCTTCGGCGACGGTGCTTCGGACCACTTCGAGGTCACGGCCCAACGTCTGCTGCTGGCCCAGGTCCAGGCGCTTGCTGCCGACTTCGATCAGCAGACCCGCGATATCGTCGCGATCATTCACGGCTTTGCCGAGGACGGGGACGCGATCCTTGCCCTGCGCGAGCGCGCCGCCGGTGCGGGAGAAAATGCGGACGGCAACATTATGGGCGAGGCCGAAAAGGCGATCGGAACGGCCCGCTCGCTGGTGAAGGATATGGAAGCGACCGGCCGGAAGGCGCGCGAGGCGCGCACCGCGACGCTCGAGATTGTGTCCGATCTTCTCGGCAATGCCGGCAGCATCGGCAATCTGCGCGATGTGAGGGACGATATTCGCTGCCTGTCCATCAACGCGTATCTGCGTTGCCACCGTCTGGGATCCCAGGGCCGGTCGGTTGGCGTGATTGCAACGGAGATCGGCCTGTTCGCCGAGAAACTCGGGACCTTCGCAGACGACATTCTCCGACAGCTCAGCGGGATGGAGCAATCCGCCAGCCGGCTTGAGGATACCGATACGGACGAGCGCGGCGCCCTGAGCAACGGGCTCGATGAGGCGATCGTCTTTCTGCGCCGGGCAAACGAGAAGATGGAGCACCATCTCGCCGAACTCTCGCGCCACGGCGAGGCGGCTGCCGGGACAATCAGCCGGATTGCCGGAGAACTCGACTTCAACAGCGACCTGGGCACCTTGCTGCAGGAAACCGCGACATTTCTCAAGCCGCAGTCCGGTTCGGCAAGCGCGTGCGAGGCGGAGGCTGATCCGCGCCTTGCCGAATTCTCCGAACGTCTCTTCGCCCTCTACACAATGGCCTCGGAACGCGACGTGCACCAGTCGGTCATCCCGGTGGATGCGGCTTCAAATCCGGAGCAGGCCGGCCACGGGTCGGAGCAAAGCGATGAGGATCTCTTCGAAGATGCTCTTTTCTGATCGAAAAAGAAAATGGAGTAATATTTGAAATAATAATCTAGATATAATTCTTATATCATTAATAGATATAGGCAATTGTACATATTAAGAATGAAAAGTTGGGTAAATGGGTAGTTAAAATAAAGAAGTTGCAGAAGCAAAACTTCCGGATGCACTGTGCGTTCGTGAAATTGCGGCCGTGCACAGCCTGCTTCTCGATGCCCTCGCCCAGCAGGCGGAGGTGGTTCTCGATATTCCCGACGGCGCGATGATCGATCTCAGCTTTTTGCAGCTCGTCCAGTCGGCAAGGCTCCAGGCAGACCTGTCCGACAATACCATCCGCCTTTCAAAAGGAGCCGGCGATGAACTGCGGTCCGTTCTGGACCGCGCCGGCTTCCTGACAAACATGCGTCCCGAGGACGCGAAATTCTGGCTTCATGAGGAGTTTCAGCAGTGAGCGCGAACATTCTGACCGTCGACGATTCCAGCTCCGTGCGCATGACGACCCGCATGGCCCTTACCGGCGCCGGCTATTCCGTGACCGAGGCCGTCGACGGCAAGGACGGTCTGGAGAAGGCCAAGAGCGGCCGTTTCGACATGATCGTCACCGACCTCAACATGCCGAACATGAACGGCATCCAGATGATCGAGGAACTGCGGCGCACGCCGTCCCAGCTCGGTGTGCCGATCCTGTTCCTGACCACGGAATCGGATTCGGACATGAAGAGCCGGGCGAAAGCCGCCGGCGCCACCGGCTGGCTGACCAAGCCGTTTGAGCCGGATCAGCTCGTCAAGCTCGTCAAGAGGGTTCTCGGCAAATGACCATGCCCGATCCGGTCGAGGTGTTTCGAACCGAAGCTGCTGAACTGCTCGAGCAGATCGAGCAGGGGCTGCTCGATCTGGAGCATCAACTCGACGATGCCTCGCTGATCGATGCGGTCTTCCGTGGCCTTCACACGCTCAAGGGATCGGGAGCCATGTTCGGCTTCGACGCCCTGGCTTCCTTCACCCACCACTGCGAGACGGCCTTCGACCGCGTGCGCAAGGGCATGGCGCCCGCGACGCCGGAACTGGTCCACGCGGTGCTTGCCGCCCGTGACCACATGCGTTCCCTGGTCGAACAGCCGGACCAGGAGGATGACGAAACGGGTCAAAGGCTGCTGACACAGCTGCAGCAGGCCGTCGCCGATGGCGGCGGAGCGCCCGAAGAAACCGCTGAAAGTGCGCCGGAAGCAAATTCCGGGGCGCCTGCGGAAGCTGAAACCGTATCCGCCGCGCCTGCCGCCGAGCCCGTCACCTGGCGTATCCGCATGACCTTGCCGGAAAACGCCATGGCCAACGGCACCAACCCGCTCGCCCTGCTCGACGAGCTGCGCGATCTGGGAGACTGCGAGATTTCGGTCGACACCGGCAACGTGCCGCCGCTCTATCGCATCGAGCCGAGTGAACTGCATCTTTCCTGGAACGTGCGGCTGACGACCGACAAACCGCGTGACGACATCGAGGATGTGTTCATCTTCGTGATGGACGACATGGAACTGTCGATCGAACAGGAAGAACCCGGCGGCGCGCCAGCGCAAGCGACGCCGGCAGAGCCGCAGTCCGCTGATCCGGAACCGATCGCCGCGGCGGAACCCGCCGCCGTCGCCGAGCCAGCGCCTCAGGCCTCTGCGCAGTCACCCGCTCAGGCCCCTGCCGAGGCATCCGCCCCGGCTGTAAACGCACCGGTGCAGGAGACCCGCCAGAAGCGGGCGGCCGAGAACGTGCGCGTTCCGGCCGAACGCCTGGACGAACTGATGGACCGGGTCGGCGAACTGGTGATTGCCAAGTCCCGCCTGTCGCAGATCGCAGGCAACAGCATCGATGTTCAGCTGCGCTCCGTCAGTGAGGACGTCGAAAGGCTCGCCAGCGAATTGCGCGACACCATGATGGTGCTGCGCATGGTGCCGGTCGCCACCCTGTTCGGACGGTTCCGCCGGCTCATTCACGATCTGGGACGGGAAACCAGCAAGCAGATCGAGCTCGTCACCGAAGGCGAGGCGACCGAAGTCGACAAGACCGTCATCGAACGCCTCGCCGACCCGCTGGTGCATCTCGTTCGCAATTCGGTCGATCATGGACTGGAACTCCCGGGCGATCGCGCCGCGGCCGGAAAGGGCGAGGCGGGACGCGTCACCCTGTCGGCGCGCCAGTCCGGCGGCGAGGTCATCATCTCGATCAAGGATGACGGCCGCGGGATCGATCGCGACCGGGTGCGCGCCAAGGCGGAGGCCTCCGGTCTCGTCAGCCCCGGGCAGCAGCTCACCGACCAGGAGGTCATGCAGCTGATCTTCGCTCCGGGCTTCTCGACGGCGAACGCGATCACGAACCTCTCCGGCCGGGGCGTCGGCATGGACGTGGTGAAGAAGACCGTGGAAGCCCTGCGCGGTACGATCGACATCGAGAGCACCCTGGGCAAGGGCTCGGAAATCTCTCTTCGAATTCCGCTTACGCTTGCAATCATCGACGGCCTGCTCGTGCGCGTCGGCTCCGGGCGCTACGTCATCCCGCTTTCGGCGGTGGAAGAGTGTCTGGAATTGTCGAGCGAGGACGATGTCCGCTCCGAAGGGCGCAGTTTCATCTCCTTGCGCAACAGCCTCGTTCCGTTCCTCCGCCTGCGCGAACTCCTCAGCACGGGAACCGAGCCCGATCCCTACCAGAAGATCGTGGTGGTCTCGACCGGTGTGGAACGCGTCGGCCTGGTCGTCGACCAGATCATCGGCGACCACCAGACGGTGATCAAGTCGATGAGCAAGCTTCACAACGATGTGGCGACCTTTTCCGGCGCCACCATCCTCGGCGATGGCAGCGTCGCCCTCATTTTGGACGTCGGTCACCTCGTGGCCGCCGGCCAGCAGCAGGAGGCGCAATTGCGCAAGGCAGGATGAGCGCACTCGCAACCGAACAGGCCGTCGGCCACTGGAAACATGCCGACGAAATCGAAGTGCTGACCTTCGACATGGGCAGGGAAACCTTCGCTCTCGAAGCCGTTATCGTGCAGGAGATCCTTGACCTTCTGCCCGAAACACCGGTTCCGGGCGCAAGGCCTTTCGTGGCCAGCGTCATCAATTTCCGCGGCAAGGTCATCCCGCTTGCAGACCTGCGTCTGGCATTCGGCATGCCCGCGGCCGAGGCCACGATCGACAGCCGTATCGTCGTTATCGAGTTGCTGCTGGACGGAGAGCCGACCCTGGTCGGCCTGCGTGCCGACAAGGTGAACGAGACGACGACGCTGACGAAGGAGGCGAGCGAGCCGCCGCCCAGCCTCGGTATGCGCTGGCGGCCGGACTACATCGACTGCGTCGTCAAGCGCGGCTCGGATTTCATCATCATCCCGAATTTGAAGGCCCTGTTTTCCGGAGCGGATTCTCGCGCTCCGGCGGCAGAGGCGAACTGAATTTTCTCCAGAAGGAGGCTTTAGTAATGCGTGCCACAATCAAACTTAAACTCGCCGCCACATTCGGCTTTCTGGTCCTGATGCTGGTCGGCCTTGCCGGCTACGGCATCTTCAACCTGGCAGGTCTCAACGACAGCCTCAGCCAGGTCCTGAACGGTCCGGCCAAGCGGCTGGAACTGGCACAGGAGCTGGATATCGCGGCTCTCGAACAGATCCGGCAGCAAAAGGAGCTGATCTCGGCCGAGAGCACCAGCGAAATGCAGGGCTACATCGACAAATCCGATGAAGAACGCGAAGAGTTCGACAAGGTCTTCGATCGGGTGCTGCAACTGGCGACCGCGGAAGGCAAGGCCCTGTGGGACAAGCTGGGTGCGGCGAGCAAGGAGTTCCGTCGTGAGGACGATCGCATCCGTCAGATGATGCTCTCCGGCGACACGCAGGGCGCCGAACGGACGTCCAAGGTCCGGGCCGATCGGATCGCCAATGAGATGGACGAGATCCTGGCCGAAGTTATCAAGCTGGAGGCCGCCCGTCTCGACCAGGCCGATGTTCAGGCCGAAGCGCAGTATCAGGAAGCCCGCACCGTCAGCCTGGCGATCGCGTTCGCAGCCCTCATCGTCTCTGTCGGTGCGGGGTTCTGGATCGCGCTCACGATCAGCAAGGGACTTAAGACAGCCATTGGGGCGGTTCAAAGGGTCTCCGAAGGCGACCTGACGTCGATGGCCGAGATCAAGACCCGTGACGAGATCGGTGAACTGCTCGGTCATGTCAACACGATGATCGAACGTCTGCGCGGCATTGTCGGCGACGCGATTTCGGCCTCCGACAACGTATCGGCCGGCAGCCAGCAGCTTTCCGCAGCTTCCGAGCAGATCGCCCAGGGTGCGACCGAACAGGCTTCCTCCGCTGAGGAAGCTTCGGCCTCGATGGAGGAGATGGCCTCCAACATCAAGCAGAACGCCGACAACGCCGCCCAGACCGAAAAGATCGCCCGCCAGTCGTCCAAGGATGCCGAGGCAAGCGGCGATGCGGTCGCCAGCGCGGTCCAGGCGATGCGCACCATCGCGGAAAAGATCTCCATCGTGCAGGAGATCGCCCGCCAGACCGACCTGCTCGCCCTGAACGCCGCGGTCGAGGCCGCACGTGCCGGCGAGCACGGCAAGGGCTTTGCGGTCGTGGCCTCGGAAGTGCGCAAGCTCGCCGAACGCTCCCAGGCGGCTGCGACCGAGATCAGCGCCATGTCGAGCGACACGGTGGCGTCGGCCCAGGACGCCGGCGAGATGCTGAACCGCCTGGTGCCGGACATCCGCAAGACGGCGGAACTGGTCGCGGAGATTTCCGCGGCCTGCCGCGAGCAGGACATCGGCGCCACGCAGATCAACGAGGCGATCCAGCAGCTCGACAAGGTGACCCAGCAGAACGCCGGGGCATCCGAAGAAATGTCGGCCACCTCGGAGGAACTCGCCGCCCAGGCCGAGGAACTCCAGGCGTCCATTGCCTTCTTCCGGGTCGATACGTCCGGCGACGGCATGATGCGGACCGCGGTTGGTGCCACGCCGGTTGCCCGTCCCGCGGCGCCGAAGGCCGGCGCCGGCAAGCCGGTCAACGGAACGGCGGCATCGGCCAGGCCGGCCATGAAAAAAGCTTCGGTCGCCGAACAGCAGGAAATGGCGCGCGGCTTCGCCCTCGATCTGTCCATGGGCGGACCGGACGCCGAAGACGAAAACTTCAAGGCGAGTGCTTGATCATGGCCACATCTTCAACCGAAGCCCAGTACGTCACGTTCAGCCTCGACAAGGAAGTCTTCGCGGTGCCTGTCACGGTGGTGCGGGAAATCCTCGATCACGAGGAGAGTTTCCGCATCCCCAACGGCCCCGCCTACATGTTGGGATTGCGGGATGTGCGCGGCCAGGGGGTGCCGGTCATCGATCTGCGCCTGCGTCTCGGCATGACGGCAACCGTCGCCACGCCGAACACCCGGGTGCTGGTGATCGACATCCCGCTTGAAGAGCGCACGTTAACCCTCGGTCTTGTCGCCGATCGGGTGTTCGAGGTCGCCGCCTTCAACAGCGATGAAATCGAATCCGCTCCGGAAATCGGCACACGCTGGCAATCCGGCTATATCGAGGGCGTCGTCAGGCGCGACGGCGGTTTCGTGGTCATCATCGACCTGGCCCGCCTGCTTTCGGAAGGCGAGATCTCCACGCTTGCCAATACCGCCAGGGATACCGCAGCAGCGTGACCAGACAGAAGATTGCTCCTCCCCAGACGGCGTTCGATCATCTGGAGCCCAGGGAATTCGAGCGCCTGGCGGCCTATATCAACGATTACAGCGGCATCAAGATGCCGCCGACCAAGAAAACCATGCTGGAGGGACGCCTTCGCCGCCGCCTGCGGGCGACGGGTATCGCGACCTTCTCCAACTATTGCAGCTACCTTTTCGACGAGGACGGGCTGGAAAGCGAAGCCATTTTCCTCATCGATGCGGTCACCACCAACAAGACGGACTTCTTCCGGGAAGCCAAGCACTTCGATGTACTCCGCGAGGTCATGGTGCCCGATCTGGCGGAGCGCGGCGTTGAGGATCTCAGGATCTGGAGCGCGGCATGCTCGACCGGAGCCGAGCCCTATACCATGGCCATGGTGCTGGAGGAGACCGTCGAGGACCGCATGCTCCGCAGCTATTCGGTGCTGGCCACGGACCTCAGCACCGATGTTCTGGCGGCCGCGCGCAAGGGGATCTATCCGACAGGCATGCTGAGGCCGGTGCCGGCTTCGCTGCGGCGCAAATATGTGCTCGAACCGAAGGATCCGGAAATGGATTGCATGCGCATCCATCCCCGGCTGCGCTCGCGGGTCGGCTTTGCGCGCATGAACCTGATGGATGACGCCTATCCGGTGACCGAGCCGATGCACGCAATCTTCTGCCGCAACGTGCTCATCTATTTCGATAAGCCGACGCAGGCAAAGGTGCTCTCCAGGCTCGTCGACTGCCTGGCTCCGGGCGGATATCTCACGATCGGCCATTCGGAGACGATTTCGGGTTTCGGCCTGCCGCTGCGCATGATCTCCAATACGGTCTTCCAGCGGCTGTGATCCATGAGGCTTCCGTGTGCGTCATTGCCCGACGATGTGCTGCGGTCTATTTGATAAGATGATTCCGAATCGCCCGTTCCGAAGCCGGACCTCCGGGTCATGGTCCTTGCGGGGTGAGGCAGTCCTGCCGCGAGTGTCCTGAATGCCCAAGTCCGTCCGCGTCCTGATCATCGATGATTCCGCAAGCGTCCGGCAGACGATGACGGCCGTGCTGGAGAGCGATCCGGACATCCGGGTCATCGGTGTCGCGTCCGATCCTTTCGTCGCCGCCCGCCGCATCCAGGAAGAGGTTCCCGACGTTATCACCCTCGACGTGGAGATGCCGCGCATGGACGGCATCACCTTCCTGCGCAAGCTGATGGCGCAGCGGCCCGTTCCCGTGGTGATGTGCTCCTCGCTGACCGTCGAAGGCTCCGAGACCCTCATGCAGGCGCTTGAGGCGGGTGCGGTCGACATCATCGTCAAGCCGAAGATCGGCGCCGCCGACCATCTTGCCGAATCCGCGCTCAGGATCTGCGACGTCGTCAAGGCGGCAGCCCAGGCCCGGGTCGGCGGCCGCCGGCCCCGCGCAGGTATGGGGTCGGGCGCGGACGACGGCAAGAAGCTGACCGCCGATGCGGTCCTGCCGCCGCCGACCGGCCGGGCGATGGCAAAGACGACCGAGATGGTGGTCTGCGTCGGCGCCTCGACCGGCGGGACGGAAGCCCTCAAGGATTTCCTTGTGACCCTTCCGGCCAACGCGCCGGGCATCGTCATCGTCCAGCACATGCCGGAGAAATTCACCACCGCCTTCGCCCGCCGCCTCGACGGCCTGTGCGAGGTGACGGTCAAGGAGGCGGAGAACGGGGATCCGGTCCTGCGCGGCCATGTGCTGATCGCGCCCGGCGACCGGCACATCATGCTGGAGCGCCAGGGCGCGCGTTACCACGTGTCGGTGAAGACCGGCCCGCTGGTGTCGCGCCATCGTCCCTCCGTCGATGTCCTGTTTCGCTCCGCGGCCCGTTCGGCCGGCGGCAATGCGGTCGGCGTCATCATGACCGGAATGGGGGATGACGGTGCCCGCGGCATGCTGGAGATGAAACAGGCCGGCGCGTTCACCATCGCCCAGGATGAAGCGAGCTGCGTCGTCTTCGGCATGCCGAAGGAAGCGATCGCGCGCGGCGGGGTCGACCGTATCAGCCCGCTCGATCAGATCGCGCGGGACGTGCTTTGGGCCGCAAATCGTTGAACGGCCGGTCACAGGTATCCGTGCTGCGATCTATTCGGAATGGCTGGCGATCAGGTGCTGCGCCATGACGTAGTGATGGTGCAGGACGGCGATCTTGCCGGCTTCGGCATCCCGGTTCTTGAATGCCTGCAGGATCGGTTCGTGGATGGCGGTCACGGCGGCGGCTTCCGTTTTCCGCAGCCATTTGGGGACCGTGCCCTTGTCGACCCAGACCCGGTATTCGTACTCGATCAGCGTGGTGTGCACGCTTTCGAAGATCGACGACAGATAGGGGTTATGGGAAGCGCGCACGAGCGTGGAGTGGAACTCGGTGTCGGCGCTCATCCAGGCGGAAATGTCGCCGGTGCTTTCCTTCAAGAGCTCAAGGGCTGCTTCTCCGGCCGCGATTTCCGCGTCCGTTCCCCGTTCCACCGCCTCGACAATGCCCATGGTTTCAAGCCACAGGCGCAGGTCATTGAGGTGGTGCACCGAATCCCGGTCGAGATCCAGCATCAGGTTGACCGAAGCGGCCAGGCTCTCCTGGGGCCGTCGCGTGACGTAGGATCCTGAGCCGCGCCGGGACTGGATCAGGCCCTTGACCACGAGGATCCGGATCGCCTGGCTGACCGTCGGCCGGCTGGTGCCGAACATCTTGGCGAGGTCGCGCTCCGACGGGAGCCTTGCGCCTTCCGACAGGTTCTGCGCGATGATGAAGTCCTGGATCTGGGATGCGAGGTCTTCCGCCGCCAGGGGATGTCCGTTTTCGCGATCCGCCGCCATCTCCGGTATGGCGTTCCATAGGTGCTTGTCCTGAAGCAGCTTCGTGCGTGCCATCGAATTCCCCGGTATGGCTCCTAACCTGTTCTTATGCCGGTATAGTCGGCTGCCGACCAATGTCAATGTGGCTTGGCCGGTATCGATCTCACTATATGGCATCTGTCCACATAGTGAATCTACGTAGATTGGGGCGCTCCATACCTGACTTCAGGCAAGTTTTCAGGCCCGAATCCGACCTCTTGATCGCCGAAAAGTCGACATTGGATCACAATTGGCCTGTCCGATTAAGCAAAATCGGTCAACTCGATGGTCGGGACAATACCGGTCGCGGAACCGGAAGAATTCTCGTGCGTAATTTTTGATAGCTAAAAAATAGCAGAAAGCAGCCAATAGTATTCAATTCCAGCGGAAATACCGCACTGCGGGATTGAATGCCGATTGACAGCCGAAGCGCAGGACGATTATCAAAAAAGAAAAAGTGGCTAATCCACTTTGAATGGGAGGATATCATGATTCCGAACAGGGATCTCGGTCGCTTTGCGGACCGGCTGCGCTTGCGCGCGGTTCGAATGGTTGCGCCGCACGGCTTTGGATACCTCGGCCAGGTGCTGTCGTCGGCCGAACTTTTCGCAGCCCTTTATGCCCGTCATTACCGGCCGGACACCGACAGGATCGTGATCTCGCCGGGCCACTACATCATCGCGGCCTTCGCCGCCGCCGCCGAAATCGGCCAACTGGACGAGGCGCTTCTGGAAACCTACGGCCATGACGGGTCCCGTCTGGAAGCCATCGGCACGGAAAAGTCGCCGGCGGTGGATCTGACCGGCGGCTCGCTGAGCCAGGGTCTGTCGGGCGCCTGCGGCTTTGCCCTGGCCCTGAAAATGGCGGGCAATACGGACAGCCGGGTCTTTGCCTTCATCAGCGACGGCGAACTGGAAGAAGGTCAACTCTGGGAAGCCGCTCTCTTTGCCGCCCACAACAAGCTCGACAATCTGACCGTCCTTCTCGACGCCAACGACAGTCAGGTGGATGGCCCGGTGTCATCCATCACGACCCTCGAGCCGATCGCAGCGAAATGGGAGAGTTTCGGCTGGGCGGCGTTCGATGTGGACGGACATGACGCCGATGCCGTCGACGGGGCGCTGGGCCAGGCGGTTCAGGCCGGCAGGCCCGCGGTGGTCATCGGCCGGACCTCCACCGTACACGGTCTGTCGGTCTTACCCGAAGGCGCGGACGGGCATTTCATCAAGCTGCCGGAAGAACTTGCCGAGGCGGCCGTTGCGGAACTGGAGGCCCGTCTTGCGTAATCGTCCCTATGCAACGGTATTGAAGCCCTACGGCCAGGCGCTGGTCGATCTGGCGCGCGAGCGTACCGAAATCGTCTGCCTGACCGGCGACCTGACCCGCCAGTGCGAGATCGACCTGTTCCAGGACATGTTTCCGGAACGGTTCATTCACGCCGGCATGGCCGAGGCCAACATGGTCAGCATGGCCGGCGCGCTGGCCCGCTGCGGTCACATTCCCTTCGTGCATTCCTTCGGCGTCTTTTCGACACGCCGGCCGCTCGACCAGATCGTGAACTCGGTTGCCTATCCGAACCTGCCGGTTCGCATCGTCGGCTTCATGCCGGGCGTCTCCAGTCCGGGCGGTCCGAGCCATCAGGCCATCGAGGACGTGGCCCCGATGCGGGCGATCCCGAACATGACCGTTGTCGACGTGGCGGACGCGGTCGAGATCCGCAAGGCTCTGCCGGCGATCGTCGATCATCCGGGCCCGGTCTACCTGCGCCTGAAGCGCGGCGAGATCCCGGTGATCTTCGATGACGACCACGAATTCTCCATGACGAGGGCCCAGATCATCAAGGAGGGCGACGAGGCCTCCATCCTCGCCAACGGCATGATGTTGTCGGCGGCCATCGCAGCCGCCGAGGCGCTCGATGCCGGCGGCGTCTCGACCCGGGTCGTCAACGTACCGGTGATCAAGCCGCTCGACAGCGGCACCGTCCTGGATGTCGCGCGTCGCTCGAAGCTCGTGGTGACGGCGGAAAACCATACGATCGTCGGCGGGCTCGGATCGGCGGTCGCGGAAGTCATGGCGGAGGCCGGCATCGGTTGCCCGCTGCGGCGGATCGGCCTGCGCGACACCTTTGCGGAAGGCGCACGCACCGCGCCGCCGCTCTTCAAGAAATACAAGCTTGGCACGCAGGACATCATCGATGCGGTCTGGTCCGCTTTGTCCCGGCCGGGTGCGGCACCCGCCGCACCGGTCGTCGACGCGGCTCCGGGCGAATACGCGCCGGTTTGAGCCGGCAGGCGAATGGCACAGAAAAGGAAATGGCGGAGATGAGTTCCGAACTAACACTTGGCTGGCTCGGCACCGGGCGAATGGGCGCCGCGATGGCCGGCCGGCTGATCCGGGCAGGCAATGACGTCACGGTCTGGAACCGGACCCGGTCCAAGACCGACGATCTGGCCAAAGCCGGGGCGAAGGTCGCCGACACGATCCACGATCTGGCGGCGGCCGACGTTGTCTTCATTATGGTGTCGACGACGAAGGATCTGGAACAGGTCGTTGCCGGCGACGGCGGGTTGCTCACCGCGCCGAAGCTGCCGCGGATCATCGTCGACTGTTCGTCCGTCAGCGCGGAGGCTTCGGCGGAGATGCGGCGGCTGACCCGCGAAAAGGGCGTCGAATTCCTGGCGTCGCCGATCAGCGGCAATCCCCATGTGGTGGCGGAAGGCCAGTCGATCCTGATGTCCTCCGGCCCGAAGGCGACCTATGAGGCCGCACGGCCATACCTTGATGCCATCGGCAAGACCTCGGTCTGGGTCGGCGAGGGCGAGCAGGCGCGCGTCGTCAAGATCTGCCACAACCTCTATCTCGGCATGATCGTGCAGTCCCTGAGCGAGGTGACGGCTTTGGCGGAAAAGTCCGGCGTGCCGCGCTCGGCATTTCTGGAATTCCTGAACAACACGGTGCTTGCCAGCGACTGGGTGCGCAAACGCACGCCCGACATGCTGTCGCTCGACTGGACCCCGACGTTCACCACCGAACTCCTGCGCAAGGATTTCGACCTCGGGCTTGCCATCGCGCGGGAAGAGGAGATGCCGATGCCCGTCGGGGCGGGCGTCATGCAGCTTATCCAGAACGCCATCGGACGCGGCCACCGCGACGACGACTTCCTGTCCCTGTTCCAGGTCCAGGCCGAGTCCGCGGGCATGACCATCAAACCCGAATGATCGCCCACGGCAACAGGTGAGAAAAGACAGGAGGAAACAGTGTCTCTTCAGCAGTTCGTATCCACACCCGACTTCGACGAATACAAGGAGACCTTCAAGGACTTCTTCAAGATGAGCCGCCGCGACGACGGCGTCCTGCTGGTCGAGGCCCATACGCTCGGCGGCCCGATCCAGCTCAGCGTGGAAAACCACCGGGCACTCGGCCAGATGCTCAAGGTCGTCGGCGCCGATCCGAAAAACGAGATCACGATCCTGACCGGTTCCGGCGAGGAATTCATGATGGATTCCGATCCGAACGGTTTTGCGCTGGAAGAAGAGGACATGGAATACTGGGCGTATGAATATGCCTACAAGGACGGGCGCATCAACGTCAGCTCGCTGATCAACGATCTGGAGATCCCGACGATCGGCCTCATGAACGGCCCGGGCTTCCACTCCGAAATCGTCCTGATGTGCGACATCTCGCTGGCTGCGGACGATGCCACCATCTTCGACCTGCACTATGACATCGGCTCCTGCCCGGCGGACGGCATTCACAACTGTTTCCAGGAACTTCTGGGCGTGAAGCGGGCGGCCTATGCGCTCCTGACGGGCCAGGCGATCACGCCGCAGCAGGCGCTGGAATGGGGCATGGTCAACGAGGTCCTGCCGCGCGACCAGCTGATCGACCGGGCGTTCACCATCGCCGACCACATCATGACCCAGCCGCGGACCACCCGCCGTCTGACGACCCAGATCGTGCGCCGTCCGTGGAAGCAGCGCATCGTCAACGATCTCGACGGCGGTTTCGGCATCCAGATGTTCGGCCATGTCGCCAAGAAGAAGGCGATCCATACCAAGCAGGGCATCGCCTCCGTCGTCGACTACGTGCGCCAGGGACGGCCGAACAATTTCGACTGAGGCGTAAGCACTTCGAACCGAAGGCGTCAGGGCAGCCGGAATTCAATTGGCATAACCGCTCTTGACGCTTCGGCAGGTTGATTTCATTCTGGACTAGCCAATTTGGAAGGTGGGTCTCGTCAGAACTACGGAGGAATAAATCTAAAATTCTGGGAGGAACAGGAAATGAAGATTACGCGAAGGACCGCTGTCACGGCGATGATCTCGGCAACAGCACTACCGCTTCTGGGAGGGAGCCGGGCGTTTGCGCAAAAGACCATTCCGCTGACGATCGCATCCAGCCATCCGCTGATCATTCCGTGGGTCGGCCCGTTGAAAACGGTCATCGTCGACAAGTCGAACGCGCTTCTGGAGGAGAGGGGCTCCGACTACCGGATCGACTGGACCGAAGCGTTCGGGGGCACGCTCTACAATTTCAATGAAACCCTCGAGGCAGTGACGACGCAGCTCACCGACATGGGCTGGATCGGCTCCCTGTTCGAACCGGCGAGCCTGCCCCTGCAGAACATCATGTATTCGACGCCTTTCGCCACCCAGACGGTGGCGCAGGCGATCAACACCATGAACCTGCTCAACGCCGAACAGCCGGCGATGAAGGAGGAATGGGCCAAGCAGAAGATCCGTTTCTTCGGCTCCTGCTGCTCCGACGGCTACAGCCTCTACACCAAGAAGCCGATCGAAAAGCTCTCCGATCTGGAAGGCCTGAAGATCCTCGGCGGGGTGTCGCTTGCGCCCTGGATCGAACCGCTCGGTGCGTCCCTGGTCGCAACCGGCATTCCCCAGATGTACAGCCAGGTGCAGACCGGTGTGGGCGATGGCGTGCTCCTGATCTCCACGGGCGCCTATCCGCTGAAGCTGCATGAGGTTGCGCCCTATGTGACCCGGGTCGACACCGGCCCGCTGACCTTCGGCGGCTTCGGCATCAATGCCGATACCTACGCGTCGCTTCCCGAAGACGTGCAGCAGGTGCTGGCGGAACTCGGCGGCGAATACTCCGAGGAAAACGCCCGCCTGATCGTCGCGCGCGAGAAGCAGGTCTTCGAAGCCTTCGAAAAGGAAGGCGCGCATGTCTCCGACATGCCCATGGAGCAGAAGAAGGAGTGGGTCGACCGCATGCCGGACCTGGGCAAGGCCTGGGTCGAGGCCACGGAGAAGCCCGGCGTACCGGCGCGCGACATCATGAAGGCCTTCATGGAAACGGTGAAGGCGCAGGGCGCCGAGCCGCTGCGCGACTGGTCGGCTAACATTTAAGGCTTGCCGCAGACATCGCGTCCCCGTCCAAGCGGACGGGGACGCCGTCTTCTCTAATCGGACCCCGGGCAGATGCGTTCCACGATCCATGACCTGTGAAAACACCGAGGCCGCCGGCAAAGGGGGCTCCCTCTGGAAAAAGGCGGACGATGCGCTTGCCGCCCTGTCCACGGGCTTCACCGCCGTGGGCTCGACCGTCGTCGCCAGCTTCATGCTGCTCATCTTCGTCGACGTGATGGCGCGGAAGTTCCTGTCCCTGCCGCTCAACGGCGTGGCGGAGTTCGTCGCCTATTCCATCGTCGCCTGTATCTTCTGCCAGCTTGGCGCCGCCATCCGCAACGGCAAGATGATCGCCACCGACTTCATCATGGGGGCATGGGAGGAGCGGAGGCCGGTTCTCGCCGAGGGCACCAAGGCGATCTACTATTGCATCGCCTTCCTGCTTCTGGCGCGCATCGTCACCTGGCTCGGCGACGATGCCTGGTCCGCCTGGGCAGACGGCGAATATTCTGGTGCGGTCGGCGCCTTCCAGATGCCGCTCTGGCCTTTCAAGCTCGTGACCGCGCTCGGAGCGGTCGTCGCGGCCGCGGAGGCGTTCCGGGTTCTTGCCGTCAACACTGCGGGGCTGATCCGGTCCCTCTCCGGCGATCGGGCCCAGCGGCAGGGGCTCATCGGCCTGCTGGTTTTCATCGCCGTCTGCATTCTGTTCCTGCTGGCCATGGCCTATGGCGACCTGACCCGCATCCAGCTGGGCTTTCTGGCCTTCGCCGGCCTGTTCGCGCTGGTCGCCTGCGGCATGCCGGTCGCGTTTTCTCTGATCGCCATGTCGTTCATCGCGATCTGGGCGATCCGCAGCAACATTTCCATCGCCGACAACGCCATGGGTCTGGCGGCGTCGGGCACCGTGCGCTCCTTCGAATTCGGCGTCGTGCCCCTTTTCGTCATGATGGGCCTCGTGCTCGACCGGGCCGATGTCGGCCGCGACGCCTTCCGGGTCGCGGTCTTTCTTTTGAGCGGGATCCGCGGCGGTCTTGCCAATGCGACGGTGGCCGCCAACGCGGTTTTTGCCGCCATCACCGGGTCGTCCATTGCGTCGGCCGCCGTCTTCAGCCGCATCGCCGTGCCGCCCATGGTGGAAGGCGGCTACAGCAAGCGCTTCGCCGTCGGCGTCGTCGCCGGCTCCTCCATTCTCGGCATGCTCATCCCGCCGAGCATCCTGCTGATCATCTACGGCCTGATCGCCGAGGCCTCGGTCGGAGCGCTGTTTGTGGCTGCCATCGTGCCCGGCGTCCTGCTTGCGGCATGCTTCTGCCTTCTGAACATTGCGCTCGTCAGCTTCTTCCCGAAATTCGTCGGCGACCCGATGCCCGGTCTTGACGGCGAGCGCATGTCGTTCGGTGAAATCTGCCGCAACCTTGCCCCGGTCGTCTTCCTCATCCTGCTGGTCATGGGCGGGATCTACGGCGGTGTGTTCAGCCCGACCGAGGCCGGGGCCATCGGCGCGCTGGGCGCCTATGTGATTGCGGCCGCGCGGCGCAGGCTGACCTGGGAAACAGTGAAGCGCGTGGTGCTGGAAACCGGCTTCATCACCGCCGGCATCCTGTTCCTGATCATCTCCGCGAGCCTTTATTCGCGGATGCTCGCCCTGTCCTCGATCCCCAATTCGATGACCGAGTTCATCAGCGCGCTCAACCTGTCGCTGATCGGCTTCTGCCTCGCCTACATGGTCTTGGTCATCCTGCTCGGGATGATCCTCGATTCCGTCTCCATTCTCCTGATCGTGCTGCCGATCGCCCTGCCGGTCATCAGCGCCTTCGGCGGCGACCCGATCTGGTTCGGCATCATCAGCATCATCGCCGTGGAGGTGGGCCTGCTGACGCCGCCGTTCGGACTGTCCGTCTTCGTCGTCAAGGGCTCGCTGCCCGACGGGTTCGCCAGCCTGGGCGATATTTTCGCCGGTGTGGCGCCCTATGTCGTTACCATGATCCTATTCATTATCCTGCTCATCCTGGTTCCCGGGATTGCGCTTGTTCTTCTGTGAGGTTGCCCGATGACGAAAACGCTGATCCGGGATGCCATCGTCGTCACCATGGACGACACGATCGGGGATCTCACCACCGGGTCGATCCTGATCGAGGACGACCGGATCCTGGAGGTCGCCCCGCATATCGATGTTTCCGAGGAAGTCAGGGTCATCGACGGCGCCGGCCGGATCGCGATGCCGGGCTTCGTCAACGCGCATATCCACACCTGGCAGACGGGCTTGCGGGGTGTGGCGGCCGACTGGACGATCTCAGAGTACCTGCGGGCCATGCACGCGGGACTCGCCGGGTATTTCCGGCCGGACGACATTCGCATCGCCAACCATTTCGGCGCCCTGAACCAGATCTCGTCGGGCACGACGACCCTTGCCGACTGGTGCCACAACAACCCGACGCCGGACCACACTGACGCCGCGATCGACGGACTGGTCGCGTCCGGCATCCGGGCCGTCTTCCTGCACGGATCGCCCAAGCCCGATCCGAAGCCGGGGCAGAAGCATTTCTCCGAACTGCCAATGCCCGTCGCCGAAGTCCGGCGCCTGCGCGAAGGCCGCCTGTCTGACGACGAGGCCCTGGTGACCATGGGACTGGCGATCCTCGGCCCGCAGATGAGCGTCTGGGAGGTCTGCGAAGCCGATTTCCGTCTTGCGAAGGACATGGGGCTCGTCGCCTCGATGCATGTCAGCGGCAAGTTCCTGACACCGGACGGTTTCGAACGGCTCGCCGACCTGGACCTGCTCGGCCCCCATATCAACATCGTCCACGGCAATATCCTGAACGACGACCTTTTGAAGCTGCTGGTGGATCGGGGCGTCAGCTTCACGCTGACGCCGGAGGTCGAGTTGCAGATGGGCTTCGGCGACCCGCTGACCACCCAGCTGCGCAAGGCAGGCGGCCGGATCTCGCTCGGCTCCGATATCGAAAGCTCCATGACCGGCGACATGTTCTCCGTCACCCGCGTGGCCCTGCAGGCGGCTCGCCATTGCGACAATCTCGTCTCCCTGGCCGAAAAGGGAACCTGCCCGGACAGCATCACCGTGCCGAGCCGCGAGGCGTTGCAGTGGGCGACCATCGACGGCGCGCGCATGCTCGGGCTGGACCACCGGATCGGCTCGCTGACCCCGGGCAAGAAGGCCGACATCGTCCTTCTGGACTGCGGCCGGCTCAACATGTTCCCGGTCGTGGACCCCGTGCCCGCAATCCTGTTCCACGCCGGCATCGCCAACGTGGACACGGTCCTGATCGACGGCAGGATCCGCAAATGGGACGGCCAACTGGTCGGCGCCCCGGCGCGCACCCAACGCGACGCCCTGCAGCAGTCCGGCCGCCGGATCTGGCAGGAGTTTCGTGCGAATGCGGGGCGGTGAGAGGCGGGGGAAGCGCCTAAAAGCGTCAGCTAAAATGATTTGGTTTTCAGGCTGTTAAACTACCAAAAAGAGGTGTTGTCATCTATTGGTAAGTATGCTGTGAGCGGCTATGTCTACCCACATTCTTCTTGCTTTCTTTAATATAGAAAAATCCCATTCGTGTTCAATCAATGACATTGCTTGAGAAATTCTTTTTGAAGCAAGTACTTCATTACAGCGAAGTCGAATTATGCTCAAATTCGCAAATCTCTTTCCTCTTGCGCTTTGGCCGCCGTATTGCTTTGCGAACTGCTTCATGTCGCCATCTACAGCGACCAAAATAGCGTTGTTACTTAGCGCAGCTGCGCATACGACATCATCAGGTGTTTTTTCAGCAAGAACATCATTGTGGTAAATAACGAAATGCCCTGCATCAATAAATGCTCTCCCGACTGATGCGGGAACGCCAGCATCTAACAAAACGCGTAGGGTTGTTTTAGATCCCGTCAAGCCGCTTCTTCATATTCTATTGCAGCTTTTACGTCTTTTTCTGTGAGCGTGGGATATTCCCTCAGGATTTCAGCTACGGAATATCCAGCTTCGGCAAAAGCTTTTATACTGCGGACCGGAATACGAGTGCCCGAAATGACCAATTGATTCCTCGCAATTCCTTTTTTCTTTTCAAAATGGCCTATGTCGGAATCGTCACGTTTCCTTGATTGTAAGACGGCATTTTTCAGGTCTCCGGTGACGATTTTTAGAGGTATTTGAAACACGCCTTGTCCGGAAACAACCTCTTCTTTCGCGGATGTCTCTGGGTTATCGATCACGACCTTTTTGTTGAGGACATAAAGAGTCGTCTTTAACCAGAGGTCATCGCCTAAATGTGAGAGTTTATCCTTGACCCCTCGCAAATGGGCTAAAGACACCTTGGCCTCATTGCGAAGTCTATCCAAAACTTTGAGGCATACGATATCGCGAAAAGAATAAATGCGACTATAGGGCAAGTTGCGGTCTTCGAAGCCCATGCTGGGAGCGAAGAAATTTATTCGGTCCCAATAACGTAGTTGACGCTTACTGATCCCAGTAAGACGTTCAACTTGCTCTTCGGTAAACGCTGAAACGATCGTCTCAGAATCGCGCTTGTCCATCAATCACTCCCCAGAAGATGTTAATCCTTACAATGGAAAGTGCAAGTCTCATCATCTCAACCACTGATAATCGAGGGCTTTCATTTCAAAACTGTTGCCCTGTAAAAACTACTGATTCGTCGCAAGTGCAGAATTGCTATGGCTAGCAGTAAGCTGCGACCAAGCATATTTGATATGCTCATTCAGAGATATGGGATTATCGCGTGCTCATACCACCCAACCAGCGGCGCGCACAAATTTCTATATAAGACACTGGGGCGTCAGCTGTAAGCCTTCGCACGAATATCTTGAGCCTTTCCTGTCATAAATCCTTGATAAGCCGCGATGTATCAGAGCGCATGTCATTTCCTGCGCCGGCGAAATACAGATACCGACATCCCGTGTCTCCGGCTGTTTCAGCCTGCAATCATTTTTGATTGGTAAAGTGCTTGCGGCGGTCGGTGACTGTGCATACACGTCGGAAGCTTTTTCGTCCGTGGGTCAAAGGCGTAAAAAAGACTTCTGAAATGAAGCCGGCAGCCGAACGCAGGGGATGAGACATGTCGCGCCTGGATTGAAGAGATCATCTGTCGATTGATTTTCTCATTCCCGGGTGACAACTATTGGTCTTCTAAAGGAATCAATGATGGGTCAAAGAGTTTCACTGAGAAATCTTCCCGGGGCAGGGCTTTTCAAAAAGGGAGACGTCTTTGTTCTGTTCGGCGAACTTTTTGATCGTGGATACGCGAACGGCCTGGTCGATGAAGCCCGGGCCGCGGGCATGGAGATCATCGGCTTTACGGTCGGGCGGCGTACCGAGGACAACAGCCTCCGGCCGCTGACCCCGGAAGAACTGGAAGCCGCCGAAGCGCATCTGGGCGGACGGATCATCAACGTGCCGCTGATGGCCGGCTTCGACCTCGATGCGCCGGACGGCGGGCTTACGCCGCGCGATGTCATCAACCAGCTTTCCATGAACACCTGGTACGACGAAAAGTTCGACTGGGACTATCTCGGAAAATGCCGGCAGATCGGCGTGGATCGTTTCAAGTCGGCGGCCGAGCAAGCCTTTGCCCAGCTGAAGGACATGATCCCCGAAGGCCGGAACGTGTTCTTTGCCCACACCATGGCGGGCGGCGTGCCCAAGGCGAAGATCTTCCTGGCGCTGGCAAACCGCATCTACAAGGGCCGGGGCGACCGGTTCCTGTCGTCCGACGACTTCATTGCCAGCGATCTCGGCAAGCTGATCCTGCAGAATTTCGAGGAAGTCACCGCCAACACCTTCCAGCACCTGATCGAGGGAACGGAAGAAATCCGCGACCGGATCGTCGGAAACGGCAACCATGTGCACTATTCCGCCTATGGCTATCACGGCACGGAAATCCTGATCAACGATGCCTATAAATGGCAGACCTATTCCAACTACACGCAGGGCTACGCCAAGAAGAAGCTGGAACAGATCGCCTCCGAAAGCTGGGAAAAGGGTATCAAGGCCTCCGTCTTCAACTGCCCGGAAATCCGCACCAATTCCTCCGACATCTTCGTCGGCGTCGAACTGCCCCTGTTCTCGCTGCTGCTCGCCCTGAAAAAGGAAGACGGCGGCGCCTGGGCCGATGCCCAGTGGGCGCATTGCGGCAACCTGCTCGATGACGTTCCGCTGGAAACGGTGTTGCAGAAGATCCAGGACCTGAACAACAGCAAGGTCATGGAACGGACCCGGGATTTCGACAGCTGGCCGGCGCCGAACGCGCCCGATCTCGCCGAGATCGTGATCACCGCCTCCCAGGAAATCACCAAGATGCACAAGGACAGGAACGCGCTCATCACCGACCACCTGAGCGCCCTGGTCGTCGAGGCAACGGGAACGCTGATCTTCCGCGAAATGGCGGATCCCACCGGCCCGGTCCTCTGGCTCAATCACGACATCGTCGCCAGGCAACTGAACGAGACCAGGCCTTCCATGTCGTGAGGCCGGTGGCCCCGACCCGGTAGCGGGACCTGTCGCCGGTCGGGAACGGAGCTTCAGACGCGCTTGGCCGTGTCGGCCTTGCGCTTTTGTCAATGCACTGTCCGAAAATCTGTTAGGCTCGATGGGTTGATTATCAGACAGGCAGAAGTCTGTAATAGCGGCCGTCTGCCGGATTCGGTTTTCGTGATCGATCGGCCCCCGGATTTTCCTGAAAGGCGCTGCCGTCCGGCAGCGCGCGTTCCAAAACACGGTTGTTCCAAGATGCAGTCCTATCCTGACGTTAAGCTTTTCATCGATGGCGAATGGTGCGATGCCGCCGAAGGCAAGACCATTCCCGTTCTCGACCCGGCCACCGAGGAAGAGATCGGCACGATACCCCACGCGACCAAGCCGGATCTCGACCGTGCCCTGGCCGCGGCGGAAAAAGGCTTTGCGGTCTGGAGCCAGACCTCCGCTTATGATCGCTCCAAGCTGATGCGCAAGGCGGCCGACCTGCTGCGCGAGCGCGCCGGCGACATTGCCTGGATGATGACGCGCGAGCAGGGCAAGCCGTTGGGCCAGTCCAAGATGGAAGTGCTTGCCGGCGCCGACGTCATCGACTGGTTCGCCGAGGAAGGCCGCCGCACCTACGGCCAGGTCATTCCGGCCCGCGCCCCCGGCGTGCTGCAGATGACTGTCAAGGTTCCCGTCGGTCCGGTCGCCGCCTTCACGCCGTGGAACTTCCCGATCAACCAGGTCGTGCGCAAGCTCTCCGCCGCGGTCGCGACCGGGTGTTCGATCATCGTCAAGGCGCCGGAAGAAACGCCCGCGTCTCCGGCGGAACTGATCCGCTGCTTCGTCGATGCCGGCATTCCGGCGGGCGTGGTTGGGCTGGTCTTCGGCGTGCCGGCTGAAATCTCCGAATACCTGATCCCGCATCCGGTGATCCGCAAGGTGACCTTCACCGGGTCCACGCCGGTCGGAAAGCAGCTCGCCGCGCTTGCCGGCCTGCATATGAAGCGCGCCACCATGGAGCTTGGCGGCCACGCACCGGTCATGGTGTTTGACGACGCGGATGTGGACAAGGCCGTGAAGATGATGGCGACCCACAAGTTCCGCAACGCCGGCCAGGTTTGCGTGTCGCCGACCCGGTTCCTGGTGCAGGACGCCATCGCCGACCGGTTCATGGAAGGCTTTACCGAGGCTGCGAAGGCGGTGAAGGTCGGCAACGGCCTGGAAGACGGCGTCGACATGGGCCCGCTCGCCAACGAGCGCCGCATCCCGGCCCTTGAAGGCCTGATCAACGAAGCGGTCGACCGGGGCGGCAAGCTGACCACCGGCGGCAATCGCATCGGCAACCAGGGCTATTTCTTCGAGCCGACGGTGCTGACCGACGTGCCGACCGAAGCCCGCGTCATGAACGAGGAGCCCTTCGGACCGCTCGCCGTGATCAACCGCTTCTCCACCTTGGATGACGCCATCGGCGAAGCCAACCGGCTTCCCTTCGGCCTTGCGGCCTATGCCTTCACCGGCTCGACCGATGTCGCGCAGGCGCTGGGCTCGCGGGTCCTGGCCGGCATGCTGACCATCAACCACCTCGGCCTCGCGCTGCCCGAAGTGCCTTTCGGCGGTGTCAAGGATTCCGGCTACGGCACCGAGGGCGGATCGGAGGCGCTCGAGGCCTATCTCGACACCCGCTTCGTGACGCAGAAGTCCTGACCTTTCCGAAGTCTGCAAACCCCGGGCGTTAACCGCCCGGGGTTTATTATTTCGCCGCGAGATTCTGTTGCGGCGCGAGCCTGCATCAGGGCCTCCGCATCCATTCCCTGACAATTGAAGATGATCGCAGCGGATCCGTCCGAACGGGCGGCTTCGCGCGCAAAGATCAATAAAAGGGTTGCCGAAACCGGTTTCGGAGCTTTCACTTGAAGGCAACGGGAGGAAAACGGCTTTGGAACCGAACGCCTTTAAGGTGCGAACAGCGCTGCGCAGACAGCGGGTCACGATCATGGATGTGGCCGACAGTCTCGGCATGACCAAGAGCACGGTCAGCCGCGCGCTGAACGGCTATCCGGATATTTCGGAATCGACCCGTCTGAAGGTACGCGATGCGGCCGAGCGCCTCGGATACCGCCCCTTGAGCAATGCCCAGGCGATCCGCACGGGCCGGGTCCGTTCCATCGGGCTGATCATCCAGATCAGCGAATACGACCGGCACCGGCCGTTCCTGGCCGACTTCCTCGACGGCGTCTCTGAAGCGGCTTCCGCCGCCGACTGGACCATGACCGTGGCAACCGCGGCAAGTGACACCGATACCTTCCGCCTGCTGTGCAAGCTCGCCGACGAACGCAAGGTCGACGGCTTCATTCTACCGCGCACCCTGGTCGACGATCCGCGCGTCCATCTGCTGCGCGAGGCCGATGTTCCGTTCGTTCTTTACGGCCGGACGGCGGACGACCACGGCTGCGCCTGGTTCGACATCGACAGCGAAACGGCCATGGCCGATGCGGTCATGCGTCTGGCGGAACTCGGCCATGAGCGCATCGGCTTCATCCCGGCGGGCGACCGCTACATGTACGCCCGCCTGCGCTCAGAAGGGTATCGCGCCGGGCTGAAGGCGGCGAAGCTGCCGTTTGCGGCCGAGCTGGTCGCCCCGCCCGCGCTGAGCCGGCAGGAAGGCGCCAATTCCGCGCGCCTGATCCTGAACCAGGAGAACCCGCCGACCGCCATCCTGTGTGCGGTCGATCGCGCCGCGATCGGTGTCTACGACGCGGCGAAGGAACTGGGCCTGCAAATCGGCCGGGACCTCTCGCTCATCTCCTATGACGATATTCCCGAAGCCGAACTGATGACGCCGCCGCTGACGACCTACGCCGTCGATACGCGCCGCGCCGGCGCCCGGCTGACCGACCTTCTCATCCGCAGGATCAAGGGCGAAGCCCCGGAAAAGCTGCGCGAACTTGACCGGGCGCGGTTTGTCGCCCGCGGGTCCCACGGCTTCGGACCGTCCGCCGGTCCGGCGAAAGAAATCAACGAAACCGTATCCAAATCGGGAGGAAAAGCATGACCTACTACAGCAGACTATTCGCCTCGTCGGCGCTTGCGCTGACACTGACGGCCTTCGCCGCCCAGGCCGGCACGATCCGCTTCTGGACCACCGAGGAGCAGCCGGAGCGGCTGGCCAAGCAGCAGCAGATGGCAGACGAGTTCAAGGCGAAAACCGGCACCGAAGTGGAGGTCATTCCGGTCACCGAAAAAGACCTCGGTACCCGCGCAACGGCAGCTTTCGCGGCCGGTGATCTGCCCGACGTGATCTATCACACGCTGCAGTATGCTCTGCCCTGGGCGGAAGCCGGCATTCTCGACACCGAGGCCGCGACCGAGGTGATCGACGAACTCGGCAAGGGCACCTTTGCGCCCGGCGCGCTTTCCATGGCGACCTTCGAGGGCGAATACGCCTCCGTGCCGGTCGACGGCTGGACCCAGATGATCGTCTACCGCAAGGACCTGTTCGACGCGGCCGGTCTCGCTGCACCGACCTCCTATGCCGCCGTGGAAGCCGCCATCAAGAAGCTGAACAATCCGCCGGAAATGTTCGGATTCGTGGCTGCCACCAAGGTGGACGAGAACTTCATGAGCCAGGTGCTGGAGCAGGTGTTCCTTGCCAACGGCGTGTCTCCGGTCGGCTCCGGCGGCTTCAAGCCGCTTGATGAAGCCAAGACCACCGAGGTGCTGAACTTCTACAAGACCATTGCCAAGGCCTCGCCCCCGGGCGACCTCTACTGGAAACAGTCGCGCGAACTCTATTTCTCCGGTAATGCCGCGATGATCATCTGGTCGCCCTTCATTCTCGATGAGCTGGCCGGCCTGCGCGACAGCGCCCCGCCGACCATCAACGACGACCCGACCTCGACCGAACTGGCGTCGAAGACCGGTATCGTCACCAACTTCTCCGGACCGTCCAACCCGGACGGAGCGGCCTGGGCCGATATCCGCTATTTCGGCATCACCTCCGATGCGGACACGGATGCGGCGAAGGAATTCGTCAAGTTCTCCATGGATGAGGGCTACACCCAGACCCTGTCGATCGCGCCGGAAGGCAAGTTCCCGGTCCGTCGCGGTACCAAGGACAATCCGACCGCCTTCACCGACGCCTGGGCGAAGCTCCCGGTCGGCGTCGACCGCAAGGCCCCGCTCGGCGACCTCTACTCCCAGGACATGATCGACCAGATCGTCGGCGGCCTCGACGTCGCCCAGCGTTGGGGCGTCAAGGACGGCCAGCTCGCGCTTGCCTCCAAGATGATCAACAGCCAGGTCATCAACCGGGTGGTTCGCAAGTTCATCGACGGCGAGATCGACGCGCCCGCCGCCGTCGCCGAGATGAACGACGAGCTTTCCAAGATCAAGTAAGCTGCAAAGACAGCAGACCGTCCCGGCGCCGCACAGGTGCCGGGGCGGTTCAACCTGGCAAACGATCCTATGGCTGTATCTCCTAATCCGCTCAACACCCATTTTTCACATTCCGTACGTCCTGCACCGGTTCAAACAGGCGTCAGGGCAGGAGAATGGCGTGGTGCGATGTGGGTCATCGGACAAGCCGTTCGACGCACACTGCCGCCTGTTTCAACCGGCCCGAAGGGTAGCATTTTGGCGGCCACCTGCAGGCGAAAGCCGCTTGACCATAGCGTCGGCTATGCTCTGCGCGCCTTTCACCCGCATTCGGCTCGCCAAAATGCGATGCAGGGCATACGGAATGTGAAAAATGGGTGTTAACGGCACCACTCCGCTTGCCCGGCGCGAAGCCCGGCTTGCCTGGGGGTTGCTTGCGCCGACGCTGATCAGCGTCGCGTTGGTGGTGATCCTGCCGTTGCTGGCGATCTTCTGGATCAGCTTCAAGCCGGTCGGCCTTGCGGATCTCCGCCCGCCGGCACCGATCCTGCGCGAGGCGGTCCGGGGCAGTGGCGACAAGCTGCGCATCGAATACCGCCTGCGCAATTCCAGTCAGGACAGGCCGATCGCCGATGTGGTCCTGACCGACATGCTGCCGCCGATGGTCGACCTGAAGGGCGATCCGCCCAAGCCCTGCACCCTGTCGGGCCGGACGCTCACATGCGATTTCGGCACCATCGAAGGCGGCTACAACGAACGCCTCCGCATCCCGATCACTGCTTCCGATGAAGATGCGGCGGAAGAGGCGGCCGAAGGCAGCGATCCGGTTGTCACCGGCACCGCCAGCAGCGTGCTGACCGACGCCACCTTCACCCTGGAAAATTTCAAGAGGATCTTCGAAGGCGCCGAATTCTGGACCGTGCTCGGCGTAACGGTCTTCTACACCGTATTCGGCACGCTCGGGGCGCTCATCGTCGGCCTGTTCGCGGCCATGCTCCTCAACAAGTCCTTCAAGGGGCAGGGCATCCTGCGCGGGCTCTATCTGTTTCCCTATGTGGCCCCGGTGATCGCGGTCGCCTTTTCCTGGCTGATCCTGTTCGACCCATTTTCCGGCAGCGCGAACGCGCTTCTGGTCCAGATGGGCGTCACGAACCAGGCGATCAATTTCTTCGGGGACCGGCCGCTGGCGCTTGTCATGGTGACCACCTTCGAGATCTGGCGCTACTTCCCGCTGTCGTTCCTGTTCATCCTGGCACGAATGCAGAGCATCGACACCGAGATGTATGAGGCCGCCGACATGGACGGCGCCAGCCCGTTCCAGAAGTTCTGGTACCTGAGCCTGCCGCAGCTTCTCGGCATTCTCTCCGTCCTGTTCCTGCTGCGCTTCATCTGGACCTTCAACAAGTTCGACGACATCTTCCTGCTGACCGGCGGCAACGCCGGGACCCGGACGCTGACCGTCAACGTCTACGAACAGGCCTTCGCCGTTTCCAATATCGGCGCAGGCGCCGCGGTCGCCGTGGTGATCTTCTGCTGCCTGCTTGTGTTCTCGTTCTTCTTCTTCCGCTTCATCAGCCAGGAGGAAGGACTATGAGGGCACTGCGCTTCGGATATGTCACCGGCCCGGTTCTGGGCGCGCTCTGGATCTTCGTCATCGCGACGACGGTGGCCGTCACCATGAGCTTCGTCACCGGCGCTCCCTTCCGGCCGTCGTTGGCATGGTCCGCGCTGTGGGGCGTTTTGGCCGGGGCGGCAGCACTATACGGGTCAGTCTCGGCCATCGCGGTGGCCGTGGTGCTGGGCGCTATCGGGATCGTCGGTTTCGGTCCCATCCAGTCGATGGACACCGGCATGATCGCTGCCGTCATCGGCCATGGCGCCGTCGGCATCTTCGGCCTGCTCGGACTGCGCCTGATCCTGAAGGAATGTCCGGCCGGCGCCCTGTCGCGCCATGAGTTCGAAGAGGCGGTGATCCGCTTCCTGACCGGCTTCGGCTACATCTTCTTCACCGCGATCGTGCTGATCCCGTTCTACGTCATGGTGATGACCAGCCTGAAGAACCAGGCGGAACTCCTGCAGAACCCGCTCGACTTCACCATCGATCTGTCGAAGGGCGCAGGATTGTTCCGCTCCTATGTCGAACTCTTCGCCGATTTCAATTTCGGCACCTACCTCTTGAACTCCTTCGTCATCTCGGTCGCAACCGTGGTGATCACCCTCCTGTTCAGCATCCCAGGCGCCTATGCCGTCGCCCGCCTGCGCTTTCGTGGCCGGGCCTCGTTCTCGCGTTCGATCCTCTTGATCTACATGGTGCCGATGATCGTCCTGGCGCTGCCAATCTACATCGCCTTTTCGATGACCGGCCTGCGCAACTCGATCCTCGGCATCGTGATGATCTATCCGGTCACCACGATCCCGGTCGCGCTTTACATGCTGCAGGGCTATTTCCGCGGACTGCCGGGCGAGGTGGAAGAAGCCGGGCTGATGGACGGCCTGTCCCGTCTGGCGGTGATCTGGAAGATCACTCTGCCGCTCTCCCTGCCGGCGCTCGCCTCCGTGTCGCTCTACGTTTTCATGATCGCGTGGAACGAGTTCCTGCTCGCCTTCATGCTTCTGGACGACCCGTCGAAATTCACGCTCACGCGCGGGATCGCCAGCCTGAATTCCTCCGAAATTCCGCGCCAGCACCTCATGGCGGGCGCCGTGATCGCCACCGTGCCGATCATGGCCCTGTTCCTCGGGCTGGAACGGTTCATGACCAAGGGCCTGACCGCAGGCTCCGTTAAAGGATAATCCCGATGACCTCACATACGAGCCTCGATCTGGAGGCGCGTAACATCCTCAAGCAGAACGACCGCGGCGGCTACACGATCCCCACGGCCGGCCTCTATCCCTACCAGTGGAACTGGGACAGCGCCTTTGCCGCCATGGGCTTTGCCCAGTTCGATATCGCCCGCGCCTGGCAGGAACTGGAAACCCTGTTCTCGGGACAATGGTCCGACGGTATGGTGCCGCATATCCTGTTTCACCAGCCCGATCCGGGCTATTTCCCGGGACCGGACGTCTGGGGCTGCGAGGGACCGATCCCGTCCTCCGGCATCTCCCAGCCGCCGGTCGCCGCAACCATGGCCCGGTTGATCCTGCAGAAGGATCCGGAAGCGGGCAGGGCAGCCATGGGCCGGCTCTTCCCGAAAATGCGCGCCTGGCACAAATGGTTCATGGACTGGCGCCTGGACAGGGGTGCGGTCTGCGTCACCCACCCCTGGGAAAGCGGCCGGGACAATGCGCCCGAATGGGACGGCGCAATGGCGCGGATCGACCCGTCGGACGTCGGCGAATACACCCGCCGCGACACCTCCCATGTGGACGGCTCGATGCGGCCGACCAAATACGATTACGACCGCTACATCTGGCTGGTGCAGCTGGGCCGCAGGCTCCACTGGGACCAGGCGGCCATGCTGGAGGAAAACCCCTTCCGCGTGGCGGACCCGACCATGACCTTCACCCTGCTGCGCGCGCACCGGGATCTGATGGTCATGGGCGAACTGCTCGGCTTGGATACCAAGGGAATGGCGCAGGAAATCTTCCTCCTGGAGAAAGGCGCCCAGACCCTGTGGAACGAAGAGCTTGGCAGCTACGACGCCCGGGACGCGAAGACCGGCGAATGGGCCGGCTGCATTTCCAGCGCCTCCTTCCTGTGCTGGCTTGCGGGGCTTCCCTCCGACCGGCAGGCGGAGCATCTGGAACGCATTCTGGATGCGACGAACTTCGGCGTTCCGAGCCACGATCCGGCAAGCGACCGCTTCGATCCCAAGCGCTACTGGCGCGGGCCGACCTGGGCCGTGGTCAATATGCTGATCGGCCTCGGGCTCGAGGATGCCGGCCATCCGCTGGGCAAGCGGGTGCGCGAACTCACCCGGGAGCTGATCACCCGCTTCGGCTTCGCCGAATATTTCGACCCGATGACGGGCGAGGCGGCCGGCGGCAAATCCTTTACCTGGACCGCCGCCGTCTGGCTCGGCTGGGCCAGCCCGGCGCGAGGGAGGACGTAATGGGCGCGATCAAACTGAACGCGGTGGAGAAATGGTACGGCAAGGCCCAGGTGATCAAGGGCGTCGACCTTGAGATCGCCGATGGCGAATTCATCGTCTTCGTCGGCCCCTCCGGCTGCGGCAAGTCCACCCTGCTGCGCATGATCGGTGGGCTTGAGGACATTTCCCGCGGCACGCTCGACATCGACGGCAAGGATGTGACCGCCGAGCCGCCGTCCAAGCGCGGCCTGTCCATGGTGTTCCAGTCC
Organism: Roseibium aggregatum; assembly: GCF_014692675.1. Classification (GTDB taxonomy): domain Bacteria; phylum Pseudomonadota; class Alphaproteobacteria; order Rhizobiales; family Stappiaceae; genus Roseibium; species Roseibium aggregatum_C. The sequence continues at coordinate 117,809 of NZ_JABFCZ010000001.1, read as the reverse complement.
TACGCGCTTTATCCGCACATGTCGGTGCGCGACAACATGGGCTTCGGCCTGAAGACCGCCGGCGCGCCCAAGGCGGAAATCGAGCAGAAGGTCGCCGCCGCCGCGGAGGTTCTGAAACTGGACAGCTACCTGGACCGGCGCCCCAAGGACCTGTCGGGCGGCCAGCGCCAGCGCGTCGCCATCGGCCGCTCCATCGTCCGCGATCCGACCGCCTTCCTGTTCGACGAACCCCTGTCGAACCTGGACGCGGCACTCAGGGTGGAGATGCGCTACGAGATCGCCAAGCTGCATGAGAAGCTCAGCACGACGATGATCTACGTGACCCACGACCAGGTGGAGGCCATGACGCTCGCCGACCGGATCGTCGTCCTGGAATTCGGCCGCATCGCCCAGGTCGGTACGCCGCGCGACCTCTACGAACGCCCCGCCAACCGCTTCGTGGCGCAATTCATCGGCAGCCCGAAGATGAACATCCTGCCCTGCACCGTGAAGGACGGCGGCTATGCGCTCGAAGGCGCGCGCGGCGGCAGCTACGACGGTTCCGGAAACCCGGTCGAAGTCGGCATCCGCCCCGAACATGTCACGCTCGGTTCCGCCGGCGACGGCCAGTGTGACGGTGTCGTCGATTTCATCGAGTATCTCGGAGCCGACAGCTTCCTGATCGTGGACTGCGGTCCGCTCGGCAAGGTCAACACCCGCTACGTAGGCGATGCGCCTTTCCAGCAGGGCGACAAGGTCGGCCTTGTCTTCGATCCCCAACGGACGCACTTCTTCGACGCCGAGGGCGAACGCGTCTAGGCCTGGAAGATCTGCTCCAACCGTTTCAGGTTATCACCGAACGGGGAGAGTAGGGGAGTGATCGTTGAGGGCGAATTCTCGGTTAGCTCCTGCCGCAGCACCGCAGCCAGGCTGGCGGTGGGGCTGAGATCCAGATAGCGCGCGCCGCCAGTAGCCTCGATCGCGGCAAACGTCTTTCGCAATTCCATCGGCTCGCGGACGATCCGCCAGAGCAGGTTCCCGTCGGCCGCCTCGAGCGGTGTGCCGAGGCAGGACGACCAGACCGGCCAGAATGGTGTTTCAAACGACAGCGCCGAGACCGCATCGAGATAGGTCTGCCGTGCCGGTTCGATCCAGCGTGAGTGAAACGCGAAGGGAACCGGCAGCCGCTGGAAGGCCACGTCCAACCGCCTCAATTCCGCGATCACCTGTTCGGCATCCGCTTCCAGGCAGGCGAGCACGCAATGGCGCTGCGCATTGGTGCCGGCAATCTCGGTCAGTTTGGCAAGAGCTGAGCTTTCCGCGCGAATGCTCACCGGCGCAAGCGCTGCTATCAGCGCCCCGGCGGGGGAGGTCTTGCGGAAGACCGCTGGCTGGTCGGCGACCGCCCTGAGCGCGGTTTCGAACGGGATCATGCCGGAAACGCTCATGGCGACGAATTCGCCGAGGCTGACGCCGAGCAGCCCGTCCGGCTTCACGCCCTGGCTCTGCAGTAGCTTGGCGAGCGCGAACTGGGTCATGAACAGGGACGGATGGGACTGTTCCAGCCGGTCGAACGGATCGCTTAGGGACTTGTCCGCCGCATAGATCGCCTCCAGAGGCGAAAAACCGTGGAGATTTCGCACGATCCTGTCGCCAATCTCCATCCATTGTCGGAAGACGGGATAGGCGCTCATGAGATCCGATGCCATATGGTAATACTGTGATCCTTGCCCGGCGAAGCAGAAGAGGATGGGACAAGACTTGGATTCGGAAGGCATGAACAGGACCTTGGGAAGCGACCGGGCGAACGCCGGCTTCTTGTCGCACGGGCCGGCGGGCGGCGGCAAGACGCTGATCGGCCATGACCGTGTTGCCGCATGGTGGCTGAGCCTCGACCGGATCGGCGAGGAGGACTGGGCCGGGCTTGAGGCGCTTCTGATCGACGAGGAACTGGAAAGGGCCGACCGTTTTCACTTCCACCGCGACCGGGAGGTCTATATCGCCGCCCATGCCATCTGCCGGGGCCTGCTCAGCTACTGCATCGGCGAAGCACCGCAAAGCTGGCGGTTTTCGGTGGAAGACCACGGCAAGCCGGAACTGATCTCGCCCGCAGGCGGTCCCCGCATCCGGGTCAATATTTCCCACACGCGCGGGCTCGCCGCCGTGGCGCTCACCGTCGACCATGACATCGGCGTCGATGTGGAATGGCTGCAGCGCGACGCGCCGACGGAGAAACTGGCCGAACGGGTGTTCGCCGAACCGGAGCGAAGAACTCTGGCCGCCGCGCCGAACGCGTCGAAGATCGATACCTTTCTGACCTTCTGGACCCTGAAGGAAGCCTATGTGAAGGCCATCGGCAAGGGCCTGTCCCAGCCGCTCGATGCCTTTTCCTTCGACCTGGAAAGCCTGCGCATTCACTTCGACGACAGCCTGGCCGACGATCCGGCCAGATGGCATTTCGAGCGCTATCGCCTGAGCGCGGATCACCTGATGGCGCTCGCCATCCGCCATCCGGAGCCGGCGGCTCTGGCCGTGGACACCGTTCCGGCACCGCTTGATTATCTTCTGGAACTGGCCGCTTCCTGAACGGTCTCTTCTTCCGGCAGGATATCGCGCAGATAAGGGGCAATGCCTCGGCTCTGGTCCCACTGGCGCGGATAGCCGAGTGAGACTTCCTCAAACCGCGTGCCGTCGCGCCAGTCGGTGCGGCGCGTATGCAGATGGCCGGAAATCACCACCCGAGCGTTGAAACGAATATGCCAGTCCTCGGTCCGCCGCGTGCCGCACCAGGGCGTGAACCGCGGCGCGCGCGGAATGTGGATCAGGTCGCTGCGCATCGGGAAATGGTTGATCAGGATCGTCGGCATGCCGTCGGGGATTTCGGCAAGTCTCCGTTCCGTTTCCGCGCACCGCCGCTCGCACCAGTGGTCGCGGCTTTCAAAGGGCGAATGGTTCAGGAACATCTCGTCGGCGCAGACCGCCCCTTCTTCCCGCGCCCAGGCCACCACTTCGTCGCGGCTCACGTGATCGGGGCGGAAGCTGTAGTCGTAGAGCAGGAACAGCGGCGCGACGACAATGGGTCCGCCGGGGCCGGTCCAGGTCTCGTAAGGATCTTCCGGGGTGACGATGCCGTGGTCGCAGGCGCATTTGACCATTGCCTGATAGCGTTCCTCACCGGCCAGCGCCGGCGTGTTTCGCTCCTCCGGGATCGCCCAGAGATCGTGGTTTCCCGGCACCCAGAACACCTTGGCGAATTTCCGGGTCAGCGTCGCGAAAGCAAGCTGCATGTGCTCGAACCGTTCGGCCACGTCGCCGGCGACGATCAGCCAGTCGTCTCCGAAGTCTGGCAGTTCGAGCAGGGCGTCGCGGTTGGCCGCGCTCGCCAGGTGAAGGTCGCTGATGGCTTTTATTGTCATTGTGTTGGAGATCGGGGTCTCGTTCCTTGACGGTATCGTGCACTTGGGGAACACTTCACCCAACTCTCGTCCTTGTCCACCCCGAACCGGCCGGTTTCCTGATCAATCCGGTAAAAGAGCAGGTTATGTCCGAGGTTCAGATCGAAAACGGCGGCGACATCGACTGGTGGTCGATTCTCTCAGACCAGACCTTTCTTGAAAATCCCTATCCCGAGTTGCACCGCTTGCAGGCGCTGGGCCCGGTTCACCTGGACAGGTCCAACGGGATCTATTTCATCCTCGGTCACAAGGCGTTTTCCAAAGCGGCGAAATCGTCGGCGCTCGGCCGGGACACCCGCAACTGGACCAACGGCTGGAACACGGAGGATTACCGCGCGCACGATCCGGTCGGCTACCGGCTTTTCAGCGAATTCCAGCCGCAGATGATCAACAATGACGGCGACATTCACCGGCGCATGCGCAAGGTCTATGAGCCGGCCTTCCGTGCCCAGGCGATGACGTCCATGGTGTCCCTGATCGAGGAGGAGGCCGGCGCCCTCTTGAAAGCGATGCCCGACCGGGGCGAGGTCGACTTCATCGAGGCCTTTGCCGGACCGCTGCCGCTGCGCGTCCTGTGCAAGCTGTTCGACATTCCTGAAAGCCTGGACGAGACCATTGCCCGCTGGAGCGCGTCGCTGATCCGGATCGGCGACATCCTGATGACGCCGGAGCAGAAGGTCGAGGCCATGGAGGCGCTCGGCGAATTCAAGACGTTCCTGCGCGAGCAGATTTCGACGCGCAAGAATCGTGACGAAGACAATCTCATGGGCCTTGCGATCGAGGCTCACAAGGACGGGACGCTGGACGAGGAAGAAACCCTGACCAACCTGGTCTCCATGCTGGTTGCCGGTCACGAGACTACGGTCACCCTGATCGGAAACGGCATGCTGCTCCTGATGCGCAATCCGGACGAAATGGCCCGGTTGCGCAAGGACCCGGAGCTGATGCGCACCGCGATCGAGGAGTTCCTGCGCGTGGAGCCCGGCGGCAACATGATCCTGCGCATCGCGCTGGAGGACGTCGAGGTCGAGGGCACGCTGATCCCGAAGGGCTCCCCGGTCATCGGCCTGATCGGCGCCATCAACCGGGACCCGGTCCGGTTTGAGCGGCCGGACGAGCTGGATATCGGCCGGCCTGCGAATGCCCAGTTCACCTTCGGTGGTGGCGCGCATTTCTGCATCGGCGCACCGCTCGCCCGGCTTGAGGCCCAGATCGCCTTTTCCGCGGTCCTGGATAAATACGGTACAATCGAGCTTGCCGGTAAGCCCGAGTGGCGGCTCGACCGGATGAATGCGCGCGGCCTCGGCCATCTGCCGCTGCGCGTGGAGCGAGCTGCATGAACCGTCCCGTCGGTATCGAGGCCATGAACGTCTTCGGCGGCATGGCCTATCTGGATGTGCGCGAGCTGTGCGATCACCGCGGCCTGGACATGCCCCGGTTTGAAAACCTGCTGATGCAGGAAAAGACCGTGGCGCTGCCTTACGAAGATCCGGTCACCTTCGCCGTCAACGCGGCAAAGCCTGTTGTCGACAGCCTGACGGCGGAAGAGCGCGGCCGGATCGAGATGGTCGTGACCTGTACGGAATCCGGCATCGACTTCGGCAAGTCGCTCAGCACCTATCTGCACCGCTATCTGGACCTGCCGTCGAACTGCCGCCTGTTCGAGATCAAGCAGGCCTGTTACTCCGGCTCGGCCGGTCTGCAGATGGCGGTGAATTTTGTGCTGTCCCAGACCTCGCCCGGCGGCAAGGCGCTTGTGGTGACCACCGATATCTCAAGGTTTGCGCTCGCTGACGCCAACGCGGTCCAGGAATGGGCCTATTCGGAACCCAGTTCCGGCGCGGGCGCGGTGGCGATGCTCGTCTCCGACACCCCGCATATCCTGCAGATCGATCCGGGCGCCTACGGCAACCATGCCTTCGAGGTCATGGACACCTGCCGTCCCGGCCCCGACACCGAGGCGGGTGACGCGGACCTGTCCCTGATGGCCTATCTGGATTGCTGCGCCGGGGCCTATGACGATTACGCCCGCAGGGTCGACGGGGTCGATTTCCGCGACACCTTTAGCCAGCTTTGTTTCCATACGCCCTTCGGCGGCATGGTGAAGGGCGCGCACCGGCACCTGATGCGCAAGCTCTACAAGGCGAAGCCGGCGGAGATCGCCGAGGATTTCGAAACCCGTCTCGGCCCGAGCCTCGCCTACGGCAAGCGGGTCGGCAACACCGCCGGCGGATCCGTCTTCGTTGCCCTGGCCGGCACCATCGACGCAATTGACCTGAGCGAGCCGCAGCGTATCGGCCTGTTTTCCTACGGCTCCGGCTGCTGCTCGGAATTCTTCAGCGGCGTTGTCGGTCCGGACGGCGCGGAGCGGCTGAAATCCATGGGGATTTCGAAGGCCCTAGACGATCGCTATCGCCTGTCCATCGCAGACTACGAAAAGCTGCTTTCCGGCGATGCGGTCGTCCGCTTCGGAACGAAGGATGCCGAACTCGACCATGATATCATTCCAGGCGCCTGGCCCGTCGCCGGCAAGGGCGACCGGCTTGTCCTCGACACCGTGGCGGGGTACCACCGGAACTACATATGGGTTTGAGATTGATGACAAAGCCCGATTTCGTCATCCCGGGCGAACGTCAGTGAGACCCGGGACCGGCGAGCCGAGGTCTAGCCGGCTCAACTCTGTCGAATTCGCGAGGCTTCTGCCTCCCCGGCCCCGGCTCGCGCTGTTGCCTGGCCGGGGTGACGATGGAGAGAATGAGACTTTGGCTGCAGTCTGTGGGTCCGAATGTTTTTTGCAAATTGGCCCGGTCAGGGGGAATTAAGTTGGACAGCGATCAAATCGTCGAGATCATCATTGCGGAGATCCGCGAGACCGTGCCCGAGCTGGCGGAACAGGCGATCGGGCGGGACGATTCCATGGCGGATCTGGGCGTCGATTCCATCGAGCGCAGCGAAATCATCCTTGCGGCCATGGAACAGCTGGGGCTGAAGATCCCGATGGTCCAGCTTCACGGACCCCGCAATATCGGCGAGCTCGCGGACCTGCTCCTGGCCAAGAGCAGCGGATGACCCTGTGACGATCGCGGTCATCGGAATAGGCGTTGCCTGCGGGTTGGGCCACGGCAAGGAAGCCTTCCGACAGGGGCTGTTCGAAGCACCCAATGTGTTTTCCCATCTGAAACGGGAAGGCCGCGAGCCGCCAGAGGGCGAGATCCCCTTCATCGGCGTCGAAATGCCGGATCCGCCTTCCATTTTGCCGGCACGCCTGGCGCGAACCGCGACTTTGAGCAGCCGTGCGGCCATCTCCGTGCTCGATGAAGCCTGGAACGAGGCCGGGCTGGAAACGGTCGATCCGGAACGCATCGGTCTGGTCGTCGGTGGCAGCAACCTGATGACGCGGGAACGGGTGCTTGCCCTTCGGGATTATTCCGAAAGGCTCGCCTACGTGCCGCCGCGCCACGGGCACATGTTCCTCGATACGGATATCTGCGGGCTGTGCACGGCGACGTATCCGATCCGCGGCTTTGCCTATAGCGTCGGGGGCGCCTCGGCGAGCGGATCGGTGGCGATCATTCAGGCGATGGAGGCGATCCGCTCCGGCCGGGTGGATGTCTGTATCGCTCTTGGCGCGCTGCAGGATTTGTCCGCTCACGATCTCCAGGCGATGCGCGCCATGGGGGCCCTGGGCTCGACCCGGTTTGCCGACAGCCCCGCCGACGCCTGCCGGCCGATGGATACCGATCATGACGGCTTCATCTTCGGCGAAGCCTGCGCTGCCCTGGTCCTGTGCCGGGCGGACAAGGTCACTGGCGGCAAACTCTATGGCGAGATCCTGGGCGCAAGCCATGTCGCGGACGGATCCCGCGGCCCGGAACCAAGCTCGGCGGGCCAGGTTCGCGCCGCTAATCTGGCCCTGGCCGAGGCAGAACTAACCGTCTCTGATATCGACACCGTCAACGGCCACGCGACGAGCACGCCGACCGGCGACGACACCGAACTCGAAACCTATCGGACCCTCGGCCTGGAGCACGCCCGGATCAATGCCACCAAGTCCATTCTCGGGCACGGGCTCAGTGCCGCCGGCGCAATCGAAGTTGCGGCCGTGCTGATCCAGATCGAGGAAGGTCGGCTGCATCCGAACCGCAATCTGGAAACGCCGCTCGATCCACGTTTCGGCTGGGTCGGGGCGAAATCCGAAACCCACGATATCCGTCACGCCTTGAAATTTTCCTTCGGATTCGGCGGAGTGGATACGGCCCTGGTGATCGGCGCACCGGGAACGGGGCGGAGGCGGCAATGAGTTTTGAAACGCTCAAGGTGACGACCGGCGACGGCATCTGCCGGATCGTCTTCGATCGCCCTCAGGTCGGCAATGCCATCAACGCGCAGATGATCGAGGACTTCGGCGCGGTGCTGGCGCAGTGCGCCAGTGAAGATACTTCGGACGGCAAGCCGGTGACGGTGGTGGTCATCGAGGGCGGTGAAGACGTGTTTTGTGCCGGTGGCGATTTCGAGGCCGTCACCGAAAACGGCTCGGCCGGCGATCCGGAACCGCTTTACGATGTCTGGCGGATGCTGGCCGAGGGCCCCTTCGTGACGATCAGTCTGGTGAAGGGCAGGGCCAACGCGGGCGGTGTCGGTTTCGTCGCTGCCTCCGACATCGTGATCGCCGGAAAGGGCGCGAGCTTCGGCCTGTCCGAACTGCTTTTCGGGCTGTTCCCGGCCTGCGTGCTGCCGTTCCTGATCCGGCGGATCGTCCGTCAGAAGGCCCATTACATGACCCTGATGACGAAACCGGTGAGCGCCGCCGATGCGCATGAAACCGGTCTCGTGGATGTTCTGGCCGATGATCCCGAAGCGGCCCTCCGTCAGCACCTGGCTCGGCTGAAACATCTCACCCGCCCGGCCATCGCGCGCTACAAGGCCTATATGGCCACCTGCAGCGGCAATCCGGACGCGGACAAGCCAGCGGCCCTTGCTGCCAATCGGGCGGTCTTTTCCGATCCCGATGTGCTTGCCGGCATCCGCCGCTATGTCACCGAGCTGAAGCTTCCCTGGGAGGAGTAGGTCTTTCCCGCTCTTCAACCAGATTGACCGCCTTTTCCAGCGGTGGCAGGACCGGGGTGCGTAAAGTCTCGCGCCGGACGAAGGCTTTGTGCAGCAGACAGATCGACAGCAGGTAGAGGAAGGTCTGGTTTTCCTTGGTGCTGATCTCGCTAGCCGGCTTGGTCAGGACCTTGTTCGCCAGGCGCTGCGCGAATTTCGCATTGAGGAACGGAACCTTTCCAAGTTCGTCCTCGCTCAGCACCAGGTCCAGATAGTCCGGGAGCAGGGCGGCGAAGGCGGCGGCGTCCGGCGCACGGTAGGGGAACTTGCGCTTGTCGATGATCCGGTCCGGCAGCCGGCCCCGGAAAGCCTCACGCAGCAGGCGCTTCTCGGTAAAACCGTCGTCGAATTTCAGGTTCACCGATGTCGCGAGCGCGAACAGGTCCGGGTCGAGGAACGGGCAACGGTTTTCAACCCCGTGGGCCAGGCTCATGCGTTCGCCCTGGGTCGACAGAAGATAGCCGGGCAAGAGCGTCTTGTATTCCAGCCACTGGGCTTTCTCGGTTGGTGACAGTCCGGCGTAATCGGGAGACCCGGCGACCAGGTCCGAGATCGCCTGGAACGGCGCGCCTGCCTCCTTCAGAAGGCGGGCGGAGAACTGGCCGTTCTGGAACCTGAGTTCATGGGAAAACAGGCCGGGCATCTTTTCGTTCGAGAACTGGTGGTAGAGCCCGGTGACCGCGGCGATATCCGCCGGCCCGTAGTGGGCCAGATGCGGATAAAGCTGTTCCAGCCGCGTGCGGCGGACGTCTTCCGGCAGCTTGTCCCAGGCGTCGCGCAGCAGGGTTTCCTTGAAGAGGTCATAGCCGAGGAATGCCTCGTCTGCGCCTTCGCCGCTCAGGATGACCTTGATGCCCTCGTCCTTCGTGCGCTTCGACAGGATGTACATCGGCACGAAGGCGCTGCGGAAGGCCGGCACTTCCGCGTGATAGACCGCATCGGGCGTGGCGTTGGCGATGTCGGCGTGGGTGATGCGCTGTGCATGATGGCGGGTGCCGAGATGCTCCGACACCAGCTTCTGGTCGCCGGATTCGTCGAACTCCGCGTCCTCGAATTCCACGGAGAAGGTGGACAGCGGCTTGCGCGAGATATCCTCGGCAAGGGCTGCGACAATGGCGGAATCGACCCCGCCGCTTAAGTAAACACCGACCTCGACATCGCTGCGCAGGCGCAGTTCCACGCTGCGGGTCAGCCGTTCCCGGACCAGGGCGAGGGTATCGGCTTCGCTCGTCACGTCCGGTCCCTGGTCGAAGCGTAGGTCGGCGTAGGTGTGCATGTTCACAGACCCGTTGCGCCAGGAAAGCCATTGGCCCATGGGAAGGCTCTCGATGCCCTTGAAGCCGGACTGGTCCGGCAGGGGCGTCCATTGGCCCAGGATGGAGGAAATCTGGTCGGGGTCCTGCTCGAAGGCAAAACCCGGAACGGCCAGAAAGGCCTTCATCTCCGACGCGAACAGCAGGCTGTCGCCGTGCCGGGCAAAAAACATCGGCCTCTTGCCGAACCGATCCCGGGCGAGAAACACTTCGCCGGTCGCACTGTCATATAGCGCAAAGGCGAATCCGCCGTTGAACCGCGTCAGGCAGTCCGGGCCCCAGGTGATCCAGGCGTTCAGGACGACTTCCGTGTCGCAATGGGTGTGGAATTGGCAGCCGAGGGCTTCGAGTTCGGCACTCAATTCCAGGTAGTTGTAGATCTCGCCGTTGTAGCAGAGCCAGTAGCGCCCGGTCGGATCGCAAAAGGGCTGCGCGCCCGAGGCCGGATCCATGATCGCCAGCCGGACGGTTCCCATGGCAAAGCCGTCATCGACCACATAGCCTGCCCCGTCGGGACCGCGGTGGCCGATATAGGCCAGCATGCCGCTGATCATGCCGGTCAACGGCTCGGCGGAGAGGGCTGGATTACTGATACCGGCAATGCCGCACATATAGAAACTGCCTGTTCAGGGTCAATCGTCCGAACGTTCAGATACTTGGCGCTCGGATACTGGAAGCTCGGATACTTTTTGCGCCACGGCCTTTTCGATCTGGGTCAGGCTGACCATAACGCCGCTGGTCATTTCCTGTTCGGTGAACTTGATGCCGAATTCCTCTTCCAGAAAGCGGACGAGCTGGATGTAGCCGAAGGAGTCCATCACGCCTTCCTTGAAGAGGTCGGAGCTTTCGGGGAAGGTGTCGTCGAATTCAATCAGAAATTGTTCTTCGATGAAGTCGCGTATCTTACTCATGATCTCCGACTGCGTCTGACGAAGGGCTTTGCCCGGTAAGGAGCCGGTCGAGTGCGAAGTCTCGCAACTTGCCCGGCCTTGAATTTACGGTAGCCAATTGAAACGCGGAGCAACAGCCTGAAGGAGCGGAATTTTCCCCTGACAACAGAAAAAATCATTGGAAAAAATAACCTAGGGTAAGCATTTCGTGAGCAGGAGACGGCAGAGGCCATTGCGATGCGGTAACGCCCGGATTTTTAAAGTGATGTTTTTGCCCGATATTCAATGGATGTAGGCCCGATCTGGCTTGCGTGGACCCTGTGAGGTGAATAGCATTGGCCGTCTCAATCGGCGGCGGGCCAGCCTGGAAATACGACGGTGCCCGGTGCGCCTTGCAGTTGGTCCCTGCAGGGCGGACGATGACGGTTTATCGGGACTGTGCAGTGACAAGGCGGGACGCCCGCGCAGGCGCCGGTCGGGGGACACGCCAAAATGGTAGGTTTTGCATGAATATCCTCCGCCTGCTCAAAGGTGGGCCGCCCGCAAGCCGCCGTTTTATCTTCACCATCACCAGCCTGTCGGGTCTCGGCAACGCCGGGCTGGTCGGCCTGATCAACCAGGCGGCGGAACAGACGCTCGTCGGCCAGAAGGTCGGGCTGCAGCTGATTGTCGTCTATCTTCTGACGCTGACCTTCTTCCTTCTGTCCAACCGCTCCTCCCTGCATCAGGCTAACCGTTTCGTGCAGTCGCGCCTTGAGGCCACGCGCCGACGGATCGTGAACAAGATCCGGAAGGCCGATCTCCGGTCCCTGGAGCGGCTGGGCCACGGCGATATCTACGTGACCGTGGCGCAGGAGACGGACCATCTGTCCCAAAGCCTGCCGCTGATGATCGGCGCGGCCCAGAGCGCATTCCTGCTGGTGTTCCTGCTTCTGTACATCGCGACCATTTCGCTCATCTCCTTCATTGTGGTCGGCGGTTTCTTTGCTCTGGGGCTCTATTTCTTTCTGGCGCGGCAGAAGGCGCTGACGGCGTCGATTGCGCAGGTGCATTACCGCGAGGCGGAAATGCTCGATACCCTGTCGCATTTTACCCTCGGTTTTCAGGAAATCCGCCTGAACGCGGACAAGAACGAGGCCCTGTTCAGCCACTTTTCCGATGTTTCCGACCGTTTGAGGGACGTGGTCATCGGGCTGGGCGGGCGATGGGTCGCGCTTCTGCAGTTCAGCAATGCCTTTTTCTACATGCTGATCGGTATCGTGGTGTTCGTGCTGCCCCTGTTTTTCGAAGGCTATACGGACACGATCTACAAGATCACGGCGGCCTCCGTCTTTTCGCTCGGCCCGATGGCGGCGATCACATCGGTCGTGCGCCTCGTCGGGCGCGCGGAATCCGGTCTGGGGCACGTTTACGCGCTGGAAAAGCGCCTGGACGAGCATGCACCGCCGCCGGCCGGGCCGTCGCCGCGGGAACGGTCGCCGTTCCGCTCGTTTTCCTCCATAGAGCTCGCCGGAGCCGTCTTCCGCTATGTGGACAGCGAAGGCGTCAGCACCTTTTCGGCCGGTCCGTTGAACCTGTCCCTGCAAAGGGGCGAGATCGTCTTCATGACCGGGGGCAACGGCAGCGGCAAATCGACCGCGCTCAAGCTGCTTTGCGGCCTCTATACGCCTGACGAGGGACGGATCCTGTGCGACGGCGTCGAAATCGGCGAGGAAAACCGGCAGGAATACCGGGAGATCTTTTCCAGCATCTTCACCGACTTTCATCTGTTCGACCGGCTCTACGGCATCGACGATGCGGAGCCTGAAGATGTGGAGCGGCTGATTGCGCGCATGGAGCTGAGCGACAAGGTCGGGTTCGAGAACGGGCGCTTCACCACCAGCGACCTGTCGACCGGCCAGCGCAAGCGGCTTGCCATGATCGTCGCCATGCTCGAGGACCGGGAAATCTATCTCTTCGACGAATGGGCGGCCGACCAGGACAGTCATTTCCGGGATATTTTCTACAGGGAAATCCTTCCGGACTTCAAAGCCCGCGGCAAGACGGTGCTCGCCGTGACCCATGACGATCACTACTGGGATTGCTGCGACCGCCGCGTGACGCTGGATCTCGGCATGATCCTCCCGCCCGGGGAGGTGTAACCATGGCTCTGATTGACTTCATCAAGGGCGCGGACGCCCGCCAGCTGCGGATCATGCTCGCCCTGACGCTGGTCGCGGGGCTTGCCAATGCCTCGCTGATCGTCGTGATCACGAAGGTCGCGGAAGAGGTCGCCAAGGCAGGGCGTCCCGGCACCATCGCCTGGGTCGTCTTCTTCGGCGCGTTCGCACTTTACTACCTCGCCAACCAGTTCGCCCTGGTCCGGTCCCAGGCGATCATCGAGGACCTGCTCAACCGCAAGCGTCTGGAAATCGCCGACAAGCTGCGCAAGACGGAACTCCTGATCGCCGACAAGCTCGGCCGGGGCCGGCTCTTCAATCTGGTGGCCAAGGAAACCAATCACCTGTCGGTCACCTTCCCGCTGATCATCGACGCCTTTCAGCAGATGATCCTCCTGACCATGGCTCTGCTCTACCTGCTCTATCTGTCGCCGGTCGGTTTCATCGTGTTTCTGGCGACGGTCTTTGCAGGCGTCCTCGGCTACAAGGCGATCGACAAACGCTACCGGGACATCCTCCAGCTGATCGAACGCATGCAGGCCCAGATGCTGGATGCGATCGGCGATATCATTCACGGCAGCAAGGAGCTTCGCCTCAACACACGGCGCAGCGACGCCGTGGCCGCCGCCTACCGGAAACGGTCGCATGTCCTAGAAAGGCTTCTGGTCCGGTCCGTCGAGCACTGGGTTTCACTGATCCTGCTCGGCAGCCTGGCGACGTTCCTGATGCTCGGCGTCGTTGTTTTCGTCTTTCCCGAATATGTCTCGGGCCACAAGACCATCATATTCCAGGTGATCCCCGTGCTGCTGTTTTGCATGGGCACCCTGTCGAAGACGGTGGCGCAGTCGCCCATGTTCATGCGCGCGGAGGTCGGCCTGCAGTCGATCCTCGAAGTCGACCGCGAACTGTCCGCCGCGACAAGCACCACGCCGGAAGAAGCGCGCCGGCTGTCCCGGCCGTTCCTGGATTTCTCGACGATTTCCTTCAACGGGATCCGGTTCAGCTACAACACCAAGGACCCGGACGCCTACACCGTCGGTCCGCTGGACCTGACGCTCACCCGTGGCGAGGTCGTCTTCCTCGTCGGCGGCAACGGCAGCGGGAAGTCGACCGCCTTGAAGATGATGACCGGCCTCTATCCGCTTCAGACCGGCTGGATCGGCGTCGGCGAGGCAGCCGTTTCCGGCAAGGCGGTTGCCGGGTACCGGGAGCTGTTCTCGTCCGTTTTCGTCGACTTTCACCTGTTCGACCGGCTCTACGGCGTAGAGGACATCGATCCCGGGCGGGTCAACCGGCTGATTGCCGAATGGGGGCTGGCCGACAAGGTGACCTTCGAGGACGGCCGCTTCAACCAGCTTCACCTGTCGACAGGCCAGCGCAAGCGTCTTGCGTTAATCGCTGCGGTCGTCGAGGACCGGCCGGTCTATGTGTTCGACGAATGGTCGGCCGAACAGGACGTCATTTTTCGCGATTATTTTTACACTTCATTCATTCCAAAACTGAAAGCGCAGGGGAAACTGGTGATTGCGACAAGCCACGACGAAAAATACTGGAATGTCGCGGACCGAGTGGTCAAGCTGGATCTGGGCAGGATCGAGTGGATCAAAGATAAGGTCGAGCTGGAGGCCTGATGAAGACCTTTATCTTCCCGGGACAGGGTGCGCAGCAGCTTGGCATGGGCCAGGACCTGTTCGCCCGGTTTGAGGATCTGACACGGCAGGCGGATGACATCCTTGGCTCCAGCATTGCAGAGCTGTGCCGGGTCGGTCCGATGGAAAAGCTGAGCCGGACGGACCATACCCAGCCTGCGCTCTTTGTGGTCAATGCGCTCCAGTATCTTGCGCACCTGGAAGAAACCGATGACCGCCCGGCCTACCTGCTCGGGCACAGTGTTTCGGAATATGTCGCCCTCTTCGCCGCCGGTGTTCTCGATTTCGCGGCAGGCCTCCGGCTGGTCAAAAAGCGCGGGGCGCTGATGGCTGAGGCTCGTGGCGGGGGCATGGCCGCCGTTCTCGGCCTGGAGGCCGCAGCCATCGAGGACCTGCTGCGAGCCAAGGGCATTACCGATGTTTTCCCGGCGAATTTCAATACCCCCAAGCAGATTGTCGTCTCCGGCCGCAAGGACGCGGTCGTTGCCGCCGAAAGCCTGTTCCTGGAAGCCGGTGCGAGCCACTATAAGGTGCTGCCGGTCAGCGGTGCGTTCCACACGCCTTTCATGGAAGACGCCTGCGCGCGTTTCGCCGAATTTGTGGCGGATACGGAATTCGCGCCACAGCAGGTGCCGGTGATTTCCAATGTCACCGCCCGCCCGCATGTGGATGGCGAGATCCGCCAACGGATGGTGGAGCAGATCACCGCGCCGGTGCGCTGGTCGGAAAGCCTGCGTTATCTGATGGCCAAGGGCGTTGCCTTCGCCGATACCGTTGAGATCGGTCCCGGCGGACCGCCGGTCGTACGGCCCATGTTCAAGCGCACCGAACTGGAAGCCGGCCCGCTCGACGCCGCCGTTCTGGAGGCGGAAGAGACCGCTCGCCTGGAAGCCATGCAGAAAGAAGCTCTGCAGACACAGTCTCCGGAACCGGAAAAAAGTCCTGCCGACGAGAAGCCGGTCGCCAGGGCCAACGGTGCCGCGTCCGGCTTCGGACGGTTTTCCATGGAAAACCTCGGGTCCCGCGCCTTCTGCGACATGTTCGGCCTGCGTTATCCCTATGTCAGCGGGGCGATGTACCGGGGCATCGCCTCCACGGACATCGTCATCCGGATGGCGCGTGCCGGACTGCTCGGCTTTTTCGGCGCGGCCGGCCTGCCGGTTTCCCAGACGCGGGAGGCGATCCGCAAGATCCGTTCGCAAATCCCGGAGGGTGCGGCCTTCGGCGTCAATTTCATTGCCCATCTCAACCGCCCCCAGCTTGAGGACGACCTGACCGACGTGCTGCTGGAGGAAGGCGTGACCGCCGTCGAGGCCTCCGCCTTCATGGAAGTCACGCCCGCGCTCGTCCGGTACCGGGCGAAAGGGCTGAAGCGGGATGGAGGCAAGGTCCGGGCGGCGAACAAGGTCATCGCCAAGGTCTCCCGGCCGGACGTTGCCGCCCAGTTTTTGAGTGCCGCGCCCGAGCCGGTCATCGCCAAGCTGCTGCAGGCCCGTGCGATCACCGAAGACGAGGCGGAGCTGCTGCGCAATGTGCCGATGGCCGATGCGATCTGCGTGGAATCCGATTCCGGCGGCCATACCGACCAGGGCATGCCCTTCGCCCTGATCCCGCCGATCCTGAAGCTGAGGGACGAGGCCGAACAGCGTTTTCCGGAGTTCGGCAAGCTGTTTGTCGGCGCCGCCGGCGGCATCGGCGTGCCGGAAGCCGCCGCCGCCGTTCTGGTTCTCGGCGCGGATTTCATCGTTACCGGCTCGATCAACCAGTGCACCGTGGAGGCAGGCACCAGCGACGCGGTCAAGGAGATGCTGGAAGGCATCAACGTCTATGACACGGCCTATGCCCCGTCAGGCGAGATGTTCGAGCTGGGCTCGAAGGTGCAGGTCCTGAAGAAGGGCGTGTTCTTCCCCTCCCGTGCCGAACGGCTGGTTGCGCTTTACCGCCAGCACGAGGCACTGGATGCGATCGACCCGAAGCTGCGCAAGCAGGTCGAGGAGCGTTATTTCGGCCGCAGCTTCGACGAGGTCTTCGCCGATGTGGCGCGCACCTATCCGGCGTTCGAAATCGAGCGCGCGGAGAAAATGCCCAAGCACCGCATGGCGCTGGTCTTCCGGCGCTACTTCCGCGACACCTCCGACTGGGCGCTGAAAGGCGATCTGGAACACAAGGTGGACTTTCAGGTCCATTGCGGCCCCGCCCTTGGCGCTTTCAACCAGTGGGTCGCCGGGACCGGGCTGGAACCGTGGCGGGCACGCCATGTGGACGATATTGGTCTCAATCTGCTCGAACAGACGGCGGATCTTATGAACCGCCGCCTGTCGGTCATGGTCGGTTAGGGGGAGACCGGTCATGGCCAAGGGAGGAACGCGGGAACCGGTTGCCATCATCGGCCTCGGCATGCGTCTGCCCGGCGCCAACGGTCTAGACGCATTCTGGGACCATCTGGCGGCTGAACGCTCCCTGATTTCGGAAGTGTCGGCCGACCGCTGGGATGGCGAAGCCCTGATGGGCGACCCGGCCAAAGGCAACAGGACCAACAGTATCTGGGGCGGCTTCGTCGAGGATGCGGATTGCTTCGATGCGGGCTTCTTCGGCATTTCCCCGCGCGAGGCGGCCTGGATGGATCCGCAACAGCGGTTCGCGCTCGAAATGTCCTGGCATGCGATCGAGGATGCAGGTTACCGGGCGTCGGATCTCGCCGGCAGCCGCACCGGCGTCTACATGGGCGTCTGCCACTGGGACTACGCCGAGCTTCTGGAAAAGCACCTGGCGCAGGTGGATGCCTATACGCCGACGGGGATCGCCTTTTCGATCATCGCCAACCGGGTGTCGCACTTCTTCGATTTCCAGGGACCGAGCATCACCAACGACACGGCGTGCGCCGCGTCCATGACCTCGATTTACGAGGCGGTCAGGGCGCTGCAGGACGGGACCTGCGACCTGGCGCTGGCCGGTGGGGTCAATCTCATCTGGTCGCCCAACCATTTCGTTGCCTTCTCCAAGGCTGGCATGCTGTCCAAGGACGGCAAGGGCAAGGCCTTCGATGACGCTGCCGACGGCTATGTCCGTGGCGAGGGCGGTGCCGTCCTGCTGCTGAAACCCCTGTCGCGCGCGCTGGCGGACGGCGATCCGATCCATGCCATCATCCGCGGCATCGGCATCAATCACGGCGGCCGCACCAATTCGCTGACGGTCACCAATCCTCTCGCCCAGGCGAAGCTGATTACCGAAGTGCACCGGGAAGCCGGCGTCAGCCCGGACAGCATCGATTACGTCGAGGCCCATGGTCCGGGAACGCCGCTCGGCGACCCGATCGAGATCTCCGGCCTCAAGCAGGCCTTCGCGACCCTGGCTGAGGAAAACGGCGTCACCTTCACAGGCGAGAGCTGCGGCATCGGCTCGGTCAAGACCAATATCGGCCATCTGGAAGGGGCCGCCGGCGTGGCCGGCATCGTCAAGGTCCTGGCGGCCCTGAAACACGGACAACTGCCGGCAAATGTCGGCTTCAGGGAACTGAACCGGCTGATCGACCTGTCGGGAACGCCCTTCCGCATCCAGTCGGAAGCGACCGCCTGGCCGCACGAGCAAGGCCGGTCAAGACGGGCCTGCGTCAGCTCCTTCGGCTTCGGCGGCAGCAACGGCCACGTTGTGCTGGAAGAACCGCCGGTCCAGAAGCCGGTGGCGGCTGACGGCGAAAAGTCTCTCCATGTGATTCCGCTTTCGGCTGTGACCGAGGCACGCCTGTCCGAATATGTGGCAGCGCTGCTGCGCTTCGTCGAACAGGCCGATGGGGAACGGATCTCCTTGGCCGACATCGCCCGCACCTGGCAGGCCGCGCGTGAGCCGTTGGAAGCGCGGTGCGCCTTTTTTGTCCGGACCCTCGAAGGTCTTGCCGACGCGCTGCGCGCCTCCCTGATCGGCGATGGCCTGTCCGGTCGCCTTTTTCCGAAAGGCATTGATGAAGCAAATGTACCTGAGCCGGCTAAGGAAATGGAATTCGCCAGCCGCTGGATTGCTGGCGAAGACGTCCATTGGCCGACCGGCGGCAAGGCCGAAGGCAGCCGCATCCATGCTCCGGTCTATCCGTTCGAGCGGGAACGCCACTGGATGGATCTGTCGCTTGGGGCGAAGGACCAGCATCCGGTTCCCCATCCGCTCCTGCACTGGAATACATCCCGGTTTGACGGCTGCAGCTTTACGACCCGCCTGACCGGCGACGAATTCGTACTCTACGATCACCATGTCGGCGACAGCCAGGTGCTGCCCGGCGTCGCTTGCCTGGAAATGGCGCGCGCGGCGGTCGATGTCGCCGGCGGCCTGCAGTCGCCGTCCTTTGCCATAGAGGATGTGGTCTGGAGCAAGCCGATCCGGATAGCGGACCGGCGCGCGGTTACCGTTGAAACCGCACTCGAGCGCCGCGAGCCAGACCGGATCAGGTTTTCGATCCGGACGGCTGAAGAGCCAGGTGACCGCGTTTCGAATGTGCCGAATGCGCAAGGGACGCTCCTGCCTTTGACGGAGGCCCCGGCAACGTCTGTAAACCTGGACGAGTTGAAAGCCCACATGTCTGGTCGGGTGGAGCCGCAGACCTGTTACGACCGGCTGCGAACGAGCGGTGTCGATCACGGGCCGTCCTTCCGGGCACTGGCGCAGGTCCATCGGGGGACAAGCGAAGCGTTGGCCCAGTTGAAACTGCCGCGCCGCCTGCTCGCCTCGCTGGACGCCATGCCCCTGCATCCGGTGCTGCTCGACGCTGCCATTCAGGCCTGGGTTGCCATCGGCGACGACACGCCGTCCGGCGCGGCCGTGCCATTCTCCTGCCGGCGCATCGAGGTGTTTGGCGCCTGCGAGCCTGTCATGTGGGTCCATGTGCGCCTGACCTCGGGTGCAGCCCCGGACGCGCCGATGCGCCATCTCGATATCGATCTCTACGACAAGACCGGTGTCAAAAAGGCTGCCTTTCACGATCTTGCCCTGCGCGTTCTGAAGCCGGGGGTGGAGGTTACAGCCGAAGTGACAGGGGACGCCGCGGATCCGTCCCTGTCCATGGTCGTCACAGATGGCAACTGGCAGGAGGCACCGCTTCAACTCAGGACCGGCGGCGCAACCGGGCAGACCCGCATCCTGCTCGCCGGCGCGACCGCTGAAACGGCGGCGGTCATCGGCGAGCGCACCGGTTGGGGTGTCGACCGTCTCCCGGATGTTGCGGAAAGCGGCATAGCCGAAGCCGCGGAAACCCTTTTCATCGCCGCCCACCGGATTGTCGCCGATATCCTGCGCGCGCGCCCGGCGGAACCCATTCGTATTCTCATCCTGGCAACGGATGCGGTTCCGGTTCCTGCCGTCGCACCCCTTGCCGGGCTCCTCAAAACGGCTGCGATTGAAAATCCGAAAATCGGCGGCCGGGTCATCACTTTGGCGGGCGAGTGTTCGCCCGACCGGCTGAGTTCCATCGCTCTCGCCGAAGCCCGCGCGAGCGACACGCTGGTGGAACTGCGCTACAGCGCCGCCGGCATGCGTCAGGCCTGGATGCCCGTTTCGGAAACATCGCTGGAGGAACCGGAGCCCTTTTCGATCGATCCGGACGGCGTCTACTGGATCACCGGCGGGTTGGGCGGACTAGGTCTGATCTTCGCCGACTGGCTGGTCGCCAGAGGCGCGCGCAAACTGGTGCTGACCGGGCGGCGGGAAAAGCCGGATCGGGACGGACAGGCCCGGCTGGAAGCCCTGCGCGAACAAGGCGCGGATGTGGCCTACTTCGCCTGCGATATCGCAAAGCCGGAAGAGGTAGAAGACGTCGCTGCGCGGATCGCCCGGGAGCAGGGAGCGCTCAAGGGCATCATCCATACGGCCGGTATTCTGGACGACGGCTATATCCTGACCCAGGAGGTGGCGAAGGCGGCGGGCGTGTTTGCGCCGAAGGTCGCAGGCACGGTCAATCTGGACCGGGCGACGCAGGATCAGCCGCTCGACTTCTTCGTGCTGTGTTCATCGATCGCCTCTGTCTTCGGCAATGCCGGGCAAGCCGCCTATGCGGCCGCCAATGCTTTCATGGACGCGTTCGCCGAAACCCGCAGCGCGAATGTCGCTTCGGGCGCGCGCAAGGGTAAAACGATCGCCGTCGCGTGGCCGCTCTGGAGCGAGGGCGGCATGTCGGTCGACATGGCGACGCTGGAGGCCATGAAGCGCCGCCTCGGCCTGACGCCTCTGCCGACCGAGGCCGGTCTCGCAGCACTGGAGACGGTTCTGTCCGGCAACGGCTCGCCACGCAGCACCGTCCTCCACGGCGATCTGGAGAGGATCGACGCGGTGCTTGCCGGCTTTGGTGAAAGCCCGGACGTCGAACCGGTCGATGTTGCGCCGGAACAGACCGCAGATACCCCCGTCGCCGCCGGGATCGACGACGCCACGCTGAAGCGGAAGACCGTCGACTACGTCCGCGATATCCTGGCCGATGTTCTGGAGATGGACGCCGCCCGCATCCGCGCCAACCGCAAGCTGGAGGAATACGGCCTCGACTCCATCGCCATCGTCGAGAGCACCAACCGGCTGGAAGAGGCGCTCGGGCCGCTGTCGAAGACCCTGTTCTTCGAATATGTCGATCTCGAAGGCGTGGCGGATCATCTTGTTGCCGAACACAAGCCGGCGCTTCAGAGCCTCTTTGCCGAAGACGAGGTTGCGGTAAAGGCAGAGGCTGCACCTCCGCCTCCGGCTCAAAAGACCGCTGCCATGGAGGCCCGCCCGGCCGGCGTGGTCTCGTCCGCACCGGTGCAGGAAGAAGAGAGCCAACGGCCTGCCGAACCGGCACGGGACGACCGGCACGACATCGCCATCGTAGGCCTGTCGCTGCATGTCTCCAAGGCCGACGATCAGGACGCCTTCTGGAAGATGCTGTCGGAGGGGATCGACGGTTTCGAACCGGTCCCTTCTGAACGCTGGGACAATAGCGCGCTGCATCACGGCGAGCGCGACGTTCTCGGCAAGACGGTGGTCAAGACCGGCGCCTTCCTGAAAGATATCGACAAGTTCGACCCGCGCTACTTCCGCATCTCCCAGGCCGAAGCCGAACTGATGTCGCCGGAAGTGCGGCTGTTCCTGCAGGCAAGCGTCGAAGCATTCGAGGATGCCGGCTATTCCCGCGAGACCATGGCGCGGCGCACCGGCGGCGACGTCGCGGTGATCGTCGGTTCCATGACCAACGAGTATGACCTCTACGGCTTCCAGAACATGCTGATGCGCGGCTCGCTGGCGAGCGGCAGCTACACCGGCACCGTGCCGAACATGGTCTCCTATTATTACGGTTTCACCGGGCCGTCCTATTTCCTCGACACCATGTGTTCGGCTGCCTCAACTTGCGTGCATGAAGCGGTTCACATGCTTCGGGCGGGCCGTTGCAGGATGGCGCTCGCCGGCGGGGTCAGCCTGCTCCTCCATCCGCAGAAACTGATCGCCACCTCCCAGGAGCATTTCACCACCAAGTCCGCCGACGTCATTCGCGGCTACGGGCTCGGTGCGGAAGGCACGATCCTGGGCGAGGGCGTCGGCGCCCTGGTGCTGAAACCGCTCGCCGATGCAGAGCGCGACGGCGATCACATCTATGGCGTGATCACCGGATCGGGCATCAGCAACGCCGGGGTGCGCAACGGCTTTACCGTGCCCAATCCGAACCAGCAGGCCGTCGCCATCGAGCGGGCGCTGGACGATGCGGGCATCAGCCCGAAGACCATCGGCTATATCGAAGGGCACGGTTCGGGCACCGCGCTGGGCGATCCGATCGAGGTCAAAGCCCTGACCCAGGTGTTCCGCAAGCACACCGATGCGGTGCAGACCTGTCCGATCGGAACGGTCAAGAGCAATGTCGCCCATCTGCTCGGCGCCTCGGGTCTGGCGGGCATCGTCAAGGTGCTCGCCCAGTTGAAGCACGGCCAGCTTGCCCCGTCGCTCCACGCCGAAACCCTCAATCCGGATATCCCGTTCGCGGCATCGCCCTTCTATGTCCAGCGCGAGTTGTCGCCCTGGACAAGGCTGAAGGATGAGGCGGGACGCGAGCTGCCCCGGCGCGCCGGCGTCACCTCGATCGGCGCCGGGGGCATGAACTCCCACATCATTATCGAGGAATATCGGACGCCCGTCCGCCCTGCCGCGCGGCAAGAGCCGGACCTGCTGGTGTTCTCCGCGCTGACCGCGGACCGCCTGCGCACGGTTCTTCAGAGGTTCAAAACCTATCTGCAAGGCCATCCGGACAACCGGCTCGCCGACATCGCCTACACGCTCCAGTCCGGCCGGAACGAACTCACCTGCCGTCTGGCGCTGATCGCCCGGGACAGGGCAGAAGCCCTTGCCGCCATCGACACCTTCCTGGCGAGCGGCGAGTGCGCGCCCGGTATGGTCCCCGGTATGGTTTATGTGCCGTCCATTCTGGACTGCGACCCGCCGGAGGATCGCGACGCGTTGATTGCCGATTGCGCGGCCCGCCGGCTGGAGGCGGTCGCTTCCGCCTGGTGTGCCGGCGCATCGGTCGACTGGGACGTGCTCAACGAGGGCCGTGATGTGCGGCGGGTGTCGCTGCCGGCCTATCCGTTTGAAAGGATCCGCTGCTGGTGCCAGGAGGAACCGGACGCGCCGTCTGTGGTCAATCCGATCGGCGCGCGCTCGAAACTGCATCCCTTCATCGGCCTCAACCGCTCCGACGTGACCGGCCTGCGCTACACGACGGCGATCCACCTGAAGGAACTGCGCGACTACGTTTATACGGATGGCGGGCGGGACACCGTTCTCCCGACCGTTGCCGCCGAAATCGCAGCCGCCGCCGCGCGCATCGCGGGAATGGCGGAGCATCCCTTCGTGCGCGAACTCCAGATTACCGCAAGCCCGAACTGGTCGGAGGTTAGGGACCTCGAAATCGCGGTGGAACCGGGAGCAGCGGGCGGCACCGTTCGTGTCGAGACCGTTACCCAAACGGATCAGCGGTTGCCGTGGCTTCGTGCAACCGTAACCGAAACGGCCGGCAGAGCGGAACGACATAAAGATATCGCTGCCTTGCGCCGCGCGGCTACGGAGGTACTGGACAGCAAGGCCGTCTACGATGCGTTGAAAGCCCGGCGGCTTGCTTTCGGGCCCTATCTGGAAGGCATCGATCAGGCCTGGCGTCTGGCAGATGGCGGGGTGCTGTGCAGGCTGAGAAAAGAACCGCCGCAACAGGATTTCTTCAAGAAGAACATCTTCTGTCCGGCACCCGCGCTGGGCGCGGCCTTTGAGGCCTTGCTGCTTGCCGCTCCGGACCTTGCCGATCACACAATCCACGCCATCGACAGTGCCGAGCTTGCAGGCGCTGACATCTCAGATGTCCTCTGCCTGCCAGAAGCGGACGGCCGGTTCAGCGTGCAGTTTCTCGACAGCAACGGCCGGATCATGGCGGACATGTCGGGCATCGCGTACGGGGGGCAGGCGGTAGCACGCGCCGTCGAAACCCGTTCCGAAACGCCGCCTTCCGATAACCCGGTGCTCCTGCTCCAGCGGGATCTCCGCGAGAAGGCCGTGGCGATCCTGAAGTTCGCAGCCTCCGATCTGGGCGCGCGCGAGGCCTTCCACGACCTCGGCTTCGATTCCATCTCGCTGACCCGCTACGCCAACGACATCAGCGCGGCCTACGGCATCGACCTGTCGCCGGCGATCTTTTTCGAATGCGAGCATATCGAGGCCCTGGCCGAGCATCTGGTGAAACGCCACGGCGTCGTGCCGCAGACAGCAAAGACTGACACCGCTCCGGCCCAG
This sequence comes from Roseibium aggregatum, assembly GCF_014692675.1. Classification (GTDB taxonomy): domain Bacteria; phylum Pseudomonadota; class Alphaproteobacteria; order Rhizobiales; family Stappiaceae; genus Roseibium; species Roseibium aggregatum_C. The sequence continues at coordinate 93,484 of NZ_JABFCZ010000001.1, read as the reverse complement.
GCAATTCCCGCTCAGGCTGCCGCTGATGTTGTGTCCTCACCACCTTTGCCTGATCCAGTGACCGCTCCGGCGCCGAAGCGAAGCGGTGGTCCCGCCGACGACCGGATCGCCATCATCGGCATGGCCGGGCGCTTCCCGCAAAGCCCGGATGTGGAGAGCTTCTTCGACAATTTGCTCGCCGGACGGGACCTGACCTCCGACCTGCCGCTGGAGCGCTACTCGCTGGCCTATGCCGAACGTCTCTGCAAGGCCGGATTTACCGGTCACGGCGGTTTCCTGGAGGATGTCGACCGGTTCGATGCCGCCTTCTTCAAGGTCTCCCCGGTCGAGGCCGAGCGGATGGACCCGCAACAGCGCCTGCTGCTGGAGACCGCCTGGCGGGCGCTGGAGGACGCCGGCTACACACCGGAGGACCTGCCGCGCAGAACCGGCGTCTTCGTCGGCATCACCTCGCTCGACTACGCCGACCTATGGCACGCAGAAGGTTTGGCGGCGGACGGCTATGTCGCCACCGGCAATTCGCTCGCCATGGCCGCGAACCGGCTGTCGCACCAGTTCAATCTTAGCGGTCCGAGCCAGGCGATAGACACCGCCTGTTCCAGCTCTCTGGTCGCCCTGTTGCGCGCCCGCGATGCGCTGCGTGCCGGCCAGTGCTCGGCGGCTCTGGTCGGCGGGGTCAACCTGTGCCTGTCGCTGGAAGGTTTCGAAGGCCCGCATCAGGCGGGCATGCTGTCGCCGACCGGCCATTGCCACACCTTCGGCAGCGCCGCTGATGGCTATGCCCGCGGCGAAGGCGTGGCGGTTCTGCTCCTGAAGCGTCTGGCGGACGCAGAGCGGGACGGCGACCGGATCCTCGGCGTGATCGCAGGCGGTGCGGAAAACCACGGCGGCCGCTCCGGTGCGCTGACCGCACCCAATGCCAAGGCCCAGGCGCAACTGATCGTCGAGGCCATGGACGGCATCGATCCGCATACCGTCAGCTTTATCGAGGCCCATGGCACCGGCACCGAACTCGGCGACCCGGTTGAAATCAACGGCCTGCGCCGGGCCTATGCGGCACTGACCGGAACCGAACGGGCCTCCGCGCCGCCCGTCGGGCTCGGCACGGTCAAATCGAGCATCGGCCATCTGGAGGCAGCCGCCGGGCTTGCCGGCGTCATCAAGATCCTGATGGCCATGCGCCGGAACGAGCTGCCGCCAACCCTGAACAGCACCCCGCTCAATCCGCATATCGATCTGGACGGCAGTCCGTTCCGGATCGTGACGGAACGTGAACCGTGGCCGGCCGGAAATGCGACGGCCCCGCGCCGCGCGGGCGTGAGCAGCTTCGGCTTCGGCGGCACCAACGCCCATGTGGTACTGGAAAGCTACGATGCGCCCAGCAGCGGGTCCCGGCAGCCGCTTGCGCCCCACAGCTTTGCCCCCACCCGCTTCTGGCTGCCGACCGTCAAACCGGCGCAGACCGAACGGGACAGGATGCTGTTCGCCGCGGACTGGGTGCCGGCCGAAGCAAGCGGCCAGCCCTATGTCGGACGTCGGCTTGCCGTCGGCTGCGGCGTGCAGATTGGCCAAGGTCACGGTGCGGAGGTCGTCCACCTCGCTCCGGTGGGGCGGGGGATCGGGGAAGCCTATGCGGATGCGGCCCGCCAGCTTCTGGAACTGCTGCAAAGGGAGATGGCGTCTCCGGCCCACGATGATCTCCTGATCCAGCTTGCCGTTCCCGCAGACGGCGACGGCACGCTTTATGCCGGCCTGTTCGGCATGCTGATGACCGCAGCGCAGGAAGAGCCGCGCATCAAAATACAGATGCTCGAGGTTCCGTCAGCCTCCACCGCCGAAATGGTGGCGGAATGGCTGCTGGCCGAAGCCGGAGCGCCGGGCGGCACCCACAGCCGGTATCAGAACGGACGGCGCACCATCCGCACCTGGAGGGAACTGCCCCACAGCGCGCCGCAGCATCGCTGGCGCGACGGCGGTGCTTATCTGATCGCCGGTGGCATGGGCGGCCTTGGCCGTCTGGTCGCCGAGGACATCGCCCGGACCGCAAAAGGCGCCGTGCTGGTGCTGACCGGGTCGAAACCGATCGATGACGACCGGCAGGACGTTTTAAAGAGCCTGCGCGAGCTTGGTGCTGTGACGGCCTATCGTCAGGTCGATATGGCCGATGCGGCAGCGGTCAAGGCACTGGTCGGACACATTGTCGAAGTGCATGGCGGTCTCAGCAGCGTGATCCATTGCGTCGGCACCTTGCGCGACGGTTTTTTAGCCGGCAAATCGAATGAGGATCTGCAGGCGGTTCTCGCGCCCAAAGTTGCCGGCGCGATTGCCCTGCACGACGCCTGCGCCGGGCTCGATCTCGACGCCTTCGTCCTGTTCTCCTCCCTTGCCGGGCCGTTCGGCAATGCGGGGCAGGCCGACTATGCGGCGGCCAACGGCTTTCTCGATGCCCTGGCCCGTTCCTCCGGCGGAGCCATCAAATCCATCGACTGGCCGCTCTGGCAGGAGGGCGGCATGCGGGTCGATGAAGCGACCGAACAGGCGCTGTTCCGCAGGATGGGCCAGCGGCCGTTGCAGACCGCGGCCGGTCTCGAGGCGCTGCACCTGTGCCTTGGTGCTGGAGCCTCGCAGGTTGCCGTGGTTGCCGGCGAGCAAACACGGATCAGGAATTTCTTTGCGGCGGGGCAGGCGGACACTGCCGCGAAACCGCAGATCCAGCCGCCTGCGGTCGAGACAACAAACGCAACGGTTCCGTCAGCAGCACTCACGGCAAAGACCCGGTCGAAGCTGAGTGGGTTGTTCGCCCGCATCAGCGGACTGGCGGCAGAAGCCATCGATCCGCAGGCGCTGCTGGAAGACTACGGCATCGATTCCCTGATGATCACCCGGCTCAACAACGAGCTGGGAGATATTTTCCGGGATCTGCCCAAGACCTTGTTCTTCCGCCACCGGACCCTTGCGGCCGTGAGCGATTATCTGGTCGAAACCCAGCCGTTGGCTTGCGCGGAGTGGGCCGGGGTTTCGGAAACCGCTGCCGCGCCGGGCGAGCAAAAACCCGCTCAAACCTCCACTTACAATGCGGTCGTACAAAGATCTCAACACCCGGCACAGGACGAGCCGATTGCCATCATCGGTATCAGCGGCACCTACCCGGATGCGCCGGATCTCGACGCCTTCTGGGAGAACCTGCTTGCCGGCCATGACGCCGTGCGCGAAATTCCGGAAGACCGCTGGTCGCTCGACGGCTTCTTTGAATCCGATCCGGACGAGGCGGTAGCGCAGGGCAAGAGCTACTCCAAGTGGGGGGCGTTCCTGGACGGCTTCGCCGATTTCGATCCCCTGTTCTTCAAGCTGTCGCCCAGGGACGCGGCGGCCATGGACCCGCAGGAACGGCTGTTCCTGACGAGCGCCTGGCAGGCGCTGGAAGATGCCGGCTATACAAGGGACCGCCTCAAGGCATCCGCCGGCACAGAGCATGGCGGTGCGCGGGTCGGCGTCTTTGCCGGGGTCACCAAGACGGGCTACGCGCTCTACGGTCCGTTTACGAGCGAGGGCGGGGCGCGGGTGCGCCCGTCGACCTCCTTCGCCGGCATGGCGAACCGCGTGTCGCACATCCTCGACCTTTCCGGTCCGAGCCTGCCCGTCGACACCATGTGTTCGTCGTCGCTGACCGCGATCCACGAGGCCTGCGAGCACCTGCGGGCCGGAAGCTGCGCCATGGCGATTGCCGGCGGCGTCAATCTCTATCTGCATCCGGCGAATTATGCGGAACTGAGCGCGGCCCATATGCTGAGCCCGTCCGGCCAATGCCGCAGCTTCGGCGAAGGGGCGGACGGTTTCGTGCCGGGCGAAGGCGTCGGCTGTGTCCTGCTCAAACCCCTGTCGCGCGCCCTTGCCGACGGCGACCGGATCCACGCGCTGATTAAGGGCAGTGCGGTCAATCACGGCGGGCGCACCAACGGCTACACCGTGCCCAGTCCGGCGGCCCAGCGGGACGTGGTGCGCGCGGCCCTCGACCATGCCGGTCTGAGCGCCCGCGATCTCGGTTCCATCGAGGCCCATGGCACGGGCACCGATCTCGGCGATCCGATAGAGGTTGACGGCCTGACCCAGGCCTTTGCTGCCGACACCACCGACACCGGCTTCTGCGCCCTCGGCTCGGTGAAATCCTCGATCGGTCATCTTGAAGCCGCCGCGGGCATCGCAGGCCTCACCAAGGCCGTACTGCAGATGCAGCACCGCACGCTGGTGCCGAGCCTGCACGCGGAGCGGACAAATCCGAATATCGATCTGGCGAAGTCTCCGTTCACGCTGCAGCGCGACGCGGCCCCGTGGGTTTCTGACGAACCGCGCCGGGCGGGCATATCGTCCTTCGGCGCGGGCGGCGCCAATGCGCATGTGATCGTGGAGGAATGGACCGAACCGCAATCCGCCGACAGGTCCGGTGCGACCGGAACCGGGCCGCAAGCCATCATCCTGTCGGCTCGCGACGGCGACCGTCTCATGGAGGCTGCCGAACGGTTTCTTGCCTATCTGCGCAAGGCCGACACGGCAAAGCAGCCGGACACTGCGCCGGATCTGGCCGCAGTCATATCCGACCTCTGCATGAAGCTCGGCAGCCTTCTGGATGTCGATCCCTGCGACATCGATCCAGAGGAAAGTTTCGACGCGCTCGGGCTGGACGCGTCCCATGCCTCTGCCATGACACGATGGATCGCCAGTTCGTTCAGCGCTTCGCTGAACCTCTCCGATGTCGAGCTGGCCGGTTCGGTGAAGGGACTGGCGTCGATCCTCTGTGCCAACGGCGGACAGGGCGCAAAGCCGACTAATGCGCTTGATCTGGCGGACATCGCCTACACGCTGCAGGTCGGCCGCGAGGCGATGGACTGCCGGCTCGGCATTCTCGCGCGCGATATCGGCGAACTGGCGGAGATTCTCGAAGCCTGGATTGCCGGGTCCGATCGTGACCTGCCGGTCTTCGTCAGCCATCCTCACGGCAAGCGCGGCGTGCTTTCCTCCTTGAGCGATGACGAGGTCATCGCGGAAGTGGTCGCACGGGCGTGGGAGACGGACCGTCTCGAAACCGTGCTCCGGCTATGGGTCGAGGGCGTTGACATTGCCTGGTCCGCGCTGCCGCAGAAGCAGCCAGCGCAGATCGTTTCCCTGCCGACCTATCCGTTCGAGCGGAACCGGTACTGGATCCCGGCCGAGATACGGGGCGGGCTGCTGGGCGTTGACGAAAGCACCGGACTTCGGCAGGCGGTCGAAACCCCTGCCGGTGACGCCGCGCTGCTGGCCGAACAGGAAACGCTGGAAATGGCGGTCGCCCGTGTTCTCCGGGTGGTTCTGAACGAGATCCCGGAGACCGACGTCATGTCGACCTTCTGGCCGTGGCTGGAGGCGGCGAAGGCCCTGCTCGATACGCAAGGCCGTGACAACGCAGCATCGAGTGAAGACGCCTGGGCGGCATGGCAGGCGCAGAAACAGTCCGGCCAGTCGCTGGCGCAGATGGAACTTGCGGAAACGGCCTTGCGCGCCTTGCCGGAGATCCTGACCGGACGCCGCCGGGCAACGGACGTGCTTTTCCCCGATGGCCGCCAGACGCTGGTCGAAGCGGTCTACAAGGAAAACGCCGTCGCCGCCCGCTTCAGCCGGACTGTGGCGGACGTGGTTGCGCAGGTCGTCGCGGACAGGACGCCCACGCAGGGCAAGCTGCGCATTCTGGAAATCGGCGCAGGCACCGGCGGCACCAGCGAGTCGGTCTTCGAGGCGCTGCGTACTCACGCGGACCGGATCGGTGAATACGCCTATACCGACGTGTCGCGGGCGTTCCTGATCCATGCGCAGCGCGCTTACGCGGACAAGGTACCTGGCCTGACGACTGCACTGTTCGATGTCGAAAAGCCGCTCGAGGATCAGCAGATCGCGCCGGGCCGCTACGATCTGGTCATCGCCGCCAACGTCCTGCACGCGACAGCAGACATCGGGCGGACCCTGGCGCGGGTGCGCGAGACCATGGCGCCGGGCGGCGTGCTGCTGATGAACGAGACCAGCAAGCCGACCCTCTTCACCCATGTGACCTTCGGCCTGCTGGAAGGCTGGTGGCGGTTCACCGACCCCGAGCGCCGCATTCCGGGAACACCGTCGCTGACGCCCAATAGCTGGCGGACCGCGCTCGCACAGACCGGCTTCTCCTGGATCGCGGGCTCGTCCAAGCCGGAACTTTCGCTCGGCCAGCAGATCATCGCCGCACGCGCCGAAGGCCCTGCCGCAACTGAAGCGGCTTCGCCAATGACAGCAGCGGTCAAGGCTGCCGCGAATGATGTCGGTCCAACGGTCGCCGCAACGCCGGTCCGTGCGTCCTCCGAAAACCCGTTACGCGCGATCCTGCTGGCGGCCCTCGCCGAAACACTCAACGTTGCGCCGTCGGCGATCGACGTGGAGAAGAGCTTCGCCGATTACGGACTGGATTCGATCCTCGGCGCCGAACTCGTCCACCGCCTGCGCAAGGCGCTCGGCATCGATCTTGATCAGACCGCCCTGTTCGATTTCACCAATGTCCTCCGGCTGGAAAGTTACCTGACGAAGGAATTCCCGCAGGCGGTCGCGACTGTGCAGATCACGCCCGTCGAACAGTCGGCCGCACCCGCAAATATAGCGCCCGCACCGGTCTCGCAGCCGCAGCCTTCGCGGAAAGGCGACAGCCATGAACCCATCGCCATCGTCGGCGCCAGCGGCCGCTTTGCCAAATCCGATACCATCGATGAACTCTGGGCCCATCTGGCGGCGGGTGACGATCTGGTGGAGCCGGTCAGCCGGTTCGACCTGGCGCCGTTCTATGAAGGTGCGGAACCGGGCAGCTATGGCCGCCACGGCAGTTTCCTGGACGGCATCGACCGTTTCGATCCGGTCTTCTTCGGCATCTCCGGCCTCGAGGCCACCTACATGGACCCGCAGCAGCGGCTGTTCCTGGAGGAAGCCTGGAAGACGCTTGAAAATGCCGGCCATGCCGGAGACGACATGATCGGCCGCCGCTGCGGCGTCTTCGTCGGCTGCGCCCATGGCGACTATCAGGAACTCTTCATCGAACAGCCGCCGGGGCAGGCGTTCTGGGGCAACACCACCTCCCTGATCCCCGCACGGATCTCCTACTGGCTCGATCTGAAGGGCCCGGCGGTTGCGGTCGATACCGCCTGCTCCAGTTCCCTCGTCGCCCTGCACCTGGCCTGCCAGGCGATCCGCAACGGCGAATGCGAGATGGCGCTTGCCGGCGGCGTCTTCGTGCAGTGCTCGCCGCGGTTCTTCCGCTATGCCAATGCAGCGCAGATGCTGTCGCCCTCCGGCCATTGCGCCGCCTTCGGCGCCGGTGCCGATGGTATCGTGCCTGGCGAGGCCGTGGGCGCCGTACTTCTCCGACCCTTGTCCGATGCGCTTGCCGACGGCGACACCGTGCTCGGGGTGATCGCCGCGTCCGGCACCAATCAGGACGGCACCACCAACGGCATCACCGCGCCGAGCGCGGCCTCGCAGGAACGCCTGATCCGGCAGGTCTATGACGACTACGGCATCGACCCGGCGAGCATCGACTTTGTCGAGGCTCATGGCACCGGCACGGTGCTCGGCGATCCGATCGAACACGCCGCGCTCGTCCGCGCCTATGCGGATGCGGAGCTGAACGGACATGAGATTTTCCTTGGCTCAGTGAAATCGAACATCGGCCACGCCACCACGGCCGCGGGCATCGCCGGTCTCGCCAAGGTGCTGTGGAGCCTGAACCATGAGACCATCCCGCCGACGCTGCATTTTGCCGGCGGCAATCCGGCCATCGATTTCGCGAAAGGCCCGTTCCGGGTCAATGACGCCCCGGTCGCATGGCCGGTCCGGCCCGGTGGCAAACGGCGGGCGGCGATCAGCTCCTTCGGCTTCAGCGGCACCAACGCCCATGTCGTCATCGAGGAAGCACCGGAGACAGCGGCCGTTCGCGAACCGGCAAGCAGCCAGTTGTTCGTCCTCTCGGCCCGCACGCCGGAGCAATTGCGGACTCAGGCCGAACATCTGGTTTCTCAGCTTGAGGCCGATCCCGACCTTTTGCCGGAAGATGTCGCCTTTACCCTGATCGCGGGCCGCAGGGCCTTCGCCCATCGGCTGGTGCTGGTCGCCGGCGATCTGAGCGAGCTGGTGACACGCCTGAAGGCCTGGCTCGCAGGCGCGACCGAGTCCTGCGTTGAGACTGGTGAGGCCGGCCCGTCGGGTGAAGAAGCCGGAAGGCAAGTTTCCGGATCTGTAAGCGTCGCCGACGAAGGCCAAAGAGCGGATCAACTGCGTGCCCTTGGCCGCGCATTCCTCACGGGCGGTCATCTCGATGTACGGGATATGTTCTGCGAACCCCGTCGCCGTGTGCCGCTTCCGACCTATCCCTTTGCCGCCAAGAGCTACTGGGTGAAGGCAACTAAGCCGGTCGTAGATCAGCGTCCTGAACCTAAGCTGGAAGCCGCTGCTCCCGTCGCGCCTCAGGAAGGTCAACCGGCACCGCGTGTGCGTCTTGCCGCTCCTGCTGCCATGGCCGCCTCGGCGACTTCGGCCGACGTAGTGCGTTCGCCCAAGGTCACCCTGCCGTCCATCGGAAAGGCCGGGGCACCGGCGGAACCGGAAGGCGAGGTGACACGTGGCACAGACCGGGACGGTGTCCGGCGTCTGAACCTCACCGGTGCGTGGGGCAAGCCGCTTGCATCGAGGCTGACCGAAGAACTGGAAGCCGCAAGCCGCGACGAAACCGTTCGTGCGGTGGTCCTGACCGGCGATACGACGTGGAAGGGGAACGGACGAACTGTCGGCGGCTTCGACCCGGAAGCGGTTCTGAACTGCGCCGTTCCGGTAATCGCATCCGTTCGTGCGACTGCATCGGAGCAGGCTGCGGCGATAGCGTTATTGTCCGACTTCCTCGTGATGGCCGATACGGCCCGCCTCGAGGATGTGCCCGCGCCCGCATCGAAGCTTGCCGCCTGTCTCCGCGATCGCCGCCTGGGCAAAGACCGGGACGGCATCCTGCGTGTTCCGGTCGGACAGGAAGACGAAGCAGCCCTGCGCCTTGCCGGGGAAATCGCAAACGGGCCGCGCGAGGCGCTCGCACTTCTGAAAGCACACATGCGCTGCGAGCTGCCGCTCCTACTCACCGATCTGCCACAGACAGAACTGCAGCTGGATTTTGCGGGTGGACCTCAGCCGGGCTTTGCCGGTTCCTCGCGAAAGATCCCGCTCAAGACGGACGTCATGGACCTGGAGCTCTTTGACGACGGCGTCGTGCTTCTCAGGATGACCGAGCGCGACGGCCGCAACATGTTCACGCCCGCCTTCATGGACGGGCTGGAGGAAGCCTTCGCCAAGGTCGCGGAGCTGACGCAGGCGAAGGTCGTCGTCCTGACCGGCCATGACACCTGGTTTGCCTGCGGCGGAACGGCGGACGGTCTGGCGGATCTGCAGCAGGGCGGCAGCCGGTTCACCGACCGGCGCATCTACTCGCTGCCGCTCGAATGCGAGCTGCCGGTCATTGCCGCCATGCAGGGTCACGGCATCGGTGCCGGCTGGTCGCTGGGCATGTACTGCGACCGGGCGGTCTTCGCGGCCGAAGGCATCTATCACAGCAATTATCTCTGGTACGGTTTCACGCCGGGCGCCGGTGCGACCCTGATCTTCCCACATCGTCTCGGCGATGATCTCGGCCGGGAGGTCCTGTTCACCGCCCGCGAATACCGCGGCCGGGAGCTTGGCGAGCGCTCGGCGCGGGTATTGGTGAAGCCGGGGCGGGAAGTTCTCGGAACGGCGCTGACCGCGGCACACGCTCTGGCGGGCAAACCGCGTGCCGAACTCCTGGCCATGAAGGCGGAGATGGCCGCACCGCTGCGGGCCCTGCTTGACGCCGTTCTAGAGCGGGAGCTGGCGATGCACGAAAAGACCTTCATCGGCAATGACAGCGTCCGTGCCCGCATCGCCGAGAAATTCGGGGAGGCCGATCGCGCGACGGAAACCACCGAAGCTTCGAAGCCGTCTTCCATTGATGCCACGGCCCTGCGTACAGACATCGTTTCGTCGCTTGCGGAAGACCTCATGATCGATGTCGCCGACATCCGCGACGGTGACAGCTTCCTCGATCTCGGCCTGGATTCCATTCTGGCCGTGACCTGGATCCGCAAGCTAAACACGTCCTACGGCATCGACCTGCCCGCGACCGCGGTCTACGCCCATCCGACTGTCGGCGCCCTGATCGCTCATGTGGCGGAGCTGGTCGGGGAGCAGCCGGTTACAGAAGCAGCCGCACCCGCTACGCTTCAATCCCCGCCTGTTCAAGCCACGCCTTCGCCGACAGAAACCGCCACCGGCGACCATCGCCGGAAGTTGCGCACCGAAATCGTGTCCTCTCTCGCCGAGGACCTGATGATCGAGACGAGCGAGATCGCCGACAGCTCCGGCTTCCTGGATCTCGGTCTCGATTCCATCCTGGCTGTGACCTGGGTCCGCAAACTCAACACCCGCTACGGCATCGATCTGCCCGCGACCGCCGTCTACGCCCATCCCACCGTCGGCGGGCTGGTGGATCATGTCGCGACGCTGGTGCCGGTGGAAGTTTCGCAAGTCGTTGAGCCCGAGCCGGTCCCCGTTGAAGCCGATCAGAGCCCGGCGGCTATTCCGGCATCTGTCCCTGCCCAACCATCCGTAGATCGCCACACATCCACCGACGCCATCGCCATCATCGGCGCGTCCGGCAAATTCCCCAAGGCGCGGAATCTCGGCGAATTCTGGGAGAACATCCGCTCCGGCCGGGACTGCATCGACGAGGTTCCGCCCTCCCGCTGGGATATCGACCGCTACTACGACCCGGACCCGCAGGCGCCGGGCAAGAGCTATTGCAAGTGGATGGGCGCACTCGACGGGGCTGGGGAGTTCGATGCCCGGTTCTTCAACATCACGCCGCTCGAGGCGGAGCTGATGGACCCGCAGCAGCGCCTGTTCCTGGAAACCGCGTGGCATGCGATCGAGGATGCCGCGATCGATCCGGCGAGCCTCGCCGGCAGCCGCTGCGGCGTCTATGTGTCCTCCGGCCCGAGCGGCTATGAGGACCTGATCAGCGAACGCAACACCTACAGTCTGCTCGGCAGTTCCGGCTCGATCCTGGCGGCGCGCATCTCCTATCTGCTCGACCTGCGCGGGCCCTGTCTTTCCATCGACACCGCCTGCTCCAGCTCGCTGGTCGCCCTGGCCGAGGCCTGCGAAAGCCTCGTGTCGGGAACCTGCGACATGGCGCTTGCGGGCGGCGCCTGTGTTCTGGTCGGGCCGAACATGTTTATCGACACCGCCAAGGTCAGCATGCTGTCGGCCGACGGCCGCTGCTTCTCCTTCGACGAACGGGCCAATGGCTTCGTTCCGGGTGAGGGCGTCGGTGCGGTCCTGCTCAAGCGCCTGGCCGATGCGGAGCGGGACGGCGATCCGATCCATGCGGTGATCAGGGGCTGGGGCATCAACCAGGACGGCCGCACCAACGGCATCACCGCGCCGAACCCGAAGGCCCAGACGGCCCTTCTGAAAGACGTCTACGAGCGCTTCGAGATCGACCCGGCGACCGTCGGCCTGATCGAGTGCCACGGCACCGGCACGCCGCTCGGCGATCCGATCGAGGTCGAGGGGCTGACGGATGCCTTCGAGGGCGTGCCGGCCGGCGACCGCTGCGCCATCGGCTCGGTGAAGAGCAACATCGGCCATCTGCTGGCTTCCGCCGGTATCGCTGGGGTACTGAAGGTCATGCTGGCGCTGGAGCACCGGCAGGTGCCGCCGTCGATCAACGTGGAAACCCTGAACAGCCATATTCCCTTCGAACGCACGCCCTTTGCCGTCAGCCGATCCCTGTGTGACTGGGACGGCCCGTCTGGTACCCCGCGCCGCGCCGGCGTCAGCGCCTTCGGTTTCAGCGGTACCAATGCCCATGCGGTGCTGGAGGAATACGTTCCGGACGCGGTCGCCACGGACGGCGGCACGCCGAAGATCTTCGTCCTGTCGGCCCGCAATAGAGACCGTCTGATCGCCTATGCCGGAGACATGGAACGGTTCATCACCGCCCGGCCGGATCTGGATCTCACCGCGCTGGTGCACACGCTGCAGACGGGCCGCTCCCAATTCGGGGAACGTCTGGCTTTCGCGTTCACCGGCCGCGACGATCTCCTGCGCAAGCTGTCGTCGGTCGTTGCCGGCAGGCCGCTCGAAGGCGTGTATCTCTCTGCAGGCGATGCGGACGCCGTCGCTCTTTTCGGCTCGGACGACGATGCCAGGGCACTCGTTGCAAAATGGCTCCGGTCGGGAGAGGCGAACGGCCTCAACAAGGTGTCCGAGCTCTGGGCCAAGGGGCTGGCGGTCGACTGGCCGGCAATGTCCGCGGCGCGGCTGCATCTGCCCGGCTATCCGTTCGAGCGGACCAGCTATTGGGTGGAACCGGCGGAAGAAGTGCAACCGTCCGGCACCTCCGAAACCCGGCCGGTCGCTGGCTCCCTTCTGGGCACTCCGCCGCAGGAAGGCGAAATCGGACAGGTCGCCGTACGCATCAATGGCGATGAGCCGTTCCTGACGACCCACACAAGCGGGACGGAGCGGTTGATGGCGGGACTGTTCCTGCCCGAAATCGCCCGCAACGCGCTGGAGCGGCTGTCCGGCGAACCCGTGCGCAGCCTGCAGCATCTTCTCTGGGGCCGGCCGGTACCGGTCAACGGCAAGCCGCGCGACCTCACAGTGATCGGCATGTCCGACAGCGAAGGCCTGCTGTACCAGGTCGAGGCCGACGGCGACGAGGGGCGGCCCTGGCATCTCGGTACGGTCGCGGCAGAGCCCGACGGTCTCCGCGAGCGCAAATCCCTCGATGAGACCGGTTCGCTTCCGGGCGCGGACATCACCCCGGTGTTCCGCGACTTCGCAGAACGCTGTGCGATCTACTCCGGTCCTCCGTCGGCCGAAATGGCGACGGTCAGCGAAGTGCGCCGCGACGGCGATGCCCTGCTGGCGCGGCTGGTTCTGCCGCGCGGATCCGCCGAAGACCGGCAGGGCCTGCTGTTCGACCCGTTCGTGCTGGATGCGGTCTGGCGGCTACTGACCTTCCGCGCCGGCGGCTGGGTCGCGGATGCGGGGGCGGGCAACGCGCTCGCCTTCCCGCTGAGCATGGAGCGAATGACCGGCTTTTCCTCGCTCGAGGATAAGGCGATTGTCAGGATCGACGGCGGGTCTGATTCTGTGGGCCTTACGGTGGAACTTTACGGTGCGGACGGCCGGGAATGTCTGCACCTGGAAGGGGTCAGGTTGACGAGACTGGAGCAAAGCCGGGACATCCGGATCGGGGAGGAGGTGCAGCCATGAGCAGCTTGCCGCAGAAGGTGGCGATTATCGGCGGTGGCCCGACCGGCATTGGCGTGGCGCGCGAGCTGATCGAAGGGGGGATCACGGTCGACCTCTACGAGGCGGAAGCCGATTTCGGCGGCGTCTGGAATGGCGATGCGCCGTGCGGGCGCGCCTATGAGTCCCTCCACCTGATCTCGCCGAAGTTCAACACCCAGGTACCCGACTTCCCGATGCCGGAGGAGTATCCGGCCTATCCGAACCACCGCCAGATGCTGGCCTATATCCGCTCCTACGCGAAGGCCTTCGGCGTCTACGAACGGGCGCATTTCAATGCCGCGGTCAAGACATTGACGCCGGAAGGCGACGGCTGGCGGCTGAAAACCACTGCCGGAGACGACGAGGTCTATCCGCTGGTGATCGTCTGCAACGGCCTGCAGCGGGTGCCGCGCTATCCCGAGCCGCCCTATCCGGGGAAGTTCGACGGCGAGGTCATGCATGTTCGTGACTACAAGTCGGCGGAGCAGCTGAAAGGCAAGCGTGTCCTGGTGGTCGGCGGTGGCAACTCCGGCTGCGACATCGCCGTCGATGCCATCCGCACGGCGGCCTCGGTCCTGCACAGCACCAGGCGCGGCTACTATTACCAGCCGAAATTCATCGATGGAAAGCCGACCCCGCAATGGATGATGGAGCTTGGCAACAAGTTCGCCACCAAGGAGGAGACCCTCGCCTACATCGAGGAGGTGTTCCGTCTCGCCGGCTATGACGGCGCCGATTACGGCCTGCCGCGGCCCGATTATCCGCTCGACGGCGCACACCCGGTGATGAACTCGCTGCTGCTCTATCACATCGGTCACGGCGATATCACGCCGAAGGGCGACATTGCCGGCTTTGAGGGCAAGACCGTGCGGTTCCAGGACGGCAGTGCGGCCGAGGTCGATCTGGTGCTCTATGCGACCGGCTACAGCCGCGACTTTCCCTTCCTCGACAGGACCCTGCTGGAATGGAAGGGCGACATTCCCGATCTATTCCTGCATTCCACGCCGCGCAACCTGGACAACATTCTCTTCATGGGCTTCATCAACGCCGCCGGCGGGCTGGGCGACGGCCTGAAGACCCAGGGCCTGTTCGTCCTGAACTATGCACGGGCGCTCTTCGGCAAGACCCGGGGGCTTCAGCGCTTCCTGGCAGCGAAGAAATCCGATACTCCGGATCTCGGCCAGACCTATTTCATCGACAGCTACCGTCATCAGTGGGAAGCCGACCTCTGGAAGCTGCTGAACCACATGCGCCGCTACCGGGATATGCTCGCCGACACTGCGCCTGCGCAACAGGAGGAGCCGGCCGAATGAGTTCTGGCCCCCGCGACGACCTGCGCGCCCGGATGGCGCAGCTTCTCGACCGGGAACTGGTCGAGCGGGCCCGCGCGCATCTGTCGGCGCAGGCACAGCAGGCGGGGGCACAAGCAACGCCGGATGAGTCGAAATCGGAATTGAGCCCGCAGGATCGTCTGGCGCGCGATGTCTGGCAGATCGCGGCAAAGGCCCTGCGCATGCCGGAGGACCAGCTCGATCCTGAGGAGAACCTCGCAAATCTCGGCATCGATTCCATCGCCATTACCGAGGTGATGGTGCAGATCTCCCGCCACTTCGGCATTTCCGTCGCGCCGACGACCTTCTTCGAGGCAAAGCATCTCGACGATCTGAGCTCGATCCTGTTCGACCGTTATGGCAAGGCCATTGCCGGACACTACGAACGGCTGGCTGCAGAAGAGGCCCCGGAACCAGAGCCGGTTGAAGCCGCAAGCGCTCCGGCTGCAGCCGGGGACGGGCAAGAAAGCTGGACGGTTCGTCATCGCGCCGCTGCCCGTCGGCGCCCGGCAAAGGCCGCATCGGTGGCAAGTGCTGAGCGGAAGTCTTCCGAGAAAGCCGGCGACGCCGTGCCGATCGCCATCCTGTCGATGGAAGGCATGTTCCCGCAAAGCCCGGACCTGGAGGCCTTCGAGGCCCATCTGGCGGCGGGCGACGACTGTATCGAGGAAATCCCGGCGGACCGCTGGGACTGGCGGGCGGTCTACGGCGACCCGAAGAAGGGGGCCTTTACAGATGTGAAATACGGCGGTTTCGTTCCGGATGTCGACCGCTTCGACGCCGCCTTCTTCAACATTTCGCCGCGCGAAGCGGAACTGATGGACCCGCAGCATCGCCTGTTCATGGAATGCGTCTGGAGCCTGATCGAAAAGGGCGGCTACGCCCCCGGATCGCTCGCAGGCAAGAACATCGGCCTGTTCCTCGGCATCAACCTGCTCGACTATACGGACATGGTGAACCGGGCGGGCATCATGGAAGCCCAGCAGCTGACCGGCCTCGGTCATGCCTTCTGCCCGAACCGCCTGTCCTTCCTGCTCGATATTCACGGGCCGAGCGAGGTGGTCGACACCGCCTGTTCCAGTTCGCTGGTGGCAATCCATAGAGCTGTCATGAGCATCCGCCACGAAGGCTGCGAGATGGCCATCGCCGGCGGCTCGAACCTGATGCTGTCTCCGACCCAGCACATCATGTTCTCCAAGGTCGGGATGATCGCCCCGGACGGGCGCTGCAAGACCTTTTCCAAAGACGCCAACGGTTATGCCCGCGCCGATGGGGTCGGAGCAGTGCTGCTCAAGCGGCTCGATCTCGCCGAGCGCGACGGCGATCCCATTCTCGGCGTGATCCGTGGTTCGGTGGAACACCACGGCGGTGGCGCCACCTCGCTGACTGCGCCGAACCCGAAGGCCCAGGCACGCCTGATCGTCGAGGCGCACCGGCAGGCCGGCACCGATCCGCGCAGCATCGGCCTGATCGAATGTCACGGCACGGGCACGCCGCTCGGCGATCCGATCGAGATCGAAGGGCTGAGGTTCGCCTTCGAGGAGCTTTACCGCGACCGCGATCTGGAACCGCCGGCGGAACCCGCAATCGGTCTCGGCTCGGTGAAATCCAACATCGGCCACGCGGAAACGGCGGCGGGTGTCGCCGGCCTGATCAAGGTCCTGCTCGCGATGAAGAGCGGGACCCGCTACCGCACCCTCCATTGCGCCGATCCCAACCCGCTGCTGGACCTTGCCGGGAGCCCGTTCCACCTGCTCCAGCAGGAAACCCCCTGGCAACGGCCGGTGCTCGACGGAACCGAGCAGCCCCGCCGGGCCGGTCTCAGTTCCTTCGGCGCCGGCGGTGCCAATGTGCATCTGGTAATCGAGGAATACCGGCAGGCGCAGAAGAGCACCGCATCCGCTCCGGAACATCCGGTGGTGGTACCGGTGTCGGCGAAGACCGACGGCGCACTCATGGATGCAGTCGCCCGTTTGAGGAAAGCCGTCGCCAAGGCCGATCTCACCGAACTGGCCTATACGCTTCAGATCGGCCGGGATGCCATGCGTTGCCGGGCGGCCTTTGTCGCAACCGACAGGGATGACCTCCTGCGCAAGATGGATGCGTTCCTTGCCGGCGACAGGACCGTCGCCGCTACGGGCGAGATCCCGCCCGGACGCCGGGAGAAGTCGGAAGCGCTCGATCCCGCAGGCAAGGATGCCGCCGCCATTGCCAGCCATTGGGCTGGTGGCGGCGATGTCGACTGGCTCAGGCTTTACGGCGATGACCGCCCGCATCGCATTGCCCTGCCGGGCTACGCGTTCCAGCGCAAACGCTACTGGTTGCCGGAAGAGGCGAAGCCGGCTCAGGCACAGACTGTGGCCTTGGTACCGTCACCGGAGGGTGAAGGCCGGTACGGCCTGAGACTAACCGGGCGGGAGGTCTTCCTTGCCGATCACAGGGTCGGCGGCACGCCGGTCCTGCCGGGCGTTGCCTATCTGGAACTCGCCCGCGCTGCTGCCGAACGGGACGGCATTGCCCACCTCGAACTCCGTCAGGTCGTCTGGATGGCACCGCTCAAGGCGGAGCGGCCCGTTACGGTTGCCTGCGAGATATCCCGCCTGGACGGCGGCGGCGCACGGGTGGAAATCGTCACCCGGACGGACGAGGGCGAGCGGGTTGTTCACGCCCAGATGCGGATCGCAGCGGGCGCGGAAGCGACTAAGCGGACGCTGGACCTTGAAGCGCTCCGGAACGCGCCCGCACGCCATCTGCAAGCGTCCGAAATCTATGCCGCCTTCGACGCGATGGGCCTCGGCTACGGACCGGGCCACCGGGTCATTTCGGATCTCGCGGTCGGCTCAGAGGTCCTTGCCCGGCTCGAGCTGCCGGAAGCCCTTCGGCCTGCGCTTGCCGACTATGGACTTCATCCGAGCCTGATGGATGGCGCCCTGCAATCCGCCATCGGCCTGGCGCTTGACGCGGCGGGCGATGCGCCCAAAACCGCGGCACTGCCGTTCTCCGTCGATGCGGTCGAGATCCTCGGCCCGTGCGAAGCGACCATGTGGGCCCATGTCCGGGGCGGCCCGGCAACCGGGTCCGGCCTGCGCAAGATGGATATTGATCTGCTCGCGGATGACGGCAGTGTGCGCGTCGCCCTGCGCGGCTTCACGACCCGGGTGCTCGAGAAGACCGACGATTCGGACCTGCTCTGCTTTGAACCGGACTGGCGTCCGTTCTCCAGCGCCGTTGAATCGGTAGACGACAGGCGGCGCATTGTTCTCCTTACGGCTGGAACAGGCGACGCCGATGCCTTGGGCGGAAGACTGCCCGGCTGGGACTGCCGGCAACTGGGCGACCGGTCCGGTCTCCTACTGGAACAGCGGTATGTCGGTCTTGCCAATCAACTCCTCAAGATTGCGCAGAAGGAATTGAACAGCGGTCCGGTCTCGCTCCAACTCGTTCTGAGTGAAGGCGAAGGATCGGAAGCCCTCAGTGGCCTCGGCGCCATGCTGCGTAGCCTGCACCGCGAGCATCCGAAGATCGGCAGTCAGGTCCTCACCATCGGCGCAGGAACGGATGCGGACACCCTTGCTCGGCTTCTGCGCGACGCCACAGCGGCCCCGGCCGGCGCACATCTGAAGGCGGATGGCGACAGCCTGTCGATGGAAGTCTGGGACGAGGTCGAGACGGCTCCTGAAACACCTTCAGCTCCCTGGCGTCCGGGCGGTGTCTATCTGATCACCGGCGGCACTGGAAAGCTCGGCCGGCATCTGGCCGGCGACATCCTTGAAAAAGCCCCGGACGCCACCGTCATTCTCGCCGGCCGTAACGATCCAGATTCGGACCTTTCGGCCTGGCTCGAGGCCGAACCGCGCCTGCACCACATGTGCGTCGATCTCACCGACGAAAGCGCCGTCGCGGAGATGGTTGCAGCGATCCGGCGGGACCATGGCAGTCTCGACGGTGTCATTCACGCAGCCGGTGTGGTGCAGGACGACGCTTTTATTCGAAAGACGCCGGAGCAGGTTGCCGCCGTCCTTGCGCCCAAGGTGACGGGCGCGGCGGCGCTGGACAAAGCTATCGGCGATGCGCCGCTCGATTTCCTTGTCTTCTATTCGTCGATCTCCGGCGTCACCGGCAATGCCGGACAGGCGGATTATGCCGCGGCCAATGCCTTCCTGAACGGCTTCGCCGAAGCGCGCGAAGCCCGGCGTAAGAAGGGTCTATGCCACGGCCGCACGCTTTCGATTGCCTGGCCGCTGTGGCTGGACGGGGGCATGGGCCTCGACCCGGCCCGGCAGGATCTCATGCGCCGGACCACCGGGCTGGTGCCGCTGGAAACCGCTACCGGCATCGAAGCGCTTTATGCCGCGTTGGCAGGGGCGTCTTCCCGGCGTCTGGTCACGGTCGGCAACGCCGAACGGATCCGCCGCTTCATCGGCAGCTTGCGGGACCGGGACGTTGTGCCCGATCGGCCCGCCGCCGCTTCGCCGGTCAAGACCGCGCCCGCGCCATCCGCCGATCTGCGCCGTCTCGTTCTGGCAGGCCTGGTCGACGAGGCCAGTACCCAGCTCAAGGTCTCGGCCGACGATCTCGATCCGGATGTGGAACTCACCGAATACGGTTTCGATTCCATCGGCTTCACCCAGTTCGCCAACCGGCTCAACGACCGCTTCGATCTGGATCTGACGCCGACCCTCTTCTTCGAGTATCCGACCCTCGATGGCTTGGCCGGTCATCTGAGCGAGGAAGAAACCGGCGCCATGGCCGCAGCACTTGGCGCTAGCCTGCCGGTTGAACCGGAACAGGAAGAGGCAACCCTATCGCCTGAACCGGTGCCGGAGCCGCCGGCCCGCCGAGCCATTGTCGAACCGAGGGCCGCTGCGCCTGCCGAGAACCAGCCTGAAGTTGGTCTCGTTGCCATCATCGGCATGAGTGGACAGTTCCCGGGCGCGCCGGATGTGGATGCCTTCTGGCAGGTGCTGAAGGAAGGCCGTGACTGTATTTCCGAGGTGCCGCCGGAGCGTTGGGACTGGCGCGCCTATTGGGGCGATCCGCTGTCGGAGCCGGGCAAGGGCAATGCCAAATGGGGCGGCTTCATTGACGGTATCGCCGCCTTCGACGCGCCGTTCTTCGGCATCTCGGCGCCGGAAGCGCGGATGATGGATCCGCAGCAGCGGCTCCTGCTCACCCAGGCCTGGCGGGTGATGGAAGATGCCGGCTACGCGCCCTCGGCCCTTGCCGGTTCCAGGACCGGGGTCTTCATCGGTACGGCGGACACCGGCTACAGCCGGCTGATCGCGCAAGCCGGGGTCGGTATCGAGGGCTATTCCATGACGGCGCTCGCCCCGTCGCTCGGCCCGAACCGCATCAGCTATACTTATGATTTCCACGGCCCCAGCGTTGCCGTCGAGACCGCCTGTTCCAGCGCCCTGATCGCCGTTCACCGGGCGGTCGAGGCAATCCGCTCCGGCCATTGCTCGGCGGCAATTGCCGGCGGCATCAATGCCCTGCTGCTGCCGGAAGCCTTCGTCGGTTTTTCCAAGGCGGGCATGCTGTCGCCGGAAGGCCACTGCAAGCCGTTCTCGGCCAACGCGGACGGCTACACGCGGGGCGAAGGCGTCGGCCTGGTGTTCCTTAAATCCCTTGCCGATGCCGATCGCGACGGCGACCGAATCCTGGCCGTTATCCGCGCCAGCGCGGAAAACCACGGCGGCCATGCGGCGTCCCTGACCGCACCCAATCCGAAGGCCCAGGCGGAGCTGCTGCGCACCGCCTATGCCCGCGCCGGCATCGATCCGCGCACGGTCGGCTATATCGAGGCCCATGGCACGGGCACGCCGCTGGGAGACCCGATCGAGGTCGAGGCCCTGACCAGCGCCTTTGCGGATCTCAGCTCCAATGCGGAAGCGACCTTCGGCCCGGCACCGGCGCAAAGCTGCGCCATAGGTTCTGTGAAATCCAACATCGGCCATCTGGAACTGGCAGCCGGTATCGCCGGGCTGATCAAGGTTCTGCTGCAGATGCGCCATGGCGAAATCGCCAGGACGCTCCATTGCGACGCGCTCAATCCCTATCTGAAGCTCGCGGGCAGCCCGTTCCATGTTGCGCAACACGAAACCGACTGGTCCCACCTGATCGATGCGGACGGCAATATCCTGCCGCGCCGCGCCGGCGTCAGCAGCTTCGGCTTCGGCGGCAGCAATGCCCATGTGGTGCTGGAGGAATATCCGGCTCCGCAAGATCAGGCGCACGCTTCGGAACCGTCAGCCGATCCCGAGCTGATCATTCTGTCCGCCAAGTCGGAAGCGCAGCTCAAGGAAATGGCAGACCGACTCGTGGCGTTCCTGTCCGCGCCCGATCAGGCAGCAAGTCTGTGCGATATCGCCCATACGCTGCAGATTGCGCGTGACCCGATGGAATTCCGCCTGGGCCTTGTCGCGCAAAGCAAGGCGCAGATGCTGGAGCGTCTCAACGCCTGGCTGGCAGGGGAAACGGACACGGGCCTCCAGACCGGCCGGGTGAAGACCAACCGCAAGACCATGTCGGTTCTCGAAAGCGACGGACCGTTGCGCGAAGCTGCAGCCGGACTTGCCGAAAGAGGCCGGGCGGAGGATCTCCTGGCGCTCTGGGTCGGCGGCTTCAATGTCGATTGGCGAACGGTGCGCAAGGAACGTCCGGGGAAGCGGATCTCCTTGCCCGGCTATCCGTTTGCGAAAACGGAATTCTGGGTCGGCAAAGGGCCACAGGCTTCGGCCAGGGAACCGGCAGCTTCAAGCACATCGACGTTTGCCTTCGACGGCTCGGAAAGTTTCCTGCGCGATCATCTGGTCGAGGACGTCAAGGTCCTGCCGGGCGTGATGTCCTTTGAACTTCTGCGCCGGGCCTTCGCCGGTTCCGGTTCGAAAGGTTTCGAACTCATCGGGCACACCTGGACCAGCCCGGTCTCGATAACCGCAGGACCAGAGCGTCTCGAAGTTTCGCTGCAGGAGGAACCTTCGGGGAGTTCCCGGTATTCCATTTTCACGACCGGACCGGCGGGAAAGCGTGCGCATGCGCAGGGTGCTGTCCGTGCACTCGGCGGGGAAACAGCTCCGAAGATCGATCTTGGCGCCGCAAGGGCGGCGGCCACCCGCACGCTCGATGTTGCGGACATCTACCGCCGCTTCGAAGACTTCGGGCTTCGCTACGGTCCAGCACAGCGCGCGATCACCGGCCTGTGGCAGGGGCCGGGTATTGCCGTCACCCGGCTGGAGCTTCCGGCGGAAGCCGACCGTGATCCTGAGCTGAATCCGTCCATTCTCGATGGTGCCCTGCAGGCGCTGATCGGGCTGGAACAGGACGCGGCAAACGGAACTGCTTTGCCTTACGCCGTGCGCCGGGTCGCCGTCTATGGCCGGACCGGCGAACGCATGTGGGCAGTCGTTCGGGCGGGAGACACCGGCGCGTCCATCGATGTCTGCGATGACGACGGCACCGTCGTGATCCGGCTGGAGGGTTTCGCGGTCCGTGCCGTTGAACAATCCGGCAAGACCGTTCCGGCAAGTCCGGCTGTCGAGACCGACGCCGCCGTCATCGGTGAGGAAGCGAGACACGCCGCGACGCTTCGGCTTGTCACCGGTATTGCCGCACGCACCCTGGAAGTCGATCCCTCGGAGCTGGACGTGGAGGCTGAACTCGGCGATTTCGGCTTCGACTCGGTGACGATGACCGCCTTTGCCTCGCGGATCAACGCGGAGCTCGGCCTGTCGCTGACACCCGCCGATTTCTTCGAATACGCGACCCTGGAACGGCTCGCGCGCCACATCGCCGGCGACCTGTCGGAGGAGCAACTGGGAATTGTCGCGGAGGCGGAAAAGGAACCGGTCGCGCCGGTTGCCTCGGCGCAAGCTTCCGAAACAGGCTTCGGCACCGATCGGCGGGCAGCAGCCGATGACGACGATCCCGTCGTCATCGTCGGCCAGAGCTGCTGCTTCCCGATGGCGGAAGACGCCGACGCCTTCTGGTCCAACCTGATTTCCGGACGCGATTGCATCACCCGCATCCCGGCCGATCGCTGGGACTGGAAAGAGATCGACGGCGATCCGCGACAGGACCCGGGCAAGACGAACATCCACTGGGGCGGCTTCATCGACCGGGTGTTCGAATTCGATCCGCTGTTCTTCGCCATTTCGCCGCGCGAAGCGAAACTCATGGACCCGCAGCAGCGCCTGATGCTGATGCATGCCTGGAAGGCGATCGAGGATGCCGGACATTCGCCGAAGAGCCTTGCAGGTCAAAAGGTCGGCGTCTTCGTCGGCACGTCGTCCAGCGGCTATTGCGAGAGGATTGGCGAGGATACCGGCGGCGAGGGCTATGTCGCGACCGGGTCCGTTCCCTCCGTCGGCCCGAACCGGATTAGCTATTTCCTCGATCTGCACGGGCCCAGCGAACCGGTCGAGACGGCCTGCTCCAGTTCGCTGGTGGCCCTGCACCGGGCGGTGCAGGCCATCCGGGCCGGCGACTGCGACATGGCGCTGGTCGGCGGCGTCAACACGATCATCACGCCGGACGCCCATATCAACTTCGCCCGCGCCGGCATGCTGTCGCCGGACGGGCGCTGCAAGACGTTTTCCGCTTCAGCAAACGGCTACGTGCGCGGCGAAGGCGTCGGCATGCTGTTCCTCCGCCGCCTGTCGGATGCCGAGCGCGATGGCGACCCGGTTCTTGCCGTCGTGCGCGCAACGGCGATCAACCACGGCGGTCACGCCAATTCCTTGACCGCGCCGAACACGGAAGCCCAGGCGGACCTCCTGCGCACCGCCTATTTACGGGCCGGGATCGATCCGCGTTCGGTCGGCTATATCGAGGCCCATGGCACCGGGACAGCCCTCGGCGATCCGGTCGAGGTCAATGCCCTGAAATCGGCCTTCCGCTCCCTGCCGGAAACAAACGACCGTCTCGACAGCGACGGCTGCCGGCTTGGCTCGGTGAAGACCAACATCGGCCACCTGGAACTGGCCGCCGGTGTCGCCGGGGTGATCAAGGTCCTGCAGCAGTTCGGGCACCGGCAACTGGCGCCGAGCCTCCACTGCGAGGACATCAACCCGTATATCGACCTGAGCGACAGCCCGTTCGAGATTGTTCGCAGCGCATGTGAGTGGACCCCGGTCCGGGACGAAAACGGCAACCCGCTGCCGCTGCGTGCCGGTATCAGCAGTTTCGGTTTCGGCGGTGTCAACGCGCATGTGGTGCTTGAGGAATATCGTCCGGCGAAAACGCTTTTGCGGGCGGAGCCGGATGGTCCCGTCGTTGTCGTTCTTTCCGCACGTGATCCGGAGAGTCTGAAGGAAAGCGCCCGCAATCTGCTTTGCATGCTCGAAAGCGGCCGGATCGAAAACAGGGACCTGGGCGATCTTTCCTTCACGTTGCAGGTCGGCCGGGCCGAACTGGCAGACCGGCTGGCAATCGTCGCCGGAACCGTGGACGACCTTGTCGAGCGCCTGAAGACATTTCTGGAAGATCGCGCCGCACCGGGCATCTGCCGCGGCCGTGCCAAACCGAGCAGTGAAGGGGCAAACACGCCTGTCGGCGAGGCAGGGCCACATGGCATCGCGGAACAATGGGTTAGCGGTGGCAAGGTGGATTGGAACGCGCTCAATACCGGATCGCACCGGCGCCTGAGGCTGCCGACTTATCCGTTCGCGCGCGATATCTATTGCATCGATAATGCCGGTCGGCCGAAAACGGTGGCGCATCAGACGCCGACGCCACAATCCCTGATCGCTTCGGCACCCGGCGATGACGAAGGCGGGGATTTCAAGGTTCACCTGAACGCAGACGCCTTTTACCTGCGGGATCATCGGATCCGCGGCAGCCGCATCCTGCCCGGGGCCATGAGCCTGGAACTCGTCCGTGAGGCGGCCTCGAAGAAAGTTCACGCCGATGGCCTGCCGCTGGTCCTCGCGAATGTGACCTGGCGCAGACCGGTGGAACTGGACAGCGGCGAGATGGATCTCCGCGTCCGGATGAGCGAAACCGGCGAACAGGCCTGGTCGTTCCGGCTGACGGCCGATGACGGTTCACAGTCCGATTACATGCGTGGAAATACCGGTATCTCCGACACGACCGGTCCGATGCCGCACATGGATCTGGAGGCCCTGAAGCGTTCCTGCCGGACGGAACACGACCCCGACTGGCTCTATGCCTCCTATGCCGCTCTCGGCATCGACTACGGACCGGCCTTTCGCGCGGTGACCGAACTGAAATCCGGAGCTGACGGTGTCTTGGCGCGGCTGCAACTGCCCCGGGCCGCAGAAGCGGAAGGTGGCGGCTTTGTCCTGCATCCAAGCCTGATCGATGCGGCCTTCCATGCCGCTCTCGTTTCCTTCTCCGATGACGGCGGAACCGGCCCGGCGCTACCCTTCGGTATCGACCGGATGGAGATCCTCGGGCCGACAGAAAAAACCATGTGGGCGCATCTGCGAACCGTCTCGTCAGCCAACAGCATCCACAAACTGGATATCGATCTTGCCGATGACAGCGGCCGGACCTGTGTCCGGATCGCGGGCTTTTCGCTGCGTCTGCTGCCGCAGGTGTCCGGGGATCGGCCGCTGCTCACGGAAAAGGCATCGGACACCGTTCCCCTCCGGAGCGCTGCCGAACGGTATTTCATCGATCTGGTTGCGCGCGAAACCGAGATCGACGCCTCCGCCATATCCTTGTCGGCTCCGCTCGAGGACTACGGCATCGACTCCGTCCTGATCATACAGCTGACCGATGTGCTGGAGCGCGATTTCGGGCCGCTGTCCAAGACCCTGTTCTTCGAGCACCAGACGCTTGACGCGCTCCTCGATCATTTCTTGGATGAGCATTCGGAGAGACTGAGTGCCATTGTCGGCTCGGCGGAAGAGACCCCTGCAAAGTCGGTCCCGGCAGAGGCGCGCGAAGAAAAAAGGCGCGGACCACTGGCAGCGGATGAGCCGATTGCGATCATCGGCGTTGCCGGCCGCTATCCCGGCGCGCGGACCCTTTCCGAATTCTGGCGGAACTTGGCGGCCGGTCGCGACAGCGTCACCGAGGTGCCGGCCGGCAGGTGGGACCACAGCCGCTTCTTCGACCCTGTCCGGCAGCCGGGCAAGACCACCTGCAAATGGGGCGGCTTCATCGACGGTCATGACCGGTTCGACCCGATGTTCTTCAACATCGCCCCCCGGGAAGCACAGTTGATGGACCCGCAGGAGCGCCTGTTCCTGCAATGCGCCTGGGAAACCCTGGAGGACGCCGGCTATACGCGGGCAACCGTGGCGCCGGACCGGGAAAGCCTGCGCGGCGGCGATGTCGGTGTCTTTGTCGGTGTCATGTGGGAAGAGTACCAGCTCAACGGTCCGGAACGCCAGGCGCAGGGCCAGCCGCTTGCGATCGGCACCAGCCCGGCCGGTGTTGCCAACCGGGTCTCCTATTTCTGCAATTTCCACGGGCCGAGCATGACGGTCGACAGCATGTGCTCGTCGTCCCTGACGGCGATCCATCTTGCCTGTGACAGCCTGCGCTCGGGCAGTTGTTCCGTGGCTCTGGCCGGCGGGGTCAACCTGACGCCGCATCCGAACAAGTACCTGACGCTGGCGCAGGGCCGGTTCCTGTCCACCACGGGGCGTTGCGGCAGTTTCGGCGAAGGCGGCGACGGCTATGTGCCTGCGGAAGGTGTCGGCGCGGTCCTGCTCAAGCCCCTGAGTCGGGCGGAGGCCGATGGCGACCGGATCCACGGTGTGATCCTGGGCTCGGCGCTTAATCACGGCGGCAAGACCAACGGCTATACGGTTCCCAATCCGGCTGCCCAGACGGCGGTCATCGAAAAGGCCATGGAACGCGCCGGAATTGCGCCGGAAGAGGTAAGCTACGTTGAGGCCCACGGCACCGGAACGACCCTGGGCGACCCGATCGAGATCGCAGCCCTTACCAAGGCCTGGCGCGGGCAGGGGAGCGGGAACCACATCTGCGCCATCGGCTCGGTGAAATCCAATATCGGTCACGGCGAAAGTGCTGCGGGAATTGCCGGTCTGACGAAAATCCTGCTGCAACTGAAGCACGGTCAGCTCGCTCCGTCGCTCCATGCGGAGACCCTCAATCCGAATATTCCGTTCGAAACTTCGCCCTTCCGTGTCCAGCGTCGGCTGGAAGGCTGGCCGCAGCCTGTGGCAGCTGACAGGTCTCTGCCGAGGGTCGCAGGCCTGTCGTCCTTCGGCGCCGGCGGCTCGAACGCGCATATTGTGATTGCCGAACATCTCGGACAGGCGCGGCCGGCCGTTTCAGCAGGTCCCGCGATCTATCCGTTCTCGGCACGCGACCCGGAACGGCTGCGGGTTCTGCTCAATAATTTCCGTTCGACCCTCCAGGACCTGGGCGAGAAGGACTTGCCGTCTGTCGCCTTCACGCTGCAGGAGGGCCGGGAGGCGTTCGAGGAACGCCTTGCAATCGTTGCAAGGGACAAGGCGGACCTGGCGGCGAAGCTGGAACGGGCTCTTGCCGGTCAGGCCGATGGTGACGGCATCTTTCGGTCACGCGCCGCAGTCGGCCAACCGGCCGCAGACCTCTCGCTCTCGCTGGCGGTGATCGCGGAAAAATGGGTGCAAGGCGCGCTGGTCGACTGGGCGGCGTTGCGGCCGGGTCCGAAACCGGTGCCGATCAGCCTTCCCACCTATCCCTTTGCCGAGGACCTTTGCTGGCTTCCGGATATCGAGGGAACGGCAAATCCCCCGAAACCGGAGATGAATCCGGAACCGGCGCCATTGCCGCTTCTGTTCGCGCCTGTCTGGCGGGACCAGGTCCCTGCTATCGGGACAGATTTGCCGGCTAAAGACAGAATTATCGTGCTTTGCGGTTCTCTGGCTTCGGATCCCGGCGTCGCCGGTCGTCTGAAAGGGCCTGATACCAAGGTTGTTGCGCTGGAGGCACCGGATGGCCCAGTCGATAACCGGTATGAATTCCATGCCGTGCGGCTGATGAAACTGCTGCAGGACCTGGCCCGGAGACGGCCGCAACAGGCCGTCGTGCAGGTTGTCGTTCCCGCAGATGGCGAGGACAGCCTCCTGGAAGGTCTCGACGGTCTGTTGCGCTGTGCCGCCCTGGAACACCGGAGCCTGTCCTGCCAGCTTGTTGCGGTGGACAGCGGTGACGATGTCGTAGCTCGGCTGACTACGGACGCCGCCTGTGCCTCCGAGCGGACTTATATCCGCTACCGGAAAGGCCGCCGACTGGTCCGGTCCTGGGGCGAGGTGGCGCCAAAGGCAGGGCCGGAGCGGTCGCCCTGGAAGCAGGATGGCGTCTATCTCCTGACCGGCGGGGCCGGCGGTATCGGCCTCCATGTCGCCGAAGCGATTGCCGGAAGCGGCGTGCGGCCTTCGCTGTGGCTGACCGGGCGGTCGCATCTGAAGCCGGAGGTCGAACAGCGCCTGAAAGACCTGGAGGAAATGGGCGCGACCGTTCACTACCGCCGCATCGACGTGACGAGCCGGGATGCGGTGTCGGATCTGCTGGCCGAGATCGATGTCATTGACGGGCACCTGGACGGGGTCTTCCACGGCGCCGGACTGACCCGCGACGGCCTGCTGGCGACCAAGGACGAGGCGACGCTGCGCGAGGTCCTGGCGCCCAAGGTGACCGGCACGCGGATTCTGGACGAAGCGCTCGGCAACCGGCCGCTCGATTTCCTGGTGCTGTTCGCCTCTGCCGCCGGCGCGCTCGGCAATCCGGGCCAGTCCGACTATGCGGCGGCCAATGCCTTCCTCGACCGTTTCGCGGCCTTGCGCAACGCACGCATGGCCGGAGGCGCCTGCCATGGCCGGACGATTGCCATCGACTGGCCCTACTGGCGCGACGGCGGCATGCACATGGATGCCCGCACCATCGAGACCATGGAACGCGAAGCCGGCGTCCGTCCGCTGGAAACCGCTCCGGCCATCGCCGCCCTGAGCGCGATCCTGTCTGCATCGGACGAGGATCAGGTTCTGGTCCTGGAAGGCGACCATGATCGGCTTCGCCGCCTGATGGGGCCTGCGGAGCCGGAAGCCATAAAAACGCAACCGGCATTGGTCGAGGCAGCGGTGGAGGACGTCCGGCGGTCCGAGCCGGTCGAGGCCTCCGGTGCACGCGAAGAGGTCGTCGCTCAGATCAAGGCCTGCTTTTCGACCTGTCTCGGAATTCCGGCAGATAAGCTTGCATCGGAAGACACCATCGACCGGTTCGGGGTGGATTCCGTTTCCTCGCTGGAGATCGTCGAGGCCCTCGAAGCGGCCTTCGGTCCGCTGCCGCAAACGATCCTGTTCGAGTTCCAGACCATCAATCGTCTTGCCGATGAACTGATGACCCGGCAGGAGCCGGTCGCGAAGGTAGACCCGGTCGCATCGGCACCGCAGCCACCCGTTGTTGCATCTGAAAAGGCCGAAGAACCGGAACCCGAGCCGGACAGGAACACCGGCGATATCGCGATCATCGCCGTCGCCGGCCGCTATCCGGGTGCGGACACGATAGAAGCTTTTGGCGAGCTGCTCCGGAAGGGCCGCGACTGCGTCACTGAAATTCCGCCGGAGCGGCTGGACCTGCTGCCGCGCTATTCGCCGCGCAAGGGCGAACCCGGTGCCAGCTACTGCAAGTGGGGCGGGTTCCTTTCCGACGTCGATTGCTTCGACGCGGAGTTTTTTGGGTATTCATCCCGCGCGGCCGATCTGGCCGACCCCCAGGAACGGCTGTTCCTTGAAACCGCCTGGCACCTGTTCGAGCGGGGAGGACACACGCGCCCCTATCTGGCCGAACACTACGACAAGCGCGTCGGCGTCTTCGTCGGTTCCATGTACCAGCAATATCCCGGTCTGGCCGCAGATCCCGAAACCCGGGCAATGCTGGCCCTGTCGTCCTATTCCGGCATCGCCAACCGCACGTCGTTCTTCTTTGACCTGCAGGGACCGAGCGTTGCCGTCGACAGCATGTGTTCCTCCGGCCTGCAGGCGGTGCACCAGGCCTGCCAGAGCCTGCGTGCCGGCGAATGCCGGTTGGCAGTCGCCGGTGGCGTAAATCTCTCGATCCACCCGGCCAAATACGAGGCGCTGAGTCGCGGTGGTCTCGCCGGCAGCAGCGCCGACAGCCGTGCCCTGTCCGGCGGCGATGGCTATCTTCCGGCCGAAGGCGTCGGTGCGGTCCTTCTGAAGCCGCTTGGCGATGCCCTGCGGGACGGGGATCGCGTGCTCGCGGTGATCAAGGGCAGCCTTGCCAATCACGCGGGCCATTCCGCCGGCTATGCCGTCCCCAATGCGGATGCGCAGGTGCGTTTGCTCGAGGATGCCTTTGACACTGCCGGTATCGATCCGGCGACCGTTAGCTATGCCGAGGTGGCGGCCAACGGCACGCAGGTCGGCGATGCCATCGAGCTGCGGGCGCTCGGCCGGGTCTATGCGGACCGGCCGGGCGAGGTTCCGCTCGCCGTCGGCTCGGTCAAGACGAACATGGGCCATGCGGAAGGCGCTTCCGGTCTGGCGCAGCTGACCAAGGTGCTGTTGCAGTTCGAACGAAGGGAGCTGTTCCCGTCCTTTGGAACTTCCGCATCCGAAACTGCCGAATTGCTTCAGGGCACGCCGTTCCGGCCGCAGACGGAGTTGGCGCCCTGGTCCGCGCCCGTCGTCGACGGCACGGTGCAGCCTCGGCGCGCGACGGTCAGTTCCTTCGGCGCGGGCGGATCGAACGTGTTTCTCATTCTGGAGGAAGCCCCGCCGGTTCCGGTGCAGCAATCATTGTCGGCGGAACGGCAGCCTCGCCTGTTCCCGGTTTCTGCCAGAACGGAAGACCGGCTTGCCGAGCTGCGGAAGTCCCTGGCCGCCTATGTACGCGAGACCAAAGACCTCGATATGGCGGCCCTGTCGCGCACGCTGCGATATGGCCGCGAGGCGTTTGCCTCTAGCGTCGAGATCGTCGCCACGGATGGGGACGAACTGGCGGCCAAGCTGGAAGACTTTGAATATCGGGCTGATATAGAACCTACGCTGGCCGCCGCCGAAGAGGATGAAACCCACATTGGCCCGATGCTGGTCCTGCCGGGCTATCCGTTCGTCCGGGAGAGACACTGGCTGCCGCAAGCGGTCGCTCCGGACAGTGTGCCGCAAACAACGCAGGCCGAGACAGCGCCGACCCCCGAAACGGTCCAGCAAACCGAACACGCCGAAACCGCGCTTCAGCTTATCTGCCGAACCCTTGCCGCGGAACTGGGCTGCTCCGCAGATGACCTCGATCCGCAGAGGACCTTCGAGGATCTCGGCGCCGATTCCATGGTCCGCATGCGGCTGATTTATGCGGTCGAGGAAGCATTCGGCCGGGTGCTGTCGCAAAAGGCGCTGGAAACACATGCGACGCCGCAGGCGCTGGCCCGTTTTCTGGATTCCGAAGCAAGTGATGCTGCACCGGTTGCCGGGCCAGCAGAGCAGAAACCGTCAACCACCGGCCCGTATCGCTGCCCCCTCGGCGAGGCGCAGAAGGGCCTGTGGGTGCTGCAGTCCCTTTACCCCGAAAGCGGCGAATATAATGTCCCGTTGGCCTTCCGGGTGAAGTCTGCCGACGGCGCGGCCCTTGCAAAGGCGCTCGACTGGCTGGTGGCCGAATATCCGGTCCTCGGTACCCGGATTGTCGAGGAGGACGGCGACCCGGTGCTGAAGGCAAGGCCGGAAGGCGTGGAGCTTCACTCCCTCGTCATGCCCAAGGAGGTCGAGACCGCCGGCTTCCTGCGCCAGCGCGTCCTGCTGCCGTTCGATTTGGGCGAAGCCGTCTTCCGGGTCGAGCACCTTTCCGGCGGCAAGCTGGGGCCGGACGAAAGCATCGTCCTCATCGTCGCCCACCATATCGTCACCGACGGCATTACCTCCGCCGTGATCACGCGCCGGTTCTGGACGGCATACGCGTGCTTCTGCCGGTCGGAGCCGGTTCCGGAGAAGGGCGACAGCGCGGATTATTCCGAATTTGCTGCGTGGGAGGGAGAGTTTGCAGCCTCGGAAGAAGGACAGGCCCAGAAGCATTACTGGCTGGAGAAACTCGCCGATCCCGCGCCGGTCCTGAAGCTGCCGGCAAGGCCGGGCTCCGGGCGGGCTGCCGCAACGAACGGGCAGGACCTGGAGGTCCGGCTGCCCGAGGATCTCAGTGCAAGGCTTCGCGACCTGGCAAGACACTTGGGCGTCAGTCCGGCCTCGATCTATCTCACCGCCTTCTCGGCACTCCTTTACCGCTATACAGGCGAAGAGGATCTCGTGATCGGTGTGCCGACGCTGCGGCGTCCCTCGCGCCGGTTTGAGGAAACCGTCGGCTATTGCGCCAACATGATCGCGTTGCGTCTTGCCGCCGATCCGGATCTGTCCTTCGGTCAGTTGTCTAAGCATGTTCATGCCGCCCTTGGCGAAGGGCTTGGCAACAGCGACATTCCCTTTGCGGCCATCGCCCGCGAACACGGCGGCACGGCGACCGGCGAACCGCCCTACCAGGTGAGTTTCGCCTATCAGAACTTCATCCTCGATGCGGCGGAGCTGGATCTGTTCGCGCGCGGTGACGTGACCCTTCTTCCGGAAATCCGGCAGGCCGGCGGCGCGCAGTTCGCCATGGAGGTCCAGGACGACCCGAAAGGGGCGTCGATCATTGCCGGTTATGACGGCGACCGCTTTGCCCGCGGCACCATCGAACGCATGCTTGCCCATTTCCGCCGGCTTCTGGAGGCGGCGGTAACCGGTGACGAAACACCCGTTTCCGCGCTGCCCATGCTGACCCGGCCGGAAACCGACCGGGCCCTGCATCACTGGGCGAGGGGCGAACGCCTTCACGCGTCCGGGGAGCTTGCCCATGATCTGGTCTTTGCCGCAGCACAGGAGCACCCGTCGGCAACGGCGATTGTCAGTGGCGCGAAACGCCTCAGCTACCGGGACCTTGCCCTCCGCTCGAAGCAGATTGCCCTTGCGCTGACAGAGCATGGGGTCGGCACCGGTGATCGGGTCGCCGTTCTTCTGGAGCGTGAGCCGGACGGCATTGCCGCTTTGCTGGCGGTGATCGCCATCGGCGCCGTCTGGGTCCCGCTCGATCCGGAACATCCGGACGAGCGCCTCGCCTATATTCTGCGCGATGCGGAAGTTGCGCTGGTCCTGAGCCGCGGCGTCCTGGCAAGCCGCCTGCAGGACTTCAAGGACCGGCCGGCGGATGTCATCGACCTGGACAAGACGCGTTACCTGCTGCGCAGCCGGTTCTCCCGCTTCCCGGAAGCAGAAATCGCCCCCGACGATCCCGCCTATATCATCTACACCTCAGGCTCCACGGGCGTTCCCAAAGGCGTCGTCGTTTCCCACGGGGCGCTGTCCGGTCATTGCCAGGTAATCATCGGCGAGTACGGCCTTTCGGCGAGCGATGCGGTGCTGCAGTTCGCGCCGACCGCGGTCGATACTGCGATCGAACAGATCCTGCCGCCGCTGGCCGCCGGTGCCCGGTTGGTGCTGCGCTCTCCCGATCTGCAGACGGCAGACGAATTCCGCCGTTTCTTGAGCGACATGAGGCTCACCGTCGCCGACCTGCCGCCGGTCTACCTGCATGAACTGCTGCGGTCCTGGGAGCGCAGCGGCGCCGATCTTTCCGGCCTGGATCTGCGGCTCATGATCGTCGGCGGAGAGGCGCTGACCCCGGAAGTGGCCGCCGCATGGCAACGCAGCCGGCTTTCCGGGTGTCGACTGGTCAACGCCTACGGGCCGACGGAGGCGACGGTCACCGCCCTCGTTCACACCGTGAAGCCCTCCGACGGCGGCGATACCATTCCCATAGGTCGGCCGCTGGCCGGAACGGAGATCTATATTCTCGATCCAAGCGGCAACCCGGTACCGGACGGTGTCATCGGCGAACTGCACATCGGCGGCGGGCGTCTTGCGCTTGGCTATCACAGGCGGGCAGATCTCACCGAAGACAGGTTCCGCAGTCACCGTCTGGGACAGAAGGATATCCGCCTCTACGCAACCGGCGATCTTGCCTGCTTCCGCCCCAACAGCGGCGGAGTGGTCGAGTTCCACGGTCGGGTCGACGATCAGGTGAAAATCCGCGGCCACCGCATCGAACTGGGCGAGGTGGAAGCCGCAATTGCCGCATGCGGGGTGGCGGAGGCCGCCGTTCTGGTCGAGCGCAACAAGGCGGGCGACCCGGTGTTGACCGCCTATCTGGGTGGCACGGCGGAACCCTTCGACGATGCGCTTCTGCGCAAGCAGCTTTCCGGCCGGTTGCCGCCGCATATGGTGCCCTCGGTCTGGATCCATTCCGGAAGTCTGCCGAAGACCACCAGCGGCAAGATCGACCGGCAGGCGTTGCAACGGGCGGAGAGGCGGCATGAAGGCGAAAGCCGGTCCGGAAGATCGCCGCGCGACCGGGTCGAGGACCGTCTTCTGGATGTCTGGATGGAGGTCCTGGGCCGGGATCCCAACAATGCCACGGTCGGCATCGAAGAGGAGTTTGCAGATGCCGGCGGTCACAGCCTGCTTGCGATTCGCCTCCTGAACCGGATCGAACAGACATTCGGCTGCAAGCTGTCGGTGACGGATCTGGCACAGGCCGGAACGATCGCAATGCAGGCGCGTCTTCTGCGCCAGCGCGGAATTTCCGGGGCTGTCTCCGAACCCCGGGCGACAGGGGAGGCGGCTGACGGGACAGAGGCCTCGCTGCTGGTCTCCCTGAAACTGCCCGAGCCGGGCGGCAAGGGCGAGAACCGTCCGCCGGTGTTCCTGATCCATCCGATCGGAGGCACGCTCGCCTGCTATCAGGCCCTGGTCGGCGAACTGAACCTCGACCGCCCCGTTTATGGCATCCGGGCGGAAGGGTTGGAGGCGGGGGAAACCTGCCGCACTCGTACGGTCGGAGAACTGGCCGCCCGCTATTGCGATGTCATCCGGAGTGTTCAGCCGCACGGTCCCTATACGCTTTGCGGCTGGTCCTTCGGCGGGATCGTCGCCTGCGGGATGGCGCGGCACCTGACCCGGCAGGGGGAAGAGGTCGCCTTTGTCGGACTGATCGACAGCTACCTGCCGGGAGAGGTCGCACGCCTGGAGGATGCGTCCGGTCCTGCCGATGCCGATTTCGACACCCGGAGCGGGCAGGCGTTCCTTCGCGATCTGTTCGGGGCCGACGTCCAGGTGGAGAAAGGCGAGGATATCGTCGAACGGGTGATGACCCTGCCGCAACTGCCCGTGGTCCTGCCCGGAGCGGATCGCGATCAGCTTCAGCGGCTCCATGATGTGTTCACAGCCAATTATGCAGCTTTTGCCGGCCATGTTCCGCAAAAGAGCGAGGCGCCGATCACGCTGGTATGTGCCGCGGGACGGGACCCCGGCGATATCGAAGACGCCTGGAAGGAGGTTGCCGGCGGTTCGCTCGCTATTCGGCAGGTCGAGGCCGACCACTACACCATTCTCCGGTCCCCTCATCTCGGCGATTGGGTCCCGGACTTCCGCGACGCGCTCGAGAGGACTGAAGGGCTGGAAAAACAGGGGAAAGGGCCCTCGTCGAGCGCCGGTGAGACGGCATGAAATCGATTTGGGCAAAGCGGGTTACGTACTGGAATGCGGGCATGTCCCGCCGTATAGTCCGGGTTCGCTCCGGATCTGAAGAGGTGAGTCGGCCGAATGGCTTATGAGGACGATTTCGACGACTACGAAGAGGTGCTTAAAAGCGAACGCCGGCGTCGCCTTCAGCTCTATTTCCTGATTTTTCTTATCGGCATTGGCGTCGGTCTGGCGCTGCTCTGGAACCGGATCGTCATCACCGTTCATTCCGGCGAGGCGGGCGTCCTCTACCGCTGGGTTTCGGGCACGGAGATGAACCGGATCTACGGCGAAGGGCTGCATGTCATCTGGCCGTGGAACCGGATGTATATCTACAATGTCCGGCTGCAGACCAAGGAACGCAACTACACCATGCTGACCCAGGGCGGCCTGCCGATCGATTTGCAGATCGCGGTCCGCTACCGGCCGGATCTCCGGCTTCTGCCGCTGCTTCATGTGACCGTCGGCCCGGAATACCTGGACAAGGTCGTCTTTCCCGAAACCGAAGCCGTTCTGCGTCGCGCGGTCGGCCAGTACACGCCCGAACAGGTCTATACGAGCAAGCGCGGCTTTCTGGAATCCATCGTCGTCAGCAGCCTGACCAATGTCGAGGATCGCTACGTGATCGTTGACGACGTGCTCGTCAGGAGCGTCGAACTGCCGCCGGCGGTCCGGCTGGCCGTGGAGCGCAAGCTCACCCTGTCGGAAGAGGAAAAGGCCTACAAGTACCGCATCGGCATCGAGCACAAGGAGGCGGAGCGCAAGAAGATCGAGGCCGAGGGCATCCGGAAGTACCAGGACATCATCAAGCAGAGCCTGACGGAGGATCTGCTGCGCTGGCAGGGTGTCCAGGCGACGAAGGATCTGGCCACGTCGCCCAATTCGAAGACCGTCGTCATCGGGTCCGGCAAGGACGGATTGCCGCTGATCCTTGGAAGCGACAGATAGCGCGATGGCCGGGGAAGAACCGATTATTCCGGAAGACGAAGCGAAACGGCGCCCATGGCGGAAAGGCTTGATTGCCGGACTGCTCCTGCTCGCCTGCGGTCTGGTGGTGTTCACCGTCTCCGAGGTGAGCGGCAGAAGCACGATCGTCTCGGGTCTGGCCGGAAGCATTTCGGCCCTTTTCGGACCGGAGAAGGACGACAGCCTGAGACTTGTTGCCGTCTATTCGAAGGATGTCACCGAAAGCACCTTCATCAACGGGGCCCGGATGGCAATTTCCGAGGTCAATGCACATGGCGGGGTACTGGGCCGGGAGGTGAAACTGGAACTCGTGCCGGAATCGGGCTTTACCGAAGAAACGGCTCTGGAAACGACCGTGGCCAAGACCCTCAAGCTTTCGGGAAAGGTGGCTGACACGAAAAACCTGCTTGGGGTCATCGGCCACGAGTGGTCTGATACCGCGGTGACGGCAAGTTCCATCTACGGACGCAACGATATTGTCTATGTGGCGACCCATGCGACGGCCCAATCCCTGACCAACCACGGTTTCCAAACCGTCTTCGCCTTGCAGCCGGATAATTCCTCCAATGCGCAGATGATGGCCAATTATGCCCTGAGGCAGGGCATGAAGCGGTTCATCGTCCTGTCGGACAAGTCGGACTACGGCAAGGAATGCGCGAGTTTCTTTTCCGCCGCCGTCACCAGCAACGGTGCCGATCTGGTGTATCGCGGCTATCTGTCGAGCGGTACCAAGTCGATGGACCAGCTGCTGATGTTCATTCTCGACAACAGTCTCTTCAAGCGAACGGACTTCGACGCATTTTTCGTTGTTTCCTCGTCCATTCCCGAGACGGTCGAATTTATCAAGCGGGCACGCTATCTCGGGCTGGACGGCCCGATCCTGGGAATGGAGTACATGTTTTCCGCCTCCATCGAAAAGGATGTGGGCAAGAAGGACATGAGGGGCGTGACCGGAGTGTCGCTTTATGATCGCGACGCCCTTTCCGAACGCGCCCTCAAGTTCGTCGGGGACTTTCGGGAAACCTATCAGCACGTGCCGGATCTCGATGCGGCGCTTGGATATGATGCGGTGACGCTCATGCGCGATGCGACCGAGCGTGCCGGGACACTGGATCCGCAAAAACGGTCCGATACGATGAAGGTTGCCCGCTACAAGAACCCCTTTGTCGGGGTGACCGGGCCGATCGCCTTCGACCGCAACGGCCTCATCACCGACACCGAGATCTTTATCGTCCGCCATGACGGCGAGGAATTCCGCACGGTCGGCACCTATGAGATCCCGGCAAGTTGGGATAATGTTGGCAGTGACGATCAGCCGAACGCGACTGACGACATGAATTCGCCCCCCGACCCAAGCCCTCCGGTACAGGAGAAGACTGGCCAATGACCCTATTCGTGAACCCTTGGATATTCCTGATCTGGGTGGTTGCAAGCTGGATAATCGGAATGCTCGGCCGGGATACCCGGTTCGGCTTTGCGGGAAACTTTCTGGTCGCGTTTCTGTTCAGCCCGCTGGTCGGGATCATCGTGCTGCTCGCAGCCGACCGCTGGCGCCGCCCGCCGCGCCGGAGGACCCGCCCCTGAGGTGCCAACGCTGACGGCGTTGGCCGAGTTCCGGAAATAAAAATACCGCCTGCGCATGTGCGAGGCGGTATTTGTTTTTGATTGAATGGCCGCCGGCTTTTTCAGCAGGCGGCGTTCAGGGCAGCGGCCGTGATCAGGACGTCACTTCTTCCGCGACGGTTTCGGCTTCCGACTTGGCCTTGTCCTTGACCTTGCGGGCCAGTTCCTTGCCCTTTTCGAACTGTTCCTTGTAGAACGCCCGCATCTTGCCGGCGTTGAAGTCCATCAGCGTGCCGCCGTCTTCGTAATGCGCGACGATCGACCGGCCGACCGCAAACGTGGAGGCGCCAGCCACCACCGGAAGCGAGACCATTCCGACCATCCAGCCGATGCCCGGGATCATCTTCGTCGCGCTTGCGGCAACCACATAGCCTGCGCCGAAGCCGAGCACGCCGCCGGCGAGCGCATAAATCACCTTGCGGCCGAGGCGTTCGGAGAACGGCTTGCCGTAAAGCTGCGACAGCTTCTGGATCATCCGCAGCTGGATTGCCACGACCGCGGCAATGTCGAAGAACGCGACCGGCACGATGCTGGCTGCGACCGACGCGATCACGTAGTCCTTGATGAGATTGTCAGCCGTGAGATCACGGGTGACATCGAATTCCGCATCTTCCTCGACGCCTGCAGCTTCCGTTTCCGGTTCCGTCGGCTCATCCGCCTTGCTTGCGGTAGTCCTGGTTGCCATCGAAAATCTCCTGGGTTTCCTGAGGACCCCACGATGGGTGTCCGGTCGGATTGAGGGTGGCCTAAATTCCTCAACGGCACATAGCTCAGGAAGGACGGTACTATTTCAAATGGTAAATGAAAAGGGTTAGCGGCGGCGAAACATCATTTTTTACTGGAATGCCAAGTATTTCCGCCTCGGACAAAGAACTGGGCCCGGCCGTTGAAGCGTTCCGTATTTCAATGAAAAGGCAGGTCTTCCGCGGACTATTCCGTGCCGAAACCCTCAGGCCGGAACGGCTTCCGCGCCATCGATGCCGGCTTGCAGGCGTGTCAGGTAAACATCGCCGATCACGCGGATGAAGATCACGGCTGAGGCGGACGTGATCGCCATGTTCAGAATTTGCGAGCCCGGCGCCATCCTGAGCACCGCCGTCGTCGTGATGCTTGCCAGGCCCGGCGCCGCCAGACCGGTCAGCATCGCCAGCGCCAGCCGTTTGCCCTGGTCCTCAGACAGGGAGCGGCCATAGAGGCGGGTCAGTTTGCGCAGCATGCGTTCGGCGATCACAGCGATGGCAGCCAGATCGACAAAGGGCATGGGCACCAGTCCGGCAAGGGCTGCGAAATTGGCATGCCGTTCGATGATCAGCCGCCCCGTGGCTTCGCGGAAGGAGGATTTGCTCGGGATTGAACTTTGAACCATGAGAGGGGATCCGGCCGGTTCCTGTTTCGGTGGCGTCGAGGCGGCCGGCTCGGGCTTCTTCTCCGGTTTCGCGGCCGTATCGGACGCAGGCGCGGACCCGGAAGGGGCTTCCGATGGCGCCGGATCGACCCGCCGGGCGCTGGGCCGCCGTTTCGGCTGTTCGGCCTCCAGAGCCTGGCTCGCCGCCTTGCGAAGATCGTCAAGGGTTCTGTTGGATGTTCTCGGCAGTCGCTTGCTCATGCGGTGAGCGCCTTTTTGGTGGCAAGCAGGGCTTCGGCTTCCGTGGCGATTGCGGAAATATCCTGCGAAGCGGGGCTATCGGGCATGGTCATGCTCGGCGTTGCCCCGAACAATCCGGCCTCCGCATAGGCAACACGGTTCGGCATGTCATTGGCAAGCAGGGGAAAGCCGCCTTCTTCAAGTTCCGCACGCACGTGGCGGGAAATCACGCTGCCGCGAATGGTCTGGGTCAGCACGCAGCGGAAGGTCGGCGCCCAGCCCTTCACGCCGCTCATCAGCGTCTTGACCGTGTCCATCATGCGGTCGACATCGAGAGGGGAAGCCTTGACCGGGATTAGCACCAGGTCGGCAACCGCTAGGGCTGCCACCGTGATGTCACTGTCGAACCCCGGCGTGTCGACCACGGTCACACCGTGTGCGCCGCTTTGCTGCTTGATGGTGTTCCAGACATTCGGATCCGCCTGCTCGAGGAGTTCCACGCCGCCGAGCGCCTGATCGCGGTCGGCAAGCCTCATGACGGACTTTTGCGGGTCGGCGTCGATCAGCAACGGCTTGTAGCCCTTGAGGTGCCAATGGACCGCAAGGCAGCAGGCCAAGGTGGTCTTGCCGCTGCCGCCCTTCAGGGATGCAATCGTGACAACAGATCCGCTCATTTGCCGCAACCCCCGCTGATTCCAGGCTCCGAGGGTGAAATGTTAACAAAATTGATACGGAAAGCCACGGGTTTGCATCACGGGGCGGACTTACGCACCTTTATCCGCCCGGATGCTGCGGGTTTTCGAGCCTAGCGGGGCTTGGTCAGATAGGCCTCGATCCGCTGTGCGGCGTTGGCCCGGATGTTCTCGAAGAACAGCGAATAGTCATAACTGTGATAGACCCCGGCCGGGAAAAACGGGCTCTCGACCAGGCTCGGATCCTTCGGCGTGACCACCAGTCCGCCGTCGGCAATTTGAGCCGATGTGAAATGGGGCAGGGTCTTTGAGGTGTCGTCCTTGTTGAAGAAGGTCGAGCCGCGATTGAGGCTGGCCGGTGCCAGGGCGTCGTCCCGCGTCCAGGTCAGCGGATTGACGACGATGGCTCCGGGCAGGATCATCGGAGCGTCTTTCTGGTGCCCGGCGGCGACGGAATTGTAGCTGATGAAACAGCCGGTCTGATGCGCCTCGGCACAGATGGTGATCTTCGGATTGGTCTTCAGGTCTTCGTCCGTGATCGACCAGCCGATTGCATAGGCGGCGATCATGCGGTCCTCGTGGCCGATCTTGCCCCAGTGGTCCAGGGCCAGCTGGGTCAGCACATAAGAGCCCTGGCTGTGGGCGGCGACGATGAACGGGCGTCCCTTGTTGTAGTGGTCCAGATAATATTTCAGCGCCCTTCGGACATCTTCCTCGCCATAGGCGACGATCGCGTCCCGCTGTTCGTCGGGCAGGTTGAAGCCGGAAAGGTTCATCTGCCGGTAGAACGGCGCATAAAGATTGGCGAGCCCCGAAAAGGCGTGGGCTTCGGTCTCCACGGTTTCCTCCGCACCAGCGATGAGGTCCTTGCGGGTGATGTCCATCAGCCAGGCGGAATTATCGTAGAGGACGGTCGGATAGATCCAGATGATGTCGACGGCATATTTGTCGGGATCGTCCGGCCTTGCCAGCCAGCTGGAGTCTTTGTCGTAATCCGGCGCCGGCGGCACATCGGCCGTGGTGAATGGCGGCAACTCCGCGGTGCCGGCAATCGCAGCGGTGTTATCTGAAACCGGCAAGGCGGCAAACGCCAGTCCGGTTATCAGAAGGAGTGCCGGACGCGAAAGTTCAAGCAGACGCAGACGGTTCCAGACGACAAGACTCATGGCTTTTCCCCAAAAGACGCGATCCCACACATCGAGGTCCGCTACTGCGGTCGCATGTTGCTCGATACGTTTCCTGCTTTAATCGCATTATCGAAAGATACGATTAATGAGGGCGGTGGCCGTTTCGGGCCTGATACTGGCGATTGGCGTCAGGTGGCCCGATCGTCGATCAGGGGATTCGGCTTGGCAAGCTTCGTAAGTGCTGGGATGTCTTTCAGGTGGATGGTGCCGCCGTCGACTTCCACGCCATAGGGCTTCAGGGTTTTGAAGGCCCGCGACAGGTTTTCCGGGGTCATGGCCAGCATGGACGCGAGCCTGCGCTTGTCATGCGGCAGTTCGAGCTGGCCCTTGGCGCCCTGGTCGTCGTGATACCTGAGAAGCCGGTTGGCGAGCCGTTCCACGGCGGATCTGAGTTTCAGGCCCT
This sequence comes from Roseibium aggregatum, assembly GCF_014692675.1. GTDB lineage: Bacteria > Pseudomonadota > Alphaproteobacteria > Rhizobiales > Stappiaceae > Roseibium > Roseibium aggregatum_C. The sequence continues at coordinate 51,744 of NZ_JABFCZ010000001.1, read as the reverse complement.
TGTGCTCCTTCACGACGCCGCGGTAGCAACTGGCGAGTTCCACGATGATGGCGCGGGCGAAGGCGGCATCATTTTCGAAGGCGGATCGCACGTTCTCTGCAGGGATGAGCAGGATCTTGGACTTGTCGCAGGTGCGCGCGGACATGAGGTAAACCGCGTCCTTCAGCACCGCCGCCAGGATGAAGGTGCCGACCGGGCGGACGATTCCCATCGTTGCCGAACGGCCGTTGGATTGCGCATAAAGCTCGACACAGCCTTCGATCACCACATAGAGGAAGTCCGCGGGGTCACCCTCTGTGATCAAGTCGAGCTGGTTCGGAAAGGTCTGGAGATAGGCCGCCTGCATCATGGAGGCGAAATTGGCGTCGGACATGGTGCTGAACAGTCGAAGGTCCCTGACCTCCGGCAAATCGCTTGGTCGCATCCGCTTCTCCCTTCCCTCCAAGGCTTGATAAATATCAAGGTTGCGCTTGTCGGTTTTAGCAATCCGGTTTCGGTTTCGCAAACGGCCTTTTGACCTGACGTTTCTCGCATCTTGATGGCCCACGGAGAAACACTTGTTTGTGCATCGAAGGCCTTTCCATTTGATCGAAGTCAATCATGTCCGCGGTTGTGAGCGCATGCTCCCCTCACCTGAAACAGGCTCGGCACGGGGTTGCCGCCTTATCGAAGGGGTAGATAAATGCATTCGCTGGAAGGAGTCACGCGCTCGGACCAAAACAGGGCGCTCGGACTTAGCACCTTTGCCTTCACGGTGTGCTTCGCTGTCTGGACAATCTTTTCAATCATAGGCGTGAAGATCAAAGGCGAGCTCGGCCTGAGCGATACCCAGTTCGGCCTGCTTGTCGCCACGCCGGTTCTGACCGGTTCGGTCAGCCGCATCTTCCTGGGTGTCTGGACCGAGCAGTTCGGCGGCCGGATCATGTTTCCGCTGCAGATGCTCGTAACGGCGGTGTGCGTCTGGCTGCTGACGTCGGTCCGTACCTATGAAATCTTCCTCGTCGCGGCCCTGGGACTGGGCCTGGCCGGCGGGTCCTTCATCATCGGCATCGCCTATGTGTCCCAGTGGTTCGAAAAGGAACGGCAGGGAACGGCACTCGGCATTTTCGGCGCCGGGAACGTCGGTGCGGCCGTGACCAACTTCGCTGCCCCCTTCCTGGTGGTGGCGATGGGCTGGCAGGGGACGGCCCGTGTTTACGCCATCGTCCTGGCGCTGACCGCCATCCTGTTCTACCTGCTGAGCAAGGACGACCCGGCACAGGCCGCGCGCAAAAAGACCGGGTCGCGGGCCGTTTCGGCAGCCGAACAGCTCGCCCCGCTGAAGAATATCCAGGTCTGGCGCTTCGCCACCTACTATTTCTTCGTCTTCGGCGGCTTCGTCGCGCTGGCTTCCTTCCTGCCGCGCTACTACGTCGGCGCCTACGGGCTGGAACTGACGACAGCCGGTGTCTTCGCCGGGCTCTATTCCCTGCCGGGATCGGTGTTCCGCGCGCTGGGCGGCTGGATGTCGGACAAGTGGGGCGCGCGCTTCGTCATGTACTTGACGTTCATCGTCTCGCTCGCCTGCCTGTTCGTCATGAGCTACCCGCAGACCCACTACACGGTTAAGGGCATTACCGACACGATCACCTTCGACTTCGGTGTCAGCGTGACCCTGTTCGTCGCCCTGACGGTGATCCTCGGCTTCGTCATGAGCCTCGGCAAGGCGGCCGTCTACAAGCACATCCCGGTCTATTACCCGCATCACGTCGGCGCTGTCGGCGGCCTGGTGGGCATGATCGGTGGCCTGGGCGGTTTCTTCCTGCCGATCGCCTTCGGCATCCTGCTGGATGCGACGGGCGTGTGGACCGCTCCTTACATGCTGATGTTCGTGCTGGTCGGTGTCTCGACCATCTGGATGCACGTCGCCATCCGCCGGATGGAACGCCAGCGCCATCCGGCCCTGGCAGAGGAAAAATACCTCTCCGACGTGCCGGAACAGCCGGTCGGCAAACCGCAAAAGACTGTTGGTCAGGCCAACGCGGCCGAGCGCCCCAGCCTGGCCCGATGACCTGACCCGGCAGGCCGCTTCGCGCGGCCTGCCACCCAAAGTTCCAACTCAAGGAATACGAAAATGGCAATCGCAACAGCGCAGCCCGGCCAGAAAGGGCATGTATTGATCGACTGGCGCCCGGAAGATCCCCAGTTCTGGGAAAGCCGTGGCAAGGCGGTCGCAACCCGCAACCTATGGATTTCCATCCCCTGCCTGCTTCTGGCCTTCTCGGTCTGGATGGTCTGGTCGGTCGTGGTGGCCAAGATGCCGGCAATCGGCTTCAATTTCTCCGTCGGCGAACGGTTCTGGCTGGCGGCCCTGCCCGGCTTGTCCGGCGCAACTTTGCGCATTTTCTACAGCTTCATGATCCCGATCTTCGGCGGCCGGAAATGGACCGCCATCTCGACCGCGTCTCTGCTCCTGCCGGCGATCGGCATCGGCTTTGCGGTCCAGAATCCCGACACGTCTTACATGACCTTCCTGATCCTGGCGCTCCTGTGCGGCTTCGGCGGCGGCAACTTCGCCTCCTCCATGGCGAATATCGCCTACTTCTACCCGAAGAAGACCAAGGGCAATGCGCTGGCCCTCAATGCCGGTCTCGGCAATGCCGGCGTGTCGGTCATGCAGTTCGTGGTTCCTCTGGTGATTACCGCCGGTGTCTTCGGATCCTTTGGCGGCGAACCTCAGACCCTGAGCGACGGAGGGCAGCTGTGGCTGCAGAACGCGGGCTTCATCTGGGTGCCGTTCATCGCGCTTTCGACGATCGCCGCCTGGTTCGGCATGAATGACATCGCCGATGCCCGCGCGAGCTTCAAGGACCAGTCGATCATCTTTTCCCGCAAGCACAACTGGATCATGTGCATCCTCTACACGGGCACCTTCGGCTCGTTCATCGGCTATTCCGCCGGCTTCCCGCTCCTGATGAAGACCCAGTTCCCGGACGTGGACGTGCTGCAATACGCCTTCCTCGGTCCGCTTGTCGGCGCGCTGAGCCGGGCGGCGACAGGCTGGATCTCCGACAAGTTCGGCGGTGGCCGGGTGACCTTCTGGACGTTCCTGGGCATGATCATCGCCGTCGGCGGCGTGCTCTTCTTCCTCGGCATCAAGGAACAGCCGGGCGCATTCTGGGGCTTCTTCTCGTGCTTCATGGCCCTGTTCTTCCTGACCGGTGTCGGCAATGCCTCCACCTTCCAGATGATCCCCTCGATCATGCGCCAGGAAGTGCCGCGGCTGATGCCGCATCTCAAGGAAGCAGAACTTCTGAAGCAGTCCGAACTGGAAAGCTCCGCGATCATTGCCTTCACCTCGGCGATTGCCGCCTACGGCGCCTTCTTCATCCCGAAAGCCTACGGCACCTCGATCGCCATGACCGGTGGTCCCGAAGCCGCCCTGTGGGTCTTCGGCATCTTCTACGCGGTCTGCGTGGTGATCACCTGGGCCTTCTACAGCCGGAAGAACGCCGAAGTTCCCTGCTGAACCGGACCTTCGAACGGGAGAGGTATTGAAATGTCACACTTGCTCGACCGCCTGAACTTCCTGTCGGAGAAGAAGGAAACCTTCTCCGGCGGGCACGGGGTCACCACCAACGAGAGCAGAGCCTGGGAAGACGCCTACCGCAAGCGCTGGCAGCACGACAAGATCGTGCGGTCCACCCACGGGGCGAACTGCACGGGCTCCTGCTCCTGGAAGATCTACGTCAAGGGCGGGATCGTCACCTGGGAAACCCAGCAGACGGACTATCCGCGCACGCGGCCGGACCTTCCCAACCATGAGCCGCGCGGCTGTTCGCGCGGCGCCAGCTACTCCTGGTACATGTATTCGGCAAACCGGGTGAAATTCCCGCTGATCCGCTCGCGCCTGTTGAAGCTGTGGCGCAAGGAACGGGCGGTGAAAACGCCGATCGGCGCCTGGACTGCGATCCAGGAGGATCCGGCCAAGCGGTCCGACTATATCAAGGTGCGCGGCCACGGCGGCTTCGTCCGGGCAACCTGGGACGAGGTCAACGAGATCATCGCAGCTGCCAACGCCTATACGGCGAAGAAGTGGGGCCCGGACCGGGTGATCGGCTTCTCGCCGATCCCGGCCATGTCCATGGTCTCCTATGCAGCGGGCTCCCGTTACCTGTCGCTGCTCGGCGGCACCTGCATGTCCTTCTACGACTGGTACTGCGACCTGCCGCCGGCCTCGCCCATGACATGGGGCGAGCAGACCGACGTGCCGGAATCCGCCGACTGGTACAACTCCGGCTTCCTCATGCTCTGGGGCTCCAACGTGCCGCAGACCCGCACGCCCGACGCGCATTTCTATACGGAGGTCCGCTACAAGGGCACCAAGTCCGTGGTCGTGTCGCCGGATTATTCGGAAGCGGCCAAGTTCTCCGATCTCTGGCTGCACCCGAAACAGGGCACAGATGCGGCGCTCGCCATGGCCATGGGCCACGTGATCCTGCGCGAATTCCACCTCGACCGGCAGGCCGATTATTTCGAGGATTACTGCAAGCGCTACACGGACATGCCCATGCTGGTCCGGCTGGTCGCCAAGGACGGCCACCTGGTTCCCGAGCGTCTGGTCAGGGCGTCGGAATTCGCCCGCTCGCTCGGTGAGAAGAACAACCCGGACTGGAAGACGGTCGCCGTCGATTCCGCCACCGGCGAGGTGGTCGCGCCCGCGGGCTCGATCGGTTTCCGCTGGGGCGAACAGGGCAAGTGGAACCTGGAAGCCAAGGACGGCAAGGGCAAGGACGTTGATCTGAAGATGAGCCTCGTCCTCGACGACGATCACGACGAGGTCGTGCCCGTCGCCTTCCCCTATTTCGGCAATCGCGAGCATGACTACTTCGAAGGCACGGACCATGACAGCGTGATCGTCCGCTCCGTTCCGGCGAAGAAGGTCAAGATGAAGGACGGCGAGGCTTTCGTGGCCACCGTCTTCGACCTGTTCGTGGCCAACTATGGTCTGGAACGCGGGTTCAAGGACCCGAATGCGGCCGAATCCTACGACGAAAATCTGCCCTACACCCCTGCCTGGGCGGAAAAGATCACCGGCGTGCCGCGCGATCACATCATCACGGTCGCCCGCGAGTTCGCCTCCAACGCGGAAAAGACCAACGGCCGTTCCATGGTCATCCTCGGTGCCGGCCTGAACCACTGGTACCACATGGACATGAACTACCGGGGGATCATGAATCTCCTGATCATGTGCGGCTGCATCGGTCAGTCCGGCGGCGGCTGGAGCCACTATGTGGGCCAGGAGAAACTGCGTCCGCAGACCGGCTGGCTGCCGCTGGCCTTCAGCCTCGACTGGGGCCGTCCGCCGCGCCACATGAATTCCACCTCCTTCTTCTACGCCCACACCGACCAGTGGCGTTACGAGACCCTGAAGGTGGACGAGATCCTGTCCCCGACCGCCCCGGAAGGCTCCTGGGACGGCGCACTGATCGACTACAACATCCGCGCCGAACGGATGGGCTGGCTGCCCTCGGCGCCCCAGCTCAGGACCAACCCGCTGGAGGTTGCGAAGGCGGCGGAAAAGGCCGGCGTGGAGGCAAAGGACTATGTTGCCGAAGCACTCAAGGCCGGCACGCTTGAGATGTCCTGCGAGGATCCGGACGACGAGCACAACTGGCCGCGCAACATGTTCGTCTGGCGCTCCAACCTGCTCGGCTCCTCGGGCAAGGGGCATGAGTATTTCCTCAAGCACCTGCTCGGCACGTCCCACGGGGTGCTCGGCAAGGACCTCGGCGCGGAAGGCGTTGAGCAGTCCAGGGAAGTGAAGTGGCACGACACCGCGCCGGAAGGAAAGCTCGACCTGCTGGTCACCCTCGACTTCCGCATGTCGACCACCTGCGTCTATTCCGACATCGTTCTGCCGACGGCCACCTGGTACGAGAAGAACGACCTCAACACCTCCGACATGCATCCCTTCATCCATCCGCTGACGAGTGCGGCCGACCCGGCCTGGGAAGCCCGCAGCGACTGGGAGATCTTCAAGGGCATCGCCCGGAAATTCTCCGAAGTCGCCCCGGAAATCCTCGGTGTCGAAAAGGATGTGGTCATGGTGCCGATCCTTCACGACACGGCGGGCGAGCTCGCCCAGCCTTTCGACGTGAAGGAATGGAAGAAGGGCGAGACCGATCCGCTTCCCGGCAAGACCATGCCGACGGTCGCGGTCGTGGAACGCGACTATCCGAACCTCTACAAGCGCTTCACTTCGCTCGGGCCGCTCATGGACAAGCTCGGCAACGGCGGCAAGGGGATTTCCTGGAAGACCGAGCACGAGGTCGAACTCCTCGGCAAGCTCAACGGAACTGTTGCTGAAGAAGGCCCGACCAAAGGCCGGCCGAAGATCGACAGCGACATAGACGCGACCGAAGTCATCCTGTCACTGGCCCCTGAGACCAATGGCGAGGTCGCGGTCAAGGCCTGGCAGGCCTTGTCCGATGTCACGGGGCGCGATCACACCCATCTCGCGATACCCAAGGAAGACGAGAAGATCCGCTTCCGTGACATCGTCGCCCAGCCGCGCAAGATCATCTCGTCGCCGACCTGGTCGGGACTGGAATCGGAGCAGGTCTGCTACAACGCCTGCTACACCAACGTCCACGAACTGATCCCGTGGCGCACGCTGACCGGCCGTCAGCAGCTCTATCAGGATCATCTGTGGATGCGGGCGTTCGGCGAAGCCTTCTGTGTCTACCGGCCGCCGATCGACACCAAGTCGGTCAACCCGGCGATCGAGGCCAGGACCGACGGCAAGAAGCACGTGGTGCTGAACTTCATCACGCCGCACCAGAAGTGGGGCATCCACTCCACCTACACCGACAACCTCTTGATGCTGACGCTGAACAGGGGCGGGCCGGTGGTCTGGATCTCCGAAGTCGACGCTGCGCGCGCCGGTCTGGTCGATAACGACTGGGTCGAGGTCTACAACGTCAACGGTGCCCTGACCGCACGTGCGGTCGTCTCCCAGCGCATGAAGGAAGGCACGATCTTCATGTATCACGCGCAGGAGAAGATCGTGAACACGCCGGGCTCGCAGATCACCGGCCAGCGCGGCGGTATCCATAACTCCGTGACCCGGGCGATCACCAAGCCGACCCACATGATCGGCGGCTACGCCCAGCAATCCTACGGCTTCAACTACTACGGCACGGTCGGCTCCAACCGCGATGAATTCGTGGTCGTGCGCAAGCTCGAAAAGGTCGACTGGCTGGAAGACCCGTATCAGGAACCGGTCGCTCACACCAAGGAGGCGGCAGAATGAAGATCCGTGCACAAATCGGCATGGTGCTGAACCTCGACAAATGCATCGGGTGCCACACCTGCTCCGTAACCTGTAAGAACGTCTGGACCAACCGGGAAGGCGTCGAATACGCCTGGTTCAACAACGTCGAGACCAAGCCCGGCATCGGTTATCCCAAGGAGTGGGAGAACCAGAAGAAGTGGAACGGCGGCTGGGTGCGCAAGAAGAACGGCAAGATCCAGCCCAAGGCCGGCGCCAAGTGGCGCATCCTGGCCAACATCTTCGCCAACCCGGACCTGCCGGAAATCGACGACTACTACGAGCCGTTCGATTTCGATTACAGCCATCTGCAGACGGCCAAGGAAAGCCAGGCCATGCCGACGGCCCGTCCGCGCTCCGTCATCTCCGGCGAGCGGATGGAAAAGATCGAGTGGGGACCGAACTGGGAGGAAATCCTGGGCGGCGAATTCTCCAAGCGGTCGAAGGACGTCAACTTCGAAGGGGTCGAGAAGGAAATCTACGGCCAGTTCGAAAACACCTTCATGATGTACCTGCCGAGGCTGTGCGAGCACTGCCTCAACCCGACCTGCGTCGCCTCCTGTCCTTCTGGCGCCATCTACAAGCGCGAGGACGACGGCATCGTCCTGATCGATCAGGAAAAATGCCGTGGCTGGCGCATGTGCGTCTCCGGCTGTCCCTACAAGAAGATCTATTACAACTGGTCTTCGGGAAAGTCCGAGAAATGCGTGTTCTGTTATCCGCGCATCGAGGCCGGCCAGCCGACCGTGTGTTCGGAAACCTGCGTCGGCCGCATCCGCTATCTCGGGGTGATCCTCTACGACGCCGATCGGATCTCCGAAGCGGCGTCCTCCTATGACGAGAAGGATCTCTACGAGGAACAGCTCAAGATCTTCCTCGATCCGAACGATCCGAAGGTGATCGAACAGGCGCGCAAGGACGGCGTTCCGGAAGCCTGGCTGGACGCGGCGAAGAAGTCGCCGGTCTACAAGATGGCCATGGAATGGAAGGTCGCCTTCCCGCTGCATCCGGAATACCGGACGCTGCCGATGGTCTGGTACATCCCGCCGCTGTCGCCGCTTCAGTCAGCAGCCGAAGCCGGCAAGATCGGCATGGAAGGCGGAATGCCGGATGTCCGCTCCCTGCGCATCCCGGTTCGCTACCTCGCCAACCTGCTGACGGCAGGCAACGAACAGCCGGTCGTGCACGCCCTGGAACGCATGCTGGCCATGCGCGCCTATATGCGGGCGAAGACGGTGGACGGGGTCATCGACGAGGTGGTTGCCGAAAAGGTCGGCATGACCGGGCAGATGATCGAGGACATGTACCACGTGATGGCGATCGCCAATTACGAGGACCGCTTCGTCATCCCGACGTCGCACCGGGAAGTCAGCGAGGACGCCTATGACGTGCGCGGCTCCTGCGGCTTCTCCTTCGGCAACGGCTGTTCCGGCGGCTCGTCGTCGGACCAGAACCTGTTCGGCGCCAAGCGGACCAAGACCGTCCATACCCCGACGGATATCTTCAAGGAGCGCGTGTGATGCAAAAGACGCTGAAAATCCTCTCCCTGCTTCTGAGCTATCCGACCCGGGAGCTGCAGGATGCGGCGCAGGACCTGCGCCAGGTCCTGCGCGACGAGCCCTGCCTGAGCGAGCGCCAGGAGCGGTTGCTGCGGGCCCTGATCGAGGACATCGCGGGTCTCGATCTCTATGACGCTCAGGAACGCTACGTGTTCCTGTTCGACCGGACCCGGTCCCTGTCCCTGCATCTGTTCGAGCATGTCCACGGCGAGAGCCGGGACCGGGGACAGGCCATGGTCGACCTGATGGCGACCTACGAGGCAAATGGTTTTGCGATCGATGCCCGGGAACTGCCGGACTATCTGCCGCTGTTCCTGGAATATCTCTCGCTCCGGCCGGAGGCCGAAGCCCGCGAGTTCCTCGGCCAGACGTCCCACATCCTGTCGGTCCTGAAGACCCGCCTGAAGAAGCGCGGATCGATCTACCGCAATGCCTTCACCGTTCTGGAGGCCCTGGCGGAGGGAAAGCCTGACCGGTCGCTGGTCAGGGACCTGCTCGGCCTTGGCGAGGACGATCCGAACGATCTGAAGGCGCTGGACGAGATCTGGGAAGAGGAAGCAGTGACCTTCGGCGGCAATGCCGGAGAAAACGCCTGCGGTCCCGACCGGCTGCAACGGCAGATCCGCGCGGCGGCCCGCAAGCCTTCCGATCCCCCGGCCCAGACATCCCTTTAGGAGGAAACACCATGTCCGGTTACCTCAACACGTTCCTGTTCGGGATCTATCCCTATATCGCGCTGGTGGTGCTCGCGCTGGGCACAGTCATCCGCTACGACCGCGAGCCCTACACCTGGCGCTCCGGTTCCAGCCAGCTCCTGCGCCGCAAGCAGCTTGTCTGGGGCTCGGTCCTGTTCCATGTGGGCGTGCTGGTGATCTTCTTCGGTCACCTCATTGGCCTGCTGACGCCGATCGCCGTCTTCGACGCGCTGGGCATCAGCCACGAGGCGAAACAGATACTCGCCATCGTCGCCGGCGGTGTCGCCGGCATCATGGCGATCGTCGGCGCTACCCTTCTGGTTCATCGCAGGCTCTACGATCCGAGGGTGCGCGCGGCGTCGAGCACGTCCGACACGCTGATCATCATCCTGCTGTGGATCCAGCTCGCGCTCGGCCTGTTCACGATCCCTGTGTCGCTGCAGCATCTGGACGGCCACGAGATGGTCAGGTTCATGAGCTGGGCGCAAGGGATCTTCACCTTCAGGGCCGGTGCGTCCGCCTTCGTCCTCGATGCGCCGATCGTATTCAAGCTGCATCTGGTGCTAGGGCTGACCATCCTGCTCCTGTTCCCGTTCACCCGCCTGGTGCACATGCTGAGCGCGCCGGTCCGCTACCTGTGGCGTCCGGGGTACCAGGTGGTCCGCGCCCGTGAACCGCGCCCGTCCACCGTGCGCATGCCCGCGGAGTAGGATGATGGCGACGATCTATCAGAACCCGACGCTGAAGACCCACCCGGAGACACCGGGTGGGCAGCAGCGAAGCTACGACGGCTACGTTGAGCCCGACACCAGGATCCCACCGAAGGCCCGTCCGGTCTTCGAGGAGGTCAGTGTCAACGGCGTGACCATTGCGGAGGCGGATATTCTCGCCGAAGCGCAGAACCATCCCGCCGCAAATCCCGGCGAAGCAGTCCGGGCCGCCGCCCGCGCGCTCGTCATCCGCGAACTCCTGCTTCAGGAGGCGCGGCGCCAGGGGATCGGCGACGTCGATCTCGAAGAAGAGGACGGCCGCCTGGAAACCGCGGACGATGCGCGCATCCGCGTGCTGATGGAGCGCGAAGTTCGGGCGCCGTCCGCGTCCGAGGACGAATGCCGGAGGTTCTACAAGCACAATCGCGAGAAGTTCCGATCAGCCCCGCTTTATGAGGTCCGGCACATTCTGCTGGCCGCCCATGAAGACGATGCAAACGCCCGCGAAGCGGCACGGAAGACCGCACAGGGACTGTGTGAAGCCTTGAACCAGGATCCGTCCGGCTTTGCCAATGCGGCCGCGGAATATTCGGCCTGCATGTCGAGCGGGGAGGGCGGGCGTCTCGGTCAGGTGAGCCGCGGTGAAACCGTCGCGGAATTCGAAGCAGCCCTTGAGGAGATGGCGGAGGGGGAAATCTCCAAGGCGCCGGTCGCCACCCGTTTCGGATTTCATGTCATCGCCCTTGATCGGGCAATCCCGGGCAAGGACCTGCCGTTCGATCATGTTCATGAGCGCATCGCGGCCTGGCTGGAGGCGGCAAGCTGGTCAAAAGCCGTATCCCAGTACATCGGCATCCTCGCCTCGCAAGCGAAGATTTCGGGTGTGTCGTTCGAACAGACGGAAGGTCCCCTGGTGCAATAGGAGGGGAGGAGATGGAGCGGTCACAGGAAGAAAGACGACTGGCATTGGAGGCTCTGAACCACCCTCCGCCACCGGCTCTGTTTGCCGAACCACTCAACTATTTCTTCGCGGAGCATTTCCGCCAGCGGACCTTGTGCAGCCTGCTCGACGACCTGGCAGAACACGCCCCGCCCGATCCCGAAATCGTAGAGGTGGTCATGAACTTCCTGCGTGGCGATTTCGGATTGCATGTCCGCGACGAGGAAGAGGATCTGTTTCCGCTCCTGCGCCGGCGGGCCAAACCGGAAGACCGGATCGGGGACGTTCTGGGTGAGCTCAGTCACGACCATGCGCTCGATGCCTTCGACGCCGAAACCATTCTGGAAGCCTTCGGGAGCCACGAACCGTTCCCGGCCTGCGACGTGGAAACCCGCAATCTTCTGCTGCGGTTTTCCAAAAACGAGCGGCGGCATCTGACCTGCGAAAACGCCATCATCCTGCCGCTGGCCCGGGCGCGGCTGTTGCCTGAAGACCTGCTCAATCTCGGACGCCGCATGGCGGCCCGGCACGGCGAACCCTATCCGGAACCGGAAAATGCTCACTGACCTTCTTAAACACAATCGCCGCTGGGCAACCGGGAAACGCCTGGAGGACCCGGACTATTTCAAGCGACTGTCAGCCCTGCAACGGCCGGAATACCTCTGGATCGGGTGTTCCGACAGCCGGGTTCCGGCCAATGTGATCACCGGGCTGGAACCGGGCGAGGTCTTCGTCCACCGCAATGTTGCCAATCTCGTTCACCGCGCAGATCTCAACCTCCTGTCGGTTCTGGAATTCGCGGTGGAAACGCTGGGCGTGCGCCACATCATCGTCTGCGGCCACTACGGCTGCGGCGGTGTCCGGGCGGCAACCGACGGCCATCGTCACGGGATCATCGATCACTGGCTGCAGCCGATCCGCGACGTGGCCGATGACAGATGCTGCGAACTTGAAGGCATTACCGATCCCGACAGCCGTCTCGACCGCCTGTGCGAACTGAATATCGAAGCCCAGGTTGCCAGCCTGTCGCGGACGCCGATCATCCAGTCCGCCTGGAAGCGCGGCAAGCAGCTTTCCATCCACGGATGGGTCTATGGCCTGAACGACGGCCTGATCAGGGATCTGGAATGCGGGCGAACCGATTGCGGCTGCGCCCACGAAGGCGAGGGGGCGGGGGATTGCGAACAATCCCGCCGCCGCGACGAAGACGACCGGTCCGCCTGACCGGCGTCCCCCCAGTAGGGCGGGGCAACCGGCCGGCCGTCTCGAAAATTACAGCTTCATCTGGCTTTTGAACGGGAAGAACTGCAGCCCGGAACCCGGCTCCACCGAGCCGCAGGTGCTGTCGACCGCGCCGAGCCCGTCGGCCTCGATCAGCGGCATCAGCCGGGCAGAGCCGGCCCGCCCGATCTTTTCAATCACTGGCAACCCTTCGTCGGAGACGCCCACGACCGTTGCCGGAAAGAACTCACGCCGGCCGGGGCGCCGTTCCCACGAGAAACCGGCCCTGGCATTGCGGGCGGACGGAAAGGCGGTCGGCCGTCCTTCCAGGCTGTCCATGAGCGGCCTGCCGACCAGCAGGAAGTCGACGAAACAGGCAAGCGGATTTCCCGGAAGGCCCAGGAAAACGGCCTTATCCAATCGGCCGAGGGTAATCGGCTTGCCCGGCTTGATCGCCATGCACCAGCTCTCGATGTGCCCGCCGGCATCGAGGATAGCCGGCTTGATATGATCTTCTTCTCCGACGGAAACACCGCCCGACGTGATGATCAGGTCGTGATGCCGGGCTGCCTCTGCCAGGCAGTCTGAAATGACATCCCGTTTGTCCGGCTTGATGCCCAGGTCGGTGATGTCGATCCGCTCCTCGGCAAGGAGCGCCTGCAGCATCGGTCGGTTTGTGTCGAAGATGCTGCCCGGTCCCATGCCGACGCCGGGATCGCGCAATTCGTTTCCGGTCGAAAGCAACGCGACGCGGAGTTTCCGGCGCACCTCCAGCCCCTGGTAGCCGCTGGCTGCCAGGATCGCCACATGCCGCGGATCGATCCGCGCACCCGCCCTGACCAGCGTGTCCATGGAGGAAACGTCCTCGCCCCGGCAGCGGATGTTGTCGCCGGCAGGAACGGAAAACCCGGCGGTGACCTGATCGCCGGAGACCGTCACATGTTCCTGCATCACGACCGCTTCGGTGCCCGGCGGAACCGGCGCCCCGGTCATGATCCGCAGCGCCTGTCCCGACGACAGCCGCTTTGCGGCGGTCTCGCCCGCGGTCGTCCTGCCGACGATCCGGAAGGGTCCGGTGCCGGTTCCACCGAGTGCGTAGCCGTCGACGGCGGAATGGTCGCGAAGCGGCAGCTCGAGATAAGAGATCACGTCAAAGGCGGCCGTCCGCCCGACCGCCTGCGTCACCGGCACCACCTCGGTGCCCTCGATGGTGGCGCACAATCCGATCGCGCGTTCGATCGTCTGCTCGATGGTCGCCAGCGGTTTTTTCGTATCGGCTGCAGCGGAGCAGCAATCTCTTTGGACGGTCTCTGACATGGTCGAAACTTCCTCGAAACGGGGTCATCGGCCGCAGCCGTTTTCGTGTGTTCCGATCGATAGCCGGGAAACGCCGCCGCGTATTTGATAACGGTCAAGAACCGGCTGATTTTCGGCAAAAAAAACGACCCGGAAAACCGGGCCGCTGCCAGAGTTACGCTGCATTGGTGAGGGGACGCTCAGGCCGTATCCATTTCTTCCGCCTTTGCGCCGCCTGCGACCGAGTATTTGATCGGCACCTTGCGGGTCTTCATGAATTCCTCCAGCGTCTCGCCGCGCATGCTGGCATAGACTTCCGGATTGGAGACACCGACGACGGCGGCCATCTTTTCCAGGACGAAGAAGCTAACGCCCTTGCGGATCATCTCGATCCATTTGCGTTCCGAAATCAGGCTGCGTTCTTCCGCCGTCAGCTTGTATTCGTCCGCCAGGGCGTCGAAGTCCTTCAGGAACCGCTCACGGTGCTCCGGAATAACCAGCCGGTGCAGGAAGTCGTTGATCCGGAAGCATTTCAGGCTTCGCTCGAGCGTGAACGGATAGGTGCCTTCCAGGGTTTCCGCGCCGGCGAGTTCGTAACCCATATGCGCGCGGTAGGCTTCCAGCTCCGCCTTGTCCGGGGTGTCGCCCAGATCTTCGAAGACCACCGTCGCGATATTGGTGACGGAGGGTGCGTAGGTCATGGAATGGACCTTCGTTACCTTGTCAGACAAGGCGCCGCGCATCACGAGCCACATGATGACCTCGGCCCCTTCCATGCCGCCGAGCACCGCATAGTCGGCCAGGCGCTTTTCGATCAGCTTTTCCGGCGCGGTTTCAATCAGGTCGAGGAACTCCTGGTCCCAGGCCTCGTTGACGAAGCCGGCGCGTTCGCCGTGAACCTGGTGCGACAGGCCGCCGGTCGCGACGATCGCCACCCGCAGGCTGTCGTCCGGGAAGCTCTGGATCGCCTTGCGCAGGGACTTGCCGAGCTTGTAGCAGCGCCGGGCATTGGGGATCGGAAGCTGCAGGACACCGACCTGAAGCGGAACGATGCTGCCGCCCCACGGGCCGGTCTCGTCGCCCATCATGGACAGCGGCGACAAGCAGCCGTGATCCAGCGGCTTGCCCTGGAAGAAGGACATGTCGAATTCGTCGGCCACGAGCGCGGCCGCCACATGCCGCGCCAGGGCCGCATGGCCTTTCGCCGGCGGCATGTCGCGCGGTCCGCCGCCTTCATCGGCCGGAGAATAGGTGTCGTCCACCCCGAGCGCGAAGGCAGAATAGTGGTCGAAGAAGAAGGAAGTGATGTGATCGTTGTAGATCATGAACAGGACATCGATATCCTTGCGCTTCACCCAGTCGCGCACTTCCGCGAAGCCTTCGAAGATCGGCGCCCAGGCCGGGTCGTTCTCCTTGTGGGTGTCCTTGGCGAAGCCGATGGTCGGGGAATGGGAGGCGCCGATGCCTCCGACGATTTTTGCCATTTCCTCAAATCCTCTTTTGCCTTGGGAGAAACGCCGTCCGGCCGGGCTCACGCCGCGCTGCATGGCTGCGCCGGAGCCGGCGTACCTCCTCCTCCTGATCGGCAGAGACGATACGGAACTTTGAAATTTGGACAATCCATGCAATAGAGACGCAACGTTTCTAAATTTGGACAATGGCGGGCCGGCATGAAGTGGACGATCGATGATGTGCCGATCTTTGTCGCGGTGATCGACCAGAATGGCTTCACCGCTGCCGCCCGGGCACTCGACATGCCGAAGTCCACGGTCAGCAAGGCCGTCAGCCGGCTTGAGGAAGCGCTTGGCCTGCGCCTTCTGGAGCGGAACTCGCGCAGCCTGCGGATCACGGCCGAAGGCGAGACCTTTTACCGGCAGGCGCTGCTGATCATGGAGCAGGTCCGGGAAACGGATGCGGCCATGGCCGGCCTTAACGCGGTTCCCTCGGGCAAGCTCACCGTGGCCCTGCCGCCGGCCTTCTGCCAGGAAATCGTCTCGCCGAGTCTCGCGGCCTTCCACCGGGACCAGCCGCAAGTGGAACTCGACCTGGTCATCACCAGCCACGGAGCCGATCTTCTGCGCGATCAGGTCGATATCGCGGTGGTGGTCGGTCCTCAGGAGGATTCGGACCTGATTTCGAGGACGCTGTTTGCGGGCCGGCTGATCTGGGTCACAAGCCCGGATTATCTGAAGACGCACACGCTGGGCGACAGCCCGGACGATCTGCGCGGGCATATCCGGATCTGCGAAACCCGTTACGGGTTGCGCCGGGTGCCTTTTCGCCTGAATGGCCAGGTCGATCATTTCGATTTCGCACGCGGCATCACCCATGTGAACGACCCGCTGTCCGTGCGCAAGGCGGTCGTCTGTGGCGCGGGGGTCTCGCTCCTGCCGGAGCTCTATTGCCGCCAGCAATTGCGCGAAGGCAGCCTTGTCGAGGTCTCTAAAAATATCTCTCTCGACCTCTCCGCCTCGAAACTTTCCGTCGTCTATCCGAGCCGCCGGCTGATGTCCCCCAAGACGCGGGTTTTCCTCGAGTTTCTGGACCGTGTCTGCAAGGCCTGAACGTCCGGCCGGATATTTTTTTCGGCGGTTTTGTCTTTCGGTTTGATTGAGCGCATGGTCTTATCCCGCCGGTGCGACAAGGATGGCGGCATGCAGAACCAGAATGCAGAAAAGGCCGAGACGCAGCCGGAGGAAACCGGCAGGCCCGCGAAGACAACCCTTTCGGCCCGCAGCCTGTCAAAGGTCTATGGATCCGGAGCGCTTGCGATCCGGGCTCTGGATAATGTCGACTTCGACCTTTACGAAGGCGAACTGGTCGTTCTTCTCGGCGCTTCCGGCAGCGGCAAATCCACCCTGTTGAACATCATCGGCGGACTTGACCGGCCCACCTCCGGCAAGGTGTTTTTCGACGGCACCGAGATCACCGCCTTCGATGACAGCGCCCTGACCCGGTACCGGCGCGATCACGTCGGCTTCGTCTTCCAGTTCTACAATCTCGTGCCCAGCCTGACGGCGGAGGAGAACGTCGCACTGGTCACGGAAATCGCCGCCGATCCCATGTCGCCTGCGGACGCCCTGAGACTGGTCGGACTGGGCGGACGGCTGACCCATTTTCCGGCCCAGCTCTCCGGTGGCGAGCAGCAGCGCGTCGCCATCGCCCGCGCCATCGCCAAGCGGCCGCGGGTCCTTCTTTGCGACGAACCGACCGGCGCGCTCGACAGCCAGACCGGCGTCATCGTTCTGGAGGCCGTGGAACGGATCAACCGGGAACTGGGCACGACCACGGCGCTCATTACCCACAATGTCGGCATCGCGGCGATGGCCGACAGGGTGATCCGTCTTGCCGACGGCGCCATTCAGGACGTCAGCGTCAATACGGACAAGATCGCCGCTTCCGAGATCCGCTGGTAGAGGACAACAGGCACTGCCATGCACCCGCTGGACCGGAAACTTCTGCGCGATCTCTGGCACCTGAAGGGGCAGGTGCTGGCGATTGCCGTTGTGATCGCCACCGGCGTCGGCGTGATGGTGCAGTCGCTGGGCGCGATCCAGTCCCTGCAGGCAACCGCCGATGCCTATTACGAGCGCTACCGCTTTGCCGATGTCTTCTGCCATCTGAAACGCGCGCCCAAGTCACTGGTCCCCAGGCTCGCCGACATTCCAGGCGTGCAGACCGTCGAGCCGCGGATCGTCGAATATGCAACGCTGGACATTGCCGGCTTCGAGGAACCGGCGACCGCTCTCCTGTCCTCCCTGCCGGAGAGGGGCAAACCGCTGCTCAATCAGCTTGCCCTGCAGAGCGGCCGGCTGGTGGATCTTGCCAAGCCGGAGGAAGTGGTCGTCAATGAAAAGTTCGCGGCGGCGCAGGACCTGACTTTAGGCGACACCGTCCAGGCAGTGATCAACACCCAGAAACGCACCCTGCGGATCGTCGGCATCGCCCTGTCGCCGGAACATACCTATGCCATCGGCCCGGGCGCGCTGATGCCCGACGACAAGCGCTATGCGATTTTCTGGATGGGCGAGCGCGCGCTTGCCGGCGCCTTCGATCTGGACGGCGCCTTCAACGATGTCACCCTGACGCTTCTGCCTCATACGCCTCCTGAAGGCGTCATTCAGCGGCTGGACCGGATTCTGGCGCCTTACGGCGGCAGCGGCGCCTATGCCCGCAAGGACCAGATTTCCAACTGGTTCCTGATGAGCGAAATCGACCAGCTTGCCACCATGGCCCGGCTGCTGCCGTCGATCTTCCTGATCGTGGCGGCCTTCCTCACCAACATGGTGGTCGACCGGCTGATCGCGACCGAACGCGGGGTGATCGGTCTCCTGAAGGCCTTTGGCTATTCCGATCTGGAAGTCGGCTGGCATTACATGAAACTGGTCATGGTGATTGCCCTGATCGGCGTTGTGCTCGGATCGTTCCTGGGCGCGGGGCTCGGCCAGTGGACCACCTCAATCTATGCGCAGATGTACAGCTTTCCCTTCCTGCTGTTCCGCCCGCTGCCCGACAGTTTCCTGATTGCCGGCGGGCTGAGCCTGCTCGCGGCCATGGTCGGCACGGCGAGCGCCGTCCGCCGCGCGGTGCGCCTCGCACCTGCCGAAGCCATGCGTCCGCCGGCGCCGCCGTCCTTTTCCCGTTCCTATCTGGCCCAGACCGGGCTGGCCCGGCTGCTGGACCAGCCGACACGGATGATCTTCCGCCAGGTGTTCCGCTGGCCCCTGCGCTCGGGCCTGACCGTGATCGGCATCGGCATGTCCGTTGCCGTTCTGATCATGGCGCTGCAATGGATCGATTCCATCAACCGCCTGATCGACGTCTATTTCGTCGCCGCGCAACGGCAGGACGTGACGGTCAGCCTGACCGAAGTCCGTCCGCCGTCGGTCATGAGGGACTTTGAAAACCTGCCCGGTGTTCTGGCCGTGGAAGGCCAGCGCAATCTGGATGTGCGCGCCCATCTGGGGCCGCGGAACAAAAGGATGCAGATTTCCGGCCTGCCGGCCAGACAGGGCCTTTATCTCGTCTACGACGACGCGGGCGGAGCCATCGATCTGCCGCCGGACGGTCTGGTAATCTCGACCAAGCTGGCCGAGATCCTGGGGGCAAAGACCGGCGACCGCATCGAACTGGAAGTGCTGGAAGGCCAGAGGCCCATCGTCGAGGTGCCGGTGGTGCGCGTCTTCAACACCTTTATCGGCTATCCGGCCTACATGCGCCTGGAGGCGATCAACCGGATGATGCACGAGACCAATGTGGTCAACACGGTGCATCTGCGCATCGACCCGAACCAGCAGGCAGCACTTTTCGCCAGGCTCAAGGACATGCCGCATGTCTCCTCGGTTACCCTGCGCCAGGCGGCAATCGACATCTTCAACGAAACCATGGCCAAGACCGTCCTGGTTTTCGTAGGCATGTTTGCCGGTTTTGCTTCCGCACTTGCGATCGGTGTCGTCTACAATTCCGCGCGTATCGCCCTGTCCGAACGCGGCCGGGAACTTGCCACCTTGCGGGTGATCGGCTTCACCCGGTTCGAGATTTCCTACATCCTGCTCGGGCAAAGCCTGCTTCTGACGGTGATGGCGCTGCCGGTCGGCTGCCTGATCGGCAACTGGCTGGCGCTCGGCATGGCGAAGTCCTTCGATACCGAACTTTACCGGATACCGGCGGTTATCGAGCCGTCTTCCTTCGGCTATGCCATGCTGGTAACCCTTGCAGCCGCCGCCATATCGGCCCTCATGGTGCGCCGCCGGCTCGACCGGCTGGACCTGATCGCTGTTTTGAAGACGCGGGAGTGACGGAAAAAGAACCATGAGCATCACCTTTCGCCGCATGATCATCTGGGGGCTTCTGCTGGTGGCGGTCGCGCTTGGGGTCGCCTATGCATTGTGGCCGCGCCCGGTGCCGGTGGATCTCCATGTCCTGAAACGCGGCCCCCTGACGGTCAGCATCGACGAGGAGGGCGAGACCCGGATCGAGGATATCTACGAGGTCAGCACCCCCGTCACCGGACGGCTTCTTCGGGTGGACAAGGAAGCCGGCGACGAGGTGAAGGCGAAAGTCGACGTCATCGCCCAGTTGCAGCCGATCGATCCGGAATTCCTGGACCAGCGCACGGAAGCGGAAATGCGCGCCTCCGTCCAGGCGGCAAAGGCCGCGCGCGACCTGGCCGAGGCGAATATTGCCAGGGCGCGGGCCGAACTTGAATTCGCGAAGACAGATCTTGACCGGGTTCGGGAGCTGGAAGGCCGCGAAACCGCGTCCAAACGCCAGCTGGACCAGGCGATACTTGCCTTCGACACCAAGAAGGCGGAACTGGCGACGGCCGAAGCCACCCTGGAAATGAGAACCCATGAGCTGGAACGCGCCAAGAGCCAGTTGATCTCACCGACCGAACTGGTCAATCAGCGGGACGCTTGTGCCTGTATCCCGATCTACGCACCGGTCGACGGCAAGATCCTGCGGGTCCTGAAGAAAAGCGAAGGCGTGCTGCAGGCCGGAACGACCATTGCGGAAGTCGGCGATCCGCGGGACCTTGAAATCGTCGTCGATCTGCTGTCCGCGGATGCGGTCAAGGTCTCGCCGGGGCTGCAGGTGGTCATCGACGACTGGGGCGGCGACAATCCGTTGAACGGTGTGGTCCGCCGGGTCGAGCCCTTCGGTTTCACCAAGGTCTCCGCGCTCGGCATCGAGGAACAGCGCGTCAACGTGGTGATCGACCTGACCGACCCGCCGGAGGCCTATGCCAAGCTCGCCCACGGCTTCCGCGTCGAGGTGTCGATCATCCTGTGGCAGGGCAGCGATATCCTCACGCTTCCCCTGACAGCCCTGTTCCGCGAGGGCGACGACTGGGCGGTCTTTGCGGTCGAGGACGGGCGCGCCATGATCCGCAAGGTCAAGGTCGGTCACGCCAACGGCCTCTCGGTCGAGATAGCCGAGGGCCTGAAAGCGGGCGATACGGTGGTGCTTCATCCGGGCAACAATGTCGAAGACGGCGTCGCCGTCACCGCGCGCTGAAGCTGCAGTTATGTCACCTTTGATGGGTGGGGTCCTGAAGCCTGCACAGGGCTTGGGCACAGGCTGGCCAACTTGCCACAGTTGCGGATGAATTGCCGATTTTGCGTGAAAAGCGAAAATTTCGGGCGTAGTGTCCCAACAGCACGGGCTGCCCGGCCCGTTGGTGTAACCAATCCACAATACCGTTTGATACTCCCTGAGGATGACGATGACCCATCTCCCCAATTCCATTGAAGCGCGCGATATCGCCTATCAGCTTCACGCCTACACGGACGCGCGCAAGCACGAGGACATCGGTCCGATGGTGATCGAGAAGGGAGACGGCATCTACGTCGAGGACAACAGCGGCAAACGCTATATCGAGGCCATGGCCGGCCTGTGGAGCGTCGCGCTCGGCTTCGGTGAAAAGCGTCTGGTGGAGGCCGCGACCCGCCAGATGGAGAAGCTGCCCTTCTACCACACCTTCACCCACAAGACCCATGGTCCTTCGGTGGAACTCGCCGAAATGCTCGTCAACATGGCGCCGGTGCCCATGTCCAAGGTCTATTTCACCAACTCCGGTTCGGAAGCCAATGACACCGCGATCAAGCTGATCTGGTACCGCTCCAACGCGCTCGGTCAGCCGGAGCGGAAGAAGATCATCTCCCGTGTCCGCGGCTACCACGGGGTGACGGTTGCCTCCGCCAGCCTCACCGGCCTGCCGAACAACCACCGTTCCTTCGATCTGCCGATCGCCAACATCCTGCACACCACCAGCCCGCACTACCGGACCATGAAAAAGGACGGCGAGGACGAGGCGGCCTTTGCCAGGCGCTGCGCCCAGGACCTGGAAGACCTGATCCTGGCCGAGGGCCCGGAAACGATCGCAGCCTTCTTCGGTGAGCCGGTGATGGGTGCCGGCGGCGTCGTCATCCCGCCGGACGGCTACTGGGAAGCGGTTCAGCCGATCCTGAAGAAATACGACATCCTGTTCGTCGCCGACGAGGTCATCTGCGGCTTCGGCCGCACCGGCGAAATGTTCGGCACCAAGACCTACAATCTTCAGCCCGACATGATGACCTTGTCGAAGCAGCTGTCCTCGTCCTATCTGCCGATCTCCGCGCTGATGGTGAACGAGAAGGTCTACGGTCCGGTGGCCGACGAAAGCCACAAGATCGGCGTCTGGGGCCACGGCTACACCGCCAGCGGCCACCCTGTCGCAGCCGCGGTCGCGCTTGAAAACCTGAAGATCATGGAAGAGCGGGATATCCTGTCCCACATCAAGTCGGTGAGCCCGAAGTTCCTCTCCCGCCTGAATGCCTTCAACGATCATCCGCTGGTGGTCGAAACCCGCGGGATCGGCCTGATCGGCGCCATCGAACTCGCCCATGACGAACTGTCCAAGACACCGGGCGCGCTCGGCGCCAAAGCTAACGCTGAGTTCCATGCGAACGGCCTGATCTCCCGGAACATGATCGATGCGCTGGCGTTCTGCCCGCCGCTGATCATCTCCGAAAAGCAGATCGACGAGATGTTCGATATCGCCGAGGCCTCGCTGGACAACATCGCCAAGGCGCTCTGAC
Source organism: Roseibium aggregatum (assembly GCF_014692675.1). Taxonomy (GTDB): domain Bacteria; phylum Pseudomonadota; class Alphaproteobacteria; order Rhizobiales; family Stappiaceae; genus Roseibium; species Roseibium aggregatum_C. Next base: position 29,432 of record NZ_JABFCZ010000001.1, on the reverse strand, counting down.
CATGTGGTCCGTGGTCGGCACCATCAGCGGCACGTCAGCCGATGGCATCGACCTTGCCGAAATCGAAACGGACGGCCGCACGGTCGCCCGTTTCGGGCCCGCATCGACGGCCGACTATGCCTACGAGACCCGCGCGGCGATCCTGGAGGCGATCTCGCGCGGCCCGGAGGACCGGTCGGACTGGCCGGAAATTGCTGACCTCGTCACCCGGGACCATGCGGACGCGATCCGCGCCTTCATCGCCGAACACGGTCTTGATGTGGACCTCGTGGTCTTTCACGGACAGACCGTCTGGCATGACCCGAAACAGGGCGAAACGGTCCAGCTCGGCGACCCGCAGGCGCTCGCCGACGGTCTCGGCATCCCGGTCGTCGGCGACCTGCGCTTGGCCGACATGGCCGCGGGCGGGGAGGGCGCACCGCTGGTGCCTGTCTACCATCAGGCCCTGTCGCTGGATCTTCCCCAGCCGCTTTGTTTCCTCAACATCGGCGGCGTCTCCAACCTGACCTATGTCGACGGCAGCACGCTGATCGCCTTCGATATCGGTCCGGGCAATGCGCTGCTCGATGACTGGATCCGGCAGCACCAGGCCGGCGATCAAGATCGCAACGGCGAGATTTCGGCAAAGGGCCGGGTGGATCAAAGCTGGCTGGAAAAGGTGCTTAAGCATCCCTTCTTCGACCGGCCGGGTCCGAAGTCTCTCGACCGGAATGCCTTTGCGCTGCTCGATCTGGACCCGGAAACGTCCCTGCAGGACGGCGCGGCGACACTTGCCGCCTTTACCGCGGCCGTGGTCGCCAGGTCCGTCTCCCTGCTGCCGTCTGACCCGAAGCTCTGGGTCGTCTGCGGCGGTGGCCGGCTGAACCCGACCCTGATGCGCGAGCTCGGTGAGCGGCTCACCGGCGAGGTGGTGCCGGCCGACCGCTACGACATCGACGGCGATGCGTTGGAGGCTCAGGCCATGGCTTTTCTCGGCGCGCGCCTGAAAGCAGGGCTTCCGACCAGCTATCCCGAAACCACCGGCGCGCGCGAACCTGTTGTCGGCGGCAGGCTTTTTGCGCCAAAGTCTCAAATGGCCTGAAAAGGGAATCGGGTTGGAGGAGCGGAAAAACGTGGTAACACCCGTCGTCATGAACGGATCTGAAATCTATCGCAGGCTGATCGGCCTGATCGAGGACCGCGTGCTCAAGCCCGGCGACCGGCTGCGGGAGGCCGAGCTGGCGGAAGAATTCGGCGTCAGCCGCACGCCGATCCGCGAAGGCCTGAAGCGTCTGGAAGCGCAGGGGCTCGCCGTCCACGAACCGAACCGGGGCATGGTCATCCCGACCCTCGATCACGGCCAGATCAACGAGGTCTATTACATGCGCGAGGTGCTGGAGGGCACGGCCGCGGGCCTTGCGGCCAAACATGCCTCAAGGCCCGAGGTGGAAATCCTGCAGGATCTGGTCAAGGCCGACCGCAAGCGCATCGAGGATCAGGACAGCCTGGTCCGCTCCAACCGCGAATTCCACCGCCGCCTGTGCCTTGCCTCGCACAACCGTTACCTGGTCGATCTGATCGACCACCTGCGCCTGTCGCTGATCCTGATGGCAGGCACCACGCTGGACACGCCGGAACGCCGCGAAACCGCGGTCGAGGAACACGCGGCCATCGTCGATGCCATAGCCGCCGGCGACAGCGAGGCCGCCACAGCCGCTGCCAAGCGCCACATCGCCCACGCCCACAAGACGCGCCTGAAGCAAAACTAGAGACAGCAGAACTAGATAGCCGTCTCTAGCCGCGCGGTCCGCCGCCGGCGCGCTGTTCCGGTGTCAGGACCGGCAGCGGGGCCGTTCGCGCTGCCTCTTCTGCCGTTGCCGTGTAGTGCAGGCCGTAGCTTCCGAGAATGATCTCTTCGCTCGCGCCGTTGCTTTGGAAGCTTTCGGGCGAAAGATGCGCGGCCACGGCCTGTTCCAGGGCAGCATCATCACAGGCCGTCACAAGCACCATCCACGGCATTGCCTTGTCGGGACCGCGAAGCGCCTGCTCCCTGGTCATCGGCGGCGGCGGGACCGGCCGGAACAGATGGGCACTGACAATGCCGCGCCTGGAGGTGACGGCGGGCAGGACATCTTGTGCGATCCAGGTTGAGAGCCGCTCTTCCTCGCCCTCAATGGGCAGGAAGCGCAGTGCCATGGCCGCCTGTCCGAAGCCGAAGCCGGAACCGGCCGTGATGTGGCAGAAGCCGCGGATCATGCCGCGGAACCGGAGCATCATCTCGCTGGTCCAGGGCGTCGGATCGTTCAGCCGGTCCAGATAACCCTTGGAGGTTGCGACATCGACATCGCTGACTTCATAGGTGACCAGATACCGAGGCTCCGCGTCTCTTGCCACCCAGCGGGTGGCGCGGCGGAAGCCGGGCACGGAAAGCCGCTCGTGGAAATGCTCGTAGCTGTGCCAGTCGTCGTGATCGGCTGTGTTGCCGTCGATATCGTAAAACAGAACCATCGCGGCATCGCTGTAAAGCGCCATTGCCGAGCCTCCCTCAAGCACGAAAAACAACGGGACATTATTTGCCGGGACCTGCAGTCGCAACAGCGCCGATGCCGCAGTCAGGGGGCAATGCGGAGGCTAAGACATGGAAGCGTAAGGCGATTTCGAAAGGGCGCGGCGCTCAGCACTCGACGATATTCACCGCGAGTCCGCCCGTGGAGGTTTCCTTGTACTGGTCGCGCATGTCGAGACCGGTCTGGCGCATGGTCTCGATGCAGCCGTCCAGCGGCACGAAATGGCTGCCGTCGCCGCGCAGCGCCAAAGAGGCCGCGGTGACCGCCTTGACGGCGCCAAGGGCGTTGCGCTCGATGCAGGGCACCTGGACGAGGCCTGCGATCGGGTCGCAGGTCATGCCGAGGTGATGTTCTAGCGCGATCTCGGCGGCGTTTTCAACCTGCTCGTTGCTGCCGCCAAGTGCTGCGCACAGACCGGCCGCGGCCATGGCCGAGGCAGACCCGACCTCGCCCTGGCAGCCGACCTCGGCACCGGAGATCGAGGCATTGGCCTTGATGATGCCGCCAATGGCGGCCGCCGTCAGCAGGAAGATGCGGATACCTTCCTGGTTGGCGTGCGGGCAATGGTCGAGATAGTAGCGGGTGACGGCGGGGATGACACCGGCCGCCCCGTTGGTCGGCGCGGTGACGACCCGCCCGCCGGAGGCGTTTTCCTCGTTGACCGCCATGGCATAGACGCCGAGCCAGTCCATGACCGTGTGCTCATAGGGCTGGTTGGTGCGCCCCTCGCGGATGAGCTTTTGATAGATCTCGCCCGCCCGGCGCTTCACCTTGAGCCCGCCCGGCAGGATACCGTGTCCGGAGATGCCCCGGTTGATGCAGGCGTCCATGGCGGACCAGATACGGTCCAGCCCGGCATTCACTTCCTCCGGGGACGATTCGGCGCATTCGTTGGCAAGCTTCATCTCCGCGATGCTGCAGCCGGACCGGCAGCCCATCTCCAGCATCTGTTTCGCCGAGGCGAAAGGGTAGGGGACGTCCTGGTTCTTCAGTTCGTCCCGCGCATTGCGGGTGTTGCGCATTTCCGCCTCGGTGACGACGAAGCCGCCGCCGATGGAATAATAGACGAATTCGTCGATCATCTCGCCATCGGCGCCGAGCAGGCGGAAGGTCATGCCGTTGGAATGCGCTTCCAGAGGCGGCCCGTAATCGAAAACGACATCGGTTTCCGGGTCGAAATCAAGCGGCGGCAGGCCGTCGGGCGTAAGCCGTTTCTCCTGGCCGAGCTTCTCCAGCATCGGCGCGACTTGGTCCGGATCGAGCGTGTCCGGTGTTGCGCCCATCAGGCCCAGACACACCGCGTGATCGGTGGCGTGGCCCTTGCCGGTAAAGGCCAGCGACCCGTGCAGCGTGACCGTGATCCGCTTTGCGCGGGCCTCCACCTCCGGCAGGTCGGCAACGCGGTCCAGAAAGCGGCGGACCGCGACCATGGGACCGACCGTGTGGGAACTGGACGGGCCGATGCCGATTTTGAAGATGTCGAAGACACTGATGAACATGCGCGACCATTTCGCAGGAACCGATCATGCAATCATGGCCCGCTTTTGGCCCCGCGTCACCCGCGCGGAGCGGACTTTTCTTGTCCGCAGGCGACATTGACCGGGGAGGGGCGTTCATCCGGTCCCGCTATTTGGTGAGAATGAGCTTGCCGAGCTTGGTGATGGTCAGCCGGTAGGTATCGGAATTATGCAGGATCTTCAGTTCCCGCCTGCCTTTGAAAAGGGTTCTGGTGTCCAGCATGTCCGACCCCGGTTGGCCGGGGGCGTCGGACGCCCTGCGGGGGGAAGGAAGCGAGAGCCTTTCACGGCGCGGTTTCGAGGTCTGCATCGAAAATACCCGATATTTCAAAAGATTAGAAACGTTATAAAGTTGAGTTTTTAACTCAGCTTTATACTTGACACAGATACTCAAGTTTAAGTATGAAGGCAATGCCTGATTTGCGGCGAAGCGGAATTCGCGTCCTCTGCAAGCCGCTCAGGCCGGCTGAACAAGCCGAAATGTCCGGCAAGCCAACCGCCCTCTCCTCTCCCTCAGCGGTAAGCCAGCCAGGACATTTCTTCAAAGGCGGGAAGGGCGGTTCATTTGGCCGCATTCAGACGCAAAATATCCCCCGCCGCATCGCCTGCGGCAGGTCACCTCAAAACAATCCGGAAAATGGAAAAGCGTTAGTTGGTGGCAGCCATGGGCTGGCCGGTTTCGATCTTCAACAGATCGCGCATGCTCATGCGGTCTTCGGCCAGATCTGCGATCGTCTTGGTATCGAGCACGTCCATGAAGGCTTCGAGCGCTTCATGAAGCAGGCCGTTGAAACCGCAGGACAGGATCAGCGGGCAATCCTTGCGGCCGCTGTCGAAACACTCGGCCAAGAGGAAGCTTTCTTCCGCCGCGCGCACGACTTCGCCGACAGTGATTTCCGATGCCGGCCGGGCCAGCATGACACCGCCGTTGCGCCCGCGGATGGTCTTGATCAGGTTCGCGTCGACGAGAACCTTCATGATCTTGAAAAGATGCGTCTCCGACATGTCGAAGCTGGCCGCAATATCGGCAACCTTGCTCGGCTTGTCGTTGTTGACCGCGCAATACATGAGAGCACGGACGGCGTAGTTGGTTTGTTGAGTCAGGCGCATGGCAATAGATATGGTCGCTCGGACGGGGATCGTCAACGGTTATATTTGAGTGTCAGACCCACCTTTTAGCCCAAAATTCCAGTTTTTTGAATATTTAAGTTTCAAAAAACGGCCTGAGCAAAATCCGCACCCTAAGGCTGGTCGGGCAGATTGTCCTTCATGAAAATGTCGATGCCGATGGTTTCCTGGTCGTCGAGAACGGGCGTGCCGTCGCACAGCGCTTTCAGGATGCGGGTCGCGCTGCGCACTTCGTGCCCCGCATTCTGGGCGATGAGCGCATCCATGGTTCCGTTGAGGAGCGCAGCCCGGGTGTAGGGCGTCAGCTCGTGGCCGATAAAGGTGATGTCCCGGGCGCGGGCGCTTTTTTCCAGGGCCGCGATCACGCCGCGATTGCCGGCGCCGATGTTGTAGAACCCGGGGAGATCGGGATGCTCCGATAGGAGCTTGCCGACGATATCCTCGTTCTTGCCGTTGTCGTCACGCCCTTCGCGGACCTTCAACAAGTCCAGATGCGGGAACTCGTCCGAGAGCACTTTCGCGAAGCCCGTATGCCGCTCCGCGTGGTCGCGCAAGCCGAGGGAGCCGGCGATCACGGCGATCTTCCCCGGCGCCTTCGGCAGGAACCGGCCCATAAGCCGGCCGGCCGCGCGCCCGGCGGCCATGTTGTCGATGCCGATGAACCGCCGGCGCATGGAGGCAGGGTGGTCGGACACCAGCGTGACCACGTGCACGCCGCGGTCCTGCAGCCGGTCGATGGCAGCCCGCACCTCGGGAAAGGCGGGAGCGACCACGGCGACCCCGTCGCAGACCGACTTGTCCAGGATCGCCAGCGTTCCCGCAACCCGATGCGCGTCGAAGGCGTCGATCGGTTCGATGTGAATGTCGACGCGCTCGCGCAGAAGCGTTTCGGCATGCTTGCGCGCTTCCTGGTTGAGGTCCTCCATGAAGGCGTTCGGGCCGTTGGGGATCAGGAACTGGAACCGGTAATTGCGCTTCTTGGCGAGATTGGCGGCGAAGATGTCCCGCGTATAGTTCAATTCGTCGGCGGCGGCCTGCACCTTCTCGATGGTGATCTTGCGTACGCCCGAACGGCCGTTCATTACACGGTCAACGGTGGCAAGGCTGACACCGGCCTTTTCCGCCACATCGTGGATCGTTACCCGTTTCATGAATGCTCCCCGATACATCCCGCTTTTTGCCGAGTATAACGGCATCTGAGGTACGGTCATCCATTTATTGTGCAAAGCAGCATTTTTTACTAAACGGCCTGTCCCGCGGCATGTCCCGACGACCACGCCCACTGGAAATTGAACCCGCCGAGATGACCGGTGACGTCGACCACTTCGCCGATGAAATGAAGGCCGGGAACCTTTGCCGCTTCGAAGGTCCTGGACGAGAGGTCCTTCGTATCGACACCGCCGAGCGTGACTTCCGCCGTGCGGTAGCCTTCCGTGCCGGCCGGTACCAGTTGCCAGCGGTTGATAAGGTCACCGGCGCGGCGGAGCACCTTGTCGGAACAATCCGCCAGCCGGCCTGTGAGCTTGAACTCCGCGGCCAGTTCGTCCGCCAGGCGTTTGGGCAGGAAAGCGGCAAGGGCGGTTTTCAGATCCTGCTTCGGCGTTTCCGTCCGCGCCGCGCGCAGGGTTTCAAAGGCATCCTGTTCCGGCGCCAGGTTCACCGTGATCGGCTTGCCCTCCTGCCAGTAGGAGGAAATCTGCAGGATCGACGGGCCCGACAGCCCCCGGTGGGTAAAAAGCAGGCCTTCGCGGAAAAGGGTCTTCTGGAAGGAGACGACGGCGTCCACGGAAACGCCTGCAAGCTTCGCGCACAGCGCCTTGTTGGCGTCGGAAAAGGTGAGCGGCACGAGTGCGGGGCGCGGCGGAACCACATTCAGGCCGAAGCGCTTTGCCACGTCATAGCCGAAACCGGTCGCGCCCATCTTCGGGATCGACGGTCCGCCGGTGGCGATCACCAACGACCTCGCACGGATGGTTTCATGGTTGGTTTCGACGGAAAACCTGTCATCGGGCTTCGAGAGGCCGGTTACGGAGGTTTCCAGCTTCAATGCGGCCCCAGCCTTGTCGAGTTCCGAAAGCAGCAGGTCGATGATGTCCCTGGCGCTGTCGTTGCAAAAGAGCTGGCCAAGGGTTTTCTCGTGCCAGCCGATGCGGTGCCGGTCGACGAGCGCCAGGAAATCGTGCTGGGTGTAGCGCTTCAGGGCCGAGATGCAGAACCGCGGATTTTGCGACAGGAAGTTCTGCGGCCTGCAGTGAAGATTGGTGAAATTACAACGGCCGCCGCCGGAAATCCGGATCTTTTCGGCCGGCTTCTTCGCATGGTCGATGACGAGCGTCCGCCGCCCGCGCTTGGCCGCCTCGATGGCGCACATGAGCCCGGCCGCGCCGGCGCCGATTATCAGGACATCCAGATCTCGCATAGTGTCGGCTTATAGCTGTCTGCCGCAGGGAAGGCTGCAAAAAATGTCGCGCGGGGCAGGAGGAAAAACTTGGCGTAATGTGACATGAAATTTGTCGCAACGCGCCGAATTGTTTGACATGCGAACTGGGCCGGGGCTAGCGTTTGGAGATCGTTTTCGTTCGATCCGGCGCCGGGGGAGCCCATGGCCAAGTCACCTGGAAAGATTTACGCGCAGTTGCTCGTAAGTACCCGGGCTCAGCTCGAAGCTCTGGGTTTCGACTGGGGCGACGTGGCAAGCGAAATCGGATTCGATCCCAAGGTGACCGATGATCCGGAAGGTGTCGCGTCATCGGAAGTGTACCTTGAAATTCACGAGTATCTCGCCAGGGTCACCGGAAACGACGCCATCGGCGTGACCTTGGGATCTCAGGTGCCTGTCGGAACGGTCAAGGTTTTCGACTATGTGGCGCTCACCGCGCCGACCATTGCCCAGTCCCTGGAGAATTGGCGACGTTTCGAACGGATCCTTTCCAATATCACGCAGAGTTCGCTCAGCGACGAGAACGGGAAACGCTACCTGTCCCTGCAGATCAGCAATCTGTATGGCCCCCGCACTCAGTTGACCGCGAAGGCGATGTCCTTTGCGGCAAGCCGGATCAGGCACATGCTGGGCGGGATGGAAGTGGAACTGAGTTTCGACTTTACCCAGGTCAGGCCCCGTGAAATCGAGACCTATCGCAGGATCCTGGGCAGAAACATCCGGTTCGGCTGCGAGGAAGACCGTATCGGTATTCCGCTTGAGGTGATGAACGTCGCGCCTTTGGGGGCAGAGGAAAATCTGTATCAACTGGTCGAGAAAACGGCGCTTGCCAGGCTCTCCGGCAAGCACATCGAAGAAAATCACCTGGACAATATCTCCCGCGCGATAAACGAAGCCCTGAAAGAGGGCGATCCGTCTCTCGAGACTGTCGCCCGGAAAATGGCGATGTCGAAACGGGCGCTGCAACGGAAAATGGAGGAAAACGGCCAGACCTTCCGGCAGGCCGTCGACCGGGTACGAAAGGTCCTTGCCGAACAGTATCTGAAGGAAGGCAAGCTGCAACTGAGCGAGATCGCCTATTTGCTTGGCTACTCCGAATTGAGCACCTTTTCCCGGGCCGCGAAGACCTGGTTCGGGGTGTCGCCCAAGGCCTACAGACGCGGCGAAACAGCCCCCGCGGCCAGCAGCCCCCGACCGGCGCTCCGCGCCGGTGGAGCTTAGGGTCAGGACCTAAAACGCAGCCTCGACCCCGCCCATTTCAACGTAGACGCTCTTGATCTGGCTGTGATGCTCGATGGCCGCGTGGCCGTTCTCGCGGCCCATGCCCGATTTCTTGTAGCCGCCGAACGGCATTTCGACCGGGGTCAGATTGTAGGTGTTGATCCAGCAGGTGCCGGCCTGCAGCGCGTCGATCACCCGGTGGGCCCGTTGGATGTCCCTGGTGAAAACGCCGGCGGCCAGGCCGAACTCGGTGTCATTGGCGCGCGCGATCACGTCGGCCTCGTCGGAAAAGTCTAGAACGCACATGACCGGCCCGAAGATCTCTTCGCGGGCAATGCGCATGCCGTCGGTCACGTCGGCAAAGACGGTCGGCTCGACGAAGAGGCCATCGGAGAAGGCGGGAATATCCGCCCGTTTGCCGCCGCAGACAAGCCGTGCGCCTTCCTCCTGGCCGATCATCATGTAGCCCAGCACCTTGTCGAGCTGCGGTTTCGACACCAGCGGCCCGATACTGGTCGCCTCGTCGAGCGGATCGCCGAGAACGGCATTGGCCGTCCGTTCCGCCAGCCGGGACAGGAACCTGTCCCGGATTGCGCTGTGCACGAAGACACGGGTGCCGTTGGAGCAGATCTGGCCGCTGGAATAGAAGTTGGCGTTGATTGCCGCCGAGACCGCGTTGTCGATGTCGGCATCGTCGAAAACGATCAGCGGCGACTTGCCGCCCAGCTCCAGCGTCGTCTTTTTCAGGTGCTCGCCGGCAAGGGCTGCGACCTTGGCGCCGGTCGGAACCGAGCCGGTCAGGGACACCTTTGCGACTGCCGGATGCGAGACGAGCTGCGCGCCGACATCGCCGTAGCCCTGTACCACGTTGAACACCCCGTCCGGCAGGCCCGCCTCGGTCAGGATTTCGGCGAGTTTCAATGCGGTGAGCGGTGTGACCTCGGAAGGCTTGAAGATCATGGCGTTGCCGCAGACAAGGGCGGGTGCGGCCTTCCAGCAGGCGATCTGGATCGGATAATTCCACGCGCCGATGCCGACACAGATCCCGAGCGGTTCCCGCTTGGTGTAGGCAAAGGACCCGCCCAGATCGATATGCTCGCCGGCGAGCGTTGCCGCCAGCCCGCCGAAATACTCAAGGCAGTCGGCGCCCGAGGCCGCATCGGCAATCAGCGTTTCCTGCAGGGGCTTGCCGGTGTCGAGCGTTTCCAGGATCGAAAGATCCCGGTTGCGCTCGCGTATCAGCCCGGCGGCCCGGCGCAGGACGCGCCCGCGTTCCGCCGGTGCCGTGGCCGCCCAGATCTTTTGCCCTTCGACGGCGGCGCTGACTGCCGCCTCGACGGTTTTTTCGTCGGCGCCATAAAGCGAGGCGATTGCTTCTCCGGTTGCCGGATAGATCGACGGGAAGGGATGCCCCTCCGGGCTCTCGACATACCGGCCGCCGATATAGTGGGAGGCTTTGGGCTGTGCGCGCATCTGCGTCTTCTTGCGTTCGCTCGTTGTTTTCGCCGAAACGCGGTCGCTACCGCTGGTGCGTTTCCCATTCCGGATGGATCCACGGTTCCGCATTGGAGGCGGGCAGGGGATCCTTGCCGAGAATGTGGTCGGCCGCTTTTTCGCCCACCATGATCGACGGGGCGTTCAGATTGCCGTTGGTGATCTGCGGAAAGATCGAGCTGTCGGCAACCCGAAGCCCGTCCACACCGATCACCCGGCACTCCGGGTCGACGACGGCCATGGGGTCGCTCGCCTGTCCCATCCGGCACGTTCCGCACGGATGATAGGCGCTTTCGACGTGCTCGCGGATAAAATCGTCCAGGTCTTCATCGCTTTGAACGGCGGCTCCCGGCTGGATTTCCTTGCCCCGGTAGGGGGCGAAGGCCTCTTGGGCGAAGATTTCCCGGGTCAGGCGGATACAGGTTCTGAAATCCTGCCAGTCGCTCACCTCGGACATGTAATTGAACAGGATCGACGGCTTGGCCAGAGGATCGGCGGAGGTCAGTCTGACCCGGCCGCGCGACCTGGAGCGCATCGGTCCCACATGCGCCTGGTATCCGTGGCCTTCCGCGGCCGCCTTGCCGTCATAACGCACGGCGAAGGGCAGGAAGTGGAACTGGATGTCCGGATAGTCGACGCCCGCCTTGGAGCGGATGAAGGCGCAGGATTCGAACTGGTTGGAGGCGCCGAGCCCCTTTCCGGTGAACAGCCACTGGGCGCCGATCAGGGCCTTGGAAACCAGGTTCCAGTGCTTGTAGAGCGTGATCGGCTGGATGCAGGCCTGCTGGATATAAAGCTCCAGATGGTCCTGCAGGTTTTCTCCGACGCCGGGGCGGTCGGCGATCACGTCGATCCCGTGCTCGCCAAGCTGTGTTGCCGGGCCGATGCCGGACTGCAGCAGGAGCTTGGGCGAATTGATGGCGGAGGCCGAGATGATCACTTCGCGCCGGCAGGCGACGGACCGGATTGTCTTGCCCGCCTGGTATTCGACACCTGCTGCCCGCTTGCCGTCAAACAGGATCCTGCGGGCGAAGGCGCCGGTGATCAGCGTGACGTTCTGCCGTTTCAGCGCCGGTTTCAGATAGGCGTTGGCGGCGGACCAGCGCCGGCCCTTGCGGACCGTCATCTCCATGTCGCCGAAGCCTTCCTGTTTCTGCCCGTTGTAATCGGGTGTCGTCTCGTAGCCGGCTTCCGCGCCGGCCTGGACGAAGGCGTCGAACAGCGGGTTCCATTTGGTGCCCCGGGTCACATGCAGGGGGCCGTGGGTGCCGCGCCAGTCGGAGCTGACCCCGTGCGCGTGTTCCAGGCGCTTGTAATAGGGCAGTACGTTTTTAAAGCCCCATCCGGCGGCGCCCAGTTCTTCCCAGGTGTCGAAGTCGCGGGCGTGGCCGCGCACATAGACCATGCCGTTGATCGACGACGACCCGCCGATCACCTTGCCGCGCGGCGTCGCGAGCCGCCGTCCGCCCAGATGGGGTTCGGGATCGCTGTCATAGCCCCAGTCGTACTGGGACATGTTCATCGGATAAGACAGGGCCGCCGGCATCTGGATGAAGGGTCCGGCGTCGCTGCCGCCGTATTCCAGCACCAGGACGGAGACGGACGGATCTTCCGACAGCCGGTAGGCGAGCGCGCAGCCGGCCGAACCGGCGCCGACAATGACGAAGTCGAAAGTGTCGCTCATCGCGCGGTTCCACTTGCCCCTGAAGTGTCTGACCGGTGGACGAAAATCTGGGCTTCGACGTAGTCTTCCACCATGCGGATCGCGGACATCGGGTCCGGTGCGCCATCCTTCAGTGCCCGCCGGATCCAGACGCCGTCGATCATCGAGGCGGTTCCCTCGGCGACCCGTTTGGAGTCCTTTGCGGGCATGAAGGCCTTGAGGTTGAAGGTCAGGTTCGAGGCCAGCCGGGCGGCATAGATCCGCAGCAGGCGCCGGCTCGTCTCCGTCGTCTGCGCCTGAACGTAAAATGCGAGCCAGGCGGCAATGACCGCTTCACGGAACTGCTCTGGCGCGAAATTGCCCTCGATGATCGCCGAAATCCGCTCGCGAGGGGTTTCCGCCCTGGCAAGGCGGGAGCGGATCTGCTCTCCCAGGTCATTCAGGAGATGGCGCATGGTTGCGGCCAGCAACTGGTCCTTGGAACCGAAATAGTGATGGGCAAGGCCGCCGGAGACTCCGGCGCGGCGGGCGATCTGGGCGATGGTGACATCGCAGAATCCATTCTCGTGGATGGCATCCACGGTTGCCGCAATCAGGCTGCGCCGGCGCTCTTCTTCCATACCGATCTTGGGCATCTGCGATCTCCCGTATGATCCGTGCTTAATTTTAATTGAACAGCCAATCAATGAAAACTTGTAAAAAATAATGGATGATGTTTCATTTGTCGCAATTCGAAGGGGTAAGCGCGGACAAACGCGCAAATTCGAAATGAGACCATTGTTTCCGGTGGGCATCTTGCTGTCCAATAGCGGAAACAGGGCATGCAAAAAGGGGATCAAACCATGAAGAAATTTTCCGCGTTTCTTGGAGGTCTTGCGCTGTCGGCCATGGTCGCAGGCACCGCATTCGCTGCAGAACCTGACAGCTGCAAGACCGTTCGCTTCTCCGATGTCGGCTGGACGGACATCACCGCGACCACGGCGGCGACCACGACCGTTCTAAAGGCGCTCGGCTACGATACGGATATCAAGATCCTGTCCGTACCGGTGACCTATGTTTCCCTGAAGAACAAGGACATTGACGTCTTCCTCGGAAACTGGATGCCGACCATGGAAGGCGATATTGCGCCCTATCGCGAAGACGGGTCTGTCGAGACCGTCGGCGTCAACCTGGAAGGCGCCAAGTACACGCTCGCCGTGCCGAAATACACCTATGACAAGGGCCTGAAGTCCTTCGCCGATATCGCCAAGTTCAAGGACAGCCTGGACGGCAAGATCTACGGCATCGAGCCGGGCAACGACGGCAACCGCCTGATCATCGGCATGATCGACGAGGACGCCTTCGGCCTGAAAGGATTCGAGGTGGTGGAATCCTCCGAGCAGGGCATGCTTGCCCAGGTGGCCCGGGCCACCAAGCGCGATGAAGACATCGTCTTCCTCGGCTGGGAACCGCACCCGATGAACGCCAATTTCGATATGGCATATCTCGATGGCGGCGATGACTATTTCGGTCCGAACTACGGCGGTGCAACCGTCTACACCAACGTGCGCGCCGGTTACACCGAGGAATGCCCGAACGTCGGCAAGCTTTTGAAGAACCAGAAATTCACGCTCGCCATGGAAAACGAGATCATGGGCGCGATCCTGGATGACAGCGAGGAACCGGCCGATGCGGCCAAGGCCTGGCTCAAGGATCATCCGGCGACGTTCGAAGCCTGGCTCGATGGTGTGACCACCCGTGACGGCGGCGATGCGATGGCTGCGGTGAAAAGCGCTCTCGGCCTCTGATCCGAACGATTGACGCCGGAGGCTTTTCGTCTCCGGCGTTCTCACATTTCGATTTGATCTGACTTGAGACGGGCGGGGACATCTCATTGGAATGGCTGACTGATAACAAGATCCCGATCGGCAAGGGGGCCAAGGCGGTCGTCGACTGGCTGACCGACAACGCCGCCTGGTTCTTCGATGGCATCTCCTATGCGCTCGCAGCGATGATTGACGGGATCCTGTGGGTGTTGCAGGCGCCGCACCCGCTTTTCGTTGTCGTTGCCGTGACCAGCCTGGCCTGGTTCGTACGGCGCAACATTTCCTTCCCGCTGTTCGTTCTGGCTTCGCTGCTGCTGATCATCAATCAGGGCTACTGGGAAGAGACCACCGAAACGCTGGCGCTTGTGATCGGTGCGTCGGTGGTCTGCATGGTGGTCGGGGTGCCGATCGGCGTGGCTGCAGCGCACCGCCCGAAACTCTATGCCGCGCTCCGGCCGATCCTCGACCTGATGCAGACGATCCCGACCTTCGTCTATCTGATCCCGGCCCTGATCCTGTTCGGGCTGGGCATGGTTCCAGGCCTGATCGCAACCGTGATCTTCGCCATTCCAGCGCCGATCCGGTTAACCCAGCTCGGTGTCTCGTCCACACCCGTCCAACTCCTGGAAGCAGGCCAGGCCTTCGGCGCGACCAGGTCCCAGCTTCTGTGGAAGGTGGAACTGACCTATGCCCTGCCGCAGATCATGGCCGGCCTCACCCAGACGATCATGCTGTCGCTTTCCATGGTGGTGATCGCAGCCCTGGTCGGGGCGGACGGTCTCGGCGTACCGACGCTCCGGGCTCTGAATACGGTCAACATCGCCAAGGGGTTCGAGGTTGGCGTCGCCATCGTCCTCGTCGCCATCGTGCTCGACCGGTTCTTCCGCACGAAGTCCGGTGAGGGAGGGCGCTGATGACGGAGCCGGTCGTTTCCTTCAACAATGTCGATATCGTCTTCGGCAGCAAGCCGCAAACCGCTTTGCCGCTGATCGATGCAGGCATGAACCGGGCGGAAATCCAGGACAAGACCGGCCAGGTCCTCGGTGTGGCCGGTGCGACGTTCGATATCAACGAGGGCGAGGTGATCGTCCTGATGGGCCTGTCCGGATCGGGCAAGTCAACGTTGCTTCGGGCCGTCAACGGCCTCAATCCGGTGATCCGGGGCGAGGTGCTCGTCCGCAATGGCGACAAGACCGTCAATCCGGCGACCTGTTCGCAAGAGGAATTGCGCCAGCTGCGCCGGCACCGCATTGCCATGGTGTTCCAGCAATTCGCTCTCCTGCCCTGGCGGACAGTCGCCGAAAACGTCGGCTTTGGTCTCGAACTGTCAGGCATGAAACCCGCCGAGCGGCGCGAAAAGGTGTCTCATCAGCTTAAACTTGTCGGCCTTGAGGGCTGGGGCGGAATGCAGGTGCACGAACTTTCCGGCGGCATGCAGCAGCGGGTGGGTCTGGCCCGGGCCTTTGCCACCGAAGCGCCGGTCCTCTTGATGGACGAACCGTTTTCCGCGCTCGATCCGCTGATCCGCGACCGTCTGCAGGACGAGCTTCTGGACTTTCAGGCGAGCCTCAACCGCACGATCATTTTTGTCAGCCACGACCTGGACGAAGCCGCCAAGATCGGTTCCCGGATCGCGATCATGGACGGCGGGCGGGTCATCCAGCTCGGCACCCCGCAGGAAATCGTCAGGAAACCGGCCAACGACTATGTCGCCGATTTCGTCGGCCACATGAACCCGCTCAATGTGCTGCGGGCCAAGGACATCATGTCCGCCTGCGACCGGACACCGGTGCCGGAAGGTGCGGTCACCTGTCTTGCCGCGACACCGTTGCGCGATGTCATCAAGCTGAAACGCCAGTCGGAGACCGAGATCCTGGTCGCCGAAGAGGGCCGGGTGCTGGGCCGGATCGGTGAGGGCGAGCTGCTCGACAGCATGATCTGAGTATCGCGATCAGTTGCCCGCGGACAAGCCGCAACGCGTATGGGCCTCACTGCCCGGCCTGGCTCGGCTCCTCGACCGGTTCCTGATCGGCCGGCATATCAGCTTCTTCGTCCGGCAGCTTGACCAGTTCCACCGCGTAAACGGAGATCGGCTGGGACTTGCCCTTCACGTTGATCGGTGCGAGCGGCGCGAAGCCGAATTCGTCCATGTGCTTGATGTCCTCGTAGACCGCATCGGAAATCATGGTCTCCTTCGGCGCGGCTGCCGAGCACAGGCGTGCGGCCAGGTTCACGCGGTCGCCCAGAACCGTGTAGTCCATCCGCTCCGGGCTGCCCATGGCGCCGACGACCACATCGCCCACATCGATGCCGATCCCGATATCGAGTACCCAGTCCGGATTTTCCCTGGAGGAAGCCTCCATGATGTCCTGGATTTCGGCCGCGCAGCGCACCGCGTCCGCACTCATCTCGGGGCCGTGGAACACGGCCATGATCTGGTCGCCGACGAACTTGTCGATATCGCCGTTATTTCGCGCGACTGCCTCGCCCTGGTAAGCGAAATAATGGTTCAGCACCTCGACGACCACTTCCGGCTCGCGGCTTTCGGAAAAGGCCGTGTAGCCTCGGATATCGGCGAACAGGATCGCAGCCCGCTTGCGGGAACCGCCGAGCCGCACGCTGCCGTCGGTGGAATCCTGGATGGCGTCGATGGTGCCGTGGGATACGAATTTCGCCAATTGGAAGCGCTCGTTGATCTGCACGATCATCTCGTTGATGCGGCCGGCAAGTTCGCCGATTTCATCCCGGCTTTTCACGCCCGTGACCCGCGCCTGGAAATTGCCCTTCCCGACTTCGATGGCCGCCTGGCCGATTTTCAGGATCGGCCGCGAAATGCCGAGCGAGAACAGGATCGCGCCAAGGCCGGCGACCAGCAGTCCCGCGCCCACCCAGATGATCAGGTTCCGGGTCATGACATCGATGGTGTAATAGGCTGCTGCCTCGCTTTTTTCCGCAATCACCGCCCAGTCGAATGGGTCGGGGAAGGAAAAGGCGCCCAGCATGACCTCGCCGTCGGGCCGGGCATAGGGTTTGACGCTGATCACCCGCGTCTGCAGGGCAAGCAGGTTGGTCGCCTCGTCGACGATGTCGAAATCGGACAAGTCATCCTCGCCGGACGCGAAGATACGCTGACCGTGCTTGTTGACGATGGTGATCGTGCCGATCTTCGTGAAGGCGTGGGCGTCGATGAAGTCCCGGATCCGGCTGATGTCGATACGGGCCGACAGGGTGGCAGGCCTGCCGTTCAGCGGATTTTTCAGCGGCAGGATGATGGAGGCGAGCCATATGTCGGTGCCGTCCAGATGCTGGACCTGGCGGGAGAGATTTTCGTTTCCCTGCCTGTAGTCCTCGATCGTTGCCGGATTGAGCCTTAAAACCGCCTTGGGATCGAGCCCGGCCTCATCGAGCGTCTTTGAGAAGCCTTCCCGGGTGACCAGCAGGGGCCGTGTACTGCCTTCCACGGTGATCTGCAGCGCGACGATGTCCGGCAGCTCCGCGATGCCGAGGGTCAGGACCGCGATCTTGGCATCGACACTCAATTTTTCATTGTCGACCGCATTGGCGATCAGCGACAGCGGCGCGGCCCACGCATTGCTGTAGACGCTGTTGATTTCGGTCGTTACCTGCCGGGCGGTTTCCGTCAGCTGGTCGTTGGCGGAGCTTTTCAGTTCGTCACGGGCGATCCGGATCAGGGTCTGGCCCGCGATCAGCAACGGTAAAACCGCAATCGCAACAGCGAATAGAAGAAGCTTCTTGCGAAGTGTCAGCCGCATTCCAAGGGGTCCCCACCACAGGTGCGGGGCCCAAATGAAGCTCAGGGTAAGTACCCCTAGTAAGCTTCTCTTTCCCGCACCTTCACCCTGATCGTATCAGAAGCGGTGCCGCAGGAAAGGCCGGATCCGTCGGAAACCGTCAGCTTGACCTCATAGTCGCCCGGGGCGGAGAAACTGTGAGCCACCCGTTCTCCCGACTGCTGGCCGTCCGGACCGAAGTCCCAGGTATGGGACAGGTCCGTTCCGTCGGCATCGTAGGACCGCCAGGCGCTGAAGATTTCCGCATCGTTCGCACCGCCGGTGAACACTTCCCGGTCGGGGCCGGCATCGGCCGTCGGCGGCGTGTTGACGATGACAGTCATCTTGTCCTCGCGCGCATTGCATGAAGAACCGGAGTCGTCGATCACCTTCAGCGTGACGTCATAGGTGCCGGGTCTGGCGTAGGTGTGTTCCGGGGTCATGCCGACCGCGGTCTCGCCGTCGCCGAAGTCCCACTCGGCCCGGGAGATCTTGCCGTCCGGATCGCTCGAGGCGCTGGCGTCGAAGGCGACCGGCGCCCCCGGGCAGGCATTGAGATTGCGTCCCGCAACCGCGATCGGCGGCTGGTTGACCAGGATGACCTTGGAGGCCTGCCGCTGGCTGGACGTCCGGCCCTTGCCGTCGTCGACCAGTACGGAGACGTTGTACCGTCCCGGCGAGACGAAGCGTCTGGTGACCTTTTCCGCATCGGCGGTGGTGCCGTCCCCGAAGGACCAGCTGAAGGCGCTGATCGGTGCTTCCGGACTGGTGGAGCGGGCGGCCGAAAGGGTAACCTGCTCGCCGACGCAAACCGCGTCCGGTGCGTCCAGAACCGCCGTGGCGCCGTCCTGAACGATCACGGTGACCGTATCGCTTGCGCTGGAATTGGAAAGTCCCGCCGTGTCGGTCACGGTCAGCTTGACGTCATAAACGCCGGGCTTGCTGTAACGGTGACGGATGGCGACCCCTTCAGCCTTCGCGCCGTCGCCCAGATCCCAGGCGTAACTTGCAATCGCCCCTTCCGGGTCGCTGGAGCCGGAGCCGTCAAGTACGAATTCCTCGTTGACACCGACGACGATGTCCTTGCCGGCATCGGCAACCGGCGGTGCGTTGACCGTGATCAGGTGATAGCCGGTGATCATGTGGCATTCGTCCGACTTGGCCGTGCTGTCGACCGTCAGGGCCACGCGGTAGGTGCCCGGTTTGGCAAAGACATGCTTCTGCAGGGCGCCGTCGGCCAGCGTGCCGTCGCCGAAGTCCCAGGACCAGCCGGTGACCACACCGCCGTCCAGATAGGAACGCGACCCGTCGAAACTGACCGCCTCGCCGACCGGAAACGCCGATACGGCTTCGATCAGCGGCACCGGGGCTGCAATGACTTCGACATTCACCTCATCCGTGGCGCGGATGTCGCACTGGCCGACCCGGTCGCCCTCGATGGTCAGCTGGGCCCGATAGGTGCCGGCCCGCCGGTAGGTATGTTTCGGCTTGTCGCCGCCGCTCGATCCGCCGTCACCGAAGTCCCACAGGAACCGGTTGACGACGCCGTCCGCATCCCAGGACCTGGAGCCGTCGAAGGTCGCTTCCGTATTGGCGCAGATCTTGATGTCCGGGCCCGCATCCGCGACCGGGGCCTGGTCGACGGTCACGGCGATCTGGTCGCGTGCGCTGGCATTGCCGAGGCCGGAATCGTCGGTCACCGTCAGTGTGACCGGATAGACGCCGCCGCGCCGGTAGGTCTTGGTCGGGTTGACGATATCGGAACCGGAACCGTCGCCGAAGTCCCAGGCGTATTTCAGGACACCGCCGTCCGGATCGGACGATTTGCTGCCGTCAAGGACCAGGATGTCGCCGGTGCAAAGCCTCTGGTTCTCGCCGGCAACGGCAACGGGTGGATTGTTGATCGTGACAGTGAGCGCATCCCGGTCGGTCCCGTTGGCAAGACCGGTGCCGTCGCTGACGGTCAGGACCACGGGGAAGCTGCCTCCGGTCGCAAACGTGTGGGCGACCTGGGCGCCGGTCGCCGTGGTGCCGTCGCCGAAGTCCCACGTGTAGCTCAGGCCGTCGCCGTCCGGGTCGGACGACGCGCCGCCGTCGAAGATCACGAGGCTCTTGGCGGTAAAGACGTCCTGTCCGGCATCCGCCGTCGGCTGATGGTTGACGCGGATGGTGACCTCGTCTTCCGCCAGGCTGTTGTCGGCGCCGCTGTCGTCGGAGACCGTCAACATGGCGGTGTAGGTGCCCGGTTCGTCGAACTTCATCTCATGCGTTTTTGCATAGACGGGCTCGTCCATGCCGGCAATGTCCCAGCGGTAGTCGGTGACCGTGCCGTCGCTGTCGCTCGACCGGCCTGCGTCCAGGGTGAACAGCTCGCCCGGCGCCACGCGAATATCGTCGCCGGCATCGGCGACGGGCGGGGCGTTGATGATGACTTCCGCCTCGTCATAGTCCACCGCCTGGGCTTGGCCGGTGTTGTCGGTCACCTTGAGGCGGACGAAATACCGCCCGGGCTTCTCGAACGCGTGGGTCGCAATCTCGCCGGTCTCAAGCGTGCCGTCCTTGAAGTCCCATTCGTAAGCCGAAATGTCTCCGTCCGGATCGATGGAGCGGTTGCCCTGGAACGTCAGTTCCTCGCCGGGCGCGCCGATCAGGTCCGGCCCCGCGTCGGCGATCGGCGGCGTGTTCACCACCACCTGCATGGTGTCCGAGGCGGTGTTGCGGATGGTGCCGGACGCATCGGTGACCGTCAGGCGGACATCGTAGGTACCTGGCGTCTTGTAGACATGGGTCGGGGTTTCGCCGGTTCCGGTCGTGCCGTCGCCGAAGTCCCAGTGATAGTCGGAAATGCTGTCATCGGCATCCGACGAGCCTGAGCCGTCGAAATGGACCGCGCTCGCCGTCACCACCTGATTGTCGCCTGCAACCGCCACCGGAGGCGCATTGACCCGGACCGACAGGGTATCCGACCGTCCCCGGGTCTTGGTGCCGGAATCGTCGGTCACCGACAGGCGGACCTGGTAGGTGCCCGGCTTGGCGAAGGCATAGGTGATTGTCTCGCCGTTCGCGCTGGTGCCGTCGCCCAGATCCCAGTGATAGGAAATCAGCTTCCCGTCCGGGTCTCTTGAGCGGCTGCCGTCGAAGGTGATCACTTCGCCGATGGCCACGTTCCGGTCGTCGCCCGCGATCGGAACCGGCGGCGCATTGACGATCACCTGGGCCGTATCGGTGGCCTTGCTGTTGCTGACGCCCGCGTCGTCCTGAACGGTCAGCGCGACGTCGTATGTGCCGGGGGTTTTAAAGGCATGCCCGACACTGGCGCCGTCGAGCTTGGTTCCGTCGCCCATGTCCCAGTGGTAAGAGGTGATCTTGCCGTCGGTGTCGTAGCTCTTGCCGGCATCGAAGCTCAGCCGTGTGCCGACGTCGGTGCGCCGGTCGGGTCCGGCTTCGGCGACCGGTTGGGCATTGACCCGGATCGGAATTTCGATGGTGCCGTTGTCGCACGGATGGCCGGAATCGTCGGTGACTGTGAGCGAGACGAGATAGTCGCCGGGATGCTCAAAGACGCGGGTCACCTTCGGCCCCTGCGCCGTGAAGCCGTCGTTGAAGTGCCAGTTGAAATGGCTGATATCCGCCGCTTCGCTCGACGAGGTGCCGGCGTTGAACAGGACGCTTTCGCCGGTTCCCACAATCGCCGGCGCCTCGATCCGGGCAACGGGCGGATGCTTGACGGAGACCTCCAGCGTCTTGGCGCTGCCGTTGCCGATCTGGCCGGAATCGTCGCGGACTTCCAGCCGTTCCTTGAAGTGGCCGGTCTTGTCGTAATCCTTCACCACGGCCGGCCCGGTCATCACCGTATCGTCGGAGAAGATCCATTTGAACGACAGGCGGTTGCCGTCCGGATCGCGGGTCTGGGACGCATCGAAGGCAACCGCACGGCAGCCGTCGAGGAAGGTGGCCGTAGCCTTGATTTCGGGCCGGCGGTTGGGGATCCAGTTGAACGGCGGCAGGTCGAGCGGCAGGAACCTGTCCGCCTTCACCGTGATGTAGAAGGTCGCGTCATTGGGAATTTCCGACCCGCCCTGCAGTGTGATCGCCGCCGGCTGGCCCTGCTCGTCGGGCAGCAGCCTGACGGTCTCGCTGCGCCACTGGTCCTGGCCGGACGGTTTCAGCGGAACCGAGCGAAAGGCGGTGGTCAGGTTCAGCTTGCCGTAGGCCGCATCGAAATTGTCGATGGAAAGCTCGGTTTCCTGATCCGGCACCTGGAACCGCAATTCGGTCAGGGTTGTCTTGTTGGGGACGCGGATCGTCGGCGCATAGGAGAAGAGCTTGACGCCCTCGGGCGGGACCGCGCGGCGGTCGCGCAGGCTGATGGCGACCCCGTAGAGATTGCCGTCATTGCCGCTTTTGCCTTCCACGTTGAGCCGGAAGATACGCTTGTCACCGCGTTTCTCGCCTTCCTCCGGCGAAAACAGGGCCATGGTGATCCATTGGCCGTCGGTGCGGGCATCGTCGGTATAGGTTTTTTCCGCCAGCAGGGTACCGCCCGTGATCTCCGCCGGAGTGTCCTTGTCCGCGGCCGCCGTGTCCCCGGCAAAGGCGCCATCGCCGCCATAAAGCGCGAAACGGGTTTCCGAATTGGCCGGTCCGTAGAGAAGATCGTGATCGCCGCCGCTTTCGGGGTCGAACAGGCGCAGATAGACCCGTTCCTTCAAGGAAGCGGGAAGCTCGATATAGATGATCTGCCGGTGGGTGGGATCGCCCTCGCGGGTCGGCGCGTCGGCGCCGTAGGTGACCAGCAGCGGCACGTCGATCGGCTTCGCCTGCTGCGCCGAAGCCGGCGCAACGCTTGCCAGCGGCGCAAGCAGAAGGGCGGTGGCGAGAGCCTTTTTCTTCCTGCGGATATTCCTAAAGCGGCGCGCTTCGACTGAAAACATTCCCGCGACCATCCCCGTCATTTCAACCGGACCCGGATCTTGTTGCCGGCATCGTCCTGCAGTTCGATACCGGCAAGACGAACCCCCGAAATATCAGCCGAGGCGACCGCCACTGCGCCCCTGTAACTTTTGCTGAGCTTGTTGTAACGCAAGAAGCCGTCCACTTCAGTTCCATTCGACAACAAGGTAAACGGCGCGGCCTTCGCAAGACCGCTCGCGTCGTCCGCCTTGACTTCCACATTCACCCGGCCGCCGCTGCCCGGTTTGATCGAATGGCTCACATAGGTCGGAGGGCTCTGGTCGAGCGTCACGGTCCAGGTTTCGACCGTCACGTTGCCGGCGAGATCGCCGGCCGACATCTCGATGGTATTTTCCCCTTCCTTCAGGGTGATGACTTCGTCGAACCGATTGTCCTTGAGCGGAATATCCCGCCCGTTGAGCTGCACCGTCCGGCTGTCGGTCACCGTGCCGCGAAGCGCAAGAAACTCCGTCGAGGTGAGGCGGGGCAGCGGCGTGTCGAGGTCGATTGCAGGCGGATTGCGGTCGATGCTGACCTTGAAACTGTCCTGGCTGGAAAAGCCCGACGGGCTGATCACGCTGATCTTGTAGTCGCCTTCATCGGCGCTAAGCGGAAGCGTGAAGGCGAAAACGCCGTCGCCGTTGGTCGATGCGCTGGCGCGGACCGAACCGTCGGCGTCGAGAACCTGCAATTTGGCGTCATGCTCCGTCTCTCCGGACAGGGAAATCTCGTTGCCGTTTGTGACGAAGTGCCTGGCCGACAGCCGGGGGATCGCGGCATTGAAGGTGATTTTTGCCGTGGTGTCGGGCATGTAGACCACTTCCCGCGACACTTTGGTTTCATTACCGGCAGCATCCCGGGACAGGACCGTCAGCACATTCGAGCCCGGCTGCAGCGTGACGGTAAGGCGATAGGCGCCCTGTGTGTCGACCGCGGCAGGGGCGCCGTTGACGGAAACCTCCGCACCCGGCTCGCTTTCGCCTTTAACCTCGACCGACGCCTCGCGGTGAATATCGCTGCTGAGCGGTGCGTCCAGGCGCAGATAGGGCGGGGCGGTATCGATCCGCATGTCGAACCGGTGCGAAAGGCTGCGCGGCCCCGGCAGGCCGAACTGGTCGAGGGCGGATATCCGCCAGTAATAGATGCCGGTATCCAGGTTCTCCAGCGTGAACGACGTGTCGGGCAGGGCGGACACGGAATCCACCATGCGATTGAAGTTCGGGTCGCGGGCGACCTCCAGCCAGTAGCCGGCGGCATCCCGGACGGGGCTCCACGACAGGTCGGCTGTCCGGTTATAGACTTCTCCGTCATCGGCGGGCGCCAGCAGGTCCGGTGTGCCCAGGAGCTCGACCTTCTGGCGCGGCGCTTCGCCCGAGCGGATGACCACGCCTTCGTTGCGGCCGAGATCGACCCGGTCGCCCCGGGCGGCGATTTCGACCCGCTTGTCGTCATAGTTGGTGAACTTGGCGCCGCTGACATCCTGGCGGACCCAGAAGTCGCCGGAATCGATCTGCGCATTCACGTCCGGCACATCGACCTGCAGCGTCTTCCTGTCGGAATCGCCACCGAGCAGGGCATAGAAATCGCCTTCCACCAGGCTGACCTTGGCGTCTTCCCGTTTCTTCAGCGGATCGACACGCATGCGCTGGATGACGGCATGGGAATTGGCGTTGAGGCGCAACCTGCCGGAATCCCGGAAAGTGATCTGTGCGGTTGAACGGGATAGTGTGCGGACCTTCTCTTCCTCGATCAGGACCGCATTCATCTTCCGTTCCTCCCAGCCGAGGTCTTCCGGGCGCTGGCCCTCCACCCAGCCCTGCCTGTCGCTGAGCCGTGCCTCGGCTGCCTGGTCGCGGTTTTTCTCGGCCAGCGCATAGGCCTTGGACGCAAGGCCTTCGGCGGCGACGGCAAGCTCCAGCGTCTTGCTCCAGTCGCCGGCCTTCTGCTTGCTCAAGGCGTCATCATGCAGGCGGATGGCCTTGTCGATCTCGTCGAAGGCAAAAACCTGCGCACCGGCGGCATTCGCATCCTGGATCCGGGCGTTGGAGGTGTCGAGAGCAGACCGCGCTGCGGCAACTTCGGTCGTGGGAACGGTCAGGCCCTGTCCGGGCGTCAGGTCGGTGATCCGTTCAATGCCGCTGGCCTTCAGGATGGACGGCCACAAATCCGCGTCACCCAGGTAGGTCTTCGCGATCTGGCGCAGATCGGTGCCCGGATCATAGGGCACGGTGATGGCGGCAAGGGCGGGGCGCGCAGGCAATGCAGCGGTCAGAAAGACGAGCGCAATTGTCTTCGCGATCCCTGTCAGGAAACGCGAACGCGTGTATTCCTCTCCGATAAACCCATTACCCCATCCCATGTAAAATCCTGGATCTAGGTAATTTTACGCTGTCAATCATAGCAGAACTCTTCCCCTGCGGCACCCGCGGGAGCGTAATATTTAGAATTGGTTAATCACGTTCGAGCCGGATATTTGGTGGCTCGTAAAAATTACGAATGGCGATACTTTTTCCATGAATTCGGGCAGCCATGTGGCCGGGCACCGTGGAAACCGGGTTGATAGGTCAAATTGGTTTGAGAAAACGTGAATGGCGCGTGTCGTCCGCTCCGGCCTTGTGACAAGTCGTTCAAGGTTGGTTAAAACCAACGGACCCGTTTCGAATGAGCCATCCCGAAGAGATTGAGGCGTAAATCCCGATATGCAGGACGCTGCGAACCCGTTCCGTCACCATCCGAACCTCGCAACCAAGATCATTCCGGCCAACGAATCCCGTTTCCGCACCCTGGACCTGAGCCACATGGACCGCGAAATGCGGTCGATGGGTCTGCCGGAAAACTGGCGCAGGAGCGATGAGGACCGGGAAGCATCGAGGCTGGAAACGCTCGAAGGCCGATGGCACGAGGACATGTGGGTCTTCGCCTACGGGTCTTTGATGTGGGATCCGGCGTTCCATTTCACTGAAGTGCGACGGGCCCGCCTGGAGGGGTATCACCGTCGCTTCTGCCTTCTGTCCGAAGTCGGCCGCGGCACTCCTGAACAACCCGGCCTGATGGCGGGGCTCGATACCGGCGGCACCTGCAACGGGCTGGTGTTCCGCCTGGCGGCGGAAACCCTGGAAGAAGAAAGCAAATTCCTTTGGCGCCGGGAAATGATCCTGCGCTCCTACAAGCCGGAGTTCCTGAAACTGGAAACCGCGCACGGTCCGGTCGAGGCCATGGCGTTCCTGGTCAACCGGGACAATCCCCTCCTGCTCCCGCCCATGAGCCTGGAGGAAACCGCGAAACGGATCGCCGCCGCCGAAGGCTATCTCGGTCCGAACATCGATTACCTGGAAAATCTCGCCGCCTATTTCGAACTGCTCGATCTGGAAGACGACGAGCTTTTTCAGTTGAGGGATCTGGCGAGAACCTACCGGAACGGATAAGGAAACCGCCCGCTCCCGGTAGAGAGGCGGGCGGTTCGCGCCTAGCGCTTCACCCGGGCGAGGGCGGAGATTATGTCACGGCCGCTCTTGTCGCTGGCGTTTGCGACCTCAAGCAGGGTCTGGTCGGGCGACGTGACGATCAGGCCCTGGCTCTTGAGCGCGTCCATCATGTCCTCCGGCGTCTTGTTGTAGAGCGCGGCAACAGCGGTGACCGATGCGTTCTGGACAGCGCCGGCAACGGCGACCATCGGATTTCCGCCCGTGCCTCCGTCAGATGACGGGATGGCAAATGGGACCGAGGCGATCACAGACAGGGCGAGCGCGATCGCCATCGGCCAGCGTTTGAAGTAATTCAGGAACGGCCGCCAGTTCTTCCAGATATGGGCGAGAAACGGCACGATCAGAACCAGGCTCAGCCACTCGTGCATGCCACGGAATGTGGCGCCGCCGAGGTGGAAGAACAGGGCAAT
The DNA here is from genome assembly GCF_014692675.1 of Roseibium aggregatum. Taxonomy (GTDB): domain Bacteria; phylum Pseudomonadota; class Alphaproteobacteria; order Rhizobiales; family Stappiaceae; genus Roseibium; species Roseibium aggregatum_C. Next base: position 2,979 of record NZ_JABFCZ010000001.1, on the reverse strand, counting down.
ACCGGAAATCAGGGAAACCAGAAAAAGGCCGGTGATCAACGGGGTCGCATAGCGGGAAACAATGGCGGGCATTGGTGCGGTGCTCCGGAAATATTCGACTTGGGACGCCGCGAACATAGTGCATGCTCCACCGCGTGTCCGTTGAGATAAGTCAATAATTACAATCCGTTACACTTTGGGAAGAGTTTGACACAGGTCCGGAAATTCTTCGCAGGTTCCGGCGATGCTGAAATACAGACAAGTTTTATGATTTGGTTTCGGTTTTCCTAACCATCCCGAGGGAAAGCGCCCTGTTCCGGCCAGTGTCCGGTATGTTTAAGGCAATCGAAACAGATATGAACGCATTCTCTATCTTCACGTAGCGGTAGCCCCGCCCGGATTGGCAGGTCTTTGGATGCACCTCGACACGTTCACATTCATGGTTTCAAACACGCTGATCACGGCGTTCGCCTGCTTGTGCCTGTTCGGAGCGTGGGTTCAGTTCAACCGGTTGCCGGCGCTTTTATGGTGGGCCTGTGCCCATGGCGCGAATGCGATCGGCCTCACCATGCTGGTCATGGGTTTTGCATTGAGAAATCCGGTGCTCCCCGCGATTGCAGGGATACCGCTGACCTTGGCACCGGCCATGATCTGGGCGGGTGTGGAACGGTTTCATGGACGGCATGTTCCCTTGCCGGCTCTTGTTGCGGGTCTTGCCGTGTTGCTGGCCGTCGCCGTTGCGCCTTTCGACATTGATCACAGGAAGTGGTCGGTTGTAGTCCAGTTTGGCGCCTGGACGGTCTATCTGCTGCTTGCGGCCGCGAGCCTGTGGTCGAACCGTGAAGAGAAGCTCCAGGGGCAGCGCGCACTGATGGTTATCCTGTCCCTTCATGCGGTGATATTTCTGGGCGGTTGTCAGGAACTGCTGACGGGTACATTCGAGGGCACCGGGCCGCCTGATCTTTTGAGCTGGTTCGGCATGATCCACTTCGAGAGCATCTTCTATGCCGGTGGCACGGCCGTCGTTGTGATCCTGATGACCCGGGATCGCAGGGAGCAGAAGATCCTGGAAGCTGCGAAGACCGACAGCCTGACCGGCGCGGTCAACCGGCAGGCGTTCTTCGAAGGCGCCGAGCGGCTTCTTGAACGGTGCCGCAAGGACGGCTCACCCTATTCCATGGTGATGTTCGATCTCGATCACTTCAAGAATATCAACGATACGCAGGGGCATCAGGCGGGTGACCGGATCCTGGTGTACTTTGCGAACACCGTGCAGAAGACCCTGCGCCCGAATGACCTGTTCGGCCGCTATGGCGGAGAGGAATTCCTGGTGGTGCTGCCGGAGGCCTCGGTCGAAACGGCCTATGTTATCGCGGAACGCGTACGCAAGGCTTTCGCCGACGACCACAGGTTCTTTGACGGCTCACCACTCAATGCCACCGTCAGCGCCGGGGTGGCTTCGATCACGACTTCCTGCGATCTGAACGAGATCGTCGCATTGGTCGATCAGGCCATGTACGCGGCCAAGCACAACGGCCGGAACCGCGTCGAATGCGCGACAAACCACGACACTGCCGGTCCGTGCCACAACATTGTGAAAATAGCCTGAGGCCGCGTCGCCGCGGCCTCGGTTAGCGATTATTTCAGACTTCGCCGGACAGGGCCTTGTCGAAAATTTCCAGGGCACCTTCCTTGGTAAGCTCCACCGGATTGCCGCCGGCGGTCGGATCGACCACGGCCATTTCCGCGATCAGTTCCCGCTTTTCGCCGTCCACATTGATGCCGGCCAGCGTGTGCGGCACGCCGAGGTCTTCACGCAGCTTCAGGATCGCGTCGAGCACACCCTGATAGCCGCCCTTGAAGCCGAGGAACCCTGCCAGCCGCTCGAATTTCTGTTCGATCGCCGGCTTGTTGTATTGCAGCACATAAGGCGTGAACACCGCGTTGGTCATGCCGTGGTGGGTGTCGTAGATCGCACCGACCGGATGGGACAGCGAGTGGATCGCGCCGAGGCCCTTCTGGAAGGCGACCGCGCCCATGGCGGCCGCACTCATCATGTGGCCGCGGGCTTCCAGGTCCGATCCGTCTGCGGCAACCTTCGGCAGGTTTTCGAAGACGAGCCGCATGCCTTCCAGCGCGATGCCTTCGGACATGGGATGATAGAACGGCGAGGAATAGGCCTCCAGGCAGTGGGCGAGGGCGTCCATGCCCGTGCCCACGGTGATCATGCGCGGCATGCCGACGGTCAGCTCCGGATCGCAGATCACGGTCGCCGGCAGCATCTTCGGGTGGAAGATGATCTTCTTGGTGTGGGTTTCCTCGTTGGAGATCACGCCGGCGCGGCCGACCTCGGAGCCCGTTCCGGCCGTGGTCGGTACGGCGACGATCGGCGCGATGCCGGCTTCGTCGGCCCGTTTCCAGTAGTCGCCGATATCCTCGAAGTCCCAGACCGGGCGGGTCTGGCCGGACATGAAGGCAATCACCTTGCCGGCATCGAGGCCCGAGCCGCCGCCGAAGGCGATCACGCCGTCATGGCCGCCGGCCTTGAAGGCGGCCACACCGGCCTCAATGTTGCTGCCGAGCGGGTTCGGCTTCACATCGGAAAAGACGGCGGCCTCAAGGCCCGCCTCTTTCAGGCTGGCGATGGCGTCGGCGACCATCGGCAGGCCGGCAAGACCCGGATCGGTGACCAGCAGCGGATTGCGCATGCCGGCGGCCATCACCGCTTTGGGAAGTTCCTTGATGCGGCCCGCGCCGAAACGTACGGACGTCGGATAGGACCAGTTGGCGGAAGGAAGTGAACTCATGGCGGTCTCTTTGGTTCAAGAGGGAAAACAATCAGGAAACCGATCGGTTCCGCATACGCCCTTCTCCCCCCCTTGAGCATCTGTGTTTTGTGTCAAGGATGGTTTGGACACCAGATCCGGTTTTCTGAGAGGAGTGTATTTGCGAGAACGATGAGTTTTCGCATGACGGCGACAATCGCGACCTTCGGCTTTT
>NZ_JABFCZ010000019.1 GCF_014692675.1 Roseibium aggregatum | reverse complement strand
ATCGGCGGGAACAAGCTGGTCGAGTGTGACCATCTCAAGCGCTGTCTGATCCGGACCGGGTTTCTTCAACATCAAAACAGTGAATCAAAAACCCCCGGCTAACGCCAGGGGTTTGTCAGCAGTCTGAGGCGCCCAGGGGCGCCTTTTCATTATTATCGTTCATTCGACCGGAGACCCTACAGCGACCGGTTGATTGCGATGCCATGGGCCGATTGGGGGCCGGTGGGCGTGCCGCCGTTCGGGCCATATGTTGTCGTCCTGTTCGGTTGCTGCGCGCCGACAGCCTTTGCGACCGTCGATACGATGTCGCTGGCCACTTCGCGCGCCGTGGACAGGACCGCCAGGTTGATGCGCAGCACCGGCTGGAACTCGGCATGTTTGCGGCGCAGGGTCTGGGTGGCTGCAGGCGACAGATTACCAAGGGCAACCGCATGATCCTTGGCCGACATCATTCCGCGGGTGTATTCGTGGATGAGACGTGCCTTTTCCGGCTGAAGGGTGCTTGCGTCCCTCAGTTTTCCGTTTCGGACCAGATCGGTCTCGCTTTCGATCAGGCTCAGGAGTTCGTCCATCGTCCGTGTGAGGGCGTTGCAGAACTGCTCCGCTTCGACCGGGCTGGTAGGGCGTTCTACCGAAAAAGGCAGTTTCGCCTTTTCAGTCTGGGCATTCATTGGCTGGCCTCCTGAAGTGCCAAAAGTTCGCGTTCCACGGCGTCGGCAATTCCAATGCCTCCGCTCTTGGAAATGGACTGTGCGTATTCGTTGATCAGCATGCCCCTCCAGGCTTCGGCGCCGTCGCCGCTGCCCCAGGTGCCGCCGTCCTCCAGTCCGGTGAACATGGACTGAAGCATGTTGTTCAAGAACGTGGCCTCGAACCCTTCGGCGGTGGCGCGGACCTTGGACTTGTTGGTGGTGTCGACGCCGGACAGGACGGACAGCGGGTTGACCGGGGTCGTGATACTTTTTGCCGGGTCGAACATCAAAGCACCTCGATTTCCGCCTGGAGAGCGCCGGACGCCTTGATCGCCTGCAGGATGGAGATCATGTCCCGCGGGCCGATGCCAAGGGCATTCAACCCGTCGACCAGCTGCTTGAGCGTGACCGTTTCCGCGACAATCGCGAGCTTGGCGTTGTTGTCGCTGTTGACCGACACCTGGGACCGCGGCACCACCACGGTCTGGCCGCCGGAGAAGGGCTGAGGTTGCGAAACCTGCGGTGTTTCGGAGATGGTGACCGTCAGATTGCCCTGGGCTACGGCAACGGTCGACACCTTCACGTCCTGGCCCATGACGATAATGCCGGAGTTCTCGTCAATCACCACGCGGGCGGCCAGGTCCGGTTCGACCAGCAACTGTTCGATGTCGGTCAGGAGGTCGACGATGTTGCCGTCATAATCCTTGGGCAGATCGATGCGAACCGTGCCCGGATCGAGCGGTTCGGCAGTCGGCAGACCGATCAGTTCGTTGATCGAAAGGGCCACACGCCGGGCGGTGGTGAGATCGGGATTGCGCAATGCCAGGCGCAGGGTGGTCAGGGAAGCGAGCTTGAACTCCAGCTCGCGTTCAACGAGACCGCCATTGGCGATCCGTCCGGATGTGGGCACGCCACGGACGACGGATGCCGCATCCGCCTGTGCCGAGAAGCCGCCGATGGCGACCGAGCCTTGCGCGATTGCGTAGACTTCCCCGTCCGCGCCGACCAGGGGCGTAACGAGAAGGGTGCCGCCCTGAAGCGAGTCTGAATTGCCGAGGGCGCTGACACTGACGTCGATCCGGGTGCCCTGTGTCGCAAAGGGCGGCAGATTTGCCGTCACCATCACTGCGGCGACCGTGTTGGTCTTGAGATCCACGTCCCGGGTGTTGACGCCGAGGCGTTCCAGCATCGCCTGCAGACTTTGCCGGGTGAACGGCGCGTCGCGGAGCGTGTCGCCTGTGCCGTTGAGGCCGACGACGAGACCGTATCCGATCAGCTGGTTTTCGCGAATGCCTTCGAAATCGGCGATATCCTTGATGCGCGAGGCAGCCGACGCCTGTGCGGCGAAGGCCGCAAGGCCAAGGAGCAGAAAACAGATTCTCGTAAACAGTTTCATCGTTTCTCGTTCGCTCGTTCGCACCGCTGACTTGAGCGGCGTCTTTTTCTTCCGTCCGCATGGTGTCCAGGCTGCTTCCGGACGTTTTCCGGACATCCGCGTTGCTTTTTCCGTGTATCCGCGTTGCTTATTGCGAATGCCGTGCCAGTTTTCGCGAACATGGCGAAGTCAATCTGATCCGCTGTCAGAATGGGCGGATTCCCTTAAGTTTTGGTGCCGACAGGAAGGCGAATTGTATTTGTGCTAAAATGAGCGGTGTGAAGTTGCGGGCAAATATTGCCGAGTGAGCCCGGACTCAATTACCCTCTGTCGGCAGATTCTCACGAGTCCACCGCTACCGGGGCGGTGCGGTCGGGCGAGAGCTGAGTAAGAAAGATGCGCATTACAGGAAACAAGCCATTATCGGGCGTGCAGGGGCGCGGCGCCAAGAAGCGCACGTCGTCGGACAACGGCGCCTTCACGCCTGAACTGGGCGACGATGCTCCGCAAACAGGCGCGCTTTCGAGCGGGTCAACGATCCAGGGGATGGATGCCCTGCTGGCGTTGCAGGAAGTGGGCGAGAAGCCTGACCGCAAATCCAGGGCGACGCGGCGCGGGCATGCGCTGCTGGACGGCCTCGAACTGATCAAGACCGATCTGCTCGCCGGACACGTCTCCGAGGAGCACCTGGAAGGACTTGCGAAAGAGGTTTCCGAGCGGGAATCGAGCGGCGATCCCGAGGTCGATTCGGTCCTCGATGAGATCGAACTCAGGGTCAAGGTCGAGCTTGCAAAGCTCGGCCGATTCCCCGACTGAGTGCGGCCGGTCTTGACGCTGGGTTAGCCCGCAAAAAGCTCTAATTTTCCTAAATGTTTGATCAATCAATGATTTTTACGTTGTTATTTTTGAAAAATGCACCGTTGTCGGTTTACCGGGTCGAGGATATATTGCCCGCGACCTAACGGTAATCCGGAGCTATCGATGACGGTTGAACTAGAGTCTGAATATCGACCCTCGGAAAACGAGCCGTTCATGAATGACAGGCAGCGGGAATATTTCAAGAACAAGCTGCTTGCGTGGAAAGACGATATCCTGAAAGAGAGCAAGGAAACGCTCACCAATCTTCAGGAGGAAAGCCAGAACCATCCCGACTTTGCCGACCGGGCATCTTCCGAGACCGATCGTTCGATCGAACTTCGGGCCAGGGATCGCCAGCGCAAGCTGATTTCGAAAATCGACGCTGCGCTGGAACGGATTGCGGACGGGAGCTATGGCTATTGTGAGGAGACCGGGGAGCCGATCAGTTTGCGGCGCCTGGAGGCCCGGCCGATCGCAACCCTGTCGATCGAAGCGCAGGAAGCCCATGAGCGGCGCGAGAAAGTTTACCGGGACGACTGATCAATTACGGTAATCGGCCGGTTCGGCATCATGAAACAGCGAAAGGCTCTCCCGGTTCGGGAGAGCCTTTTTCGTTTCGGTGAAGGTGAGGCGCGCAGTCCGGCTAAAAGAAAACGGGCACGGTGTTCGGGGAGCGACACACCGTGCCCGTTGTCAGCGGTCAGGTCAGGCTTCTAGAACACCTGTCCCGACCGCCGGGGGAGCTTGTTTCCATGTCAGATGGAGAATGTCCGGATTGATCAGAACGGCAGCAGCACATCCATGACCTGGCTGCCGTAACGGGGCTGCTGGACATCGGTAATCTGGCCGCGGCCGCCGTAACCGATCCGCGCTTCGGCGATTTTCTCGCTGGCGATCGTGTTTTCCGACGTGATGTCTTCCGGGCGAACGATACCGGCCACGACAAGTTCGCGAACCTCGAAATTCACCCGGACCTCCTGGCGTCCCTCGATCACGAGATTGCCGTTGGGCAGGACCTGGAGAACCACGGCGGCGACGGCTGTTTCCAGCGTCTCCTCCCGGTCGACCTTGCCTTTTCCGGTGAAGTCGCTGGTGCTGTCGACGCTTGCAATGTCGCTGGCCGAACTGCCTGCAGGGAGGAAGATCGTGTCGATGGCATTGCCGAGCGCGCCGCCGGCTCCGGTGGCACTGGAATCGGAGCGGGAGCGCTCTGTCGTGTTGTCAAACTGGGCCTTGTCCTTGATCGTTACGATGACCGTCAGGATGTCGCCGACCTGTTTTGCGCGCTGATCCTCGAAGAAGGCCCGGTTCCCCGACCGCCAGAGCGAATTGGGATTGTAGTGAGCCTGCTGCGGTTCCGGCATCGGCATCTGCACCGGGCGGTAGCCTGCAGTCGTTGTCGGATCCTGGATGGCGTTCAGGGCGGGCGGCTGGCCGATCTGGGACAGCCTGTCTGCCGTTCCGCAACCGCCGACCGCGGCCGCGAGCGCGGCACTGGCAAGAAGGGCGAACTTCGTGTTTGAAATCATTGCTGCGCCCTTTCATTGAGGCTGGCCACAGGGACAGACGGTTCGACCCGGACCCGGCCGCGTGCGACGACGGTGGCGCTGATTTTCCGCCGGGACTGAAGGTTCATGATGTCGATCATGTCTCCTGCCGCGCCATCCTCCAGGGCCTGTCCGCGGGTCGTGAGCTTCATGCCCGGGAGCTGGTAGGTGACGGTCACCTTCTCACCCCGTGAAATGATGACCGGCCGTTCGAAGTCATTCCGTGTCAGAGGGGAATTGGCGCGCAGGTTCGAGCGGGCGGCGAACCCCAGGACGTCATCCGCATCGGTGAGGGCCCGCGCCGGAACACTGCCGCGTGCCAGCCGGATGGTGGTGAGGTCTTCCTGCTTCAGGATGGCGCCCCGGCTCAGCGGCTGGATCAGGGCGGTGACTTCCACCATTTCCCTGGCAACGCCGGTCAGGGTCAGCGGGCTGATACCGCCGATGCCGGCGACGTTCAGCCGAAGCGTGAAATTTCCGTCGGTCCGCGACCACAGCACCTGATCCACATTGACGGGGTTTTCAGCGCCCGGATCGGCATGAACCGCTGACGGCGCCTGAAACAGGGTGACGTCGAGATCCTTTTCCGACAGCGAGGCGTCCCGTTCAGCCAGGGCTTTTGCCACGATGGTTTTCAGTTCTCTCTGGCCGATGGTTTCCGCCCGGCGGTAAACGACGACCTTGGTCAGGCCATTGGTGCCGGCCGTGGTGAGGCCGGCAGCCTGGGCGCGCTTTGCCACCTGCTCGGCAGGCACATCGCCGGAGGTGCCCAGATCCGGCGAGCGGAACAGGGGAATACCGGCAAAATCTCCGGCATTGCGGTAAAAGTCGCCGATCGTGACGATTTCCGAAAGCGTATGAACTTCCGGCTGCAGCACCGGGGCTTCGGCGGCGGATACGGCCAAGGACCAGAACAGGGTTCCGATTACGAGCCCGGCGAGGGCGAAAATGCGGGTCATTGTCGTTACTCCCTACCGGAGGTTCGAGGTGGTGGAGTACATTTCGTCGGCCGCCTGGATGATCCGCGAATTCATCTCGTAGGCGCGCTGGGCGGCAATCAGGTCGGCGATTTCGGTCACCGCATCCACATTCGCCATTTCCAGGAAGTTCTGCTGCAGATCGCCGAAGCCATCGTTGCCGGGCGTGTCGGTCTGGGGCTGCCCGCTGGCATCGGTTTCCAGGTACAGGTTGTCGCCGATGGCTTCCAGGCCCGACTTGTTGACGAACCGGGCAAGTTCGAGCTGGCCCAGGTTGACCGTAGCCCCGGTACCGTCGACGACCTGGACATTGCCGTCGGCGGAAATGGTGATATCCCGGGAATCACTGGGGATGGTGATCCCCGGCAGGACGCTGTAGCCGTCGACGGTCACCAGGGTGCCGTTGGCGTCGCGTTCGAACGAGCCGTCCCGGGTATAAGCCGTCGTTCCGTCCGGCAGTTCGATCTGGAAAAATCCCTCGCCGCGGATCGCGACGTCCAGTTCCTTGTTGGTCTCTTCCAGAGACCCTTGCGACATGATGCGGGCGGTCGCCGCCGTCTTCACGCCGGAGCCGACCTGAACGCCGGTCGGGACGATCGTGCCGGCGTCGGATGTCTCGGCGCCCATGCGGCGCAGGTTCTGATAAAGCAGATCCTGAAAATCCGCGCGCTGGCGCTTGTAGCCGGTCGTGCGCATGTTGGCCACGTTGTTCGATATGACCTCGACATTCAGCTCCTGAGCCTTCATGCCGGTGGCCGCGATATGCAGTGCCTTCATCTATTGGGTCCTCCGGCGTTGTCAGGCTTCGAGACGGCCAAGCGCGGAAATCGCGCTTTGACGCAGGTCGTCGGTGTCCTTCATCAGCTTGCTGATGGTTTCATAGGCGCGGGTGATTTCGATGACCCGGCTGATTTCCTCGACACCTTGAACGTTCGACTGCTCAATGGCGCCCTGAACGACCTTTCCGTCGGTCAACGGCGCCGGCGTTCCGCCCGTAAACAGTGAATCGCCGACCTGGATGAGTTCCTGGGGGTTGTCGAAATTAACCAGCCGGATCGTGCCGCTGTTGCCCTGCGCGGTGGAAATCGTGCCGTACTCGGCAATTTCGATCTTGCCGTCCTGCTGGCTGAAGGTGATCGGCCCTCTGTCGGTCAGAACCGGACGGCCTTCGGAGGTCACGAGCTGCCCGTTGTTGTCCAGATGGAACGAGCCGTTACGCGTATAGGCTTGCGTCCCGTCGCCCATCTGGACGACGAAAAAACCCTCGCCCTTCACCGCCAGATCGAAGTCGTTGCCGGTCGTCTTGAGGCTCCCCGCCTCGAAGTTGGTCAGCGTACCGACGTCATGAACGTAAGAAAGATCGCGGTCCGGGACCTGGAACTCCGTCGCCTCGGCAACGGGCATGATGTATTCCTCGAACAGCATTCTTTGCGACTTGAAGCCTGTCGTATTGATGTTCGCCATGTTGTTGGCGACCACGTCGAGCTGATTCCGCAAGGCGGACTGGCGCGACAAGGCAATAAGCTGCGCATTCTCCATATTAACAGTTCCCTTTGCTCCCCGGCGGGCCTTCGAACTCCCCAGAACGTCGGCCTGCTCCCCTGATTGCAGGGAGTGTGCCAAATTCCAAGGCATTGAAAAACAAGGGGAAAATTTGGAGATGGCAGATGCGGTCGGTAAAGGTTTCCGGCAGAAATTAACCAATTGGCAATTTTTGCCGGGTTGCGGTCGTTAACCTTTTGGTAACCACTCGTTAACCATTAACTCTTTAGAAACTTATAACGCGCGTGAGCGTGTAGAGGACTCGGGGTTTTGAATGGCCGACGAAAATGCCCAGGTCGACGGCGACGAGGGCGCCGACGAGGAAACCGGTGGCGGCAGGAAAAAACTGATCCTGTTCGGCGGCATCGGTGTCGTCGTGCTTCTGATCGCAGGGGCGGGAGGATATTTCTTCTTCATGTCGGGCGACAGTGCGCCCAGGAAAGATGCCTCCGGCCTGCCGCAGGCAGAGCAGGAAGCCCAGAAGCCGGTGGTCTTTTACGACCTGCCGGAAATGACCGTGAACCTGGCGACCGAGGGGCGGGCCACGTATCTGAAGGTGCGTATTGCCCTGGAAGTCGAAAACCGGGCGATGATCGAGCAGATACAGCCGTATCTGCCCCGTATTCTCGATGCTTTCCAGATTTATCTGCGAGAGCTCCGTCCCGCGGATCTAGAAGGATCCGCCGGTTTGTTCCGTCTGAAGGAAGAATTGCTCAGGCGCATCAACCTGTCCGTATATCCGGCGCATGTCGACGGGGTCCTGTTCAAGGAAATCCTCGTCCAGTGATGGTGCGAAATGGCTGACGAAGACGACGATCTGTCCGAAGAAGATATGGCCGATGCCTGGGGGGCGGCACTTGCCGAACAGGGCGCAGGCAGCAGTGACGATGACGACCTAGCGGCGGCCTGGGGGGCGGCGCTCGAGGAGCAGGGGGCGGGAAGCTCCGACGACATGGCTGCGCAATGGGCGGCCATGATCGACGACAGCGAGCCCGATCTCGAAAATGCCACCCGCGGCGCCGACCGTGTCCTCAACCAGGAGGAAATCGACAACCTCCTCGGCTTCAATATCGAGGACACGATCGCCGGCGATCAGAGCGGTATCCGCGCCCTGATCAACTCGGCAATGGTGTCCTACGAACGCCTGCCGATGCTCGAGATCGTGTTCGACAGGCTTGTCCGCCTGACGACCACCTCGTTGAGAAACTTCACTTCCGACAACGTGGAAGTGTCGCTGGATTCCATCAGTTCGGTGCGGTTCGGCGATTACCTGAATTCCATCCCGCTGCCGGCCATTCTGGGTGTCTTCAAGGCCGAGGAGTGGGATGGATTCGGGATGATCACGGTGGAATCGAGCCTGATCTACTCGATCATCGACGTGCTTCTGGGCGGCGGCCGCGGCACGAGCGCGGTGCGCGTGGAAGGCCGGCCCTACACCACGATCGAGACCAACCTCGTGCAGCAGATGGTGGCTCTGATCCTGCAGGATGCGGAGCAGGCGTTCGCGCCACTGTCGCCGGTTCACTTCAACCTCGAACGGCTTGAGACCAACCCGAGGTTCGCGGCGATTTCGCGTCCGGCGAACGCCGCCATCCTGGTCGAACTGCGGATCGACATGGAAGATCGCGGCGGCACCGTCGAGATCATGATGCCCTATGCAACGCTGGAGCCGATTCGCGATCTGCTGCTCCAGATGTTCATGGGCGAGAAATTCGGTCGCGATCCGATCTGGGAAGGACACCTTGCGACGGAGATTCACTCTGCGGAAGTCGAGGTGGATGCGGTGCTTTACGAGACATATCTGCCGCTTGGACGCGTTTTGAGTCTGGATGTTGGGCAAACATTGGTTTTCGACGTCGACCCGGCGGACCCGGTCACGATAAAATGCGGCAACGTTCCGCTGACCGAAGGAACGCTTGGGAAAGTCGATGATTCGATTGCGATTCGGGTCGCCAAGAACCTGCGCAAACCCAAAATGACCCTGGCTGCTTTCGAGCGCGCCATGCAAAACGAAATGGAGACACCATGAGCACCCCGCCAGTCGGAATGATCATCGAAGGCCTGGTCGCGATTCTCCTTTTGGTAACCATTGCGTATTGCTGGATCTTGAACTCGCGGCTGCAGAGATTACGTGCCGATGAAGAAACCTTAAGGGCGACGATCTCCGAGTTGATGACGGCAACCGAAATTGCCGAACGCGCTATCCTCGGGTTGAAGGCGACGGCAAACGAAGCCGACCAGTCCCTGGGTAACCGATTGAGTCAGGCAGAGAAGATGTCGAATGCACTGGCGGCTCAGGTCGTGAAGGGTGAGGAAGTCTTTACCCGCATCAGTCAGATTGCCGAGGCGGCAAGCCGGTCGTCCGTGCACCGGGAAACCTATGCGCCCGCGCCGCAGCCGGCAGCCATGCCGGCGCACATGCCGCATATGGCCGCGTCTCCTGCCATGCACGAACCTCAAGCCCGCGTCCGCGCGCCGAGGGCCGACGACATCCGCAGCGCCGCGGCGGAGGCAACGGCGCGGCTTGAGCAGTTCCGCAAGCGGTCCGGGGGCACTGCTGCATGAACATTCGCCTGCTTCCTGTGGTTGGAGTCTCCGCCAGCGCCCTGCTGGCGCTGAAGCTGCTTGGCCTTGTGCTTGGGCCGGTGGCGGATGTGGCTCCGATCGATGGAGCGGTCGCGCAGGAATCGACGCAGGACCAGCCGGCGGCAGCGCCGGGGACGCCACCCGGCGGTGATGCCACGGTTGCCATGCCTGGCTCCGCTCCGGCCGATGGCGCAGGCGGCAATGACGGCGCCATGAAGCCGGGCGGCGAGGCGCCGCCCGAGGAAGCGCCGGTGTTGCCGGAATCGCTGGAAATCGGCGGATCGGCCGCCGAACGCGCCGTTCTGGAAAGCCTCGGAGAAAGGCGGAAGGATCTCGACAAGCAGCAGGGACAGCTCGATCTCAGGGAAAAGCTTCTGCAGGCGACGGAGGAGCGCATCCAGAAGCGCGTGGAAGAGCTGAAAAAGCTTGAAAAGCAGATCGAGGGCAAGGTCGAGGAGAAACGCAAGCAGGACGAAAGCGAAATCGCGGGCCTTGTAACCATGTATGAAAGCATGAAGCCCAAGGATGCTGCGCGCATCTTCGACCGCTTGAGCATGCCGGTGTTGCTGAAGGTGGTGCGTCAGATGAAGCCGCGCAAAATGGCGGATATTCTGGGCAAGATGTCCGCAGAAGCGGCGGAGCGCCTGACCGTCGCCATCGCGAGTAGTACGGATGATCCGGTGTCGGATTCCAAGCCAATGCAGGCCGACCTGCCGAAAATCCGCTCCAACTAGTCAAATCCGGCACTTTTCAGCGATTTGCGTAAGGCCGCGTTAATACGGCCAAAATAACGTCAAGAACAGGTGGCATCCGAAGGAAAATCTCTGTGCTGAAGCACATCTGGAATCGCGGAGGGACGCGGGGGGAGCCCCGGCGCTCAAGACGTCTGGCAGTCGGCCTGATGTCCGCTTTCCTGTGCGTGTTCTCGATATCGGCACAGTTTCTCGTTTCTCCGGCCGCCCGGGCGCAGTCCCTGGAGCCGGTGGACCTTCAGGTCCAGCCCAAGGAAGGCTACGGCCGCATGGTCCTGACCTTCAAGGACCGGACCCTGCTGCCGGTCTACGACGCTGTCATCACCGGCGGCGTGTTGAGGATTTCCTTCGAGACCCCCATCGACATCAACGTCGATGATGTGCCGCTCGATCTCAGCGACTACATAACCATTGCCCGCCGCGACCCGGACGGCAGCGCGATCCGGTTCGCCCTCAAGGGCCAGTTCCAGATCAACACCCTGGAAGCAGGCGAGAAGCTGTTCGTCGACATTCTGCCGGCCAACTGGCAGGGCCTGCCGCCGGGCCTTCCCGATGACGTGGTGCGTGAACTCGCCAAGCGCGCGGAAGAAGCCATGCGCAAGGTCCGGGCGCTGGAGCAGGCGCGGCTGAAGGTGAAGGAAGGACCGCAGGTCACCCTGCACATCGGCGAGCATCCGACCTTCACCCGGCTGGTATTCGACTGGTCGGTGCGTTTCGATACCGCTTTCGTGCGCGAGGACGATATCGTCAAGGTCACGTTCAACCATCCCGCTCAGCTCGACGTTTCCGACCTCAGGGCGCACTTGCCTCAAGGGGTCGTGGATGCCACGTCCTTTCTGGACAAGGGCAAGCTGAAGTTCCTGATGCGGGTCGATCCCACGGTCGATATCCGGGCCTTTCGGGAAGACCAGACCTACGTCATCGATGTCACGCCGGAGCGGATGGAGCCGCGGGACCCGGCCAACGAGCAGGTCAATGCCGCACTGAACGCGGGCGCCGGAGGCCAGGGCCAGCAGATGGTTACCGCGCCCGGGGTCCGAAACACGGAAGCGGCGCCTCAACCGGACAAGTCCGAAGAAGGGATGCTCCTGCCGGAAACGCAGTCCGATCCCGTCCAGGACGAGACCGCGCTGGCGATGGTTCCCTTCAATGCGGTTCCCGGAGCGGCCGGTGCCGAGCAACCGGCTCCATTACCCGCGGTAGAACCGGCGCCCCCCGCAGAACCGGCGCCTCCGGCGGAAAAGACGCCTTCGACCCCGGTTCCGCCGAAAGGCGAGACCGCCGGAGCCGTTCCCGCTGCTCCGGCTCCCGTGCCGGCAAAGCAGGACGGGGCCGCGCCGAAATCCGATGACGCCTCTGCAAAGGCCGCTCCCGAAGCCGCTGCCGATGCTGTCCCGGTCGCGCCGAAGCCGAAGCCGGCCAAGACCGAAGACACGGCGATGGCCGATAGCGCTCCGCAAACGGCTGCCGCCGACATTCCGGAAACGGCACAGGCCGCTCCTCCGGCTGAAGATATGCCGGCGGCAAAGCCGGCCGGCAATGCGCCCACCGATGCGATGGCCGGCAAGACGGACGAAAAGGCAGCCGACGCTGCGCCTCAGCAGGCGGCGGCTCCGGCGGAAGCTGCCCCGGCAGCGCCCGAACCGGTCGCCGCGGCCCAGCTTGCTCCCGGCCCTGCGGATGCGCCCCGGCCGGAAGGCGCGGCCCAGCTGGAAATGGCAGCGCCGGAGCCGGTCGAGGTCGGGCCCGCGAATGCGAATGATGCCGTTCCGCCTGCCGTCGTTCTCAATGACAAGCCGGGCAACGGACGTGTCTGGCGGGCGAATGGCGGTCAGGAGATCCCCAATTCCCCGGAAACCCCACCGGATGATTTCGCCGATGAAGTGCGCAATTTCGTCTCCGCCGAAGCACGGCGTATCGGCAAGACGGTTCGCGTCGTGTTTCCGTTCGTGGAGCCGGTTTCCAGCGCGGTCTTCCGGCGTAACAACAGTATCTGGCTCGTTTTCGATACGGACGCGACGATCGACATAAGGGGCATGGTTTCGGCCCTGTCCGATACGGCCGCCAACATCGATGTCGAGCAGCGGGACGGTTATCAGATCCTGCGCATGGACATGAACGATCCCGTGCTGGCGACGGTCGGCCTGGACGGCAATGCCTGGAGCCTCGTCATCGGCGACATGATCCTGGAACCGTCCATTCCGCTGAAGATGGAGCGCAATGTGCGTGGCGACGGCGGATCGGTCCTGCGGGTCTTGTACAAGAACCCGCAGAATATCCGTGAGATCGAAGATCCGTTCGTCGGCGACAAGATTTCCATCGTGACCGGCTTCGGTCCGCCGCGCGGATTGCTCAAGCCGCAGAAATTCGTCGATCTGGACGTCCTGAGTTCTGCGCAAGGCGTTGCCATCGTTTCGCGATCCGACGGTGTCAGCATGAAGCTGCTTGGTGATGATGTGATCATCGAGAAGACCGGGGGGCTTTCCCTGTCCAATCGTCATTTGCGCGGCGGTACGGGGACGTTCAATTCCATCGTGGACCCGAACGAGCCGGGTTATGTGGAATTCGTGTCGCTGACGACGGAGGGCCCGGCAACCTATGCCGACCGTTTGCATACCCTCCAGGACAATCTGAGCAAGGCGCCGAAAGGGCACCGCCGGAAGGCGCTGATGGACCTCGGCCGTTTCTATCTGGCGCACCAGTTCGCCCAGGAAGCGCTCGGCCTTATGCGCCTTGCCGTCGAAGAGGATCCGGCGCTTGCGCAGGACAGTTCGTACAATCTCATGATGGGCGCGGCGCAAACCATGGCGCACCACTTCAAGGACGCCTACAATCATCTGAACCGTCCGGACCTGAAAAACAGTCCGGATGCCGCCGTCTGGCAGACCATTGTCGCGGTCGCCCTCAACGAATGGACCGAGGCCCGGATCGTGATGCCGCGCGGACGGGCGGTCGTGGGCAATTATCCCAAGACCATCCAGGCGGAATTCAATCTCGCGGCGGCCCAGGCCATGGTCGAGGCGAATGACTTCGGTGTCGCGAACTCGGTGCTGGCGGAAATCGAGCCGAGCGAGGTGACCAGTTCGCAGGCTGCGCGCTACGACATCCTGCGCGGCCGCGTCGCGGATGCCTCGGGCCGGTCTCAGGAAGCGCTGTCGGCCTTCGATTTCGTCGCGAAATCCGAGGATCGGCCGCGGGCGGCGGAAGCGGAGTACCGGGCCTTGCGGATCCGCTACCGGGACGGTGAGATCAGCATCGACGAGGCAATCGACAAGCTTGCCGGTCTTGCCACCTCCTGGCGCGGGGACGAGATCGAACTCAAGACGCTGCGCTTCCTGGCGCAGCTCTATGCGGAAAAGGGGCATTACCGGGAGGCCTTCGAGGCCATGAAGTCCGCCGTGCAGGCGAACCCGGATTCCGATACGACCCGGCTGCTGCAGGAGGAAATGAACGGCCTGTTCGCCTCGCTGTTCCTGGACGGCAAGGCCGACGAGATGGACCCGGTCAAGGCGCTGGCGCTGTTTTACGATTTCCGCGAGATGACCCCGATCGGACGGCAGGGGGACGAGATGGTCCGCCTGCTTGCCAAGCGGCTTGTGGAAGTGGATCTGCTCGATCAGGCGATCGAGCTACTGCGCCATCAGGTGGACAATCGCCTGAAGGGTGCTGCGCGCGCGCAGATCGCGGCGGATCTGTCCGCCCTCTATCTTGCTGACCGCAAGCCTGACGAAGCGCTGCGAGTGCTCAACCTGACCCGGCAGGCCAGCCTGCCGTCCACCCTGGAACGTCAGCGCAACATCGTCGAGGCGCGGGCGCTTACGGCCAGCGGGCGGCCGGACCTGGCACTGGAACTGGTGCGCAACATGCGCGGCAGCGACGTGGACCGCCTGCGTGCCGACACCTTCTGGGCGGCGCAGAGCTGGCGTGAAGCGGGTGAGCAGCTGGAAGCCATGCACGGATCGCGCTGGTCGGACTCGATCCCGCTCGATGCGACCGAACGGCGGGACATCCTCAGGGCGGGTATTGCCTATTCCCTGGCCGGTGACCAGCTCAGCCTCAACCGTCTTCAGACCAAATACATCGCCAAGATGGCGGACAGTCCCGAAGCCGCGGCCTTCGAAGTGGTCACCCGGCCCATCGATGCGCAGGGCGTGGAGTTCCTGGAGGTCGCCAACAAGCTGGCCGATACGGACACGCTCGAAACCTTCCTGGACGAATACCGGCGCCAGTACATGACGCCGCAGAAACACAACACCGATCAGGTGGCCGCGACCGCTCCAACCGGTTAGTCCGGTTGTCACAAGAGAGGAGAGGAAAGGCGGGCGGATCTATCCTGCGCCGAAACTCTTGACCAGGGATCCGGCCACTAGGTTCCAGCCGTCCACCAGCACGAAGAAGATCAGCTTGAACGGCAGCGAGATCACCACCGGCGGCAGCATCATCATACCCATGGACATGAGCACCGACGCGATCACCAGATCGATGATCAGGAACGGCAAATAAAGCAGGAAGCCGATTTCAAAGGCCCGCCGCAATTCGCTGATCATGAAGGCCGGCACCAGCGTGCTCATTTCAAGATCGTCCGGCGTCTCCGGGGCCGGTTTGCCTGACAGCTCCTGGAACAAGGCCAGGTCATTCTCACGCACCTGGGACAACATGAATTTGCGGAACGGGATCGACGCGCGCTCGAAGGCCTGATTGAACTCGATATCGCCGTTGACGAGCGGTTCAACACCTTCGTTGTAGGCCGTCTGCAAGGTGGGCGCCATGATGAAGGCGCTCAGGAACAGGGCCAGGCTGACCATGACCATGTTCGGCGGCGCCGTCTGCAATCCGATTGCCGAGCGCAACAGGGAGAGGACGACAACGATCCGGGTAAAACTCGTCACCATGACGAGGATTGACGGCGCCAGCGAAAGGACGGTCAGCAGGGCGACAAGCTGAACGGCCCGCTCGGTCAGGCTGGAGTTTTGGCCAAACCCGACCGTTATGTCCTGCGCCACTGCCGGTCCGGCGAGCAGCGCCAGCACCGGAGTGCCCAGAAGAAGGATGAGAAGCGTCAGCCGCCGGGAGGCGCGGCCGAAACGAGGGATCATGCTTTTTGATTTCCGTGGATTTCATCCAGAAGCTTTGCCATTTCGTCCTCAATCGGATTGGCCTCGGCATCCGGAGTCGGTTGCCCATTTTCCGGTTTCTTGTCTTCCGCTTTCGCGTCCTTTTCACCGGCGTCGGCCGTTGAGGCCTGCTCCGGGCTTTCCGTCTTGTCGTCTTCCGTCGTCTTGCCGGCCTCAGGGGCGTTTTCCTTAGCCGTTTCGGCCTGGGCATCGGCGTCCGGTTTCTTCACGGCGTCGGCCTCTTCCGCCTTTGCCTCGGCAGGGGCTTCACCTTCGGTCGCTTCCGTCGCCGCAGTATCTGCCTTTTCCGCTGCAGGCGTTTCCGCCGCGGCTTCTTCCGGCAGGTCTGCTTCCTTCACGGCCGCAGCCTTTTCCGTCTCAACCGGCGCTGCCGGTTCTTCTGCTCCTGCCTTTTCTGAAGTCGCCTTTTCCGGCGCACTTTGCTCCGTAGAGGCTTTTTCAACGTGAGACGGTTCGGGCTTCACTTCTGCGGCCGGAGACGGGGGCGTCGTCGGCGTTGCTTCGACTGCCGGGGCTTCCGCCGGCTGGCCGGCTGTGCCGGCGTCCGCAGCCTGTTGTGCAGGGGAGGCCTTGGCTTCGGCAGCGCTTTCGGCGGCCGGTGCCGGTTTGGCATCCATCACCGGTTCTTTCCGTTCTTCCAGAGGGGCTTTCGGAAAGGCGGTCAGGGCCTTGGCGGCAGGACCGGAAGAGGGGGGCGAAACCGTTCTGGTCGGTCCGACGGGTCTGGGCGCTGACGGACGGCTGGCGAGCGGTCTGGCCAGGGTACGCGCGAAACCGGTCGCAGGAGTTTCTTCTGTCGGCGCCTGTGCTGCCGGCCGTTCCGAGGCGCGAGGCGGTTGAGGGGACTGGGGGGCGGGTGCCGGTTTTGAGACGGCGGCCTGGGAGACCTGCGGTTCCCGGCGTTCGGGCTGTGCGGGCGCGCCGCTTTCGTCCTTCTTGCCAAACTCCTGTTTACCGGCGTCCTGCGGCTTGATCGCGGACGGGGGCCTGGAGAAGGCGGAGACCGAGGCGCCGGTCTTTAAGGGCTGTGTCGTTGAAGGTGGGGTCGCTGCCGATTGCGGTTGGGATTTGCCGACCGATTTGCCCGCCGTTCTGGTCAGGTCGCCGAGCCTTGAGCGCAGGGAGGAAACGGTGGCGCTGCCACTGCTTGCTGCCGCTCTCGCTGCCGGAGCCTGGGGCGCTGCGTCCGCTGCGGGTGAAACGGGAGCCTGCGATGGTGCGGGCTGAGGCGGCGTGATCCGTTGCGGAGCCTCGACCTGGCCGGTCGCGGCGGCCGGAACAGGAGACGAAACAGGGGCAGCCGGTTCCGGATACGGCTGGCCGGTCGGTGCGGCGCCGGGTGCGGGAACCGATGCGGCCATGCCCTCCATGTTCGGTATCTGGGCATTTCCGTTGGTCAGGGTCGGCTGCTGGCGGGGATGTCCGGCTGCAAGCGGCGTTCCGCGGATAATTCCCTGTTCCACGACCACATCGCTCGGCCCCCCGATCAGGATCAGATGCTCGATGTTGTCCCGTCGCACCAGGACAAGGCGACGCCTTGTGTCGACGCTCGCGCTATCCATGATGGCCAGTCGGGGCTGCCTGTTCCTGACCGAAAGATTGCGCGTACCCGCCAGGCGGTTGATGACGAAGATGAGGAGCGCAAAGAGGGCCAGGACGACCGCGAGCGCGATGGCGAAGGTCAAGGCGCGCGCCAATCCGTCGCTGATGCCAAAGGTGTTTTCAATCAAAGTGTACATACTTCCCTCGAACTCAGGCTCGCCAAGCGGGCCTTTACCACCGGCCGCACTCATTCATGCAGTCTTGTTATTGCCGATCGCTGCGTTGATCCACCGCATTTTTGCCAGTTGCGGCAGCGCGCGCTATCGAATCCCCCTCATTTTTCGAGGTTAACAGAAATGGGAAAATTCTGCCCGCCATCAGGGCCTTAAATCTTGCAAATTGCAAAGGCTGGCATTGACCTTCCACGGTTTTCTGCAGGTCTGCACCCGGAGGATGAGGTGCGCGTTAACTTTTCGTTAACCTTCTGGTCGGCAAAGTTTGCCTAATTCGTTAACAATTGGTGACTCGCATGGCCATAACCGATCTGCCCCTGTTTCAGGCTTTGAAATCGAAAATGCAATGGCACCAGGTCCGACAGTCGGTGCTGGCAGAGAATGTCGCGAACGCGGACACGCCCGATTACAAGGCCAAGGAACTGAAGGATTACGATTTCGCCGATCATCTCGGACGGGAGAACTTCGGCCTGCAAGCCGTCCGGACCGAGGCCGGGCACCTGTCGGGCGCGATGATATCGCCGGATTCGGGCAAGGTTGAGAAAAAGGACATGTTCGAGGTCACGCCCAGTGGCAACAACGTCGTCCTTGAAGAGCAGATGATGAAGGTCGCGGAGAACCAGATGGATTTCCAGGCGGCCTCCGCCATTTACACGCGCAGCCTCGGGCTGATCCGTACCGCGCTGTCCAAGAATGCATGACCTGAGTGAACGTACAGGAGAACCCACATGGATCTGATCAAGGCACTGTTCGTTTCGGCTTCGGGCCTCAAGGCGCAGAACAACCGGATGCAGGTCATCGCCGAAAACATCGCAAACGCCGATTCGACCGGGCGGACGCCGGACGAAGACCCCTACCGGCGCAAGATCCCGACCTTCAAGAGCCACTATGACAAGGAGATCGGCGCCGAGGTGGTCGAACTCGGACGGATCGCGGAAGACCAGACGGATTTCGTGGAGCGTTACGAGCCGGGCCATCCGGCCGCCAACGCGCAGGGGTTCGTGCGCCGGCCGAATGTCAACACGCTCGTCGAGACCGTGGACATGCGTCAGGCGCAGCGGTCCTACGAGGCGAACCTGAACGTCATCCAGGCGACCCGCCGGATGGTGCAAAGGACGATCGATATTCTGCGCGCTTGAGCCGGGCAGACAGCCCCCGCGATCAGCGACTCAACGAAAAGGATTGAAACGCAATGTCCACACCGACCATTGCCAGTAATGCCTATCAGATGGCTGCGCGGCTGGCGCAGTCGACGGCGGGGACGGAAGATCTTCAGCCGGACCGGAACAGCCCGAATTTCGGCCAAATGGTTCAAGACGCAGTGGAAACCGTCGTCGACAAGGGCCGGGACGCCGACCAGAAGTCCATCGGTCTTGTGGAAGGCAAGACAGATGTTGTTGACGTGGTCACGGCAATCTCGGAAACCGAAGTAGCTCTCGAAACGATGGTGACGGTCCGCGACCGGGTGATTTCGGCTTACGAGGAAATCATGCGGATGCCGATCTGACCGGCCCATTGACCTTTGACGAAGGGGGAACGGACACGTGACCGGCGGCGAAGTGCTCGATATCGCCCGTGAAGGCGTCTGGACCATGATCCTGGTGGCCGGTCCGGTAATGATCGTCGGTCTTGTCGTGGGTGTGGTCATCGCCCTGTTTCAGGCGCTGACCCAGATCCAGGAAATGACGCTGGTGTTCGTTCCGAAGATTCTCGCTATTTTCCTGACCCTGCTGATCACCTTGCCGTTCATGGGCCAGACGCTTGCCGCGTTCATGGCGCGGATCGGCGAGCTGATCCTCTCGACGTCTTGAAGCAGGGCGGGGTGCCGGCATGACCCTGCAGCTGTCCTTCCTGCCGGAGATCGCCGCAGTTTTCATGCTCATGTTCGCCCGCCTCGGCACCATGATCATGATCATGCCCGCGCTCGGCGAGTCCTCCATTCCGGCGCGCCTCCGCCTGACAATAGCGCTCGCTCTCACGCTTATCCTCTATCCGACAGGATCTGCAACCTATCCGGCGAATGTCACCGACAACCTCCTGCATCTGCTCACTCTTTTCGGCGGAGAACTGGCCGTCGGATTCGCGGTGGGGCTTTGTGCGAAACTGGTGGCCTTCACCCTGCAGACGGCAGGCGTCATCATCGCCAGCCAGTCCGGAATGGCATTCGCGCTCGGTACGGATATCAGCAATGCCGGACAGCAGGGCGCCCTGTTCGGCAACTATCTGTCCATCCTCGGCGTGACCCTGGTCTTTGTCACCAACAGCCATTACCTGGTGATTTCGGCTCTGCATGACAGCTTTGCCATGTTCCCGCCGGGGCACTGGCTGCCATTGGGGGATTTCGCCGCCATGGCGACCCAGACGGTCGCCGACGTGTTTTCCGTCGCGGTGCGCATGGCCGCGCCGTTCATCGTGGTCGGCATCGTGTTTTATTTCGGCCTCGGCCTGCTCAACAAGCTGATGCCGCAGATGCAGATCTTCTTCATCGCCATGCCCGTGAACATCGTGATCGGGCTGGCCCTTCTTCTCGTCCTGCTGGGTGCTATCATGACCTTCTACATGGATCATTTCCAGAAGGCGCTCGGCATGTTCACGGCGGGGTAGGGGAACGCTATGGCCGACGATTCCGACGATTCGGAGAAAACCGAGGACCCCACGCAAAAGCGCTTGAAGGAAGCGCATGATAAGGGGGACGTTCCCAAATCCATGGAAGTCAGCACGTGGTTCGCTCTTGCGGGAACCACGATGCTGATTGGCATTTTTTCGCCGGACATCGCGTCTTCCCTCGGCAAGCTGATGAAAGGCTACATGGAGCATGCCGCCCAGATCCCGGTCGACAGCTTTGCCCTGAGATCGCTGTGGCGGGATACGGGACAGTCGGTCGCGCTGATTATCGGCCTGCCCCTCTTGGCCCTGGTGCTGATGGCGGTGGCCGGTAACCTGGTTCAGCACCAGCTGGTGTTCACGGCGGAGACGATCAAACCGAAACTGTCGAAGATCTCGCCAGTGTCCGGGTTCAAGCGGCTATTTTCGGCAGACAGCCTGGTCAACTTCGCCAAGGGCATGGCGAAGATCTCGATCGTCGGCGCGCTGATGGGCGCGGTCCTGTGGCCGCACAAGGACGAAGCCGAGGTCATGATCTTCTCCGATCCTACGGTGTTGCTGGTCGAAGCCCGCGCCTTGGTGCTGCAATTGCTTGCCGCCGTGCTCGCGGTGATGACCGTGGTGGCCGGTGCGGATTTCATCTATCAGCGCCAGAAATGGCTGAAGAAACAGCGCATGTCGCTGCGCGAAGTGAAGGAAGAATACAAGCAGACGGAAGGGGATCCGCAGATCAAGGGCAAGATCCGCCAGTTGAGGATGGAACGCAGCCGCAAGCGCATGATGGCGGCCGTGCCTCAGGCGACGGTCGTGGTGACCAACCCGACGCACTATGCGGTGGCCCTGAAATACGAAGACGGCATGGGCGCGCCCGTGTGCCTTGCCAAGGGAACGGATGCGGTCGCCCTCAAGATCCGGGAAGTCGCCAGGGAAAACGATATCCCGGTGGTCGAGAACCCGCCGCTCGCGCGCGCCCTTTATGCCACCGTCGACATCGATCAGATGGTTCCCGAAGACCATTACAAGGCGGTCGCCGAGGTCATCGGCTTCGTGTTCCGGATGCGCAAAAAGACCAGCTGGCGGGCGAATTAGGGCCGGTAAACACCTGCGGACAGGGGATTGATGGGCTCTGGCCCGGTTCCGGGGCCTGAGAGCGGTTGAAATTGGCTGAAATGCGCAGAATGCTGGGCTGGGCCCGTCAGGACGATTCGGGCCAGGGAGTGACAGAATGAATGACGAGGACGGCACGCCGCGCGAGCCGATGATCGACCGGCCGGAACGTTCCGGCAACATTTGGCTGCTGATCCTGCTGGCGCTGGTGCTGGTCGGTGCCGCGTCAGGCTTTGCCGTGATGGACAAGGCCCGGGCCCAGCCGTTCGTCCTCGGTCTGCTCGGTATTCTGGCCGTGGTCGGCGTGTTCTGCCTGTTCGCCGGAGCCATCGGCTTTTTGAAACTGTCCTCCCGGCAGAGCGGCAATCCGATCGCATCCGCTTTTTTGAACACGCTCGGCGAAGGCGCGCTTATCACCGACACCGAGGGCCGGCTGATCTATGCCAACCAGGCCTATGCGGACCTGACGGGTGCGGAGACGGCAGCGGATGTCCGGGCGCTGGAGCGGGTTTTTTCCAGCGATCCGGATGCGGCCGACGCGATATTCCGCCTGTCCCAGGCCATGCGTGACGGGCGGCGGGCCCAGGAAGAAATCCGCATGCCCTTTCCGCTCGGCCGCGGCGAAGGCGGTGCGCGCTGGTACCGGGTGATCATCAGGCCGTTGTCGGTCAGCCCCCAGGACGGCGGCAGCGGACGGCGCCTGACCGTCTGGCAACTGGCGGACATTACCCGGGACCGGGCGGATCAGGAGAATTCCTTCCAGGAGCTTCAGCGGGTCATCAATTTTCTAGATCATGCGCCCGCGGGTTTCTTTTCCTGCGACGGCGAAGGCCGGATCGTCTATCTGAACGCTACGCTTGCCGACTGGCTCGGCTACGACCTGGCGCAGTTCGAAATCGGTGAACTGGATCTCGATGCCATCGTCAGCGGCGACGGGGCCGAGCTGATCCGGTCCATCAAGGGACAGGCCGGCGAGGTCAAGAGCGAAACCTTCGACCTCGACTTCATGACCCGGCAGGGGCGGGGGCTGCCGGTCCGCCTGCTGCACCGTGTGCCGTTCGGCGAAAACGGCCAGCCCGGGGACAGCCGGACGCTGGTCCTCAACCGTTCGCGCGGCGAGGAGGCGTCGGAAGCCCTCAGGGCCGCGGAAGTACGGTTCGCCCGCTTCTTCAACAACACGCCGATCGCCATCGCCTCGCTCGACAAGGAAGGCCGGGTGTTGCGCACCAACGCGCCGTTCCTGCGCCTGTTCGGGGCCATCGACCTCAACGAGGAGTCGCCGAAGCTCGAGGCCTATGTGGCCGAAAGCGGCCGGGAGGAACTGTCCAAGGCGCTCAAGGCCGCAGCCAACGGGATCGGCGAGATCTCGCCGATCGACATTCCGCTTTCCGCCGGCAACGATCCGAGGTCGGCGACCTTTTATGTCTCGGCGGTCCAGGAAGGCGAAGGCGACGGCGAGGCCGCCATCGTCTATGCGCTTGAAACCACCCAGCAGCGGGCGCTGGAAGCGCAGTTCGCCCAAAGCCAGAAGATGCAGGCGATCGGGCAGCTCGCAGGCGGCGTGGCGCACGACTTCAACAACGTCCTGACCGCGATCATCGGCTTCTCCGACCTGCTGCTGGCAAGCCACCGGCCGACCGACCCGTCGTTCCAGGACATCATGAACATCAAGCAGAATGCGAACCGGGCCGCCGGCCTGGTGCGCCAGCTCCTGGCGTTCTCGCGGCGTCAGACGTTGCGGCCGCAAAGGCTGGAGCTCAACGATGTGCTGGCCGATCTCTCGATCCTGCTCGACCGCCTTCTGGGCGAGAAGGTGGAGCTGAAGGTCATTCACGGCCGGGACCTGTGGCCGGTCATGGCCGATCTCAACCAGCTGGAACAGGTGATCGTCAACCTGGCAGTCAACGCGGGCGACGCAATGCCGGACGGCGGGCGTCTGACCATAAGCACCAAAAACGTCTCGGAAGCCGAATCCACCCAGTTCGAGAACACCCGCGGCATGCCGCCGGGCGAATATACCTTGGTGGAGGTCGAGGACACCGGTACCGGCATGCCGCCGGAAGTCATGGAAAAGATCTTCGATCCGTTCTTCTCCACCAAGGAAGTCGGCAAGGGAACCGGGCTCGGGCTTTCCACCGTCTACGGCATCGTCAAGCAGACCGGCGGTTTCATCTTCTGCACCAGCGAGGTCGATGCGGGCACGACTTTCCGCCTGTTCCTGCCGAGATATATTCCCGCCGTGGAGGAAGAAACCAGGCCGGAGCCGCAGGCGGAGCCGGAAAAGGTGGCCGATCTCACCGGTTCGGCATCGATCCTGCTGGTGGAGGACGAGGAGGCCGTGCGGGCCTTTGCCGCCAGGGCGCTGGCCTCGCGCGGCTACACCGTGCACGAGGCGAGTTCCGGTACGGAAGCCCTGGAAGTGATGGAAGAGACCGGCGGCGAGGTCGATCTGGTGGTCTCCGACGTGGTCATGCCGGAAATGGACGGGCCGACGCTGCTTGTGGAATTGCGCAAGACGCGGCCCGACCTGAAGATCATCTTCGTTTCTGGCTATGCGGAAGACGCCTTTGAGGAAAACCTGCCGGAAAACGAGAAGTTCTTCTTCCTGCCGAAGCCGTTCACGCTGAAGCAGCTCGCCACCACGGTGAAGGAAGTCCTGTCGAGCTGAGGCGGGCCTCGCTCAAAACTTCGGGCAGGAGCTGTTCAGTTCCGCGCGGGACTTCAGGCCCTGCAGGCTTTCCATCGTGTTCGGATTGCCGGGCAGAACGAAACTCTGTTCCAGGGCCGTATGGGTGTTGTTGATCACCGCCAGGTCCTGCACGGCGACCGTCTTGCAGGTGTCGCCGGTAAAGCGCACCCGGATCCTGACGACGCGCAGGCCGTTGTCGGAGGGACCGAATTCCGCGTCCAGCGCCGGGTTCGCGCCGGTCATCTGGCGTTCCATGACCACCATGTTCGGCTCGTCCTGGACGATCGGCGTCCCCTTTTCCGCGGCACTCGCCACCAGGGCGGCATGGACAGCGGCCGGATCGGCAGCAATCGTCACGCTCTGGGCGCCGTCCGGAACATCAAGCGTCGGCTGTGGCCGCGACGGGCCCTGCGTCGACGATTGACAGGCCGACAGGGCCATCAGGATGGCGGGGATGAGCAGCTTGCGCATGACGCTGTCCTTCGTTTCCGGGTGAAGCGCTGAAACCTAGGGCCAGGACCCATTAATTACAGGTTAGCCATAAATAGGGTTGAAATTTTGTTACACCAGCGGTTGTGAGGGTCGCCGTTCAGGATTGGAATTCGGGAATGAAAGGCAGGTCGGTCACGCCGATATCCAGCCCGGCCTGGGTGAGAAGCGTCGTGATCTGGCCCCGGTGATGGGTCTGGTGATTGAAGAGATGGGAGACCAGCAGCCATTTCGGCTGCTCGCTGGTCACCGTTCCCGCGATGTTCGTCCAGCGCAGGTCGCCTAACAGCCACTCCGGCGTCAGGGTCTCCGCCCAGGCTTCGATGTCACCGGCCATTTCCAGGTGGGCGTTTTTCAGCTCGGAAAAATCGTCGTAGAGATCGACGCCCATGGCACCGAATTCGTATGCCTTGCCGGTGAAACGGCTCATCCACACACGGTCGGCGAACAACAGGTGGTTGAGCGTGGAATGGACCGATTTGAAGAAGGCGCCGCGGTCGGCCTTCCGGTCTTCATCGGACATCTGCGCGCAGGTGTCGTAGAGCCTGGCTGTCATTGCGGCGTTGTAGGCTGCGAATTTCCGGTAAGGCTTCGGATCGATCATAGGTCCCTTCCTGGATGGGGCTTTGTACCGTTGAAGCGGCTAAAACGTATCGCCGGTCTTGAAACCGCCGCCGCCGAAGCTGCCGCCGGACCTGAAGCCGCCGCCGCCGAACCCCCCGGATCCGCCATCGGAGTCCCGACCCGTTCCGTCCAGGCCTCGGCCGGAAAACCCACCGCCCATGCACCCCGGCAGGCCCCTGCCGTGCCGGAACCCGATCCGGCCGCCGCGCGGTTTGCGGCGCCGGTGGCTTTTCTTCGCCCGGGCCCAGTACTCGGCTCCGCTGATCGCCCCCTTGACGAGTTCGCCCAGCAGGACGGTGGTCAGGGAATTGTCGGAGAAGGTGGAATCCCAGTCGTCATAGCCGCTTCGGCGAAATTTCTGCGTGACCTCGATCATCTCTGCCCGCCGACGGGAAATGTCGCGCTGCAACTCGCGGTCCTGGCGCATCTCCCGGGACACCTGTTCCATGCGCTCGAGCATGTCCTCGATCCGACGCACGATTTTTTCGTCTTCCGGAGACGGCGTGTCGAGCGCGTGCCGCCACAGGTCTTCCAGCTCGTCCGTCTTCAGGGACGTCGAAAGTTCGTCGGCCGCCTTCTTGTAATCATCGTCCTCGCCCTCGGCATATTCCTGAAGCGCCCTGGACAGGGTGTCGATGGACTGGTCCATCGCCTGCAGGTCTTTATCGAGTTCGGCGATCCGGTCGGACAATTGATCGATCCGGCCGGCGAGATCCTCGCCGGCTGCGTCGGACATGGCCTTCCGGCTGAGGTTCGCGAGCTTTTCCTCTTCCTGTCGGGCCATCTCGGCGCAATGTTCGGCGTGTTTCGCCATCCGCTCGGGTATGCCCGTCAGCATGGCGTAATTGGCCCTGGCATCGTGAAACCGGATCAGGCCGGCAACCCAGCGGTCGAGCGAGCGGATGATGCCGCGCCGGTCATACTCAGGGGTGCCGAATCCGCGCTCCCACAGATACATGAACAGGGGATCGGCCTCATAGGCCTTGCTCTTTTCCTGCCGGTCCTGTTCCGAGGTTTCCGCCTTGGCGGCAGCGGCTTGCGCCGTTCGGGCCGCCTGCTCCGTGATCTGTTTCTGTTTGAGGAAATCCGCATCGGTCTCCAGCTGCGCATCGACGGTTTCCATCAATTCGTCCATGCGCGAGGCCGCTTCTTCCCGCTCCTGCGCCAGGGCCTCCCGGTTTTTCTGCTTTTCGGAGCGTGCGGTTTCCTTTTCCCGCAGCTGATCGGACAGGACCTTATGGTCCGATGCCCGTTTTTCCAGAAGGCGCCGTGCCTCGCGCGCGGCCTTGTCCAGCCGGCTGTCGAGGGTATCGGCTGCCTGATTGTCGAGACGGAAACGCGCCAGTTCCCGGTAGGCTTCCCCCTGCCGGGTTTGCAGGTCGGTGAGAGAACGGGTTGCCCGGTCGATGCGGCTGACCAGTTCGGCCTCCTCGCGCCTCAGATCGGCAAGGGCCTGTTCGATCGATCCGAGAGCCTGGCGTCCGGTCAGCGGCATGGCGCAAAGCTCCTCGTGATGTCAGCGCGGAAAGAACCTACCATGTCGTGATGGCTCCCTTTTCGACCGCGTCCTTCCAGTCGACCCCGAGCTTGCCGCGGACTTTCGTGCCGAGCAGATTGTCCTGGACGATGCCGTCCGCTTCCTTGTCCTTGCGCACCTTTTCGAACGTCGATTCAGGAACGCGCTGGGCCCAGATGGTGACGGTCTTTTCCTTGCCGTCTTCCTCCGACTTGACCGTGCGTTCCACCGCCTTGCCGTCCGGTCCGATGGCTTCGACGATGAGGTAGTAGTTCTTCGCGTTCGGGTTCGCGTCCGGGATCCGGGTCACGCCGGTGGGCGTTCCGGGGCGCGAGACGATGCGCACATCATAGACGGCGGCAAGGTCCGATGCGAGGGTGCGCAGATCCGCGACCGCCTTGCGGGCGGCCTCGATGTTCTTGTCTTCCGCCGCCGTTCGTCCGGCGCTTTCCAGACGGCCGGCTTCCTCAAGGGCGGTTTTTTCCGGGTTCAGGCCGGCGATCCGCTGAGAAAGCGAAGTCAGTGTTTCGGGGATTTCCCGGGTCAGTTCGACCTGAAGGGCGGCGGCGGCGCGCTCCCGGGGCGCGACGACCAGGAATTGCCAGCCGGCAACGAGAATGACGCAGGCCAGAACCAGGCCGCCCAGCCACTTGGACCAGATCATGCGGGTGACATAGATACGGGCGAGCAGGCGCATGGCGCCGGCGGACGGCGGCGCATAGACGAAGCGGTCTTCCTTCAGCCCTTCCACACCGGCCTGCAGAATATGATCGGGAACTTCGATGCCCTGGGACGCATAGACCTCGCGCAGGCGCGCAATCATCCGCTTGTCCCGGTCTTCCGCGCCCAGCTCCTTGGCAACGAGGTCCTCATCGTGGCGCAGGGTGTCCACGACATCCATTGCCATCATCAGATCGTCGAGGGGGGCGTCGGCCTTATCCGCCATTCAGCCATCTTCTCCGTTGGGCGGTTGCCGGAACACAAGCGCTCCGGCAAGCCGTTCAATCAGTGCTTCAGGGCGTTTCCTTCGGCCGCGAGTTTCGCAAGCCGGCGCTTTCCGTCTTCGACGGCGGTCCGGATCTCTTCCGAATTCTTCGTCGACATTTCACGCATTTCGTTGATGATCTCGCGTGACTGAACCTGGAAATTGATAACGGAATCAACGAGTTTCTTCACCGATGCCGCCTGTACCGTCGGGCCGTAGCCCGCTTTCAGGGCTTCCTTTTGAACCGTATCACCGATTTCGGCAAGGGTCTCCAGGCTCTTGTTGACCCCTTCCTTCATGGCGTTCAGGGTCTCGGTGGATTCATGAAGGCCCTTGAGGCCGGTGAAGGAGGCGTTCAGGGCCGTCAGCACCGATTCATTGGTGGAGAAGAAGCTGACCGACTGGGCGTAGACCCGTTCCTTGGCGTTGGTTGTCTGCATCAGACGCGCCATGATGATCTCGGACGTATTGTAGCCGATGGTCAGGTTGTCGGAGAGATCCTTGGCGACCTGATAACGCTTTTCCTCATCCTGCATCTCGCGCAGCTTTTCATCCCGGGCGAGTTCCAGCCTGGCCTTGGCGGCCGCATCGTCGCCGGTGAAGGCTGCGACCGCGTTGGAGGCGGCCTCCAGGGTGGTCTTTGCGGCATCCAGCCGATCGGTGGCGACCTTCAGGACTTCCAGGGCGTAAACCTCGGCCTGTTTCAGGGCGCCGCGGAAATCGAGATAGGCTTCCAGGATCGTCTGTTCACGCTCGATCTGGTCCTTGGTGGCGCGGGCCACGTCCTTGTAGGTGCCGCGGATGTCGTCGAAGCGGTCGGAAATCGTGCCGCGGCGCATGTCACGCCATTTGTTGGCAAGGTTTTCGGTAAAGGAAATCCTGCCGTCGGCCAGCTGGTCGACCAGGGCCTTGGCGTCATCGCGGATGGAATTGAAGGCTTCGGTGATCTGCTCGTAGCGCTCGCCGATGTCCATCTGCTGAACCTGGGTGCGGACCACCTCGTTGAAGTGGGAGGCCTGGCCAAGGGTGCGCGTGATGATCAGGATCTTGTCGGGCGACAGTTCCGAGATCTGTTCCAGGAGCGCATTGATCGGCGCGTCGGTTTCCGTTTCCGGCTTGATACCGAGGTCGCGCAACGATGCGAGCGCCCGGTCGAGATACTGGAGCGGGGTGATCGCCCCCGAGGTCGTTTCCGGTGTGGTGCTTGATTCCGTCGTCGGCGTGTCAACCATTTGCAAGCCTCCTTCGCTGGCTGCAGGCCATGGCCCATAATCCCGCATCAATGGAAGCGATGCCATGCCGCAGCGCGTCAAATAGGGCAGGCTTGGTGCAGAGTGTCAACGACTTAACCGGCGGGACGGGTCCTTCCGCGCGGGCCTGTTACCCGCTTGCGACAGTCTCGCGCAGAAGGTGGCTATAAAGCGGCGGCGATTTGTGCGGCGAGCCGTGCGTTGTTGCGGACAAGCCCGATATTGGTCCGCAGACTGCGCCCGCCGGTCAGTTCCAGGATCGCCGACAGGACATAAGGAGTCACCGCCTTGCCGCGGATGTTGTCCGCTGCCGCCCGGGCGACGGCCTCATCGATGTAGCCAGCCATTTCCGCGCGCGGAATTTCGTGTTCGGCCGGCACCGGATTTGCGATTAGGACGCCGCCGTGGGAGCCGAAGACCTGCCGCACCTTCAACAGATCGGCGATCTCCTCAGGGGTGTCCATCCGGTAGGGGACGGCAATCCCGCTTTCCCGCGACCAGAAGGCGGGCAGCTCATCCGTGCGATAGCCGATCACCGGAACGCCCCGGGTCTCCAGCACTTCCAGCGTCTTGGGCAGGTCGAGCAGGGCCTTGGCGCCGGCGGCGACGACACAGACCGGCGTGCGGTTCAGCTCATCCAGATCGGCCGAGATATCGAAGCTTTCCTCCGCGCCCTTGTGCACGCCGCCGATGCCGCCTGTGGCAAAGACGCGGATGCCTTCCGCATGGGCGGCCATCATGGTCGCCGCCACGGTGGTGGATCCCATCCGGCCCTGCGACATGGCAATGGCCAGATCCGCACGGGAGCATTTCATGACGTCATCCGCATTGGCCAGGCGGTCGAGATCCGCATTGGTCAGTCCGATCCGGATGCTGCCGTCCATGACCGCGATCGTTGCCGGGGTGGCGCCGGCTGCCCGGACGTCATCCTCCACCTGGCGGGCCGTCTCGATATTCGCCGGATAAGGCATGCCGTGGGTGATGATGGTGGATTCCAGCGCCACGACCGGCTTGCCTTCGGCAAGGGCCGTCTGGACCTCCTCGGCAATGGTGATCATCTCGAAACGTTTCACGTGCGGCCTCTTGTTGTCCGGATGGGTCGGCTAAGGGGGTATGCTCCCTCAGACCGTTCCTAATCAAACGGGATTGATATCAGGTTTACCTGAAAGGTTCTGCCACGACAGATCGGCCGAAACGGCTCCGGCGGATTGAACGGTCAGGCGTGCCGCAGCCAGCCCCGGGGGAACGGCGTCGAAAAGGTCATATCCGCGGGCAAGGGCAGCCAGTGTTCCGGCAATCAGGGCGTCCCCGGCTCCGGTCACATCGCGGATGGCGACCGGATCGGGGCGGTATTCCCGGAAGCCGGAGCCGTCCGATGCCAGGGCCGGCGCGGTTCCATCGGTTATGACTGCTTCGGAAATGCCTCGGTCGGTCAGGCGGGCCGCAATTTCGCTCAAGGGCGCCGTTTCAGGGCAGCCTGCGAGGACGGCGGCCTCCGCCCGGTTTGCGAACAGGAGCCGGAGCGCGCCCGTGATTGCGGTGAGCCGATCCGCCTTGGCCACGGAAACCGCATCGGCGGCGAGGCGGCCTGACGGGGCATGGCCGGCGATCGCCTTCAAAATGTCCGGCGGCAGATTGGCATCGGCGAACCAGAAGGCATGTGCCGGCATCTCGGCCGCCAGGGACGCGAGCCCGGCCTGGAATATCTCCGGCGACGCCTCCGCCAGAATGGTATCGTCGACACAGGCCGCGACGAGACTGCCGTCCGGATCGTGAAGTGCAAGATACTGGCCGGTGACCTGTCCCTTTCGTTCCGCCAGGCGAAGGCAGAGGCCCTCCCGGCCCAATTGTTCGGCCAGCGCCCGGCCGGGAACATCGTCGCCGATGACGCCGCAAAGCGTCGCGGGGATACCGAGCCGGATCAGGGCCCGGGCGACATTCGTTGCGACACCGCCGGGGGCCTGGATTATGTCCGACGGCGTGGAGGTGTCGGGTGCAATCGGGCGGCGGGCCCGGGCGAGGCTGTCCCAGTGAACCGCGCCGACGCACACAACGGGGCTGACAGACCGGGAAGGGGTATCGGGCATTTCATCTCCGCGGAAGGCGAGGGCGGTAACGGACGCGCCGGGCGCATTTGCGCGACCTGGCTGCAATGGGTCTCGGCGGCAATGTGAGCGATTCTCTGTATAACGGAAATTGATTCAAAACTGACGCAACGTTACATTTTTTTGTATAAAAACGGAACATCTTGTGAACATATTGAATTTTCGTCATAATTTTCAATTATTTACGCATGCTTGCGAAAAGAGAACAAAACTGGTACAAAGGCAAAGTTTGAAACGGCGGGTCCATCGTGGAATAAGGAGCTGGAGCCATGTCACAAAGTTCACTTCGTCTCGTAGAAAGCAACCAGATGGATAAGACCAAGGCGCTCGATGCAGCGCTGTCGCAAATCGAACGGGCCTTCGGCAAGGGATCCATCATGCGGATGGGGCAGGGGCAGGTCGTGGAGGTCCAGGCCGTTTCGACCGGATCGCTCGGGCTCGATATCGCCCTTGGCATCGGCGGCCTTCCGCGCGGCCGCATCGTGGAGATTTACGGACCGGAATCGTCGGGCAAGACCACCCTGGCGCTGCACACGGTGGCCGAAGCGCAGAAGGAGGGCGGGATCTGCGCCTTCGTCGACGCGGAACACGCGCTCGATCCGATCTATGCCCGCAAGCTCGGCGTCAATATCGACGACCTTCTGATTTCCCAGCCGGACGCAGGCGAACAGGCGCTTGAAATCGCCGATACGCTGGTCCGCTCCGGGGCTATCGACGTTCTGGTGATCGACTCCGTCGCGGCCCTGACGCCGAAGGCGGAACTCGAAGGCGAAATGGGCGACAGCCTTCCGGGCATGCAGGCACGGCTGATGAGCCAGGCCCTGCGCAAGCTGACTGCATCGATCTCCAAGTCGAAGTGCATGGTGATCTTCATCAACCAGATCCGCATGAAGATCGGTGTGATGTTCGGCTCGCCGGAAACGACCACCGGCGGCAACGCGCTGAAGTTCTACGCCTCTGTCCGCCTCGACATCCGCCGGATCGGTTCCATCAAGGACCGCGACGAGGTGGTCGGCAACCAGACCCGCGTGAAGGTGGTCAAGAACAAGCTGGCGCCTCCCTTCCGTCAGGTGGAATTCGACATCATCTACGGCGAGGGCGTGTCCAAGATGGGCGAGCTGATCGACCTCGGCGTCAAGGGCGGCATCGTCGAGAAATCCGGCGCCTGGTTCTCCTACAACAGCCAGCGGCTCGGTCAGGGCCGCGAAAACTCCAAGCAGTTCCTGCGCGAAAATCCGGAACTGGCAGGGGAAATCGAACTGGCAATCCGTCAGAACGCGGGCCTGATCGCCGATGCGATCATCGACCCGAGCGGCGGCGAGGACGACGACGGCCCCGTCCTGGATCAGGAATAAGCGTCGGTCCGCGACCGATCCTTGATCTTCACAGAAGCAAACCTCCGGAGGCCCGCTCCGGAGGTTTTTCTGTTTGTCATTAGAATTTCCGTCCGAACGGCCTTTCATCCGCTGGCTTTTCTGGACAGGTGAAGAGCCGAAAGCTAAAAGGCTGCTTCGACCCGGCGATCAGAGATCTTGCCGGGAAATGAACTTCTTTGGGGCCGCTCCGCCAGAACCGAGCTACGATCGAGGCAAGACACCGAATGACCGGCGTAAACGAAATCAGATCAGCGTTTTTGGACTATTTCGAGAAGAACGATCACACGATCGTCGAATCCGGTCCGCTGGTGCCGCGTAACGACCCGACCCTGATGTTCGCCAATGCCGGCATGAACCAGTTCAAGAACGTCTTCACCGGGCTGGAAAAGCGCGACTACCAGCGGGCGGCAACCGCCCAGAAGGTGGTTCGCGCCGGCGGCAAGCACAATGACCTGGACAACGTCGGCTATACCGCGCGCCACCATACCTTCTTCGAAATGCTGGGGAACTTCTCCTTCGGCGACTATTTCAAGGACCGGGCAATCGAACTTGCCTGGAACCTGATCACCAAGGAATACGGCCTGCCGAAAGACAAGCTCCTGGTGACGGTCTATTCGGAAGACCAGCAGGCCTTCGACCTGTGGAAGAAGATTGCCGGCCTGCCGGAAGACAAGATCATCAAGATCCCGACGTCGGACAATTTCTGGACCATGGGCGATACGGGCCCCTGCGGTCCGTGTTCGGAAATCTTCTTTGATCATGGCGAACATATCTGGGGCGGCCCTCCGGGATCGCCGGAAGAAGACGGCGACCGGTTCATCGAGATCTGGAACCTCGTCTTCATGCAGTACGAGCAGACCGCGGACGGACGTCATGACCTGCCGCGGCCGTCGATCGATACCGGCATGGGCATCGAACGCATTGCCGCCGTTCTGCAGGGCGTGCACGACAATTACGATATCGACCTGTTCCGTGCTCTGATCGCCGCATCGGAAAACGCCACCGGCGTCGAGGCGGAGGGGGCGGCCAGCAACAGCCACCGGGTCATTGCCGACCACCTGCGCTCCACCAGCTTCCTGATCGCCGACGGCGTGCTGCCGTCGAACGAAGGCCGCGGCTACGTGCTGCGCCGGATCATGCGCCGGGGCATGCGCCACGCCCATTTGCTCGGCGCGCGCGAACCGCTGATGTGGAAGCTGGTGCCGGCCCTGATCCGGGAAATGGGCCGGGCCTATCCGGAACTGGTGCGCGCCGAAGCCCTGATCACAGAAACCCTGCGGCTGGAGGAAACCCGGTTCCGCAAGACGCTGGAACGCGGCCTCGGCCTGCTGGACAGCGCGACCACCGACCTCGGCGAAGGCGGTGAGCTGGACGGCGAAACGGCGTTCAAGCTTTATGACACCTACGGCTTTCCGCTCGACCTCACCCAGGACGCTCTGCGCGCCCGCGGCATTACCGTCGACACCGATGCCTTCGACGCGGCCATGGAGCGGCAGAAGGCGGAGGCCCGTGCGGCCTGGTCCGGGTCCGGCGAGGCGGCTGAGGAAACGGTCTGGTTTGCGCTCAAGGACAAGCTGGGCGCCACCGAATTCCTCGGCTACGAGACCGAGAAGGCGGAAGGCGTCGTGACCGGCCTTGTTGCCGATGGCGCTGAGACGCAGGAAATCTCCGCCGGCCAGTCCGGCTTCGCGATCCTGAACCAGACCCCGTTCTACGGCGAATCCGGCGGTCAGGTCGGCGATGCCGGTCTGATGACCGCATCCGGGGTCAGGGTCCGGGTGACCGACGTCCAGAAGAAGGCCGACGGGCTGTTCGTTCATGCGGTGACGGTGGAAGAAGGCAAGCTGACGGTCGGTCTTGCCCTTGAACTTGCCGTCGACCATTCGCGCCGCGGTGCGATCCGGTCCAACCACTCGGCGACCCACCTGGTGCATGAAGCCCTGCGCGAGGTGCTCGGCACCCATGTGGCGCAGAAGGGATCGCTCGTTTCTCCGGAACGCCTGCGCTTCGACTTCTCCCACCCGAAGCCCATGTCGGACCAGGAACTGGCCGTTGTCGAGGGCTATGCCAACGAAATCGTGCTGCAGAATGCGCCGGTCGAAACCCGTCTGATGGCGGTCGACGACGCGATCGAAAGCGGCGCCATGGCGCTTTTCGGCGAGAAATACGGCGAAGAGGTCCGCGTGGTCACCATGGGAACCGCCCTTCACGGCGACAAGGCCGGGAAGGCCTATTCGGTCGAGCTGTGCGGCGGGACCCATGTGAGCCGGACCGGCGACATCGGCTTGGTCACGCTCGTGTCGGAAAGCGCGGTTGCCGCCGGCGTGCGCCGGATCGAGGCGCTGACCGGCGCCGAGGCCCGGGCCTATCTCGACGAACAGGACAAGCGGGTTCGCGAACTGGCTGCCCTTTTGAAGGTCGGCGCCGGCGACGTGACCGCCCGTGTCGCCCAGCTGGTGGAGGACCGCAGGCGGCTTGAAAAGGAACTGGCGGACGCCAAGAAGAAGCTCGCCATGGGTGGCGGCGGATCGGGCGAGGCCGGCAATGCGGTCAAGGACGTTGGTGCGTTCAAGCTGATGGCGCGCGTTGTGGAAGGCATCAATCCGAAGGATCTGAAAGGCCTGGCCGATGACGCCAAGGCTCAGCTCGGCTCCGGTGTGGTGGTGCTGATCAACGTCGCGGACGACGGCAAGGCGGCGATCGTCACCGGTGTCACCAAGGACCTGACCGACAAGGTCAGCGCGGTCGACCTGGTGAAGCTGGGCTCCGAAGCGCTCGGCGGCCGGGGCGGCGGCGGCCGTCCGGACATGGCCCAGGCCGGCGGTCCGGAAGGCGCCAAGGCGGATGCCGCGATTGCCGCGATCGAGGCCTATCTCTCCGGGCTATGAACCACCAGGGCCAGGACCCTGGGCAGCCATGACAGAAAGGGCGGGCCTTGCGGTCCGCCTTTTTCATTTTGATTAAGAGTCACTTTGCAAACCCTAGGGTATTCTCGGGTCAAGAATTGTTTTGCGGCGGGCAGAAACTTGAAATGCCGCAATAATGATTAGGCCGAGAAAGACCGAAAAGCGTGAAAAGAGCAGAATTCAAACAAACGCTTTACAATATCTTTGAGGATACGGGAAAGGAGCGCACGGCGGCACGTACGGTCCGGCAGTTCCTGGTGTTCCTGATCATCATGAATGTGGCCCTGTCGGTCATCGAGACCGTTCCCGACATCCGGGAATCCTTCGGGACGATCCTGAAGCTGCTGCAACTCGTTACGGGCCTGATCTTCCTGGTGGAATATGTGCTCCGGCTCTATGTTGCGGATCTGCACCCGCCCTTGCGCCGCTACGGTCCGGTCTTCGCACGGCTGCGCTATGCCATCCATCTGGACGCCATCATCGATCTGATCGCGGTGCTGCCGCTGCTGATGGTGCCCTTCGAAACGAACACCGCCGTTACCACGTTTGTTGTTCTCCGCCTGCTGCGGTTCCTTAAGCTCGCCCGTTATTCTCCAGCTCTCCGCTCGCTGCTTTCCGCCGTGGCGTCCGAGCGGCAGGCGCTCATGGGGTCGACCGTGATCATCTTCGGCGTGGTCCTGCTTGCCGCAACGATGCTCTATATCGTCGAACATGATGTTCAGCCGGAGAAGCTTACCAGCATCCCGGAAGCGATGTGGTGGGCGCTGGCGACGGTGACGACCGTCGGCTACGGCGATGTCGTGCCGGTCACGGATCTCGGCAAGGTCATCGGCGGCGCCGTCATGCTGATGGGCTATGGCCTCATCGCATTGCCGGTCGGTATTATCGCCTCTGCCTTCGCCCGGGAGATCCACAGCCGGGATTTCGTTGTCAGCTGGTCGATGGTGGCCCGTGTTCCGCTGTTTGAAGACCTCAAGGCGACCGAGATTGCGGATGTCACGAAACTCCTCAAGGCCCAGAAAGTCCGTGCGGGCGTCGTCATTGCCCAGAAAGGCGATGTGGCCGACAAGATGTATTTCATCACCGACGGCGATGTGGAGATCAAGTTCGAAGCGCAATCGGTCTATCTGGGGGAAGGCGAGTTCTTCGGAGAACTCGCCCTGATCCACCAGCGGCTCAGGGAGACGACGGTCACCGCCTATCACGATTGCGAGCTACTGGTGCTTGAAGCCTTTGCCCTGCAGCAGCTGATGGACCGGAACCCCCCGCTTGCGAACAAGATCCTGCAGGAGGCGGAAGAACGGGCGCGGGAAGGTCGGCGCGTTCTCGGCGATCTGGCGGAGGAAGAACTGGAAATGGCGGATGTCTATCCGTCCGACGAGGAGGAAGCCGAGTCCGAACCGGAACTGTTCCAGGAAAAGGAAAAGGGCGGCGAAGACAAGCGCTGAGTGTTTTTTGCGCTGTTCCACCCCTGATCCGGGGATGGGTGCGGTGCCCGGTTACCAGATCCAGAACATGAGCACCCAGGCGGCGATCGGGGCGAGGGTGGCAAGGGCGAAGGCCATGGTTGCCAGCGCGGCGCGCGGCCAGGAGGTGCTCTTCCTGTAGGCGATACGGCCAGCGAGCCAGACCGACCACATGAAGGCGCCTGAAATCGCGACAATGCGGGCCTGCGGCAGCCAGGTCAGATCGAAACCGTCCGCCCTCAAAAGGGTGACGGTGGTCGCCGACAGGCCGAGGATGACGCCGCAGGCGGCGAGCGGGATCAGGGCGTGGCTCAGGTGATGGAAGCTTTTCGGGCGCCAGGGGCCGGTGAGGCGGACCGACAGGGCCAGTGGGAGACTGACGGCGATGGTGATCGCGGCGGTTATCAGGCCGATATAAAGCAGGCAAACCGCGCCATCGAGCACCGTCATCACGTCGTTGTGGCCGGCGTAATTGGTCAAAAGCCACCAGGGCGCGGAGGTTTCCAGCGGCCAGATCGTGTCGTGCTCGATCAGCCAGCCGGCGAAGAACTGCTTGAGGGTGACGAACCAGGGGCTCGACGACCACTGGAAGGCCGCGGTGGCCGCGCCGAGCAGGCCGACGATGATGAGCGCGCTGTCCCAGACGGTCGCCGTCTTGTCGGAAACCTCGACGATTTCCCTGTTGGGCGCGCGGGCTTCCAGATGAACGGCGGAACGGAAGTCGCTGCAGCGGCCGCACATGTGGCAGGCCGAACAGCTCTGCATGGTGCGGACGGGGACGAGGGGCGCGCAGTTGAAGGCCTCGCGTGCTGCACTTTCCGGCGGACAGGCATCCCAGGCCTTGCGGTCGACCGCGTAGTGCACGGGTGCGAGTTTCGACAACAGCCCGAAGACGCCGTTGACCGGGCACAGATAACGGCACCACACGCGCTTTTCCCGGCCATAGAGGAAGCCGATGCCGATGGCCGCAACGGTCGAGCCGCCGAGGATCAAAAGGGCAGGCGCGGGATACTGGTAGACGCTGACCAGCTGACCGTAGACGGTGGTCATCAGGAACGCGGCGAACGGCCAGCCGGGCCATCTGACCCAGCGGGGAATGGCGCGCTGGCGGCCGTGCCGGCTGGCGAATTCCGACAGGGCGCCTTCCGGACAGAGAACACCGCACCACAGCCGGCCGAAAATCAGCATGGACAGGAGCACGCCCGGCCACCAGATGCCCCAGAATACAAACTGGGCGAAGACGGTGATGTTGTCCCAGACATGGGCGGTCCGGTCCGGCAACGGCACCAGGTTCGGAACGATCAGCAGCACCGCGTAAACGGCGACCACCCCCCATTGCAGGTTCCGGATAAGCCGCTGGTGGCGGCGCATCCAGTCGCCGGCCGCGGCAAGCATCCGCTTGTGCCGCGGCGGCTTTGCCAGGGCATAGGCATGGGGGGAGGGCATGAAGGTCACGATGTCTGCACCGCCATTGCATTGGACCTGCGTGTCTGCCGGCGAAAGACCATTGCGACGAGGCTCCAATAAACGATCCACGTGCCGACGGTCGCAGGCTCGGGGAGGGCGCGGTAGCCGGTGAGCGAGGCGATGACACCGCCGAAGCGGCTCGCATCGTCGAGCAGCCATGTCGTATCCCACAGCGGATCCATGTAGGGGATGAGGCCGAGGGAAACGAGGTTGCCGACACCGGTGGTGAACAGGCCGCAGGCCAGGAGCAGGAGAAGCACCTCGGTGACCTTGAAGAACAGACGCCAGGACAGCACCCGTCCGCCGAGTTGCAGGATGCCGTAGGTCAGGGCCGCCAGGGCGATGCCGACCGCCAGGCCGCCGAAGACGGACCATGTGCCGATCGCCGGGCCGGCTGCGAACATGCCATAAAGGAAGACGACGGTTTCACTGCCCTCGCGGGCAACGGCGATCAGGGCCAGAAGGGAGATCGTCCACCAGCGCCCGTCCCGGGCGGCTTCGCCGAGCCCCTGTTCCAGGTTGCGTTTCAAGGTGCGTCCGTGCCGGCGCATCCAGAAAACCATCTGGACGATCAGAACGCCGGCGAGAAAGACCAGACCGGTCTGGAAATATTCCAGCCCCGGCCCGGACAGGACGGCGGAGGCTTCCAGAAGGCCGAAGCCGAGCGCGACGGCGGCGGCAAGGCCTGCAAGGACGCCGCCCCACAGATAACGGCGACCGGGCGCATAGGCGGGATCGTGACCGATCCAGGCATTCAGGATGCCGATCACAAGAAGCGCTTCGACGCTTTCCCGCCAGACGATGAAGATGATTTGCGTGGTCATTCGGTCGTTCTCTGCCTCGTGCGCGGTCCCTATTTGGCGACGATCACGCCGTGGGCGGTGTCCTTGTCGATGCTGAATTCGTCGTAAAATTCATAGGTGCCGGGAGAGAGCCGGCGGATGACGACGAAAGAGGTTACACCGGGTCCGAGCACCTTCTCCTTGCGCAAGCGCAAACTCTCGAATTCAGCGGGCTTGGTGCCGGAGTTGCGGATGACTATCTTGAAGGTCGTGCCGGCTTCGACTTCAAGCCGGTTCGGCGTGACGACGCCGTCCTTCAGTTCCAGGTCGTAGGTTTTCAACTCCTCGGCAAAGGCAGGGCCCAGGGACGCGGAGACGGTCAGGGCGATGCCGAGAAAAAGGGTGGTCAGGAAAGAACGTTGGGTTGACATGAGGTGTCTGCCGAAGTGAGGCCCGGAACCTTGGAAGCGCCGGGCCGGATGATCCTGTCGAGGTTAGTAGGCGCCTTTCTTGCCGACGCCGGAGAAGATGAATTCATAGGTCGTGGTGAAGGGGGCGAACCATGCGGCGACGCCGGTTTCCTTGTCCACATGGCGGCCGAATTCTGCGCCCGGAGGCGCAATGTCGAAGGTCAGCTTGTACTTGCCGACGCCCATGAGCTTGACGTTGTCGCCGTAGTGCGGGCCGTCGCTGGCAACCATCGGCATCAGCATCCCGGATTGGGTCTCTCCGGTCTTTTCCTTGGTGAGCGTATACTTGACTTGGAGATACGGCATCCATTCGCCCTCGGCGAAGCCGTTCTTGTTGTCCGCCAGGGCATGAATGTCGGCTTCCAGATGGATGTCCGACTGGTCCGCGGCAAGCATCATGCCGTCCGGTTCCATCGTGACCGACTGGAGAAAGACCGCGCCCACTTCCATGCCGCCGGCTTCCTGGGGCGCTCCGATCGGATATTCGATCGCATGGGCGGGGAGGGAAAATGCCAGTGCGACTGCGGCGGCGCCAAGTGCGCCTGTCCTGGTAAGTGTCCGGCTCATAAGACGGAAGCCCTTTCTTGTGATGGTATCGCGGCTCCGGCTCAAACGTGTAACGCCCGGGCCCGGCCGTCGTCAAGATTAACTTGAGTATTAAGGGCAAGTTTTAGGGGCGCGTTCAAGGCCGGTCCGGGCCGGTGGACAAGATGTCGCAACCGCCTACGGCTTCCATTGCGCGGCATGGCGGCCCGACGGGCGGAGACAGGGTCTCCGCCTGCAGATGCATTGCGATGAGGATCCGCCGAAGAGGCGTGTTACGACGCAGCCATCACCCGTTGCAGGTTCTCGTCGATCTTGTCGAGGAAGCCGTTGGTGGTCAGCCAGCCCTGGTCCGGTCCGACCAGCAGGGCCAGATCCTTGGTCATGTAGCCGCTTTCGACCGTGTCGATGCAGACCGTTTCCAGGGTCTTGGCAAACCGTGCCAGCTTGTCGTTGCCGTCGAGCTTGGCCCGGTGGGCCAGCGCGCGGGTCCAGGCGAAGATCGACGCAATCGGGTTGGTCGAGGTCTGCTCGCCCTTCTGGTGCATGCGGTAGTGGCGGGTCACCGTGCCGTGGGCGGCTTCCGCCTCGACGGTCTTGCCGTCCGGGCTCATCAGGACGGATGTCATCAGGCCGAGGGAGCCGAAGCCCTGGGCCACCGTATCGGACTGGACGTCACCGTCATAGTTCTTGCAGGCCCAGACATAGCCGCCGGACCACTTGAGCGAGGAGGCGACCATGTCGTCGATCAGGCGATGCTCGTACCAGATCCCGGCCTCGGCGAATTTCGTCTTGAATTCCGCGTCGTAGATCTCCTGGAACAGGTCCTTGAAGCGGCCGTCATAGACTTTCAGGATGGTGTTCTTGGTGGAGAGATAACAGGGCACCTTGCGCTGGAGCGCGTAGTTGAAGGAGGCGTGGGCGAAATCGCGGATGGATTCGTCCAGATTGTACATGGCCATGGCGACACCGGCGGACGGCGCGTCGAACACGTCATGCTCGATTTCGGTGCCGTCGTCGCCGACGAACTTGATGGTCAGCTTGCCCTTGCCCGGGAAATGGAAATCGGTGGCCTTGTACTGATCGCCGAAGGCGTGGCGGCCGACGATGATCGGCTGGGTCCAGCCGGGCACCAGGCGCGGCACGTTGCGCATGATGATCGGCTCGCGGAAGATGACGCCGCCGAGAATGTTGCGGATCGTGCCGTTGGGCGAGCGGTACATGCGCTTCAGGCCGAATTCCTCCACCCGGGCCTCGTCCGGCGTGATCGTCGCACATTTCACGCCGACGCCGTGTTCCTTGATGGCGTTCGCCGCGTCGACGGTGATCTGGTCGTCCGTACGGTCGCGTTCCTGAATGGAGAGGTCGTAGTATTTCAGATCGATATCGAGATAGGGGTGGATCAGCTTGTCCTTGATGAACTGCCACATGATCCGGGTCATCTCGTCACCGTCGAGTTCGACGACCGGGTTGTCTACCTTGATCTTCGCCATGGTTTGCTGAGACCTCGTGCTTTGCGATAGGAGAAATCGGGCCTTGGGAGGCAAGCTTTGCGGTGTTGTATACCGATGTACGCAATCAAAAGCCACCCCCGCAAAGGGAGGATTTGTGCAAATGCTAACAAAGCCCTTCGCGATGGCAACCGTCAGTTCCGGCAGGCGACCGGAAAACGGTGTTTTTCCGGTCTCTAATTAATCTGCTGATGGGCCGGCCCGGCCCTCCGCTCAGGAGGATTTCATCGCCTTGGCGGCCAGAGCGATCGCGATATAGCTCCAGCCGTTGAGCATGACCGAAATGCCGGCGATCAGCCCGAGCGCCCATGCGGCGGACGAGGGCAGTTCGGACCAGATCATGAAGCCGGCGAGGATGGCGATGACCCCGGCGAAGGCAACCCATCCCCAGCCGGTATGCGGCTTGATCTTGAAGGCCAGCAGCAACTGGCTGACGCCCTGGGCGATGAAGACCGCCGCGATGACGAGGGTGAGGGCGAAGGTTCCGGCCAGCGGATTCGTGTAGATCACGATGCCGCCGATGACAGCGATGACGCCGACGATCAGGCTCCAGAGAAAGCCGGACCAGTTCTGGGTCCGGAACGCCTGGATGATCTGGAATACGCCGCCGACGACAAGGACCGCCGCGATCAGCAGGGTGACCGCGATCGAGGAGGCAAGCGGGGCCGCGATCAGAACGATGCCGCCGAGAACCAGGAGGATGCCGAGGGCGAGGATCCAGCCCCAAT
Organism: Roseibium aggregatum; assembly: GCF_014692675.1. Lineage (GTDB taxonomy): Bacteria > Pseudomonadota > Alphaproteobacteria > Rhizobiales > Stappiaceae > Roseibium > Roseibium aggregatum_C. Next base: position 90,837 of record NZ_JABFCZ010000019.1, on the reverse strand, counting down.
TGTGTTCGATCTTCTGTTTCAGGTTCTGAGCATTCCGGGACATCTCAGTCATGAAGGCCTCCGCAGTCGCGTTGAGCAAGGGCAGATCGTGAAAAATACCATGTGGATGCCACTATAGCGGACAGGCCGGGGAATTACACGTCCGTTCGGGAGGTAGGGCGCGGGCCAGTCGACGTCATGGCTCTTGACTGGACTGTGTATATGCACAGATAAAGAAGGCCATGATCAAGGACGACTTTTCGCTTTGCATGCTGGCCAATGTCCGTCGCGCGGCGCGGGCGGTCAGCAGGCGTTATGACAGGGAAGCCCGCAAGATGGGCATGACGGCGGCTCAGTTCTCCGCCCTGACTCATATTCGGGAAGGAAAGGGCAAGACGACGGGCGAACTGGCGGAACTCGGGTCCATGGACCGGACCACGCTGATCCGCAACATCGCGCTTTTGCAGAAGAAAGGTCTGGTCCGCGTTCTCGAGGCCGACCGGGGCAACGGCAAGGTCTATGAGCTGACCGCCAGAGGCGAGGCTCTGGTTGAGGAAGCCCTGCCGTTCTGGCGCAAGGCGCAGGCCGATCTGGCGGAAGAAATGGGTGCCGACGCGTTCCACGACACCATCAGGCAATTGAAGGTTCTGTCGAAGGTTTAGGTGCGGCAGTCGATCGTGCGCTGTCGCGGTGGTTAAACGGCAATTTGAAGTGTGTATTTACACAGTCTGGAGGACTTATGAAGAAGATCGTTGTGACGGGAATGGGTGTGGTTTCGCCGCTCGGGGTGGGACTTGAGGCTTTCTGGCGGCGTGTCTGCGAGGGGGCGAACGGGATCCGGCAGATCACCCGGTTCGATACGGCCGACCTTGCCTGCAAGATTGCCGGTGAAGTTCCGACGGACGAAGAGGATCCGGACGGGTTCGATGTCGACAAATATCTGGAGCCGCGCGAGCAGAAGCGCATGGACCGGTTCATCCACTACGCCATTGCCGCCGCCGACGAGGCGCTCGCCCAGGCGGGCTGGTTTCCGAAAAAGGCGGAGGACCAGGAAGCGACCGGAACGATCATTGCCACAGGTGTCGGCGGGTTTCCGGCGATGACCGCGGCGGCCAGACTGGTTGCCGAACGCGGTCCGCGCCGGGTGTCGCCGTTCCTGGTGCCGTCGTTTCTCGCCAATCTGGCAAGCGGGCAGGTGTCCATCCGTCATGGTCTGAAAGGCCCGCTCGGCGCGCCGGTCACCGCCTGCGCCGCCAGCCTGCAGGCCATCGGCGATGCGGTACGCATGATCCGCAGCGGCGAGGCGGAGGTGATGGTGGCCGGTGGAACCGAGGCCTGCCTGGACCCGGTGTCCATGGCCGGCTTTTCCGCGGCCAAGGCGATGTCGACCAAACGCAACGACGATCCGTCCCATGCCTCGCGCCCCTTCGATCAGGACCGCGACGGCTTCGTCATGGGCGAAGGTGCGGGCATTCTGGTGCTGGAAAGCGAGGAACACGCCCGGGCTCGTGGTGCAGAGCCGCTGGCGGAGGTCGCCGGTTACGGCACGTCGGCGGATGCCTATCACGTGACGGCCTCGCCGCCGGACGGAGAGGGCGAGCTGCGGGCCATGCGCAAGGCGCTGCAGATGGCCGGGCTGGAGCCGAAGGACATCGGCTACATCAATGCCCATTCCACGTCGACGCCGGTGGGCGATGCTGCCGAGATTACCGCTCTGACCACCCTGTTCGCCGGACGGGCCAAGGATCTGGCCGTTTCCTCCAGCAAGTCCATGTTCGGTCATCTGCTCGGCGCCGCTGGCGGCGTCGAGGCGATTACCTGCGTCAAGGCGCTGACCTCCGGTCTGCTGCCGCCGTCGCGCAACCTGGAGACGCCCGACGAGACGCTCTCCCGGTTCGAGCTGATCCCCGGCAAGGCGATCGTCCGCAAGGTCGATCACATCCTTACCAACGGCTTCGGCTTTGGTGGGGTGAATGCCAGCGCGGTCTTCTCCCGCGTTTGACGCCGGTCTCACAGCCAAATAATCAGGCTTGCAATATTCTCATATTCGGGATTAATTCCCGAATATGAGAAATGACGATATAAAACCGGTTCCACTCGATGCTTCCTTGGCGGCGCGGCTGACCCGTCTCCGGCAGGCGCGTGGCTGGTCGCTGGAAGAGCTTACTGAGCAGAGCGGTATCAGCCGGGCGAGCCTGTCGCGCATCGAGCGCGGCGAAACCAGCCCGACCGCCCATGTGCTCGGCCAGCTGGCGGCGGCGTATCGGATGCCCATGGCCGCCTTCTTTTCAGGACTGGAGGATCCGGGCGAGGATCTGGTTTCCCGCGCCGATCAACCGGAGTGGACCGATCCCGGGTCCGGCTTCCGTCGCCGAAGCGTTTCCCCGGCAAGGGCCGGCTACAAGGGCTCCGTCATCGAGGGCACGCTTCCTGCCGGCAGTAAGGTGACCTATTCCGATACGCCGATCCCAGGCCTGGAACATCATCTTCTGCTCCGTTCCGGCCGTCTGGAGGTGGTGCTCGGCGGGACTTCCCATGTGCTGGAGACCGGTGACTGTCTGCGGTTCAAGCTGACAGGCGGCAACAGTTACCGCGCGCCCGGTCCGGAGGACGCGCACTATATTCTGTGTGTGATCGCGCCATGAGCAAATCCGGCTTTTCAGTCGTTCCTCCGATTGAATACCTGACCGCGGATCAGGCCGAAGCGGAGCTTGCCGCGCTGGGCGACGTGCTGTGGGCCTGTGTCCAGGGCGGCGCGGGAATCGGTTTCGTGCTGCCGTTCGAAAAGAGAGAGGCGGAGACCTTCTGGCGCAGCCGGTTGCCGGGACTGCGCGCCGGAGAGAGGCATCTTCTTGCCGCCCGCGTCGACGGCAGGATCGTCGGGACGGTGATGCTGGAGCTGGCGTCCCAGGACAACGGCCGCCATCGGGCCGAGGTCGCCAAGCTGATGGTGCATCCTGAGGCGAGACGGCAGGGCCTGTCGCGCCAGCTGCTGGCCGCGGTTGAGGCTCTGGCACTGTCGCTCGGGCGGACGCTTCTGGTGCTCGACACGGTGACCGGCGATACGGCCGAAGGCGTCTATCCCAAGGCGGGGTACTGCCGCGTCGGCGTCATCCCGGGCTATGCCCAAGCCGCCCGGGGCGGACTGGACGCGACCACGGTGTTCTACAAGCAGCTTGCGCTTTAAAAAGCCAGGAAAGGTGCGGCAGTCGGCGCCCTACGCGTGTCATACCCCCTTCCAAATCCGGCGGCCTTCGGCTACATGCCCCTTCCATGAGCAGAAACGCAAATATCCGCGATGAGGCGCGGCAGGTGATGGTGAAGCCGCCGGCCGTCATCCTGTGCGAGCCGCAACTCGGCGAGAACATCGGCACGGCCGCGCGCGCCATGGCGAATTTCGGCCTGACCGATCTGAGGATCGTCAATCCGCGCGACGGCTGGCCGAGCGAAAAGGCGCGGGCGGCCGCCAGCCGGGCAGATCATGTGATCGACCACGTGCAGGTGTTCGACAGCGTCGAGGCGGCCATTGCCGACCTGAGCTTCGTCTATGCGACGACCGCACGCTCGCGCGAGGTGGCAAAGCCCGTGCGCGGGCCGGACGAGGCGGCGGCAAAGGTTGTCGGGCTCGGTGCCGACGGTCTTGCGACCGGCTATCTCTTCGGCCGCGAACGCTGGGGTCTCAACAATGACGAAGTGGCGCTTGCCGACGAGATCGTGACCTTGCCGGTCGATCCGGAGTTCGCTTCCCTCAACATCGCCCAGGCGGTTCTGGTCTGCGCCTACGAGTGGCGCAAGACGGCGACCTCCGGGGCGCTGCCCTTCCGCCTGAGCGAAGAGGAAAACCCGCCGGCTTCAAAGGATGACCTCTTCCGCTTCTTCGAGCACCTGGAAGGGGCGCTCGATGGCGTGACTTTCTTCCGGCCGCCCGAAAGACGCCCTCATATGGTCAGAACCTTGCGCAATATCTTCCAGAAGGCGCAGCTTACCGACCAGGAAGTCCGCGCCCTGCGCGGGGTCGTGGCCGCCCTTGAAAAACGCAAGGGTCGGCCAAGGCCCGAAGAAACGGACGACCAACAGGACATTTGATCCGATGACTGAGGCAGACCGGCCAGTTCTCGTATTCGATTCCGGAATTGGAGGGCTGACCGTTTTGCGGGAAGTTCGTCTGGCGCTGCCCTATGAACGGCTGCTTTATGTGGCCGACGACGGCGGCTTTCCCTATGGCGCCTGGGAAGAGGAACCGCTGAAGGCCCGGCTTCTGGATCTGTTCGGGCGCCTGATTGGCGAACACGATCCGAAGGCGATCGTCATTGCCTGCAACACGGCGTTCACGCTGGCCGGTGCCGATCTTCGCGCGGCCTATCCGGACACCCGTTTCGTCGGTACCGTACCCGCGATCAAGCCGGCGGCGGAACAGACGCGCTCGGGGCTTATTTCGGTGCTGGCAACGCCCGGAACCGTCAAGCGCGCCTATACACGCTCACTGATCGAGACCTTCGCCAGCCGGTGCCATGTCCGTCTGGTCGGATCCGACCGGCTGGCGGAACTGGCGGAACGGCACGTGCGCCGGCAGGCGGTCGGCGATGAGGACCTGCTTGCCGAAATCAGCGACTGTTTTCTGGAGCAGGGGGGGCGGAGAACCGATATCGTGGTCCTCGCCTGCACGCACTATCCGTTCCTGGCCAACCGCTTCCGCCGGATTGCGCCCTGGCCGGTCGACTGGCTCGACCCGGCGGAGGCGATCGCCCGTCAGGTCTACCGGGTGCTGGACGGCGACATGAACGGTGTACCGTCCGCCAAGCCGGACGTCGCCATCTTTACCTCCGGAACGAGCACGCCCGAACTCAGCCGTTTTCTCGCAGGATTCGGATTATCTTTTTGAAACGTCGACGGTTTCGTAAGCTTCAAGCGTTCTGACCGCGAGGCCGTCGTCAGAGCGCTTGGCCTCCCGCTTCAGCGCCGCCATGGCGTCGTTGAGCTGATCGGGATGCATTGTCGTGTTCGGCGGCAGGGAGATGATCGAGATCGAACAGTCCAGAAGCGAGAACAGGCGGTTCGAGCCGAATCGGTCCACGGCCTCGATATAGCCCTGTTCGCGGTGTTCGGGCTCGTAGAAGCTCTCGACATCCGACTTGAAGGCCCGTTTCAGCGACAGCATCTTCGCCGCGATTTCAGTCTGGTCGCCGGACAGGAAGCCGGCAAAGAAGTCGTCGCCGCCGATGTGGCCGCGGAAGGTGCCCGATCCGGTTACATGGCGCTGCAGCAACTCGCCGAACAGGATGATGGCCCGGTCGCCCTGGCGATAGCCGTAGGTGTCGTTGAAGGGCTTGAAATTGTCGAAGTCGAAATAGCACAGGTGCCGCATGGTATTGCGGGGGCGGGCGGCATCGATAATGAAGCGATTGACGGCGCCGTTGCCCGGAAGCCTTGTCAGAGGGTTCTGGTCCTGGGCTTCCTCCAGACGCTTTTCGTGGATGATCTTCAGAAGCGACGTCGCCGACAGGAAGCCCACATAGCGGAAATTCTGGGTGATCAGGATGCCGTCGGAATTCAGCGACGAGGCGAAGGTCACCAGCAGCATGTCCGCGTTGGAATCGATGTCGGCGATCGGGCAGGAGCGCACGAAGCTCCGGAGCGGCAGGTCCAGAGCCGCGTCGTAGTCATCCTCGTCCGAGCCGCCGGCATAAAGATAAGCCTTGAGGTCGCGTTCGTGGATCAGGCCGCGCGGTTCGTTGCTGGAATCGACCACCGGGATGACGCTGATATCCTGGTCGCTGACGAAAAGATCGAGCAGGTCGCGCATGGAGGCGTCGAACGGGACGGTCGGAAGTTCCAGAAGCTCGTTCCGGATCCGGGTCTCCTCCTCCTGGCGTTTCCCGCCGAAGATCGGACCGCGGATATGATCGTAGAAGAGCTTGGCTTCGGACTTTTCTATAAAGGGTCTGGCGACATAGTAGCCCTGGATCATGTCACAGCCGGCGTCCCGGCAGGCCTTGTATTCCCGCTCGGTTTCCACCCCTTCCGCAACCACGCGGGCGCCGAGCACATGGGCCAGATTGGCAACGGTGGTCACGAACATCTTGCGCCGGGGGTCGGCATCGATGCTGCTCAGGAAAAAGCGGTCGATCTTGACGTGGTCGGGCGAGATATCGTGCAGCAGGCGCAGGTCCGAAAAGCCGCGGCCGAAATCGTCAAGGGCGAGGAGAAATCCTCTCTGGCGCAGGTTGCTCAGCGCATGATCGGTTATGTCGCTATAGGCGTCCTTGTGGCGTTCGGAAAGCTCCAGGCAGATCTGGCTGGGCGACAGGCCGAACTGGGGAAGGGCGTCGTCCAGCTTCATCCGGGGATCGTCGCCCTGGCCCAGATCGCGGCCGTCTATATTGAAGAAGAGCTTGGTGCCGCGGGCCATCGGCAGGTGGCAGAAGTCGGCAAGCGCCTTTTCAAACAGACGGTATTCCAGTTCGGGCAGGACACCGGCGTTGAAGGCGAAGTCAAAAAGCTGTTCGGGGTATTTGAAGCCGAGTTCGTCGAGATTGCGGACAAGGGCCTCATAGGCATAGACAACGCCGCTGCCCAGGTCGACGATCGGCTGAAAGGCATAAGTGACCGAGTTGACAATATGGTTCACCGCGAGGCCGCGGGCGGCAATTTCGCGCAGTTGATCGAAGTTATCCAGCGAGGTTTGAACAGCGGGGCTCAATGCGGTGCCTCCGGACGAAATCGGGGAAGAAACCGGCTGCCCGTCTGGCTGCCGTCCGCCTCCCAAATTTTGACAGTGTAACAATTGTGGCGATACTGCGGATACGCACTTAAAAATTTCTAAATGAATGCATTAATTCTACCGCTGGTAGTTTGTTTCATAAATCCTATTCCGCAGACTTCTGCGATTATGGCCGATTTTAAGGCGCATTAAATGCACTGAGTGCACGCATTTTGGGTTGTAGGAGGGTTGAAGCCCTGCGGAAACCCGCGAGAACGCCGGCGGGAAACCGCAAGAGCGATTGACATTCAGGCCGGGTTTGGGTAACACGCCGCGATCCGTGAACGTCATGTTTGCGGTCAACACGCACCCGTGGGCATCCGGCCGGCGCAGTCTAGCCAGGTCCCTGTCGGTCTCTCCTCTTTAAGATACGTCCGGAAGAGAGACAAAGGAGGGCGCGTTTCCTTGTAAGAACAACGCGAAATCAAAGGAAACCGCGATGTCGAAGCGCCATAGCGTAAAGTACAAAATCGACCGCCGGATGGGCGAAAACATCTGGGGTCGTCCGAAAAGCCCGGCCAACAAGCGTGAATACGGCCCCGGCCAGCACGGTCAGCGCCGCAAGGGCAAGCTGTCCGACTTCGGTGTTCAGCTCCGCGCCAAGCAGAAGCTGAAGGGCTATTACGGCAACATCTCCGAAAAGCAGTTCCGCAAGGTTTATGACGAAGCGTCCCGTATGCGCGGCGATACGTCGGAAAACCTGATCGGCCTCCTCGAGCGCCGTCTCGACGCCATCATCTACCGCGCCAAGTTCGTGCCGACGGTCTTTGCGTCGCGCCAGTTCATCAACCACGGCCACGTCAAGGTGAACGGCAAGCGGGTCAACATCCCGTCCTACCGCGTTCGTCCGGGCGACGTGATCGAAGTTCGTGACCGCTCCAAGCAGATGGCTCTGGTTCTGGAAGCCGTGCAGTCCGCAGAGCGTGACGTGCCGGATTACATCGACGCCGATCACAACAAGATGACCGCGACCTACACCCGCGTTCCGGCTTTCTCCGACGTGCCGTATCCGGTGCAGATGGAACCGAACCTGGTGGTCGAGTTCTACTCGCGCTGATCGGGCGAAGGAAGCGGGCCACCGTTTCCAAAAAGCTTTTATCGAAACGAAGACCCCGCCGCATTCCGGCGGGGTTTTTGTTTGTCCGGATGGTGCCGTAACGGAACCGTTACTGCAGTTGGGGGCAAAGGCACTTTATGCCCGCCGGCGCCAAGCCTATGTTTTTTCTGTTTGACCGTGCCGCGTGACCGCAATGGCCGGGTACATCGAAAAATGGAGGGACGACAGATGCAGAAGATATTCCGGTTTGCCGTGGCTTTGGTTCTCGCGGGTGGTGCGGGACTTTCCGCCTTTGGCGCACAGGCCGAGGTCCAGACGAAAACGATCGAATACAAGGACGGCGACACGGTACTGAAGGGCGTGCTGGCCTGGGACGACGCGATGTCCGGCAAGCAGCCGGGGGTACTGGTCGTGCATGAATGGTGGGGACTGAACGATTACGCCAAGTCGCGCGCCGAAGCGCTTGCGAAGGAAGGCTATGTCGCTTTCGCCCTCGATATGTATGGCGACGACAAGGTCACCGAGCACGGCAAGGAAGCCGGTGAATGGATGAAGCAGATCACCTCCAACATCGAGGCCTGGCAGGCCCGCGCGCAGGCAGGTCTCGACGTGCTGAAGGCCCAGGATAATGTCGACGGGGGCAAGGTGGCCGCGATCGGTTATTGCTTCGGCGGGGCGACCGTCATGCAGATGGCCTATGCGGGCGCGGATGTGCAGGCCGTGGTCAGCTTCCACGGATCGCTGCCGCCGGCGCCCGAAACGGTGACGTCGATCAAGCCCCAGGTTCTCGTCGCCCACGGCCGGGACGATGCCTTCATTCCGGCAGAGCGTATCGATGCCTTTCAGAAGGGTCTCGACCGGACCAATGCCAACTGGGAAATGATGATCTTTTCCGGAGCACGCCACGCCTTCACCAATCCGGACGCGGGCGACTACGGCATGGACAACCTTCAGTACAACGAGACGGCCGACAAGCGGTCCTGGTCGGCCATGCTGGAGGTCTTCGGCGAAACGCTGAAGTAGGGCGGCTTTCGGGGATGACGCTGAACACGAGGCATGGAGGTTCCTTCTCATCGGTTGTCATCCCCGGCAAGCGAAGCGCGACCGGAGACCCAGTACGCCGTGTCAGTTTTGCTCAAGCAACCGGCCTAACGGATTACTGGGTCCCGGCTCTCCGCTTGCGCTCCGGCCGGGATGACACTGAGTATGTCGCAAAGCTAAGCGTGTTTCGGCGACCGGCAATCCAGGCGCCCACTCCCAGCCGAAGCAAAAGAAAATTTGCTCCGGTTCCGCCATTCCGATATTGAGCGGCGGAGACGGATCCCGACGCCCGAGACGAGATATGGAAAAGCAGACGCCCTTGCCCGAAGCAGAGATCGACGACAGTCCGCGCGCGGAGCAAGCTGCAGCGGATGCAGACGTTCCGGCCCTGTTCCGCAATGCGCCGGCAAGCGTAGAGTTCAAGAAGCTGCGCAAGCGGCTGTTGCGCCAGGCGCGTCAGGCGATCGACGATTTCGGGATGCTGCCGAAGGAAACGGCAAGCAAGCCTGCCAAATGGCTGGTCTGCCTGTCGGGCGGCAAGGACAGTTACACGCTGCTGGCCGTGCTGATGGAGCTGAAATGGCGGGGGCTCTTACCGGTCGACCTGATCGCCTGCAATCTGGATCAGGCCCAGCCCGGCTTTCCGGCGCATGTGCTGCCGCAGTTCTTTGAGGAAAACGGTATCGAGCACATCATCGTGCGCGAGGACACCTACTCGATCGTCACCGACAAGATCCCGGCGCATCGGACCTATTGCTCGCTGTGTTCCCGTCTGCGGCGCGGCATTCTCTACCGGATCGCGCGCGAACAGGGCTGCGAGGCCATCGTGCTCGGCCACCACCGGGAAGACATCCTGGAAACCTTCTTCATGAACCTGTTCCACGGCGGGCGGCTGGCGTCCATGCCGCCGAAGCTGGTGAATGACGAAGGCGATCTTCTGGTCCTGCGTCCGCTGGCCTATTCGGCGGAAAGCGACATCGAGAAATTCGCCCGGGGAATGGCGTTTCCGATCATCCCCTGCAACCTGTGCGGCTCGCAGGACGGGCTGCAGCGGGAAGAAATCAAGCAGATGCTGCAGGGCTGGGAAAGGCAGTCGCCGGGCCGTCTCGGGGTCATGGCGCGCGCACTGGCCCACACACGGCCGTCGCATCTCCTGGACCGGTCTCTTTATGATTTCGTCAATCTGCGGCCGGGAGGCAGTTCGGACGATACCGGGCCAGGCGAGGCCGAAGAGCCTTGCGGCGCAAGCCTTGCGATGACGGCTAAGCTGTTTGCCGCCGAGTGAGGTCTGACAGGTCGCGGTGGATGGTGGCCTAACGCACGGTGGTCTGGCCGTCAAACCCGCCCATGGGCTGATTGCGGACAAGGATCACCAGTCCGGTCTCGGAGGGGGCTGCGCCGATCTTGGCCACGCCGCCGTAGCTGCGGCACACGTCATCCGCCGAAGTTCCGCTCCTGGGAGCGAATACCGTCATGCGGGAGCAGTCGATGCGCCTGAGATCGGTGTCCTTCTGCTGGCCGGAGGCCGAGCTATAGATCGCTCCGGCAAGGGCCGCTGCCGCGACTGCAACTGTGACAATCCTCATAGTCCCCGTTCCCATGTCTTTGGCGAGCTGCCTTTACGGTAGCAGTCTGCCTGTGCGTCATGAACGGAGAATGGCGGTACACGACTGAACTGACCCTGAATCCGGCATTCACCTCGCATTCATGATAGACGATTCGAGGAAATCGGCAAAAATTGCCGGGTTTGGATGCTCTGTCCGGGTGTGGAGAAATGTGGACCGTCGGCAAAAGCAAAGGGCGGACAAGGTGTCCGCCCTTTCTTTAAAAACGAATTCCGTGGACCCGTTTCCTCAGGCGCTCTGCTGAACCTCGATGCCTTTTTCGGTAAAGGCTGCCTGGAGTTCCTGGTTCTGGAACATCTCGCGGATGATGTCGCAGCCGCCGACGAATTCGCCCTTGATGTAGAGCTGCGGGATGGTCGGCCAGCTGGCGAATTCCTTGATGCCCTGGCGCAGATCGTCGTCTTCGAGAACGTTGATGCCCTTGTAAGGCACACCGACATAATCGAGGATCTGCACGACCTGTCCGGAGAACCCGCACTGCGGGAAATTCGGGGTGCCCTTCATGAAGAGCACGACATCGTTGGTTTCGACTTCGTTCTTGATCCAGTCCTGGATGCTCATGATGTTCCGTCCTTTTGGCTTCCGGTGCCGTTCGTTGCTGTTTCTGAACTGACGCGCGGCCGGATCTAGTCCGGCGCCGACGTCTGCAGGGCGAGTGCGTGAAGCTCTCCGCCCATGTTGCCTTTCAGGGCCTTGTAGACAAGCTGGTGCTGCTGCACCCGGCTGATGCCGCGGAAGGCTTCCGACACGACATTGGCTGCATAGTGGTCGCCGTCGCCGGCCAGATCGCGGATCTCGATCTTTGCGTCGGGCAAAGCGGCCTTGATCAGGGTCTCGATCTCATTCGCGTCCATGGGCATCTGTTATTATCCTTCCCGCACTCTATTCCCACTCATGGCCGTTACGGCGCGGCCATGTAGTTCGGGAACCAATTCTCGTGCGCTTCCTTCAGCTTTGCAATGGATATGGTGAGGGTACCCTCAACAGTCAAATCCCTGCCGCCGGTTGTGCCGATGTGATCCGCCGCGATCGCTTGATCGGCAGCGTCTTTCAAGAGGGCGTCGAGCCGGTCTGCGGCAACGGTAACCACATAACGTCCCTGGTCTTCGCCGAAGAGGGCCGCATGGGCGGGACCGTCCAGCTTGACGGTGGCGCCGATACCGCGGGCCATGGCCATTTCGGCCAGGGCGACGCCGAGACCGCCGGAGGAGACATCGTGAACGCCGGTCACCCGGCCGCCGCCGATAAGCTGGCGGACCAGATCGCCGTGGCGCTTTTCCGCGGCCAGGTCGACCGGGGGCGGAGCGCCGTCCTCGCGGCCGAGAACGTCGGCGAGGTACTGGGAGGCGCCGAGATGGGTTCCCTTGCCGCCGATGACGACGATGGCGTCGCCCTCATTCGCAAAGGCTGCACCCGCGCGTACCGAAACATCGGGCAAAAGGCCGACGCCGCCGATGGCGGGCGTGGGCAGGATCGCCTCGCCATGGGTTTCGTTGTAGAGCGAGACATTGCCGGAGACGATCGGGAAGTTGAGTTCCCGGCAGGCCTCGCCGATGCCTTTGATGCAGCCGACGAACTGGCCCATGATCTCCGGCTTTTCCGGGTTGCCGAAGTTCAGGTTGTCGGTGGCCGCCAGCGGCTCGGAGCCGACGGCGGTCAGGTTGCGCCAGACTTCGGCGACCGCCTGCTTGCCGCCCTCGAACGGATCGGCTTCGCAGTAGCGCGGTGTGACGTCGACGGTAAACGCAAGCCCCTTGCGGGTGCCATCCACACGGATGACGCCGGCGTCGCCGCCGGGCGTCGCCATGCTGTTGCCCTGGATCAGCGTGTCATATTGCTCGTAGACCCAGCGGCGTGAAGAGCCATTGGCACCGCCGACCAGCTTCAAGAGGGCGTCCTCGTAGCTCGCCGGCTCGGCAATGTCGCTTGCGGCCAGAACCGGACGCTTTTGCCATTCCACCCAGGGACGGTCGTATTCGGGCGCCTCGTCGCCGAGTTCCTTGATCGGCAGATCGGCGACCACGTCGCCCTGGTGCTTGACGATGAAGCGCAGGGTGTCGGTGGTCTGGCCGACGATGGCGAAGTCGAGGCCCCATTTCCTGAAGATGGCTTCGGCTTCCGCCTCCTTTTCCGGGCGCAGCACCATGAGCATGCGCTCCTGGCTTTCCGACAGCATCATCTCGTAGGGCGACATCTGCTCCTCGCGGACGGGAACCTTGTCCAGGTCCAGTTCGATGCCGAGATCGCCGCTGGCGCCCATTTCGACCGCCGAACAGGTCAGGCCGGCAGCGCCCATGTCCTGAATGGCGATGACCGCGCCGGTGCCCATCAGTTCCAGGCAGGCTTCCAGCAGGCACTTTTCGGTGAAGGGGTCGCCGACCTGAACGGTGGGGCGCTTTTCCTCGATGGTGTCGTCGAATTCGGCCGAGGCCATGGTCGCGCCACCGACCCCGTCGCGGCCAGTCTTGGCGCCGAGATAAACGACGGGCAGGCCGACGCCTTCCGCCTTGGCCAGAAAGATTGCATCGGACCTGGCAAGACCGGCAGCGAAGGCGTTGACCAGGCAGTTGCCGTTGTAGCGGGCGTGAAACTCCACTTCGCCGCCGACGGTCGGCACGCCGAAGGAGTTGCCGTAGCCGCCGACGCCGGAAACGACGCCGGACACCAGGTGCCGGGTGCGCGGATGGTCCGGCGCACCGAAACGCAGGGCGTTCATGGCCGCAACGGGACGCGCACCCATGGTGAAGACATCACGCAGGATACCGCCGACGCCGGTCGCAGCCCCCTGATAGGGCTCGATATAGGACGGGTGGTTGTGGCTCTCCATCTTGAAGACCACCGCCTGGCCGTCGCCGATATCCACCACGCCGGCATTTTCGCCGGGACCGACCAGAACGCGCGGACCGGTGGTCGGCAGGGTCTTCAGCCATTTCTTGGAAGACTTGTAGGAGCAGTGCTCGTTCCACATGGCGGAAAAAATGCCGAGCTCGGTGAAGGTCGGCTCGCGTCCGATCAGCTGAAGGATGCGCTCGTATTCATCGGGCTTCAGGCCGTGGGATTCGACGAGTTCGGGCGTGATCTTGATGTCGTTGGGGATCATGTCGGTCCGGATCTTTGCGGCGGTTATCGCCCGATGCTCTAGCGCCGGGGCGGTTTTGCGGAGGGTTTAGCAGATCAGACCGGGGAAGGGGAGAGGCAAATCAGGCCAATACGCAGACATTTGGCCGCTTTTTATCGTCAGGTGCCTGAGAGACGGTGCCTTTATTCAAAGCTGTCGTAGCAGGCTCCGGAATCCTCCAGAAGCTGACGGATGACTTCCAGAGCCTGGGCAGTTTCCTCCCGGGTGTGCGGATTGCTGAAGCCGATGCGGACCCGGTGATAGACATTACCGGTCCGCCCGGGCTTGAATTCGTCTTCGTCGTCGATCAAGACGTGAGCCGCTGCGGCGGCGGTCTTGAAATTGCCGGCAAGCCAGGGCGAAGGCAGCTTTAGCCAGAAAAACGGGGCATCGGCGGCGGAATTCATGTCATGGCCGGGTAGACAGGCCTGAACCAGGTCATGTCTGGCCGCGATCTCCGCCAGAACCTTTTGCCGGAAGTCGGAGGCGGCGCCGGAAAGCACCAGTCGGGCGGAGAGTTCCGCCAGCAGGAAGGAAATGCCGCCGGTCAGCATCTTGTGGGCGGTGTAAACGCGCTGGGCATGGGAAAGAGGGCTCGACACCCAGCCGCCGCGGACACCGGCGGTCACCGACTTGGACAGCGAGCCGACGTGGAAGGTGCGTTCGGGTGCCAAGGCCGCCAGCGGTGTGAGCGCGGTCTCCCTCAGGGAACCGTAAACCTCGTCCTCGATGAGCCAGAGATTATGCTGCCGCGCCACGGCGACGATCGCCTTGCGCCGCTCTTCGGGCATGGTTCCCAGCGTCGGGTTGTGCATGGTCGGCATCAGGAACAGGACCTTGGGGTGCTTCTGGGAACAGACCCTGTCGAGTTCGTCGGGCAACGGCCCCTCGTCGTCGCGGGGGACCTGGACGATCTGCCGGCCGGACAGTGCGGCGCCGCGGGCGATGGAACTGTAGGTCAGTTCCTCAAAAATGACCCTGTCGCCCGGATTGGTGGTCGCCGCAATGATCGCCATGATCGCCGCCTGGGCGCCCGTGGTCGGCACAATGGTCGCTTCCGGCGGCTGCCAGCCTGAGCGCGTCAGCCATTGCTGACCGGCCTGACGCCAGCTGTCCGGCACAGCACGGGTGTAACTTGCGATTTCATAGGGCGAATCAGCGGTGATCCGGAGCGTCAGATCCCGGATGACGTCTGCCTGGCCGATTTCGGGCGCGGAGGTGGAATCCAGGCGGATCGCGCCGGTCGCGGGTACGGGGATTCGCGTTCCGGCAAAACCCGGATCGGTAACGGATGTTGCCATCTGGGTCCAGGCGACAGTGCTGGAGGCCGCCGTGGTGGCTGGAACGGCGTTTGTTGGTGATCTGAGGTCCGGCTTCGGGTCCTCGACGAGGTCGGTATCCGGAGCGCTGCCGAGAACATAGGTGCCCCTGCCGACCTCGCCACTGACAAGGCCCTGTTCGCGCACCAGCGCATAGGCGCGGCCGACGGTGCCGACCGTAATTCCGAGATCATAGGCCAGATCGCGTTGCGGCGGCAGTTTCGCGCCGGCCGCCAGTGCGCCGGTGACAATGTCATCGGCGATCCGATTTGCCAGGCGAACGTACATCGGCCCTTTGCCGGCCGGAATATCAGGCATCCAATTTGTCATGGTGACAATTTTGTATCTTGCAACAATTTTAGAGTCAATTCATATGATTGAACCGAGACAATTAGTCCAATTATCAAAATTGTAGCAATACTAGGTGCAATATGAGTTCGATCGATATCGTCTGGAGCGCGCATACCTCCAGAACTGCGGCAATAGTCAGCCTTCTGACCTACGGAGTCCGGAAGGTGGCCCTGTGGCGCCAGGCGGCCCGGACCCGCAAGCAGCTCGCCGATTTGCCGGATAACGCGCTGGCCGACATCGGCCTGACCCGTGACATGGCCCTGCGCGAAGCCGGCCGGCCGTTCTGGGATACCAATACCGTACCGTGGAAGCGCGGTCGTTGACCGGATGAAGTTCTGATCGGCCGACTTCACTTCAGAATTCTTTGCCTTCGGCAGTGTTTGTTGATCCGTATCAACGGGACATTGCAGTGTGCGGTGTAGCTTCTGTTCCGAACTGTTCTGAAGGGGAGCGACCCATGAAACGCATATTGAGAAATCTGACGGCAACTGCGATCGTTGCAGCCGGACTGGCCGGCGCAGGCGTGCCGGGCGCGCAGGCCCAGGGGCCGCTTCTTGAAACCTATGTCGCCTTTCTCGGCCCGGCCGATCATTACAATTCGAGAGGCGCGCGGCTGAGCGAACCGTGGCAGATCATCCGGCAGGACCGGGCGAACTTCCACAAGTTCGGGATTCGCGACCGGGGCGACGAAAGTGACCGGTTCTTCGCCTCGATTGCCAACCGGGGACGCATGGAACGGATGATCCTCAACGGCTATATCGACCCGAACGCCGCCTGGCGGATCGTCAATGACAATGTCTGGATCCGGGTCGAGGTCTACGAGAATTCGGTGAATGTGACCGTCAATTGATCCGGTCCGTTCTGATTTCACTGCTGGCACTGGGCCAGATAGCCGTCTGGTCCGGACCCGTTCAGGCCGCAGAGGTCAGCTTGAGCGATCGGCTGGATGTTCTGATCGCCAGCTATCCGGACGTCCTCTCCCATGTGGACGGCAACCGGTTGATCCTGAAGGACGGCGGCCCTGCGATCGTGATCGACGACGGCAAGGCCAAGAGCCATGCCGAAGCCCTGGCCGATGGGGACGTGGAGGACATGCTGTCCCAGCTCTATCCGCATGGGCCGTGCGAGACCCGGCCCGCCGTCAACTTCGATCCCGGACGAATCCGCTCGCAGGACCTGATGACGCGGTTCTACGGCAAGTCCCGAAAGGACGTTGCCGGACGGCTGACGACGATCGACTGGTTCGGCGGCCCTTTGCAGGTCACGACGGCCTTCGGCGTGGACAAGGCTCTTGTCGCGGTTCGCGACGAACTGAAGAGCCTGCCGGAAAAGCTGCGCCGTCCGGCGCTCAAGAGTGCCGGCACCTTCAACTGGCGCAATATTGCCGGAACGGACCGTTTGTCGGTCCACAGTTTCGGCGCAGCCATCGATCTCGACACCGCGTATGCCGACTACTGGCGCTGGGCGGGGGGCAAGCCCGGCAATGTCCCGGTCTACAAGAACCGGATGCCCCTGGAGATCGTCGAGATCTTCGAGCGCCACGGCTTTATCTGGGGTGGGCGCTGGTACCATTACGACACCATGCATTTCGAATATCGCCCCGAACTGATCGCCATTTCCAACGCGGCCGGTGTCGATGCCTGCGCGCGGTAGGGGGTGTCGCCGGTTCCGTGTTTCTTTCATCATGCTCCAGCAGTTGAAGCGTCCTGAAGAACAAGGATCTATCCGCGATCCGGAAGTCGAACCGCGGATGACGGGTTCGGTCTTTGCAACCGGTTACACCGCGCCGGTGTATTCGCCCCGGGCCGGGTAGTCGCTTTTCTGCACGAAATCCAGCGCGCCCACCATTTCCTGAAAATGCGGCCGGCTGAACGGCATGGTCTGGATGGCGGAGAAATAGAGCGTGTTGTCCGGGCGGACGAGGAACACGCCGGGCTCAGAGAAAAGCGCCGGCTCGTCGATGCCGATGGACGTGGATCCCCGGCTGGTGGAAATGAAGAGCCCCCAGTCCTTCGCCTTGGAAAGCGGCAGGCCGTAGCCGAAGCGCAGGGTGCTGGCGCCGACCTTCTCCGCCATCTGCCGGGCCCGGTCCTCGTTGTCGGAGGATATGGCGACGGTCTTGACGCCGCGTTTTTCGAATTCGGGCGTCAGACGTTCCAGTTCCTTCAGATAGGTGGCGCAGATCGGGCAGTGAAGGCCGCGGTAGAACACGACAAGTGTTGCGAATTCCGGGTTTTCGCTGGCCAGATCGAACGTGCCGCCGGCAACGGTTTCGACGGCCAGGTCCGGGACGGCCTGACGGGGGGTGAGCATGGTTCAACTCCTGTTGTGGACCAATCGGTCAAAATAAGTTTCAATGAGCGCGAAAATGAGAATAATGAACGGACGGAAATCGTTTGTTCGTATTTATTGATTTGGAGTACGGAATGGGAAGCGTTGCACGTGCGCGATTTGACGGCGGGCTGGACCGGCTGTCGTCATTGATTGAACGGTTTCGTGTGACCGCCGTGATTGCTCCCGCCGGCATTGCCCAGGTTCCCACCGCGAATTTCTTCGTGTTCCGGAATGGCGGCGAAACCCGGCGTCTGGTCTTTGTTCCCAAACGCAGTGAAACCGATCCTTGCTGCCGTGCCGAAATGCGCGGGGACGGCGAGGCGGTCGAGGTATCGGCCTTTATCGGGATCAGCGGGGCGGGAGACCACCTGGTCGAAGCGTTACCGAAATGCATTTCCGTTCCGCTCGCAGACGCCCCTTATCTGGAGGCGGCGGTGATGCCGCTCATCGAGGAGGTGACCGATCCGCGCTGCGGCGGACAGGCCGTGTTTCACCGGTTGTGCGAGGTGGTGGTGATCCGTCTCCTGCGCCACGCGCTGGAATGCGGGGCAGCCGATGTGGGGCTTCTGGCTGGGCTCGCCCATCCCCGGCTCGCCCCCGTCCTGGTCGCGCTTCACGAAGAACCGGACGGACAGTGGGCCCTGGAGAGGATGGCGGAGACCGGGGGCATGTCGCGCACGCAATTTGCGCTGACGTTCAAGGATGTCGTCGGAACGACGCCCGGGGTTTACCTATCCAACTGGCGGCTGGAAATTGCCCGGGCGGAGCTGGAAGGCGGCAGCCCGGTCAAGATCGTTGCCCGCATGTGCGGCTTCTCGAGTGCAGCGGCCTTTTCCAGGGCCTTTTCGCGCCGCTATGGCCACGCGCCCAAACTGGAACGGCGCAAGGTGGCGTAAACACCTGGAACCGATCAGGCGGCCGCGACCTTCCGCAGGAAGGCGTCGATGCGAGATTTCACCTGGTTGTTGATGCCGTCGATGCCTTCCGAGGCGTCGCGGATCTGACCGGCCGATGTCTTGGCGGCAGCGGCCGTTGCCTGCAGGCTGGAAATGGTGTCCGCCACCACACGGGTGCGTTCCGCCGCTTCCCGGACATTCCGGCTGATTTCGCCGGTTGCGGTCGTCTGTTCCTCGATCGCCCCGGCAATGGCGACGGTGTTGTTCTGGACTTCGCCGATAATGTCGGCAATGTCGGTCATGGCCGAGACGGTGGAGCGGCTCGACTGCTGGATCGCCTTGATCTGGCTGGAAATTTCCTCGGTCGCGCTGGCGGTCTGATTGGCAAGCGACTTGACCTCGCTGGCCACGATGGAAAAACCCTTGCCGTGTTCTCCGGCGCGGGCCGCCTCGATCGTGGCGTTGAGGGCGAGAAGATTGGTCTGTTCCGCAATCGCCTGGATCAAGAGGATGATTTCGTCGATCTTGGTCGCCGCCTGGGCCAGGTCGTCGACATCCCTGTTCGTGTCCTGGGCGCTCGCACTGACTCTTTCCACCTGCGCGGACGTGGCGGCGATCTGGGCGGAAATTTCCTGGATGGACGAGCTCAGCTGCTGGCTCGCGGCGGCGACGGTTTCGACATTGGTCGAGGCCTGCTGGGAGGCTTCGTTCGCAGCAATGGCCTGCTCGTCGTTGCGGTCGTTGGCTTCCAGCAGGTCGTTTGCCGTATGGCGCGCGCCGGAGACGGTCTCGCTCGCGGTGGAGAGAAGCTGCAGGATATCGCTCTTGAAGTCCGCGATCGAGGCTTCGATTTCCTGCTGGCGCGCCGCCTTCGCATCGTTTTCCGCTTCCGCATCGGCTTCAAGGCGCAGCCGCTGACGCGCGTTTTCCTGGAAGACGGTCAAGGCTCTTGCCAGGGCGCCGATCTCCGTCTTGTGTCCCGTATAGGGGATGTCGCAGTCCACGTTTCCATCCGCCAGTTCGGCGGTCGCGCCGGTGATATCAGCGAGGTTCCGGCTGACGCTGCGCACGATCAGGACGCTTGCGGCGATTACGGCAACCAGGGTGAAGATGACCACGGCGAAAATCAGACCCGACAGGAGGGCGCGTTC
Source organism: Roseibium aggregatum (assembly GCF_014692675.1). Taxonomy (GTDB): domain Bacteria; phylum Pseudomonadota; class Alphaproteobacteria; order Rhizobiales; family Stappiaceae; genus Roseibium; species Roseibium aggregatum_C. The sequence goes on along the minus strand of NZ_JABFCZ010000019.1, from coordinate 71,206 downwards.
GTCGTTCATGACGCCGCGAATGCGGTTCGCCTGTTCGCTCGTGCCGGCCAGGACTTCCGCCAGATCCTGATTGAGCCGGTCGTAACTGGCGTTGATCGTGTCGCCGGCCTGTGCCAGCGCCAGTTCGGCTTTTCCCAGATTGTCGAGGTGGGTCTGAAGCGCGTCGATAAGGCCGTTTGAGGTTGCGGCGAAATCGGGATCCAGATCCTCGTTCTTGAGCAGATCCCGAAGCTCCGCGAACTTCTGTTCGATCAGGGTGACATAGGAGCCATCCGCCTGGTTGACGAGCATCAGGATATCGCGGCGGATCCCTTCAAAGGCTGCGTTGACACCAAAGACGGCGGCCTGGTCGTCGAATTCCAGTTCTTCCGAAATGCGCGTTGCCAGTTTGGCCACCGCATTGCTCAGGTCGACGGTAAAGCCGGTCGGGCTGTCGATGCCTGCCTGGCCTTCTTCCGTGATCTGCACGCTCTGCCGGTCGCGGTAGCCGAGTTGTGACAGGATGCTGGAATAGTCCTCAAGAGCGCCGAGATAGGTTTTCAGGGCCGATGCCAGTTCCGGCTCGATGGCGGTCAGGGTCGGGTCGTCGTGAACCCTGGCGAGCTGCCGGTTTACATCCGCTTCCGCCGATGCAACCCCCGGGAGAGTATCCGCATGCCGTTCGGCGCGCAGATTCTGCTCCGCAACCCTCAGTGTGAGAATGAGCCGCTCAAGCTGGGTCAGTTTCTCATAGGCCGCATCCGTGGCGGCATAGTCGGAGGAGGTCTTTTCGCTTTTTCTGTCCGTCCAGAACTGAACGACGCCGATCGCGACGAAGCCAAGGATCGCACAGGTTGCGAGCGCCGTTACCCGTTTGCGCAGGGTGAAACGGTCGAAGAAATTCAAGGCAAGCATCAGATGATGGCTCCAGCGCTCAAGAATAATAAGACATTGTTTTCAAGTATTTTTCAGAATGCTGAACATTCGTTTAATGAAAGTTGCTTCTTGGTGATTGCTCAACCAAGCTTTTATTGTTTCAATATTTTGAAAATTACGTAGTAAATTTACCTAAGTCATCCGATTTTTTGCAGAAGAATTAGGTCGCAATCGTCCGGATCCGGCCAGGGCTGGTCCGATCACATCTGCCAGCGTTCTAGCGCCGGGAAGGCAACAGTTTTTCCATTGCCGACAGTTCGTCGGCGACATCTTCCAGTTTGCGGCTCAGCAGGGCCTGGGCGTCACGCAGGCCCTGGTTGTAGAACACGGGGCCGGCTGTTTCGGCGAAAAAGTCGATCAGGAAGCCGGCATCCATGTTGCCGATTTCCTGATCCAGCTCCGTCTCGAAATAGCTCCGGATGCATTCGGCCAGCCAGGCGTGATCTTCCTTGGATAGTCTGATATCGGACATGGCGGGCTCCAGGTTTCGGTTTGTCGGGAGAGGAAGACACGCAGAACGAACGCGCCTACTCGCCTTCCACAGGCGCGCCGAACACGACGATGAGCGCGCAGACCACCGAAAGCAGGAGAAAGCCGGCGGCCTGCCTTGTCTGTTTCAGCCGATAGGCGCTGATCGCGGCAACAAGGCACTGAAGGGCATAGTAGAAGGCAAAACAGCGGGAGGCGAGGGCGATCAGGGCGTAGATGTCCGTTTCCCATGTCACCAGCGCGGCGATGGCCGCTGTCAGCAGATAGGCATAGCGAATGTTGATCCGTTTGGCGCTGACGTCACGGACCAGGCCGCCGGCGCCGAGCGTATCGGCGATGGCTGCACTCGACTGGCTGGCAAGCGCCCCGACGATGATCATGATCGGCAATACGGCGGCGACCGGCGCCAGCATGTCGACGATGGCCGCGACGCCTTCAAGCTTGCTGTCGACCGAAAACAGCGGTGTCATGGCCAGGAAGAAGGCCAGATAGATGACGGCCGAAAGAAGCTGTGCCTGCTTCATGGTCCGGACCCGAAGTTCCGCAGGATAGGCGTCGCCGAGAAAGCGGGAGGTCTCGAATCCCTGCACCACGATCAGCAGGCCGAGCAGAACCGGAACATTCTTGACCTCGAAATGACCGGGTATGGTCGAGACCACGCCGGTAAAGACGTGATGGAGGGCATAGACCACCAGGGCTGCCAGCAGGCCGCCGATGACCGCAAGCTTGACCGAAACGGCGTAGATTTCCAGCTTTTCCTCCGCGCCGAACCCGCGCGACAGGCCGACGACGGCGATCAGGGCCAGACAGGCGGAGACGATCAGCTTGATCTCCGTCCCGCTCCCGATACCGAGCGGTTTCAACAGGAAGGTTGAAAACAGCACCAGGTAGTAAGCTACGGAGACGAAATAGGCGAAGGCAAGGGCTGCGTGGGAGATCCGTTCAAGCGACAGGATCGGGCGCGTGGCCTGGCCGTTGCTGAGCAGCGGTTCCACATGAAGGATGTTGTGACGGACCGCGGCGCCGACGAAATAGGCGATCGCCAGAAGCCCGGCCATCAGGGCGGTCGCCCAGGAGCCGGAAAGATCACGCAGGATCGGAACGGAAACGAGAAAACCGCTGCCGATGATCGAGGCGAGCGGTGTGGAAATGGCGCGCCAGTGGGCGGAGCCGACCAGACGCGGGTGAAACAGCAGAGCTGCGGCGACCAGCGTGACCGCGATGGCGAGACCGCCGATCATCTCACCGGCTCACGCGGTCTCAAGCGCAGATATCAGGCTTTCGAAGAGTGCGCGTCCGTCGGTGCCGCCCTGAAGCGGTTCGACCAGATTTTCCGGATGCGGCATCATGCCGAGCACGTTGCCCTTTTCATTGATGATGCCGGCAATATCGTGGATGGAGCCGTTCGGATTGGTGCCGTTCGCGTAGCGGAAGACAACCTGGCCGTTGTCTTCGATGGCCTTCAGCGTATCGGCATCGGCGAAATAGTTGCCGTCGTGATGGGCGACGGGGCAGCGCCAGACCTGGCCTTTTGCAAAGGCGTTGGAGAAACGGGTCGTGTTGTTGACCGTCTCCAGCAGGACTTCCTTGCAGACAAAATTCAGTCCGGCATTGCGCATCAGGGCGCCCGGCAGGAGGCCGGCTTCCGTCAGGATCTGGAAACCGTTGCAGACACCGAGAATGGAGACGCCGGCATTGGCCCTGGCGATCATGTCCTTCAGGATTGGCGAGCGGGCCGCAATCGCGCCGGAACGCAGGTAATCGCCATAGGAAAAGCCGCCCGGAACAATGACGAGATCGACATCGGGAAGTGTTGTTTCCGTATGCCAGACCGACAGGGGCCGGGTGCCGGTGATCAGTTCCAGGGCATGGAACATGTCACGGTCGCGGTTGGATCCCGGAAAGACGATAACGGCGGTTTTCATCAGGCTTACAGTCCCGGTTCGGTTTCAGAGCATCAGATAAACGGCAAGCGCGGACAGCGCCATCGGCAGAACGATGAAGATGGTCGCCTTCATGGCGACGAACCGCACGATCCTGACTGTGTCGTCGTTCGCGGCGCGTTGCCTGACGGTCATTCGACGATCTCGATCGCGTAGTTTTCGATCACCGTGTTGGCCAGCAGCTTCTCGCACATCTGCGCAAGGTCATCCCGTACGGCGTCCTTATTGGAGCCGGTCAGTTCGATGTCGAACACCTTGCCCTGGCGCACCGAACCGATGCCGCCGAAGCCGAGGCCGCCGAGGGCGCCTTCAATGGCCTTGCCCTGAGGATCGAGAACGCCGTTCTTCAAGGTGACGGTCACGCGTGCTTTCATGTGGGTCTACTTCCTTGCGCAAGCCGGGGGCTGACCCCGTTATTCGTTCCGGCCGCTCAATACACCAGCCCAAGCCGGCGGGAAAGGGCCGGCGGGAAAGGGCCGGCGGGAAAGGGCCGGTGGCGGCAGGACTAATATGCTCCGGCGCTTTTGGCGCCGGAGACAGAAGGATTTACTTTACCAGGGTCGGGCCGGAAGGGGCCGGGCGTTCCTCGTTGCCGTTGAGGATGCTGAGGCGCTTGGCGACTTCCTGGTAGGCTTCCAGCATGCCGCCCATGTCGCGGCGGAACCGGTCCTTGTCCATCTTGTCGTTGGTCACGGTGTCCCACAGCCGGCAGCTGTCGGGCGAGATCTCGTCGGCGACGACGATGCGCATCATGTCGCCTTCGAACAGGCGGCCGCATTCGATCTTGAAGTCGACCAGACGGATGCCGACGCCCAGGAACAGGCCGCACAGGAAGTCGTTGACGCGGATGGCGAGCGCCATGATGTCGTCAAGCTCCTGCGGGGTGGCCCAGCCGAAGGCGGTGATGTGTTCTTCCGACACCATCGGATCGTCGAGTTCGTCGTTCTTGTAGTAGAACTCGATGATCGACCGGGGCAGCTGGGTGCCTTCTTCAAGGCCGAGGCGCTTGGAGATGGAGCCTGCGGCAACATTGCGCACCACGACTTCCAGCGGAATGATTTCCACTTCGCGGATCAACTGCTCGCGCATGTTGAGGCGGCGGATGAAGTGGGTCGGAATGCCGATCGCATTCAGGTTGTTGAAGATGAACTCGGAAATCCGGTTGTTCAACACGCCCTTGCCATCGACAATTTCGTGTTTCTTGGCGTTGAAGGCGGTGGCATCGTCCTTGAAATGCTGGATCAGCGTTCCAGGCTCCGGGCCTTCGTACAGGATCTTGGCCTTGCCTTCATAGATTCGGCGGCGGCGGTTCATTGGCAGGTACCGTGTGTTTCGAAAATCCATTGAACGGGGTCTTACTCGCGTTTGTGTTTTTCCTCCCCAGCCTCAGCGATAGATCAGTGCCGAGAGGAAACGACCCGCATTAGCGGCGCGGAACTTAACCGAACGGAGCCGAAAGTACAATCAAAGACAGCGAAGCTTTTACGCCTTCCCTCATCCATTTGGGGCACAGCGCTGATCTTGCGTTGATTTGGGCCGCTTGCGAGGATATGGAAAGGGCCAGTTCGATCCTATATTCAGGTCGTAGAGGCGATCCGCAGTTCAGGAGACACCAGGATGAGCACATTCGACAAGCGCGAAGAAGGTTTTGAGAACAAGTTCGCGCATGACGAGGAGCTGAGGTTCAAGGCAAGCGCCCGGCGTAACAAGTTGCTTGGCCTATGGGCTGCCGAAGCCCTCGGTTTGGAAGGCGATGAGGCACAGGAATATGCCAAGGGCGTGGTCCGGGCCGATTTCGAGGAGCCGGGGGACGAGGATGTCTTCCGCAAGATCCGCGCGGATTTCGATGCGGGCAATGTCGACCAGTCCGACCATCAGATTCGCCGCACCATGGACGAACTGATGCACAAGGCCGTCGAGCAGATCAGAACCGAAGGCTGATCCGGTCTTTTTCAACGGTTTTCATGGAACCCCCGCCGTTTCGGCGGGGGTTTTCCTTTTTCCGAACCGAGGGCGACGGTTTTTCCGAAAACCGGTCTTGCGCAGAGGCGGGTCCGGGGATTTCATGTCGCCTGATTTCGACCACTAAAGGACCGTCCGATGACCTCCCCCAAGAGCCTTGCCGCCAAACTTCGCGCCGATGAGAGCATCGTGACCGCCTGGGCGTCGCTCGCCGTGCCGATCCTGGCCGAATTGCTCGGCCGCAGCGGCTATCCGGCCGTCACCTTCGACATGCAGCACGGCCAGCACGATTTCGGCGCCGTGCGCGAAGGGTTGTCGTTCCTCTCCCTGACCGATGCCCACAAGATCGTCCGCATCCCGGTCGGCGAGATGTCGACCGCCAGCCGGGCGCTGGATATCGGTGCGGAATGCGTGATCGCGCCGATGATCAACTCCGTGGAGGATGCGCGGGCCTTCGCCGACGCGATGAAGTATCCGCCGGTCGGCAAGCGCAGCTGGGGACCGCACCGGGCGGCCATGCTAAACGGTCAGGCCCTGCCGGATTATCTGGCAAGCGCCAACAACGAGACCGTGGCGCTGGCCATGATCGAGACGCCGGAAGCGATTGCCGCGCTCGACGATATCCTGGACGTGCCCGGCATCGACGGCATCTTCGTCGGGCCGAGCGACATGTCGCTCACCCTGTCGAACGGGGCAAAGCTGGATCCGAACGGGGAAAAGACCATCGAGGTCTGTGCGGAGCTGGCCGAGCGCACACGGGCCAAGGGCAAGATTGCCGGAATTTTCTGCATGAGCCCGGAGCGGGTGCACGAATCGCGCAAGCAGGGCTACCGGCTGATGGCCTACGGCTTTGACGTGTCCCTGTTCATGGGGGCCGCAACGGCTGCGATCGACGCCTGCCGTTGATATCGGTCAAAGCCGGACGCAGGGTAATTTGCAAGGATCCACAAGCATTGCGGCAAGGAACGGGCTGGGGCGCCCGGGCGGGTTGCGGAGCTGCTGATTTCCATTCGGGAAGGAAATGGAGACAGCTTCATGTGGAAACTTGGTATTATCCTTTTCATCATTGTCGGGCCGACGCTCGCCGGTATCGGGGCGCTGATCCCTCTGACGATCCACGGCGTGAATGAAATCAACCCGCTGCTTCTGGCCGGATGCGCGATCGTCGGTGCGGTGATCGCCATTCCCGTCAGCCTGTTCCTCGGCAAGAAGATCAACGACCTGATTTCATCGAAGGGCGGTGTGACCGCCTGAGGCGGGGTCGGACGTTTCTGCAAGAATTGCGGCCGCACGGCGAGGAAACCCGTGGGGCCGGTCATATGGCTATTTTCCCGGCGTGAACTTACCCCGAACCTGTGGGCCCAGGAGCTACCTCGCCATGAGGAAAGGAAAGCGTCGACCCTTCATGTCCGGTTGCTCTTGAGGCGCAATCTGGGAGGGCCGCCACCCTGATGTTCCGAATTCGGATAGTCCAGGATCCAAACCTCTCCTGTGCGCGGGTCAACATATTCGGTTACCCAGCTATCGGAAACGACGCGGGTTTTACGTAATTCCCGGGCAAATGCGAGCGCTTCCGAACCGAAATATTCCTGTTTGGAAGTTCGCATGAATTTCTCCGTAACCGCAAAATCCGCTGCCGGTCGGTTCGCTCGGAACAAGCTTTTAACACTCAGGAAGATCGGAGGAAATCTCTGCCCCAATGAAGTGCGTGAAAAAAAATCCTGCTCCCATTGATTGCGGCGAGACCTTGAAATATCTAGTCTATTCAGCCAATTCGATCGTCGTAAAATTCAGGCTTTTCATGAAATTTTCTATTTTTCTGGCCGCAATGGTCGCGGTCGTTCTTGCCGGTTGCCAATCCAAGGTGTCGGACCAGATGTCGGATATGACTGGCAGGCGCTCATTCATGCTGCCCCTGAACGCCACCATTCCTTACGACAAGGAGCCGGAGATTTACGAGGCCTACAAGAAAGCCTTCAAATGCTGGGCTGACGGACCTCACAACGATCAAGGGTTCGTGTTGAAGAAAATCTGGATGGCAGATGATGGCGGGATACTCAAAGCGTTTTTCGTCTACCCATCCGATCCCGACAAAGAGGCCATCGTGTTCAGGCTGACGATGATGGGGCGCTGGTCCGGCGGCCTTTCACTCGTTGCCGAGGGACCGGAGCGAGACAGTGCTTTTTCGAAGTACATCTTCAGCCAGCATAGTGGCCGTCATATCACTCTGTGCAATGCCGGTACTTTGTCCGTTCGGCGATAAGGCAGACCGGCTGACATTTTTGAGTTCGGGCTTCGTCTCGCCGGATATTGGCTGACGCTTTCGTATTACCCCAGCCGCTTCATGAAATAGGCAAACGACATCATGCCTTCCGGCCAGGGACCGCGGCCGCTTTCCAGGTTGATGTGGCCGGCTTCGCCGGCATCCTGGAACGTGGCGCCCCAGGCCTTTGCCAGCTCTTCGGCCCGTGCGTAGGCGCAATGCGGGTCGGTGCGGCTTGCAACCACATGGGCTGGAAACGGCAGCGGGGCGCGGGGCAGGGGCACGAAGTTGCCGGTGTCGAAGGCCGGTTTCGGCGCGTCCCGTTCCAGATCGGTCGGGGCAACCAGGAAGGCGCCGCGGACCTTGTCCTTCGGCAGGGCGTGGGCCGCATGGGCGATCAGGATGCAGCCAAGCGAATGGCCCACCAGGACGACGGGACGGGTGGTCTTCTCAAGGCGCTTTTCCAGCGCGTCCTGCCAGACCTTGCGCACCGGCTGAAACCAGTTCTTCTGTTCCACGACCCAGGCATTGGCCATCTTGGCCTGCCAGCGCATCATCCAGTGTCCGGACGGCGTGTCGCCGTAGCCCGGAACGAGCAGGATATCGGTGTCGGAAATTTTCACGTTCGGACCTAATTTGTTTGTCTCTCCCGCTGTCTTGGCGCAAGTGGAAAAGCCGTGTCAACTGCAACTTTCCTCAAGTGTCATTGCCCGGCGAAGTCCGGGCAATCTACTCGCCTGTCCGTTTGCCGGAGAGATGTGAGAGAGCGTAGACAGGTTTCTTTCCCCTCTTTCCCGGCATGTGGCGAGGTGGATTGGATCACCCGGACTTCGCCGTGTGATGACGGCAGAATGTGGGGTAAGGCCGCCGGTTCCAATCCACCTTTGTTGCTGGTCGAATAACAGGGTAGATGACGAAATCAGTCTTTATCATCATGCCAAAATGGCGGCCCGGGGCCGCCATCTGAAAAAACAACACTTCGCTCCCGGCGCGATTACGGCCAGTACGGCGACCGGCAGGCCTTGCGCGGCCCGTGATAGGGCTGGAAGGTGTTGTCGTAGGCCCGGTAGGACCGGTATTTGCGGTAGCACCAGTTGTAATGGGCCTGGCTCAGGCCGCGCGACGGGTAAGACGGGTAGTAATAGCCCGGGCCGATAATCGTGCCGAAGGTGAAGGCTCCGAGCGGGAACCACCAACCGTTATATTGCCGGTACCCGCGCCTCGGGTGGCGATAGCCGCGGTGGCCGTTGTAGTAGGTATGACCGTTGTGCCGGTAAAATCCCCTGTTCGATCGGTGATGCCTTTGGGAGCGGTCGACCCTTTGGGAGCGGTTGGTCCGTCCTTGATGTCCATAGCTATCAGGCGGTTCATACCGCTCCTTGTAGCTGCGCGGGTAAATCCATTTCGGGTTCGCGGGGATCTCGTTCTGGACCCTGATGACGTTTCCGCCGAGGTCTTCCGTGATCGGCGGGTTGGTCCGCGGGAGCGGCAGCGCCTGCGCCGGGCCGGCGAAACCGGTGAAGGCGGTCGCTGCGGCAAGACAGCCGGCAAAGCCGGCATTCAGGATTTTAAGAAGCATGACTGTCCTCCGGTCATGGGCCCCACAGACCTGGTTTGTAGAGGACATTGTTGCGGGAAATGAGGCGGACTTGTCTTTGACCTGGAACAAACATCCGTGGTCAGGGCAGGGGCCGGCCCAGTCGGGCCGTCCCATCCGTCTGGCCTTGCGGGCGGCCATGTCCCGGTCATAGTGCACAAGTTTCGCCCCAAAGGGCCGCCCGGATCCGGTCTTTGCCGTCCGTTCAGCTTTCGCCGAACACGCGCTTGAAGATCACGTCGACGTTCTTGGTGTGGTAGCCAAGGTCGAAGCGGTCGCGGATGTCATCTTCCGACAGGTACTTGCGAACGTCCTGGTCGTTGAGCAACTCGGTCAGGAAGTCGACGCCGGCGGAACCGGAGACCTGGTAGCTTTCCCAGACCTTCATGGCGTTGCGCTGGACGAGGCGGTAGGCGTCCTCGCGCGAACAGCCGGCCTGGGTCAGCGCCAGCAGGATGCGCTGCGAGTGCACCAGACCGCCGAGACGATCCATGTTGCCCATCATCCGTTCCGGATAAACCAGAAGCTTGTCGATGACGCCGGTGAGGCGGGCCAGCGCGAAGTCGAGGGTGACGGTCGTGTCCGGGCCGATCATGCGTTCCACGGAGGAGTGCGAGATATCGCGCTCGTGCCACAAGGCGACGTTTTCCATGGCCGGGGTCACCGCCATGCGCACCAGACGGGACAGACCGGTCAGGTTCTCCGTCAGCACCGGGTTGCGCTTGTGCGGCATCGCCGAGGAGCCTTTCTGGCCGGGAGAGAAATACTCTTCGGCTTCCAGAACCTCGGTGCGCTGCAGATGGCGGATTTCGACTGCGACGCGCTCGATCGACGAGGCGATGACACCGAGGGTCGCGAAATACATGGCATGGCGGTCACGCGGGATGACCTGGGTCGATACAGGTTCCGCCGTCAGGCCCATCGCCTTGGCGACATGTTCTTCCACGCGCGGGTCGATGTTGGCGAAGGTGCCTACGGCGCCGGAGATGGCGCAGGTGGCGATTTCCTCGCGGGCATTGACCAGGCGGGTGCGGCAGCGGTCGAATTCGGCATAGGCTTCCGCCATCTTCAGGCCGAAGGTGACCGGTTCGGCGTGGATGCCGTGGGAGCGGCCAATGGTGACCGTGTCCTTGTGCTCGAAGGCCCGGCGCTTGATGGCGGCAAGCAGGGCGTCCATGTCGGCGAGCAGAATGTCGGTCGCCCTGACGAGCTGGACGTTGAAGCAGGTGTCGAGAACGTCCGAGGAGGTCATGCCCTGGTGGACGAAGCGGGCGTCCGGGCCGACGATTTCCGCCAGATGGGTCAGGAAGGCGATGACGTCGTGTTTGGTTTCGCGCTCGATCTCGTCGATCCGGTCGATATCGAAGGTGGCCGGGCCGCCCTTGTCCCAGATGGTCTTGGCGGCCTCTTTCGGGATCACGCCCAGTTCGGCAAGCGCATCGCAGGCATGTGCCTCGATTTCGAACCAGATGCGGAATTTGGATTCAGGCGACCAGATGGCGACCATGTCCGGTCGCGAATAGCGCGGGATCATCGAGCGTCCTCGTTTTCAGAAAATCTGGCTGCCGTTTAGCAGACGCCTTGCCGTCACTCAATGGAGAGCCGCGATTTATTGCCGTTTGCGCTCGATCGGCGCTGTCGCATAGTCCCAGGCTGCGGCGAGCGCGAGCGGCAGGCCCCAGGGCAGGAGCAGCATCGCGCTTTCGATCATGAAGATGTAGACCGCGTTTGCGCCGGTCATGATCATCTCGATGGCCCAGTGGACCGTCAGGATGTCGCTGTGGGTCATGGAATAGTAGCTGCGGAACTGCAGGAAGTGGAAAAAGGCGGTCATGCCGACCGTGCCGGTGATCAGGCCGAAGAACATGGCGGCAAAGCGCGCGCTCTGCTGCGGACGGAACCGGCTGAGGAACGCGGCCAGGGCCCGGGCGAACAGGGCGCCGGCGAAGGAGCCGAGCGCGAACAGGATCACGACGGCGGTCGTCCGGGCGGTCATTCCCTGATTGGCGAGGGCGAGCTCGATCGTGACGAGGCCGGTGATCAGCAGGGCCCAGACCAGAGAGAACCCGAGGGCCCTGACCGGGAGCCACCGGTTTTCAGGCAGGGTCCGGATGCCGGATTTCAATGAGGCCGGGCTGACCACGTGCTTTCTGTCTCCTGACATTTGACACGGGACCGTGACAGCAAAGGGTTGAGAAAGGGTGTCAGCGGCAGCGGCTTCACGCCTCTTCCGCGGCCTTGCGGATGGCGGAGATGTTGGCGGCGTAGCTGTCCACCGAGCCGCCCTTGAAGACGGCGGAGCCGGCGACGAGCACATTGGCGCCGGCGGCAGAAACCAGCGGCGCGGTTTCCGGGGTGATGCCGCCGTCGATCTCGATGTCGATCGGCCGGTCGCCGATCATCGCCTTGATCCGGGCCGTCTTTTCCACCATGGCCTGGATGAACTTCTGGCCGCCGAAGCCCGGGTTGACGGTCATGATCAGGATCAGGTCGAGCCGGTCGAGCACGTATTCCAGGACGTTTTCCGGGGTTGCCGGGTTGAGCGAGACGCCGGCCTTCTTGCCGAGCGCGCGGATCGCCTGCAGCGAGCGGTCCAGGTGGGGGCTTGCTTCCGCATGGACGGTGATGATGTCGGACCCGGCCTTGGCGAAGGCTTCCAGGTAAGGGTCGCACGGCTCGATCATCAGATGGGTGTCGAACACCTTGTCCGTGTGCGGGCGCAGCGCCTTGATCACGTCCGGGCCGAAGGTGATGTTGGGCACGAAATGGCCGTCCATGACATCGAGATGGATCCAGTCCGCTCCCGCCTCGACGACGTCACGGACTTCCTGGCCGAGCTTGGAAAAGTCGGAGGCGAGGATCGAGGGGGCGATGGTGATGTGACGGGTCATTTCCGGCTCCAGGAAAAGGCCGGGCGCCAAGTGTGGCGCCCATAGCAATTTGGCTCAGCCGGGCGGCTATCACGCTATCCCGGCCGGAGCAAGTAGCTGACCCGGCCTGACACCGGAGATCGGGTCAAAACCGCCCGGTTATCGCCAGATAACGGCCGTCAGGACCTTCGAAGCCGTGGGTCTGCATGAGAATCAGGGCCGCAAAGACCGGCGGTCCCGCATCCGGATAACGGGTGATCACCCGTTCGATCCGGTAGGACAGCGGACAGCCCCGGCTCTCGGGGAGGTCGTTGTCGTCGTTCAGGACCCTGGCCATTCCCTGGTAGAGCATGGTCAGCCGGAAGCCGCGGGTCTGCGCGCCGTAGCCGGCGCATTTGTCTGAGGCCAGCGGGTATTCCTCGATGGAAAACTCCATCGGGTCGTCGAACGCCGGGACAACCTTGCGCGGATTGACGACCATGAGATGCGGATCCGCGCTCACTTCGGTCACCGGATTGTCGCCGACCGTCTGTCCGGAATAATCGATACCGTCCAGCAGGCCGGAATCGCTCGCCGCCTGTATTGCCACATGCCGCGTATCATCCAGCATCACGTCCGGATCGGCGCCTTCCGGCACATCCTTTTCGACGAACTTGAAGGGCGAGGGTTTCACCCAGCTGTCTTTCTGGACGTCGATGACGAAGACTTCCGAATAGGGGAAGCCGGATCCGTCCTGGATGCCATATTGCTCGAAGGCGAAACGCCGGCCGTCCTTGGAAAAACCGATAATGCTGAGATCCGCAAAATCGCCGGCATGGACCGAGGAGACCAGGATAGCGGCGAGCAAGGTGCCGGAAACGGCGGCGCAGGCCCGACTGAAAATTCTCATAAACCAAACTCCTGTGTGCCCAGGACGGGGGCACGTTACGCATAATTTCCCCGGATGTCAGGTGGTCTTTGGCGGATGGCTCTCCGAATACCACTGCCCGAAGGGCTTGAGCATCAGCGGCAGCATGTAGATCGGCAACTGGCCGAGCGCGAACCAGAGCCATGTGAACTCCGGAACCGTGCCGCCAAGGGCCGCGACCATCAGCCCCAGGTTCCGGTTTCCCGCAGAATGGGCGATCACGAAGGCATCGGCGCGCGAGGCCGGCTGGAACACCAGCAGGGTGAGGCCGATCTGGGCGAAGGCGACAACGAAAGTGAGGCCCGCGATCGCAAAGGTGTAGAGCGGACGGTCGGCGAAGGTGGCTGCCACATTGTCCATGGCCGCGACCGCGAAAAAGAACAGGATCAGCACGTTCAGCCCGTCGATCTGGGACTTGTAGCCGACGATCCGCTCTCGACCGGTGACGAGGCGGATGAGCGAGGCGACCACAAACGCGCCGCCGAGCAGGAGAAACAGCCGGAGAGCAAGGTCCGGCGCGCTGATCGGCAGGACACCGTTCAGGATCAGGCCGCCCATCAGAGGGGCCGTGGCCGGTGTCATCAGCACGCAGGCGATCAGCACCGTGAGGCTGAGGGCGCCGTCGAGGCCCATCAGGTAGATGAAGGCGGGCGCGGACATGACGGAAGGGGCGGCGGTCACGATGAAGATGGCGAGCGTGAATTCCGGGCCGATGCCGGTCAGCCCGAAGGCCTTTAGCAGCAAAACGGCGATCGCCGGCAGTCCGAGCATCATCCAGGCGCCGGCGGCAAGCAGCAGGACAGGGCGTTTCATCCGGCTGCGGACGGCGACCGGATCGACGCGCAGGAAGGCAAGCACCAGCAGTACGAAGACGGTGTGAGACAGCCAGGGCCGGGCATAGGCGGACCAGGACGGCAGCGCCATGCCCACGAACAGGCTGGCCGCGACGGCCACGGTTCCGCGCCGTCCCAGCCATCCGAGGGCTTCCAGGGGTAGTCTCAGCATACGGGGTTTGTCCTCTCCGGGGAGCATAAAGGTATGTCCCCGTCGCCAAAGAATATGGTTTTTCCGATTTTTAAGGTATGAGCGGAAAGGGAGAAAAATCCAAGAGGCGGTTTTGCATCAGGTCGATGTCATTGTGCTCGGTGCCGGGATTGCGGGCGTGTCCACCGCGGCTCATCTGCGTCAGCGCGGCCTCGATGTTGCTTTGATCGACCGGCGGCATCCCGGCGAAGAGACCTCCTTCGGCAATGCCGGCATCGTCCAGCGCAGCGGTTTCTGCCCGTTTCCGTTTCCGACCGACCCGGCGGCCCTGTTCGACATCGCGCTGAAGCAGTCCACGGCGGTGACCTATGATCTTGGAACCCTGATCCGCCTGGTTCCGTGGCTTTACCGCTACCACCGCTTCGCCAATACGGCGCTGGCCGTGCAGGATTATGCCAAGGCCATGGCGCCGCTCAAGGCGCTGGCTTTGGGCGAGCACAAGGCGCTGGCGAAAAAGGCGAATGCGGAGCGTTTCTACCGCAAGAGCGGCTGGCTTCACGTCTACCGGTCGGCAAAGGGGGCGGCGGCCGGCGAGGCGGAGCGCCATTTCGCCCGGATCTACGGCGTGGAGTACCAGGAGTTCAGCGGCGGCGACATCAATGCCGTGGAGCCGGGCCTGATCACCGACGGGCTGTTCGGGGTCTACTGGCCGGAAAGCGAATCGGTGTCCAACCCGGCGGCGGTGACCGATGCCGTCTGGCGCAGCTTCATCCAGGACGGCGGCCGGTTCTTTTCCGGAAACGCCCTTGAACTGGAGCGCAAGAGAAACGGCTGGCACTTGCGTGCCGAACGCAGCGATATCAGGGCGGGCCAGGCGGTCGTCGCCCTTGGTCCCTGGTCCGGCGATTTCCTGAAGAAAATGGGAGAGAGCTATCCGCTTGCGGTCAAACGCGGTTATCACTCCCATTTCCGTCCGGCTTCCGGCGCCTCCCTGTCCCGGCCCGTTGTCGATGTCGAGCACGGTTTCGTCCTGACACCGATGGAACGGGGGATCCGGCTGACGACCGGGGTCGAGTTCGCCGACCGCGACGCGCCGCCGTCGCCGGGGCTGATCAAGATGGCCCGAAAGCGGGCGGAGGAGATTTTTCCCCTCGGGCGCCAGATCGACAACGAACCCTGGCTCGGCAGCCGGCTCTGCCTGCCGGATTCCCTGCCCGTCGTCGGCCCGTCGCCTGAAAATCCCGGTCTCTGGTATAATTTCGGTCACGGACACGAGGGATTCACGCTCGGTCCGGTGACGGCGCGGATCCTGGCGGAGCTGATGACCGGCGCGAAGCCATGCGCGGATGCGAGCCCGCTTTCGCCCCTGAGGTTTATTGCATGAGCCTCATTCTGGCTGCTCTGCAGACCGCGATCCTGCCGGTCTTCGCAGCACTTGCCCTCGGGCTCGGACTTGGATGGCGCGGCGTTCTCACCCGGGCGGATGCCACGTCGATCAACAAGTTCGTCATCCTGGCGGCACTGCCGGCACTTCTGTTCGGCCTGGTCGCCAGGGCCCCGCTTGCCCAATTCGATCTCAAGATCGTCCTGATCTATCTCCTGAGCGAAGTCCTGATGTACGGGCTCGGGTTTGTTGTCGCCTGGCGTTTCTTCAAACGCCCCGTCCTGGAAGCCCTGCTGATCGGCATGGCGTGCTGTTTCGCCAACCATGTCTTCTTCGTCTTTCCCATTGCCCAGGTGGCGATCGGTCCGAACGCGGCCCTGCCCGTTGCCGCGGTCATGGCCGTCGATGCGGTGGTGCTTTACGGGACGACAATCCTGCTTCTGGACGTGGTCAGCGCCGGCAGCGGGTCTCTGGTCAGGATCGCGAAACAGATCGGCAGCAATCCACTGATTCTTTCCCTGGCGGCCGGCGTCCTGGTAAATTTTTCCGGACTGCAGCTGCATGAGGGACTGATCCGTTACGTGGATTTCGTCGGCGCCGCGACGGCGCCGTCAGCCCTGTTTGCGCTGGGCGTGATGCTGTCCGCGGTTTCCCTGAAGCGGATCGAAGGCGCCGTGGCAATGGCAGCCCTCTTCAAGATCCTTGTACATCCACTTGTCTATTCCGCGATCGTTCTTCTTGCCGGCGGCAGCGATCCGGTCTGGCAGAACTCGGTGCTTCTGGTCGCCGCCGGTCCCTGCGGCGCCATGCCGTTTGTCCTGGCATTGCGCTATGGCATCGATCCGACGGTGATCATGAAGGCCATCCTGCTGTCGACGGTCACGTCCGTTTTCACACTTGCCTTCTTGCTGTGAAACGGCCGCAGGGCCGCCGTGCGATCAGCTTTCGCGCAGGGGGAGGGCGACGGTCTCTTTCACCGTGCTGACCACGATTCGCGACTGCACGTCGGAGACGAGCGTGTTGTCGAGCAGCTTGAGCCGCAGGAAATTGTCGTAGGTTTTGATATCGTCGGTGATGACCTTGATCAGGTAGTCGACGGCGCCGGTGATGCGTTCGCAGGTAACCACTTCCGGCCAGTTGTGAACCAGGCGGTCGAACGTTTCCATGTTTTCCCGGCTGGGAACCGCCAGTTTCACGAAGGAATAGGCGACAAATCCCAGACCGACCGATTCCCGGTCGATGATTGCCGTGATTTGCCGAATAATACCTTGTTCCTTTAACTTCTTGATTCGACGCCAGCATGGTGTCTGACTCATACCCGCTTCCTTCGCGATCTCGGCGATGGAGAGGGAGGCGTCGCGCTGAAGGGCCTTGAGGACTCGGATGTCGGACGGATCGAGAAGATAATGTTCGGTCATCGGCGCTTTTGGGAATAAATACGCGTTTCTTCGTGGATTAAGGGTCACGATAGCACAGAAATTGTCATCGAAAAGGATGATATTATCCTCAGCGACGCCGAAGTCCGGACGGGGCTGCGGACGAGGCTACCGGTTAGGAGGAAAAACGGATGAATGTTTATGTGCCGACAGTCACGCTTGACGACAAATATGTCGCCACGAGTGGCCAGGTTTATCTGACAGGCATACAGGCACTGGTCCGTCTGACCCTGGACCAGGCGCGGTTCGACCGAAAGGCCGGGCTGAAAACCGGCGGTTTTATCTCCGGTTATCGCGGATCGCCGCTCGGCGGCTATGACACCGAACTGGAGCGCGCGCACCGCCTTCTTGAGCCCAACAACATCGTCTTCCAGCCCGGCGTGAACGAGGAACTCGGGGCGACCGCCGTTTTCGGCAGCCAGAAGCTCCATGGTCCGGGCCGGCACTCCGACTATGACGGCGTGTTCGGGATCTGGTACGGCAAGGCGCCCGGCGTCGACCGGGCGGGAGATGCGCTGAAACAGGCGAATGCCGCCGGCACCCACCGTCACGGCGGTGTCCTGGCGCTGGCCGGCGACGACCATCTGGCCAAATCCTCCGTCCTCCCGGGGCAGAGCGAGTTCATGTTCGAGCACATGGAAATGCCGGTGCTCAATCCGTCCGACATTCAGGACGTTCTCGATTTCGGTCTCCACGGTCTTTCAATGTCGCGGTTTTCCGCACTGTGGTCGGCGCTGATCTGTGTCGCCGATACGATGGACGCCTCGGCGACGATCAACGTTTCCGACGACCGGTTGAGCTTCGTGCTCCCGGAAGAGAGCGATCCGCGCAAGGACTATCACCAGAACCGCGATCTTCTTCTGGCCAACCGCCTGGAAACCGAGCGCCTGCAGCGCGAATTGCGCCTGCCGGCGGCACAGGCCTATGTGCGTGCCAACCGGCTCGACCGGGCAACCTTCGGCGCCACGTCCCGCGTGCGGCTTGGTCTGGTCGCCACCGGCAAGGCCTACCGGGACCTGCGTCAGGCCCTGGACCTGATCGGGCTGACCGAGGAACGTGCGCGGGAAATCGGTCTGGCCGTCTACAAGGTCGCCATGCCCTGGCCGCTGGAGCCGGAAGGCCTGGGCGAATTTGCCCGGGGCGCGGAGCGCCTGCTGGTCGTGGAGCACAAGCGCGCCTTCCTGGAACCCCAGGTCAAGGAAGCGCTCTATCACTGGCCCGCATCGGACCGTCCGGAGATCTGGGGCAAGCGCCGTCCGAACGGCGCGCCGTTCCTGTCCGACGTTCTGGAACTCTCCATTGCCGAGATCATCCAGGCCCTGATTTCCTGGCTGCCGAAAGAGGTGGTCACGGATCAGATGCACCAGGTGGCCGACCGCATGAACAAGCAGGTCATGTGGGCGCAGGGTCATGCCGAACGGGCCGTCCGTTCCCCTTATTTCTGTTCCGGATGCCCGCATTCGACATCCACCGTCGCGCCGGAAGGCGCCCGGGTCATGCCGGGGATCGGCTGTCACGCCATGGTGGAAATCGCCGGCCGGACGCAGGAAGGCCAGATCGCCATGGGAGCCGAAGGCATCCTCTGGATAGGGCAGAAGGACTTTTCCAACGACAAGCATGTCTTCGCCAATCTCGGCGACGGCACCTATTTCCATTCCGGCTATATGGCAATCCGTCAGGCGGTCGCCGCCAACACCCCGATCACCTACAAGATCCTGTTCAACGATGCGGTCGCCATGACCGGCGGCCAGCCGGTCGACGGACAGCTGACCGTGCCGCAGATCACCCAGCAGATGGCGGCGGAAGGGGTTCAGCGCATCGAGGTGGTCAGCGAAAATCCGGATCACTACGGCTCCTGGAGCAACCTTGCTCCCGGCGCAAACGTGCATCACCGCGATCACCTGATGGAAATCCAGAAGGATCTGCAGACTTATCCGGGCGTGTCCGTCATCATCTACGACCAGACCTGTGCGGCGGAAAAGCGCCGCCGGCGCAAGCGCGGCCTGATGGAGGATCCGGACAAGCGGCTCTTTATCAACGACCGGGTGTGCGAGGGCTGCGGCGACTGTTCCGTTCAGTCGAACTGCCTGTCGGTCGAACCGCTGGCGACGCCTTACGGCGAAAAGCGCCAGATCAACCAGTCGAGCTGCAACAAGGATTTCTCCTGCGTGAAGGGGTTCTGCCCGTCCTTCGTCGAAATCGAAGGGGCGGCCCTGCGCAAGGCGGAAAAGGCGGACGTCGATATCGACCGGATCCTGGAAACCCTGCCCATGCCGGAACTGGCCGGCCTGGAGCGCACGGTCAACCTGCTGGTTGCCGGCATCGGCGGCATGGGGGTGACCACGGTCAGCGCCATTCTCGCGATGGCCGCGCATCTGGACGGCAAGCATGCCTCCACGCTGGACATGACCGGCCTTGCGCAGAAGGGAGGTCCCGTGACCTCCCACGTCCGGTTTGCGGCCGGTGACAAGACCATCGAGGGACCGCGCGTGCCGACGGCCAGCCTCGATGTGCTGCTGGCAAGCGATATGGTCGTGGCGACCAACGCGGAACAGCTCGGCATGGCCAACCGTGAGACGACCAGGGCCTTTGCCAATACGCGGGTCGCGCCCACGGCGGAATTCGTCATGCGGCAGACGCTGTCCTTCGACGAGATCCGCATGGATGCGTCGCTCAAGGAAGCCTCGAGCGCCTATCTCGGGATGGATGCGGCCGGCATTGCCGAAAAGCTTCTGGGCGATGCCATCTATGCCAACATGATCCTGGTGGGCATGGCCTTCCAGTCCGGCGCGCTGCCGATTTCGGCCGAGGCCATCGAGGGCGCGCTGCGCCTGAACAAGGCCGCCGTGGACGCAAATATCCAGGCCTTCCGGGCCGGCCGTATCCTGGCCGCTTCGCCGGAACTCATCCTCGAGCACCTGCCGAAGGACGTGGCGGCACCCAAGCTGAGCCTGGACGAACAGATCGAGGCCTATGCGAAAGAACTGACCGCCTATCAGAACGCCGGCTACGCACAACGCTTCAAGACCGCGATCGCGAAGGTTCGCGAAGCTGACGAGGCCAAGGGGCCGGGCACCTTGCGGCTGACGGCAACGGCAGCCGACATGCTCTACAAGGTCATGGCCTACAAGGACGAATACGAGGTCGCGCGGCTCTACTCCGATCCGGCCTTCAAGCGGAAGGTGGCGGAGCGGTTCGAGAACCCGCGCAAACTGAAGGTCCATCTGGCCCCGCCGCTGATCGCCCATCACAAGGATGCGCGCACCGGACGGCCGGAAAAGATCGCCTTCGGTCCGTGGATCTTTACCGCCTTCAAGCTCCTGTCCGCGTTCAAGGGCATTCGCGGCAAGTGGTACGATCCGTTCGCACGAACCGCGGAACGCAAGGCCGAACGCAAGCTCGTGCAGCAGTACACCGAGGATCTGGCCACGATCGCCAACCGGCTGGAGACGGCAAACTACGGCCTTCTGGTCGAACTTGCCCGCGTGCCGGACATGGTCCGCGGCTTCGGTCCGGTGAAGGACGCCAATATGGCCAAGGCTGCGGAAAAGCGGGCGACCCTGCTCGACCGGCTGAAGAGCGGCTCCGGCGGCGGCAACGATGGCGACAGCGACCAGAAGGACTATCTGGAAGCCGCCGAGTAAGAACCCGGTAAATTTGAAAACGGGCCGGTGCTGCAAAGCGCCGGCCCGTTTGTTTGACGAGGTGAATTACCGCTTGAACCGCGATTGCCAGGTCGGGACCGGATCGTCCGGGGCTGCCTGGGCGTGATAGATGCCGCGGGCAATGGCGCGGGCAAGGCAGGAGGCTGCCGCCGCACCGATCTGGACCATGTCCTCCAGGCCGCGTTCCAACTTTCTCCGGCCGGTCGACATGGCAAAGACCAGGTCGCCGTCGAGCGGCGTGTGGGCCGGCCACAGGGCGCGGGCCAGGCCGTCATGGGCCATGACCGCCAGCCGTTTGGCTTCGGATTTTGTCAGCACCGCATCGGTTGCCACCGCCGCGATGGTGGTATTGGCGCCAGCCTTGAGCCCGTCGAGCTTGGTTCTCACCGAAACGGCTTCCGGGGGCAGCGGCTGGGGCAGGCCCAGGCCGCCGAACTCATTGCCGATCTCGAAGGGGGAGGCCCAGAAATGGGCCGTATCGCCCACGGTGCCGCGGCCGAGCGCGTTGACGGCAACCAGCGCGCCGACGGTGACGCCGTTGTCGAGGACCTTGGAGGCCGAACCGAGACCGCCTTTCAGGTTGGCCGTGGTCGCACCGGCTCCGGCCCCGACGGAGCCCAAGGCGAAGTCCTCGCCGACGTTGTCGAGGGCGGCGCGGCCGAGATCCCGGTAGGGCGCGGCCTCGCCCCAGCCCTTGTCGCCGCCGTTGAGCAGATCGAACAGGATGGCGGTCGGAACGATGGGCACGCGCACCGGGCCGACGGCAAAGCCGCGTCCGAGTTCCGCAAGCCGCCCCTGGACGCCGGCTCCGGCATCGAGGCCGAAGGCGGATCCTCCGGCAAGGACGATCGCATCCACCTTGTCGACGGTTTGTTCCGGTTCCAAAAGGGCGATTTCCCGCGTGCCCGGCGCGCCGCCGTGGATGGCGACGGAAACGACCGCGGATTCGTCGGGCAGCAGCACCGTCGCGCCGGATTTCAGAGCCGGGTCTTCGGCATTGCCGACCTTCAGGCCGGGGACATCGGTGATCAGGTTTCTGGGGCCGGGCATGATGGGTTTGTGCTCGAAACGGATTGTTTCAAATCACTCTAGCCCAGACTGCGGCGAATGTTGGGAATTATTTCGAGACGCTGTGATAGCCGCGGCGAATGTAGACCAGCGACCGGTCCTCATCGCTCATGCGCACATCGGCGACTGTGCCGATGATGACCGAATGAGTGCCCATCTCGGTGATGCTGAAGACCTCGCAATCGATGCTGAGGCTCGCGTCCTTGAGGCCGGGGCATCCGGTGGCGAGCGAGGTCCAATCGGCCATGGCGAACCGGGCGTCCATGTCCAGATTGCCGCGCCCGGCGAAGGCGTCGGAGAGCGCCTGGTGGTTCGGCTGCAGCGTGTTGACGCAATAGACCCGGTTTTTCAGGATCGCGGCATGCACCCGGCTTGCCCGGTTGACGCAGACCAGAATGCTGGGCGGATCGTCGGATACCGAACAGACCGCAGAGACGGTGGCCCCGAGCCGGCCCGCCGGGCCATCGGTGGTCAGGATGTGGACCGCGGTGACGATCCGGCTCATGGCCTCGCGGAAATGGGCGCTGTCGAGCGGCGCATAGCTGTCCCCCGGTGCGCCTGCCTTCGAGGGGGCGTTTCCAGCGCCGCTGCCGGCTGCCTTAATCGTAACTGCGGTCTTTGAGGCCAAAAAGAACTTTCCTTTCCGTCGTTCCCCAGGGCGGTCGAATTCTCCCGGTCAACCGCCGTATGAGGGGAAGCTCATGAAAGAATATAGGTTTGAATTGGTGAAGGACACGTTTTTGCGAAGGCAAAATATCGGGAAAACGACAGGACGCGCGTCTTCTTAGGTGTCAGGTAGGGGCGCTTTAGGTCAGGCGCGTGCGCTCTATTCCCGAATATGACAGAAAATATATTCAAAACCGTCGTTTGCATCGTGTACCAATTGGTTGTGACTGACAGGGAAAGCTGAAGCGCCAGATGATGAAGACGTGGATTTTGGCAGGTGTGGCGGCAATCGCCGGCGTGGCCGCAACCGGAGCGGCCCGGGCCGATATGGTGATTGCGACCGCCGGTCCGATGTCCGGCCAGTACGCCCTCTTCGGCGAGCTGATGAAGGCCGGGGCCGAACAGGCCGTTGCCGACATCAACAAGGCCGGCGGCGTCAACGGTGAGAAGCTGGTTCTGGAAATCGCCGACGATGAGTGCGACGCGGAAAAGGCCGTTGCAATTGCCAATCAGATGGTCGGCAAGGGCGCCGTCTTCATGGCGGGCCATTTCTGTTCGGAGCCCTCGATTGCGGCAAGTGCCGTCTACGCCAAGGAAGGCATCATCGAGATGTCGCCCGGCGCGGGCAATCCGAAATACACCGACGAGCGGCCCGGCCCCGGTATTTACCGCCTGAGTGCGCGGGACGATCAGCAGGGGCGGACAATCGGCGATTTTCTGGCGCAGAATTACAAGGGCAAGAACATCGCGATCCTCCATGACAGTTCCGTCTACGGCAAAGGACTGGCGGATGCGGCCAAGGCGGTCATGAACGACGCCGGCGTCTTCGAGACGCTCTATGAAGCCTACACGCCCGGCGAAAAGGACTATTCCCAGCTGGTTTCCAAGCTGAAGGCGGAATCCGTCGACGTGCTGTTTATCGGCGGCTTTCCGGCGGAAGCCGGCCTGATCAAGCGCCAGATGGTGGAGCGCGGCATGAAAACGGTGCTGGTCTCCGGCGAGGCGCTTCTGTCCGACGAATACTGGGCGATTGCCGGTCCGGCGGGAGAGGGCACGCTGGTCACCTATTACCCAGATCCGCGCAAGATCGAGGCGGCCCGGCCGGTGATCGCGGAACTCGAGAAAGCCGGCAAACCGTCCGAGCGCTACGCGCTTGCCACCTATGCCGCGATCCAGATCTTCGCCCAGGCCGCCGAGGCAGCCGGAACGACAGATTTCAAGGCGCTGGTCGGCGCGCTTGATAGCGGTAAATTTTCCACGATTCTCGGACCGGTCTCCTTCGACGACAAGGGCGATTCGTCCTTGCCCGGCTATGTCTGGTACGAGTGGAAAGACGGCAAATACGATTACAAATGACCGCTCTTCGGAGGCGTTGAGCGGCAGGTGCCAGACTGCAATCGTCACGGATCGCGATCTTAACCTTTTGGAAAGAATTTGCCGCGGGGCTCTTTTCTTTGTCCGCGCACGCAATAGCATTGTTGCAGATGACCCGAGTGTGGATCTGTCATGCGTATTGCTCTGGTGTTTTCAGCCGTTCTGGTTCTGTTTGTCAGTCTCGTTCCGAGTGTTTCCGATGCAGCGGAACTGGTCGGGTTCCAGAATCGCGGCTTCCGGCCCGGCACCATTGTCATCAAGAATTCCGAAAAGCGGCTCTATCTGGTTCTCGGCGGCGGCCGGGCGATCCGCTACAAGGTGGCGGTCGGCAAGCGGGGCAAGGTCTGGACCGGCCAGACCTACATCGACGGCAAATACGTCAAGCCGGCCTGGTCGCCCTCGGCGGAAGTGCACCGCGACCATCCCTCCCTGCCGGACGTGATTGCGGGCGGTGCGCCGAACAATCCCATGGGTGTCGCGGCGCTGACGCTCAACGGCGGCAAATACGCCATCCACGGCACCAACCGGCCGGGCTCCATCGGCCGCGCCGTTTCCTACGGCTGCATCCGCATGGCCAACTCCGACATCACCGACCTGTTCCAGCGCGTCGGCCTCAGAACGCCCGTGATTGCGGTGCCTTGAGGCGATTATTTGTTTAAACGGAAAACAAGCCATAGCTTTCGACATGGCTTACTTCGTCTACATCCTCGCAAGCCGCAAAAATGGAACCCTCTATACCGGCGTGACCAATGATCTGGCCCGCCGGGTTTGGGAGCATCGGGAGAAACACACCAGCGGATTTACAAGTCGCTATGGCGTGTCTTTGCTCGTCTACTATGAAATCCATGAAGACGTCACGGCGGCGATCCACCGGGAAAAGCGCATCAAGAAATGGTCCCGGGCGATGAAAATTCGGATGATCGAGACCATGAACCCGGACTGGGAAGACCTTTATGAGACGCTGAATAGCTAGCGGCGAGGTGGATTGGATCACCCGGACTTCGCCGTGTGATGACGCAGCATGTGTAGCTAGCTGCTGCCATATCCACGGTGTCATTGCCCGGCGAAGTCCGGGCAATCCACTCGCGTTGTCGCTAATGCGAAACAAGTCGGCTTTCCTGCCGCTTCTCCCCGCAGGCGAAACAATTTGACGCGGGGGCGGCGTGTAGTTTCGCATTCTAGTTTCACTAAATTGAATGTAATGGTTTGGCGTGTTCGATTCGGCACGGGTTCTGCGTCTGCGACCGGATCGACCGACGTTTGAAGACAACCGGGCCTTGCCCGGTTTGGAAGGCCTGCCTTTGCCGGGTGCCCCCAAGTCCGGTGAGGGTGGGCTTTCGTCTTTTCGGCCGGCTTAGCATTTCCCCGCGCTTGCCTTGGGCCTCCGGCCGTTTCACTCTTCGTGAAAACAGTTGGCCGGGGAGCAGCCATGATTTTCTATCTCACCTTGATCTTTGCCTGCCAGCTTGCGGGCGAATTGCTGAAGGCCGCGCTGAACCTGCCAGTGCCGGGACCGGTGATCGGCATGGTGATCCTGTTCGCCGGGCTTGTGGCGAAGGGCGGCATTCCGGACGGGCTGGCAAAGGTCGGCGACGCCTTCCTTGGCAATCTGTCGCTCTTGTTCGTGCCCGCAGGTGTCGGCGTGATGCTGCATATCGCCCTGATCGGCAAACAGGCGCTCGCGATCACGCTTGCCCTGGTCGGCAGCACTCTGGCGACCATCGCAGTGACGGCCCTTGTCATGAGTTTTCTGGGCAGGGGCGATGCGGGCCAAACGGAGAAGACCGATGGGTGAGGGCCTGCGCGACATCTGGGTCTATCTCGCCGCCAGCCCGCTGCTGGCGTTGACCCTGACGCTTGCCGCCTATCAGATGGGCTTCTGGATCTACCGGAAGGGCAGGCTCAATCCGCTCCTTAATCCGGTGCTGATTGCCGTTGTCGTGCTGGTTGCCATCCTGACGGTGACGGACACGGCCTACGCGACCTATTTCGAGGGCGCGCAATTCGTTCATTTCCTGCTCGGCCCGGCAACCGTGGCGCTCGCCCTGCCGCTTTACCGGCAGATCGAGCGGGTGCGCAAATCGGCGCTGGCAATCACGGTCAGCCTGCTTGCCGGGTCCCTCACGGCAATCGTCAGTGCCGTCGGCATCGCATGGGCCTTCGGGGCGACAGACGAAATCCTGGTGTCGCTGGCGCCGAAATCGGTGACGGCTCCGGTTGCCATGGGGATCAGCGAACAGCTCGGCGGCCTGCCGTCGCTCACCGCCGTTCTGGTCATCCTGACCGGCATCCTCGGCGCGGCGCTCGGACCGCTCTTGCTCAATCTCCTCAGGGTGAAGGACATGGCCGCCCGCGGGCTTGCGATCGGCACCGCCTCCCACGGTATCGGCACCGCGCGGGCCTTGCAGGTCAGCGAGGTCGCCGGCGCCTTTTCCGGCCTGGCCATGGGGCTGAACGCGCTGGCAACGGCAATCCTGCTGCCGCTGTTGTGGAACTGGCTGTTTTGAACGGACCTATCTTGCGACCTTGCATTCCGGCGATTTGGCCATCTGCTGCAGCCGCGCCAGGGTTTCGCCGTCCTTCGGAAAGAAGCACTTGTCGACGGCCCCTGCATCGTGGGTGACCGGGATGCAGGCCGCGCTCCAATAGCCGAGGGCCGCTCCGATGGCCTCCTTGGAACATTGCAGGGCGATATGCCAATAGGCATCGCAATAGCCGTTGCAGGATCTTTCGACGAATTCGCACAGCCGGTACCGCCAATTGTAGCGCTTGTCAGACAGGTCGTAATTCTTGCAGTCGCGGATGGCGGGTACGCAGAGTGTGCTCCGGCATTGCTGCCGGTTTTCAAAGGAGCGAGGGCCGCTGAGTGCCGGCGGCGTAGCCGTTGGTGCCGGCGCCCCGAGATTGGGGAAACTCCAGCTGTTCATCGCAGAACGGATCTGCGGCTGGAGAACGTCAGTTCGTTTCGCCGAATAAAGGGCCTGCAGGACATAGGTCTTGCCGCCCTGGCTGGAGGCGGAGACATAGGAGTGGAACAGGACGCCATAAGCCTGACCGGTATATTCCCGCGTCAGCGCCGGAATGCCGGAAACGTTGCCCGGCGACTCCTTGCGGAACTGCTGATACGGCATGCCGCGCTGGCTCATGGACTGGGTGAAATTGTTCAGAACCGCGCCAAGATCCGTACTGGCTCCGTCATAACCATAGATTTCGATGAACGCATCGCGCTCGGGCGAAATGCATCGGCGCAGCATCTGCCCCTGGCTTTCGACCGACCATCCCGGCGGGCAGGTCATGCCGACTTCCTGTGCCCGGGCTGTGCCGGACAGGTTCAACGCAACAAGAAGGATAAGAACAAGTCCGGCGCCTGATGAGGCAAGAGTTCGAAAAGCCCACATGAGGGTATGGTCCGCTTGACTGAATACTGCTTTCGTCAAGATGAGCTCGTTGGTCGCAAGCCGGAATGACTTACGTCAATCACGTCGCAATCGGATCTGCTTCAGCCTGCTTTCAACCACCGGCGCGGATCGGTCTCAAAAGTCGCGCCGCCATCGCCGCTGAGCGCCTTGACCAGATCGGCGACGGCGTCGAGCGAATGGGCGGCGCGGAATTCGTCCACATGGGGCAGCATGGCGCGGATGCCTTTTGCTTTCGCCTGAAAGCCGTCGAAACGGAGCAGCGGATTGAGCCAGATCAGCCGGCGGCAGGAGCGGTGCAGCCGATCCATTTCCCGTTCCAGATCCTCGTCCGTATCCCGCTCCAGCCCGTCGGTGATGAGCAGCACGGTCGGGCTGCCGGAAAGCACGCGGCGGGACCAGACCCGGTTGAATTCATGGAGCGCGGTGGCGATGCGGGTGCCGCCGGACCAGTCCTCCACGCCCTCGCTGCAGGCTTCCAGCGCCTCGTCCGGATCCTTCATCCGAAGCTGGCGGGTAACGTTGGTCAGCCTTGTGCCGAACAGGAAGGTGTGCACGTCGCGCCGTTCCTCGGTCATGGCGTGCAGGAAATGCAGGAGCAGGCGGGTGTACTGGCTCATGGAGCCGGAGATATCGCAGAGCGCGACCAGCGGCGGGCGCTTTTCATGGGCGCGGCGGAACTTCAGGTCGATGATGTCGCCGCCGGCGCGCATGGAGGCTCGAAGCGTCCGGCGCGGATCGATCCGCCCGCGCGCAGCCGGCTTGAGCCGCCGCTGTCGGATCTTGTCCAAGGGAATTGCGAGTTCTCGCAGCGCCTGCTTGGCGGCCGCGATCTCGTCCGCCGTCATCTGGGCGAAGTCCTTGGTCTGCAGCAGTTCTTTGCCGGAGACGGTGAACTTGGCGTCGACCTCCACCTGCGGCCGGGTTTCTTCATTCATGCGCTCTTTGGACGCCTGGAAAGCCTGGGAGACGCGGGTCTGGCCGGCCTTGGGCTTTTCCGGTGCGCCGCGCGGCGGGGCGACGGGCGACAGGATCGCCAGCATCTTTTCGACAAGCCCGCGGCTTTGCCAGTAGATGCGGAAGGCCTCGTCGAACAGCACCCGGTGCTCGCGCTTGCGCACGAACACCGCATGCAGCGTCCAGTACAGATCCTCGCGGCTGGAAATCCCGGCAATCTCAACGGCCCGCACCGCATCGACCACCGTCGCCGGCCCTGCCGGCATGCCGGCCTTGCGGAGCGTGCGGGCGAAATGGACGATGTTGTCGACGATGCGGCCTTCGGCCTCGGGGGAGAGGGTGGTCATCGATGCCTCCCATTTTCACCAAAAGCCTGAAGGTGTGGCAGAACTTTTCCCTTCGCACCCTTCTCCCCCCTTGAGGGGGAGATGTCACCGAAGGTGACAGAGGGGGGTAACGAAGTCTGCCCCATACGCCAAAGCTTCCCTTTGCCGAGAGACCACACACCCCCCTCTGTCCGCTGGCGCGGACATCTCCCCCTCAAGGGGGGAGAGGGGAGCAAGTGGCTTGCTCGTTCGCGCATTTGCCTTGCCCGCTCAGACTGCCGGTATGGCCGGGGATTTCGGCTCAAGGGGGGAGAGGGGTGCAAGTGGCTTGGGCGTTCAAGCATTATCTTACCCGCTCAGACCGCCGGCATGGCCGGGGATTTCGGCTCTTCCTTGCGGATGTCCTCAATGATCTGGCGGGTCTTGGAGCCGCGCACGCGCTCAATGTCGTCCTGGTATTTCAGAAGAACGCCGAGGGTATCGGAGGCGAGGTCCGGATCGAGCGCCATGGCGTCGAGTTCGCTGAGCGCCGTGGCCCAGTCGAGGGTTTCGGCAACGCCCGGCTGTTTGAACAGGTCCTCGTCGGCGCGCAGCTTCTGGACGAAGGCGACCACTTCCTGGCTGAGGCGTTCGGCGGCGCCCGGCACCTTGCGGCGGACGATCTCCAGCTCGCGTTCCGCATCCGGATAGTCGACCCAATGGTAGAGGCAGCGGCGTTTCAGCGCGTCGTGGATCTCGCGGGTCCGGTTGGTGGTGATGACGACGATCGGCGGTTCGGCGGCCTTGATCGTGCCGAGTTCGGGAATGGTCACCTGGTTGTCGGCAAGCACTTCCAGCAGGAATGCCTCGAAGGCCTCGTCCGCCCGGTCGAGTTCGTCGATCAGGAACACCGGTGCGCCGTTGATATGGGGTTCCAGCGCCTGCAGGACGGGGCGCTTGATCAGGAAGCGTTCGTCGAAGATCGATTTGGACAGTTCCGTATGGTCGGTGTCGCCGGCGGCTTCGGAAACGCGGATTTCCACCATTTGGGCCGGGTAGTTCCATTCATAGACGGCAGACGCCACGTCGAGGCCCTCGTAGCATTGCAGGCGGATCAGGTCGCGGCCGAGGGTTTCGGACAGAACCTTGGCGATTTCCGTCTTGCCGACGCCGGCCTCGCCTTCCAGAAACAGCGGGCGCTTCATGCGCAGGGACAGGTGCAGCACGGTTGCCAGCGACCGGTCGGCCACATAGCCGGCGCTTTCCAGAAGCGTCAAGGTCTCGTCGATGGAAGCGGGCAGGGGATGTTGGGTCATCAGGTATCGCTCGTCTGGCTTTCCGGATTTTCTGTCAGCTTAGGCTAGGGGCCTGACCCTATGTACACTTTCTGCGGTACGCCCGAAAGGCAACTCTCCATCTTTGGGGTAGCCGATATGTCTCAGGAGTGAGCCAGACCGCGGAACTGTTTGCGGTAGCTGGTCGGCGTGATGCCGAGTTCCCGTCCGAAATGGTGGCGCAGGTTGGTGGCGCTGCCGAACCCGCACCGGTCGGCGATGCGGTCAACGGTCTCCGTTGTCTCTTCCAGTAACTGGCGGGCGCGGCGCAGCCGTTCGGCAAGCAACCAGCGGGCGGGCGTGGTGCCCGTTACCGCCTGAAACCGGCGCAGGAAGGTGCGCTCGCTCATGCCGGCGCGGCGGGCCAGGTCGTAGATGGTCCAGGGTGCTTGAAGGTTCGCGCGCATCTCATCGAAAAGGGGACTGAGGCGGGATCCTTCGTGCGGCTGGGGAACACCCAGCTCGGAATATTGCGCCTGTCCGCCGTCGCGGTGGGGCGGCACGACAAGACGCCGGGCGACGGAATTCGCGGCCGCCGTGCCATGGTCGCGGCGGACCAGATGCAGGCAGAGGTCGATGCCGGCCGCACTTCCGGCAGAGGTCAGTATCCGGCCTTCGTCGACGTAAAGCACGTCCGGCACCACCTCCAGTTCCGGATGGCGTTTCTGCAGGGCCTCGGTGTAGCGCCAGTGGGTCGTCACTTTTTTCCCGTGCAGCAGGCCGGTGGCGGCGAGCACGAAGACGCCGGAGCAGATCGACAGCAGCCGGGCGCCGTTCGCATGGGCGGCCCTCAGGGCGTCGACCAGAACCCTGGGCACCTCTGCGTCCGCCGAGCGCCAGCCGGGCACGACGATGGTGCCGGCCCGGCTCAACACCTCAAGGCCGCCATCGACGCCAATCCGCAGACCGCCGGGCGCACGGATATCGCCCTTATCCACCGAAGCGACCGCGAAGCGGTACCAGCCGTCGCCCATTTCCGGCCGGGGCAGCCCGAAGACTTCGCAGGCGACACCGAATTCGAACAGGCACAGTCCGTCGTAGGCGAGGGCGACGACGAGCGGATTGGGTGCGGTTACGGGGCTTTGCGGGTTTGGCATGATTTTTACGATAGATGGCAATCCTGCCAGCGGTCAATTGCCCGTACTCCGGCTAGGTTTCCCGCAACCAGACACAACAGTTCTGATTGAGGAGACATTTCATGAGCGTTGTCAGCATGATACCGGCGGCGGAGCCGCAAGTGGCCATGGATCATTTCAAACACCGGCTTTCCGTCGAAACCGATTGCGATGATGTGGCGACAGCCCTGCGGAGGGGAGAACAGGACTTCGTGCTCTTGCATGTGGTCGGAACTCCGGAGGCCTATGGACGGCGTCACGTTCCAGGTGCCCTGCATCTGCCTCATGCGGGGATCGATGCCGCGCGGATGGCGCAGTGGGCAGAAGGCTCGCTGTTCGTCGTTTATTGCGCCGGTCCCCATTGCAACGGTGCCGACAAGGCGGCGCTGAAGCTGGCCAAGCTCGGACGGCCGGTGAAAATCATGATCGGCGGCCTGACCGGCTGGGACGACGAGGGCCTGCCCTTTGCTACGGGAAAGGAACCGGGCTCGATCAACGGGTGAGGGCAGACCGGAAAACTCGTAAAGGTCCGTATGGTTCTGTTATAACGCCTTCCCTATAAAGGGTTTCGACGCGATCCGGGGAGGGAACCATGCAGCGCAGGCTTTTGATGGCAGCGACCGGTGTAATGACGATGCTGGCGTTGCAGCCGGCCTCGGCGGCAGACTATCCGACCGATCCGATTTCCATTGCCACGGGCCTGGAACTGGCGGAAATCCATTGTGCGGCCTGCCATGCGGTCGGCCGGGACGACGAGAGCAAGCTCAAGGGGGCGCCGGCGTTCCGGGACCTGTCGAAACGTTATCCACTGGAGGATCTGGAAGAAAGCCTCGCCGAAGGGATCGTCACCGGTCACGAAGGCATGCCTGAATTTTCCTTCAGCGCCGATGATATCGACGATTTCCTGGGCTATCTCACGTCGATCCAGACCAAGTAGCCGGTTGGCAGCACTCTCCGGATTATGCTGCTAAGTCTATGATATAATTCATTAAATTGACACGAATTAAGAACTCGCTAACCTGATTGCGTGGACACTTTTTCATCGTGAATGAAAGTGAGGCAATCATGAAGGTTGGTTCGGATTTTCAAAAGCGCATCCTCGGCTACGGGTTGCTCACGGCCGAGATTCTCTACCGGCTTCCCGATCATCCAAAGTTCCTGCAAAGCTTCCTGTGGCAAACGGAAGACCTTGCACCCCATTTCCCGGAACTGAAGAGGTTTCTGGGCTTCTGGGAGAAGGAAATCGATGGCCGGATCCACTCGGTGAGGATTGCCCATCAGGATCTTCTCGAACCGGTCGACTACCGCTACGCCAACGGCGAAATCATGGTTCACTAAAACGCAGACTAGCTGCGATTGGTGAGGCCGAGGCCTTTGCCGTCGCGCATCACGGCGCGGGACTGGTCGGTGAAATCCGAGCCATCGCCCTTGTGCAGGACAAACCCCGGCTGAAGCTGCAGCGGCGCCTTGCTGGCGCGGATGGCGCGGATCAGGATGCGGGTTGCCGGAGCGTCGGGACGCGGGCGTAACGGGATCACGTCGATGGCACCGAACCGGCCGGTGAGAACGTCGAGCAGTTCCCGCAGGCCGTCGGCCCGGAAGATCACCGTCAGGCTGCCGCCTTCGCGCAGGATGTCGGTCGCCGTCTTTGCCCAGGGTTCCAGGCCGCGGTCGTCCAGCATGTGCGCGCTTGCCCGGGCGGAGGCCGGAGATGCGCGGAAAGATCCCGGCGGATAATAGGGCGGGTTCATGATGACATGATCGGCCATGCCCGGCGTCAGACCCGATGCGTGGCGTTCGCTGCCCTTGGCGGTGATGTCCGCCTCAAGCATCCTCACCCGGCCTGCAAAGGCGGAATTGGCAGGGTCGTTCAAAGCGTCGCGGGCAAGGCCAAGCACCAGCGGGTCGATCTCGACCAGGGTGACGGTGATATCGGCCAGCCGGGCGGCGGCACATAGGCCTGCAGTCCCCACACCTGCGCCCAGGTCCACGACATGGCCTTTGGTGCCCTCGGGCAGGGCGGCGGCCAGATAGACGGCATCCAGTCCCGCCCGGTGCCGGCCCTTTTTCGGCTGGTGCACGTGGACGAAGCCGCCGAGGAAGGCGTCGCGGGTGGTTTCCTGCGCGGGACCGGTCTCGTCCCTGTTGTCCGGGATGTCGGTCATCAGAAGGTGGACGGGTTGTCCGAACGCAATTCGTGGGCG
Source organism: Roseibium aggregatum (assembly GCF_014692675.1). GTDB lineage: Bacteria > Pseudomonadota > Alphaproteobacteria > Rhizobiales > Stappiaceae > Roseibium > Roseibium aggregatum_C. The sequence goes on along the minus strand of NZ_JABFCZ010000019.1, from coordinate 38,352 downwards.
AGGCCTGCGTCGATGATCAGTTGCCGCGCACGTGCGATCTGGTCGCCATCGACGAGCACCCGGCGCGGGATCATGCTGATCGAGCCTTCCAGGATGCTCATATTGTCGTCCGCAACGAAATACCGGATACCGGCTTCCCCGAGGAGCGATTCCAGAAAGGAAATGAGCACGGGATCGTTGGTTCGCAGGAGTTCTTCCATTCTGACCTTGTCAGTTTGTGAAGTTGCGGCAGGCCGCAACGCTGTTAAAAGTCAGCAAAACCCGCCGCCGGGCCGATTTCAACCCCTGGCGACCGATTGCTCCCTTGCCCAAGGCTTATCGCCGCCATATTGTCCGCACAACAAGAAAACAGGAGTGCCTTTGGTGGCCGTTGTCGCATCTTTGACCGACCGTAAATCCGTTCAACCCGGTATCCAGTCGCTCGTCGACCTGGTTTCGGGCGGCATGGAACAGGTAAATCAGATCATCCTGTCGAAGGCCGGATCCAATGTGGAGCTGATTCCGGAAATCGCCAAGCACCTGATTTCCTCCGGCGGAAAGCGGCTGCGCCCCATGCTGACGCTCGCCTGCGCCGACATGTTCGGCTACCAGGGCGACGGCCACGTGACCCTGGCGGCCAGCGTGGAGTTCATGCACACCGCGACGCTGCTCCATGACGATGTGGTTGACGAAAGCGACATGCGCCGCGGCAAGCTCGCGGCGCGCAAGTTGTGGGGCAACCAGGCAAGCGTGCTGGTGGGCGACTATCTGCTCGGCCAGGCATTCAAGATGATGGTCGACGTGGGCTCGCTCGAAGCCCTGCGCATCCTCTCCGAAGCCTCGGCGATCATCGCGGAAGGCGAGGTGATGCAACTTGGCGCAGCCAAGGACATTGCCACGACGGAAGCCCAGTACCTGAAGGTGATCGAGGCCAAGACGGCTGCCCTGTTTGCGGCGGCCGCCGAAGTCGGTCCGGTGGTGGCCGGCGAAAGTGCCGAGATGAAAAAGGCGGCCCGAAGCTACGGCATGGAACTGGGCCTGGCCTTCCAGCTGGTCGACGACGCTCTCGACTATGGCGGCTCCAGCGCGGATCTGGGCAAGGATGTCGGCGACGATTTCCGCGAAGGCAAGATCACCTTGCCCGTCGTCTTCGCCATTCAGCGCGGCGACGACAAGGACAAGGCGTTCTGGAAGCGTTGCCTGGAAACCGACGGCATCGAGGATGGCGATCTGGACCATGCCATCGAGCTGATGTCCAGATACGACGCCATTGCCGATACGGTCGAACGCGCACGCAGCTACGGCGACAGCGCCTTGAAGGCATTGGACCGGCTCCCCGCCGGCGCCCACCAGACCGCTCTGGCCGAAGCTGTCGCCTTCTGCATTGCCCGGGTCAGTTAAGCCGATCTACACGGAACCAGTCGCACGTTTACACCTCGCCTAGACCTGCAGCCGCGAGGCCAGCGGGATATCGATGTCCTGAGGGTGCGTGACGATTGCTTCAAGCGCCAGCCGGACACCCTGGGCGGCAGTTTCCGCCGACATGCTGGGGGCGCCGAGATTTTCCGGCAGGGCTGCGATCTGGGGCAGGTGCGGCAGGTGAATCCAGCCGGCCCGCACCGGAAGCCCGGCCGAGGCGATGTGGTGCATGATGCCATAAAAGAGGTGATTGCAGCAGAACGTGCCGGGCGCATCGGAAATGTCGGCCGGAATTCCGCCTTCCCGCATAGCATGAACCATGGCCCGGATCGGCAGATTGCTGTGATAGGCGACCGGGCCGTCCGGCGCGGTCGGCGCGTCCTGCAGTGCCACGCCTGCGTTGTCTTTCAGACCGTAGCGGCTGGAATCGTTGAAGTTCTGGGCAATCCTTTCGACCGTGACCATCGCGCGGCCGCCAAATTCGCCCATCATCACCACCGTTGAGGCCCCGGTTTCGGCCATGGCCTCGCGCACCGCGTCGATGCAGACGAAAAACGCGTTCGGAATGATTCGGGAGATGATGGACGCATTGCCGACCGTCTCGCCGTCCAGCAGCCGGGCGACATGCTCGGCCGGATTGACCGCCGTGTTGCCATAGGCTTCAAACCCCGTCAGCAGGATCGTCTCCATCAGCGGGTCTCCTTTTCCTCATGTCGGTTTGCGTCAGCGATCGAATGATCCGCTTTCGGGTGGACACCCTTTATAGCCTTCCGGCCGCAATCCACCAGTCCGGATGCGCCTCGGCGACAGTATCGGCGATCCGGGTTTCCTTGTCCGTGGCGCAGAGGGCAAAGCAGGTGGCGCCGGATCCGGACATGCGGGCGAACATGACCTCCGGCAGGGCCGTCAGGGCCGCGATCACGGCGGTGATCGCGGGGCAGAGGGTTTCTGCTGCGGCCTGCATGTCGTTGCGCGTGTCCCTCAAGTAGGCGCAAAGCGCATCCAGATCGGCGAAGCGCTCCGGCAGGTCGGGCAGGGGCGGATTATCCCGTGTCGTCATGGCCCGGAATACGGCAGGCGTGGATACGGCTTCCAGTGGATTGACCAGAACGATCCCTGCTGCCGGCATGGCGGGCGCCGGCGCGAGCCGGTCGCCAATGCCGCCCATGCGAGCCGGTTTCCGGTCCAGGCAGACAGGCACATCGGCTCCGAGCGCCAGGGAAAGGTCGAGGCGTTGCCGCCGGGCCAGCGTATGTCCGGTGAAGCATTCCATCAGCCGGATGGCGGCAGCCGCATCGGCGGATCCGCCGCCGATGCCGGAAGCCACCGGAAGGTTCTTTTCCAAAGTCAGGCGGACATCGGTCGCGGCACCGGTCATGTCGGCAAAGCGGCGGACGGCCTTCAGGATCAGGTTGTCCTGGCAGGGTCCGTCAAGGGCGGAGGCAAAGCGGCCTTCCAGGCGCAACTCCAGCCCGTTTGCCGGCTCGAGCGTGAGCCGGTCGGCGATGTCGGGAAAGACCACCAGCGAATCGAGCAGATGGTAGCCGTCCTCGCGCCGGCCGGTCACGTGAAGCGCAAGATTGATCTTTGCCCGGGCGGTTTCGACAAGCGGACCGCCGGTATCGCCTTGCCTCATGAAGCCGGGCCCCTTAAAGCCGGTCAGCCGCCGTTCTTGCTGCCGTCGGCCTTGGCTTCGTCGGCCTGCGCGTCATCAAGACCGTTTGCGATCTTTTTCAGGATCTTCGGCAGTTCTTCGGGTTCCGGACCCAGATCGCGTGCATGGTTCCACTGGAACCGGGCTTCGTTCTTGCGTCCGACCTTCCAGTAGGCGTCGCCCAGGTGGTCGTTGATGACCGGGTCGGACGGCCGTAGTTCGATCGCGCGTTCCAGTTCCTTCACGGCGTCTTCATAATGTCCGAGCCGGTAGTAGACCCAGCCCAGGCTGTCGACGATATAGCCGTCCGTCGGGCGAAGCTCGACGGCCTTCTTGATCATGCCGAGGGCCTCGTCCAGCTTCAGCCCCTGATCGACCAGGGAATAGCCGAGATAGTTGAGAACCAGCGGCTGATCGTTGAACAGCTCGAGCGCCTTGCGGAAGTCGGCTTCCGCCAGATCCCACTTGTCCTGGCGTTCGCGGCAGATGCCGCGGAAATAGAGCAGCAGCCAGTGTTCCTTCTGCAGGTTGCCGTCAAGGGAATCGATGCCCTTGGTGTAGACCGCCTCCGCCTCGTCGAAAATCTTGTGACCGCGCAGGACGTTGCCGAGGGAGACAATCGCTTCCAGTTCGGTCGGGTCCTGCTCGATCAGGGCGGACAGATGCTTTCTTGCCTCGTCAACGCGATCCATCGAATTGTAGTCCAGGCCGATCTGGATTTCCGCATCGCGCTTGAGGGCGGCGCCTTCGGGAACCATTTTCAGAACCTCAATGGCCCGTTCCGGCTGGCCCATGCGTTCCATGAGCCCACCGAGGGTCACGGCCGCGAACTGGGCCTTCGGATCGAGATAGAGGGACAGCTGCAGGAAGGCGGTGGCCAGTTCTTCTGCGCTGTCGCGGCCGATGGCGGCCCCGAGTCCGTAGAGAATTTCCGACATGCCAGCGGCAGGATCGGTCACAACCGGCTGAAGCGGCTGTCCGGATTCAATCAGGTCCTGCGTCTGTGCCAGAAGCGGATGGCCCTTGAGCAACCGGTCGTAGTCTGCAAGCGCCTTGAGGGCTTCGTCCTTCTTGCCGTTGGCGGCCAGTATCCGGGCATAGGTGTCGACCACGCGGATGGCGCCCTGGTCGGCCTTGTAGGCGATCTCGATCTGCTCGAGCGCTTCGTCTTTCCGGCCCGCGGCAAACAGGATCAGGGCGCTGTGGTCGGCCTTGAAGACTTCGAACCAGTCCGGACCCTGCAACTCCGCAATTGTGGCAAGCGCCTTGTCGACATGGCCGGCACCGTAAAGGGCCCAGCCCCGGGCGATCCCGATCGACAGATCGGCCAGCGGTCCGCCCGCATTGGCGTCCAGCAGCGCGGCAGCATCGTCATAGGCGCCATTGCGCATGGCCTCCGCGGCGAGCGTGAGCTGTCCGAGGAAATTCTTCGATCCGGCCTTTTCCAACTCGCCGGCATAATGGGCGGCTTCGTCGACATCGCCGTTCGCAAGCTTCAGGAGGAAAGTGCGCTCAAGCAGAACGGAATTGGTGGGGTCTTCTGCAAGCGCTTCCTCGTAGAAGGCGGCGGCCTGGGAGAAATCCTTTTCGACGCCCGCGAGCCGGCCTGCGAGATAGCTGCCGGACAGGGTGACCGGCAGATCCTTCGGCGTGCCGTAATGGACCTTCGGATCTCCGCCGGTTTCGGCACGGGCCGCGGAGGCCATCGGCGCCATGGCGCCCAAAGCGGCAGTGCCCATCAGCGCAAGGAAAAGAATGCGGATCGGCTTTTTCCGAACTGTCAGCTTCGCGCCGGTGATTTGAGTCATGGAACCTCGCATGCTTGCGGACGTCATAGTCATGTCCGCACGTAGTATAGGGCCGACAATGGCCCGGGCAAGGGAAAGGCCCGAAAGTCCCCGGAAAGTCGGTTGTATGGCCTGAATTGTACGAAACGGATTGGGTCTTGTTGCCGCAGCCTTTGGATGTTTGCCGTCTTATTCAAAAAAAAACTTGAGTCAGCAACCGCGGCATAGCAGGAATGTGCGGCGCAAAAAGCCCGGTGCACAAGCCCCCGCGGCACGACTCGAGACGGAGAACGACTTATGACCAGATGGGTCTACAATTTCGGCAATGGAACCGCAGATGGCGCCGCAGATATGAGAAATCTGCTCGGCGGCAAAGGCGCTAACCTGGCCGAGATGAGCAATCTGGGTTTGCCGGTACCACCCGGCTTTACGATCACCACGGAAGTCTGCACCTGGTATTACGATCACGACAAATCCTATCCGGACGACTTGAAAGCCCAGGTTGAAGAAGCGCTGGCTAAGGTCGGCGCGGTCACGGGCCGCAAATTCGGCGACCTGAAGAACCCGCTTCTGGTGTCCGTCCGCTCCGGTGCCCGGGTTTCCATGCCCGGCATGATGGACACGGTCCTGAACCTGGGCCTGAACGACGAAACGGTGAAGGCGATCGGCGAGGAAGCCGGCGACATGCGCTTTGCCTATGACAGCTACCGCCGGTTCATCCAGATGTATTCCGACGTGGTTCTGGGCGTCGACCACCATGAGTTCGAGGAGATCCTGGAAGAGCACAAGTCGCGGAACGATCTCGGCCTGGATACGGAAATCACCGCCGAAGACTGGGTCGGCATCATCGACAAGTTCAAGGGACTGGTCGAAAATGATCTCGGCAAACCGTTCCCGCAGGATCCGCACGAGCAGCTCTGGGGCGCGATCGGGGCCGTGTTCGGGTCCTGGATGACCCACCGGGCACAGACCTACCGACGCCTCCACGACATTCCGAGCGACTGGGGCACCGCCGTCAACGTTCAGGCCATGGTGTTCGGCAACATGGGCGAGACGTCCGCGACCGGCGTGGCCTTTACGCGCAACCCGTCGACCGGCGAAAAGGCGCTTTACGGCGAGTTCCTGGTCAACGCCCAGGGCGAGGATGTGGTGGCCGGTATCCGGACCCCGCAGGACATTACCGAAAAGGCCCGCATCGAGGCCGGTTCGACCAGACCGTCCCTGGAGAACCTGATGCCGGAGGCCTTTGCCGAGTTCCAGTCGATCTGCGACCGGCTCGAGGCCCATTACCGGGACATGCAGGACCTGGAGTTCACCATCGAAAAGGGCAAGCTCTGGATGCTCCAGACGCGCTCGGGCAAGCGGACCGCCAAGGCGGCGCTCAAGATTGCGGTCGACATGGCCGCCGAAGGTCTGTTGAGCGAGGAGGAAGCGGTGACCCGGGTCGAGCCGGGCGCGCTCGACCAGCTTCTGCACCCGACCATCGATCCGAAGGCGAAGCGGGACATCATCGCAAGCGGTCTGCCGGCCTCTCCGGGGGCTGCTTCCGGGGAGATCGTCTTTACCTCCGACGAGGCGGAGCAGGCGAAGGGGGATGGACGCAAGGTGATCCTCGTCCGGGTCGAAACCAGCCCGGAAGACATTCACGGCATGCATGCCTCTGAAGGCATTCTCACCAGCCGCGGCGGTATGACCAGCCACGCGGCCGTGGTCGCCCGCGGCATGGGCAAGCCCTGTGTCGCCGGTGCCGGCATGGTGCGGATAGACTACCGCAACGGCACGATCAGCGCCGGCGGGCGCACGCTCAACAAGGGTGACGTGATCACCATCGACGGCGCGTCCGGCCAGATCCTGGTCGGCGAGGTCGACATGCTGCAGCCGGCCCTGTCGGGCGATTTCGGGACGCTCATGGGCTGGGCGGACGGCGTGCGCCGGATGAAGGTGCGTACCAATGCCGAAACCCCCGCCGACGCCAAGGTGGCGCGCGACTTCGGCGCGGAAGGCATCGGCCTGTGCCGCACAGAGCACATGTTCTTCGAAGGCGAGCGCATCATTGCGGTGCGCGAGATGATCCTGTCGGAGACCGAGGAAGGCCGCCGCGCGGCGCTGGCCAAGCTCTTGCCGATGCAGCGCCAGGATTTCGCCGAGATCTTCGAGATCATGAAGGGGCTGCCGGTCACCATCCGCCTGCTCGACCCGCCGCTTCACGAGTTTCTGCCGAAATCGGATGAGGAGGTCGCAGAAGTCGCCGGTTCCATGGGTGTTTCCGCCGAAAAGCTGCAGGAACGGGCGCATTCGCTTGAGGAATTCAACCCGATGCTCGGCCACCGCGGCTGCCGCCTGCTGGTTTCCTATCCGGAAATCGCGGAAATGCAGGCACGGGCCATCTTCGAGGCCGCGATCCAGGCGGGCAAGGCGACGGGGGCGCCGGTGGTGCCGGAAATCATGGTGCCGCTGGTCGGCCTGAAGGGCGAACTGGATATGGTCCGCGCCAGCATCGAGGCCATGGCCGCAGCGGTGCAGGCGGAAACGGGCGAAAGCCTGACCTATCAGATCGGCACCATGGTCGAATTGCCGCGCGCCGCCCTGCAGGCTGCCGAGATCGCCAAGTCGGCGGAGTTCTTCTCCTTCGGCACCAACGACCTGACGCAGACCACGTTCGGGATTTCCCGCGACGATGCGGCGTCCTTCCTGGGCACCTACCAGACCAAGGGCCTGCTCGAACAGGATCCGTTCGTTTCCCTCGACCAGACCGGCGTCGGCGAACTGGTGAAGATCGGTGCGGAACGCGGCCGCTCTACCCGGCCCGACATGAAGCTCGGCATCTGCGGCGAGCACGGCGGCGATCCGGCGTCGATCGGTTTCTGCGAGACCGTCGGCCTCGACTATGTGTCCTGTTCGCCGTTCCGCGTGCCGATCGCACGTCTGGCGGCAGCCCAGGCGGCCCTTAAGGCAAGGACCTGAGGGAGGGGGCGGTGAGCCGGCCCTTTCCGGACCTCGACGAGCTGCGCCAGGGGGGCAAGCTTGCCCTGGCGCGGATGCTTACCCGGCTTGAGACCGAGGCCGGTTCGGCGGAAACCGCGCGATTTCTCGATCAGGCCAGCAAGGAACCGGGCGGGCACGTGCTCGGCCTCACCGGTCCTCCCGGCGTCGGCAAATCGACGCTGACGGACGCCCTGATCAAGGCCTTCCGGAGCCAGGGCGAAAGCGTTTCCGTCCTGGCGATCGATCCTTCCTCCCGTTTTACCGGCGGCGCGCTTCTGGGCGACCGGACGCGGCTGCATACGGATCCGGAAGACACCCGTGTCTTCGTCCGGTCCATGGCGGCCCGCGACCGGCTCGGCGGCCTGTCGGACCATGCCATTGCCGCCATTGCCCTGTTGCGGGCGGTCAGTGACCGGGTGATCGTGGAATCGGTCGGCATCGGTCAGTCGGAAAGCGATCTGGTTCAGGCGGCAGATACCATGGTGCTGTGCATCCAGCCGGGATCGGGTGACAGCCTTCAATTCATGAAGGCGGGTGTGATGGAACTGCCGGACCTGGTCGCCGTGACCAAGGCGGACATGGGGCCTGCCGCACGCCGGGCCGCCTCCGACGTGACCGGCGCCCTGTCGCTGACGCGGCCGGACAAGGACGGCTGGAAGGTGCCGGTTTTCGAAGTGTCCGCACGGTCCGGAAACGGCATTGCGGACCTGATCGACGGTGTCGCCGCGCACCGGGACTATCTGGCGGCAAGCGGCAGGCTTCAGGCAAAGCGCGCCGTCCAGCACCGGCAGTGGTATGAGGACATGATCCGCACCCGGTTCGGCACGGCCGGACTCGAGGCTGCGGCAGGTCTGGGGGGAGCGGCGGATCCGTCCGCAGCGCCGTTTTCAGCCTTTCGCGCGGCAGCGGACACGCTTGCCCTGCGGCTCGGCCTGTCAGGACCTTCCGAAGCTTAATATTCCGCGCTTCTGAGCCGCTCGACTTCCAGGCTCTGGTGTTTCATTTCAACCTGTATCTCATGATCTGCCAGGAATTCATCCAGATCCTTCGCGGGAAGCGGATGGGAAATGAAATAGCCCTGCAGCCTGTGACAGCCGTTGGCGGCAAGATACTCTGCCTGCTGCTTTTCCTCGATGCCTTCGGCCACGATGGTCATGCCGAGCGCCTGGCCCAGACGGATGATCGTGCGCACGATGGCGCGCGCTTCCGGACTGTCGTTCATGGCGGAGATGAAATCCTGATCGATCTTCAGGGTATCGAAGGGGAAATGGCGCAGATAGCTCAGGCTGGAATAGCCGGAGCCGAAATCATCCAGCGCGATCTTGATGCCGAGATCCTTCAGGCGTTTCAGGGACTGCAGGGTCTTCTTGTCCCGTCCGGCGAAAACGGTTTCCGTCACCTCGATTTCCAGCCGCTCCGGGTCAAGGTCGAATTCCTCCAATGTGGCGATGACCTTGTCGACGAAACGCGGATGCTTGAACTGGGTCGGCGAGACGTTCACCGAAACGATGATGCCGGGCCAGCGATGAGCATCCCGGCAGGCCCGGCGCAATATCCACAGGCCGAGGTCGTTGATCAGGCCGGTTTCTTCGGCAACGGGAATGAAGCTTGCCGGCGGAACGGCGCCGGTGTTCGGACGGTTCCAGCGGGCAAGCGCTTCGATTGCCACAACCTTGTCCGACCGGCTGTCGCATTGCGGCTGATAGGCGACGTCGAGGAGGTCTTCGTCGACGGCCTTGCGCAATTCGCGCGCAATCTCGTCCTTGGTGCGGACATGCTCCTGCATGGACGGTTCGAAGAAGGACCAGCGGTTCCGCCCGTTCGACTTGGCATCATAAAGGGCGATATCCGCCTTGCGCAGAAGCTCCTCCGCCTCCAGCCCGTCGCGCGGGGCAAGGGCTGCGCCCATGGAGACGCTGACATGGATTTCATCGGGCCCGAAGGACACCGGCTGGACCATCATGTCCTGCAGCCGGCTCATGATCTGTTCTGCCTGCGCCTCGTTCGGGCAATCGGGCAGGAGGAGGGCGAATTCATCGCCGCTGATCCGGGCAACGATACCGTTTTCAGGCAGAACCCGGCGCAGGCGCTCGGCAATGGCGCAGATCACCCAGTCCCCTGCGGCGTGTCCGAGGGTGTCGTTGATGTCCTTGAAGCGGTCGAGATCGAAATAGAGGACCGCGGCTCCCCGTTTCACCACCTGGGGATCGTCCAGCGTGCGGACGAGCAGCTGCTTGAACTGTCTGCGATTCGGCAGACCCGACAGGGGATCGTGCAGCGAGGCGCGCACAGCATCGGCGCGGCTTGAGGCGAGATGCCTGGTCGACTGCCGGATGAACGCCATCACGACGACGGAAAGCCCCACCAGCGCCAGCGCCAGAACGGCCAGAACCGGCGTGATTCTGCTCTGCATTTCCTGGCCGGGCTGTTCGGCCTGCCAATGGATGTGTCCTATGGTCGTTCCGTCCGGCGCCTTCAGGTCGATGGACGGTCCGCCGGGTTCCAAGGCCGGGATCGAATCCAGGACCATGCCTTCCAGCGCGGACACCCTGCCGATTTCCGCAAGCAATTCGCCGTTCAACTGCTTGAAGTTGACCAGAATGGCCGGTGTCGTCCGCCGGGAAACGAGCTTCATGAGCTCGGGCGTAATGGCGGCCACGGAAAACAGGTAGATATTGCCCTTGATCGAAACGAGACCGGTTTCGGACAGGGTATGTTCGTTGATCCGGTAATCGGGGTCGAAGTAGAACAGCCCGCTGGGCAATTCCTTCAAGGACGCGAGATAGCGTTTCTGCACAGCCCTGACCGCGGGCTGCAGGCTGTTGAGCAGATTTCGCGTCACCCACTTCTCATAGACGTTCGGGCCGTCGACGAAGCGGTACTTGCCCTCCTGGTCGAGCAGGAGGGTCCGGGAGAAGCCGTAGTTTTCCTTAAGCCAGAGCGCGACGTTGTGATAGAGCCAGGAGGTGTCGTAGATCGGCCCGGTCGTGATGTAATAAATCGGATCCTTGACCAGGACGCTCGCCTGTTGCCGGGCAAACTGGTCCCGGGTCAGCTGCAGGGTTCCGGTGAGGAGCTGGCGCTGGCTTTTTTCTGCTGCCTGGTCGGAAATATGGGCGGACCAGATCAGAAGCCCGAAGGTGATCGCCACGGCGATCAGCACGACCGCGAACATCGGAATGATGATCGCATTCGCGATCCGGGTGCCATGCCTTTCTTTTGCAGGTTTCATCGGAACTCCAGGGAATATGCGTATAATTATCGCCTGAAGCTGCTAATGAATGCAGAAGGAGGTTAGTTAATAAAATACTTTCCGAAATTGTATTGTTCGTTTTCTCAATGTCTAAAATTACATTAGGTATGGATTGAAATATACGTTGAATTTACGAAGGGGAACTTGCCTTACATCAGATGAGTTGCAGTCCGCGAAAGCTCGTCTCACCGAATTTTCCGACAATGATATGGTCGTGGATCTCCACACCCAGCGGTTTGGCGATGTCGATGATTTGCTTCGTCATCTGAATATCCGCCCGCGAGGGCGTCGGGTCGCCTGAAGGATGATTGTGGATCACCCATTTTAATCTACTATTATATTGAATATGCTATATATTAATACTTTTTGAGAGTAGGTGGGGACGTCGTTCGGGGTATGTAGGTCGTGCTCTAGTATGATCATCACGCTTGATCCTCTACCTGCACGTCGGTTCGAGCCAAAACACGGCAGTTCACTTTGTTCTTTTCGTCCCAGGCATCGAGCTCGCTCTCAGGATAGAGTACCGCTTTGCCAATCTTGACGAACGATGGACCAATCTTCATGGATCTCCAGTTCCGCAGGGTTCCGGGCGAAACTGTTCCGCGATAGCGCTGAGAAACCTCCTCGGGTGTAAGAAATCTGTTGTCTGCCATGATGGTCTCCTCGCGTTGGGTACCACGCGGTGACTGGGTGACTAGATGCGGCAGCGTTCTTCAGTCACGGTCAGCGAGCGTCTAGGCTGTTCGTTCATTTGCGGTCACGGATGAACATGCGCCCTCTTAAAAAGCGGAGAAAGCAGAAAACTACTATCGTAGGGTTGGCGGTTAGTCCCGGCTAAACATCGGTGGGTTTGCTGATCGGCGTCGATCTATGATTTGTCAGAGGAGGATGCTCTGAAACGAGCTTCCCATCTGGCCCCCAGTGTCGTGACAATCAATACATGCAGAAAGTGACGCCCGATAATTGACGCATCGCGTGAGTCCGCTTAAATTTGTTTGTGATCGCTTACTAACCAAAGAGGCGCCCCGTGCGCAAGTCAGCAAAACTCCGCAAGGCCGAGATCGTGGCCACCGTGCTCGATCTGACCGACCGGATCGGGCCGGACCGGGTGACGACAGGCGCCGTCGCGTCGCAGATCGGCGTCACGCAGGCGGCGCTGTTTCGGCATTTTCCGACCAAGGCGGCGCTGTGGCAGGCCGTGGCCGAGCATGTCGCCGAGCGGATGACAACGGCCTGGGACGAAGCTCTCAACCTCGGCAACGCGCCGGTTATCCGGTTGCGCGCACTGATTGCCGCGCAATTCGCGCAGATCGCTGCGACCCCCGCCCTGCCGATGCTGCTGTTCTCACGTGAACTGAACGTCACCAATGCGGAACTGCGCGCCACGTTTCACGGCAGGCTCACGGCCTTTCGTGGCCTGCTTGCGCGGGAGGTCGGCGCCGGGCAGCAGGCGGGCGTGCTTTGGGACGACGTCGCCGCAAACGATGTGGCGGTGCTGCTGACCGCACTCGTGCAGGGGGTGGCAATCCGCTGGGCGCTCGGCGCGCGCGATTTCAACCTTCGCGAGGAGGGATTGCGGCTGTTCGACGTGCAATGCCGGCTTCTGGCTGTGCGAGGAGAATAGACGATGCGGCGCATCTCGTTGTTGGGCGTGGTGCTGGCGGCCGCCGTTGGGGTCGGCTTCCTGTTCTTCACGGAGCGCCCGCTGACGGTGACGGTCGTTCAGCCCGTACACGATGTGACCCTTCGCATCTACGGGCTCGGCACCGTCGAGGCGCGCATCCTCAGCCGTGTCGGCTTCGAGGTGGGCGCCGCGCTGACCCGGCTTTCCGCCGATGCTGGGGACAGCGTGACTAAAGGGCAGGAGCTTGCCGTACTTCATTCCACAGAGCAGGAAGCGCGCGTGGCGCGCGCCCGCGCGGCGGTGGCGGCGAACGAGGCCAATCTTGCCAAGGCCGGCGCGGCGGTGGTGCGCGCCCGCGCCGTGCTGGCCGAGCGCGAGGCGGCGAACCGGCGCCAGCAAGGGTTGGTGCAGCGGGATGTCGCCTCGGCGCAGCGCGCGGAGGAAACGCAGCGCGACGAGGACGTGGCCCGCGCCGATCTGGCGGTGGCCGAGGCGGATGTCGCAGTGATCCAGGCGCAAGGCGCGGATGCGGCGGCGGCCCTGCGGCAGGAGGAAGCCTTGCTCGCCCACCACCGGCTGGTCGCGCCCTTTGATGCACAGGTCGTGACCCGCCATGCCGAGGCGGGCACGGTGGTGAAGGCCGGCGATCCGATCTTCACCCTGATCGACCCGGCCACCATCTGGATCCAGGCTTATGTCGACGAGGAGCGCGCCGGCCAGCTTGCCATAGGCCAGCCGGGCACGATCCGGCTACGGTCCCAGCCTTCGGCCGAGTTCCACGGTTCCATCGCCCGCATCGGCATCGAAAGCGACCGGGTGAACGAGGAGCGCCGCGTCTGGCTGACCTGCTCCGACTGCCCCGCCGAGATGTTCCTCGGCGAACAGGCCGAGGTGCGCATCACCACCGGCAACAGGGACAGCGCGCTGATGGTTCCCGAAGTCGCCATCACCGGCTTCGACGGCCATCGCGGCATGGTCTGGACGGTGCAGGACGGCCGCCTTGCGCGGGTGGGGCTGACCTTCGGCGCCCGCGATGACCGCGGCCGGGTCGAGGTCACCGGCGGCCTGCCCGAAGGTGCCACCATCGTCGCCGGCCCGCCCAAAGGCGCGGCCGAGGGCCGGCGCGCCCGTACCAGCGAGGCGCCATGAACCTCGCGCTCAAGGACATCCGCCATGGCCTGTTCCGGTTCGTGCTGACCTGTTTCGGGCTGGGGCTGCTGATGACGGTCGTGCTGGCGATGATCGGTATCTATAACGGCCTCGTCTCGGACGCGCTGGCGGTGGTAAAGGCACCTGCCGCAGATGTCTGGGTGGTGGAGGCCGGCACCAAGGGACCGTTCGCGGAAGCCTCCAGCATCCCCGCCGACACGCGCGACGCGGTGGCGCGGATGCCCGGCGTGGCCGAGGCCGGCGCGGTCAACTATCAGAACCTCGAAGCGCCTCATGCCGGGCGCACGCTGCGACTCTATGTCGTCGGCTACGAGCCGGGCCGCCCCGGCGGGCCGCAGGCGATCGCCGAGGGGCGCGGCATCGGCGCCGGTCATTTCGAACTGGTGGCCGACCGCAAGACCGGCCTGCTGCCCGGCGAGACGATCCGGCTCGGGCGCAACCGCTTTACCGTGGTCGGGCTGGTCGAAGGGGCGATGAACTCGGGCGGGGATCCGGCGGTCTATGTGACGCTGGCCGACGCGATGGCGCTTCAGACTGAACTCGACCCCGCCGCCCAGCGGGTGCAGGCCGCGCGCGGGGCTGTCTCCGTCAAGTCCGCATCGGTCGCCGCCATAATTGCCCGCATGGCACCGGGCGCCGATGTCGATCTGCTGACCGCGACCGTGCGCCAATGGAAGCACCTCGCCGCCATGACCCAGGCCGAACAGGAGGAACTGCTGCTGGCCTCGGTCGTCGACAAGGCGCGCCGCCAGATCGGGCTGTTCCTCGGCATTCTGCTGTCCGTCAGCGCCGTGGTGATCGCCCTCATCATCTACACCATGACCATGGAAAAGCTGAAGCAGATCGCCACGCTGAAGCTGATCGGCGCGCCCGACCGCACCATCATCGGGCTGATCGTGCAGCAGGCGATGATCCTTGGCGCTTCGGGCTGGGGGATCGGGCTGCTGCTGATCCTGACGGTCAAGGACTATTTCCCCCGCCGCGTCGTGCTGGAGCCGTTCAACGCCATGGTCCTAGCCGGGATCATCGCCGCCGTCTGCCTCTTGTCCTCGGCGCTTGGCGTGCGGGCGGCGATGAAGGTCGATCCGGCCACCGCGCTGGGGGGCTGAGATGGCGCTTGGCGACACCCTGATCGAAGTCACAGGCGTGGCCAAGCATTTCGGCGAGGGCGAAACCCGCGTCGATGCCCTGCGCGCGGTCGATCTGACGGTGCGCGCCGGCGAGGTGATCGCCCTGCTGGGGCCATCGGGGTCGGGCAAGACGACGCTGCTCAACGTCATCGGCTGCATCCTTGCCCCCTCGGCGGGCCGCGTGGTGCTGGATGGCGAGCCGGTGTTCGACGGCAAATGGCTGCGGCGTGATCTGCGCCGGCTGCGGCTGGACAAGATCGGCTTCATCTTCCAGTCGCATAACCTGCTGCCCTTCCTGACCGCGCAGGAAAACGTCTCGGTGGTGCTGGACCTTGCCGGCTGGCCCCCTGACGAAGGCCGGGCACGGGCGCGTGAATTGCTGGATTATCTGGAGGTCGGCCATCGCGCGATGGTCAAGCCCGCGCTGCTGTCGGGGGGCGAGGCGCAGCGCGTGGCGATTGCCCGCGCGCTGGCCAACCGCCCCCGCATCATCCTTGCCGACGAGCCCACTGCCGCGCTGGACGGCGCGCGCGCCGGGCTGGTGATGGACCTCATGCGCCGACTGGCCGTCGAGCAGGAGGCCTGCATCGTCACCGTCACCCATGACGAAAAGATCTTCGACCGCTTCGACCGCCTGATCCACCTGCGCGACGGCCATCTGGTCAGCGCGTGACGGGCTTGCGGGGAGGCAGACATGACCACAAGACCCTGCACCCCGATCCTGCAACTTCACCCGTCCTTGAAAAGGCACAACCAAGATGCAACCGACATCCTATTCCAGACCCCAGATCATCCTGCATTGGGTCATTGCAACCCTCGTCTTTTTCCAGATCTTCATGCATGACGGCATCGTCGGGGCATGGGACGGGCGGATGGACGGCACGCTGCCGAACCAGCCGACGATCAATCCCCATGCCGTTGCCGGCGCGCTGATCCTGGTTCTCGTCCTGTGGCGGCTGGTGCTGCGCCGTCGGCGCGGCGTTCCGGGCCTGCCGGAAGGCGAGCACCCGGCCCTGAAGGCTCTGGCAACGGGCACGCATGCGGCCCTCAACCTCCTGCTGATCCTGATGGTGCTTTCCGGCGCGGCCGCCTGGATGACCGGCATCGAGGCAATCGGCGATGCCCATTCCATCGCGCGGTTGGTCCTGGTTCCGCTGGTCATCCTGCATATCCTCGCGGCGCTTTACCATCATTTCTGGCTCAAGACCGATGTGCTGCGGCGCATGCTTGGCCGGCCCTGAGGCGCGGTCCGTTCCGCGTATCGCACCCCATGACCCATGGCGGGCCGGGTCACACCCACCCGGCCGATCCCCAAACCCCGGAGGAAGACATGACGACAAGATCGCGCACCCTGACCATTACCGCCGCCGTGGCGACGGTCTTTGGCCTCCTGACCATCGTTTCGGGCGGCAGGGCGCTGTTCGGCGGCGTCGATATGGGTGCAGCGGTGCCCTTCGTTCTGTGGTTCAACTTCCTTGCCGGGTTCGCCTATGTTCTGGCTGGAATCGGCCTGTGGCGCGGCGCGGGCTGGGCACCGATGCTGTCGCTGGGCATCGCGCTGGCGACAGTGGCGGTCTTTACCGCCTTTCTGTGGCATGTGGTCTCGGGGGGCGCATGGGAGGCGCGCACCATGGGCGCGATGATCCTGCGCAGCAGCATCTGGATCACGATTGCCGCACTTGCCTTTCGCGGCCGCCGCACCCACTGATCAAGGCATAAACCCAAGCCAGCCAGCGACTGCGGCCCCATGCCGCAGTCGTGCCAGCCAGGACCCTGACATGACCAAATCCTCTTCCATCGACCTGTCCATGGCCCTTTCGCTGGCCACCGTGCTGGGCCTCGCAATGGCGGCTGCCGGGCGGTGGCTGCCGGGCGAGGCATGGGCACCCATCGAGCTTCCGGGTCTGGTGCTTGCCTATCTGGCTGGTGGCCTGCCGACCGGCTGGCGCGCGCTTTCGACCCTGTGGCGCGAGCGGGTGCTGGACATCGACCTGCTGATGATCGCCGCCGCCATTGCCGCCGCAATCGTCGGTGCCCCGTTCGAGGGCGCGGTGCTGCTGACGCTGTTCAGCATCTCGACCACGCTGGAGGAGCGCGCGCTTGGCCGGGCGCGCCGCGCCATCGAGGCGCTGATGGCGCTGCGCCCCGAGACCGCCTTGCGCAAGACCGCCAACGGCACCGTCGAGGAGGTGCCCGCCGAGGTGCTGGCCGTCGGCGATGTGGTGGTGCTGCGCCCCGGTGCGCGGGTGCCCAGCGATGGCGTGGTCGTCACCGGGCGCGGTGGCATCGACGAGGCCAATATCACCGGCGAATCCATGCCCGTGTCGAAAGAGGCCGGCGCGCAAGTGTTCGAGGCCACGATCAATCTGGATGGCGTGCTGGATGTCGAGGTCACGCGTAGCGTCAGCGACAGCACCATCGCCCGCATGATCCGGCTGGTGACCGAGGCGCAGGCCGCCCGCGCCCCGTCCGAGCGGTTCAGCGAATGGTTCGGGCAACGCTACACGGTCGCCGTCATGGCGGGCGCGATGCTCGCCTTCGCCGCCTTCTATTTCCTGGGACACGACTGGGAACAGGCGCTTTACCGGGCTGCGACATTGCTGGTCGCGGCCAGCCCCTGCGCCATCGTCATCTCGGTTCCCGCCGCCATCCTGTCGGCGCTGTCGGCGGCGGCGCGGGGCGGTGTTCTGTTCAAGGGCGGCGGCGCGCTGGAGACGCTGGCCGAGGTCGATATCTTCGCCTTCGACAAGACCGGCACCCTGACCACCGGCCGCGCTGCGGTGACGCGGCTGGTCGCGCTGGACGGCGATCAGGCCGGCTTCCTGTCGCTGCTTTCCGGGCTGGAGGCGCATTCCGAACACCACATCGCCGCCGCCATCCACCGCGAGGCCCTGGCCCGCGACTTGCAGCCGGTCGCGGTGACGGATGTGAACGCAAGGCCCGGCATCGGCATCGAAGGCCGCGATGCCTCTGGCCCGGTCTGGGCCGGCAACCCCTATCTTGCGCAGGCGATGGGCGCCCCGCTGGATCACCCCGCCCTGCAATCCTTGGCCGAAGGCGCGGACACCGTGGTATATCTGGGCCGTGGCGCGCAGGTGCTGGGCGCGGTCACCGTCGCCGATGCGCCGCGCGGCAGTTCGGCCCCGGCGCTGGCGGCTTTACGCAAGGGGGGCGTGCGCCGCATCGTGATGATGACCGGCGACCGCCGCCCGGTCGCACTGCGCATCGGCACGCAGCTTGGCCTTGCCCCCGACGAGATCCACGCCGAAATGCTGCCCGAGGACAAGGTTCGCGCGGTCGGTGCGCTGACCGACAGCGGCAAGGTCGCCTTTGTCGGCGACGGGGTGAACGACGCCGCGGCGCTGGCCCGCGCCGATATCGGCATCGCCATGGGCGCGGCGGGGTCCGAGGTGGCGCTTCAGGCCGCCGATGTGGCGCTGCTCTCCGAGGATATGGAGCGGCTGGCCGATGCGCAGCGCCTGTCGCGCCGAACCTCAAGGGTGATCCGGCAGAACCTGACCTTTGCCATCGGCGCCATGGTGGTTCTGGTCATCGGCGGGCTGTTCTTCGACCTGCCCTTGCCGCTGGTGGTGATCGGCCATGAAGGCGGCACGGTGCTGGTGGTGCTGAACGGGCTGCGGCTGCTGTCGGACCCGATCCGCCGGCCCAAGGCACCGGCGGGCGGACAGGCATTGCCGGGCGCGGCGCTGCCGGCCTGACCGGCGGGGCATTAGTCCCGAAAGGCGCGCAGATGGGGGAAATCGCCCCTTTGCAGATACGCCTCCTCCTCGGGCGTCGAGTTGCGGCCAAGGGTGGCGTTGCGATGCGGGTGGCGGCCAAAGCTGGCGATGACGCGGCGCACCTTGCCGGCCTGATCGACCAGCGAGGCATAGAGCGGGCGCAAGGCCGACGGCCCGCGGGCGGCAATGTCGCGCCGCAGGGCAATCAGCCGGTCGATCCGGGCCAGATGGTCCGGCCCCTCGGCATGGCCCAGAGGCTGGGTGAAGGCGATCTGGAACCACGGCAGGCCAAGTGCCGCCCAGTCTCCGTTTTCCAGCCCCGCCAGCGCCTGCGCCAGTGCTGCCGGGTCTTGCGCATATGCAAGCGCGCTGCCCCGCCACAGCGAGCGCGGGAACTGGTCCAGCACCACGATCAGCGCCAGCCTGCCCCCGGGCGTTGCCGCCCAATGATCCAGCGCCCCCGCCGCGCCGCGTTCGGTCAGCGGGCCGAACCGCGCCGCAATCTCACCGTCCGCGCCGCCATGCATCCGCCAGCGCCACAGCTTGGCATGGCGGTCGGGGTCGATGTCCAGCGCGCGGCCCTCGGGGAACCAGAAATCCAGAACCTCGCGGATGTCCCGAACATCATTGCTATCGGTCATGTCATCCCCCATGAAAACGCCCCCGCGCCATGGACACGGGAGCGGAATTGTCGATGAGGCACAAGCGCCTAGGCGGTCGCGGGCACCGCTGCCTGCGCAGGCCGGCGTCCGCCGGGACCGCGCGGGACGCGCAGCAGGCGCATGGCGTTGGCGATCACCACCAGTACCGAAAGCTGATGGATCAGCATGCCCTCGGCCATATGCACATCGCCGTTGAACACGCCCGCCAGCAGCCCGGCCACAGTCAGCAGCGCGATGGCCAAGTTCTGGCGCATATTGCGCAGCGTCGCGCGGGAAATCGCCATGGCCTCGGGCAGTTTCTCCAGATCGTCGGCCATCAGCGCAATGTCGGCGGTCTCGATCGCCACGTCCGAGCCCACGGCCCCCATGGCGATGCTGGTGTCGGCGGCAGCCAGCGCCGGGGCGTCGTTGATGCCGTCGCCGATCATGGCGACATGGCGGCCCTCGGCCTGAAAGTGGCGGATCAACTCCAGCTTGTCCTCGGGCAGCAGCCCGGCATGAACCTCGTCGATGCCGATTTCGGCGGCGATGGCGTGGGCGGCCTGCGGCTGGTCGCCGGTCAGCATGGCGATGCGCCCCACCCCGATATCGCGCAGCCGGGCGATGGCGCTTTGGGCCGAAAGCCGGGGCTGGTCGGACAGCCCGAAGATGCCCGCGATGCGCCCGTCCAGCGCCACGATGATCGGCGTGCGCCCGCGGCCCAGAACCCCGGCCAGCGCGGCCTCGGCCTCGGCGTCGAAACCGATGCCCAGCCGGTCGAACAGCCGCCGGTTGCCGGCCGCGACCTGCCGCCCGTCGTGGTGGACCACCAGACCCATGCCAGCCACTTCCTCGACCGTCTCGGGCGCGGGAATCTCGCCCTCGGCACGGCCGGCCTCGATAATCGGGCGGCCCAGCGGGTGGTCCGAGCCGGATTCGGCGATCGCCGTCCAGTGCAGCAATTCGGCACGATCGATGCCGCCAAGAGGCACGATCTCGACCAGGCTGGGGCGGCCCTCGGTCAGGGTGCCGGTCTTGTCCAGCGCCAGCATGTCGATGCGGCCGGCGCTTTCCAGATGCTGCCCGCCCTTGATGAGGATGCCCGAGCGCGCCGCCCGCCCGATGCCGGCGACGATGGAGACCGGCGTCGAGATCACCAGGGCGCCCGGACAGGCCACCACCAGAAGGGTCAGCGCGAGGCGAATATCCTGCGTCACCGCCCAGGCACCCAGCGCCAGCACCATGATGCCGGGCGTATACCATTGGGCGAAACGCTCGATCATGCGCTGGCTGGGGGCGCGTTCCTCCTGCGCCTCTTCGACGCGGCGGATGATCCGGGCCAGCGTGGTATCGGCGCCGATGCCGGTGGCGCGGATGCGCAGCACGCCATTTTCCGCGATGGTGCCGGCATGGACGTGGGAGCCGGGGGCTTTCTCGGCCGGGATCGGCTCGCCGGTGATGGCGGCCTCGGACACGGCGGCGTTACCGTCGATCACCTCGCCATCGACGGGGATGCGGTTTCCGGCGCGCACGAGCACGACCTCATTCGGCTGGACGGCACTGGCGGCAATCTCGACCGGCTGGCCGTCGCGGATCACGGTGGCGACCTCGGGCGCGGCCTTCAGCAGATCGGCCAGCGCGCCACGGGTCTGGCGCAGGGTGCGGGCTTCAAGCCAGGCGCCGAAGCTGAACAGGAAAGTAACGGCGGCCGATTCCCAATATTCGCCGATGAACAGCGCGCCAATAGCCGCAACGGTCACCAGCAACTCGATCGAGAAATGGCGAATTCGCAGCGCGTGGAACGCCCGCCAGGCGATGTCAGAGCCGGCGATAAAGGCCGCCGCCAGCATAGATGCCGCCCAGAGCCCGCGCAGGCCGAACCCGTAAAGGGCGATCAGGCCCAGCACGATCAGGCTGCCGCTGATGATGGTCAGCCACTTCCTGCGGCTGGCCGACTGGTGAAGAATTGTCAGGATAGGGGTCAACATGCGGGGCCTCGTGATGTGAAGGCCCGGCCGCGCGGGCAGGCACGGCCGGGCTGGAAGGGATGGGTCAGAATGCGGCGGGGCGGGCCTCGTAGCCGGTGGATTTCACCACCGAGACAAGGGCCTCGACCGGGGCGGATGCGGGGTCATGCTCGACCTCGATGCGGCCGGTGTTGAAATGCACCTTGGCGGCGGTCACGCCGGGAGTTGCCGCCAGCGCCTTCTCGATCTTGGTGACGCAGGAGGGGCAGGAAAATTCGTCGCTGCGCAGGATGGTCTTGGTCATGGCTGGTTCCTTTCATGTCGCCGCCCGGTGGGGCGGTCATTGCTTGTGAACTCAAGATATGCTGTCCTTTCAGGATCAGGAGTGGCAATTTCGACAAGGGATCATTGCATGAATGCACAGGCGCAGGATTGGGACGATCTGCGGTTGTTTCTGGCCGTGGCGCGGGCGGGGTCGCTTTCAGGGGCGGCGCGCAGCCTTGGCGTTACCCATTCCACCGTCTTTCGCCGCATCGGCGCGTTCGAGGCGCGGTTGCGGGTGCGGCTGTTCGACCGGCTGCCCGGCGGCTATGCTCTGACCCAGGCGGGCAAGGAGATGCGCGATTCCGTCATCCGCATCGAGGAAGAAATCACCGCGCTGGGGCTGAAGGTTACCGGACAGGACCAGCGGCCCACTGGGACGATCCGCATCACCACGACCGACCTGCTGGCGGTGGGTGTGCTGCCCCGCCACGTCGCCGCCTTCCGCGCCGAATGGCCCGAGATCGAGATCGAGGTGGTGGTGGCGGATACGGTGCTGGACCTGACCCGGCGTGAGGCCGATGTCGCGTTGCGGCTGGGCAATCCGGGGCAGGAAACGCTGGTCGGGCGGCGTGTCGGGCGGCTTGCCTTCGCTGTCTATGGTGCGGCGGGCCTTCATGCGCGGGGGGCGGACGATCCGGCCGATGGCGACTGGATCGGCTACGGCTCGGCCCATGGTCCGCTCAGCCGCCGCCTGGCCCGCTGGTGGCCGGATGCGCGACAGGTTTACCGGACAAACTCGATCATCGCCGCCCATGCCGGTGCGAAGGCGGGGATCGGACTTGCCGCCTTGCCTTGCGTGATCGCCGATTGCGACCCCAGCCTGATCCGCGCCGCCGCGCTGCCCGAGGACTTCATGCTGGACCTGTGGTTGCTGATTCACGAGGATCTGCGCCAAACCGCGCGCATCCGCCTGTTTCTGGACTTCATGGCGACGGCCCTGGCGGCCGATGCCGACCTGCTGGAGGGGCGCTGCCCGTGCAAGACAAGGCCGGCGCAGGCGTGACGCCCGCGCCGGCCCATGCCTGCGCCCGTGGCGTCAGTCGATCATCTGCCAGCCGGGATGCTCGAAATGCTCGCCATAGGCGTTCAACGCCTGAACAATCGTCACCGCGCCAGTCTCGACCTCGCCGGCCTCCAATGCCGAGATGCCGGTC
This sequence comes from Roseibium aggregatum, assembly GCF_014692675.1. Classification (GTDB taxonomy): domain Bacteria; phylum Pseudomonadota; class Alphaproteobacteria; order Rhizobiales; family Stappiaceae; genus Roseibium; species Roseibium aggregatum_C. The sequence goes on along the minus strand of NZ_JABFCZ010000019.1, from coordinate 15,525 downwards.
ATCACCTCACCAAGGACGATATGGAACTGCTCGTCTACCTCGGGTTCCAGCACACAGTTCTCGACCATGAAATCGACCTGCTTCTGGACATCGGCAGCGACCCCATTCGCGGCATCGGCAGGCAGGGTGCCGTTGTGGATCGCGTCCAGGTTCGCGGCCATGGTTCCGTGAATCGCGGTCATGCCGGTGATCATGTTCTGATCGCCCTGCCATTTGGCGCCATCGTTCAGCGTGATCTCGATAGCCCCCGAGCCATGGCTGTCATGATCATGGGATTGCGCGGCGACAATGCCAGCTGACCCCAGCGCGAGGGCGAGAGCGACAGCAACGGTGGTGAAAGATTTTACAGTCCGCATAGTGATCTCCTGTATCTGCCAAGTGGTTCTGGCCGCGGCGGGCATCGACAGACGCCGCCGGGCTTGGGATAGACATAGGCTGTCCGTTTTCGCACGAGAATTGACGAAACCTGCAAAGACCCATTGCACGAATGGACAGACCTCAGGCACGAACCAGACCCTCGCGGCCTGCCGACGATACCATTTGTTCGATGCAGTCATCCAGCGGTCGAGATGATCCCTGAATCTCAGATCATCCCGCCTCATGTGAAACGTGAACAGGCGATTGACGATGTCCCGCATCAAGTCCGCCATCTGCGCATCATCGATATGCGACACCGTGCGCCACGGGATGGTCTGACCTGTGGCGTCGATCACGTTCACGTCCGAATAATCGCCGGTCAGCGTCACCGGCTGCACCCCGGCGTGCAAATCCTCCAGCCGCGTGTTGCGGATGCAGATCATGGCCATGATCTTCGCGAGATCGGCGGCAATGCGTTCTTCGTCTTCGACCTTCATGCTCAAATCCTCTCGCAGCACCTCGCTTCGCCGCGAAGGGCTGCGAGAGCGTCAGATCACTCGTTGAGATAGGCGACCCAATTCTGTCGCGCATGCACGATGCGCAACACCTGCAGCCACTCCTCCTCGATGCGGTAGATGATCAGATGCGATCCCGAGCGGTAAAGGCGCACGGGCGGGCGGATTTCAGTGCGTTCGCGCGCGATCCCCGGGTGCTGGACCAGCAGGTCCATGTCCACGGCGAGCCCGCGGATATAGGTTTCTGCCTGACCAACTGACCAGGTACGCGCGGTATAATCCCAGATCGCGTCCAGATCATTCAGCGCAGCAGGTGATAGGCGATATTCAACGACCGTCGGTTCTGGCATTCTGATCCCGCTTGCGGGCAAGAAATGCCTCAACATCCAGACGTCCTGCCGGACCGCTTGCGAGACCCTCATCGACAAGCTGCTGCAACTCGACGATGGCCTGCTGGCGATCCTGGTCCCGGCGGATCAGATCGCGCACATAATCGCTGGCGTTGCTGTAGCGCCCATCTTGTGTCTGGGCCTCGACCCAGGCCTTCATCGGGTCCGGCAAAGAAACATTCATCGTGGCCATGGTCGCGATCTCCTTTGCAAGGACGATGACATAAATTGGCAAAGATTGTCAAACTGTGCCGATGTCCTGCTACACGGCTTGCCGTACGCATGCCACGAACCCGGCGGGTTTCCCCGCCGGGCCTGAGGGGGAGGCCCCGTTCTTTTCAGAACGGGATCTCGTCGTCGCGGTCGACCAGCTCGGGGTTTTCGGTCTCGGCCGACTTCGGGCGGCTCAGGAAGTCGACCTTTTCGGCGATGATCTCGCAGCCGTAGCGGTCGTTGCCCATGCTGTCGATCCACTTGGTGTAGTGGATGCGGCCGTGGACGAGGACCTTCATGCCCTTTTCGCAGTGCTCTGCGACCGTCTTGCCGAGACCGTTGAAGCAGGTGATGCGGTGCCATTCCGTGTCCATGACCCGGTAGCCGTTCTCGTCGCGCAGGACGCGACCTTCCGAGATGCGGGGGCGGGAGGTGGCGAGGCTGAAGTTGGTGATCTTGGTGCCGCCCTGGGTGGTGCGGACTTCGGGGGTCTGACCGATGTTGCCGGCGAGGATAACGATGTTCTGCATGGTAAGCTTCCTTCTGTGTCCTGTCTTCGGGACCGTCCCTTCGACAAGACCCGGAAAAAGCCCGTCGGGTGACGCGTGCACGGTGGACGGAACGGACGCCGGAAACCCCCAGAGGACCGGGGTGGAGCGGGCAGGTGACGCGTTTCCAAAGAAACGCTAGCCAACACGGCCCGGACTGACGCGGGGTTGCGCGCAGGCAACCGAACGGGATTAGGGGATTGTCAGTCGAAGGGATGGCCGAGGAGACAGAGATGCGCGGGGAGCCCATGCCAGGACCTGTCACCTTGCCCATCGGGACTGCCTTACCCCCAGTCCAGCACCTCCCCGGCGGCGAAAACTGCGATCACCAGCCTTTGCCACCCCTGCCCTTGCCTTCCGGGAGTTGCGGTGCCCTGCATCGACGGGCTATCGATACCGGGATATTCAGGACACGGACCGCATCAATGGCTGATTACGAACTCGAGGCACTGTCGCTTGGCGAGCTGAAGAAAATGCAGAAGGACGTCGCCAAGGCGATCTCCACATTCGAGGATCGGCAGAAGGCGGAAGCCCGCGCCAAGGTGGAAGCTCTCGCCCGGGATCTGGGCTACTCTCTGGCCGAACTTGACGGAACCGAGACGAAAGCCTCCCGTGCGCCTGTCGCGGCGAAATACCGGCACCCTGAGAACCCGGCACTCACCTGGTCCGGTCGCGGGCGCAAACCGCAGTGGTTCGTGGAGGCGTTGGCTGCTGGGAAAACGGCGACCGATTTGGCTATCAACTGATCCAGCCCAAATGCGTTCGCCACTCGGTCGATACGCAACCAGCCGAGTACTGCGCGCGAGAAATGCCTTCGAATCAAGGCGTAAAGCCTGATCCATTCTCGCTAGGAATTCAGAACGCGTGTTCCGGTCGGTGATAGTCGTGCCTCGAACCCTGAAGCCCGGCCTTCGCGAGGCGATCTGAGTTCGAATTGACTGCCAGACCTCTCGGCAATCGTCGCGACAATTGCCAGCCCAAGACCGCTGCCCTCGCGATCGGACCGGGCGCGCTCGAACCGGTGCGTCAGGCGTGCGAGATCCTCGGCGGGCACGACCGGGCCGTCGTTGGCGACGATCAGCGTTCCGTCAGTTGCAAGCGAGACCTCCACAGGAGCTTCGGCTTGGCCATGGCGCAAGGCATTCTCGATCAGATTGCGCAAGACGATCGCGAAGGCGTCGGGGTCCAGATCCGACATGATAGCGCTGTCCGGAAGCGCGAGGTGGATGCGCCCGGGCTCGCCACCGCGCGCAAGGTCGTCGACGATCAGTCGGGCCACGGGGCGAAGATCGGCAGCGACGTCACGGCGAAGGCGACCACCTTCAGCGCGCGCCAGTTGCAACAGGCGTTCGGAGAGGCGGGTCAGGCGTTTCAGCGTGGCCTCGATTTCGGCCGCACGGGCCTTGGCGTCAGCGTCGCGCGTCTCTGTCTGCAGCCGTTGTGCCTGTGCGATGGCACCTGCCAGCGGGGTGCGGAGTTCATGCGCGGCGTTCGCTGCAAAGCTTCGCTCCGCCTCGAAGGCCGCCTCCAGCCGCCCCAGAAGTCCGTTCATCGTATCGGCGAGGGGCGCGATTTCGGTGGGCAGATCGGCGCTGGCGACGGGGCTCAGGTCGCGCGCGCCCCGCGCCGACAGGCGGTCGCGGAACTGGCGCAGGGGCGCAAGGCTGGCGCGGACGGCCAGCACGATGGCCAGAAGCGCCACGGGCAGCAAGATCAGAAGTGGCAGGCCAAGCCCCATCTGAATCTCGCGCGCGACGCTTGCGCGATGGTCCAGCGGCTCGGCCACAGTGATGCGGATCGTGCCCTGCACAGCCTCGTCGCTATAGAGCCGATGCGTTGCAATCTGGTGGAACCCGATCCCTTCCCAGGCGGGGAACACGCCCGGGTCGGCGGCATGGGATTGCAGCAGGATGCGCCCCTGATCATCCCGCACGATGTAAGTGAAGAACTCGTCATGTTCGCGGATGGCGGCAAGACGCTGGCTGATCCCTGCTTCCTCGCGGTTCAGGATATCAACGACGGCGAGTGGCAGGATGCGCTGTGCGGTTTCCTGCAGGGCGGAATCGAACACCTCTTCGATCTCGCTCCGCGCGATCAGCGCCGTCACGCTGGCCGCGAGCACCCAAAGAACCGTCAGCGCCACGCCCAGCCAGAGCCCAAGGCGACCCTGAAGACTGCGCGGCGCCCTCATGCCCGGCCCAGACGGTAGCCGAGGCCGCGTTCCGTCTCGATCACCTCCGCCCCCAACTTCTTCCGCAGTCGGCTGAGATGGACCTCGATCGTGTTGCTCTCGATCTCGGCCCCAAAGGCGTAAAGCTTGTCCTCAAGCTGCGCCTTGGACAGAAGCTGCCCAGGCCGGGACAGAAAGGCCTCGAACAGCGCCCATTCGCGTGCCGTCAGGGCGACTGGGCGGCCGTCGCGGTGGATGCTGCGCGCAGCAAGGTCGATCTCCAGCGGCCCGTGGGTGACAATTGGGTTGGGGTTCCCCGCATAGCGGCGCGCCACCGAGCCGATCCGGGCGGACAGTTCCGCCAGATCGAAGGGCTTGACCAGGTAGTCGTCGGCCCCTGCGTTCAACCCCTCGATCCGGTCGCTGATCTGGTCAAGCGCGGTCAGGATGATGACGGGCGTCACATCGCCCTTGGCCCGCAGACGGCGCAGAAACGGAATGCCCCGGCCATCGGGCAGCATCAGGTCCAGCAGCACAAGATCGAAGCTCGCCCCGGCCATCGCGTCCCCGGCCGCATCCAGCCGCTGGACCCAGTCGACCGAATGGCCATCGGCGGCTATCTGGTCCCGCACGGCAGCTCCCAGAACTGTATCATCCTCGATCAGCAAGATGCGCATGGTCTTCTGCCGTCCCTTTGGCCCCGGGTTGGTTTGCTTCTGACCCTCTCTCCTGACAGCAGGCTGAAGCCCTGGATCAGCCGTCTTCAGGCTGCCGTCAGCTTCGGCGCGCATCACATCATCCAGACTGGCCGTAACCCGGAGTGTGGCCCATGCGAAAGACGCTGACAATTCTTGCTTTTCTGGCAGCCCTGCCTGCCGGTGCCGCACTGGCTGATGATGATTGCTTCGTTCCGATGGCCGACTGGCAACCGCGCGAGGCGGTGGCTGAGTTCGCCACCCGGCAAGGCTGGGAGGTGCGCCGCATCAAGATCGACGACGGCTGCTACGAGATCGACGGCCGCGACGCGACGGGCCGCGCGATCGAGGTCAAGCTGCATCCCGGCACGCTGCAGATCGTCGAATTCGAATTCGAGGATGACGACCACGGTCGCGACCGCGAAGGACAGGAAGATGACTGACCATGTTTCCGTGCATGAAAAGGCCACGGTGACAGGGCGAGATCCACAGCGCCGGGCCCACGACCAGTCCCCTGTGACGCCGGGTACCATTCCTCAAGTCGGCCCGAACGGAAGGTTTTCTGACATGTTGTATTCCGGTCCGGCATTTGCCGCCATCGCCGTTCTGTTAGGCGCCGCCCTTGGCGCGCAAACCTATGCCCCGTTCGGCATCGAGTCCGCCATGAGCATCGCGGTCGGGTCCGCCGCGATTGTGGCCATGGGCATAGCCCTGGTACTGTCGGCGCGCCCGGCTGTGATCGAACCGTTCTTCGGCGGGCTGGATCGCATGTATGCCGTCCACAAGTGGCTGGGGATCGCGGCCTTGGGGCTGATGGTCCTGCATGACCAGCTTGAACCGGAGATCGAGGATTTTGTGGCAGAAACCAACCTTGGCGAATTCGCCGCCGAGGTCGGAGAAATTGCCTTCTACGGGTTCATCGCGCTGATCGCGATCAGCTGGATCAAGCGGGTTCCCTTCACCAATCTGGAATTGCCCTGGCCCTTGTGGCGTTTCACGCACCGGTTCATGGGGCTGTTGTTCGCGATTGCCGCGTTTCACCAACTGGCCATCGACAAGCCCGAAGGGGTGGACCCGATGCTGGCGCTCTACCTCAACACGTTCAGCCTTGCGGGGCTGGTGGCCTGGGTGTTCACGCAGTTCATCAACCCTTTTCTGCGCCCGCGCGACTATGCGCTCGACTCCGTCACGCGACACGGTGCTGCGACCGAGATTGCCTTGCGGCCCACAGGGCGCGGAATGCGCTGGCGTCCTGGCCAGTTCGCCTTTGTCTCGGTTCCCGGCTCGGGCCCCGGCGCTGGCCTTGACGAGGCGCATCCTTTTACCATCGCTTCGGCCCCGCGCGCCGATGGCAGTCTGCATTTCGGGATCAAGGCGCTGGGGGATTGGACGCGCAGCCTGCCGGACAAGCTGGTGCCGGGCCAGCGGCTGCGCGTTGAGGGGCCCTATGGCCGGTTCCTGTTCCGACGCCGGGTGCCGCGTCAGGTCTGGCTGGCGGGAGGCATCGGCATCACACCCTTCCTGGCATGGGCCGAGGCGCTGACCGAGGCAGACCGCCAGCAGATCGCGCTGATCTGGGCCGTGAACACCCAGGACGAAGCCTTTGCCGCCGACCGTCTGCAAGCCATCGCCGCAGGTCATCCGGGCTTGAGCGTGCAGGTCGTGGCCAGCCGCACCGAGGGGCGACTGACGGCCGAACGCCTGGTCGCGATGGTGCCCTTCGAGATCGCCGGGTCGGAGCTGTTCTTCTGCGGGCCCTGCGGGTTGCGCGACGGCATCCAGAACGGGCTCAAGGCGATGGGCCATGCGCCGCGCCGCGTTTACTCCGAAGCGTTCGAACTGCGCTGACACGCAGCCGTGCCGGAACCGGGTGTACAATCGGTTCCGGCCTGTGCCCGGCATGAGGTTAGGGCGCGTGTTTTCTGACACCAGGCTGAAGCAGAAACCGGCGTCCCATCAGCAAGGCTTCAGCGGCACACGACAGAATCGGTTCATCCAATCAAGGAGCTACCGCCATGAAATCCACAATTCTCGTTTTGCTCGCAACTGCCGCCGTTATCGCGGTCCTTGCCGCGCCCACATTGACAGCCCTTGGTCGCGGACCCGGCACTGCGCCAGCCACCGTCACGGCACCGGCGCAGCCCGGCGACACTGCGGCCACGCCTGCGGGTGCCGATCTGGCGACGCAACAGACATCGGATCAGGGCGACGACGATGACGATTGAGATGCCCCGCAAGTCCGCATCAACCCATCCCTCCATGCCCGGCAACATCGCCTGACCCCGTTCTCCGACCACGCCTGTCCCTCGTGGTCCGACTGGCCCCGCCCTGTCTCGGCGGGGCCTTTTTCTTCCTGACGCCAAGCTGAAGCAGAAAGCGGGATGGCGTCAGGAACGGCTCAGGTCCGGCGCCCAGATTGCCAGCATCAGATCCAAGGAGACCATGCATGACATCCCGACTTTCCCTTCTTTTCGCATCGACGGCGCTCGCAGCGGCTCTCGGCCTGCCGGCCCTCGCCGCGATGCAGACCCAAGGCAGCGCCCAAAATGCGTGCAGCGGCGTTTGCGAAGCCGTGTTCAACGCGGACGGCCAGCCCGTGCCCCTCATCCGTGTAAGCGGAGACGATGACGACGATGATGACGGCGGATGGTTCCGTCGCGGGCACGAGGACGATGATGACGACGAGGACTGCGACGATGATGATGATGATGATGATGACTGCGCCGGCACCCTCGGCAACCCTGCGCCCGCAGGCACCGTCGCACCCCCGGCAAATGGGCTCTTCGGCAACGGCGCGCCGCCCGTGGCCGTGACCAACTGATCCCGGTTCTCGCGCGCCCTGCCCATGCGGGGCGCAGATCATCACCGAAAGGACATCCGATGAAATCCCTTCTCGCGACGCTTGCCCTGACCACCGCGCTGACCCTGCCCGGGCTGGCAATGGCCCGGCCCGTGACACTGACCACCACGATGAACAGCTATGGCGGCGATGGCGCCTATCTGGCGCTGTATGTCACCGATGCCGCGGGCGCTTATGTCGGCAGCCTGTGGATGGCGGGCGGCAAGTCGAAATACTACGAGCACCTGAGCGACTGGTATGCCGCCACCGGGGGCGACCCTGCCCAGATCAACGGGATCACCGGGGCCAGCGTGGGCGCGGGCCGGACGCTCGAGATCACGCTGGATCTCGCTGATGCGCTGTTCGATGCGGGCTACACGCTCCACATCGATGCGGCGGTCGAGGACATGCGCGACAGCCCCAACGAGATCGCGGTGCCGCTGACGACAGCGGGTGCGGGCGTGGCCGTGCAGGGCCGCCGCTACATCGCCAGCTTCGTCTATCAGTAAGGGGACGAACCGATGATCCGCGCGCTGCATCGCTGGCCGGGGCTTCTGGCCCTTGTTCTTGTGACCGTTCTCGCACTTAGCGGTGCGGCGCTGTCGGTCTTTCCCATGGCCGAACGGCTGGCCGCCCCGCAGGCCGTCGCAGAGCAAAGCGTGGCGGATCTGGCCGCCCGCGTGGCCGCCACCCACCCGGGGCTGGAAGAAATCCGCCGGTCCCCCTCGGGCACCATCACCGCTTGGTGGTTCGACGGCGGCAGGCCCGGATCGGCGGTGATCGACCCGGCAACCGGCGCCGACGTCGGCTCGGCCGATCCGAACGGGGTGGAACGCTGGCTGACCAACCTCCACCGGTCGCTGTTTCTGGACGATGCCGGGCGGTTGGTGATGGCGGCGGGCGCTGCCGCGATGCTGGTGCTGACCCTGTCGGGGGCGGCGCTGGTCGCGCGGCGCACAGGCGGTTGGCGGCGCTGGTTCGCGCGGCTGCGCGGGCCTCTGGCCGGGCGTCTGCATGTGGAACTGGCGCGCGTCGCCGTCCTGGGCCTTGCCCTGTCGGCGGCCACCGCGCTCTGGATGACAGCATCAACCTTTGACCTCTTGCCCGATGGGGCGGCACGCCCCGCCGACCCTGCGGTGGTCAGCGGACAGATGGCCTTCCCGCTGGACCAGATGGCCGCGCTGCAGGATGTGCCTGTCGACGCCTTGCGCAAGCTGAGTTTTCCCTATGCAGGCGATGCGCAGGATATGTTCACCCTCTCCACCGATGCAGGCACCGGCCTGATCGATCAGGGGACCGGCGAACTTCTGTCCTGGGCGGACCTGACGCCATGGCAGCAGGTCTCGGAAACCGTCTACATGCTGCACACCGGTCAGGGTGCGGCGACCTTCGGGCTGGTCCTCGGCCTGATCGCGCTCAGCGTCCCGGTGATGGGGGCAACCGGCACATTGATCTGGGCCGCTGGACGGCGGGGTCGGCCCCGGCTGCGCGACAATGCGCCCGCGGGCCGGGCGCAGACGGTGATCCTTGTCGGCTCCGAAGGCGGCAGCACCTGGGGCTTCGCCGCGACGCTGGCGCGTGCCCTGCGGGATGCAGGTCAGGCGGTCCACATCGCGCCGATGTCGGCCTTTGACCCCGCGCGCCACCCACGGGCGGAGCGGTTCCTGATCCTGGCCGCCACCTATGGCGAAGGCAACGCGCCCGCGTCCGCGCAAGGCTTCCTCGACCGGCTGGCGCGCATGCCCCCGACCGCGGCCCTCGCCGTGCTAGGCTTCGGTGACCGCAGTTTCCCGGCCTTCTGTGCCTATGCGGCAGAGGTTGAGGCCACCGCACGCGCCAACGGCTGGGCCACCCTCCTGCCCATGGACACAGTGGACCGCCAGTCGCCGCAGGACTTCGCCCGCTGGGGCCGGGCGCTGGGGCAGGCCATCGGGCTGACGCTCGACCTTGATCACCAGCCCGCCCGCCCCGAGGCGCAAGGCCTGACCCTCATCTCCCGCCGTGACTATGGCGAGGCCGTGCAGGCCCCGACCGCGATCATGCGCTTTGCCTTGCCAAAAGCGACCCACTGGGCGCGGCTGACGAGCCGGGGTTTCGCACGGTTTCAGGCGGGCGACCTTCTGGGCATCCTGCCCGAAGGCTCGTCCCTCCCGCGCTTCTACTCCCTGGCATCGGGCAGCGGGGACGGGTTTGTCGAGATCGTAGTGAAGAAGCATCCGGGCGGCCTTTGTTCTGGCCAGCTGCTGACGCTGGAACCGGGTGACGCCGTGCAGGCCTTCCTGCGTCGCAACCCAGGTTTCCATGCCGGGCGGGGTCGGGTGCCCCTGATCCTGATCGGTGCGGGCACCGGGATCGGACCCTTGGCCGGGATCATTCGCGCCAACGCCCGTCGTCGTCCGGTGCATCTGTTCTTCGGGATGCGACACCCGGACAGCGACTTCCTTTATGGCGACGATCTGACGGAATGGCAGACAGAGGGGCGGCTGACGCGGCTCTCCACCGCCGTCTCGCGCGGGGCGCGGCCACACTATGTGCAGGATGCCCTGTGGGCCGAGGCCGCGCAGGTGGCCGAGGCGATCCGCAACGGCGCAAGGGTCATGGTCTGCGGCGGGCGTGGCATGGCGCAAGGCGTGGGTCGCGCGCTGGAAGATATCCTTGCACCGATGGGCCTGACGCCCGCGATGCTCAAGGCCGAGGGGCGTTATGTCGAAGATGTCTACTAACCTGATCCGCCACGCCCTGAACGGCCCGACCATGGGCACACGGTGGAGCGCGCTGTTCTTTGCCCCGCCGGAGTTCGACCCCGGCATGGTGCAGGCAGACCTGCAGGCGGCGGTGGATGCGGTCGATGGCCAAATGTCCACATGGAAGCCCGACAGCGACCTGATGCGCCTGAACGCCGCGCCGGTGGGGGAATGGCAGGACATCCCCGCCGATCTGGCGCGCGTGCTGGAGCTTGGGCTTGCCATCGGTCGCGTGTCGGGCGGGGCCTTCGACATCGGCATGGGCGATGCCGTGCGCGCCTGGGGCTATGGCCCGGCAGCAGCCGATCCGCAAGCCATTCACGACGCAATGCAGGCCCCCCGCCGCCCGGCCCATGAGGCGCTGGAACTGGACGGCAACCGGGTGCGCAAGAGTGCCCCCATCTCGCTGGACCTGAACGGCATCGCCAAGGGCTACGGGGTGGATCGTCTGACGCAGGTCCTGTCGGCCCACAGCATCCGCGATGCACTGGTCGGCATCGACGGCGAGATGCGTGCCCTAGGCCTGCGCCCGGACGGGAGGGCCTGGACCATCGCGGTCGAGGCGCCCGAGCGCGCCCGCCGCGCGCCCCAGTCCATCCTGACGCTTCAGGATGCCGCGGTGGCCACTTCGGGCGACTACCGCCATTGGGTCACGGTGCAAGGGCGTGATCTGTCCCATACAATGGACCCAAGGCGCGGCGCACCGCTTCTTGCCCCGCCCGCATCCGTCACCGTGATCGCGCCGACCTGCGCCGAGGCCGACGCCTGGGCGACGGCCCTGATGGTGACGGGGGTCGAGGCAGGCGCAAACCTGGCACGGCAGGCAGGGCTCGACGCGCTGTTCCTCAAGCGCGATGATGCGGGTGGCGTGCAGGGCATTGGCGTCGGAAAACTATTTTTGAACAAGACCGCGGCGACGGCCACGGCCATCGGAGTTTGAAACCTTTGGATCGTGCTCAGACAGACAGGCTCAAGACCCTGCTCCTCGTCATCGCCTTGGCCGGTCTGGTGACAGGGCTCGGGCTGCATTTCAGCGGGCGCTCCGACCTGGCGCAGACCGTCTGGTTCGCGGGCGTCGTGCCGGTGTTGGCCGCGCTGGTCATTGAGATCCTCCGCAGCCTCGCGCGCGGAGAAGTAGGCCTCGATATCGTCGCCGCCCTGTCGATGTCGGCCGCCCTGACCTTTGGCGAGACGCTGGCGGCGGCGGTCGTGGCCGTGATGTATTCGGGCGGCACCTTCCTCGAAAGCTTTGCCGAGGGTCGCGCGCGGCGCGAGATGCGCGATCTTCTGTCGCGCGTGCCCCGCACCGCCACGCGCCACCGCAATGGCGGGCTGGAGGAGGTGGCACTGGAAGACATCGCGCCTGGCGACCGGCTGCTGATCCGGCAAGGCGATGTCGTGCCGGTGGACGGGCGCATCGCATCCGCCGCGGCTTTCGTCGACACATCGGCGCTGACGGGTGAATCCTTGCCGGTGCGGCTCGACCGCGGGTCTGAGGCGATGAGCGGATCGACCAATGCCGGTGATGCTTTTGATCTGGAGGCGACGCGCGAGGCGAAGGACAGCACCTATGCCGGGATCGTCCGGCTGGTCGAGGCGGCGCAGGCGTCGAAAGCACCCATGGCGCGGCTGGCTGATCGCTGGTCGCTGGGGTTTTTGGCCGTCACCGTTGCCATCGCCTTTGCCGCATGGTGGTTTACCGGCGATCCGATCCGCGCGGTGGCGGTGCTGGTCGTGGCGACGCCCTGCCCCCTGATCCTGGCCGTGCCGGTGGCGCTGGTGGCCGGGCTGAGCCGGGCGGCGCATTTCGGGGTGCTGGTGAAGGGGGCCAAACCCCTCGAGGCGATGGCCCGCATCCGCACCCTGATCCTCGACAAGACCGGCACGCTGACCGACGGGCGCCCGCAGATCGTCAGTATCGACAGCCATGACGGGATGGGGGCTGACGACATCCTGCGCTATGCTGCGGCGCTGGATCAGGCATCAAAACACCCCGTCGCGCAGGCCATCGTGGCTGCAGCAAGGGACCGGGGGCTCACCCTACCCATCCCCGAAGATGTGGCTGAAATCCCGGGCGAAGGCGTCATCGGTTTCATCGACGGACGGCAGGTCATCGTCGGGGGCGATGGTTTCGTCGCGGAGCGTGTGGGCCGTTTGTCGGGTGATCACCCGGAACTGGCGGCAGGGTCGGTCATGGTGGCCGTGGCCTTCGATGGTCGTTTGGCGGGGCATCTGGTCATGTCCGACCCCCTCCGCGAAGGGGCAGCCGAGATGCTGGCCAGCCTGAGGCGGCAAGGGGTTGCGCGCATCCTCTTGGCCACCGGAGACCGGGCCGAGGTTGCGGCGCGGGTAACGGAAGGGCTTGGCCTTGACGGCATCCGCGCGGGGCTGACGCCAGATGAAAAGGTGCTCTTGGTCCTGACCGAGCACAAGAACGGTCCGGTGATGATGGTGGGCGACGGCGTCAACGACGCGCCCGCACTGGCTGCCGCCGATGTGGGCGTCGCCATGGGCGCACGCGGGGCGGCGGCAAGTGCCGAGGCGGCCGATGTGGTCTTGCTGGTGGACCGGGTGGACCGCATCGCGCCGGGGATCGAGATCGCCCGCCGGTCGCGCCGGATCGCGCTTGAAAGCGTGGTCGCAGGCATCGGCCTGTCGGTTCTGGGCATGATCGCTGCGGCCTTCGGCTACCTGACCCCCGTTCAGGGCGCGCTGCTGCAGGAAGCCATCGACGTCGCCGTTATCCTGAACGCGCTGCGCGCCCTGCGCATTTCACCCGCGGGCCTCACAGCACCGCAAACCCGTTTTGAAGGAATTCCCGCATGAGCCGCCTGTCCCATTCCGAAATCCACATGGTGCACCGCATCGGCTGGTTGCGCGCGGCGGTGCTCGGCGCGAATGATGGCCTTGTCTCAACCTCCAGCCTCGTCGTGGGCGTCGCCGCAGCCGGCACAGGGCGGACGGAGGTGCTGATCGCGGGCCTCGCCGGGCTGGTCGCTGGAGCGATGTCGATGGCGGCGGGCGAATACGTCTCGGTCAGTTCGCAGACCGATGCCGAGCAGGCCGACCTTGCCCGCGAGAAGAAGGAGCTTGCAGAGACGCCTGATGCCGAACTCGAGGAACTGACCCGAATCTACGAGGCGCGCGGGCTGACCCGCGATTTGGCCGAACAGGTGGCCGTCCAGCTCACCGACCGCGATGCCCTTGGCAGCCACGCCCGCGACGAGCTGGGCATATCCGAGACGGTGACCGCTCATCCGATCCAAGCGGCCCTTGTCTCCGCCATGACCTTTGCCGTGGGTGCTGTGGTCCCGCTTCTGGTGGCCATGCTTGCTCCGCCAGCGCAAATTGTGCCGTTCGTAGCCATCGCGACACTCCTGTCGCTCGCCATCCTGGGCGGTCTTGGCGCGACCGCTGGCGGCGCCGGCATCCTGCGAGGCGCTGTCCGAGTGACGTTCTGGGGTGCCCTTGCCATGGCCGCGACCGCGCTGGTCGGATCAATCTTTGGGGTCACAGTCGGATAAGAAGAACCGCCTGGAGTGATGACACTACAGGCAAAGGCAGCTCGCAGCGCTGCGTTCCTCGGATCGGCATCGCCGATTACGCGGCCAAAGGTAGACCTGGCGGCGCGACTGCGCCGCGCCCGAGCCGCCGGGAAGTGAGGCCGAAGCCTCACCCAAAGGGATTGTGCTCTCTCCATTGGGGTAATTTCCTGCCCGTTTTCGGCAACATCTTCCGTTTTCTCCGCAGTTAGACTGGTTTCATTGCGGAGTCGCGGCACAGGCCCGTCATGCGCTGCGGCGGTAGGTCGCCCGGACCGCCGCAGCCGATTTCAGGAGGGCGTCATGTGATGAGCCGGAGAGTTTACGATGATGACCGGTCAGGGCACCCTGAACGTCCACTTCGGGCTGCCGAATACGTCCGCATGTCGACGGATCATCAGAAGTATTCGACCGAAAACCAATCCGACGCGATCAAGCAATATGCTGAGGCGCGTGGAATCGAGATCGTGCGAACCTATGAAGACGCTGGAAAAAGCGGGCTAAAGATCGAGGGGCGCGACGCGCTCAGGCAACTCATCGAGGACGTGCAATCGGGCAGCACCGATTTCACTTTGGTGCTCGTTTATGATGTCAGCCGCTGGGGGCGCTTCCAGGACGCCGACGAAAGCGCCTACTACGAGTATATTTGTCGGCGCGCCGGCATCGCCGTCGAATATTGCGCCGAGCAATTCGACAATGACGGCAGCCCGATTTCGACTATCGTCAAGGGCGTCAAACGAGCGATGGCTGGCGAATACAGCCGCGAGCTTTCAACCAAGGTGTTCGCCGGCCAGGGCCGGCTGATCGAGAAGGGCTACCGCCAGGGCGGGCCCGCCGGCTTCGGCCTGCGCCGGACGTTGATTGACGAGCATGGCGTCATCAAGGGGCTTCTCGAACGGGGCGAGCACAAGAGCATTCAGACAGATCGGGTGATCCTGACGCTTGGCCCTGCCGAAGAGGTCGATCTGGTTCGCAGCATCTACCGGGCTTTCGTCCATCGAGGATACAGCGAGCGGGAAATTGCGGACGATCTCAATCAACGCGGCGTTCCGACCGATCTTGGGCGTCCTTGGACCCGGGGCACGGTCCATCAGATTCTGATCAACGAGAAATATGTCGGCGACAACGTCTGGAATCGTCGCTCCTTCAAGCTCAAGAAGAAGCGCGTCGCCAATGAGCCCGAGATGTGGATCAGGGCGCAGGATGTGTTTCAGGCCGTCGTCGAGCGCGAGCTGTTCGAGGCGGCGAGAACCATCATCAACGCGCGCTCGTTTCGTTTGAGCGACGAGGAGATGCTGCGATCCCTGCACAAGCTCTACCAGCAGAAGGGCCTGCTATCGGGCATCGTGATCGACGAATGCGACGGCCTCCCATCGAGCAGCGCCTATAGCTGTAGCGGCTTGCCAACATAAGCGCCTCTGCTCGCAAACATCGGCATTTTCTGCTCGAATTATCTGACAATGGAGCGGGCGTCGTGCTCACGCTCTTTGCCAATGTGCTCGCAAACATCCGG
>NZ_JABFCZ010000018.1 GCF_014692675.1 Roseibium aggregatum | reverse complement strand
AAGGACGGTTCTTGGCCATGGGGATTACGGTCCCGGCCATCCGATCCCCGGAGGTCGGCCAACCTCCGGGGATCAGCCAAATCTTCATCGATTTGACCCAAACACAACATGCAAGGGGGAGATGTCACCGAAGGTGACAGAGGGGGGTAACGATATGAACGTCACCCTCTGGCGCTGCGATATGTCTTGAGGCCCAACACCCCCCTCTGTCCGCTATCACGGACATCTCCCCCTCAAGGGGGGAGAGGGAAGCAAGCGGCTAGGCTGTCATCAATTCAGGGCGCCTCAGGGCGCCCTTTTTGTTTGATCGCTGGCCGGACGCTCAGGACAGGACGAAGTCGCCCGACGCGTAGCCCTGCAGATAAAGAAGGGCGGTCAGGTCGCCGTGATCGACGCGCATGTCGGCGGCCGCACCGACGGCGGGCTTGGCGCGATAGGCAACGCCGATGCCGGCGCGCTGGATCATCGCCAGGTCGTTCGCCCCGTCGCCGACGGCCAGCGTTTCGGAAAAGGCGAGGTTCTTTTCCGCCACCAGTTCTTCCAGGCGCCGGCGTTTGGCATCCTTGCCGAGAATCGGCTCCTGAACGGTGCCCGCCAGGGTGCCGTCTTCCTCGATCAGCACATTGGCCTGGTTTTCGTCAAAGCCGATCATGGCGGCTACCGCGCTTGTGAAGTGGGTGAAGCCGCCGGAGACGAGAGCGCAGTAGGCGCCGTTGGCTTTCATGGTCTGTACCAGCGTCCGTCCGCCGGGCATGAGCTGGATGCGCGTATTGAGGACGGTCTCGATCGCGGAAATCGCGAGCCCCCGCAGCAGCGCCACCCGCTCGCGCAGGGCCGGTTCGAATTCGATCTCGCCGCGCATGGCCCGTTCGGTGATGGCGGCGATGTGCTCCTTGAGCCCGAGCTCGGCCGCAAGTTCGTCAATGCACTCTTGGCGGATCATGGTGGAATCCATGTCGGCGATCAGCAGACGCTTGCGCCGGCCGTCAATGGGCTGCACAAAGACGTCGACCGGCGCACCGGCCAATGTTTCGCGGATTGCGGCCTCGGCCTGTTTTCCGTCGGCTGCGTCGAACACGACCTCGCCGGCGACGCCCGGATTGAGCACGACCGGAGTTGACGAGGTGCCGAGCACCCTTGCGACACGCGCGAGAGTGTCGTCGTCGACGGCAGGCCTGATCGGATTGGAAACGAGAGTGGCAACAAAGGACATGAGTGCGACCTTGGACGGCAGGCAGGACCGGAGGCAATCCGGATACGATGCTGTCCTGATAGCCGGACCGACGGCCAGCGGCAAGTCGGCATTGGCACTCGCGCTCGCGGAAGCCCTGGATGGCGTGATCGTGAACGCGGATTCCATGCAGCTTTACCGGGAGCTCTCGATCGTGACGGCCCGTCCGCCGGCGGAAGACCTGGCGCGGGCGCCGCATCGGCTGTACGGGGTTCTGCCGGCTGCGGACGCCTTTTCGACCGGGGACTGGCTCCGTCTGGTGGAGCGCGAGCTCAAGGAGATCAGGGCTAGTGGCAAGCTGCCGGTCTTCGTCGGCGGGACCGGTCTTTATTTCAAGGCGCTCACGGAAGGTTTCGCGGAGCTTCCCGATATCGATCCGCAAGTGCGAACCCGGTGCCGGAGCCTTGCGGACGAAGGCGGTATCGACGCCGTCCGCCAGGCCTTGCAGGAAAAGGATCCCAAGGCGGCGGCTGATCTCAAGGATCTTCAGCGGCTGACCCGTGCTTTGGAGGTTGTTCTGTCCACCGGCAGGACGCTGGCCGACTGGCAGAGAGAAGCGCATGGGGAATCGCTACTTTTCCCCGACGGATGCCTGCGGCTTGTTCTGGCCCCACCGCGCGCCTGGCTGCATGAGCGGATCGCCCGGCGGGCGAAGCTGATGCTGGAGAGCGGCGGCCTCGACGAGGTCAGGGCCCTTCTGCAGCTTGACCTGCCGAAAAGCCTGCCGGCGATGCGCGCCATCGGCGTGAAGGAGATCGCGGCACTGCTTGCCGGTGAGATCGACGGGCAAGAAGCCGAACGGCTGTTGACCGTCGCCACGCGTCGATACGCAAAACGTCAGGAGACATGGTTCCGCAACCAGATGGCGGACTGGGAGCGTCTGGACCCGTCCGCCGAGCGGGCGGAAGAGATGGCGCAGCGGATCGCGGAAAGGTTTGTCCGGTGATGCGGCCGGTGCCTGCCGAGGCGGCAGAGATCGCCCGCCGGCTCGGCGCGAGCCTTTCAGCCGGTGAAGGGGAGACCGAACGGCTTCCCTCCGGCCCCGGAACTTATGGTCTCCTGCTGCGGCTTGCGGAGCCGGTCGCCCTTGATCTTGCGCGACTGGGACATCCGGTTTTGGCGCCCGGGCTCTATCTTTACTGCGGCAGCGCCAAAGGTCCGGGAGGGGTGCGGGCACGGCTCGGGCGCCACCTGCGCCGGGACAAGGCCGTGCGCTGGCATGTCGACTACCTGAGCGGCGTGGCGGTGGAAGCCGCCGGGTTCATGGTGCCGGAGGCGACCGAGTGCGGCCTGCGGACAAAAGCGTCCGACGTGTTGAATGCGACGGTGCCGGTGCCGGGGTTCGGATCCTCGGACTGCCGGACGTGTCCCGCGCATCTCCTGCTGTTGGCGCCTTGACCGGGTATCGGCGCCGGTTGCAGCAATGGTTGTGTCCGGAACGGCCGGAACGGAGATTGAACCATGGTCTTCAGGACAAAGCTGATTCTATTTATGCCGGCTAAGGTGTTGATCCCAAGTATTAACCTGAAATTTTCTAACAATTAACGCGGCGGCAAGTTTGCAGATTGTGCGGTGCACTGTGGAAAGACTCTGCATAAGTTTACGTATAAAATGCAGATATCGTATTTTGATCCGGATATAGAATTTTTTGCCTTTGTAACGGCACATTTTCCGAGTACCTAAAACAAGGTTGTCGAATGAGGGGCCGACTACTTCTCGACGATAATGACGTGCGCAGGGAGGCCACAGTGCAGGAGGTTGTTCTGAAGTGCGGGGCCGTCCGTCTCGTGCCGTTTTCCCGTTCCGATTTGAATCTCGTGCAGGATCTACACCGCGATGCCGGTGTCGACCGCTATTCCTCGCCCGGTCCGGCCGCCAGGACGGCCGAAGATGCGGAAAGGTTCCTGATCGAGGCGGAGGAAAGCCGGGACAGTCACGGCTTCAGCCGTTGGAAAATATTATCCGCGGAAGGCAAGTTCCTCGGATGGGCCGGCTTTTCGGCCTTCGAGGAAACGTCCGAAATCGAAATGAGCTATTGCTTCACCGAGGCGGCGCTCAAAAAGGATCCGGGACTGTCGGCGCGGATGTGCCGGACGCTGGCCGACTGGTTTTTCGACAATACCTATTTCTCCCATCTGGTCGCGATGGTCCGCACCGACAACAAGGCGGCGCGGGAGATCCTGCTGGCAACGGGGTTCGCCTACCGGGAAAGCCGGCGGATTGCAGGTTATCCCTGCGATATCTTCCAGATGCTGAGCCCGGCCATGCAGACCTATGTGATGAGCGCCTGAACGCCCGCGCATGAATTCCATTTCGACACGTTATTTCACGTCACGCCGGCTGGGGGCCGGCGTGGCCGCATTTCTCGCGCTCGTGCTGCTGGCGCTCGTGCTGACGGCATGGCGTGCGCCCCAGCTTTTAGTGCTTGCGGGAGAGGGCTTTCCCGGCCCGACATGGCCTGCGCCCGGAAACTACGCGACCGTCCAGGGGACCACGCTTCCTGAAGGCCAGGCGCCGGCTCAATTGCCCGGCGTCCCGGTGCAGACGCGCTTTGAGGAAAGCGGAGGTCGGGCGTTGCTCATGGAACGCGGCGGCGTTCTCCAGACCGAGATCTATCGTGATGGTGTTATCCGCGACACCCGTCTCAACTCCTATTCCCTGGTCAAAAGCCTGGTCGGCGCGCTGGTTCTGCGGGCCGTCGCCGACGGACGTATCAAAAGCCTCGACGCGCCGCTCAGGCAGATACTCGGCGCGGACGCGCCGGATGTGACGGTCGGTGAAGTGCTCACCATGTCGAGCGGTCTCGTGATGGTCCCCGAGCCGCCAAAGACCGAGGATACATCCGCCGACGATCATTCGTTTTCGCCGTTTGGACCGCTGGCGCGGATCCACGCCTACGGGATCGAGAAGATGATGCCCGAATTGCGGGTCGACCGGAATATGGAGGGCCATTTCCATTATCAGAGCGCCAATACAGCGCTTCTTGGCGTGGCGCTCGAGCGGGTTTATAATCAATCGCTGCCGGACCTTCTGTCCTCGCTGATCTGGAAGCCTGCCGGCGCGGCGGATGCCCATTGGCGGCGTTATCCCGCAGGCCGAGGCGTCTCGGCCTATTGCTGCCTTTACGCAAGGCCCTTGGACTGGATTCGGGTGGGACGCTTTCTTCTCGACAACGGCACCTTGGGAAAGCCGTTTCTTCCGCAGGCGCTGTGGCGCGACTTTCTGATGCCCAATCTCGATGCGCAGGCCAGGCGCCAAGGTGCCTATGGCGATCAGGTTCGCCACGATGTGCTTGATCGTCCGGGCGAACAGGCCCAGGGCCCCTTCGCCTATTTCATGGGGCTGGACGGCCAGATGGTCTATCTGTTGCCCAAGCAGGACGCCGTCGTCGTGCGTTTCGGAGAACGGGTGCAACTTCTCCACTCCACCCTCTACGAACTCTTTCCCAAGGGCTGAGCCCGACCAGGAAGACCTATGTGATGCGCACCGAATTCCCGGCTTCGTCGATCCATCCCAGTGGATCGGACCGCAGCGGATGGGCAGGACATCTCCAGCTTGCAGAAATGCCTTCGATTGCGAACGGCAGCGGCAGGCGTTGAAGATCGCCCCAGGCGGTCGTCTCGAATGTGGGGTCTCGACGGATGAGATCTGAGCGGACGAAGTCGGAGGGTTTCGGTTCATCGCGCCAATGGTCGAGCAGGAGATGCGCCTGCCTTGCCAATGAAAGGCGGGCCGAAGAAACCATGCCTTCGGACGAGGCTCTGAGCAGGGCGTGAATTGCGGCTGCGGCCATCAGGTATCCGGTCGAATGGTCCAGCACCTGGTAGGGCAGGCCTTTGGGTTGTCCGTCCGGGCCGGGAGCCGCCAGGCCTGTGCTCCGTTGCACCAGGCTGTCGAAACCCCTCCGGGTGCGCCAGGGGCCGGTCCAGCCATAGGCGTTCAGGGAGACGGTGATCAGGTCGGGATTTGCGGCTTGCAGCGCCTCGGGACCGAGGCCCAGGCGTTCCAGCGCATCCGCCCTGTAGCCCGACACCATCAGATGGGCCTCGCCCGCCAGTTTCAGGAAGGCGCTGCGACCGTCTTCGGTCTTGAGATCGAGCGTGCTGCAGGTCTTGCCCACGGTCATCTCGACCGCATTTCCCTCCTCGTTCCAGCTTTCCGGATCGATGCGCAGGACCGACGCGCCGAAAGCGGCGAGGAACCGGGTGCACACGGGACCTGCGAGAACACGGGTCAGGTCGAGCACACGCAGGCCGGCAAGGGGGCGTGCAGCATTTGTCGGGCGCCATGGGGTCTTCCGCGCAGACCTTTCCGTCCAGGCGACGACCGGTTCTTCGGCAACCGCCTGTCCCTGCGGATGGGTTCTCCAGCGTGCGGTGTCATACCGGACCGCGGCGCAGCCGCCGGCGTCAACGATTTCGGTTTCCAGATCTTCTCCGGCCCAGTCCGAAATCCGCTCGGCCGCTTCCTCGCCCGTTTTCGGATTTCCGAGGACGGAGTGGGCGGCAGTGCGGTGATGCGGAGCGTTGGTGTGCAGCCTGATCCAGCCGTCGCGGGTGGCGTAATCTCGGGCGAAATCATCCCATTGGGACGGTAACTTCCAGCCGATAGGGGTGACACTGGTCTTGCACCATTGGTCGACCAGATTGCGGTCGACCGCCGCTGTGCCTCCTGTTCCGGAGAGGGCGCGAACCGCAGCGGCCGCCGAAGACACAGCCGCCAATGCCAGTTCGGAGACGGGCCGGTTTTCGCAAAGGGAGAGATCGCCCGTGATGGTCACGTCCTGCGGATGTCCGCACAGGTCATGGCCGTTTGCCAGAGCGTTTGCGATTGCTTGCCACATGATTTGCGGGCCTCCTGGTCCGGACCAAGGTACGGGGCGGGCGGCTCCGGTCAATCTTGATCGTGACAATCAACCTGACAATTCCACACGCAAACAAAAACGGGAAGCCGTGGGCTCCCCGTCCTGTGATCTGAAACTGCTGAGCGCGGATCAGCTTGCCTTCAGCGCGCCCGGGTTGCTGCCCTGCTGGCGCAGGGCCAGCTTGTTGAGGGCCGAGACATAGGCGCGGGCGGAGGCGACCAGGGTGTCGGTGTCCGCGCCCTTGCCGGTTGCGATCCGGCCGCCGGATTCCAGGCGAACGGAGACTTCCGCCTGGGCGTCGGTCCCTTCCGTCACCGCATGCACCTGGTAGAGCTGCAGGGTGGCGTCGTGGGGGATGATCGCCTTGATGGCGTTGAATGTCGCGTCGACCGGTCCGTCGCCCGTGCATTCGCGGGTCTCGTGATGGCCGTTGACGTCCATGGTCAGGATCGCCTTCTGCGGGCCGCCGGTGCCGGCGATCACGGTCAGGGCGATGACGCGGGTGTTCTCGCTGGCGATGGAGATCTCGTCCTCGACCAGGGCTTCGATGTCCTCGTCGTAGACGTGCTTCTTGCGGTCGGCCAGATCCTTGAACCGACGGAAGGCGTCCTGCAGGGCGTTGTCGCCCAGTTCGTAGCCCAGTTCGCGCAGCTTGTCCTTGAAGGCATGGCGGCCGGAATGCTTGCCCATCACCAGCGACGTAGCCTTCACGCCGACGTCCTCGGGCCGCATGATTTCGTAGGTTTCGGCGTTCTTCAGCATGCCGTCCTGGTGGATGCCGCTTTCATGGGCGAAGGCGTTCTTGCCGACGATCGCCTTGTTGTACTGGACCGCGAAGCCGGAGGCGCCGGAGACCAGCTTGGACGCGCGGGTCAGGTACTGCGGGTCGACGCCGCAGGTGTAGGGCAGCACATCGCCGCGGGTGCGGATCGCCATGACCACTTCTTCCAGCGCCGCGTTGCCGGCGCGCTCGCCCAGGCCGTTAATGGTGCATTCGATCTGGCGCGCGCCGCCGGCCACACCGGCCAGCGAGTTGGCGACCGCCAATCCCAGGTCGTCGTGACAGTGGACGGAGAAGATCGCCTTGTCCGCATCCGGCACCCGGTTGCGGATGTCGACGAACATCTGCTTGTACTCGTCCGGGGTTGCGTAGCCGACCGTGTCCGGCAGGTTGATGGTGGTTGCGCCGCACTTGATGGCGGCTTCCACGCAGCGGCACAGGTAGTCGATCGGCGTGCGGGTCGCGTCCATTGCGGACCATTCCACGTCATCGATCAGGTTGCGCGAGCGGGTCACCGTGTCGGTGATGATGTCGAGGACTTCATCCTCGGTCTTGTTCATCTGGAACTGCAGATGGATCGGCGAGGTGGAAACGAAGGTGTGGATCCGGCCTTTCTCGGCGTGCTTCACGGCGTCGCCGCAGCGGTCGATATCGGCGTGGATGGCGCGGGCAAGGCCTGCGATCACCGAGTTCCTGGAGCGCTTGGCGATCTCGCTGACGGCCTCGAAGTCGCCGTTGGAGGCGATCGGAAAGCCGGCCTCGATGATGTCGACGCCCATGTCGTCGAGGATCTCGGCGATCTGCAGCTTTTCTTCCAGCGTCATGGAGGCGCCGGGCGACTGTTCGCCGTCGCGCAAGGTGGTGTCGAAGATGCGGACCTGATCTTTTTCGGCGGTCATCAATTTATTCCTTCCCGGGGATCGGCGGCCTTTCAGAGCGGTTTTCGGATAGTGCTCCGGCGCGCGATCAGTCTGTCTTTAACTGGTGAATGCGCTTTGTCTCCCCTAAGTGCCCGTCCGCAGGATACGGATCAGCCGACGCTCAGGGGCAGCTAAGCAGAAGGAGGTCGCCAAGTAGAATAAGGCCGCCGCGCGGGGGAAGCGCGTCGTTGAAAGAACCGGTCATGTGGCGCGTTGCGCTCATCGGTGTTTCAGGGCCTTTGTTCAGGTCACTTACGATCTTTGGCGTTCAAGCGTGCCGCAGAAACGTGACCGGGACGTTAATCTTTGTTCAGGTTTCTAGGGGATCGGAAAATAATTGGCAAGAGGGAATGGGCCGCCCATAGGCAGGAGTTTCACGGGCGGAAAGTTTTTCCTGCGCCAATTCGAGCCAAAGCGATAGACTTGCTTCTGCCGTTGGTCCCGTTGTGAAAGGTCCGGAAGATGAGAGTTCTGGCTGTCCTGATCCTGTTCTTGCTGGCCGCCCCGGCCGCCTTCGCCGAGGTCGGCGCGACCTGTGGCGGGATCGCCGGGGTAACCTGCGGTGACGGCGAGTTCTGCAAGTTCACGCCGGAGGCGACCTGCGGTGCCGGCGATCAGAGCGGCGTCTGCGCAAAGAAGCCAGATTTCTGCACCTTGCAATATGACCCGGTCTGCGGCTGCGACGGCAAGACCTACAGCAATGCCTGCCATGCCCACACCGCCGGCCAGAACGTGGCGCACAAGGGTTTCTGTCCCGGAACCGAGATCGTACCTCCCGTAAAATGAGTGGCTGACCTCCCTTCCAGCCGGGTGAAATTCTCTCAGGCGCAATCGCTCTTGCATCTGATAATAGTTCTATATATAGAACTAAATATGACCCGACTTTCAAAAACCGATCTGGACCGCGCCGCGGACATTCTTCCCCGCCTGGGGGCCGCCTTCTTCAAGGAGAGGGCGTTCATGCCGCCCGAGTTCCGCGCGGCGATTTCCGAGGGGACCTTCGCGCCCCGGCACATCCACGCCCTCAACATGATCGCGCTTGCCGGACGGATGACCGTGGGCGAACTGGCGCAAAGGCTTGCCATCGGTGTTCCGGCGGCAAGCCAGATCGCGGGCGAGCTGCAGGACAGCGGCTGGCTGGCCAGGGAGCGGGATGAAAAGGACCGACGGCGCACATGGCTGTCGATCGCTCCTGACAGGC
The DNA here is from genome assembly GCF_014692675.1 of Roseibium aggregatum. GTDB lineage: Bacteria > Pseudomonadota > Alphaproteobacteria > Rhizobiales > Stappiaceae > Roseibium > Roseibium aggregatum_C. The sequence continues at coordinate 133,516 of NZ_JABFCZ010000018.1, read as the reverse complement.
GCGCTGCCGTCGAGGGCTATTGCCAGAGGCGGGTCGAACCGCTGCTCAAGGTCCTGCAATCCATGTCCGCGGAGACGCGCACAGCCTTTCTCGACGGGCTGGAAGCCTTCGCAAGTGAAATCGAAACCCAAATCCGGGAAGGATGAGATCTTGGCAATGGATATCAAGCGCAAACTCGGCGCGAGCGGTATTGAAGTCTCGCCTCTCGGTCTCGGCTGCATGGGGCTCAGCGGCTCCTATGGCGCAATCGAACCCGAGGATGCGCGCGGGGTCATTCGCACTGCCCTGGAGGCGGGCATCGATTTCCTCGACACGGCGGATTTTTACGGCCGTGGCGGTAACGAGGAGCTGATCGGCGATGTGCTCGCGGCTTCAAGCAATCCGGCGGTCGTGGCGACCAAGACCGGCGTTGGTATCGGGCCGGACCGCAAGCCGGTTCTGAAGGGGCATCCGGACCAGTTGAAGGCCGCCTGCGAGGGCTCGCTAAGCCGCCTCAGGCTGGAGGCCATCGATCTCTTCATCCTGGCCCGCGTGGATCCTTCCGTTCCGATCGAGGACAGTGTCGGCGCCATGGCCGATCTTGTCGCCGCCGGCAAGGTCCGGGCGATCGGCCTATCGGAAGCCTCGGCCGCAACGATCCGGCGCGCCCATGCCGTTCATCCGCTGGCGGCGGTCGAAACGGAATATTCGCTGATGGAGCGGGGCGTGGAGACGAACATCCTGCCGGTGCTGCGGGAGCTGGGCATTTCCCTGATCGCCTACAGCCCCTTCGGCCGCGGTCTGCTGGCAGGCGGGCTCAGCACCGACATGTCGTTCGAGGCAGGAGATTTCCGCCAGTACAATCCGCGCTTTTCGGACGCCAACCGGGCGGCGAACCTTGAGCGGATCTTGCAGATGGATGACCTCGCCCGGGTCCATGACGCAACCCGCGCCCAGGTGGCGCTCGCCTGGCTGCTGGCGAAGGGCGACGACATTCTCCCGATCTTCGGCACCCGGTCACCTGAGCGGATCACCTCCAACCTGGAAGCGCTTTCAATACAGCTTTCAGAGGACGATATCGAAACCCTCGACAGGCAATTCCCCGCCGGCTGGGCAAACGGCGACAGGTATCCGCCGGCGATGATGGCGCTGATCGACGGGGAGCCGGCGTAGGCCGTCTGCCTCGAGCTAACCTCTGGGCGCATTGCCCGCGCATTTCGGGTCGGCTTCGCTCTGGACCGTGCTACCATCCCGCCATGACGACCATCGCGAAAAGTCTGCTATCCGGAATGTTCTTCCTTTGCATCGGTGTGACGGCACAGGCCGAGAGCGGCTCGTGTTATTCGGCGAAGCAGATGGAAGATGCGTTCACCGGCGAAATGGTGCGCGACCTGATTGAAAAGGGGCACGCCTTCCGTCTTGGCAATGGCGACATCTACGCGGTTTTCGAAAACCTGCCGGGCGCCGCCATTTGCGATCTTAGAGATACCGATCTGTCCGACCTGGATCTTTCGCAGGTTGACCTCGATCCGGCAGAGCTGCACGAGGCGGTGTTATGCAACACCGTTCTGCCGGGCGGAGAGATTAGTCGCCGGGATTGCCGGTAGGGGTAATCAGCTTCTTTCCGGCAACCGCGGAAAAATTTCATGCTCACTCCCCGAGCGCAATGCCTTCCCGCCGCGGATCCGCGCCGCCCTGGAGCGTGTCGCCCACGGCAATCGCGTGGAGGCCGGAGTTGAGATCGCGGGTATTGACCTTGTAGCCGAGCGCTTCCAGCGGATCGGCAAGGCTTTCAGCCTTCGTGCCCGCTTCCAGGTCATAGGTGCCGAAGCGGTTGACCAGATGGGGCAGGGAGACGGCCTGCTGAACGTTCATGCCCCAGTCGAGATGGGCGATGATCGCCTCGGCCACATAGCCGATGATCCGGCTGCCGCCCGGGCTGCCGATGACCAGTTCCGGCTTGCCGTCCTTCATGACGATGGTCGGCGACATGGACGAGCGGGGCCGCTTGCCCGGTTCCAGCCGGTTGGCGATCGGCACGCCGTCCTTCTGGGTGCGGAAGGAGAAATCGGTCAGTTCGTTGTTGAGCAGGAAGCCGCGCACGAACAGCCGCGAGCCGAATCCGTTTTCGATGGTGGTGGTCATGGAGAGCGCATTGCCGTCCGCATCCACGATGGAAATGTGGGAGGTGGAGGGAAACTCGATGGCTTCGTCGTTGGACAGCAGCATGGCGTGATCCCACGGCGGCGTGCCGGGAGCGACCTCGGGCAGGGCGTCGTCGCCCTTGAGAAGGTCGGAGCGGCCGTCCAGATAGTCCTCGTCGACGAGGCCTTTCAGCGGCATCGGTACGAAATCGACGTCGGCCATGTAGCGGCCGCGATCGGCAAATGCGAGGCGGGAGGCGTCGCCGATCAGCCTCCAGCTTTTCGGATCGTCCGCGCCGAGGGCCGTGAGATCATAATTGTCCAGCATGCCGAGGATCTGGCCGACGGTGAGCGCGCCGGACGAGGGCGGGCCCATGCCGCAAACGTCCCGGCCGCGATAGGCGGCGCACACCGGCTCACGCTCGATCACCTCGTATAGGGAGAGATCCTTGTCGGACAGGAAGCCAGGATTTCCGGGCGCCGTCTGCACCGTCTTGACGATATCCCGGGCGATCTCGCCGTAATAAAAGGCCTTGGCGCCGTTGGCGGCGATGGCCTGAAGAGTGGCGGCATAGTCCGGATTCCGGAGTGTTTCGCCGGCCTTGATCGGCGCGCCGCTGGGGAAGAAATAGGCACGCGTGGCGGCGAAGCGCCCCAGACGGTCGGGGTCTTCGGCGACCAGCGAGGCGAGACGCGGAGAAACGGTGAAACCTTTTTCGGCAAGGTCTATGGCGTCCTTGAAGAGCGGCGCCCAGTCGAGCTTGCCCCAGCGCTTGTGCGCCTCTTCCAGAAGCTTCGGCGTGCCGGGCGTTCCGACCGACAGGCCGCCGACGACCGCATCGTAGAATTTCAGCGGCTCGCCTTCCCCGTCCAGGAAGGCGGTGGGGCGGGCGGCGAGCGGTGCGGTCTCGCGGCCGTCGAGCGTGGTCAGCTTGCCGGTCGCCGCGTCGTACCAGACCAGAAAGGCGCCGCCGCCGAGACCGGAGGATTGCGGCTCGACAAGACCGAGCACGGTCTGGATGGCGACGAGGGCGTCAGCCGCGCTGCCGCCGGCCTTGAGCACCTTGGCACCGGCTTCGACCGCCAGCGGATTGGCCGCGGCAATCATCCAGCGCTTCGCTTCGACCGGCTTGCCTGTAGCCTTTGTTGCGAGGGCGGAAAGGGCTTCGGGCGACAGGGCTTCGAAGCTCTGCGCCACGGCATTTCCGCTTTCCGGCGCGACCGCGTCGGTTGCCTGCTGGGCAAGGGCCGAAAGCGGGCCGGCAACGCCGAGCACGCCGGCGAGGACCAGACGGGCGAGAAAGCTTTTCGAGGCCGAAGTCATCGGGATCTCCTCACTGAAACTATTTCGGGTGGATGTCCTTACGAGAATGCCAGGACCGCCAGACCGATGGTTGTCACGCCGAAAAAGGAGCCGAGCATGCCGATTTTCGGCATATGGGGAGCAAAACGGGCCGGCTTTCCTGCCTTGAGCCGGCTGATGGTGATCCGGCCGGTCACCGAGGCAACGGTCAGGAGCACGACGGAAAGCATCTTGAGGTGAAATAGGGGGCCGAGCCCCGCACCACCGTCATAGACAAGCCACAAAAGCAGCGGCCCGGTAATCCACAAGAGGATGACGGAGTGGAAGCTCATGGTTGCGATGCGCGGCATGATCCCGCGCAGGATCTTTGCGGCATCCGCATCGGCCGCGTTGGCCGCACGCATGACCAGGAGGTTGGCGAGGCCGCCGCCGACACCTGCGGTAAAGGCCAGAACATGCAGTAATTTCAATAGCGTAATCATGGCGCCGTGGTCCCTCCTTTTCGGGCCTTCTTGTCCGGCCTCCCGTTCAGGCCGGATGGCGCACAGGCTAGACGATAGGAACGGGCGGTGCCATGGGGAATTGCCGTCCGATAGCATTGCGGTCGACGGCGTGCGGCTGCGCGGGACATATCCCGGAGGCTCCGGTCCGCCGGAGACTTTGATCGCCCGATCTAGACGAAGAGTTCGCCGCGGGCGACGAGGGTTGCCTGGCCGCCGATGCGGATGGCGTGCATGGCGCCGTTTTCGATGTCGATCTCCAGGTCGATCAGCGACGGGCGGCCCATTTCGAAGCCCTGCTCGATGCGGATATGGTGGGTGCCGCTGGGCAGATCGTCGAAGAAATGGACGGCGCCGGCGAAGGCCGCGGCTGCGGATCCGGTCGCGGGATCCTCGGTGATGCCCATGGCCGGTGCGAACATGCGCGCATGGAACGCGCTTTCATGGGCGCGGGTCTCGCGGCAATAGACGTAGGCGTCCGTGTGGGTGTCGTTGCCGAAGGCATCGTGCCAGATGGTGAGGTCCGGCTTGGCGCGGGCCAGAGCGCCGAGGTCGCGAACCGGAATGAAGTTGAAAGGCGCGCCGACCTGATAGCGGGACGGGGCGTGGTTTTCGAAACCGATATCGACCGGATCGAGGCTGAGAGCGGCTGCGATCAGCTCCTTGTCGCGGGTCGGTCCGGCGGGTTCGGGCAGCTTCGGTACGTCGAATTCGGAGAAGGCGGCGGCATTTTCCCTGAGCACCACGGCGCAACGTACGGCACCGATCTGTTCCTTCAGAACGACGACCGCATCCTGTTCGCCGCTGATGTCACCGAAACGTTCCATCGCCATCAGGATCGCGGTGCCGACGGTCGGATGGCCGGCGAAGGGCAGTTCCAGCGCTGGCGTGAAAATGCGGATGTTGGCCGTGTGTCCCGGATTTTCCGGCGGAAACACGAACACCGTTTCGGAGAGGTTGAATTCCTTGGCGATCGCCTGCATTCGCTCGTCACTCAAGCCTTCCGCATCGAGCACAACGGCGAGCGGGTTTCCGGCGAGGGATTTGTTGGTAAAGACATCGAGGACGGCGTAGCGACGGCCCATCGGCAGCTTCTCCATTGGTTTTCAAAGGCATCGAACGAGACCGGACTGTTGCACGGAAGACTGCCGACTGCCACCCCGTAGCTTTGCGCATTGGGCAATAAATGATTAACCGACTCCAGATCCGTAACCCCGCGTTAGGCCGGTGCCGCAGCGCTCAGAAGCATTTTGCCGATATCGCGGGCAAACGGCACGAAATCCGGCGAAGTCAGATCCTGTGGATGACGCAGGATGCGCATATCGGAGAGTTCCTGTTCGTCGCTCGCCGTCGAATGCCGCAGGATCCGGTCGCGCAGCGGTTCGGCGGCAAGCGGAACATCAAGGACGCGGGCGATGGAAATCCGGGGACCGTCCAGAATGGCAAACAGCGCGTCGGCGGAGATGTCCTTCACGCCCAGGCCTGTTTCTTCCTCAAGCTCGCGGAAAATGGCTCCCAGAATATCCACGCTGCCGTCCGGGCGGATATCGGCCGGATCCAGGTTGCCGCCCGGCGGGTAGATCCTGCCGGCATTGGCCGTATTTTGCGACATGACCCCGTAAAGCAGGGCGCCGTCGGACGATCTCAAAACGGCCGATCCGAAAATATTGTGCGTTTCGAGATCCGGAGCCCCCCAGTCGCGCCAGGCAAGAAAGGCGGCATAGGAGCATTCCCGGCAAGTACCGGTGAAATGACCGTCGGAGAGCGTGTAGCCGGCAAGCTTCAGGGTGCGTCCGTTCCACAAAGCGGGGTTCTTTCGGCAGATCTCGGCCCAATGGGTCCCGATTTCCCCGGCGTGCTGGCGCTCGAACGCCCACCGGGCCTTGCGGTCAATGGTGAGGCGGACGGACTTCAGGGGGAAGATTTCGGCGCAAAGAGGCTTCTCCATGATCGGAATGACGCCTTCGGGGGACATCTGGCCCGGCCGTTCGGACAGGGTCGTGAAGCCCCGATTTTCATAAAAGCCGCGTGCGAAATAATCGCTCACGAGCACCATCCGAGTCTTGCCGCAGGCCCTGGCCCGGTCGGCCATACGCTGCAGCAGCAGGCTGCCGATGCCGCGCCGCATCGCTTCGGGCGCGACGAACAGGAATTCGAGATAGAGGCAGTCTTCGCGCATCTTGCCGCCGGCAAAGGCGACGGGGCGTCCGGCCGTCTCGGCCACGATCATGTCAAGCGATGCCAATGTTGCCTGGGTGATGCGGTATTCGCTGCGAAACGCCTCGATCTTGTCCGCAGGATATCCCCAGGAAGCCTTGGACCGGTGCAGGATATCGGTGAGTATGCCGGTATCGCCGGCATGCGCCGGGCGGAGTTTCAGGGTCATTCCGTGATACTGGCCCTGTTGATGACGTCCGACTAGGGGTAACGTGCCTTTGGGCGCACGGCAAGCCAGTCAGTTGGAACCGGCCTTGCACTCGGGGCGGCCGCGCATCTCACGCAAGAGGTTGTCCCCGTCGATCATGCCTCGGCGGAAACAGTCCTGCATTGCTCTTTCATCGTGTGCCAGCGCGCCACATGCCGAAATCCAATAGCCTTGCGTCGCTGTGACGGCTTCCTTGGTGCATGTCAGGGCCATCGACCAGTAGCCGGTACAGTAGGAATAGCATTTGTCCCAGGCGCTCTTGCATAAAAGATAGCGAAAATGGTTGGCGTCTGCGCCGCGGTCATAGGTATTGCAGCTGTCTGAAAACGGCCGGCAGAGGTAGTCGACGCACTGGTCCCGGCTGGCATAGGACCGTCCGCCGCTGACGGCGGCATCCGGTGTCTTGTCAGGCTGTGTTTGTGACGGAGGGGACGCCTTGGCCTGTTCCACGCTTGGGTAGGTCCAGCTGTTCATGGCATCGCGGATTTGCGGCTGCAGGGTCTGCGCCCGGTCGGCCAGATAAAGCGCCTGCAACAGGTAGGTTTTCCCTCCATGGCTGGTGGCCACCACATAGGAATGGAAAAGGGCATTGTTGGCGGTGCCGGTGTATTCGCGGGTCAGTGCCGGGATGCCGGAGACGTTGCCGGGGGCTTCCTTGCGGAACTGATGAAACGGCAGACCTTTCTGCGCAAGGGCCTGGACCTGCCTGTCCAGATAGGCAGACAGGTCTGCAGCTTCACCGCCGTAAACATAGACCTCGATGAAAGCATCCCGTGAGGGAGAAATGCACCGCCGGAGCATTTGATCGCCATTTTCGACCTGCCAGCCCGGCGGACAATGCATGGCAAAATCGGACGCTCGTGCCGGAAGAGCGGCAAGGGATAACATCAGGATTAACAGAAAGGCGAAAGCGACAATCGCAGGTTCCATGCGTTGCAATGTCCGGCATGAAATTTTCAGCTGGCTGGAAACCTTGCTTTCCATGACATCATCTCCCTTCGCTTTCCGCTATTCCTTTCGGCAGAATGGCCGTTTTCGGGGCGTTCAGGGATGATATGCATCAAACGCAGACTGACTTCGGACGAGGCAAAAAAAAACGGCATCCATCGGGAGTGGATGCCGCCAGTTCTTGCTTGGTGGGCAAGCAAGGTGGGAGGTTAGGGGCCTGACCCTAGCGGATGAACGTGCCGCCGCGCAGTTCGTTGACTGCCTGTATGAGCTCTTCGCGAGTGTTCATGACGATGGGGCCGTGCCACGCGACAGGCTCCCGGATCGGTGCGCCGGAGACGAGAAGGAAACGGATACCTTTTTCCCCGGCTTGGACGACGATTTCGTCGCCGGAGCCGAATATGACCAGGGACCGGTCGCCGGTCCGGTCACGGACATGCAGTTCTTTGCCGTTCAGTTCCTTTTCGGTCAGAACGCCGAAGGGGTCGGAGGCATCTGCAAAGGCGCCGGAGCCTTCGAAGATATAGGCGAAGGTCTGCTTGTAGGTGTCGACCTTCAGCCGTTTCTTTACGCCGGCGGGAACGAAGACATCGAGGTATTGCGGGTCAGCGGCAATGCCGTCGACCGGGCCGGACTTGCCCCAGAAGTCACCGCAGATGATCCGCACCGTGGTGCCGTCGTCATCGACAACCACGGGGATATCCCCCGCGTTGACATCCTGATAGCGCGGTTCGGACATCTTCAGCGACGAGGGCAGATTGGCCCAGAGCTGAAATCCGTGCATGCGTCCCCGGTCGTCGCCCTTGGGCATTTCCTGGTGCATGATGCCGCGGCCGGCGGTCATCCACTGGACATCGCCGGCGCCGAGGTTGCCGGTATTGCCCAGGCTGTCGCCGTGTTCCACCGTGCCGGCCAGGACGTAGGTGATCGTCTCGATGCCCCGATGCGGATGCCAGGGAAAACCCGCCAGATAGTCTTCCGGCCGCTCGTTCCTGAAATCGTCGAGGAGCAGAAACGGATCGAGCATCTCCGGATCCTGAAACCCGAAGACGCGTTCCAGTTTCACGCCGGCCCCTTCGAGGGTCGGCTGGGTGGTGCCGATATGAGTGACGGGCCGAATGGACATTGATCCTCGCTCCAATACGTGATTTCCCTAAAATAGTGGACGGAAGACAGGTTCCCATCGGCCAATGCCAAACAGTCTGTTCACTCAGGTGAAACAATGCAGGCTGGCCTTGGCACAATCCAATCGGATGCCTATCTTCTGATCACGGGTTCGGGCAGGTTTGCCGGTACAGGCTCAAGGCGTGATCCGGCCCGGTCCCGCCCTCACACACGTTTCAAGATCTAATCGATTTATGTCCGCAATCATTTCTGTCCAGTCCCTGACCAAAACCTACGACGGCGGCTTCCAGGCGCTCAAATCGGTTTCCCTCGACATCAACGAAGGCGAGGTCTTCGCCCTGCTCGGACCCAACGGCGCCGGCAAGACGACCCTGATCAGCACGATCTGCGGGCTGGTCCGCCCGACGTCGGGCACGATCACCGTCGGCGGTTTCGATGCCATCCGAAACTATCGGGAGGCACGAAAACTGATCGGCCTGGTGCCCCAGGAGATGCCCGTGTCCCACTTCGAGAAGGTCATCGACATGGTGTCCTTCAGCCGGGGCCTGTTCGGCATGCGGAGCAATCCGGCGCTGGTCGAGGAGATCCTGAAAGACCTCAGCCTGTGGGACAAGCACAGGGCGCCGATCATGGCGCTCTCCGGCGGCATGAAACGGCGCCTACTGGTCGCAAAGGCGCTGGCCCACGAGCCGAAGGTGCTGTTCCTGGACGAGCCGACCGCAGGCGTGGACGTGGAACTGCGCCGCGACATGTGGCGCATCGTGGAGAACCTGAAGAACCGCGGCGTGACGATCATTCTGACAACCCACTACATCGAAGAGGCGGAGGAAATGGCCGACCGCGTCGGGGTGATCAACAAGGGCGAGATCATCCTGGTGGAGGAAAAGAACGAGCTGATGCGCAAGCTCGGCCGAAAGGAACTGACCCTGCATCTGCAGACCCCGATCAGCGAACTGCCGGCGGGACTTGAGGCGCATGACCTGACCATTGGCGACGACGGCAAGTCGTTGACCTATTCCTACGACACAAAGAGCGAGCGCACCGGCATCACCGCGCTTTTGAACGACCTGTCGAAGGCGGGTGTCCGGTTCCACGATCTCAATACGACCCAGAGTTCACTGGAGGATATCTTCGTCGATCTGGTGAAGGAAAAGGCATGAACTTTCAGGCGATCAAGGCGATCTATCTCTATGAAATGGCCCGAACGGGGCGCACGCTGATGCAGTCGATCATCTCGCCGGTGATTTCCACGACGCTTTATTTCGTCGTGTTCGGCGCGGCGATCGGGTCGCGGATCAGCGAGGTGGACGGCGTCTCCTACGGGGCCTTCATCGTGCCCGGACTGATCATGCTGTCCCTGATGACGCAGAGCCTGTCGAATGCATCCTTCGGCATCTATTTCCCGAAGTTCACCGGCACGATCTACGAAATCCTGTCCGCGCCCGTGTCCTATTTCGAAATCACCGTAGCCTTCGTCGGCGCGGCGGCGACCAAGGCCGTCCTGGTCGGGACGATCATTTTCGTGACCGCCACGTTCTTCGTGCCGATCGAAGTGCAGCATCCGGCCTGGATGGTGGCGTTCTTCCTTCTGACCGCCATGACCTTCGCCCTGCTCGGCTTCATCATCGGGATCTGGGCCGACACGTTCGAGAAGCTGCAGTTCGTGCCGCTTCTGATCGTCACGCCGCTCGCCTTCCTGGGCGGCAGTTTCTATTCCATCAGCATGCTGCCGGAAATCTGGCAGAAGGTGACGCTCGCCAACCCGGTCGTCTATCTGATTTCCGGCTTCCGCTGGAGTTTCTATGGCAAGGCGGATGTCAGTCTCGCGCTGTCCCTGAGCATGACCCTTCTTTTCCTGGTTATCTGTCTTGCAATCATTCGCTGGATATTCAAGACAGGATATAAGCTGAAGGCCTGAGGGGGCGAGACGGGGCAACTTCGGGGCAGACAAGGTGAAGTGAAACATGTCGGGAATTTTGGGAAGGCCGTTGTTTGCGGTGGCCATGGCGCTAGCGCTTGCAGCCTGTCAGACGGCGGGCGTGCCGGTTGCGCCGACACCTGTTGTCTCGCAGGCCGCTCCGCCGCCGCAGGTAAAGGCGGTTGCCTATACGTCCACGGCGCCGGCCTCCGCCGACAGCTATTCGGAAGTCGTGCTCGATATGGCAACCGGGGCGCCGCTTTACGCCCATGACGCAGACAAGATCCGCTATCCGGCCTCGCTCACCAAAATGATGACGCTCTATCTCCTGTTTCAGGAGGTCGGTTCCGGACGGTATTCGCTTTCAACTCCGCTGACCGTCTCGGCCAGGGCGGCAAGCCAGCCGCCGGCGAAGCTCGGCCTGAAGGCGGGCTCGACGATCACCGTGGAACAGGCAGCCCGGGCGCTGGCGGTGAAGTCGGCGAACGACGTGGCGGTGGTGATTGCGGAAAACATTTCCGGCAGCGAGGACGCCTTTGCGGCCAGAATGAACGCGCAGGCCCGTGCGCTTGGCCTCACCCGCACCCGGTTCGTCAATGCCAGCGGATTGCCGGACCCGGGTCATGTGTCGACGGCGCGCGATATGGCCCGACTCGGACGGGCGCTGAAGACAGGTTTCCCGCAATATGCCGGCTTTTTCCGGGCGAAGTCCTTCACCTACAACGGCCGGACCTACCCGACGACGAACAATCTGCTTGGCAAGGTCCCCGGCGTCGACGGACTGAAGACGGGGCACACCAACGAGGCGGGGTACAATCTGGTGGCGACGGCACATCGGGGCGGCGAAAGACGTCTCGTCGTGGTCATGGGCAGCAAGACCGAGGGGGCTCGCGACAAGGAAGTCACCCGTCTTCTGGAGGCGTCCTTCTAGCATCTTGTTGCCGGCCGGCGCTCAGAGGCCCGTTTAGGCGGCGTCGGCCAGACAGACCCGGTTGCGGCCGGAATTTTTCGATTGATAAAGGCCCTGGTCGACGCGGCGCATCAGGCCCTTGTGGCCGAGGTCGCCGCCCGTGCCGTGATAGACACCGGCAGACAGGGTCAGCCGGAATTCGGCCGGGGCGAAGTCCAGTCTGGCTTCGGCCACGCTCTGGCGGATGGCCTCGGCGATCCGAACCGCCTCGTCCTGGGAAATCTCGGGCAGAATGGCGGCGAATTCCTCGCCGCCCAGGCGGGCGAGGCAGTCGTCCTCGCGCAGATGGAACTTGATCAGGTCGGCGCAATACTGAAGCGCCTCGTCGCCGGCGACATGGCCGAAACGATCGTTGACCTGCTTGAAGTGATCTAGATCGAACTGAAGGACGGCGAAAGCCTTCCGGGCTTCGTTCGACAGCAGGGCCTTCAGCCTCAGTTCGAATTCGCGCCGGTTGTAGACGCCGGTGAGCGGATCGCGGTGGGCTGCCTCGCGCTGTTCCGCTACGGCCCGCTCAAAGGCGATGGCAAGGGAAAAGGCTCCGCTCGCGCTGACATATATCAGCGCGATCAGCAGATGGAACGTCAGGATAACGTCGTCGGGCAGACCGATACCCATGTTCTGCCATTCGGCAATTCCCTGAAACACGCGCACCAGAAACGAGATGCCGATCAGGACATAGGCCAGGGTCAGGCCGTGACGCGATGAGAGATGGTTCGCCTTCATGCCGTAGTATTCCCGCGCCGTGCCGAACGCGAGCACCGACAGCATGACATTGGTCACGGTGTAGGTCAGTCCGTAGTTGTTCATGGCGAGCGCGGGCAGGCCGGTCACGATCAGGATCCCGACCGGTGTCCAGATCCGTGCGCGGCAGAGCTTGCAGCCGGTGAATTGGCGGGCGGCATTCCAGTGCAGGGCAAATCCCACCAGGAGCAGGCCGTTGGGAACGAGGAAAACGACGACGGCAGGCAGGTCCGCTTCGGTGATGTAGAACATCAGGGCGGACGCCAGGACGAGGTTCGCAATGGTCCATGTCCGCCAGTAACGGGCACGTTTCATGTCGCGAAACGCCACAAGGAAAGCAATTGAAAACATTACCAGAATAACGGCGTTAGCCGCCAAAAGGGTAAACTTGTCCACGGCAGAAAAGCCTTCGAGTGTTAAAGATGAGGCAACATGAGTATCGATGATGCCGTGGACACTAGGCACCACCCCTTGCGGCGTGTTTAACGCATTCGATAAAATTTTATCGAACCGGGCAGTAATTTGTTTCGGCCGGAGGCGGGGGTGTGGAGAGGCCGGTGCTAAGCCTTTGAAAGCGCGGCTTGTTCATTGTCCGGGCAGGCAGGCATGCGACAAAATTGCACTTTCGGATATAGGTATTTTTTTCAAGGGTAATTGATAATCCCGATTGCCGGTCCGTATCCGCGGGACAGCCAATGGACGGTGGCGGACTTAACAAATCCGGGCCGAATGCCTCGCCGGCCGGAGCATCGGCCGGATTGCAATTAATGAGTGAGTCCCGACCCTAATTCTATCGGGATTGAATATGATCGGCCGGATGGTCCATTATCGAACGCGATTGGTGTCAGGTCACGGGCGATATGAACAGGAAGACGATTGCGTTTTGGGTCTGTGCCCTTTGGTTTTCGGCGGCGGCCTTGCCTGCAGGTGCGGTCGAGGGCGGGGAGGACGAGCTCAAGTCCCTGGACAGGGGGACGATAGAGGACAGTCTGTCATCCCTTGGACGCGATTCCCTGGATGAATCGCTCGAGCCTGAGTTTTTCGAACTGGATACGTTGCGGGCTGCGGCTGCCGAAGGGGATCCGGAAGCGCATTTCCGCTTAGGGTTGGCCTACGAAAACGAGACGTTCTGGACGCCGGACTATGACAAGGCCTTCTTTCATTTCAAGGCAGCGGCGGATGCGGGGTATCCGGCGGCCAAGGGCGCTCTGGGGCAATATTACCAGCTCGGCCTTGGAACGGCGCGGGACCTGAAAAAGGCGGTCTGGCTTTATCAGGAGGCCGCCGATTACGGCCATTACTGGAGCGGCATGCGCCTCGGGGCCATGTACCTGAACGGTCTGGGCGTGCGCAAGGATCATGCCCGTGCCTATTTCTGGATCAAGTGGGCGTCTGAAAACGGCATATTGCAGGCGACCGACTGGCTGGGCTGGCTTTACGAGAACGGCTGGGGTGTCGACCGGAATTACGAAACGGCTGCGAAATACTACAGGCAGGCGATAGAGGACGGTTACACCGACAGTTACGCCTCGCTGGGCTTGCTCTACGAGGACGGCATGCTCAAGCCCGGAGGCCCGGAGAAGGCCGTCGAGCTTTACCGGCAGGGAGCGGATCTCGACGATCCCCGCTCGACCCATTTCCTGGGCGAAATGTACTGGGTGGGGTCGGGTGTGGCGCAGGATTACACGAAAGCGGCGGAGCTTTTCAGGCGGGCCATAGACCTGGGCCGGGAGCGCGCAAACATCTCCCTGGGCGTGGCCTATGAAATCGGCAAGGGGGTGGCGCAGGACTATGCCGCCGCCTTCAGGCACTTCCAGGCGATGGTCGAGTATGACCGGGATCCGCAGGCGGTTGCCTATATGGCTTCCCTGATGGACCGTGGTCTCGGGACGCAAAAGGACCAGGAACAGGCGCGCGCGCTTTTTGTCGAAGCGGCAGACAGGGGCTATGCCTACGCCCAATACGAGGCGGGCCGGATGCTGCTCTACGGACTGGGGGGCGAGGCGCAGCCGCAACAGGCGCGCAGATACATTCGCGCGGCGGCGGAAGACGGGCGTTCCTATGCCCAGGTTCTGCTGGGCGACATGTATTACTGGGGCAACGGGGTCGCGGAAGACGACGCCGAGGCGTTCCACTGGTTCACGAAGGCCTATGAAACCGATCCCCAGGCGGGCGGTTTCTCGCTCGCCCAATGCTATCAATACGGTGTCGGCGTTGAGCAGGATATCGCAAAAGCCCGCGAGATTTATCTGGAAGTCGCCTCCGAAGATGCCGATGCGGCAACCGGGCTGGGCGATATCTACGGTGATAAAAACGGGGGCTTTTACAATCCGAAGCGAGCGGTTGCCTATTACCGGCAAGGCGACGAAGGCGGTGATGTCGACGGGACCGTGATGCTCGCTCAGGCCTATTTCAAGGGCGAGGGCGTCAGGCGGGATGACAAGCGCGCCGCCGACCTCTTCCGGAAGGGGGCCGATCAGGGAAATGCGCTGGCCATGGCCTATCTCGGTTACATGGCGGAAAACGGGCTTGCCATGGCAAAGGATGCCAAGGTCGCAGCCGACTGGTACGAAAAAGCCGCGCAAGGGGACAATGCCTACGCGGCCCGCCGGCTCGTCGACATCTACTCCAATGGCCTGGGCGATCTCCGGGACCGGCAAAAGGCGCTTCACTGGCAGATCAAGCTTGGCGAAGGCGGAGACGCCAAGGTGGCGCTCGAAGCGGCCGAGGCGCTGTCGCACAGCGCCATGCTGGGCGACGGTGAAGAGGCGCTAAAACTCTACAAGGTGGCCGCGGACGATGGAAACCTGGAGGCTGCCGTCAAATGGAGCCGGGCGCAGATACTGGAAGAGGCGGAAGAACCGGATTTTCATGGCGCCGTGGGATTGCTCGTGAAGATTTCGAAGTCCGACCCTCTGGCGAGCCTCGGCCCGCTTTCCGAACTGGTCCGCAACACGGAAACCGGCAAGTGGCGGAAGCAGGGTGAGCGGAACAGGAACCTGTTTCTCGGCCTGGCCTATCAATACGGCATCGTGCTGCCGGCCGACCAGGAAAAGGCGGAAGAGCATTTTAGGCTGGCTGCCGCGGACGCGGATCATCTACCCACGGCCCGCTATGCCCTGGCCGATTTTCTGCTGACACACGTGACCGAGCGTCCCGGCGCGCAGGAAGAGGCCCTCGGGCATCTGGAATTTGCCGCCAATCGCGGGCTGACGATCGCCCAGCAGCGGCTGGGAGATGCCTATTTCAACGGAAGGGGACCCCCCCGCGACACGGACAAGGCCGCATTCTGGTGGCAGCTTGCGGGCAAGAAATCCATCAAGGCACGCATTGCCGCTGCAGATCTCGCTCTCGATACCAAAACGGATGCGGGCGAGCGGGAAAAGGCGGTGAGCTTTCTGGAGGATGAAGCCGAAACCGGAAATGCGGCAGCCGCCGCGCTGCTGGGCGCCTACCATGCCTACCGGGCCGACCAGCCGAGCTTCGATCTGGCGCTTCGCTGGTTCGAAAAGGCGGCCCGTTTCGGGGAGCCGCGCGCGTTGACGGATATCGGCTATCTCTACAAGACCGGCAAGTTCGACAAGGCCGATGCCGGACGCGCCTGCGACTATTTTCTGAAAGCCGTCGAGGCGGGGGACGAAAAGGCTGCGGCGGAAGCGGAGCTTTGTTCCCAGGGCGGAACCAAAGTTGCTCACGGCAAATCGAAAGCGCCGAATTCACACTGAGCTTTTTCCGGGTCCGCAGGGTCCGGTCGCGGCAGGCAATGAACCGGCAAGGTCGGGATGCACCGGCGTGACGGCGGATCAGGAGAGGCGTCCCGAAGCGCCCGGAGGCTTTCCCGATCGGATGCAACGGGATCGAACGGAGGAGGGAACATGACCGAACGCGGTGTTGTCCATGCCATGTTCACTTTGGAGCGGACCTACAGGGCGTCCAGAAGGCTGCTTTTCGAAGCCTTTGCCGATTTCGACAAGAAACGGAAATGGTTCGGCGGTCCGGACGGCACCTCTGCCGCGTCGATGGACTTCCGCATCGGAGGGCGCGAACACAGCCACGGCGTCGTGGAGTTTCACGATCACAGCCATTCCTACCGGTTCGATTCGATCTATCTGGACATCGTCGAGGATGAGCGGATCATCTACGCCTATGACATGGACGCCGACGGCCGGCACGTTTCCGCATCGCTGACCACGATCGAACTGTTCGACGTGCCGGGCGGCACACGGCTGAAATTCACCGAACAGGGCGCTTTCCTCGACGGCTACGACGGTCCGCAAATGCGCGAAGACGGGACCCGGGATCTGCTGGACGCGCTGGGGCGGGTGGTGGAGGCCTAGCGGCCTATCGAAATGCAAAACGGCCCGCCGGTAGGCGGGCCGCTGCAAGCCGGATAATCCGCAAGCTTAGTTCTTGGTCTTGTCGACCAGCTTGTTCTTGGCGATCCATGGCATCATGCCGCGCAGGCGTTCGCCGACTTCCTCGATCTGGTGGGCGTCGTTCAGACGGCGGGTCGCCTTGAACTTGGCGGCACCTGCCCGGTACTCCTGCATCCAGTCGGAGGTAAACTTGCCGGTCTGGATGTCCTTCAGGACGCGCTTCATTTCCGCCTTGGTTTCTTCGGTAACGATGCGCGGGCCGGTGACGTATTCGCCCCATTCAGCCGTGTTGGAGATGGAGTAGTTCATGTTGGCGATGCCGCCTTCGTAGATCAGGTCCACGATCAGCTTCACTTCGTGCAGGCACTCGAAATAGGCCATTTCCGGAGCGTAGCCGGCTTCCACCAGGGTTTCGAAACCGGCGCGGATCAGTTCCACGAGACCGCCGCACAGAACGGCCTGTTCGCCGAAGAGGTCGGTTTCGCACTCTTCCTGGAAGGTGGTTTCGATGATGCCGGAGCGGCCGCCGCCGACGCCGCAGGCGTAGGACAGACCGAGGTCATGGGCATTGCCGGATGCGTCCTGATGGACGGCGATCAGGCAGGGCACGCCGCCGCCGCGCTCGTATTCGGAACGCACGGTGTGGCCCGGGCCCTTCGGAGCGACCATGAGAACGTCGACGGTGTCCTTCGGCTCGATCAGGCCGAAGTAGACGTTGAGGCCGTGGGCGAAGGCGATGGCCGCGCCGTCGCGGATGTTGCCGGCGATGTGGTCCTTGTAGATGTCGGCCTGGAGTTCGTCCGGGGTGGCCATCATCATCAGGTCGGCCCAGGCGGCACCCTCGGCCACGTTCATGACCTTGAAGCCGTCGGCTTCTGCCTTGAGAGCGGTGGTGGAGCCTTCGCGCAGGGCAATGGCGATTTCGGTGCAGCCGCTGTCCTTCAGGTTCATGGCATGGGCGCGGCCCTGGGAGCCGTAACCGATGACGAGGACTTTCTTGGACTTGATCAGGTTCAGATCGGCATCGCGATCGTAATAAACACGCATGGGTCTTCCTTTCTCCCGTTTCTCTAAGGGGACCCGGCTTTTTTCCGGTGTCCCGATCTTTCGAACTTATTCCGTGGTTGTTGGCTTTCCGGCGCCGGTCAGGCCCCGAAGAGCCGGTAAAACCTGTCAACCGCGACCCTTGCCTGGGCTTCCAGGTCGCGTTCCGCTTCGCTGGGCGTGTCGCCGAGGAGCAGGCGGATATGAACGTCGCGCACGGCCAGGCCGTAGAGCACCTGATAGGCTTCTTCCGCGTCGTTGAACTTGATCAGCCCGCGGTGGCGACCGGCCTCCAGCAGCGATCGCGCGCGGGCGGAGATCATGTGCTTGCCGCGGACCAGGAGCAGCCGTCCGAGGCGGTTGTCGTCCCGGTTCGACTGGCCGATGGAAAGCCGGTTGAGCGCAAGCGAGGTCTCGCCGAACAGGACCGCGAGCAGTTCCGTGGCGAAGGCGACCAGATGGGTGCGGAAGGTTTCCGCGTCCGCCGTGGCGCCGCTTTCGGGCGGGAAATGCACCTTGTTTGCCTGATAGGCGACGACGGCGGCAAGCAGCCCGTCCCGGTCGCCGAACCACTTGTAGAGGCTTTCCTTGGAGCAGTTGGCGGTCCGCGCCAGACCCGCCGTCGTCAGCGCCTTTTCGCCCCCACCGACGAGTAATGCCAACGCGTGCTCCAGCACCGCTTCCTGGCGCGGCGTGAAGGCGATGTCTTCAAACTCGGGGTCGATGGTGTGGGCGGACATGGACATGGCAGTTGCTGAAAAGTGTTTGTACCGTACGGTACGGTTCGGGAGTTATGACGGAGCCAGAGAGGAAGGTCAAGGGGGAAATTGGGGAGGTGAGGGCAAGCGCCTTGTTGTCCGATTTCAAGGAGCCTCTTTTCAAACGGAGATGCCGGATATAAATATGAGTAAATAACTCATGTTTAGGAAATCCAATGGCCGCTCCGCAAAGACGCAGTCCCCGCATTCTGACCGTCAAATCCTCCCGTTACCTCACGCCGCACATGATCCGCGTCACGCTGACCGGCGATGGCCTTGCCGATTTTCCCGAAGGCCAGGAAGGGGCGCATTGCAAGCTCGCCTTTCCGCGTGAGGGGGAAAGTTTCGAGGCGTTTTCCGCCCTCTATTCGGAAGGCCGGCCGAAGGAGCGGGTCCATCCGGTGCGGACCTACACGGTGCGTTCGTTCCGACCTGAGAGCCTGGAAATGGATATCGACTTCGTCGCCCACGGGGACGAGGGACCGGCGACGCTCTGGGCCCAAAGCGCGGCGCCCGGCGACTTCCTGGCCTTCATGGGGCCGGGGCCGGTGAAGCTGACGGAGTTTTATGCCGACTGGTATCTGGTGGCCGCCGACATGTCGGCGCTTCCCGTTGCCGCCGCCACGCTGGAGGCCATGCCGGAGACGGCGAGGGGCGTGGCCATCTTCGAGATCCATTCCGAAGACGACCGGCAGGAGATCGATATCCCTGAAGGCATCAAGACCCACTGGCTCGTTCAGGACGACCCGCATCTGCCGTCGGCGGCGCAGATCGACTTCATTCGCGGCCTCGAATTTCCGGATGGCCGGATCCAGACCTGCATTGCAGGTGAAAGCGGCGTCATCCGCGAGCTGCGCCTGCTGGTGCAGACCGGACGCGGCATCGATAAGGCCGATGCCTATATCTCCGGCTACTGGAAGCTCGGGCTGGTCGAGGACCAGCATCAGCAGGCCAAGCGGGAAGGGCTGGCGGGTTAAAGGCCTGGCAGGCCCGCGATCTAGAGCCCTGGCCGGGAAGAGGGCGAAAAATCGGCCATGCACGCCGCCCTCAGGTCACGGGGCGTGCAGCCGAAGCGGGCGCGGAAGGCGCGGCTGAAATGGGCGGCGTCGTTGAAGCCCCAACTGAAGGCGATCTCGCTCACGCTGCGTCGGGCAAGGGCCGGGTCGCATAAATCGCGTTTGGCGGCATCGAGCCGCTGTCCCCAGATCCATGAATTGAGTGAGACGGCCTCGCTGGAAAAAGCACGGTGGATCGTGCTGGGTGAGATTTTCAAGGCACGGGCAATCGTTCCAACAGAGAGGTTCGGGTCGCGCAGATGGGTGGCGACATGGGCCTTGATCTGATCGCGGTGAAAGGCTGTCAGGCCCGACAGCTGCGGAGCAGGGGTGCCGCCCAGCGTCGACAGTCCGGCCACCAGAATATTCTCCATGCTTTCTGCAACGGCCGTGAGCGACGCCGGTTCGAGGCTTTCCATGTCGCGGACGAGCGAATTGATCATGCTGTTCACCAGATGCCCCGCACCGCACCGGCCGTCGACCGTGCGGGCGGTGAGCGCCTCAGTGTCCTGCATGCGCGAGCGGAGGACCGTGCCGGGGAGTTGCAGCACGTATTGGCGAAACTCGCCGTCGAAGACGAGTTCGTAAGGCCTGGTTGAATCGTAAAGCGCGAAGTCGCCCGGTTTCAGCTCCGCCGTTCGTCCGTCCTGGATCACGACGCCGCGTCCGGTCGCCTGGAGACTGACGAGAAAATAGTCCTCGCTCGTTCTGGCGATCTTGGCGGGCGTGCGCCGGACCCATTGGGGTGTCGCGGTGACCTGGGACAGGGTGAGGGTCGCGAGCCGGCCACAAGCGATCTCTCCCCGAAACGAGGCGCCGTTGTCCGGCGCATCGCAGTCAAGCTGAACAAACGTGTCGCAAACGAGGTCGACCCAGTAGGAAAGACGGTCCTTTGCGACGATCGTATCTGTCGACCAAAGCCTCTCCATCCAAAAACCTTAGCAAAGCTCTCGGGTCTGTCCATTGAAAAGCGCGAATTGAAACGCTGGAGCAAGTGTGCTGCGTGGCTGAGACAAGCCGGCTTTCAACCGATGCATATGATCAATTTCTGGACAGGATCAAAAGCCGAGCAGAGGGGAAGCACATGTCCGTCACACATCCGAAATTCAAGGCCGCCGCCGTCCAGGCATCGCCGGTCTTTCTCGATCTCGACGCAACGGTCGACAAATGTATCGGGCTGATCAAGGAGGCCGCCGGGGCCGGGGCGGAGCTGATCGCCTTTCCGGAAACCTTTCTTCCCGGCTACCCGTGGCACATCTGGCTGGATGCGCCCGCCTGGGGCATGCAGTTCGTGCAGCGCTATTTCGACAATTCGCTGACCTATGGGTCGCCCCAGGCCGAGCGTCTGTCGAAGGCGGCAAAGGACAATTCCATCATGGTCGTCATGGGCCTGTCGGAACGCAAGGGCGGCAGCCTCTACATGGGCCAGTGGATCATCGGGGCGGACGGCGCGACCATCGCCCAGAGGCGCAAGCTGAAGCCGACCCATGTGGAACGCACAGTCTTCGGCGAGGGCGACGGCACGGACCTTGCCGTTCATGACACACCGCTCGGCCGGGTCGGAGCGCTGTGCTGCTGGGAGCATCTCCAACCGCTTTCCAAATACGCCATGTATGCTCAGGACGAGCAGATCCATATCGCCGCGTGGCCGAGCTTTTCGCTCTACAGGGGCGGTGCCTATGCGCTGGGGGCGGAAGTCAACAACGCGGCGAGCCGGATCTATGCGGTCGAGGGCGGCTGCTATGTCATCGCGCCCTGCGCAACGGTCTCGCAGGAGATGATCGAACAGTTGTGCACGGACGAGATGAAGAAAAACCTGCTGCTTCCAGGCGGCGGCTTCGCCCAGATCTATGCGCCGGATGGGCAATTGATCAGTGCAACGCTGCCGGAGGACGAGGAGGGGCTCGTCTATGCGGATATCGATCTCGGCATGATCTCGCTCGCCAAGGCCGCTGCCGATCCCGCCGGTCATTATTCCCGTCCGGACGTCACGCGGCTCCTGTTAAACCGGACACCGGGCGACCGGGTGATCCTGCAGGATCGCGGCGACCGGCAAATTCCAGCATCGGCTGTTGCCGTCGAAGCCGATGCAGTCGAAGAAACAGCAGGCAGCGAGGAAGCGGCCTGAAGGAAGAAGCCCTCCGGACTATTTGAGAATTTCCCGGACATGTCCTGCGCGTGTCCGGGAAGATCGTGGATACCCTCGTCCTTTCTTTGCTGCATTTCCTTCTCTCTATTTTCAATTATCGAAATATTAGCCAATACCCCCAAGAATTGGTGGGGTGGAGGAGCGAATTTCATGTTCAGGGGCGCTATCGTCTTTGGTTTTCTGATTTCCTTTGCTGCCGCCATGTTCTGGACGGCGCAATCGGGGCTGAAATCCACCGTGGACAGCGCCATCGCAGCCAATGCGGAACGCAAGGCGCGAAACTGGGCGGATTATCTCGCTCACACCATGCCCGATCTGGACGCCCTTCTTCAGACCGGCGTTCCCGACGAGGCCCAGAACGCCACGATCGAGACGGCCGTGCAGGTCGGTGACGTCTTCCGTTTCAAGCTGTTCGACGCCAACGGCCGGCTGGTCCTGATTTCGGATGAGCGCGGCACGCCGCTCGAGCCGGGGGCGAAGGCCGACCACAACGGACATGCCCGAAGCGTCCTGGAGACCGGTGCCGCGGTGATCGAGGTGAATGACGGAACGGAGAAAGCCAATCGGCCCGACCTCTACGTCGAAGCCTATGTTCCCGTTCCGGGAGCTGACGGAAAGGCCGTCGGCGTGGTCGAGGTCTATCTGGACCAGAGCCAGGTCGCCTCGCTTTTCCGCGCCAATTTCGTTCAGTTGGCCTTCGTTCTGGGCGGGGTCTTGCTGCTGATGTTCGGGGTCCCCTTCGTTGCCTACATCGTCAAGATGCGTCAGCAGGTCCGCACGGGCGAAAAGGTTCGCATGCTCTCCCTGGTCGATCAGATTACCGGCCTGAACAACCGGAACTCGTTCTTCCAGCAGGCGGAGGAGCGCCGCCGGAATGGAAAACTGGATCTGGCGCGGACGGCGGTCATCTTTATCGACATCGACAAGTTCAAGGCGATCAATGACACGTTCGGCCACAAGACCGGGGACGAGTTCCTGCGCCATGTCGGCAATGCGATTTCCAGTCACCTGGGGCCTTCCGATCTTGCCGCCCGGATCGGCGGCGACGAATTCGTTCTTCTGGCGGTCGATCGTACGGATGAGGAACTCTACGACCTGATCGAGGGGGTACGGACAACGGTCAGCGAACCGGTCCGGCTCGACGGTATCGCGATCACGGGCCATCTGAGCGTGGGCGTCTATCTGGAACAGGGCGGCGGACTGGGCCTGGAAGACCGCATGCACAAGGCGGATATCGCGCTTTATCAGGCGAAACTTCTCGGACGGAACACATGCGTCGTGTTCACGCCCGACCTGGAGGACACGATCGCGCGGCGCAGGCTGGTGGAGGAAGCCGTCATCTGCGGGCTTTCCGCCGACCGTTTCGAACTCTATTTCCAGCCCCTGATCGATCCTGTCGGCAGCCGGGTGGTCGGCTTCGAAGCGCTGCTGCGGCTTCAGGACGGCCAGGGCACCTTCATCCCGCCAAGCGAGTTCATTCCGATTGCGGAGGAGACCGGCGATATCATTCCGATCGGCACCTGGGTCCTGGAACAGGCGATCAGGACCGCGGTGGATTGGCCGGAGCACATGTTCGTCTCCGTCAACCTGTCGACGCGGCAGTTCGAGGACGGCAGGCTTACCGAACATGTGTCGCAATTCTTGTCCGACTACGGCTTCGCGGCGCGCCGGCTGGAACTGGAAGTTACGGAAAGCCTTCTGATCGAACAGTCGCACAACGCATCGCAGCAGCTGAAAGATCTCCGGGATCTCGGCGTCACCATCGCCATGGACGATTTCGGCACCGGCTACTCGAGCCTGGGCTATCTATGGCAGTTCAATTTCAACAAGCTGAAGATCGACCGGTCCTTCGTCCAGTCAATCGGACAGGGCGACGGCAAGTCGCGCGAAATCCTCGATACGATCATCATGCTCGGCCACAAGCTGGACATGAAGGTCACCGCGGAGGGCATCGAAACGAAGGAGCAGGCGGCTGTTCTGGAGACGCTTGCCTGCGATCATTTCCAGGGCTTCTACTACGGCGAGCCGATGCCTCTTTCGGAAATGGCGCCCTATCTCATGGAACATTCCGTGCTGCCGCTGGTGCGCGAGGACAAGGACGCAGGCAGGGACCGGGAGAAGGCCGCCGGCTAGGGTCCTGACCCTAGACCCGGCAAATGCGCGCAGATCGCCGCGCGGTTCGTTCCACCAGAAAATCCACCTTGGTGTTCTTCCCGATTTTACATGCGCGCCAATCGATGCAAAGCTTTTCGCCGAATCTTGAAGCGCGATAGAAGCACCGCGGGCATGCCGGAACAGAAGCAAGACTTCCTCAAGCGGAAAAGCAGGCTGTTTTGACGGCGCGGGCGCTCCTTCTTCTGGCGGGCGCTGTCGCCGCCTGGATAATGCCGGGTGAAGCCGCACAGGCCGGAAGCGCGGCTTACAAGCTGCTCAAACTCGACAGGCAATTTGTGAAATGGGGCGCTCCGCAGCTCGGGATGCCGGCCCTCATCACTTATGCATATGCGGACGGTCCGATCACGGATGAGAGCGCGCGCAATTGCAAATCCATGGACCGGCTCGACGCGGCTGCGGCTCGCTCGGGGCTTTCCGTGTCCGATATGACCGCAGCCGCGGAGGCGGCGTTCCGGCTTTGGGAAAAAGCGGGCGGTGTCGTGTTCGAAAAGACCGACGCTGTCGACAGGGCGAATATCGTGATCGGAGCGCAGACCGTCCCGCGCGGCTACGCCTTTACGAACGTTCACAAGGCAACCGGTGCGCCGCGAACCGTTTCTCGGGAAAGGAACAGTGAACGCGGCCTGGGAAGCGAAGATAGGGAAGCCGTGCGCCCGTCCGGAGAAACAACCGCGCAGGTCGCCCCTATCTCCAGATCGGCGATCTGCATCAATCCGGAACGGACCTGGAAACTCGGCCATGACGGAGACCTCAAGGTCTACGATCTGTCGTTCACCTTCGCCCACGAAATCGGCCACGCGATCGGGCTGGATCATCCGGGACGGAAGGGGGAGGTGATGTATTTCAAGTACAGCGAGGATTTCGATGGTCTTCAGGCAGGCGATATTTCCGGTATCGTCAGGCTCTACGGCCCCCCGGCATCATCAAATTGACAAGGTTCGGCGCTATGCGCGTGACCTGCGTGCTTCCCAAGTTCTTTATTTCACTCAATAATTTTATATCCGTATCTCCCGAAAATCGCCCTGTTTGATCACTACCTTTGCGTGTGTTTCTGGCGCGCCGCACTCGGTTTGTGCGGCGTTGGGGGTGACTGAAAAGGGAGTTAGACATGATGTACCGAACGATTGCAGCCGGGCTTGTCGTGGCCGCAATGGCCGCCGGTCCAGCCCTTGCCCAACAGGCAACGACACCGTCGCAGCCGCTTCCGCCCAAGAGCGAAGCATTCGATCCGGCGGTGGAAACGCCGATGGACGCTCCAAAGCCTGCCGACGCAGCCCAGGCGACATCGTCCCCGCCGTATGTGATGGCTCAGACGAAAGGCAACATTCTTTCCACCGACCTGATCGGACACGATGTGGAGAGCCCGGACGGGGAGACGCTCGGCGAGGTCTCCGCATTCGAAATCAGCCCGGAGGGCCGGATTGTCGCCTATGTGATCGATGTCGGCGGCTTCCTTGGCGTCGGGGCCAAGCAGGTTGCGATCCCTGCCGACCGGATACAGCACGACTTTACCCTGGGCGGTGAGAGCAAGCTGATGCTCAACGCCTCGGCCGAGCAACTGGAAAATGCGCCGGTCTACATGACCCTGCTCGAGAAGAAGCGCAAAATGGATGCAGCGAAGGCGGAAGAGCAGTCCTCGCCGCGTCAATCCACCGGTGCGCGGCCGACCCAATAAACCATCTGGTGCACGACAGTCCCGATAACGGAGGCCACCGAGGATCGGGTCGCGGAATTTCCGCGGCCCGATCTGCTTCGGGCAGACCCCGCCGAGGCTTCCTGTGCGAACCGCGGCGCGCGTTGCCCTGTCAGATTCCGCTGCGGATACGGCCGGCAAAACACTGCAGCTTGTCCCTGATTGCGGCCGCAATCTCCGGATCGGCGGCAAGGCCATCTGCCTCGATCCGGTTGGTCGTCGCCGGCAGCACGAAACTCGCCTCTTCCACCACATCGGCCGCCATGGTCTTCAGGACATCCCGCAACAGGGCCGGAACATGTTCGTGGCGGGAGGTCGCCTGGAAGAGCGCCACGGCTTTTCCGGGAAATTTTTCGCTTCCCACCATCCAGTCGAGCGCATTCTTGAAGCTGCCGGGCAGGCAGTGCATGTACTCCGGGCAGGAAATCACGAGCCCGTCGGCGTCCTCGACCCTTTGCCGCAAGACTTTTGCGGCATCCGGCAACAGCGCGTTGTCATCCAGATCCGGTGAAAAATGCGGCAGGGCGGCGATACCGTCATAGATGGAAATTTCGATATTGTCGGGCTGAACCTGCCGGGCTGCTTCGAGCAAGGCCCTGTTGGAGGACCCGGTGCGCAGGCTACCGCACAGGGCGAGTAATTTAATCCGCATGGCAAGGTCCCGTTGATGACACTGGTTGTGACAGGACGGCCATCGTTAGCAGATTCGCAAGGGGCGTGGGCGACGCCGGGCTTCAGATCTCTCCCATCGCCCTTCTAAACCGCCTGACACTCTCCGCAAAGCCGTAGATCAGGGCATCGGCCGTAAACCCATGGCCGATGGACATTTCGCGGATGAAGGGCGCGCGTTTGATCAGGGGCGGGATGTTGGCGACGGTGAGATCGTGGCCGGCGTTGACGCCGAGGCCGCAGTCTCTGGCGGCTTCCGCGGTGGCGACCACCTTGTTCAGTTCCTTTTCCGCCCGGTCCGGGTCGTCGTAGCAGGCGCCATAGGGGCCGGTGTAGATCTCGATCCGCTCCGCGCCGAGCCGGGCGGCATGTTCCGGCGCTGACGGATCCGGATCGCAGAACAGGGAGACCGTGACCGCCCAGTTCTTCGCCGCCGTGATCGCCGCGGCAAGGGCGGAGGTGTCGCGGTCGAACTGCCAGCCGTGGTCGGAGGTCTGCTGTTCCGGATCGTCGGGTACGAACAGCACCTGTTCGGGCCGGGCCTCCTCGACGAGCTTTAAAAAATCCGCGGACGGATAGCCCTCCAGGCACAGCTCCTTATTCGGATAGCGCTCCTCGATCAGCTCGGCGAGGTCGTAGACGTCGGTCTTGCGAATGTGGCGCTCGTCCGGGCGCGGGTGGACGGTGATGCCCTTGGCGCCGGCTTCCATGGCAATCGCCGACAATCCGGTCACGCTCGGCCAGGGCAGGTCGCGCCGGTTGCGGAGCATGGCGACGGCATTGACATTGACGGAAAGGCGCGAGGCGGTCATGGGATCTTCTGGATGCTTGAAACGGATTTCGGACGGCAAACAGGCCGTTTTTTAAAAGGAATCAGCCGAAAGGCCGTTGATGTCAAACGGGAAATTGTCCCTAGGGACAATGGCAGCGGAATGGAGCGCGCCTGGAAACAGGCGGTATGAGGCCGGATGTCCGCACTTCTGCCGGAGCCGGCAAAACGAGTTCAGGGTGCTTGTTCAGACCGCATTCGGGGGACAGCCTGGGAAACCCGCCGTTTTTCGCCGAAGTGATGCCTTGGCGGATGTTTTTTACGTGCTAACCCGTATGTCTCATTACGTTCAATAGGCAATTCAACAGGAATTGCGGGTGGGACCGATACACGGTTCGGCCTGAGGCGGATTTTCCGCTTTCCTGAGTTCTATTATTCCTAAGGTTGAAACTATTTTGAATGCTCTTTTCAGTTTTGAATTTAAAATATCCTGCAGGCCAGATGTATTGTTGTCGTTAACCCCTGTTTAGTCTTCGTCATGGAGTATTTGTTTAAATAGTGATTTGGGGGTTTCATGATACATTTATCAAGTGTGCGAGGACGTCTGCTCCTTGTGACCGCGGGCGTCATTTTCGGTTTCTGCGTCATGGTTGCCGTTGCCTGGGTTTCGGCCCGCAAGAGCGAACAGGCCATGCAGGATGTGGAGCAGCTCAGCGCCAACCTCTAGGTGGTCGAAGGCATGCGCCTGGCGAATGTGGAACTCGTCCTGGCCGCCATGGACACCATCATCGACAAGGACGAAGGCAAGGTTCTGCCCGAGCGCGCCCAGGCCATCGAGGATGCGATCAGGACGATCCGCGACGGCATCGAAACCGCCAGGGCAACCGGTGAGGTGATCGGTCAGCCGGACCTGATGGCCACTTTCGAAGCGGATCTGGCCACGGTCGCCAAGGCAATCCAGGTCGACCTGAAGACGATGATCGAGGCAAATGCCCCGACCGAGGAATTCAGCAAGCTCAACGACGCCATCGACGGCGGCGGCGAAAACATGATCGGCGCTCTGTCGACCCTGTCCGAACAGGGAAAGGTGGTATTAAGCGAAACCATCGTAAGCGAGAATTCGACGGCGTCGATGGCCCGGTTTGCCCAGATTGGGACCGCCCTTCTGGCGATCCTGCTGATTGCACCCGCCATGCTGTTCGTGGTTCGCTCCATTACCTCGCCGCTGACCCGTCTTCGGGAAAACATGGTTCAGCTCGCCGATGGAGAGCTTGAAATCGATATCGTCGATGCCGACCGGAAAGACGAGATCGGCCATATGGCCCGCGCCGTCGAGGTCTTCCGCGACAATGCCCGCGAGCAGTCCCGGCTATCGGTGGCAAGCGAAGCCGAGCAGTTGCAGAAGGCGCAGCGGCAGGAGCGGATCGATAGCCTGATCGCCTCCTTCCGCACCAACGTTCTGGAGCGTTTGAGCACGGTCGGGGCCAATACCGAGAAAATGGAAGAGACAGCCGCGGCGCTGACGGAGGTCGCCAATGCGACCAATCAGCAGGCAAGCGATGCATCTGCCGCTTCCCAGCAGGCTTCGAGCAATGTTCAGACGGTTGCCGCGGCTGCGGAGGAACTGGCGGCTTCGATCTCCGAAATCGAGCGTCAGGTCGAGCAGACAACGGCGATTGTCGGCGAGGCTACCGGATCCGCACAGGAGACCAATGAAAAGGTGGCGAGCCTTGCCAATGCGGCGCAGAAGATCGGCGACGTCGTGTCCCTCATTCAGGCCATTGCGGAGCAGACCAACCTCCTGGCGCTGAACGCGACGATCGAGGCAGCGCGCGCCGGCGATGCCGGCAAGGGGTTCGCGGTCGTTGCGGCGGAGGTCAAGGAACTGGCGACGCAGACCTCCAAGGCGACGGAGGAAATCAGCCAGCAGATCTCGGCGATCCAGGGATCGACCGATCAGGCGGTGGAAGCGATTGGCGTCATCGCGGAAAAGATCGAGAGCGTCAACGCGTTCACGACCACGATCGCCGCCGCCGTGCGCCAGCAGGGCGATGCGACCGGCGAGATTTCGGAAAACGTCAATCAGGCCGCCGTCGGCACCCAGCACGCGACCGACAATATCGCCGGCGTTACGGAAGCGGCTTCCAGGGCGACCGCTTCGGCGGAAGACGTCCGCCACGTCTCAAGCGACATGGCCGTTCAGGCCCAGGCGCTGGAAGATGCCATCAGCGCCTTCCTGGATGACGTTGCCGCCGCCTAAGGCGTCCAGGTCCGTTCAAGACGAAAAACCCCTCTCCGCCCGGAGAGGGGTTTTTTATTGCTCTTACACCCGGTTCAGCAGCCGGGCCCGGATCGTGTTGGGCAGGGCGCGGATTTCCTCCAGGATGTCCTCGGAGTTTTCGACCGGGCTGTCCACGTCGACCACCACGTAACCGATGTCCCGGTAGGACTGCAGGTACTGGGCGCAGATGTTGAGGTCGTGGCGGGCGAACAGGTCGTTGAGGGTGCGAAGCGCCCCTGGCGCGTTGTGGTGCACCTGGATGAACCGGGTGGCATCCGTGCCCTTGGGCAGTTGCACGGCCGGGAAGTTGACCGCGCCGATGGTGGAGCCGACGTCGGAATATTCCACCAGACGCTTGGAGACTTCCTCGCCGATCCGGTCCTGGGCTTCCTCGGTGGAACCGCCCACATGCGGGGTCAGGATCACGTTGTCGAGACCGCGCAGCGGGCTGATGAATTCGTCCTTGTTGGACTTCGGCTCCACCGGGAAGACGTCGATGGCCGCACCCGCCAGGTGACCGCTCTTCAGCGCTTCGGCCAGGGCGTCGATGTCGACCACCTTGCCGCGGGCGTTGTTGATGAGGAAGGCGCCCTTCTTCATCTTCGCAATTTCGGTTGCGGTGATCATGTTGCGCGTCGCGGGCGTGTCCGGCACGTGCAGCGAGACCACGTCCGACTGTTCCAGCAGTTCATCGAGGCTTTCGGCCGGCATGACGTTGCCGTGCTGCAGCTTGTCGGTCAGATCGAAGAAGATCACGCGCATGCCCATGGCTTCGCCCAGGTTGGCGAGCTGGGTGCCGATGTTGCCGTAACCGACGATACCCAGCGTCTTGCCGCGCACTTCGTGGGAGCCGACAGCCGTCTTCATCCACTTGCCGTGGTGGGCGGCGGTGGACTTCGGGAAGATGCCGCGCATCAGCATGACGGTTTCGGCAATCGTCAGCTCGGCGACCGAGCGGGTATTTGAGAACGGCGCGTTGAAGACCGGAATGCCGCGGATCAGCGTGGCGTCCAGATCGACCTGGTTGGTGCCGACGGAAAAGCAGCCGACGGCCACCAGCGTCTTCGCCGCTTCCAGCACCTCTTCGGTGAGCTGGGTGCGCGAGCGGATGCCGACCACATGGACGTTCTGGATCTTTTCGATGAGGGCGTCCTTGTCGAGGGCGGTCGAAAGGAGCTCGACATTGGTGTAGCCGGCTTTTTCCAGAACCGCGTGCGCGGTCGGGGAAATCCCCTCCAGCAGCAGCCAGCGAATCTGGTTTTTCGGTCGGGAGAGACCGTGGATCATGGCGG
The DNA here is from genome assembly GCF_014692675.1 of Roseibium aggregatum. Classification (GTDB taxonomy): domain Bacteria; phylum Pseudomonadota; class Alphaproteobacteria; order Rhizobiales; family Stappiaceae; genus Roseibium; species Roseibium aggregatum_C. Next base: position 103,199 of record NZ_JABFCZ010000018.1, on the reverse strand, counting down.
GGGCCTTCCTGATGGGATGTGGCAGGAACCTGTCTGAAGCCGGAGGGCCGGTCACGACCGTCCGGGCGCGCACATATACGCAAAGACACAGGGGTGCGTCTACCGCTCACGCGGATGTCTTTCGCGATTGCGACATAAAAACACGGGATTTGCTCAGGTAATCGGCGGGTAAAGCCTGCTCATGCGGGACCACAGCGCGTCGATGGTGGCGTCGTCGTAGCCAAGTCCCAGATCCTCGGTGACATAGCTGCGAAAGGCTTCCGGGGTTTCGATCTGCCAGGCCTCGCCGGTGCCGTCGTCCTTGCGCCGGGCCGCGCCGTTCAGAAAGGTGAAGCGGCCGCCGTCCGTCAGGCGGGCGAACATCAGATTGGCGATGAACGGCTTCCTGTCCCAGGTGGCGCAGATATAGTTCGCGGCCTCTATGTCGGGGCGGGTCGGCTGCATGCGGTCGAAGCTGTAGAGTTCGAGCCAGCCATCGGGCATCTCGCGTTCCAGAACCTGTTCCCGCGCTTCCTCATCGAAGCGGATGCGGAAGTTCTGGCCACGGATGGTCTGCGGGTCCGCCGTCTCAAGACTGACAGGTTCGGCAGGCGCAGGTCCTCCGAAACCGCAATCGGCCAGCCATTCCTTGCCGTCGATGGTGACGACGAAGGCGAGATGGCTTCTGTTCCACCCCTCCGGCGGCCCCTTGCGTACGCGGGCGAGCACCGGCCGGGCGGAAAAGCCGATCGCTGCCAGCGCCTCCCCGAACAGTGTGTTCTGCTCGAAGCAGTAGCCGCCATGCCGGTTCTCGACGATCTTTTTCCAGACTGCTTCGGAACGGACATCCGGGATCTGCCCCAGGAACGGCAGAACGTTTTCGAACGGGATGGCCGCCATGTGGTGGGACTGCAGCGCGCGCAGCCCCTCCAGGGTCGGTTCGCAGCCGGTGAGGCCGATGCGGTCGAGATAGGTTTGAAGGTCGAATGTCATGTCAGACGCTTAGCGCCCGCCGCCTGATTTCACAAGCGGCGGGCAAGCCGGACCTTAAAGCCCTTCGGCGCCGCGCTGGACGGCGGCCACGCCGGTGCGGGAGACTTCCACGAGGCCGAGCGGTTTCATGATGGAGATGAACTGCTCGATCTTGGAGGTCCGGCCGGTGATCTCGAAGACGAAATGGTCCGTCGTCGCGTCGATGACGGTGGCGCGGAAGGCGTCGCCGAGACGGAGCGCTTCCAGGCGCTTGTCGCCGCTGCCGGCGACCTTCACCAGCGCCAGTTCCCGCTCCAGCGGCTTTTCCTGGTTGGCCATGCGCGCCTGAACGGTGAGGTCGGTCACCCGGTGGACGGGCACCAGCCGGTCGAGCTGGTTGCGGATCTGCTCGATCACCATGGGCGTACCGGTGGTGACGATGGTGATCCGCGACAGGTGCTTCTCGTGCTCGGTTTCCGACACGGTGAGGCTGTCGATGTTGTAGCCGCGGCCGGAAAACAGGCCGATGACCCGGGCGAGGACGCCCGGTTCGTTGTCGACCAGGACCGAAAGCGTATGGGTCTCGATCTTGTCGCTGACTTCCGCGAGGAAATAGGCGGATAGGGCGGTCGGATTTGCTTGTGCGTTCATGTTTCTATCCTCAAACCAGGGCCTTGCCTGCCGCGCCGATGGCATTGGCCACGGCTTCGTCGTTGGCTTCGTCGGGAAGCAGCATTTCGTTGTGGGCCTTGCCAGACGGGATCATCGGGAAGCAGTTGGCAAGGTTCGCCACCCGGCAGTCGAACAGCACCGGCTTGTCGACGGCAATCATTTCCTCGATGGCGCCGTCCAGGTCGCCCGGCTTGTCGACCCTGAAGCCGACCCCGCCATAGGCTTCGGCCAGCTTGACGAAGTCGGGCAGGCTGTCCGTATAGGAGTGGGACAGGCGGTTGCCGTGAAGCAACTGCTGCCACTGGCGCACCATGCCCATGTACTGGTTGTTCAGCACGAACACCTTGACCGGAAGGCCGTATTGAACCGCCGTCGACATTTCCTGGATGTTCATCAGGATCGAGGCGTCGCCGGCGATGTCGATGCACAGCGCGTCGCGGTGGGCGACCTGGGCGCCGATGCAGGCGGGCAGGCCGTAGCCCATGGTGCCGAGGCCGCCGGAGGTGAGCCAGCGGTTCGGCGCCTCGAAGCCGTAGAACTGGGCGGCCCACATCTGGTGCTGGCCGACCTCGGTCGAGATATAGGTGTTGCGGTCCTTGGTCAGTTCATACAGCCGCTGAATGGCGTACTGCGGCATGATGATGTCTTCGTTGGGCTTGTAGGCGAGCGAGTTGCGCGCCCGCCAGGCGTCGATCTGCTCCCACCAGGCCTTCATCGCGGCCGGATCGGCCTTCAGCGACGACGACCGCCAGATGCGCACCAGATCCTCCAGAACGTGGCCGACGTCGCCGATGATCGGCAGATGGGCCTTGACCGTCTTGTTGATCGACGACGGGTCGATGTCGATGTGGATGATCTTGGCATCCGGCGCGAAGGCGTCGACGCGGCCGGTGATGCGGTCGTCGAAGCGCGCACCGATGCAGACCATGACGTCACAGTCGTGCATGGTCATGTTGGCTTCAAAGGTGCCGTGCATGCCGAGCATGCCGAGCCAGTTTGCGCCGCTCGCCGGATAGGCGCCGAGGCCCATCAGGGTGGAGGTGATCGGGAAGCCGGTCAGGTCGACCAGTTCGCGCAGCAGCTGGGCGGCATGGGGACCGGAGTTGACGACGCCGCCTCCGGTATAGAACACCGGCTTCTTGGCATGGGCCATCAGTTCGGCAGCCGCCCGGATCGACTGGGCATCACCCTTGACCTGCGGACGGTAGCTCTTGTGGGCGGCGGCCGGGTTTGCGCTCGGGCCGTGATAGGTGCCGGTGGCGAACTGGACGTCCTTCGGAATGTCGACAACGACCGGGCCCGGCCGGCCGGAGGTGGCGACATAAAAGGCCTCATGCAGGATGCGGGCGAGGTCGTCGACGTCGCGGACCAGCCAGTTGTGCTTGGTGCACGGCCGGGTGATGCCGACCGTGTCGCATTCCTGGAAGGCATCGTTGCCGATCAGATGGGTCGGGACCTGGCCGGTGATGCAGACCAGCGGGATGCTGTCCATCATGGCGTCGGTCAGCGCCGTGACCATGTTGGTCGCGCCCGGACCGGAGGTAACCAGCACCACGCCCGGCTTGCCGGTGGCCCGCGCATAGCCTTCGGCCGCATGGCCGGCGCCCTGCTCGTGGCGCACAAGGATATGCTCGACCGCGTCCTGCTGAATGATCTCGTCATAGATCGGAAGCACAGCGCCGCCCGGGTAGCCGAAAACGGTGTCAACTCCCTGGTCCTGCAGCGCCTGGATCACCATGTTGGCGCCGGTCATCTCCCGTGTCATTCTCGATTTCCTTGCGTTTGGCCTGTCGGCATGTGGCTCGTCGTGTCTGTTTTCTGGGTTTTTGTCAGGGTTTCGAATTCGCGACCTTGATCCGGCTCATCCGGAAGCACGAAGCGGAACGGGGAGGCATAAAAAAAGGCCCCATCGGGACCTCAGCGCGCGCCAGCCTGTTCCGAACGGGTCATCCCGTTCCGGCGGCGCGCTTTCCTACTACTAGAATGAGAGACGTCATGATGCAGTCTTCCCGAATCCGAAACTTTTGACAATTCAACGGCCGGAGACCCCGGACCGGAGATCGCGAAGGAACACAACCTCCTTCTTGATGCGCCGCACCCTAGTCAGGGGGGCAGGCAGGGTCAAGTGCAAAATTCCATTTATTGCGTTTATCGTGGCAAGGCTTTTTGAAAATTACAGGCGGGGTTTGACGGGAGGCGGCGGTGAGGGGCGCAATTGTGCGGGCGCACGGCTTTGCCCAACCCCGGTTGTCATCCCGGCCGGAGCGCAGCGGAGAGCCGGGATCCAGTATTCCGAGACGGTGGTTGCTTGAGTCGAGACGTCACGGCGTACTGGATCCCCGGTCGCGCTGTGCTTGCCGGGGATGACAAGCGAGGGAAGGGCAAGGCTGAAGGCCTTGCTCCCATGTCATTCGGGAAATGCCAAAAAAATGTCACGAAAGGGATTGTGCCGAGCCGATCACGACGATATATACCCGCCATCCGGTGCGCTTCGAGCGCGGCCGCGATGGGTGTATAGCTCAGTTGGTAGAGCATCTGACTCTTAATCAGACGGTCCCGGGTTCGAATCCCTGTGCACCCACCATTTTTCTCGTTGCGCTACCGCCTTCGGCTACTTGAGCGAGCGATTTCCGACTTCGTCGTTTCGCTTCACGCTGCCGCGCCTTTTGTCAAAGGCGCTTCGCTCCAGTCGGGGCCTCGCATCAGCTCGGGCGGCTGTTCGCCTTGCGAACCCCTAAGGGGTCGAACCCTTCGCGCCGAACCCGCTATTTCTTTTCCCGTATCAGTCCGATGAATGCCGTTCGACAAAGCTTGTTGCTTGCGTCCGAACAGTCCCCCGACACATAGTCCCTCACCATAATCGCTTCGGAGGGGCGCAATGAGCACGGAAAATCCCGTCATCGGACTTCTCGGCATCGGCGAGATGGGTGGCAACATGGCCCGGGAACTGACCGGGGCCGGGTTCCGGGTCGTGTCCGTGCTGACAGGGCGTTCGCGGGAGAGCGTCGGACGGGCGAAAGAGGCGGGGATTGAAGACGCTGCGGATCTGACGAGCCTCGTTGCCGCCTGCGATATCCTGTTTTCCGTCCTGCCGCCGGCCGTCGCGCAGGAGGAAGCCCGCGCCGTGGCGGACTGCCTGCGCGACGCGCCCAAACCACTTATCTTTGTCGAAGGCAACGCGATTTCGCCGGTGCTGGTGCGGGAGATAGCAGACCTGTTCGACGACACGCCGGCAACGTTCGTCGACGGCGGCATCGTCGGCCAGCCGCCGAAGGACGGCAAGGTTCCGCGGCTTTATCTTTCCGGGACAGGGAGCGAGATGCTCGATGTGCTCGACGGTCCGGCGTTCGAGATCGTTCACCTTGGCGACTGCATCGGCGATGCCTCCGGTTTCAAGATGGTCTACGCCTCCCAGACCAAGGGGCACAACGCGCTGCTGACCGCCGGGTTCGTGGCTGCCGAACGGATGGGACTGCTTGAGGCCTTTATCGCGGAACTGAAGCGCAGCCAGCCGGGGTTTCTCACCAAGGCGGAAACCAACATTCCGCGCCTGCCCGCCGATGCGGGGCGCTGGGTGCGGGAGATGGAGGAAATCCGCGACACCTACGAAGCGCTCGGCCTGACCGGCGGTTTCCATGAGGGCGCGGCCGCGATGATGCGCCTCTTGGCAAACTCGCCCTTCGGCCACGAGACAAGGCGCACCCGGGACACGTCGCGCGGCATGGTCGAGACGGTCAGGGCGCTCGCGCCGCAGGCGGCCAACGAAAATCGGCGGTCGGAACGCTAAACGTCCATTTCCCTAAGTCCGGCAGATGGCGAACAGTTCGCCGCGGGAATTGATACCGAGTTTCTCGTAGGCCCGCTGGCGGTAGGTGGCGACGCTGGTGGGCTTGATGTCGAGTTCGTGGCCGATCAGCTCCGCTTTCTTGCCGGCCAGCATACCGAGGCAAATGTCCCGCTCGCGGGCCGACAGTACCTGCAGGGCAGGCGGTTCGGACGAGGGCGCCAGGGCGTCGAAATGAAGCTGGACCAGCCGGGCGGCGATATTCAGAAGATCCGGTGAGGTGTCACATCGGGTCTGCCAGTAGAAGCTGATCGCCAGCCGTTGTTTGCTGACCGACAGCACCGTCGTCTTGTCCTCGATGGACGGGTCGTCGAAGAACCGGCGCCGGTAGTCTTGCGAAACTTCCGGCAGGACGTCTTTCAGCCGGTGGGTTTCGAAACTTCCCCCGTCGAGGGCCATGATCCGCGTATAGAGCGGGTCCTGCAGGAACCAGTCGTCCAGATAGTCCGCGGCCAGGCGCTTGCCGATGCCGCCTTCGATGAAATTGCGCGACAGCAGGCACTGGGCGTGGTTGTCCCTGTAGCTGAAAATCATGATCTGGGCGGTCGCCGTGGATTTCAGAAGGTCAAAGAAAGGCTCCAGGAACGCCGGTTTGCCGAGCGTGCCCAGGCATTGCGAGACGTCCGCAAGACTGCCGCCAGCGGCGTGACTATGGTCCTTGTCCTCCATAAAAGAGGACATATTCCATGGCGCCTGCGATGTATAGCAGGGGAAAGACAGGCCTCGCCTGTTCCAGAAAGGGAGGAAACCCCCATGCGTCCTGCAGGCCGATTGGAACTCGATTCGCTCTATTTCACCTATCCGCATTTCGACGGCCCGACGGACCGCGCCCATCTGAGCGACGATGCGCCGGTGGCAATCGTCGGCGCGGGCCCGGTCGGGCTGACAGCGGCGCTCACCCTCGCCAGTGAGGGCGTGCGGTCGGTGGTTCTGGAAAAGAAGGCGACCTTCAACGACGGCAGCCGGGCGATCTGCATTGCGCGCCAGAGCTATTACATCCTCGACCGGATCGGCGCGTTGAAGCCGTTTTTGGAGAAGTCACTCGGCTGGACCACGGGGCGGACATTCTACCGGGGCAAGCAGATCCTGGAATTCAAGATGCCGGACAGTGAGGCCGAGCGGTTCCGGCCGATGTACAATCTCCAGCAGCAGTATATCGAGCAGTTCCTGTGGGAGGCGGCGGATGCCTCGCCGCTGATCGAGATCCGCTGGCAGAGCGCGGTAACGGATGTCGCCGACGAGAACGACGGGGTCAGGCTTTCCGTCTCCGATCCGGCCGCGGACTACGCCTTCAAGGCGGACTGGGTGCTGGCGGCCGACGGCGCCCACAGCCCGGTCCGGAAAATGCGTGGGCTCAGGCTTCAGGGCGAGAATTACGAAGGCCGCTACGTGATTGCCGACGTGCGCATGGAACACGATTATCCGACCATCCGCCGGGCCCTGTTCGACCCGGTCTGCCGGCCGGGCGGAACCGTGCTGGTGCATCGTCAGCCCGACAACATCTGGCGGATCGACTACCAGCTGCGCGACGCCGAATCCGCGGAAGAGGCGACGCGGGAAGAGGAAGTGCGCCGAAACGTGGAAGCGGTGCTGGCCGATATCGGCCATACCGGCGGTTACGATCTGGAATGGTGGAGCGTCTATTCGGCGAACACGCTGGCGCTCGACGATTACCGGGACGGGCGGATCTTCTTCATCGGCGACAGCGCCCATATCGTGCCGATCTTCGGCGTGCGCGGCCTGAACAACGGGCTCGCCGATGTCCAGAACATCGGCTGGAAACTGGGCTGGGTGCTGAATGGCCGGGCCGGGGAGGGACTGCTCGACAGCTATACGCCGGAACGGCGCGGAGCGACGCTGGACGTCTTTGCCAATGCCTCGAAAAGCACCCGGTTCATGACGCCGCCGAGCCATGGCTGGCAGGTGATGCGCGACGCGGCCCTGTCGCTCGCCCTGACGAAACCATACGCAGGTGCGCTGGCAAACCCCCGGCAGATGGTTCCCTATACCTATGCCGACAGCCCGGTCACGCTTGCAGACGATCCGGCTTTTTCCTCCGGCCCCGCTCCCGGTTCGGTCGCCGCCGACCCGCCTCTGGACCAGGGGCATCTTTCCGAAAGGCTTTCAGGCTTTACGGTTCTTTCCTTCGGAGACGGGCCGGATAAAGGTGAATTGGACTGGATGGAAGGCGTGACTGTCCTACGTATCGGGTTAGAGACGGATGGCGCCCGCGCCTATGACGCGGAAGAGGGCACGCTCTATCTCATCCGCCCCGACATGCACGTGGCGGCAAGGTGGCGTCAGGGCGAACCGGACGGGGTTGAAAACGCTCTGCGCCATATTCTTCAAAATGCAGGAGGGGCTCGATGACTTCAGACGAGTTCGAAACCTTCTATGAGGCGATGGCGGAGGCGATTGACGCCATTGCTCCGGAATACACGGAAGTGTTCCTGGCGAAGCTCTGCCTGGCGCTCGGTCAGGAGATCGGTGAAGGCGAGAAGGCGCTGGCGCTGATCGCGGACTGCAGGAAGGACCTGGCTCGCGAATAATTGGCGGCGAGGGGTCCGATGAATTGCGGACTTCTCTTTTGCTCTGCCATGGCTGTATAAGCGGCGGGTCACTCTGACCGCAAAGAAATACAGCTGCCCGAAGCCTGAGCGCCATGTCGAACCAGTACCTGATTGCCGCCCTCTACAAGTTTGCCACCCTCGAGAACTACGAGGAGATGCGTGACGCGCTGAAGCGGTTCTGCGTGGAACGGGACGTGCGCGGCAGCCTGCTCCTGGCGCGCGAAGGCATCAACGGCACGGTGTGCGGTCCCCAGTACGGGGTCCGGGAGCTTCTGGAGCACCTGCGCGCCGATCCGCGGCTTGCGGACCTGGAGCACAAGGAGGCCTGGAGCCACCGGCACGTGTTCAAGCGCATGAAGGTGCGCCTGAAACAGGAGATCGTGCGGCTTGCAGTCGACGGCATCGATCCGAACGAACTGGTCGGCACCTATGTTAAGCCGGAAGACTGGAACGAACTGATCAGCGACCCGGATGTGGTCGTCATCGATACCCGCAACGACTACGAATATGCCTTCGGCACCTTCGAGCGCGCACTCAACCCGAAGACCCAGTCGTTCCGCGAGTTTCCCGACTGGGTGCAACAGGCGGTCGAGCTTGAGAACAAGCCGAAGGTCGCCATGTTCTGCACCGGCGGTATCCGCTGCGAAAAGGCCACCTCGCTCATGCTCCGGGAAGGCTTTGAAGAGGTCTATCACCTTCAGGGCGGCATCCTGAATTACCTGGAAAAGGTACCGGAGGACAAAAGCCTCTGGAAGGGCGAGTGTTTCGTCTTCGACGATCGGGTCTCGGTCGATCACAAGCTCGAGCCGCGCTGGGGAGAGTGGGTGCCGGAAGAAGCCCGGCACGTGATCAACGAAGATACGGATTACGACAACCGGTAGCGAACTGTATGTCCGGACCTGACGTTGCGGCTTTTTGGGGTTTAACACTTCGTTAATTTTCCCTAGACTTCGCCTTGCGGCCTGTCATTTCACAGGCTCGGGACAGGGGGGAAGTGTCATGCGTCGAACCGTTGTCAGCGCCAGTGTGGGCATTTTGTTGGCCCTCTCCCAGCATCAATCGGCCTTTGCCGGCGGCAGGGCGCTTGCCTGTTACGAGCAGGCCGTCGTTCCGGCCGTCTACCAGACCGTTCAGGAACAGGTGCTGGTCAGGCCGGCTTCCAGTCATGTGGTGCGCCAGCCTGCCGTCTATGCCTATCGGGCCCGGCAGGTGGTGCTTCAGCCGGAACGGATCAGCTATCGCACCGTTGCGCCCGTTTATGCGCTTCAGTCCCGCCGGGTGCAGGTCCGGCCTGCAAGCTACGGCTGGGAATACCGTGTCCGGAAAGGACGCCGGATCCTGTGCAAGATCGCCTATCCACCCGCTTATTCCACCGTCCAGGAACGGGTGCTGGTGAAGCCGGGCGGCAGGGTCGCCGTCCGCCAGCCGGCGATCTACGGATCGGTCAAGGAACGGGTGCTGGTCCAGCCGGCATCACAGCAGGTCGTGCGCGAACCGGCGGTCTACAGCACCGTGACCCGTACCGTGAAGGTCCGCGAGGCGCAGACCGTCTGGAAGCCGGTCAGGGTGCGCAGCGGCTGCAGATACTAGTGGCTGCCGGGGTTACGTATTCCGTGCGCCCTGTGGGCCAGGCAATTCCTTGAAATCACGCTGAGGGCAACCGCGCCGGCGATGCCTTCCAGGGCGACCGGTGTGAGCGGAGCGAGCAGAACCGGCACGGCAAAGACCGGTAGCGAAAAACGGGCGCTTCCCTTGAGTGTAAAACGGTCGCGGACGAACCACAGGCCGACCATGTAAAGCGCGACCGGGACCGCGACGGCGTAGGTCCCGGCCATTAGAGACGCATGTCCGTGACCGGAGAGGACATCCACCAGAATGGCGAAACCGACGCCGACGGCGGCGCCCGACGCAAATATGATGTAGTGGCCATAGCCCCAGATCAGGGCGCGGTTGAGGTCGCTGGTTTCAAGATGGTCCTCGGCGCTGAAATAAAGCCACCACATGGAAAAGACGATGACGAGGGCGGATACGGCAACGTCGATGAAGGCGAAGTCGATCGTGCCGTCGGCCAGTTGCTGCAGCGACATGGCGCCCGACAGCAGGGTTTCGCCGAGAACGATGATGTTCAACAGGCCGTAGCGTTCGATGATGTGATGGCGGTGCCAGGGTGTGGTGCTCTTGCGTTCCGCGATCACCGGGACGGTCAGCTCCAGCACCACCCCGACGAGAAACAGACCGTAATTCACGGGAGCCGCGAGAGGTTGCAGCGGAATGAAGGCGACGATCCAGAATATCTGAACGAGGCCGATGCCGACCGCATAGGCGATGGCCGTCGCTTGGCGCTTCCGGTCGGATGCGGCCGCCCTGAGCCAGAAGGCGATCATGCCGACGCGCATGATCACATAGCCGATGACGACCATGGCGAGGTCACCGGTCTCGACCAGGACATTGATGCCTGCGGCCATGGTCAGCGAGCCGGCCATGATGACCATGGTCAGAAGCCGGAAGACCATGTCGTCATTGTCATAGGCCGAGGCGAACCAGGTGTAGTTCATCCAGGCCCACCAGATCGCGAAAAAGGCCATCAGGAAGGTGATCACGCCTTCGAAGGTGTGTGCTTCGACGACGGCATGATGGAGGCCCGCCGCGGCCGCGGCAATCGCGATGACCGAGACAAGATCGAACAGCAGTTCCAGGGGCGTCGCCGCCCGGTGTGCTTCTGCGGGGTTTCTGGCAATCAGGGGGCGGTAGAGCAAGGACATGATCAGGCAATTAGGCTCGCGGTTGAAAAGGCGGTTTCGCATTCTTGCGATATTGGCAAGGCCTTACAACCGGGAAGGACGCCAGGCGACGCGAGCGGTCAGATTGCGCCCGTCCTGAACCGGGCCGCCGGCAGGCCCTTTGTCCCATGGCCTTCCACCAGATAGACCCCGCCGGAGACACCGTCGTCGGTCTCCGGTGAAGCCTTGAGGCTCGTGACCACCAGCTGGTCGAGATCAGGTCCGCAGAAGCAGGGCATGGTCGGCTTCGGGCAAGGCATGGGAATGGCGCGTTTCAGCTCGCCGTCGGGCGAAAAGCAGTTGAGAACACCGGCGGAGACGCCCGCGCTCCAGTAGTTGCCTTCCGCATCCACGGTGGCGCCGTCCGGTCTGCCGGTCTCGTCTTTCTGTTGGGCGAAGAGCATCTTCGCTCCGAGAGCGCCGGTCGCAGGATCGAAGACATAGGCCTCGATCCATCCCGGCGAACTGTCGGAATGGTACATGAGGGTTCCGTCCGGGGACCAGGCGAGACCATTGGAGACCTTGAGCCCGTCGCGGATCTGCCAGACGTCGCCGCCCGCATCCACCCGGTAGAACCCGCCGATCGGCTCACGCGGGTCCGACGTGTCCATGGTGCCGACCCAGAAGGCGCCGTCCGGGCCCACCTTGCCGTCGTTCAGCCGGGTCTGGGGCAGGTCGGTCTCGATCTCCGCCAGCACCGACCTTTCGCCTCTCTCAGGATCGAACAGGATGACCTTGTCCCACACGCTGACGACAAGCCGGCCGTCATCCGCCAGGCCGAATGATCCGACCTCGTTTTCGAATTGCCACGATGTGATGGATTTGGTGGCCCAGTCCATGGACTGGATGGTCCGGCCTTGAATATCGGTCCACAGCAGGCGGCCGGTCCTGTCGTCCCATGTCGGACATTCGGCCAGCTGATAGGTCGGATCGATAAGCCGGGTTACCTTGTAGGTCACCCTGCGGTTTCTCCCTTGGTGCAGCTCCATGTGCTGTCGCGACTATAACTTGCGTCATCAAGGGCGTCGATACGGATTGTCCACCGACGTGCACCGGCCGATCAATCGCGGTTTTCGGCCATCGGAAAGGCGGTCTTGCGCACGATCGGCCGGATGGCGAAGGAGGATTTCATTCTGAGAACGCCGGGCAGGCGCGCCAGTTCCTCCCGGTGAATACGCTCGAAATCGGTCGGGTCGGCGGCCGTCACGCGCAGCATGTAGTCGGCGTCGCCGGCCATCAGATAGCATTCCATGATCTCGCCGGAGCGGGCGACCGCCTTTTCGAAACTCTCCAGCACCTCGTTCGACTGGCCCGTCAGGGCGATTTCGACGAAGACATCCATACGCCTTCCAAGCTTGCGCTGATCCAAAAGCGCGACATACTTGTCTATGATCCCGACGTCTTCCAGGGCGCGGACGCGGCGCAGGCAGGTCGACGGCGACAGGCCGACCTTTTCGGCAAGGTCCGCATTGGCAATCCGTCCGTCGCGTTGCAGTTCCTGAAGGATACGGCGGTCAAGCCGATCGAGTTTCATGAAAGCTCCTTTGGCAGAAAATTCGAATAATTTGCCAATTTTTATTTCGATATTGCAATTTTGAGGTTTTCCATGCGGCGATTGCAAGGAAATTCGAGCGATGGTGGCTTAAAATAGTTAGCAACTCGAACCCGACCAGAGAGGGCAAAATCATGCGCATCGGTGTGCCGAAGGAAATCAAGAACCAGGAATACCGGGTCGGTCTGACCCCGGACAGTGTTCAGGAGATCGTGGCGCGCGGCCACGAGGTTTTCGTGGAAACCCAGGCGGGCGCGGGCATCCGTGCGGACGACGCGGTCTATGAAGCCGCGGGCGCGAAGATCCTCGGATCGGCGGCCGAAGTCTTCGACACGGCGGAAATGATCGTCAAGGTCAAGGAGCCGCAGGCCGTGGAACGAGCCATGCTGCGTCCGGATCATATCCTTTTCACCTATCTCCACCTTGCGCCCGATGCGCCCCAGACGGCGGACCTTGTGAAGTCCGGCGCGACCTGCATCGCCTATGAAACGGTCCAGGGTGTCGATGGCGGGCTGCCGCTGCTGGCGCCGATGTCCCAGGTCGCCGGCCGGCTGGCCGTGACCGCTGGCGCGACCGCGCTGGAACGTGCAAACGGCGGCGTGGGCATCCTCATCGGCGGCGTGCCGGGCGTTGCGCCGGCCAAGGTCGTCGTCATCGGTGGCGGCGTCGTCGGCTCCAACTGCATCACAATGGCTCTGGGCCTCGGCGCGGACGTGACGGTGCTGGATCGCAACGTCACCGTTCTGGCCCATCTGTCGCAGACCTTCGGGCCGGCGCTGAAGACCGTCTATTCCACGAAGGCGGCGCTGGAGCAGTACGTCATGGACGCCGACATGGTGGTCGGCGCGGTTCTGGTTCCCGGAGCGGCAGCACCGAAGCTTGTCAGCGCGGACATGGTCAAGCGCATGAAGCCGGGGGCGGTTCTGGTGGACGTGGCCATCGACCAGGGCGGCTGCTTTGCCACCTCGAAGCCGACCACCCATTCGGAGCCGAGCTATATCGTCGACGAGGTCGTCCATTACTGCGTGGCGAACATGCCGGGTGCTGTTCCGCGGACGTCTGCCTATGCACTCAACAACGCCACCCTGCCGTTCACGCTCGCCCTTGCAGACAAGGGCGCGAAGCAGGCGCTGCTCGATGACCCGCTGTTCCTGCCGGGCCTGAACGTTCATGCCGGCATGGTTACCTGCGAAGCCGTCGCCACCGCACTTGGCTATGACTTCGTCGATCCGAAGACGGCGCTGGAAACCAAGGTGTCGCAGGCCGCCTGAGGCAACTTCCTGCGGAAGAACATGAAAAAGGCAGGGGCTTGCGCCCCTGCCTTTTGTCGTTTCTGAAGACCGGTCCGGTAATTCGCCGCCTCAGGGGCAGCGCACCTTGTAGGGCACGCCGTTCTGGTCGCGGGCAACGCAGTTCCTCGGCGTGGTCATCACGCCGATAATCCCGCCGCCCATGGCACCGATTGCAGCGCCGGCAAGGGTGGCTCCCCCGCCCGAGCCGACGGCAGCGCCGACCGCGGCACCGGTCGCCGCACCGAGACCTCCGCCGATCAGCATGCGGTCCCGCTGGCTTTCGCTGTTTACGCAACCGGCTAGGAAAACGGCCAGAACCGCTACGGCAAGTAAGGGTTTCATCCACGCCTCCCGACGTTTTAGGAATCGAATCACCCTTATTTTACAACGGTTCTGGCCAAATGTCGGTCTTGTCTATTTTACGGGCATGCAACCCGGTACGGACGGCCGTAGCGGTCATAGGCAACGCAGTTCTTCGGAGTGGTCGCCGATCCGACGACCGCGCCGCCGACTGCACCGATCGCGGCACCGGCAATGGCGCCGCCGGCACCGCCGCCGTCAATGGCCGAACCGATGACTGCCCCGGTTGCAGCACCGAGGCCGCCGCCGACGAGCGCACGGTCACGCTGGCTGTCCGACTGGCAGGCCGCCAGAAGCAGACCGGCAGCTGCGAGAACAATCAACTTCTTCATTTCACAAGTCTCCAGATTCCATCGAAGAGTACGAAGGTGATCTCATCATATTGTATTGGCAACAATGAGATATGTCATTTCGTTCCATATTTTTCGCTTAAAGATGCCCAAAGGTAATCGGGTTTCTTCAAGACGGCAATCGGTCTGTGGAGCGGTCTCCACCATTTGAAGCCTAACCGGCGACCGGTTGAGAAAGCGTGGCGAGAAGGCCTTTCGTGGAGCTGTCCTTGCCGTCCGGTCCCTGTTCGCCCCGGACCATGGGCAGCAGCGCGGTCGCGAGTTCCTTGCCGAGTTCCACACCCCACTGGTCGAAGGAATTGATCCCCCAGATCACGCCCTCGACGAAGACCCGGTGCTCGTAAAGGGCGATCAGCCGGCCAAGTGCAAACGGGGTCAGCCTGTCGTAGGCAATGGTCAGGGACGGCCGGTTGCCGGGGAAAACCTTGTGCGGGGCAAGGCGGTCCGCTTCTTCGTCCGACTTCCCTGATGCCTTCAGCAGGGCTTTCGCCTCCTGAAGCGTTCGGCCGACCATCAGGGCCTCCGACTGGGCCAGGCAATTTGCGACCAGCATTTCGTGATGGTGAACGAGATCCGCTTCGTGGCCCCTGGCGGCAACGATGAATTCGCAAGGGATCACTGTCGTTCCCTGATGCAGGAGCTGGTAGAAGGCGTGCTGTCCGTTGGTGCCGGGTTCGCCCCAGACCAGTGGCCCCGTGTCCATGTCTACCGGTGTGCCGTCCAGCCTGACCCGTTTGCCGTTGGATTCCATGTCGAGCTGCTGCAGGTAGGCGGGAAGGCGGGCAAGCCGCTGGTCATAGGGCAGGACCGCCCGCGCGGAATACCCCAGGATATCCCGGTTCCAGACACCGACCAGTCCAAGCAGCACAGGCAGGTTGGTCTCCAGCGGCGCTTCGGCGAAATGCCGGTCCATGGCATGGGCGCCTTCCAGGAAATCGGCGAAGGCATCGGGGCCGATGGCGATCATCAGCGGCAGGCCGATGGCCGACCAGATGGAGTAGCGTCCGCCGACCCAGTCCCAGAAGCCGAAGATCCTGTCCTCCGCGATGCCGAAGGCCGCGACCTTGTCGAGGGCTGTGGAAATGGCCGCGAAATGCGCTTCGACGGCCTCTTCGCCGAGCACATCGGTGATCCATTTGCGCGCCGTCTGCGCATTGGTCATGGTTTCGATGGTGGTGAAGGTTTTCGAGGCGACCAGGATCAAGGTTGTTGCCGGGTTAAGCGCCTTCAGCGTATCGGCGATATGAGCGCCGTCGACGTTGGAGACGTAGTGGACCGCCGGACCGTCGTGGTAGGGCGCCAGCGCCAGCGTGGTCATCAGGGGGCCCAGGTCGGAGCCGCCGATACCGATATTGACCACGTCGGTGAAAGGCGCGCCGTTCTTTGCCGTCAGATCACCGGCGCGGACCACTTCGGCGAAGTCGGCCATTGCTGTCAGCACGGAGCGGATCTCAGGCATGACGTTCTCGCCATCGACAAGCACGGGCCGGTCCGAACTGTTCCGCAAGGCGGTATGCAAGACGGCGCGGCCTTCGGTTTCGTTGATCTTTGCGCCTTCGAACATGGCATCCCGGCGGGCTTCCACGCCGGCTTCACGGGCGAGACCGAGAAGCAGCTCCAGCGCCTTTTCGTCCAGGATGCATTTGGAGAAATCGATCAGCAGATCATCGAGGCGGAACGACAGCGTGTCGAAACGGGCCGGGTAGGCCTCAAACAGCTTGCGCAAGGGCCGCTCTTCAAACGTCCGGGCATGGGAGGCGAGGTTCTGGAAAGTGTCCGCTGCAGCCATGCAAAGGGCCTCCTGGGATGTGTATTTAAAACGATTAAAACGAGAGGATTCCCGAGATCCTCTCCTCCGGTAGCGTCTTAGCACAGGATACCGGGGGAGAGGAGGGGCAGGCTGAAAATATGGATGAGTTTACGACTTAATCGATCGGCGCCAGAAGTTCCGGTGCGGTCACGAGCTGGCGGACGCCATGGGAGTGGTCCTCCTTGAAGATGTTGCCGTTTTTCGCCCACCGGTTCAGCGAGTTGATGTCGAGCTTCGCGCATTGCGGCCGAACGCTCCAGGTGACCTGGAGAGGCGAACAGACCTCCTGGGTATAGCTCGGTCCGGTGGTCGATCCGGCAAAGCGCACGGGCTCGCCGGTTCCCGTCGGAAGCGCCTTGGCCTGGTACAGGCCGTTCACCTTGTTGTCCTCATAGGCGAAATCCGTGAAGTCGAGGGCCTTCGGATCGTTCACGACCAGAAAGACCTGGGCTTCCACGCGCAATTGCGGGTTGGCGCAAGTGTCGCTCAGACACGAGCCGAGGCCCGGTCCGGGAATACCATCGCATGAGGTGTAAACCCAGTGAACCTCGATGGTGTCGCCCGGCTTCACGCCGTGATAGGCAAGTTCGCCCGGATCCTCGAGCTCCGCCTCGGTCAACTGATCGGTCTCGTTGCACTTGAAGCCGCCATGTTCGCCGCCGCCGGCAAATACCGTGAAGCCGGGCCCCTTGTGTTCGGCATTGGTATGGGTGTGGATATCGCACAGGTTCATTTTTGTGGCGTCGGGCGCGAGGGTGAACGTCCGGGGATTTGTTCCGGCTTTATTCGAGATGTCGCGGGGCGTTTGCGGGCCGAACCCGGTGCAAAGGGTTTCCGCGGTCGCAGCGGTTGCAAAGAGGCAGCAGGAAAATACCAGCGCAAATGTCGGTGTCGTCAAAGGTTTCATGGAAATGGGCTCCATATCGAATTTTCATTCGGGAGGTTAACACTGTTATATCCCTTCGGTCCCTTTATCCTTGGGATATCGGTAAATAGAATCGATCCACCAATTCAATCGCAGGTTTGCTCACTCTCGTCATGCTGATCTTTCTCGGTGCCGTCTTTTTTCTTCTGATCACGCCGGGTCCCGGCGTGCTGTCGACGGCCGGTGTCGGATCCGGGTTCGGTGCCCGGGCGGGTCTGCGCTATGTCACCGGGCTTTTCATCGGCACGAATATGGTCGCTCTTGCCGTGGTCAGCGGCCTGGCCGCCGTCATCTTCTCCGTTCCGGTCGTCAGGGACATCCTGTTTTACGCCTCGGCCGCGTATCTCTTCTATCTTGCGCTCAAGATCGCCCTGTCCGGAACGCGGATTGCCTTCATCCATTCCGAGCGGGCGCCGGGTATCATGGGGGGGCTGGCGCTTCAGGCGATCAATCCCAAGGCCTACGCGGTCAATACGACGTTCTTCTCAGGCTTCAATTTCTATCCGGATAGTCTTGCTACGGAAACGGTCCTGAAATTCCTTGCGATCAACGCCATCTGGATACCCGTGCATCTGCTCTGGCTGGGCGCCGGGATCTACCTTCATCGTCTGGATCTGAGCGAGCGGGCACATTTTACCATCAACGTGCTGATGGCCCTGTCCATGCTCGCCGTTGTCGCGCTTGCGGCCTATGCCCAGATGTAGGCCCAGTGAACCGAAGAACTGTCAAAACTGCTGAATATTGAATGAGGTAACCGCATCAAAAACCGGTTTCCCTTAAGTGATCGGCAACCGTTTGTTGATAGTTTCAATTTCGGTAGATTTCGGAGATGGGTAATGCACGGCCTCGCGCACCTTCAGGATCAGGAAGATGTCACGGAAGAAGTCCTTGTGATTGACTTCGACAACCTTGCCTGCATCAAGGCCACCGCCTCGAACGTGAGCGAGTGGGGATGCAAGCTCATTGCGGACGACGTGAACGAGTTGCGCAAGAATATCGGCATCCGCGTCGGCAATACCGGCAAGCTGACCAAGGCGCAGGTGACCGCGGTCAAGGGCAACGAGGCGGCAGTCGTCTTCCCGCGTGGAGAGACCGGCACGGTTCAGGACAAGCGGCGGGAGCGGCGCAACAAGGTCTCCATCCCGGTCAAGATCGCCGACAAGGATGGCATCACCGAAATTTCCGGGACGATCGTGGACGCAGGCCAGAACGGCTGCCGCGTCACTGCCAAGGGTTTCAAGTCCCTGCCCGAGGAAGTCATGCTTACCATCAAGAAGTTCGACAAGCCGGTTCTTGGCGAGTTCGTCTGGCGTAACGACAATTCCGCAGGGCTTCGCCTTGTCTGGGAAACCGTGGAACCGGCCAGTTAAGTCGGCTTGCCAAACGATCGGCAGGCAACCTGAAACGGCGGTCCCTGTTCGCCGGCCTATTTGCCGAGTGCCGCCGCGGCGCGGGCCAGCCGTTCGATTTCATCCCATTCTTCAGCCATGATCATCTCGGCGGTCGCGACCCAGGACCCGCCGACGCAGACCACATTCGGCAGGCCGAGGTAGGTCTTCGCCTTTTCCGGCGTAATGCCGCCGGTCGGGCAGAATTTTATCGCGCTCAAGGGCGAGGACAGGGATTTCAGATAGGCAGCACCTCCGGCCTGTTCGGCGGGGAAGAATTTCAGCCGGCTGTAACCGCGTTCCATCAGGCGCATGACTTCCGAAGCCGTTGCCGCTCCCGGCAGCAGCGGCACGTCATAATGGGCCGCAGCATCGACCAGCGCATCGGTCGCCCCGGGCGACACGACGAACTGGGACCCGGCGGCAACCACATCGGCATACTGGCCGGCGTTCAGGACCGTTCCCGCACCGACGATCGCGTCGCTGACGTGTTCGCGGATGGCGTCAATGGCTTCAAGCGCATGTGCGGTTCTAAGCGTGATTTCCAGGACCTTCAACCCGCCGCGCACCAGCGCCTTGGCCATGGGGACCGCTCTTTTGGGGTCTTCAATGATCAGGACCGGAATGACCGGAGCCGCGGTCATGATGGCATCCAGCCGGTCGGTGTTCTGGGACATTAATCGGATCTCCTCGAAGGGCTTTCAGCCTAAATCTGTTCTCACGCGCCGAAAACATGCGCGCCCGTATCCGCCGTACCGACGTTGGCGCGGAAGGCGGCGAAGAGGTCGCGGCCGACACCGGTCTGATGCGCGCTCATGTCCTGGGTTGCCGGTTCGCGGGCGGCGAATTCCGCCGCGTCGACCAGAACCTCCAGAGCGCCGGTCACGGCGTTGATGCGGATCATGTCGCCGTCGCGGATCCTTGCGATCGCGCCGCCGTCGGCGGCTTCCGGGGTGACATGGATGGCCGCGGGCACCTTGCCGGAGGCGCCCGACATGCGCCCGTCGGTTATCAGCGCCACCTTGTGGCCGCGGTCCTGCAGGATGCCGAGGGAAGGGGTGAGTTTGTGCAGCTCCGGCATGCCGCAGGCCTTAGGGCCCATGAAGCGGACCACAGCGGCGACATCGCTGTTGAGTTCCTTGCGCGAGAAGGCGGCGAGGAAGTCTTCCTGGGAATGGAACACGCGGGCGGGCGCTTCGATGACATGACGCTCCTTCGCGACGGCCGAAATCTTGATCACCGCCTTGCCGATGTTGCCGGTCAGCATCTTCAGTCCGCCGGTCGGCTGGAACGCCTTGGCAAGCGGCGCCAGAACGGTCTCGTCGCCGGAGGCGTCCGGCACCGGCTCGCGCCGGACGGTGCCGTCACCGTCGAGTTTGGCTTCGACCGTATAGCCGGCGAGGTCCGTGCCGTGGACCGTCTTGACGTCCTGGTGCAGGTAACCGCCCGAAAGCAGTTCCCGGATCAGGAAGCCGAGGCCGCCGGCGGCCTGGAAATGGTTCACGTCAGATTTGCCGTTCGGGTAGACGCGAGCCAGAAGCGGGACCACGTCGGAAAGATCGGAAATATCGTCCCATGTCAGCCGGATGCCGGCGGTTGCCGCCATGGCGACCAGGTGCATGGTGTGGTTGGTGGACCCGCCGGTGGCATGAAGGCCGACGACGCCGTTGACGATGGCCTTTTCGTCGATCACCTCGCCGACGGGGGTGAATTCGTTGCCGAGAGCGGTGATGGCGAGCGCCCGTTTCGCGGCTTCGCGGGTCAGGGCATCGCGCAAGGGCGTGCCCGGATTGACGAAAGAGGCGCCCGGCATGTGCAGCCCCATGATCTCCATCAGCATCTGGTTGGAATTGGCGGTGCCGTAGAAGGTGCAGGTTCCCGGCCCGTGATAGGCCTTGGATTCCGATTCCAGCAGCGCGTCCCGGCCGACCTTGCCTTCGGCATAGAGCTGGCGGATCTTGGCCTTCTCGTCGTTGGAAATGCCCGTCGTCATCGGGCCGGCGGGAATGAAGACCACCGGCAGATGGCCGAAGGAGAGGGCGGAAATCACCAGTCCGGGCACGATCTTGTCGCAGATCCCCAGGAACACCGCGGCGTCGAACATCTGGTGCGACAGGCCGACGGCCGCGGCCATGGCGATCACATCGCGGGAAAACAGCGACAGTTCCATGCCGTCCTGGCCCTGGGTGACGCCGTCGCACATGGCCGGCACGCCTCCGGCGACCTGCGCCACGGCACCCACTTCATGCGCGGCCTGACGGATCAGGTCGGGAAAATGCTCGTAAGGCTGATGGGCCGACAGCATGTCGTTATAGGCGGTGATGATGCCGAGGTTCGGCACCACGTCGCCGGAGAGCGCCTGCTTGTCGGACAGGCCGCAGGCGGCAAAGCCGTGGGCGAGGTTGCCGCAGGACAGGCGGGAGCGGTGCGGCCCCTTGTCGGCGGCGGCACGGATACGGTCCAGATAACGCGAGCGGCCGTCGTGGCTGCGTTTGACGATGCGTTCGGTGACTTCGCCGACGCGGGCTTGGATGGTCGTCATGGCTGGTTCCTCGATCGCTTGGTTCTCAGGTGTCGGGCCGGGCGGCTCAAAGCCCGTCTTCGGCCCAGGTGCGGCCGTCGCGTTCGACCAGGGCAATGGAGGCCGACGGGCCCCAGGTGCCGGCGGTGTAACCGCGTGGCTTGTCCTTGGAATTTGCCCAGGCCTCCAGGATCGGGTCGACCCAGGTCCAGGCGGCATCCACTTCGTCGCGGCGCATGAACAGGGTCTGGTTGCCGCGGATCACGTCCATGATCAGCCGCTCGTAGGCGTCCGGATTGCGCACCTTGAAGGCCTCGGCAAAGCTCATGTCGAGGGGAACCTGGCGCAGGCGCATGCCGCCCGGACCCGGGTCCTTGATCATGACCTTCATCTGCACGCCTTCATCCGGCTGCAGGCGAATGATCAGCCGGTTCGCCGATATGGTACCTGCTTCCTCATCGAAGATCGAATGGGGGATCGGGCGGAACTGGACCACGATCTCCGAGACGCGCTGGGCAAGCCGCTTGCCGGTGCGCAGATAGAAGGGAACGCCCGCCCAGCGCCAGTTGGCAATTTCCGCCTTCAGCGCGACGAAGGTTTCCGTGGTGCTCGTCTGGTCGCCGAGTTCCTCCAGATAACCGGGTACCGCTCCGCCTGCGGATGCACCCGCACGATACTGGCCGCGGACCGTGACCTTTTCCATATTCTGTTCGCTGATCGGGGCAAGCGCCTTGAGGACCTTCAGCTTCTCGTCACGGACGCTGTCGGCATCCATGGATTCCGGCGGTTCCATGGCCACAAGGCAGAGCAGCTGGAGAATGTGGTTCTGGACCATGTCGCGCAGGGCGCCGGCAGTATCGTAATAGCCCGCCCGTCCGCCGACCCCTAGGGATTCGGCGACGGTAATCTGGACATGGTCGATGTGGGCGGCGTTCCACAGCGGTTCGAACAGGGCGTTGGCGAAGCGCAGCGCCATCAGGTTCTGCACCGTTTCCTTGCCCAGGTAGTGGTCGATACGGAAAATCTGGTGCTCGTCGAAGACGGCGCCGACGGTGTCGTTCAGGATCTTGGCGGATGCGCCGTCCTTGCCGATCGGTTTTTCAATGACAACTCGCGTCTGGTCGGTGACGAGACCGGCTCTGCCGATCTTCTCGCAGATCGTGCCGAACAGGTCCGGACCGACGGCGAGATAGAAGGCGCGGATCACATCGGCGCGTTCGTTCAGGATCTTCTTCAGGTCGTCGAAACCTTCGCCGCTGCCGATGTCGATCTTGACGTAGTAGATCCGGCCCAGGAAGCGGTTGAGATGAGCTTCGTCGATGTCCCTGACATGCTCCTTCAGGGCCAGGCTGGCCCATTCGCGGTAGTCGTCGTGGGAATAGTCGCGGCGGGCGCTGCAGACGATTCGCGCGTTTTCCGGCAACTGGCCGTCGCAGTCGCGGTGATAAAGGGCCGGGATCAGTTTGCGGTGGGCGAGATCGCCCGAGGCCCCAAAGACCACAAGGTCAAAATCGTCGACCTCCAAGAAACGTGCCGCCATGAAACGATCCTCAAATCTGGTAATTTCGATCGGGTTTTAAATCGATTTAATTTGCTTGTCAGCAATTGTTTTCAAACCGGATCACGTCTTCCCGCGAGGGGAGGTCCGCCCCCTGTCTGGTGCAGGTCAGCGCCGAGGCGTTGACCGCCTTCAAGACAATCTCATGCAGTGCAGCATGGTCAAGCCCCTCCATGGCATCCCGGCTCGTGATGTCACGCGCGACAAGCCCGGACAGCAGGGCGGCCTGGAAGGTGTCTCCCGCGCCAACGGTGTCGATGACGGTGACGGTCCTGCCGGGCACTTGGACGCTAAGGTCCCCGGTGAAGGCCGTTGCCCCCCCGGCGCCGGCAGTGACGACGACGAGCCCGGCGCCAAGGTCCAGCCAGTGCCGGGCGATTTCCGCGGGGTCCCGATCCGGGTAAATCAGGGCAAGGTCCTCGTCGCTCACCTTTATGATGTCGGCAAGGGCGGCAATCTCTTCCGTGTTTTGCCGCCAGCGGCAAAGGTCGGCGACGACCGTCGGGCGTATGTTCGGGTCAAAGGCGATCAGGCAGTTCGCCTTCTGCTGCCTCATCAGGGTCTTCAGGGCCGAAGCGACCGGTTCGACGAGGGCGGAATAGGACCCGACGTGCAGGATGGAAAGATCGTCGATTTCCGACGGCAGGTCGGCCACCGTGACCATGCGGTCGGCGGCGCCGTCGCCATAGAAGGTATAGGCCGGATGGCCGTTTGCATCCTTTTGCACGACGCTCAGGGTCGTGAGCGCTTCCGGACGGCAGACGTGGCCGGTACCGACGCCTTCCGACCTGAGCCGTCCGATCAGTTTCTCACCGAGCAGGTCTTTCGAGATGCCGCCGAAAAAGGCGACGTCGTCGCCAAGCCGGGCAAGGCCGATCGCAACATTGAAGGGCGATCCGCCCACATAGGCGTCGAAGGTGACGGGGTCCTGCGCGAGGTCGGAGGCGAACATGTCGAAGAGCGCTTCGCCGCAAATCAGTATCATCGGGTTCTTCCAGAATTGCGGACCGGCATTCGTTTGAGGATGCCGGCCCGCCGGGAGGGGGCTTTCAGCCTTGTTAGGCCGCAAGCCCTTCGGGTGGATCCATGGCTCCGGTCATGATGGCGACCGCATCCGCCATGGAGAAATCCTGCGGCTTGATGACAGCCGCCCGTTTTCCGAGCCGGTGAATATGGATGCGGTCGGCCACCTCAAAGACGTGGGGCATATTATGGCTTATGAGGATGATGGGGAGCCCGCGTGCTTTCACGTCCTTGATCAGTTCGAGCACGCGGCGGCTTTCCTTGACGCCGAGCGCTGCGGTCGGTTCGTCCATGATGACCACCTTCGAGCCGAACGCGGCGGCGCGCGCGACGGCGACGCCCTGGCGCTGGCCGCCGGACAGGGTTTCCACCGCCTGGTTGATGTTCTGGATGGTCATCAGGCCGAGTTCGGAGAGCTTTTCACGGGCCATCTCTTCCATCTTCCGGCGGTCGAGCTGGCGCAGCCACCTGCCTCGGAACCCGGGTTTGCGGATCTCGCGGCCCATGAACATGTTGTCGGCGATTGAGAGCGCCGGCGACATGGCAAGCGTCTGGTACACGGTTTCGATGCCGGCCTCGCGGGCCTGGATCGGCGAGGTGAAATGGATGCGCTTGCCGTCCAGATGGATTTCGCCCTCATCGGGAACGACGGCGCCGGAAATTGCCTTGATCAGGGTGCTCTTGCCGGCGCCATTGTCGCCGATCACGGCAAGGATCTCTCCCGGCATCAGATCGAAATCGCAATGATCCAGGGCAGTTACGCGGCCATAGCGTTTGACGAGATTGCGGCCTTTGAGAAGGGGTTCCATCAGACTGACACCTTTCTGATCCACTGGTCCACGGCAACGGCTGCGATGATCAGCACGCCGATGAGCAGATAGGTCCATTGCGCGTCGGCACCGAGCAGACGCAGGCCAAGGGTGAAGACGCCGACGATCAGGGCGCCGAACAGGGTTCCGAGGATCGAGCCGCGGCCGCCGAAGAGGGAGATGCCGCCGATCACGACCGCGGTAATGGATTCGATATTCGACAACTGGCCGGAGGTCGGCGACACGGAGCCGATGCGCCCGATCAGGGCCCAGCCGGCAAAGGCGCAGATCAGGCCGGACAGCACGTAAACGGAGATCAGGGTCTTTTTCACCTGAACGCCGGAGAGTGCGGCCGCCTCCGGATCATCGCCGACGGCGTAGACATGGCGGCCCCAGGCGGTATGGCGCAGGCAATAGGCCAGCACGATGACCAGAAGCACCATGAAGATCACGCCATAGGTGAAGATCGCGCCGCCGATGTTGACCTTGTTGCCGAAGAAATGGAGCAGGGGCGCCTGTTCGGCAATCTCCTGGGCGCGAATGGTCTCGTTGGCGGAATAGAGGAAATTGGTCGCCAGCACGATCTGCCACATGCCGAGCGTGACGATGAACGGCGGCAGTTTCATCGCGGCGACGAGCCAGCCGTTGATATAGCCGCAGATCGAGCCGCAGAGCAGACCGGAAAAGACTGCGAGCGGGACGGGCAATCCGTAGCGGAAAGCGAACTGGCCCATGACCACCGAGGACAGGACCATGATCGCGCCGACGGACAGGTCGATCCCGGCGGTCAGGATCACGAGGCTCTGGGCTGCGGCCACAATGCCGACGATCTGCACCTGCTGCAGGATCAAGGTCAGGGCGAAGGGCGAGAAGAACTTCGAGCCGAGCAGGATGCCGAAGACGAGCATGGACAAAAGCAGCACGATCAGCGGCACCAGCGACGGGGTCATGTGCAAGGCGTGCTGAACCTTGTGCATCAGGCCGTGACGATGGTCGTCGAAGGCGGCCACCTGCTGGGGGGTCGCTGCGGCAGCGGCTTCATAGGAAGCCGGATTGGCGGCTGTCTGGTTGCTTGAAGTCATCCCTTATCCTCCCACGGATTTTGGAGCCTTTCCGGGCTTCCTGAGCTTGGGGGCGGCGGAACCGCCCCCAAGGAGAGCTTGCCGTCTGCTTGAGGGTTCAATCAACCCCAGCAGAGCTTGGTGCCTTCGGCGGTGTCGATGGACGGAACGCCCTCGGCCGGCTTGTCGGTCACGAGCGCGACGCCGGTGTCGAAGAAGTCCTTGCCCGGGCTCGGCTCCGGCTTGGCGCCGCTCTTGGCGTATTCGGCAATCGCCTCGATACCCTTGGAGGCCATCAGCAGCGGATACTGCTGGGAGGTGGCGCCGATCACGCCGTCCTTGACGTTGGCGACGCCGGGGCAGCCGCCGTCGACGGAGACGATCAGAACGTCGTTTTCGCGGCCGATGGCCTTGAGCGCCTCATAGGCGCCGGCGGCGGCCGGTTCGTTGATGGTGTAGACCACGTTGATCATCGGGTCCTTGGCGAGCAGGTTTTCCATGGCCTTGCGGCCGCCTTCCTCGTTGCCGGCGGTCACGTCGTTGCCGACGATGCGCGGATCGGTTTCGTCACCCCACTTGTTCGGGTCGCCGAGGTCGATGCCGAATCCCTGCAGGAAACCCTGGTCGCGCAGCACGCCCACGGTCGGCTGGCTGACGGCCAGGTCGAGCATGCCGATCTTGGCATCGGCGGCGTCGGCGCCGAGCGTGGCGGCGGCCCATTTGCCGATCAGTTCACCGGCCTTGAAGTTGTCGGTGGCGAAGGTGGCGTCCGCAGCGTCGATGGGATCGAGCGGCGTATCGAGGGCGATCACCAGAAGGCCGGCGTCGCGTGCCTGCTGAACCGAGGAGACAATCGAGGAGGTGTCGGATGCGGTCAGCAGGATGCCCTTCGCACCGTCGGCGATGCAGGTTTCGATGGCCGAGACCTGGGTTTCATGGTCGCCGTCGATCCTGCCGGCATAGGTCTTCAGGTCGATCCCGAGTTCCTTGGCCTTGGCCGAGGCGCCTTCCTTCATCTTGACGAAGAAGGGATTGGTGTCGGTCTTGGTGATCAGGCAGGCGGAGATGTCTGCTGCCGCAGCGGGTGCAGCCGCCATGACCGCGAGGACGGAGCCTGTTGCGAGTAGCTTACGGATCATTTCGTTTCCTCCCTGGCCGTGTCTTGAATGGACGGTTCGGATTTGGCCAGTCCTGACCCGAACCGTATCTTATGGCCGCATCTTTCGGCCGTGTCCCTCAGGCCGGTGCGCCGGCCTCTTCATTCCGGACGGCAGCGCCGGCGGAGCCTCCGGGCCGGTTCCCGGTCAGGATCGCCGCGCGCGGCGAAAAGTTGAAAAACATCGGCAGGCTGGCGGCGCCGATCGCGCCTGCATCCTGATGGAAGCTGCCGAACAGCAGATCGGGTGTGTTGCGGGCTTCCGGCGCGGCTTCCGCCAGTGCCGCGGCCAGCCCTTTCGTCAGCTGCTCGGCGAAGACACCGTCGAGATCGCTGTCGATGATGACGAGCGGCATGTCGAGGAGGGCATAGGCGGCGCCGAGCGACGGCGTGAGCGCGTCGATGCAGTCAGCCATCCATTCGGTGACCGCCGGATCGCCCCGCTCGGCGGCGTCCTGCAGGTCCAGGCGGCTGAGCGACGCAAAATTCTCCGGCGACAGGTGACGGGCAAGCGACACCAGGGAGGCGCGGGTCAGAAGCAGGTCCCATTGCTTCTTCGGCTCCGGCGCCGTCGACAACCTGCTCGGCGGAACCGGCATCATGGCCACATCGCCCGCATTGCCGGTGACACCGCGCACGACGTCGCCGGACAGGATCAGGCCTCCGCCGATCGCCGGGCCGAGAAAGAGGTAGAGGAAGTTGTCGTGTTCGCGGCCATGGCCGTAAAAGAGTTCCGCCACGGCCGCAGCCGTGCCGTCGTTCTCGTGGAACACTGGCAGGTCGGTGGCGTCCTGCAATGCCTCGGTGATGTCGAAATCGTCCCACTCGCGAAAGCTTGCCGGCGGCAGGCCGAGTTCGAGGAGCCAGGCACCCAGGTTGAACGGCTGGGCGACGCCGATCCCGGCGATGCGGTCCTGTTCCTCGTCGCTCAGCAGGGATTTCAGGTTGTCGAGGTCGCTGCGGATGATTTCCAGGGTCTTGGCGGGCGGCGGCAGGATCATGTCGTGGGCGCGGCGGCCGATGACCTTGCCCTCGAAATCGAGCAGGACGACTTCCAGGTTGGTGCGGTCGATCCGCACGCCGAAGCCGAAGGCGCCGCGCGGCGCGAGTTTCAGGAGGGTCGCCGGCTGTCCGCGGCCGCCGTCATGACGCTTGCCGCTTTCAATGATCAGCCCGTCCTCGATCAGGGTCTGGATGATGCCGCCGACCGCCGCATTGGTCAGTTTCGTCGCACGGGCGAGGTCGGCCTTGGACGCGCTGCCGGCGCGGCGAAGCATCAGCAGGACGATGCGCTCGTTGTACTGGCGCAGTTGGGCGGAGTTCGATCCGCGCCCGCTCTGATCGCGCTTGTTCAAGGCCTTTTCCTCCCGGACGCCGCCTGCCGGCGGCCAATTTCAGTTCGGAGCTATTAATTATTCTTGATTTAATTATTTGTAATCGGCTGTTTTCTGTCAATTTTAAAAGTGATGCCGTCGCATTTTCTTTTTAATGCAATGCGGTAAGGTATTGTAAAATATTGTTTTCGCTGCGTAAGATTTTATGGCGAAGCCGTCTGAAATCCAGTGTCCGGACAGATGAATCGCCTCGAAGGCGACGTTTTGGACCGGCTGAGGGCTTTTTCTTCAAAGCGGTCCGAAGGGCGCAGCGGCGTTGTCGGCGCGGCGGGTCCTCCGATAGACTGGCGTGAAACGAAGCTGCGGCTTCCCGATTCTTTGGAGACCCCCATGGCTGCCGGCACGGATCACCCAATCGACTTTCTGGCACGGGCGATCGCCGCGGGATCCGGCGAAGAGCCTGCCGATCTCGTCATCAAAAATGCCCGGATCTTCAGTGTTCTGGACGGCTCGCTCACCGAAAGCGATATCGCCGTCGTCGGCGACCGGATCGTCGGGACCTACGGAAACTACGAGGCGGCCAGAACGGTCGATGCGGACGGGCGGGTCGTGGTGCCGGGGTTCATCGACACCCATCTGCATGTGGAATCCTCACTGGTCACGCCGTTCGAATTCGACCGGTGCGTGCTGCCCCACGGAGTGACGACGGCGATCTGCGATCCGCACGAGATCGCCAATGTGCTTGGCAGTGCAGGCATCCGCTATTTTCTGGACAGCTCCCTGGAAACGGTGATGGACCTCAGGGTCAACCTGTCCTCCTGCGTTCCCGCGACCGCCTTCGAGACCTCCGGGGCCTGCCTGGAAATCGAGGACCTGCTGCCGTTCAAGGACCATCCCAAGGTGACCGGCCTTGCGGAATTCATGAATTTCCCCGGCGTTCTGGCGCGCGATCCGAAGGTGCTGGCCAAGCTCGCCGCCTTCCAGGACGGGCATATCGACGGCCATGCGCCGCTGCTGTCCGGGCTCGCACTCAACGGCTATCTGGCGGCCGGTATCCGCACCGACCATGAGGCGACGACCGCCGAAGAGGCGCTGGAAAAGCTTTCCAAGGGCATGAATATCCTGATCCGCGAAGGTTCCGTCTCCAAGGACCTGGAAGCGCTTTACCCGATCCTGCAGCCGGATGTGTCCGCGTTCGTCGCGCTTTGCACCGATGACCGCAATCCGCTCGACATTGCCGAGGAAGGCCATCTCGACAGCATGATCCGGCGGCTGATCGCCAAGGGTATCCGGCCGCTCGATGCGTACCGGGCGGCGAGCTGGTCGGCGGCCAATGCGTTCGGGCTGAAGGACCGCGGCCTGATTGCGCCGGGCAGGCGGGCGGATCTGGTGCTGCTCGACGATTTCGAGGATTGCCAGGTGGCGTCGGTCGTCAGCGGCGGACGGCCGGTGACGGACGAGCTCTACGACCGGCGGAAGATCGTTGCCCCGGTTGGGTTGACGAGCGTCAAGGCGGATAAGGTGCAGGCAACGTCTTTCGAGATCCGGGCCGCGAACCGTGAGGGCGACGTCATCGGTGTGGTGCCGGGACGGATCATCACCGAACATCTCAAGCACGCGCTACCGGTCGAAAACGGGCAGGCGCAGATCGATCTCGATGCGGATGTGCTGAAAGTCGCCGTCGTCGAGCGGCACAAGGGGACCGGCAATATCGGCAAGGGCTTCGTCAAGGGGTTCGGCATGAAGGCAGGCGCGATCGCGTCATCCGTCGGCCATGACAGCCACAATATCTGCGTCGTCGGCGCCAGCGAGGTGGCGATGGCCCATGCGGTCAACCGGGTCATCGCCCTCCACGGCGGTTTCGTCGTTGCCGACGATGACGGTATCCGGGCCGAACTGGCCCTGCCGCTTGCCGGACTGATGAGCCTGGAGCCGTTCGAGACGGTCCGCCATGCCCTGGAGGACCTGCGCCAGGCGGCGAAGGATCTCGGCTGCACCCTGCCGGAGCCGTTCCTCCAGGTCGCCTTCCTGCCGCTTCCTGTCATTCCCCATCTCAAGATCACCGATTTCGGGATGTTCGACGTGGATCGGTTCGAACTTATTGAGCCGGCATGAATTCGCGCTGCTGACCTTCGGTCACGAGTTGACGTTCACGGAAGGTTGTGTCCATTTCAGACACACGGCTTGCAAGTCGGCGTTCGCTTGGCTGGTAACAGGGAGGAACGGCACGGAGGAAACGGCTGGAGGAGGCCGTCCGGATGTCGTTCGCATATGTCTTTCGCAGGCCCGCGGGTGTAAGAATAAGAATGATCTGGAGCAGGTAATGACGACTGTGGAGGAGTGGAGGAGCGCGTTTACGCCTCGTCCGGTGCATGGCTATCTGGAGGACACGGTTCGGCAATTCGGAGACCGGCCGGCAATCGATTTCCTGGGCCGTATGTGGAGCTATGCGCAACTGGGCGCGCTGGTCGACAAGACCGCGGCCGGTCTGCAGGCAATCGGGGTGAAGCCTGGCGTTCACGTCGGCCTGTGTCTTCCCAACACGCCCTACTACACCATCTTCTATTTCGCGATTCTGAAAATCGGCGGCACGGTGGTCAATTTCAATCCGCTCTACGTCAAGCGGGAGATTGAATTCCAGGCCCGGGACGCGGATGTGAGGATCATGGTCACGCTCGACCTGAAGATGATCTTCGATACGGTCGAGGCCGTGCGCGCGGAAGGTGCGCTCGACAAGATCATTGTCTGTTCCATGTCGTCCTGCCTGCCGACGGTCAAGAGCATCGCCTTCAAACTGCTGAAGCGCAAGGAAGTGGCGCGGATCCCGGACGGCACGACACATATCCGGTTTGAGGACCTGACGAAGGGGGTGGGCCGGCCAGAGTCGGTCGAGATCGACCCGGAAACGGCGACCGCAGTTCTGCAGTATACCGGCGGCACCACCGGGGTCCCCAAGGGCGCGATGCTCACCCACCGCAACCTTTCCGCCAATATCGAGCAGATGAACTGCGTCTTTCAGATGGCGAAGAAGGGCGAGGAAAAGCTGCTTTGCGTCCTGCCCTTTTTCCATGTCTTCGCCATGACCGCCGCGCAGAACCTGTCCGTCATCCTGGGGGCGGAAATGGTGCTGCAGCCGAGGTTCGAGCTGAAGTCGCTGTTGAACGTGATCACCCGCAAGAAGGTGACCCTGTTCCCGGGTGTGCCGACGATCTACACCGCGATCAACAACTCGCCGCTGACCCAGAAATACGACCTCAGCAGTATCCGGGTATGCATTTCCGGCGGGGCGCCGTTGCCGGTCGAGGTCAAGCAGAAGTTCGAGGCGCTGACCCGATGCGTCCTGGTCGAAGGCTACGGGCTCACCGAAACCTCGCCGGTCGCGGCGGTCAATCCGCTCGACGGGACGGGCAAGACCGGATCCATCGGCACGCTGGTGCCGGGAACGAAGGCGCGTTTCTGCAGCATCGAGGACCGCAACACGGTTCTGCCCGACGGTGAAAAGGGCGAACTTTGCCTTCAGGGGCCGCAGGTCATGAAAGGCTACTGGAAGCGGCCGGATGCCACCGAGGAGACCATCGAGGCGGACGGTTTTCTCCATACCGGCGATGTCGGCTATATCGATCCGGACGGGTTCATCTATCTGGTCGACCGGATCAAGGACCTGATCCTGTGTTCCGGCTATAATGTCTACCCTCGGGTCGTGGAAGAGGCTATCTATCTGCACGAAGCGGTGGCGGAAGTGATTGTGATCGGTATTCCCGATCCCTATCGGGGCCAGTCGCCGAAGGCGTTCGTCAAGCTCAAGGAAGGCTATCAGCTGACCGAAGAAGAGCTGGCGGCCTTCCTCAAGGATCAGCTCTCCGCGATCGAGCTTCCGCGGGAGTACGAATTCCGCACCGAACTGCCGAAAACGATGGTCGGCAAATTGTCGAAGAAGGAACTCGTGGAAGAGGAACTGGCAAAGCGGGCAGCACAGGTCGGCTGATCCGCAGCGGCCTGTCGCCAATGGGTTGTTTTCTGCGTGGCTTCTCGCTACCGATTAAAAAAACACTGTGAGCGAAAAAATGATGCAGGACCTGCCGCCCTATCTGACAACCCGTGAACTGGCCGACCTGATCCGGGTCAAGGAACGGAAGGTTTACGACCTGGCGGCGGCCGGCGAGGTGCCGCACAGCCGGGCCACGGGCAAGCTGCTCTTTCCGCGCGACGCGGTGCTTGCCTGGATCGACCGGGCCGGCGATGCGGCGGACGAGGGACACGAGCGCCCCGCTGTCGTTCTCGGCAGCCATGATCTGCTGCTCGAATGGGCCCTGCGCGAATCCGGTTGCGGGCTTGCAAGCCTGTTCGACGGTTCGCTGGACGGTATCGAGCGCCTCGCCCGCAAGGAAGGCGTGGCGGCCGGCGTCCATGTTCCGGACATGGAAGACGAAGACTGGAATATCGAGGCGGTCTCAAGCCAGTTCGCCTTCAAGTCCGTCGTCCTGATCGAATGGGCCAAGCGCCACAGGGGTTTCATCGTTCCGTCGGGAAATCCGGCGCGGATCAAGACGGTTGCCGATCTTGCGGGCAAGCGCCTCGCCCGGCGCCAGCAGGCGGCGGGGACCCATGTCCTCTTGCAGAAGCTGGTCGCGGCCGCCGGTAACAATCTGGAGGCCGCCATCGTCGATGGGCCGACGGTCCGCGACGAACGGGAAGCGGCCCAGGCGGTCTTCGGCGGCGATGCGGATGTCGCGTTCGGCCTTGAAAGTGCCGCGCGCCAGAGCCGGCTGGATTTCGTTCCGGTCTGCACCGAGCGGTTCGACCTCGTCGTCCTGAGACGGGAGTATTTCGAGCCGGCCTTCCAGAAACTGCTTGCCTTTGCGCGGAGCGAGGCATTCGCGAACAAGGCGGAACAGCTTGGCGGCTACGATATCTCCGACCTCGGCAAGGTCCACTTCAACGGCTACTGACGCGCCTTGGCGAAACGATCAGCATTGGAGATGGCATGGGCATCCATGATTTCATGGCGGCATACAAACGGGTCTGGGAAGGTCAGGACAAGCAGGGTTTCGCCGCGCTCTTCGTCGACGGCGGACGCTACTGGAATACGCCTTTCCAGGTGCAGACCGGAGCAGAGGAACTGGCCGCCTATTGGGCCCGCATCGAGTTGCAGCGCGATATTGCCCTGAGCTACGAAGTCCTTGCCGAGACGCCACGCGGCGGCATTGCGCATTGGCATGTCAGCTACCAGGTCGCCTCGGAGGAATTGTTCCGGATCTGGGCTGCTTCCACGGGGACGGGGTTGCCGGACCGCAAGCCCGGCGACCCGCTGCCGCGACTGACGCTTGACGGCTTGCTGAAAGCCGATTTCGCGCCTGACGGCCGGGCCGAAGAAGTGCGCATCTGGTGGCATTCGATCGCGGATATGTCCTGACCCGAATTGAACGGAACATGCTTTAATTGTTGTAACCGCGCCCTTCGGCGGCGCGAGCCAGTTGGCGGCCGCGCTTCGCCTCGCGGCGGACGGTGTAAAGCGAGGCGCCGATGATGATCGCGGCGCCTGCGAGCGTTTCGACGCTCGGCCAGTTGCCGAAAACAACAACGCCGATGATCGCGGCATAAAGCAGCCTGGTGTAGTCGAGCGAGGCAATGGCCGTGGCCTCACCGGCCCGGAAGGCCTTGATGTTGCACATCTGGGAGCCCCAGGCGACAACGCCGACCAGGATCAGGATGCCCCACTGTTCAAGCGTCGGCGCGTGCCATGTGTAGATCGCCGGGCCGATCATCAGCAAGCCGACCAGCAGGGCCTGGTAAGTCAGGATGGTGGTCGGCGAATCCGTCCGGGTCAGGATGCGCAGGATGATCATCACGATCCCGGCTCCGGCCGCGCCCATGATGGCAAGAAGGGCATACGGGTCGACGAAACCGGTTCCTTCGGGTCTGAGCATAAGGAGAACGCCGATAAAGCCGACAATGGTCGCACCCCAGCGGTGGATGCCGACCTGTTCGCCCAGAAAGAAGATCGCGAAGATCGTGATGAAGAAGGTTTTCGAGAAGCCCAGCGCGGTCGCGTCCGCCAGCGGCAGCTTGATGATCGCGGTAAAGCCGCAGAGCATGGCGATGGTCGCAAAGATCACGCGTGCGATCTGCAGATCCGGGCGATGGGTCGCAAGCGAGGTCGGAAGGCCCCGGAGGATTTTCGGAGCGACGATGACGACCATCACAAGCTGGCGAATGGCCAGGATCTGGAACACCGAAATGTTCTCTCCGGCCATCTTGATGAAGGTCGCCATGATGGTGAACAGGAAGGCTGCCAGCAATATCCACAAGGCGCCGATGGTGTTGGGGGGCAGATCGTCCCAGACCGGCAGGCGGAACCGGGACCTGTTGTCTTCCGGTCTGTTGGCGGAATCGGGAGCGGAACTGTCCGCCGGCGCTTTGTCTGGCGCCTTGTCCATTATCGGTGTCCTTGCTGTTGACGCGGCGCATGGGGGCAGGGGGTGAGCCGATCATAACCGTTTTGCGCCATTCGGAAAGGGGGCTGGCCAAATGCGGCCGGGACTTGGAATATAGGCGCGGGTTTGGGATCGCCGCAGAAATGTCTGTAACGACCATCTGTCGGCCGGAATGAATTCAGGACGAAGACCGAGGCTATCGGGAAGGGAGCGTGTCATGAGGAAAATCCAGAGCCAGGGCGTTCATCACATCACGCTGGTGGGAGCCGACAGGCAGACATCGATCGATTTCTGGGAGGGGCTTTTGGGCATGCCCTTCGTGTTCGAACAGCCCAACCTCGACAATGCCAATGAGAGCCATCTCTATTTCGATCCGGGCGATGGCCGGCTGATCACGATTTTCACCAATGAGGAGCGCAAGCCGGATCCGAAAAGGACGTCGACCGATATCGGATGCGTGCATCACCTGGCGCTATCCGTCTCCCGGGCGACCTTCCAGCAGACGGTCGAACGCCTCGACGAACGCGGGATCCGCCACAGCGGACCGAAGGACCGCGGCTTTATGGATTCCATCTATTTCGAGGATCCGCTCGGCTTCCTGATCGAGCTGGCGTCCTACCGCTTCGAACCGCCGGCGGGCGTTTCTTATGGCGAGGTGATGATCGAGGCGCACAAGATCCGGGTTGCGCGCGGCGACTATAATATCGCGGAGATCCATCTCGCGGACGCGATCGAGAACCTGACGCGGACCACGCGGCGCAGTCTGTCGGATGACCGTTCGCCGAAAGATCCCTACGGGAGCACGTGACCGTCAAAGATCCGGCAGACAGTGGTTTGAAGGTCTTTCGCCGTCTCCATTGCGTCACTTTGGAATGGAGATTTTATCACTGAAGGAACATGTGTTTTTCAGCAGGTTGCAAAATGTTGAAACAACTAGACAAAAGGGTGTTCTCAGTGACTTCTGGGAGGGTTTTAACAGTCACCTGCATTGATTTTTCTTGAGTTTTTTCCGCATGCAGCGGAAGCTGAAGGCGTAGAAATACCGGGGAGGACTGAACGTGTGTCAGATTTTTGCCGGGCAAGACCCAGCTGACTATGAACCGGAAACGCGCCGTCTCAGGCTTAATGGACAAAGCACCAGCATCAGACTGGAGCGGTCCTTTTGGCAGATCGTCGACGAAATCGCCGCTGCCGAAGGGTTGAGTACGCCCGCATTCGTTTCAAAACTGCATTCGGAAGTGCTCGAACTGCATGGGGAAGCGCGGAACTTCACGTCGCTTTTGCGGTGCGCCTGTATCGTGCGTGTCCGCCATACCATGGCGCCGATCGAAACAATCGCCGCAGAATAATTGCGTGTAGTACTTTGATACTACCCACCCATTGAAATATTCGGGCAACCTTCCATCAGGATCGCAAAGACGGTCTGTTGGGAGGAGAAGTTGGCTAAAGTAATACATGCGATGTTTCGCGTGCTCGATGAAGTGCGTTCTGTTGACTTCTACAAGAAGGCCTTTGGTCTGGAGGTCTCCGAACGTCTCGACTTCGACAGCTTTACCCTTGTCTATCTGAAAAATTCTTCCGCTGATTTCGAGATCGAGCTGACCGTCAACAAGGGACGGGAGGAGCCTTACGACCTTGGCGATGGCTACGGTCACGTGGCCTTCTGCGTCGAGGATCTCGACAGCGAACATGCCCGGTTCGAAGCGGCGGGCCTTTCTCCCCGCAAGATCGTGGAATTTGACCGTGATGGTGCGCTGCTGGCGCGCTTCTTCTTCGTCCAGGACCCGGACGGATACCAGATCGAGGTGCTGCAGCGGCACGGCCGCTACAGGTAAGCGCCGTCGCGGAGACTGAGGGAGGAGAAAATGAAGGCAACTCTGGACCGTCACAAGATGACGAGAAGGGACCTGCTGGCCCGCAGCGCGGCAATCGGCGGGGCGTTTGTGATCGGGGCGGGATTTGTTGCCGGTCCGACGGCGGCCTGGGCCTTGGAGGTCGAATACATCAAGCCGGACACCATGGCGGCGCTGATCCAGATGGCGCGGGACATCTATCCCCACGACCATGTGGCGGATCAGTTCTATGCGGCCGCCGTGAAGGGCTACGACAACGCCGATCAGGCCCAGATGATCGAGGCGGGGATCGCGGCCCTCAATGCTGCCGCCGCCGGCAAGGGATATGCCGGTTATCTCGCCACCGGCTGGGAACGCGACCGGGTGGATATTCTGCGCGCCCAGGAAGACAGCCCGTTCTTCCAGACCATCCGCGGCGGCCTCGTGACCGGGCTCTACAACCAGAAGGCCGTGTGGCCGCTGTTCGGTTATGAGGGCGAGAGCTATTCCAAGGGTGGCTACATCGACCGCGGCTTCAACGACATAGACTGGATCTGAGGGAGGGCGCGAACATGGCTGCATCATTTGATCTCAACGACGACAGCGTCGTCGTCGTCATCGGCACCGGCGCAGGCGGCGGCGTTCTTTCCAACGAACTGGCGCAAAAAGGCGTCAAGGTCGTCGCCCTTGAGGCGGGGGGGCGTTATCTCCCCGACGACTACATCAACGACGAGTGGGACAGTTTCGGTCAGCTTGCCTGGACCGATCCGCGCACGACCTCCGGCGACTGGCGTGTCGCGAAGGACTTTTCCGGCCTGCCGGCCTGGATCGTGAAGGCCGTCGGCGGCACGACGATCCACTGGGCAGGGGCATCGCTGCGCTTCCAGCCTCACGAATTCAAGACCAAAACAACATACGGGGACGTTCAGGGCGCGAACCTCCTCGACTGGCCCATCGATCTCGCCGAAATGGAACCCTGGTACGAAAAAGCCGAGACCAAACTCGGCGTGACCCGCACCGGCGGGCGTCCCGGGCTCCCCGGCAGCAATAACTTCAAGGTCTTCGAGGCCGGTGCCAAGGCGCTGGGCTACAAGGAAGTCCATACCGGCCGGATGGCGATCAACAGCGAGGATTACGACGACCGGATCTCCTGCCAGCAGACCGGCTTCTGTTTCCAGGGCTGCAAGTGGGGGGCGAAGTGGTCGGCGGCCTATACGGACGTTCCGCGCGGCGAAGCCACCGGCAATCTGGAAGTCCGCGACCGCTGCCATGTGCTGAAGATCGAGCATGACGCATCCGGCAAGGTGACCGGCGTCGTCTACGCCGACAAGGACGGCAATCAGCAGATGCAGAAGGCGCGGCTTGTCTGCGTGGCCGGAAATTCCATTGAAAGCCCGAGGCTGCTTCTGAATTCCGCGTCGAACATGTTCCCGGACGGCCTTGCCAATTCCTCCGGCCAGGTCGGGCGCAACTACATGCGCCACACGACCGGTTCGGTCTATGCGGTTTTCGACAAGCCGGTGCGCATGTGGCGCGGCACGACCATGGCCGGCATTATCCAGGACGAGGCCCGGTTCGATCCGTCCCGCGGTTTCGTCGGCGGCTATGAGTTCGAGACCCTGTCCCTGGGCCTGCCGTTCATGGCGGCCTTCCTGGATCCGGGTGCATGGGGCCGCGAGTTCACGACCGCGCTCGATTCATACGAAAACATGGCCGGCATGTGGATCGTGGGCGAGGACATGCCCCAGGAAACAAACCGGATCACGCTGAACCATGACGTGAAGGACAGCCACGGGCTTCCGGTCCCCGACGTGCATTTCGACGATCACCCCAACGACATCGCCATGCGCAACCATGCCTACAGCCAAGGCCAGGCGATCTATGACGCGGTGGGAGCCACCCGGACGTTCCCGACGCCGCCTTATCCGTCGACGCACAATCTTGGAACCAACCGGATGTCTGCAAATGCCCGCGACGGGGTCGTCAACAAATGGGGGCAGACGCACGACATTCCGAATCTTTTCGTTTCTGACGGCAGCCAGTTCACGACGGGTGCCGCGGAGAATCCCACGCTGACGATCGTTGCCCTTGCCATCCGGCAGGCGGATCACATCGCGGGGGAAATGAGCAAAGGCAATCTCTAGCAGCCGGCTGCATTGCATTTGCTTGAAACTGGGGTGGTCTTCGCGAAGGCCGCCCCGCAAGCACGTCGAGTGCGACTTACATTGGGAGGAAGTAATGAAAAGACTGCTTTTGGGAACAGCGAGCCTGCTCGCGGTAACGGTCCTGGCTCACGCCCAGGCGCCGGTGCCGGAAAATCTGGAGAAACTGTCGAATTTCCAGACGACAGGGACTTCGGAATTCACCTTCATCGACCAGACCGGCGACTATGCCGACGGCATCAAGAAGAACCTTGAGCGGATCAAGCTGCCGGACGGTTTCAAGATCGGCCTTTACGCGGTCGTGCCCGATGCACGCCACATGGCGGTGGGACCGCAGGGCATCGTGACCTTCGTCGGAACCCGCAAGGACAAGGTCTGGTCGGTCACCGACCGCAACAAGGACCGCGTCGCCGACGAGGTGAAGGATTTCGCGCCGTCGCTGAAGTTCGCGATCCCGAACGGGCCGTGCTTCTCCAAGGACGGGTTCCTTTATATCGCCGAACAGAACCGGGTCCTGGTCTATCCGGCGGCCGAGTTCTTTTATGAAAGCCCGGATGTGGCCGCCTTCAACGTGGTCAAGCAGGGCGAACTGATCCCGCCGGAGGAAGAAAGCTACAACCACACCGCCCGTGTCTGCGATATCGGGCCGGACGGCAAGCTCTACATCACCCTCGGTCAGCCGTTCAACGTGCCGGCACCGGAAAAGCTGGACCTCTACAGGAAGTGGGGCATCGGCGGCATCATCCGCCTGAACACCGACGGTACGGGCCGCGAGGTCTTTGCGACCGGCATCCGCAATTCGGTCGGCATGGATATCGATCCGAAGACCGGCGACGTCTGGTTCACCGACAACCAGGTCGACGGTATGGGCGACGACATCCCTCCGGGTGAAATCAACCATGCGACCGCGGCCGGACAGAACTTCGGTTTCCCGTGGTACGGCGGCGGTCATACCCGCACCAACGAGTATCAGAACGAGGAGCCGCCGGCGGATATCGTGTTCCCGGCCGTCGAGCAGGTCGCCCATGCCGCCGACCTCGGCATGAAGTTCTACACGGGCAAGATGTTCCCGGCCAAATACCAGGGCGCCATCTTCTCCGCACAGCACGGTTCGTGGAACCGGACGACCCCGGTCGGCGCCCGTGTGATGGTGACCTACGTTGCCGATGACGGAACCGCGACCAGCGAGCCGTTCGCGGAAGGCTGGATCGACGAGAACGGCGAGTATCTCGGCCGTCCGGTCGATGTCGCCGAACTGCGTGACGGATCGATCCTGGTGTCCGACGACCTGGCCGGTGCCATCTACCGGATCTGGTACGAGGGCAATTGATGCTGCGTGGCGTGATACTGGCTCTGGGCGGGGTTTTCCTCGCCCAGAGCGCATTTGCGGAAATGCCGGCGGGCGACCCGGCGGCTGGCCGCAAGAAAGCGAATATGTGCCGGACCTGTCACGGGATCGAGGGGCTGGCCAAAATTCCGATCGCACCGAATATCGGCGGCGAGCCGGCGTCCTATATCGCCCGGCAACTGCTGGCGTTCCGCTCCGGCGCGCGCACCCACGAGATGATGAGCGTCGTCGCCAAGTCGCTCGACGATCAGACGATCGCCGATGTGGCGGCCTGGTATTCTGAACAGAAGGCGTCGGCGAGCCTGCCGGCCGGCAAGACGGATGCGCAAGCGCCGGAGACCTGCGTGCCCTGTCACGGCGCTGAAGGCATCGCGACCATGGAGGATGCGCCCAATCTTGCCGGCGAGACGGTGATGTATATCGACACCCAGCTCAAGGCGTTCCGGGGCGGCAAGCGGACCCATGAAATCATGTCCGATATCGCTGCCGATCTCAGCGATGACGACATCCGCGCGCTTGCCGAATGGTACTCCGGGATCAAGCTGAAGATCGAAAAGGCGAAGTAGTTTCCAGGGTCCTGACCCTAGCGGCCTGATCCACAGGATTTAACGGACTCCCCGCAGCCCAACCTGCCCTGGTGCATGCATGGAACTGAAGGTTTTGTGCGTGTTCCGGGGATCTTTTTTACCTATGTTGGAACAGGAGGGAGTGGCGGTTGCCGTCTTGCAGGTCGACGACGTGTTTTTCCGCTTTCCATGCATCATAAATCCGTATTTATGATTCAGGTCTCACGAGAGCCTGGCAGGAAAAGGCGCTCGATCCGACTGGGACAACGGGAACCGGAACCAAAGTGCATGCAATCCGCGAAACCTAAAACGCCGGGACCTCCTGCGGATGTGATCGGCTGGCGTGAACTCGTCGCCCTTCCGGAACTCGATCTGCCCTTGATCCGGGCCAAGATCGATACGGGTGCGCGGACGTCGGCCTTGCATGCGGAGGACCAGGAGATTTACGATCGGGACGGAAGGAGCTGGGTGCGCTTTCGTCTGCCCGGTTCACGCTATCACCGCGATATGCAGGTGGAGGTTCCGCTCGCGGATGCGCGGGACATCAAGAACACGAGCGGAGTGCCCGAACAGCGGCATGTCATCGAGACTTTGCTGATCCTCGGGCATCATCACTGGCATGTGGAAGTCTCCCTGGCCAACCGGGAGAACATGGGGTTCGACATGATCCTGGGCCGAACGGCAATCCGCGGCCGCAACGTCCTTGTCGATCCTGGCCGGTCCTTTCTGGCCGGGGATCCCGTCATTCCCGGGTCATGGCCGCACAAGTAATGTCGCGCCAGCGCTTCGGATTCTGACGTCCCGAAAGGCGTTGCGGCAGCCAGATGGCCGGCAGACCGGCCGCATCCCATCCCGATTGGAGGTTATTTATGAAAATCGCAATGCTGGCGCGGAACGCGGATCTCTATTCGCACAAGCGGCTCAAGGAGGCGGCCGAGGAGCGGGGGCTGCAGCTCGACATCATCAACACATTGCGATGCTACATGAACATCGCCGCGCGTCGGCCGGAGATCTATTACAACGGGGAAAAACTGACCGGTTACGACGCGGTCATTCCGCGCATCGGGGCCTCGATCACCTTTTACGGCCTGGCCATTCTGCGCCAGTTCGAAATGATGGGTGTCTATCCGCTCAACGAATCCGTCGCTATCGGACGCTCGCGCGACAAGCTGCGCTCGCTGCAGCTTCTGGCGCGCGACGGTATCGGCCTGCCCGTGACGACCTTTGCGCATGATCCGAAGATGACGGAAGAGGTCCTGAAGGTGGCGGGCGGTGCTCCGGTGGTCATCAAGCTCCTTGAGGGCACCCAGGGCATCGGTGTCGTTCTGGCGGATACGGAACGCTCCGCCAAGTCGGTGATCGAGGCTTTCCGCGGCGCCAATGTGAACATTCTGGTGCAGGAGTTCATCAAGGAGGCCGGCGGTACCGACATCCGGGCGCTGGTGGTCGGCGGCAAGGTGGTGGCAGCCATGAAGCGAAGCGGACCGGAAGGCGAGTTCCGCTCCAATCTGCACCGCGGCGGCACTGCGGCGCGGGTCCGGATTTCGCCCGAAGAGCGGTCAATCGCGGTTCGCGCCGCGAAGGCCATGGGGCTCAATGTCTGTGGCGTGGACATGCTGCGGTCAAATCACGGCCCGGTGGTGATGGAAGTCAATTCCTCCCCTGGCCTGGAAGGCGTGGAGAACGCGACCGGGATCGACGTCGCCGGAAAGATCATCGAATTCCTGATAAAAAATGCAAAGGCGGGCAAAACGAAAACCAAAGGCAAGGGTTAGGTCGTGATCAATCGCAGAGCGTTCGAGATCGGCAGTTTCAAGGTTGCTCCGGGCGCCCGCAAGACCGTCGACCTGCCGGTCAGTGTCCTGTCCGACCATACGCCGGTGACGATGTCGGTGCATG
Organism: Roseibium aggregatum; assembly: GCF_014692675.1. Classification (GTDB taxonomy): domain Bacteria; phylum Pseudomonadota; class Alphaproteobacteria; order Rhizobiales; family Stappiaceae; genus Roseibium; species Roseibium aggregatum_C. Next base: position 61,002 of record NZ_JABFCZ010000018.1, on the reverse strand, counting down.
TCATCCATGGCCGGCGCCCGGGACCCGTGGTTTTCGTCAGTGCCGCGATCCACGGCGACGAGGTGATCGGCGTGGAGATCGCCCGCAGGGTTCTGCGCGCGCCGAACCTGGATACGCTCAAAGGCACCTTGCTGGTCATTCCGATCGTGAACGCTTTCGGGTTTCACAATCATTCCAGGTATCTGCCGGACAGGCGCGATCTCAACCGCTCGTTTCCCGGCAGCGAACGGGGATCCATGGCCAGCCGGCTGGCAAACCTGTTCATGACCGAGATCGTGTGCAGGGCCGATCTTGGCATTGACCTGCACTCGGCCGCCATCCACCGCACCAACCTGCCGCAGATCCGTGTTTCGCCGTCCAAGGAGGAAACCATGGAACTCGCCGAAGCCTTCGGGGCACCGGTCATCCTGACGTCGAAGCTTCGGGAAGGGTCCTTGCGCGAAGCCGCTCATAAAAAGGATGTCGATATTCTGATTTACGAGGCGGGCGAGGGGCTTCGATTCGACGAGATGGCAATCCGGGCAGGCGTCTCGGGGATTTTGCGGGTGCTGCGCAAGCTCGGCATGATTTCGGGCAAGGGCGTGACCAGGCCCAAGGCGGTCTCGATCCGGACGTCGTCAAGTTCCTGGGTCAGGGCGCCGGCCGGCGGTCTGCTCCGGCCTTTCAAGTCGGTCGGCGAAGTGGTTGAACGGGACGACCTTCTGGGGATCGTCTCCGATCCCTTCGGCGAGGTGGAAAAGGAAATCATCGCCCCGGACGGCGGGCTGATCATCGGACGCACCAACTTGCCGACGATCTATGAAGGTGACGGCCTGTTTCACATCGCCGAGATCCGAAAACATCGCGATCCGGCCGGAACCGTTGACAGCCTTGCGTCGCAACACATGGCCGATCCTCTCTTCGACGAGGATGAAATCATATGATTTTCAGGCTTCGGAAATTTTGTTCCAAGGGATTGAAAGTCCTTTGCTTCGCCCCTCTGGAACTGAACGGTCAGAGCCGTTAAGCTCCGCCCAAACAATCGCCCCTCTCTTCAGAGAACCTCCTCCCCAGGGCGACCCACATCACGTTATCAAGGACGTAGCCAGATGAACCAGATGGTCCCAGCCAAGTTCGGTATCGGCGCGCCGGTCCGGCGCAAGGAAGATGCAGCCCTGATCACCGGTCACGGCCATTTCACCGACGATTTCGCACCGGAAGGCTGCCAGCATGCCTATGTGCTGCGGTCTGCCATGGCGCATGCGAAGATTTCCCTGTCCGGGCTCGATGAAGCCCGCGCGTTTCCGGGGGTGTCGCTGATCCTGACGGCTGAGGACATCCAGGATCTGAAGACCATGCCGACCCGCGCGGTGATGAAGCAGATCGACGGGACCATGCACAAATGCCCGCCCCAGCCTGTGCTGTGCGGCGACGAGGTGCGCTATGTGGGCGATGCGATCGCCTTCATCGTGGCCGACAGCGTGAACACGGCAAAGTCCGCCGCGGAACTGATCGAGGTCGACTACGAGCCGCTCGATGTGGTCGTCGGTATCGAGGACGCGCTTGCCGACGGGGCACCGCTGGTCTGGCCGGAGTTCGGCACCAACAGGGCCTTCACGCTCGGCCATGGCGACGCGGACAAATGCGCAGCCGCCTTTAAGAAGGCGGCCCATGTCACCAAGATCCGGATCGTCAACAACCGGCTTGTCTCCAACTACATGGAAGCGCGCGCCTGCATCGGCGAATACGATGCGCAGACGGAGCGCTACACGCTGACCGCCGGCACCCAGGGCGGCCATGGCACCCGCGACGTGATCTGCGAGGGTATCCTCGGCATCGATCCGTCGCGTCTGCGGGTCGTGACGCCGGATGTTGGCGGCGGTTTCGGCACCAAGATCTTCGTCTACCGCGAATATCCGCTTTGCCTTGTTGCTGCGCAGCGGCTCGGCAAGCCGGTGAAATGGACCGGCGAACGCACGGAACATTTCGTCACCGATGCCCATGGCCGGGACAATATCACCACCGCGGAACTGGCGATGGACGCGGACCACAAGATCCTCGGTCTCAAGATCGATGTGCTTGCTTCCATGGGCGCCTATCTGCACCAGTTCGGCCCCTATATTCCTTACGTGGGAACCTCCATGTCCACCGGCCTCTACGATGTGCCGGCGCTCGCCGTGACGGCGACCGGGGTCTATTCCAACGTGGTGCCGACCGATGCCTACCGCGGCGCCGGCCGGCCGGAAGCCGCCTATCTGATCGAACGGCTCATTGAAAAGGCCGGACTTGAAACCGGTCTCGGATCGGCTGAAATCCGCCGCCGCAACTTCGTGCCGCAGGAAAAACTGCCTTACACGACCGCGACCGGGCGCCTGTACGATACCGGCGACTTCGCCGGGCACATGGACAAGGCAATGGCGGAAGCCGACTGGGACGGCTTCAAGGCGCGCCAGGAAAAGAGCGCTGCTGCGGGCAAGTACCGCGGCATCGGCATGTGCAGCTACATCGAGGCCTGCGCCTTCCCGGGCGGTGAGGAAGCGACCGTCGAACTCAACGACAACGGCACGGTCACGCTCCTGATCGGCACCCAGACGAACGGTCAGGGCCATGCCACGGCCTACGGCCAGGTGATCGCCGAGAAGCTCGGTCTCGACCTTGAGCATATCGAGGTGATCCAGGGCGATACCGACCGCGTGCGCAAGGGCGGCGGTACGGGCGGGTCGCGCTCGATCCCGCTCGGTCTGCCATCGGTCAACGAAGCCTCCAAGATCCTGGTCCAGAAGATCAAGGAACAGGCCGCACAGCAGCTTGAAACGGGCACGGATGACCTTGAGCTCGTCGACGGCAATGTGCGGGTCGTCGGGACCGACCGTCAGGTCACGCTGGCGGAGGTCGCCGCCCAGGCGTCGGAAAAGCTCACCGGACGGGACGAGGTCAAGCAGGTGGAAGCGACCTATCCGAACGGTACCCATATCGCCGAGCTGGAAGTCGATCCGGAAACCGGCGAGGTGACGATCGAAAACTATGTCATCGTCGACGATTTCGGCGTGACGGTGAACCCGATCCTTCTGGAAGGCCAGGTTCATGGCGGTGCCGCCCAGGCCATCAGCCAGGCGCTTTGCGAAAACACGGTCTATGACGAGGACGGTCAGCTCCTGACGGCCTCGCTCATGGACTACAAGCTGATCCGGGCGGCCGATCTGCCCTATTTCAATTTCCAGACCAAGAACGTGCCGTCGACGACCAACGCGCTCGGGATCAAGGGCGCCGGCGAAGCCGGGACCATCGGCGGCTGCGCATCGGTCATGAATGCGCTGCAGATGGCGCTTCGCGACGGTGCCGGCGTTGCGCATATCGACATGCCTGCAACACCGCTGCGGATCTGGGAAGCGATCCAGGCCGCAAAGAGCTGAGCACGTCTTTCATCGTTTGCAGCATTCCATTCTCACCCGGTGTACTCCACCGGGTGAGACCATGACGGGACGACTTGTGGCCGTGGTATTTGCCGTGTGAAAGCCGGTGTCCGGATCCGGTCGTGATCGGTGGGGCGCGTCCCTTGTGTTTTAACGATTCCGGCCTATTGTTGCCCATGTAACTATTTTGTGCCGCTTCCCGCCTGCCTGATTTTGTCTTGCCGCTCCTGTGATGAGACCGCTGAACGGCACATCCCGTGGGCAGGTTTTCGGCCTTTCCAAATGCGAGAGCGGCCTGTCCGGGCCCGACGTTCCGCTCTGCCTTTCCATTCAACGCCGGCCCTGTAGGACGTGATTCATGGCGCTCCCCGGCGCTTCCGCCAAATCGCCGGTACAGACGGCTCCTTCCGGACTGACCCGCGCCGCTCCGGTGCTCGGAATATCCCTGAAACTCGCCTCGACACTGGTGTTCACCATCATGATGGCGATGCTGAAGATCGCCGCGGAAACCGTGCCGGTCGGCGAGATCGTCTTTGCCCGCAATTTCTTCGGCATGTTTCCGGTGCTGATCATGGTCGCCTTTCGCGGCGAGCTCGCCATCGCGCTCAAGACGTCCCGTCCGCTCAGCCACCTCGGGCGTTCCTCGGTTGGTATCTCCGCCATGATCCTGTCGTTCACCGGCTTCTCCCTGCTACCGCTGCCCGATGCCACGGCGATCGGCTTCGCCACGCCGCTGTTCGTGGTGGTGCTCGCCTGGCTGGTGCTGCACGAGACGGTCAGGCTTTACCGCTGGAGCGCAGTTGTCATCGGATTTTTCGGAATTCTGATCATCCTGTCCCCGCACATGGGGCAAGGCGACGTCGGCAGCGGCCAGATGATCGGGGCGGTCTGCGCTGCCCTGGCCGCGGTCTTTGCGGCTCTTGCGATGATCTTCGTGCGCCGGCTATGCGAAACCGAGCGAACGACGACCATCGTGACCTGGTTTTCAGGTTCGGCGACGCTGCTTGCGCTGCTGACCATCCCGCTGGGGTTCATCTTTCCGGACCAGGCCTGGGTCATGCCGGACGGGGACACGGCCTTTATCCTGATGATGGTCGGGCTTGCCGGTGGTGTCGGCCAGATCCTGCTCACCCAGAGCTATCGCTTTGCCGATGCCTCCACGATCGCACCGTTCGACTACGCCAACATGATCTGGGCGGTGATCCTGGGATATTTCCTGTTTGCGGAAGTGCCGGTGTGGCAGGTTCTAGTCGGCGCGGCGATCGTCATCGCCGCGGGGATCTTCGTGATCTACCGGGAACACCGGCTGGGCATCGACCGGACGAAGGCCCGCCGGGCATCGACGCCGTCGAAGTCGTGATCGGCCTTCAGAAAGCCTTGAACGTAATAATCGTCTTCGTGTCCTGGATGCCGTCGACCGGGTGGACCTTTTCATTGACGAAATGGCCGATGTCCGTCTCATCTTCGACATAGAACTTGACGAGGAGATCGTAGTCGCCGCTGGTGGAGTAGATTTCGCTGGCGATTTCCGCATCCGCAATGGCATTGGCGACCTTGTAGGTCTCGCCGAGCTTGCATTTGATCATCACGAAAAACGGAATCATGGAACCCTCCAGGAGTTGGCCCGAAATCTCTCTGGCCTTGGACATGGCCCATCTGACCGGCGCAGTCAATCGTGCGGCTCATTTCCGGCGCTTGCAATTCATGTTCTGAGTTGTTAGCTCTCGAGACATCTCATGGGGGTGCCCGGCGTGTCGGACCGGGCTGAGAGGCGAACGGCCAACTCCTTGAACCTGATCCGGTTTGGACCGGCGGAGGGATTTGAGATGACTGTCCTGCAGGCTTCGGCCACCCTGTCATCACCGCACGATCTTTTGATATCCGGTCCGTTTTTTACGGAGGATGCCTCATGACTGTTTTGCATCCGGACTTCGATGCGGGCATTGCAGCGGATCTGCTTGGGCGGATGCGTCGGAAAGCCCCCAGGGTCCACTGCATCACCAACGCGGTCGCCCAGCATTTCACCGCCAATGTTCTTCTGGCCCTTGGCGCCATTCCCTCCATGACGATCGCACCGGAGGAAGTCGCGACCTTTGCCGCCGGCGCCGATGCGCTGCTGGTCAATCTGGGAACGCTTGACGATACCCGCCGGGCGGCGATCCCGAAGGCCATCGAGGCGGCAAAGGGGGCCGGTAAGCCGTTCGTTCTGGATCCGGTCTTCGTCAACCGCTCTCCCGTGCGCTGTTCCTACGCGCAGGAGCTTCTGGCTTCGTCTCCGACCGTGCTTCGGGCGAACCGGGACGAACTGGCTGCTCTCTTTCCCGGACAGGATCCTTTGGAAGCGCTCGCCGGACCGTCCGCGACGCTGGCCGTGACCGGCGCGGAGGATCTGATTTCCGGACCGGGTGGAACCATCCGTCTTGCCAACGGTCACCCGTTGCTTGCCAGGGTGACGGCGACCGGCTGTGCGGGAGGGGCGGTCATCGCAGCCTTTCTTGCCGTATCCGACGATCCGGTTCAGGCTGCGGCCAGTGCGCTCACCGTTTTCAATATCGCCGGAGAGGCGGCGGCGGCGCGGGCAAGGGGGCCGGGAACCCTGGTGCCGGAGCTGCTGGACGCGCTCTATCTGATCGACGAAACCCGGATCGCCGAGAGGCTGAAACGGGTCTGACAGACTGACAAAACACGGGAGAAAACCATGACCGCGATCGCGGTGACCATTGCAGGCTCCGACTCCGGGGGCGGGGCCGGTATCCAGGCCGATCTGAAAAGCTTTTCCGCAAACGGCGTCTATGGAGCGAGCGTGTTGACCGCTCTGACGGCGCAGAACACGCTTGGCGTGACGGCGATCCACGATGTGCCGCCGGATTTCATTCGCGCCCAGATGGATGCGGTCTATTCGGACCTGAAGGTCAATGCGACCAAGATCGGCATGCTGTCGCAGCAGGCGGTCATCCATGCCGTCGCCGAAGGGCTTGAGGCCCATGACACGGGACCGGTGGTGTTCGATCCGGTGATGGTCGCGGCTTCAGGCGATCCGCTTGTCGCCGACGAGGCTGTCGCCGTTTTGATCGATGTGCTTGTTCCCAAAGCGGACCTGATCACGCCCAACCTTCATGAGGCCGCCCGGATGCTGGATGGTACCGTTGCCGACGGCGAGGCGGAGATGAGCCGGCAGGCGGAACGGCTGAAGGCGCTCGGTGCGAAAGCCGTGCTGTTGAAAGGCGGCCATGGCAGCGGCGCGGAAAGCGTTGACCTGTTGCTGACCGATGACGGCGAAACCTGGCTGCGGGCGCCGCGCCACGAGACCCGCAACACCCACGGCACCGGCTGCACCCTGTCGTCGGCAATTGCCGCGGGGTTGGCGAAGGGCGCCCCCCTGGTGGAGGCGGTCAGGCTGGCAAAAATCTATATCACCGATGCGATTGCCGCCGCCGACAGCCTTCAAATCGGCGCCGGTCATGGTCCGGTCCACCACTTCTTCGAGTTCTGGGAGACGTAAGATGACGACACAGGCAAACACCAAGGCCCTGTCGCGCCGGTCCGCGCTGGGTTTGGCAGGCGCCGCTGCAGGCACCGTTCTGGCCGCTCCGGCCCTTGCCGCAGAAGACAAGGCGACCATCGAATGGAAGATGGTCACCTCCTGGCCGAAGAACCTGCCGGGGCCGGGTGTCACGGCCCAGAGGATCTGCGACCGGATCACGCTGATGTCGGGCGGGCGCTTGCACGTCCGGCTTTATGCGGCCGGAGAACTGGTGCCCGCCCTCGAGGTGTTCGACGCGGTATCGTCCAATACGGCCCACATGGGCCATACGGCCTCGTTCTTCTGGCAGGGTAAGCTGCCCGCCGCAGTGTTCTTCACCGCCATTCCCTTCGGGCTTCTGCCCCTGGAGCATATCACCTGGATCGAGCAGGGCGGCGGCCAGGCGCTTTGGGACGAGCTTTATGCGCCGTTCAACATCAAGCCGGTCATGGCCGGCAACACGGGCGTCCAGATGGGCGGCTGGTTCAAGCGCGACATCAATTCATTGGAAGACCTGAAGGGCCTGAAGATCCGCATGCCCGGGCTCGGCGGCGAGGTCATGCGCCGGCTCGGCGCCACGCCGGTCAGCCTGCCGCCGGGCGAACTGTTCCAGGCGTTGCAGAGCGGCGTCATCGATGCGACCGAATTCCTGGGTCCCTGGAGCGACCGGGCCATGGGCTTTCAAAAGGTGACGAAGAACTATTACGCGCCCGGTTTCCACGAGCCGAACGGCACCGGCGAGGCGCTTTTGAGCAAGACCGCGTTCGACGGCCTGCCGGAGGACCTGCAGGCGATCGTGCTGGAAGCCTGCAAGGCGGAAAACGGCCGCGCGCTGGCCGAGAGCGAATGGAAAAATGCCGCCAACCTGATCGCGCTGCAGGAAGTGGACGGCGTGACGGTCAAGTTCTATCCGGACGACGTCCTCGATGCACTGCGGACCACATCGGCGGAGGTGTTGGACGAATTTGCCGCGAAGGATGCGCTTAGCGGGAAGATCTACGAAAGCTTCAAGGCGGCAAGGGCGCAGCTTGCGCCCTGGTCAAATGTGGCAACCCGCCGTTTCCTGAGTGCCCGGGACGGCAAGGAAGCCTGACGAAGGGCCTGACGAAGGGCATGACGCCGGGCAGTCTGGCGTGCCCGGCGTCATCTTGTTCATCTGCCTATTCGGCGACGACCTTCTGGGTCTGCTCGCCGATGCCGGCGATGCCGAGGCGGACCTCGTCACCCGGATGCAGGAACTGTTGCGGCTTCATGCCCATGCCGACGCCGGGAGGCGTGCCTGTGGTGATCACATCGCCGGGCTCCAGCATCATGATCGTCGAGAGATAGGAAACCAGTGTCTTTACGGGGAAGATCATTGTCGAGGTGTTGCCGGTCTGGCGGCGTTCGCCGTTGACATCCAGGAACATGTCCAGGTTCTGCGGGTCGGCAATCTCGTCGCTGGTGACCAGCACAGGACCGAGCGGGCCGAAGGTCGGCGCGCTCTTGCCCTTGATCCACTGGCCGGTGCCGTCGATCTGCCAGGCGCGTTCGGACACGTCATTGCAGACCGTGTAGCCGGCGACATAGTCAAGCGCGTCATCTTCCGACACTTGCCAGGCCTTCTTCGAGATGATGAAGGCAAGCTCGACTTCCCAGTCGAGTTTTGATGCGCCACGCGGATAGATGATGTCGTCGTTCGGACCGCTCTGGCTGCTCGGCGCCTTGGAGAAGACGACCGGTTCCGCCGGGATCGGCAGCCCGGATTCCTTGGCATGATCCGCGTAGTTCAGGCCGATGGCGATGAAGTGGCCGGTTCTGGAAATCGGCGCGCCAAGGCGCGGCGATCCTTCGACGGCGGGAAGGCTTGCCGGGTCGATCTGCTTCAGCCGCTCCAGGTTCCCGCTTTCATAGGCGGCGGCATCCAGGTCGGCAATATGGGCGGACAAGTCGCGCAACTGGCCGGAACCGTCGATCAGGCCAGGCTTTTCCGAGCCGGCTTCTCCGTAGCGAACGAGTTTCATGTCTGTCTCTCAATCAGGCGTTGGAATTCGGGAGATGCTGCTAATTTTTCGATTCGAGAGCAAGGGAAGTTTCGGCTCTGGCGGTACGATTGCAGCCTGGAGCAGCCGGATTTTTCATTTGGGGCCGTTGTCAGCGGTCCGGCTTCCGTTATGGAAACTGTGACCTTTGGGCAACTTTCCACCTGTAAATGAGGGTTCGTATTTTCCCGGAGTTGATTGCCTAAAAAATGTGCAAATCGCTTGTTGTGTGACGGCGGGGTGACATTTTGATGCCGGATTCCCATCGAAGAGCACCCGTTCCTTAGCGTCATGACCTCCCGATGTTTCCGAAATCGATGTTGAAAGCAAAATGGGAACGGCGAAAGCTCTGTCATTGGGTGTCGGAATTCTGTTGAACTTCCAAAAATTTTCCCTGATCCTGTTTTTATAAAAAATTGACTATCCACATCGGGAGGAGTGGGAGAGAAAAATGGGGCGCTCTCTTTGTAAGAGCAGTCTAATATTGTCATCTGCAATATTAATGCTGCCGATTCTATCAAAAACTGTGTCTGCGGGCGGTTTTGCTCTTCACGAGCAGAGTTCCTATTATCAGGGATTGTCATTTGCGGGTAATGCAACGAGTGGTACGTCGATCTCGTCCGTTTTCTGGAATCCGGCGACGATCACAAGCGCCAAGGACGGGCTGACGGCCGAACTCCACAACACGTTTATCATTCCCCGGTCGTACATCGATGTGAGCCCGTCATCGACGCTTGCCGCCTATGGCGACAGTGGCGATATCGCATCCGATGCCTGGGTCGGATCCACGTATCTTTCCTACAAGGTCAATGACCGGATTTACGTCGGGCTGGGCGTCAATTCACCGTTCGGTCTGTCGACGAAGCCGAATTTCACCTGGGCCGGCCAGGTCTACAACCGGTCTTCAAAGGTGTTTTCGATCAATGCCAATCCGATGATCGGCTACAAGATCAACGATGTGCTTTCCATCGCGCTCGGAGCGCAGATCGAGTACATGTCGGTCAGGCTGAAGAGCGCCTCGGGCGTTGCGGTCGGCGCTGCGTCCTCGGTGCTGGAAGGCGATGATGTCGGCTTCGGCGTGACCGCGGGCGTGACGATCAAACCGATGAAAGGCACGGAGATTGGTCTCGGCTATCGCTCGGGCGTCAGCCACACCCTTTCTGGCTCCCTGTACACGCCGGTTGCGGTCGGGGTCCTGCCGCCGGGAACCTATAACATCACCTCGAACCTGATCACGCCGGATATGGTGACCCTGTCGGCGAAACAGTCGATCAACGACAAGCTTCGCCTTCTCGGGTCGGTCGAATGGGCGAACTGGAGCCGCCTCAAGCAGCCGGCCGTCAAGCTGGACCCGAGTGGCACGCAGGTGACCAGCCTGAGGTTCAATTACAACGACGGCTACTTCGCCTCGCTGGGCGGTGAATATGATTACAACGATCATCTGACCTTCCGTGCCGGTGCGGCTTATGAATGGTCCCCGATCGACACGGCGATCCGCTCGGCGCGCCTGCCCGACAACAACCGTATCTGGCTGAGCGGCGGTGCCACCTACAACGTCAACGACAAGCTGTCGCTCGACTTCGGCTATTCCCATATCTTCGGAACGGACACGAAGCTGCGCGTTGTTCCGGGGCATCAGGACTTCAACGGCGTATCGCTGATTGCGGATGTGGATTCGTCCGTCGATATTCTCAGCGCGTCTCTTCGCTACACGTTCTGAGAGAGCCGCAGATAAACAAAAGAAAAGGCCGGCGCCTTCCCGGGCGCCGGCCTTTTCGTGTCTTTCGGACGATGGCAGTCTCAGAAGGCTGCCGGGTAGAGGCCGCCGTCCAGAAGGATGTTCTGACCGGTGATATAGCCGGCGTGGACCGAACACAGGAAGGCGCAGGTCTGGCCGAATTCCTCAGGATTGCCGAAGCGGCCCATGGGGATTTCGGCGGCTTGGGCCTTGCGGACATCCTCGATGCTCTTGCCGCTCATCTGTGCCGCTCTTTCGAAGCCGCCGCGCAGGCGGTCGGTGTCCATCTTGCCGGGCAGGATGTTGTTGATCGTCACGCCCGATCCGGCGATCTGGCGGCAGACGCCTGCCAGGAAGGCCGTCAGGCCGGCGCGGGCGCCGCTCGACAGGTCCAGCCCCTCGATCGGCATGCGCACCGACATGGAGGTGATGTTGACCACCCGGCCGAAACCGCGGGCCTGCATGCCCGGTACCAGCGCCTGGATCAGCTCGATCGGCGTGACCATGTTCTGCACCACGCCGTCCAGCATCGCCTCGCGGGTCAGCTCGGTATAGTCCTTGCGCGGCGGGCCGCCGTTGTTGTTGACCAGGATATCGGCGTCGGGGCAGGCGTCCAGAAGCGCCTTCTGGCCGTCGCTGGTGGAAACGTCCGCCGCAATGCTGATCACGCCGACGTTGAAACGCGCCTTCAGGTCTGCAGCGGTTTTTGCCAGGGTTTCCTCGTTCCGTCCGTTCAGGACGACATCGCAGCCGGCTTCTGCCAGCGCGAAGGCGCATCCGCGTCCCAGTCCGCGGCTGGATGCGCACACAATTGCCTTGCGGCCGGCAATTCCAAGATCCATCTCTGATCCCCTTAGCGTCTTTCAAATTCATTCCGGAAATTCCGGATCGGCACAGTGTCTTTTGGCGAGGCGGATTGCAAGGGGCAGTCGGCCCGCATCGGTTCCGTTGCCGGATGACTTAGGGTTAGAAGGGAGGGGCGAAGTCTGCGAACTGCGCGCGGCAGATTAAATGCGAGCTCTCAGGGTGTGGCTTAACGCTAATTCGCTCAAACCGCGAAGTGTCATAATAGTGATACCTGAATCAAGTCTAAGGCGCTCCAAAGAATGAATTGGAGTGGAAGTTATGTCAGCGCCAGACAAGTCGCGACATTACCGGGCACTGTTTATTTCGGACGTCCATCTGGGAACCCGGGGGTGCCAGGCGGATCTGCTTCTCGACTTCCTGAAGCTGAATGATGCCGAAACGGTCTATCTCGTCGGCGACATCGTGGACGGATGGCGACTGAAACGGTCGTGGTACTGGCCCCAGCCCCATAATGACGTTGTCCAGAAGATCCTGCGCAAGGGCCGCAAGGGGGCCCGCATCGTCTATATTCCGGGCAATCACGACGAGTTCCTGCGCGATTTCCTCGGAACCCATTTCGGCGGCGTGGAGGTGACCGACAGCATCATTCACGAAACCGCGGACGGGCGCAGCTATCTGGTGATCCATGGCGACCAGTTCGACGTGGTGATCCGGCATGCCAAATGGCTCGCCTTCTTCGGCGACAAGGCCTATGTGACCGCGCTTGGCCTGAATACCTGGGTCAATTTCGTGCGCCGGCGCATCGGCCTGACCTACTGGTCGCTGTCCGCCTGGGCGAAGCTCAAGGTCAAGAACGCGGTGAATTTCATCGGCCGGTTCGAAGAGGCCTTGTCCGACGAGGCCCGCCGTCAGGGTGTCCACGGCGTGATCTGCGGGCATATCCACCATGCCGCAGACCGCGACTTTAACGGCATCCACTATATCAATACCGGTGACTGGGTCGAAAGCTGCACCGCTGTGGCCGAGCACCATGATGGAACCTTTGAGGTGATCCGATGGGTCAAGCCGGCGCAGGCCGACGCGGTTCCGGCACCGGCCAAGGAGCGCCCGGTCGCCGCATGACATCCATACTGATTGTTACGGATGCCTGGCACCCGCAAATCAACGGCGTGGTGCGCTCGCTGGAGCGTACCGCCGCAGAACTGGTCGACATGGGGATCCGGGTCGAGTTTCTGACCCCGCAGGCCTTCCGCACCCTGCCATGTCCGACCTATCCCGAAATCCGTTTGTCGCTGACCCATACCGGCACCGTGCGGCGGATGATCGCCGGCTATGACTGCGACCATCTGCACATCGCAACGGAGGGGCCTCTCGGGCTCATGGCGGCATCGGCAGCCCGCAAGGACAATCGCCCGTTCACGACCAGTTATCACACCCGGTTCCCCGAATACGTCTCGGCGCGGCTGCCGATCCCGCTGTCCTGGTCCTATAGCTGGCTCAGGCGGTTTCACAATGCCGGCGTCGGCTGCATGGTCGCAACCCGGTCGCTCGAGGACGATCTGCGCGCCCGCGGTTTCAACAACCTGATGCGCTGGTCGCGCGGGGTGGACGAGACAATCTTCAAACCCTGCAGCCAATCCGTTCTTCCCGCGGACCTGCCGAGGCCGATCTTCATGAATGTCGGACGGGTTTCGGTGGAAAAGAACATCAAGGCTTTCCTGGATCTGGAGCTGCCGGGCACCAAGGTCGTGGTGGGCGGCGGACCGCAGCTGGAAAGCCTGAAGCGCGATTATCCGGATGTTCATTTCACCGGCCCGAAGGTCGGCGAGGACCTTGCCCGCCACTACGCTTCCGCCGATGTGTTCGTGTTTCCGTCCCTGACGGATACGTTCGGCAACGTGCTTCTGGAGGCGCTTGCCTGCGGTGTGCCCGTCGCGGCCTATCCGGTCATGGGGCCGCTGGACGTGATCGGGGATACCGGGGCAGGGGTGCTGTCCGACAACCTTCAGGAAGCAGCCCTTGCCGCGCTCGACGTCCCCAGGGACCATTGCCGGAAAATGGCTTTGAACTATACCTGGGCTGCGAGCGCCCAGCAGTTTCTCGACAATGCCCGGCAGGCCCGCGATCGGGAGGCCGTCGCCGTTGCAGCCTGAGCAGGTCTGTTTTCCATTCGGCCGAATGATGCTAGGTCTTGGTGCAACCGGTTGTTCTGGCCGGTAACTCCATTAGCTTGTTCAGGAAAAACGACCATGACCGATTGCGTGTCGCGCGCCGATATCGAGGCCGCCCGGAAGCGCCTGGAATCCTATGCCGTCAAGACGCCGCTGCTCAGGTTCCCGGTCCTGGACGAAGCCGTCGGCGGGACCGTCCTGGTCAAGCCGGAAAGCCTGCAGAGAACGGGATCCTTCAAGTTTCGCGGAGCCTTCAACCGGCTCAGCCAGATTCCGGAAGCGGACCGGTCCAAAGGCGTCGTGGCGTGTTCGTCGGGCAATCATGCGCAAGGGGTGGCTGCGAGCGCCAGGATCCTCGGCATTCCGGCGACCATTGTCATGCCGGAGGATGCACCGGCGATCAAGCTGCAGCGGACCCGGGATTACGGGGCGACCATTGTTACCTATGATCGCTCGACCGAAGACCGGGATGCCATCGCGGGCGAGATCTGTGCGCGGACGGGCGCTATTCTCGTGCACCCTTATAATGATCCGCAGATCATTGCCGGGCAGGGAACGGTCGGTGCCGAAATCGCCGAACAGGCCAAGGCCCTGAACCTTCTGCCCGACGCGGTGCTGGCCTGTACCGGCGGCGGGGGCCTGTCGAGCGGAATTGCACTGGCGCTTGAAAGCGATCTGCCGGATGCGGTGTTTCATACCGTGGAGCCGGAAGGGTTTGACGACTACGCGCGTTCCCTTGCCTGCGGAAAGCGGGTTGCCAATGACCGCTTGTCCGGTTCCGTCTGCGATGCGCTGATGTCGCCCGAGCCGGGCGAGAACGGCTTTGCGATATTGAGTCGCCTTGGCGTTCGGGGGCTGGCGGTTTCCGATGCCGAGGTACTCGCGGCTGTGGCTTTTGCCTTCACGGAGCTGAAGCTGGTCGTCGAACCGGGGGGAGCCGCCGCATTGGCCGCTGTGCTATCGGGGAAGATATCCGCTGCCGGAAAGGTTCTCGGCGTGGTTTTGACGGGCGGAAATATAGACCCCGCGATGATGCAGAAGGCCCTTGATAGTAAGGGATACCTATAAACTACATTATGAAGTATTTTTGTTGTGCGCAGCTGATGGTATGGTGTTCATATATATATTTTCATCACGTTGCGTAATTTTCAATTGTGACTATGTATTATACTAAGAAAAAGATCGTATTATTTTGATATTAGTTTGCATGTTTCTGTTTTTTAATTCGGATTATACACAACTAACGCACTGAAATTAACCAAAATATAAATTATGACGCGCTAAATCGCTATGACAACGTTCGGTGAGGCTGTCGGGTTCTTTGTAATTATTTGCCCGATCGATGCCTGGCCGGCGCCCCCGGATATCCGTAACCGGCCAGGAAAGCCCACCGTCCCGGCCTCGTTGCACGAGTTTTATGAGGAAATAATGTCGGACCAAGGCATTCATGATCGTGTGAAATTTTTTTTAAACTTTCCAGTGAGGACTATGAAATCGCCCGTTCGGTCTGGCCGTTCGTGAAGAGCAATCTGCGGTCGGTCCTGGAGGGCTTTTATGCTCATATCGAGACGGTTCCTCATCTGGCGGGTCTCGTCGGCGAACAGAAATCGCGCCTGATGTCGGCCCAGGAGCGGCACTGGGAAAACCTGTTCACCTCCGGCGTCAGCGCCGACTATGTGGAAAGCGCTCAGCGGATCGGACTTGCCCATGTGCGGATCGGACTGGATCCCACCTGGTATATCGGCGGCTATTCCTACTTCCTGAGCAGTCTGATCGGCCTGTTTCAGCGCAAGTACCGGTTTTCGTCAGGCAAGTCGTCCAGGGTCCTGCAGTCGATGTCCAAACTGATCATGCTGGATATGGATGTCGCCATTTCGACCTACCACGACAAGATGATCGCGGACGCAGAAGCCCGCGAGGAGGGGATCCGGCAGGCGATCCAGGAGTTCGACGGCGTCATGGGGGCTGCGATGACCTCCTTCGGATCCGCCTCAAGCGATATGGCGCAGACCTCCGAACATCTTCTGTCGGCAGCGACCGACATCAACCAGCGCATGTCCAGGATGGAGCATTCCTCCGGGGAGACGGCAAACGGTGTTCAGTCGGGTGCTGCCGCTACGGAGGAAATGACCAGCTCGATCGAGGAAATCGGACGCCAGGCGGCCATGTCCAGCAGCGTCGCCCGGAAAGCGGTCGACGGTGCCCAGAAAACCAATCAGTCGGTCCAGGAACTGGCAGAGGTTGCCGAAAAGGTCGGCTCCGTGATCGGGTTGATCTCGGAAATCGCGGAACAGACCAACCTGCTCGCCCTGAACGCCACCATCGAAGCGGCCCGGGCCGGCGAGATGGGCAAAGGCTTTGCCGTCGTCGCTTCCGAAGTGAAGGAGCTGGCCGGGCAGACAACCAAGGCGACCGAAGAGATTACCGATCAGATCGCCGCCATCCAGCGCGCGACGAGGCAATCGGTGCAAGACATCGAGGAAATCACGGAAACCATCAACCAGGTATCGGAGATTGCGACCAATATCGCTTCCGCCGTGGAAGAGCAGACGGTTGCCGCCTCCGAAATCTCGCAGAGTGTCCAGATCGCGGCGTCCGGCGCCCGCGATTTTTCCCAGGAGATCATGGTCGTCCGGACCTCTTTGGGCGATTCGGAACGCTCCGCCGGCAAGGTGTCTGAAATGTCCTGCCAGCTGAAAAACCATGCGGACCGGCTGGAGCAGGAAGCCAGAACCTTCTTCAGCAAGGTCCAGGCACGATAACCCGTCCGGGCGGGACCGGCCCGGCCCCGTGAAGCAACAAAAAAGGCGCCGCGGATACGGCGCCTTTTTTAGTGTCCGGATGATATCAGGTCAGTTGAACAGCGCCTGGCGTTCAGCCTCCGACAGATCTTCCAGCGGATCCTTGGCTTCGGCCGCGTTGCTTTCGTCCTCGGCCTGTTCCCATTCTTCATCGGCGGCGGCTTCCGTCGCCTCCGCGTCGAACAGCCTGTCGATTGCGGCCTCGTCGAGAACCTCGGCATCGAAATCGGAGGCGTCGAGTTCCGCATCCGCTGCGCCTGCCTCGACGGGGGGGATGTCGTCGTCGGCTGCCGCGTCCGCCAGTGAAACGTCTTCGTCGTCATCACTTGCGTTCGGACCGAACATGTCGTCGATCGCGGCTGCATCCATGATGTCGCCGGCGCCGTCGTCCGCAGCCATGAGGGCTTCAATGTCGGCTTCGCTGGCGACCTGATCTCCCGCACTTTCGGCAGCCGGCTGGATGTCGGCTTCGGCCGGTGCTGCATGGGCCTTGCGCGTTTCCTCAAGGGCGGCGTCAAACACATCCCCGGAAACGGCCATCAGTTCATCGACGTTGTTCTGGCTGACGCCCTTGCCTTCCCTCTGCGGTCCGTTCAGCAGATGGGCATCGGGCCGTGTGTCTTCTGGGCCAGCGCTTTCATCCGCCTCGTGGTCCTCGATGCCCCAGATGCTGATCATCAGGTTGATGCGGCTTTCCAGGTAACGCAGAACCTGCACCACCTTCGTGGTCCGCTGACCGGTCAGGTCCTGGAACGAGCAGGCCATGAAGATCTCGGTCGCCTTGGCATCGATATCGTCGCAGATGCTGTCTTCGGCGCCCTGTTCGCGCAGGGTCCAGGCTTTTTCCTGAATCTGCTCGGCGGCTTCCAGGATCGACTGGGTCGCGCCTTCGGTTTGCGTCACGATCGCGTCGAGCTCGTGCGAGGCGTCGGTAAAGCGGTTGGTGTGCTCGCCTTCCTGCTTGATGTTCGCGATCTCGAGCTTGGTGCGCTCGATCGCATCATGCATTTCGGCAATATCCAGCCGGATCCGGTCCAGGTCCGGGACCTTGCGCTGCCGCGTCATGGTCTTCTCGAGGCGATGAATGGCCGCGAGAATTTCCTGTGTTTCCGGCGTCTGGTTACGCTTTACAAACTCGGCGAGGAACCGTCGTCCCCTGTCGGATTCCATCAATGTCTGTTCGAGAGTCCGGTATTCGAGCTCTCCGATTGAATCCGGCTCCGTCTGTGCTTCCATTGTCTGCATCTGAACCGTTTCTCAGCTTGCCTTTGGGTCGCAAATAGCCGTAACTCGGACGACTTCCCGACCAGCCTAGCGGCGCAATCGTTAATATTGCTTTAGGCGCTTTTTCGGATTGAAGAATTATGTCAGATTCCAGAACTGGCCTTCAGGGGCGGGTCGGCGCTTTATTTGCCAGTCATTTTCTCGGATTCGGCCTTTTTCTGCCGTTTTTTCCTCTCGTCTTGGAAGCGCGAGGTTTAACTGTCGACGAAATAGGTTTTGTCCTTGGTATCAGTACTGTTGTTCGCATTGCGGCCAATCCGGTCCTGACCAACCTGTCGGACCGAAGCGGCCGGCGCAGGATTTCCATTTTCGCTTATTCGCTCCTGAGCGGTTTGTTCCTCGGCGGATTTGCCGCGACCAGCGGCATTACCAGCGCCTGGGTAACCGTTGCAGGCCTGATGGCCTTCTGGTCGCCCATCGTGCCGCTGTGTGACGCCTATGCACTGGATGTCGTCCGCAACACCGGCGCGGATTATGCGCGCATGCGGCTTTGGGGATCCGTCGGCTTCGTCGTCGCCAACCTGTTCGGCGGCTGGCTGGTTTCGGTGGGAAGCCCGCTGCTGCTCGTTGCCGGCCTTGCGTTAAGCGTCCTGTCGACCGGTCTCGTCGCCATCTGCCTGCCGGGACAGACCAAGCAGGAGGAAACGGCTGCGACCGGATCGGACCAACCGGCCTCCGTTTTCAGATCGCCCTGGTTCATTGCCGTGCTATGGATCGGCGGATTGCTGCAGGCGACCCATGCGGCCTATTACGGCTTCGGCACGCTTTACTGGGTGAATGCCGGCATCGACAAGCTTTTCATCGGCACCTTGTGGGCGATCGGGGTTGTTGCCGAAATCGCCCTGTTTTACGGGGCCAAGCGCCTGAATGCGCGCTTCGGGCCGCTCCATTTCATGATGATCGCGGCCGGCGGCTCCATCGTCCGCTGGACCCTGTTTCCCTTCGCCGAAGATCTCGCGGCAATCGCGGCACTCCAGGTCCTGCACGGCATATCCTTCGGGGCCGCGCATCTCGGCTCGGTCAGTCTTCTGTCGAAAGTGGTTCCCCAGAAATGGGCCGCGACCGGGCAGGGGCTCCTGTCCACGTCTAGCGGGCTGCAGCTTGCGCTCGGCCTGGCCGTCTGCGGGCCGCTCTACAAGCTCAATCCGGGATATCCGTTCTGGGCGATGGCTGGTGCGGCCGGGGTGGCTCTCATCTCCCTCCTGCTCCTGCGGCCGCTCCTGACGGCAAAGCTGCAGGCTGAAGGGGAAAGGCTGGCCGGCTGACGCCGGGCCGGCCCGACAGGCTCAGCCCCAAAGAGCCGGCTCGGGCGGGTAAAGCAGGCTGCCCTCGAACCTCAATCCCGGTTCGCGGTCCTTCGACAACAGCAAGGGGCCGTCCAGGTCCACGTAGTCGGCAGTCTGGGCCAGCAGCATGGCGGGGGCCATGGCAAGGGACGTGCCGAGCATGCAGCCGATCATGGTCTTGAACCCATGCGACCGGGCGTCCTCCAGAAGCAGGAGCGCCTCGGTCAGGCCTCCGGCCTTGTCGAGCTTGATATTGACCGCATCATAGCGTTTGCGCAGGGCGCCAAGGTCCTTGCGGGTATGCAGGCTTTCATCCGCACACACGGTGACCGGGCGGGCCAGGCTCTCCAGGGCGCCGTCATCGGCGGCAGGCAGGGGCTGTTCGATGAGTTCGACGCCTGTCTCAAGGCAGGCGGCCATGTTTTCCGCAAAACAGCTTTCGTCCCAGGCCTCGTTGGCGTCGATGATCAGGCGCGCATCGGGCGCATTGGCGCGCACCGCGCGGAGGCGCTCCGGATCACCCGGGCCGGCGAGCTTGACCTTCAAAAGCGGCCGTGAGGCCGCCTTGCGGGCCGCCTCTGCCATGGTCTCAGGCGTGCCGACGCTGATGGTATAGGCGGTCGTGACCGCCTTCAGCGGGCTCAGGCCGGCAAGCTCGGCCGCCGTTTTCCCGGATCGCTTTGCTTCCAGATCCCAGAAGGCGCAATCGACCGCATTGCGGGCGGCACCTGCCGGCATGGCGTCCTGCAGCTCCGCCCGGCTCATCCCGGCTTCGATGGCCGGGGTGACGGCCCTGATCTGTTCGGCAACGCTGTCGAGGCTTTCGCCATAGCGGGCGTAAGGCACGCATTCGCCGTGACCACGGGCGGAGCCGTCGGTCAGGGTGACGACAAGGACTTCGGCATGGGTGCGGCTGCCGCGGGAGATGGCGAAGCCGCCGGCAATCTCGAACCGTTCGGTATCCAGGCTGACGGAGAGGCTCATGGGGCGCCGAATTCCGACACGACCTGATCGACAATGGCCTCCATGCCGAAGCGGACCGGATCGGTCGCCGGCAGGCCGTGCTCCTCGCCGATCTTGGCCAGATATCCCCAGGCTTCGGATTCGCCCATGGCGGCGGTGTTCACCGCAATCCCGACGCAGCGGATGTCCGGATTTGTCAGCTTGCCGCACTGGATGGTCAGGTCGATGACCTGCTGAATGGTCGGCAGAGGCGTCTGCACGCCGCGCATGGTGGTCCGGGTGGGTTCATGGCAGACGATGAAGGCATCCGGCTGGGACCCGTGCAGCAGCCCCAGCGTCACGCCGGCAAAGGAGGGGTGGAACAGGGACCCTTGTCCCTCGATGATCTGCCAGTGGTCGTCGTCGGTCGCGGGCGAGATCCATTCGGCCGCCCCGGAAATGAAATCGGCAACCACCGCATCCAGCGCCACGCCGCGGCCGGAGATGAAGACGCCTGTCTGGCCGGTGGCGCAGAAGCTGCTTTTGTAGCCGCGCTCGACCATCGCCTTGTCCATGGCGAGAGCGGTGTATTTCTTGCCGACCGAGCAGTCGGTTCCAACCGCCAGGATCCGCTTGCCGCTGCGCTTCGTGCCCTTGCCGGTGGCAAAGGTCTCGTTGGAGTGGCGCACGTCGTGGAGTTTCCGGCCGGTCCGTTCCGCGGCGTCCCGGATGGCGTCGACGCTGCCTAAGCGGACATGCAGGCCGCTGGCGACGTCCATGCCGGCCTCCAGCGCCTCGACGATCGATTCGACCCAGTGTTCCGGCAGGCGTCCGCCCGCATTCACGGCGCCGACGATCATCGTCTTTGCGCCTTTGGCCGCCGCATCGGCGATGGTCATGTCGGGCAGGCCGGTGTCGGCCACGCAACCTTCCAGGCGGTTCTGCCCAAGGCACCAGTCCCTTCTCCAGTCGACGATGCCGGTGGCCGTCTTGGCCGCCAAAGCGTCGGGAACGTCTCCGAGAAACAAAAGATAGGGATGATTGATTTCCATGGCGCAATTTTCCGGTTTCGGGGCGGATCCGTCCGGCAATCGGGTATTTTGATCACGCTCGCGCGCCAATGTCCGATTGCCGGCCGGTTCGGAGGTCCCATGTCTGGACGATGAACTCTGCTCTCAGGTATAGGAGGGAGTGCATCCGAGCGACAAGGGGGGCATGCAGCCTCAATGGCATTCCTGGATAAAATTATCCCTCCGGCGTTCAGCCTCGATGGCTCGGTTCCCGGCCGCAAGACCCTGACGCTGACCGGCGACTGGACGGTCAATTCCGCCGAAAGCGCGGAGAGACTGCTCGGGTCCATCGACCTTGCTCCGGACCAGGTCGTTTGTATCGACATTTCCAGGATCGAGAGTCTCGACACCAGCGGTGCGTGGCTGGTGCATCGTTTTCGCGGCGGGCTGGAATTCGGCGGCAAGCGCACCGAACTGATCGGCCTGGATGAAAAGCGCAAGGTCCTGTTCCGCGAACTGGAAAAGCACCATCCGCCGGCCTGGAAACCGGAACGCCAGCGGTTCTCGATCGTCGGTTTTCTCGAAGCAACCGGCCGGGTCGGGGTCGATGCCGTCAAAGACGGGCTGGCGATGCTGAATATCCTCGGCACGCTCGGGGCTGTTCTCGCAACCGTTCTGCCGCATCCGAAACGGTTGCGGAGCATATCGGTCGCGGTGCAGTTCGACCGGTCCTGCATCGGGGGCGTTCCCATCGTGGCCCTCATGAGCTTCCTGATCGGGGCAATTATCTCGCAGCAGGGCGGCTTCTATCTGAAACAGTTCGGCGTGGAAGTTTATGTGGTGGATCTGGCCGGCATCCTGATCCTGCGGGAGATGGGGGTGATCCTGACGGCGATCATGGTGGCGGGCCGCTCCGGGTCGGCATTCACCGCGGAACTGGGGTCCATGCGCATGCAGGAGGAGGTCGACGCGCTGCATGTGATCGGCATGAGCGTGACGGAGGTTCTGGTCCTGCCGCGGATTCTCGCATTGATGATCGCCCTGCCGATCCTGACCTTCATTTCCGATATCTCGGCCCTTTTCGGCGCCGGCCTGGTGACGTGGAGCTACCTGGACATTCCACCGCAGGCCTTTCTCGTTCAGCTTCAGGCGGCGATTTCGACAAAAACCCTGATGGTCGGGCTGGTCAAAGCGCCGTTCATGGCGCTGATCGTCGGCCTGATTGCCTGCGTGGAAGGCCTGAAAGTCGAAGGGTCGTCGGAATCCCTCGGCCGGCACACGACCATGTCGGTTGTGAAAGCCATTTTTCTGGTTATCGTGGTGGACGGAGTTTTCGCCATCTTTTTCGCAGCCATTGGTGTCTAAGTCTTTGATCGCAGGAAAGCAGTTTCATGTCGCTGGCCGAACCATCCATTGACGACGTTGTCGTGCGGGAAAGTGCGGCTGACGATGACATTATTCTGTCAGCCAAGGGGGTTACCGTCGGCTTCGGCACCAAGATCATCCTGAAGGATCTCGATCTCGATGTCCGGCGCGGCGAGATCCTGGGGTTCGTCGGCGGTTCAGGAACGGGAAAATCGGTTCTGATGCGCGCGATTCTCGGCCTGACGCCGAAGCAGGCAGGTACCATCAGTGTTTTCGGTCATAATCTGACTGGTGTGTCCCCGGTTATCCGCAAGTCCATCGAGCGGCGCTGGGGAGTGCTGTTTCAGCAGGGCGCCCTGTTCTCGTCGCTCAGCGTGAAGCAGAACATCCAGGTCCCCATGCGCGAGCATCTCAGCCTCTCGCCGCAATTGATGGACGAACTGGCGCTGTTGAAGCTCGAACTGGTCGGTTTGCCGCAGGATGCGGCCGACAAGTTGCCGTCGGAGCTTTCGGGCGGCATGATCAAAAGGGCCAGCCTGGCCCGTGCGCTTGCACTTGATCCGGATTTGGTGTTTCTGGACGAGCCGACCTCGGGTCTTGACCCGATCGGTGCCGCTGCGTTTGATGAGTTGATTAAAAACCTCAGTGAAACGCTCGGACTGACGGTCTACATGGTAACGCACGATCTGGACAGCCTGCATTCCATCTGCGACCGGATAGCCGTACTGGCAGACAAGAAGGTTTTGGCGATCGGTACCCTGGACGACATGATGAAAAACGACCACCCCTGGATCAAATCCTATTTCCGGGGGCCGCGCGCTTTGCGCCGGATGTGAGAGCCGTATCATGGAAACCCGGGCGAACTATATCCTGATCGGCAGCTTCATGATGGCGGTGCTCCTGGGCTCCTTCCTGTTCGTGTACTGGCTCGCCGTCACCGCGGAATCCCGGGAAAATGTCTTCGTGAGAATCATTTTTCCGGCTCCCGTCACCGGCCTGCCGATCGGCGGGCAGGTGCTTTTCAACGGTATTCCGATCGGGAATGTCAGCGCACTGGATTTCGACCCGAAAAACCCGAAGGTCGTCGTCGCGACGGTTCGGGTCAAACCGAACACGCCGCTCAGGACGGACACGACGGCGTCCCTGAATTTCACCGGTCTGACGGGTGTCGCCTATGTGGACCTGAACGGCGGCAGCCTCGATGCGCCGTTGCTGATCAAGAAGGATTCCGAAGAAGTCCCGGTCATGTATGCCGAGCGCTCGCTGTTCGACGATATCGTCAGCGGTGCGCGGGATGTGCTGAAGAAAGCCGATTCGGCTCTCAGCAGCGTCGACGGCTTCCTGAAGGAAAACAGCCCGACTGTGACGAAGACGCTGAAGAATGTGGAAGAATTCTCCTCCGCACTCGCCGCCAACTCCGAAGGCGTGTCGGACTTCATGGCAAACCTGTCATCGGTCTCCAAGGCGCTGACCAGCCTGTCCGGACGCATGGAGAAGCTGGTGGATCAGGGTGAACGGATCCTGGCTGCCGTTCCCTCCGATGATGTCACCAAGATCGTTCAGAACCTCTCGGAATTTTCCGACGGGCTGGCCAATGCCCGCAAGAGCATCGACAAGGTCATGGCCGATGCCGAGGTCGCGGCAAAGGACCTGCAGACCTTTACCGGCGGCCTGAACAGCAGCCTCGAAGACGTGCAGAAAATCGTCAAGGCGGTCGATCCGGAAGACGTCAGGAAGACGGTTGCCGGAGCGGCGGCGATCGGCGAATTGCTCGAAAAACGGTCTCCGGAAATCGACAACCTGATAACGTCGACGTCTTCGACCATGGACAATCTCAATGAAATTTCGGCCACGATCCGGGATCGGAGGAAAGCGATCTCCGAGGTTATCGAGAGCACCAGCACGGTCTTGAACAAGGTCGACACGTTGGTCACCCGCGGCAACGAGCTTGCCGCCGCTGTCGATCCGGACCGGGTGTCGAACATCGTGGCCAATGTGGACACGTTCAGCACGGGGCTGAACAGCACGCTTGGAAACGTCGATGAGATCGTCGCGAATATCGACCCGAAAAAGGTCGGCGAGGCGGTCGACGGAGCCGCAGAGGTGGTGTCCAACATCAACGCGCAGAAAGACCAGATCAACGAGATCATCGCATCGACGAAATCCACGATCCAGAATTTCGAGGCGTTTTCGGCAACCGTCCGGGGTGAGGACGATCGTATCGTGGCTCTTGTGGACGATGTGCGCGCTGCCGCCAATGCCTTCACGCAGACGCTCGCGGACGCCGACGGCATCCTGAAAGCCGTGGATCCGGATCAGGTGTCGAATATTGTCGGCTCGGTCGCCAATGTGACGGGCGGCCTGTCGGAGAACAAGGAAAGCATCGACGCCATGATCGCCTCGGCGCGCAATGCCGCGGCCAATGTGGAAAAGATGACCAACGACCTGTCGCAGCGCACGCCGGACGTGGACCAGATCATCACCGATGCAAAGGAAATGACGGCGACGCTGAATGCCACCTCTGTCCGGATTCAGGGGATCGTGGATCAGGTGGGGACCATGGTTGAAGGTGACGGCGAAGGCCTGATCGTCGAGGCGACAAAGGCGGCAACGGCCATTCGCAAGGTGGCGGAAGCCTTCGAATCCCGTGCGGATTCGATTGCCGGCGGCCTGTCGAAGTTCGCCACCCAGGGATCGGCCGACTTCACGGCCGCGATGTCGCAGATCAACCGGACACTTGTATCGATCCAGCGCGCGGTGGAAAGTTTCGACCGGAACCCGAATCGGATCATTTTCGGGGGCGAGGCGGTGCCGACCTATACGGGCGGACACAGGCGATAGATATTAACCGGCTGACCGGAAACACATACGGGGCTGCTGAATGGCGTATTGGGGGCGATTGAGGGCATGAGTAGCGGGTCGGCACATATCAGCCGAAGGCGGTTCCTTGGCGTTTGCGGGGCCGGTCTGACGCTTGCCGGTTGTGCCAGCTCGGGCCCTACGGCGCTTTACGGCATCGAAGCCGCCAACGTCCCGGCAAGCGGGCAGCGGCAGAAGAGCAAGCAGGTACTGGTGCCGCGGCCGCGCGCGCTCAAGGCGCTGGATACCGAGTATATCGCCGTGGTCGACAAGAGGCCGGTCTACAGCTACTTCCCGAAAGTCGCCTGGGCAGACTCCCTGCCCAGCGTGGTTCAGTCCAAGATCGTCCAGACCCTGGAAAACACCAATCGCCTGCGCGGCGTCGGCTTCCCGGGCGAGGGGCTGCTGATCGACTATCAGCTGCAGACCGATCTCCGGGCCTTCGAGTTCCATATCGACGGAACCGACCGGGGGGTGGTCGTGATCGCCGCCAAGCTGGTCAATGACCGCAATGGCCGCACCATCGCCAACAGGGTCTTTCGCGCCGAAGTCGCCTCCGGCGGGACGTCCGTCGATCAGGCGGTTGCCGCAATGAACAGCGCCGCCGACCGGGTTTTCTCCGAAATGGCTCAGTGGATCCTCGCACGGGTCTGAGCGGAATGCCGAAGGCGAAACGGACCTAAGGGCAGATTTTTGCCCAAAGACCGGCAATCCATGCATTCTTTTGTTGCCTAAAAGATTTCCTCAAGCGACACTTAGTTCCAAATGCAACTAACAGGCGCCCGCCAGGCGCAAAGACCTGCGCTTTCGCGGATCCGGCCGGCGGCAAGACCTGGAGCAGGAGGGAGTGCATCCATTGGGGCAAAGGCGGACATGAACGGACAGGTATCGGTTTCAGACGAGGTCCGGTTCGATCTTCAGGCGTTTCTGCCGTATCGGATTCGTGTGTTCTACACCGACGTAACGAGTACGCTGTCGGAAATCTACATCCGCGACCATCGGCTGACGCCGTCGGAATGGCGGTCCATGGCGATCCTCGGCGCCACCGGCAGAATGCCGGCGACGGAAATTGTCGAACGCTCCAGCATGGACAAGGTGTCCGTCAGCCGGGCGGTAAAGAAAATGTACGAACGCGGTCTTCTGGAAAAGACCAACAACACCGAAGACGGTCGCAGTTCCCTGCTGAGCCTGTCGGAGAAGGGCCGGTCCATCTATTTCGACCTGGTGCCCAAGATGCTGGCCGCGGAGGCGCGCATGTTCGACGGCGTGAGCGAGGAGGAAATTTCCGCCTTCGTCGCGACCATGGCCAAGGTGCGGCAGAACCTGCAGAAGCCTTAGCGGCTCCAGACGGTCAGTCGACGCTCTCCACGCGGTCAGGGAGGTTATATTCCTTCCATTTTCTCTGCGGTATTTTGCGTCCGACCGCAAATTCGAACGCAACGACCGAGGCCAGGTCCGGGCTGGTCTCGCACCTGAAGCGGATTTCATACCAGCTGTCGCGGTCATGAAAGGCGCCGCCATCGGCCTCGATCGTCTGGCGGCCGGTCAGTTGCACGTCCGATCTGGCGTAGGCAATCAGGAAATTCGGCGTGAGGCTCGATTTCCAGCGGTGGACCTGCTCCAGGGCTTCCAGATTACACAGCTGAATGATCCGGTCCTCGCTCACCAGCTGGCGCAGGCGCGCCTTCGCTTTCCGGCTTTTCGGATTGTTCAGGATCGCGGCGGAATAAAGCTGCGTGGCACGGATCATCCTGTCCGGAGCTTCGAGGTGAGCGGTTTGAGTATCTGGCGGTTCCGGTGCTTGTGAAGGTTGCGGAACGGGGGCCGCGGTATCTGTGCGCACCGGCGGCGCTGCTTCTTCGGGAGCGGGTTGGATATCGGAGGGCGAAGCGACAGGCGCAGACGTGACGATCTCGACGGCGATCCCCTTGATGGCCTGAGGCCGGGGGAGTGGTTTCAGCGGATTCAGGCCGAGGACTGTTCCAAGAAGAAGATGAAGGAACAGGGCGAGGCCGGCCCAGAGCCAGATCGTCCTGTCTTCATCGAAGAGCGCCGGAGTCCACATGCCTGGAGCGACCTGTCCTCACGCACGAATAAATTCGGGATGTCGGGAGACAGGCTGCGCGCGTTTCCCTGAAAATGATTGAAGTGCCCGGACAACAGAATGAGCGGGCGATCCGGGCATAAAAAAGGCGGCCAGACGGCCGCCTTTTCAGGATCGGGGAATTTTCCCGCCTCAGTCGAGGCGTCCGCTGGCATGGGCCAGCATGGTGTAGACCTTGCCGGTATCCGACGTCAGATAGGTCTGGCCCAGCATGTTGTCCCGGTCGTTGCGCGAAACCTGGGCGAGCAGCTGCTCGAAATCGGCCACATAACGTTCCACGGCGGTACGGAATTCCGGATCGCGGGAATATTTCTGGCTGATTTCGTCGAAGGTCTGCTGACCCTGCAAGGTATAGAGACGGCGGGTAAAGACATGCCGCTCGCCCCGCTTGTAGCGGTCCCACAGGTCGACGAAGGTTTCGTGATCGATGGCCCGGGCGATGTCGACGGACAGCGAATTCAGGCTTTCCACCGTGTTCAGGGATGCCCGTTCCTGGTCAGGGGCCGCATTCTCTTCATCGCGCGAGGCACGACGCAGCAGGTCGGAGACCCAGCCCTTGCCGGCGCTTTGCGGTTCGCTGGCCGGTGACGGCCGGCGCGGCGCCTCGCTCGGGCGAGAAGGCGCGGATGCCCGCGGAGCCGGCTGGCTCGGTGCCTGTGCCCGACCGGGGGCCGGGAAGGCGGGAGCCGGTGCCTGCGGTGCAGGCGTTGCGGCTGAGGCTGTCGCTACCCGTTCCTGCGGCCGCGAGATGTCGAGCGCATTGGACTGTCTTGCGACGATATCGGACAGTTCCGTCAGCGCCCGGATCTGCTCATTGACGACCTTGCGCAATGCGGCGGTGGATTCTTCCGCTTCGTCCGGCAGGTTCAGGACGCCCTGCTTGAGCTCGTTGCGTGTGGCTTCGAGTTCGCGGTGGACGTCGCGGGCCGTGTCGCGCATGCGCATCGCGGCCTCGTTGAAGCGTTCGGACGCATCGGACACCGTGCGCGACATTTCCGACATGATGTCATCCTGTGCGGAGCGGATCGCGTCGCGGGCCTTCTGGCCTTCCATCCCGGCCGTGAGGCGCATGGATTCGAACTGCTCGGTGACCTGCTTGGTGGCGGCTTCTGCAGCCGCGCCGAGCATGCCGGCCGCTTCACGGGCCTTGTCGTCCGCCGTTTCCAGCGTCTGCGACAGGGTCTCGGTGAAGGAGCGCATGAGCTTGTCGACGGCTTCCGTCTTGGCCAGCAGCGTATCGGCGACCTCCTCGATGGCGGTCTTGCGTTCGGAGACACGGCCCTCGACGGAGCGGTTGGTGTCTTCCAGATAGCGGGCCGCGGAGGTCAGTTCTTCCGTCTGGCTGCCGAACTTGTCGGTCAGGTTGCGGATGTCGGCGAGCGTGGTCATGACCACATCGCGCAGCGCATCCACCTGTTCGCCGATCAGGCCGGTCGTGCTGGTGGTGTCGGTCACGGCCCGATCCACGGCGACCCGGAACTCGTTCACACGCCGGCCGAGGCTGACCTCGACGTCGTTGAGGTTGGTTCCGGCAGAGGTGATGACCGTCTGGAGGTTGGTGTTGGTGTCCTCCAGCTTGGAGAGGATTTCCGTCACATCGGCTTCAAGCTGCTGCTTGGTGTCGAGCAGGGACTTGGTCGCCTGACTGCTCTTTTCGTCGATGCTGGCGACGATCCGCTCGCCCGCATCCACGAGGGAGCGGGTGGCGTTCAGGCCGTTCTGGGCGAAGGTGTCGGCCACTTCGCGGCCCTTGACGTTGATTGCGTCCAGGATCGCGCTGTGGATCTCGCCGATGCGGCCGGTCAGGTCGGTCGCCCGGGCCTCGATTGCCGAGATGAGGGCGTTGCCGTCGGTACCGATCAGCTTGGAGAACTCGCCGGACCGCTCACCGAAGGCCTGGTTGAGGGTCGAGGCCTTTTCGAGCATTTCGGCGGCAACCGCATTGCCGCGCTGGACCAGAAGCTCGGCCGCTTCGTTGACCGCGGTGTGGACCCGGGCGCGAACCGTGTCGGCCTCCCCGGTCATGCGGCCGCGGATGTCTTCCAGGGTCTTGTTCAGGGTGAGACGCGCCTGCTCGCTTTCCGCCGCCAGGTTGCCGGAGATTTCGGCAATGGTGCGGGACAGATCGCCGCGGACCTTCTCGCTTTCGCCGGTGAGCGAACCGGTGAATTCCGCAATCGTGCCTGCATAAAGTGCGCGGGCCTTTTCGCTTTCGGCAGTCAGTGTGCGCGCGGCGTCGCCGACGGCCGACAGCAGCAGGCCGCGGACCTTTTCGCCTTCGCCGGACATCTTCTCCGAAGCGCCGTTGACGGCTTCCTCGATGATGTCGTGCATCCGGGTGCTTTCGGAAGACAGCGTGCTGCCGGCCTCCGAAATGACCTTGGTCAGCAGGTCGCGTGCTTTCTCGGTTTCCGTGCTCAGGGCGCCGGAAATGCTTTCAAGGCGCTCGTTGAGCACCGTTTCGAGCTGGCCGGCACGGGTGTCCAGGGTCTCGGCGACCTCGAACACCTTGGCGCCGAGGGAGACATTGATTTCGGCAATGCGCTCGGACAGGGACTCGGTCAGTTCTTCGCTCTGGCGGGCAAGCACGGATCCGGCTTCGGCAAGGCGATTGTCGAGCGCGCTCGTCATTTCGTCCTGGCCGTCGACGAAGGCCTTGGCGATTTCCTTGGTCCGGCTGATCAGGGTTTCGCTGATCTGGCGGGCCCGGTTGTCGAGGGTTTCGTCGATCCGTTCCGTGCCGGAGGTCATGGTGACGGCAAGATGTTCCGCC
Source organism: Roseibium aggregatum (assembly GCF_014692675.1). Taxonomy (GTDB): domain Bacteria; phylum Pseudomonadota; class Alphaproteobacteria; order Rhizobiales; family Stappiaceae; genus Roseibium; species Roseibium aggregatum_C. The sequence goes on along the minus strand of NZ_JABFCZ010000018.1, from coordinate 30,926 downwards.
TTTTCGGAAATCGCGCCGGTTGCCACGTCGACATGTTCGGTCAGAATGCGACCGATTTCCTCTGCCCGTTCGGCCAGGGTATTGCCGGCGGCTTCAACCCGCTGACCAAGCTGAAGCGTGATCGCATCGGAGCGGTCGGCAAGGACGTCGGTGATGTTGCGGGTCTTGTCTTCCAGCGTGTCGCTGATGCTGGCCGTGCGCTGATCGATTGCATCGGATAGAAGCGCGGTCCGCGTTTCCAGGGCGGCCTCGAAGGAGGCCGTGCGCTGATCGAGGGTCAGGTCGATCGTGTTGATGCGGCTGTCGAGAGAAGCGTCCAGGCTGCCGATACGCGTATCGAGGGCCGCTTCGAAGGAACTGGTCCGCTGGTCGAGCGTCAGATCGATCGTGTTGATGCGGCTGTCGAGAGACGCATCCAGGCTCGTCAGGCGGGTTTCGAGCGCTTCGGTCAGGACCTGGGTCTTGGCGTCGAAAGCATCGACCAGCTGTCCGCCGCGTTCGGTGACCAGGCTTTCCAGTTCGTTCAGGCGGCCCGACAGGCCTTCCTGCAGCTGAAGGCCCTGCACCTCGATGGTCTGGGTGATGTTGTTGCCCACTTCGGCAAACTCAGCGGTGACACGCTCGCCGCGGCTTGCGACGAGTTCCGCAAGCTGAGTACCCGTGTCGGCCAGCTTCTGGGTGATGGCGGAGGTTTCGTAACCGAGGGAGGCGGAGATTTCGGTGGTGACCGAGTTCATCGCTTCGCGGAACAGAACGCTCTGCTGTTCCATGGTCGCCGCGATTTCCCGGCCGCGCTCCGACAGACGTTCGTCCAGTTCGACGCCGTTGACGGAAATTGCGGTGTAGATGCGGTCGGAAATGCCGTCGAGCTTTTCCGCCAGTTCGCCGCCGCGTACGGTGATCGTCTCGGTGAGCGAGCCTGCGGTCTCGTCGAGCTTGGCTGCGATTTCGCCGCCGCGCAGGGACAGGTCGACAACGATCGATTCGCCTGTGCCGCGCAGGATCTCGGCAACCTCGGTGCTGCGGTCGGACAGGGTGTCGACGATTTCCGCGCCCTTGACGGAAATCGTGTTGGTGACTTCCTGACCGCGTTCGGAAATGCTTTCCACGACGCGGTCGCCGGTTTCGGCAAGCGACGTATCCAGGCTGGTAACCCGGGAATCGACGGTGTTGATCAGCTCTTCGGTGCGCGACGTGATCGTGTCGATCAGGCGGCCGCTCGTGAGAGAGAGGTTGGCGTTGATTTCCTCGCCGCGCAGCGTGATCGCCTCGCCGACGGTCGCGCCGGTGCTTTCCATCGACGTGCGGAATTCTTCCGCCTTCTCGCTCAACGTCTGGACAACCAGGTTGCTGGAGGTCGCCAGGGTGTCGTTGATGTCGGTGCCCTTCGCGGTGAGGGTTTCCACGAAGTTCGCTGCGGTTTCGGCGAATTGCTGGTTGATGTCGGTGCCGCGCGTGGTCAGCGTCTCCCACAGCTGGGTACCGGTCGCCGACAGGTTTTCGACGAGATCGTTCCCGGTGGAGCTGAGCTGGGTGACATAATCTTCGGCACGGGTCGACAGTGTTTCGACCATGTCATTGCCCGTCGCGCTCAGTTGCGTGACATAGTCATCTGCACGAAGGGACAGGGCCTCGACCATGCGCTCGGTCGCTGAATCGACGGTGGTGCCGAACTGTTCGGACGTGGAAGAGAGCTGGGCGGCGAAGCTTTCGTGCGCACCGGAAATGGTTTCGCGGACACGCTCGGCATTGATCGCAATGGATTCACGCTGGCTGACCAGCTCCTCGATCAGCGAGCGGATCTTCAGTTCGTTCTCGTTATAGGAGCGTTCCAGCGAGGAGACCTCGTTATGGACGAGAACCTCCAGCTCGCTGGCTCGGGCGATGGCGCGCTCGATCCCGTCGCCCATGGCCGAAACCTCGCGGCGGATCGCCTGGCCCACGCTCAGAATGGATTCCTTGGCCATGCTTTCCGGCTCGGCAAGGCGCAGGGCGACTTCGGTCATGCCGCGGGCGACGATGCGCATTTCCTGAGCGCGCCAGATCATCATGGCCATGACGAAGAAGAAGATGACCGGTACGACGATGCCGATGCCGGCAAGAATCAGTGCGGGCGAATTCGCAAGGGAGCCGAAGTCGGTGACGGCGGAAAGCTGGTCGCCGAAGGACGAGGCAAACAGGCTGCTGCCGACGCCGATCCACAGGAGGCTGAGCGCCAGCGCACCCCAGAACGGTGTCGAGGAGGGGCGGCGCTGAAGCGCGAAAATCAGGTTGCCGATGTTGCGGCGGTCATCGTTGGCTGCGGGCGGGCGATTGCCGCGGCCGCCGCGCCTGCGCGACGCACGCGCCTCTTCGCGGGAACTCTTGGCATCCTGTCCCTCGGGAGCTTCGGGTCCGGAGCGGGCTGATGCGTCATCGCTTACCGATGCGCTGGCCGACTCGGCCGTCGCCTCGTCAGAAAATTCCGGTCCGCCAAAATCGAGCTTAAGGGCCTCTTCGACGGCAGACAGAGCTGCTTCCGCCGGGTCTTTAACCTTCGGGGGATTTGCCATATTTGGATCGCCTCACGTCCGTACTCAGTACATTTCGGTAATCTCGGCCGGCCGAGTGGTCTACCGAACGCTTTAACCCCGGAAACGAAAGGGGAAGCGACAGGCGCTTTCCTCGATCGATGCTCCCGTGGCCTGGCTCGTTGGGGGGCCGCCGCAGACCGTCTGGCAACAATTTATGCTGCGCAGACTTTTCCCCACCTTGCCGCATCGCTTTACCTAATGGCACACTCTCTCCTAATGAACAAGAAACAGCAATGCTGTTAATGACCTAGGAACGGCTGAGAATGTCGATTAAGAGCTCTGGAGAACGTCCTGCGAAAGCTGAAAAAGGGGCTGCGGAAGCGCGTTCGAAAACGGTTGCGCCGACTTCCGCGCAAAAGCGCTGGTTGTCGAAGGGGCTGAATCAGCCGGGCGGAAAGCTGCCTCTTTTCGATGATGCCGGACGCGAGGTTCCGGCGCGGACAATTCGCGCCTGTATTGCTGCAGGGTGGGCAGAGCCTTGGTTTTCCAACCCAATCAAGCCTGACTGGCTTGTCTGCAAGCTGACCGAGAGAGGTGCTGCGGCGCTCGGTGCAACCGGAAAATCGAAAAAGAGTTAACGCCGCAGCGCGACCGCAAATGCCGCTTCGGAAGGTAAAAGCCGCACCGGCGCAGGACTTTTGACGGCAGAGCGCCAAACGCCGTCTAAATATGCGTTAACCATTTTTTCAGTTTTTTGGGGATGTCGCCACAAGGCCACCCATTCGCCACCGTCTTAACGAGTTGTTCGGCCATCAGAGGTCATCATGATTCCGTAAGAACCGGTCGTCCCTGGGAGGAGGGCAGCTGGAACGAACGCTTTATGCGAGGGCAACTCAATGGCCATGACTTCCTCATCCCGGCTGCAAAGCCGGCTTCACTTCCAGGCTCCGATCGATCTCGTCCGTCTTGCCGCCAATACCCTGGGAAACCGGGACCTGGAAATCCAGGTTCTCCGCCTTTTCGTGACGCAAAGCTCCGCGGCGTTGAAGCGGCTTTCGCAGGAAGAGGACGCCGGTGTCCTGCATGATCTGGTGCACACGCTGAAAGGGTCCGCCCGTGCCGTGGGAGCCGATGCCGTTGCGAACCGGTGCGAAGAACTTGAGCACCGTCCGGATGCGGACGGGACCCGGGATTTTTCGGCGCTGTTCCAGGCGGTGGACGAGGCAAACGCCTATATCACCGACCTTCTGAGAGACTAGGGTCCTGACCCTAAGACGGGAAGCCGGTTTGCCGGATGCAGGCTGCGAAGGCGTCGTTTTAGGCGGCCTGAGGCCGGTATTTGTGCGGTTTCGGCGATCAGAAACCTTGACGTTTGCCTGAGACCGTTTATGTCGGGTCTGAGTTATCTTCTAACCCCTCCCGTAATTACCCGATCAGACGCGGATCATGCCGAAAATCACTTATATTACCGCCGATGGCGCACAGACCGAGGTTGATGCTGCCGAAGGCTCGACCGTCATGGAAAACGCCATCAAGAACATGGTGCAGGGTATCGAGGCCGAATGCGGCGGCGCCTGCGCCTGCGCAACCTGTCATGTCTATGTGGACGATGCCTGGACGGACAAGGTCGGTAAGCCGGAACCCATGGAAGAAGACATGCTGGACTTTGCCTATGACGTGAAGCCGAGTTCGCGTCTGTCCTGCCAGATCAAGGTGACAGCCGACTTGGACGGCCTGGTCGTTCATGTTCCGGAGCGTCAGGCCTGAACCGAATGCGCCCGAGACGCTGAAACAAAAAAAGCCCGCCGAACTTCGGCGGGCTTTTTTGTGTCCGGTGATTGCATTTATGGCGACTGCTTCTATTCGGCGGCCTGGGGTGCAGGCTGGCGGAACCAGAAGGTGACCTCGTTCCCCGCTGACGGGTTATTCGGGATGATGCTGGCAAGGATCAGGCTGGCTCCGGCCATGGCGGCCCCCGCCACGAACACGGCGGCAGGCGAATAGAGCCAGATGAAACCGAAGACGACCGGAATGAACACCGCGGCGATATGGTTGATGGTGAAGGCCACGCCCGAGGTCGGGGCGATGTCACCGGGATCGGCGATCTTCTGGAAATAGGTCTTGATCGCGATCGCAATGGCAAAGAAGGCATGGTCGACCACGTAGAGGCCGGCGGCGACATTTTCATTGGTGACAAAGGCATAGCCCAGGAACACGGCGATCAGGCCGATGTATTCCAGCATCAACGCCTTGCGTTCGCCGAAGCGGACGATCAGGTGCCCGATCTTGGGCGCCAGCGCCATGTTGAACAGGCCGTTGAGCAGGAACAGGCCGGCGACCTCATGAACGTCATAGCCGAAACGTTCGACCATGAGGAAGCCGGCAAAGACGGTGAAGATCTGCCGGCGGGCGCCGGCCATGAAGGTCAGCGCATAAAACAGCCAGTACCGCTTGCGCAGGACGAGTTTCTTGCGCTGGGGCACGCCTTCCCTGAATTTCGGATAGGCGGCAAGCAGGAAAACGAGGACGGCAAGCGTCAGGCAACCCGACACCAGAAAGACCGTGGTGAACGACAGGTCGAACATTTTCCATCCGATGAAGATCAACCCGTAGGCCACAAGCTGGGCAAAGGCGCCGACCGCGATGATCTTGCCCATGCTGGCCGCCGCGGTCGCCTTGGGCAGCCATTGCAGGGACAGGGACTGGGCCATCGTCTCGTAGTAATGGAAGCCGAGCGACATGATCAGCGTGGTCGCATAGAACCCGATCTCGGTCGGAAAATAGCCGGTGGCCGCGACGCCGATGCCCAGCAATGCCAGCGAGATATAGGCGAGCGTCTGCTCGCGCATGATGATGAGAAGGAAGATCGCGGCGAAGCTCAGGAAGCCGGGAATTTCCCGGATCGACTGCTGGATGCCGATTTCCCGGCCGGTGAAGGCGAGTTCCTGAACCGCGAAATTGTTCATCAGGTTCCACCAGCCGGCAAAGGACAGCTGCATGGCGCCGGCCATGATCATCAAAAGAACGGCCGGGGAGCGCCACCCGGTGAGGGAGGAGGGGGCGGCGCTGCGGGTGAAATAACTCATCTTGTCGGACTCAAGGATATTACGTCAGGTCTGCTGCCGTTTTACGGAAGTCCGCTCTTGCGTGTTAGCGCTGTTTTGTCATCATATGTCGCTAACTCGCCAAATATCAGATTGTTGAGGTCGTCGTGCCGATCCATCCAGACCTTTCCCAGTTTCCGACGGAACGGATCCCTGCAAAGATCATCGGGCTGGCATCCTCCCAGCCGCGCGGTTCGGTGACCGAATGGCATTCCCACGAAACCGCGCAGCTGTTTCATGTGGTCAAGGGATCGCTGGCGATCCGGACCGACTGCGGCACCTTTTTCGCTCCGCCGGAACGGGCCGTCTGGCTGCCGTCGAGGCTGCCCCATGAAACCCATTATCTGTCCGACACCGAGATCCGTTATCTCTACATCCAGGATAACGTGGCACGGGATCTGCCGCAGGAGCCGCAGGTTCTGCAGGTCACCAGATTGCTCAGGGAACTGATCCTTGAGTTCATGTCCTATCCGCGCCAGGAAACGGCGGACGGGCCCGCAGCCCGGATCGGCGAGGTGATCCTGGATCAGCTCCAGATGCTGCCGGCGTCTCCGCTGCAGCTGCCCATGCCACAGGACCCAAAACTGCGCGCCCTGTGCGAGCGGATCGTGCGCTGTCCGGCCGATGTTCCCGCCCTTCCGGCGGCCGCTGCGGCCTGTGCCATGTCGGTGCGGTCCTTCGAGCGCAGGATCCGGGACGAAACGAATATGAATTACCGGACCTGGTGCCGTCAGGTGAAACTGTTCCGCGCGCTGGAGCTTTTATCGGCGGGACGGCCGGTTTCCGATGTTTCCCACAAGCTGGGTTACGAGGGACCGAGCGCCTTCGTTTCGACCTTCAGAAAAGCCTTCGGGGTCACGCCGGGACGTTATTTTTCCGGCAAGCTGCAAGATTGATCTGGCTCATGGCGCGACCATGGGCAAAAATCCGAAGATCAGCGCATTCAGAAACTTGGGGTGGAATATGTTCAAGAAAATACTCCTGCCGATCGATCCGGCCGAAACCGGATTTGCCGATGACGCATTGGCCAAGGCGCAACAGTTCGCCAAGGACTACGGCGCCAAGATCCATCTGCTCGCCGTTTGTCCGGAAGTGCAGAGCTTCGTGGCAAGCCAGTTGCCGGAAGACTTTCAGGCGAAGGAAGTTGCCGAGACTCAGGCGATTCTTGACGGCGTCGTCCAGAAGCTGGGCGTATCGAAAGATGTCGTCACCTCGGAGATCCGGGTCGGCACGGTTTACCACGAGGTGATCGAGGCGGCGGCCGACAGCGGCTGCGACCTTGTGCTGCTGCATTCGCACAAGCCGGGCTTTGCGACCTACTTCATCGGCTCCAATGCCGCACATATCGTGCGCCATGCTCCGTGCTCGGTGATGGTGCTGCGGGATTGAGGCGCTGAGGCTTTAAGCTGGCGCGCTTCTAACGCGCCAGTTCCTTCATGGCCTCGGTCAGGCCTTCCACGGTCAGCGGATACATCCGGCCTTCCATCAGTTCGTGCAGCATCTTGATGGAATGGGTGTAGCCCCAGTGCTCCTCGCGCACGGGATTGAGCCAGACAGCGCTCTTGTAAAGATCGGTGACCCGCTTGATCCACTCGCTGCCCGGTTCCTCGTTCCAGTGCTCCACCGAGCCGCCGGCATAGGCGATCTCGTAGGGGCTCATGGACGCATCGCCGACGAAGATCACCTTGTAGTCCGACGGGTACTTGTGGAGCACATCCATGGTGTCGATGCGCTCGGCATGGCGCCGCTTGTTCTCCTTCCACACATATTCGTAAAGGCAGTTGTGGAAGTAGAAATGCTCCATGACCTTGAATTCGGTCCGGGCGGCGGAGAACAGTTCCTCGCAGACCCGGATGTGATCGTCCATCGATCCGCCGATGTCGAAGAACAGGAGCACCTTGACCGCGTTGCGCCGTTCGGGGCGCATCTTCACGTCCAGGAGGCCCTTGTGGGCGGTGGAGCGGATGGTGTTGTCGAGATCCAGCTCCTCGGCCGCACCGGTGCGGGCGAAATTGCGCAGGCGCTTGAGCGCGACCTGAATGTTGCGGGTGCCGAGCGCCAGCGTGTCGTCCAGATCCTTGAACTCGCGCTTGTCCCAGACCTTGACCGCGCGCCGGTGGCGGCTTTCCTTCTGGCCGATGCGCACGCCTTCCGGATTGTAGCCATAGGCGCCGAAGGGGGACGTGCCGGCGGTGCCTATCCACTTGCTGCCGCCCTGGTGGCGCTTTTCCTGCTCCTTCAGCCGCTCGCGCAGGGTTTCCATCAGCTTTTCAAAGCCGCCGAGCGCCTCGATCTGGGCTTTTTCCTCTTCCGTGAGATGTTTCTCGGCAAGTTTTCGCAGCCACTCTTCCGGAATATCGCCTGCCGGGGCGTCGCTTAAAAGATCGAGCCCCTTGAAGACATGGCCGAAGACCCGGTCGAAGCGGTCCAGATTGCTTTCGTCCTTCACCAGGGCCGTGCGGGCGAGATAGTAGAAATCCTCGACCTTGCGTTCCGCCAGGTCCAGTTCCAGCGCTTCCATCAGCGAAAGATATTCGCGCAAGGAAACCGGAACGCCGGCGGATTTCAGCTCTGTGAAGAAGGTTATGAACATGAACGGGAAGGTAGCCGGACGGAGACGGAGTGTCGAGTGGCAACACTCCGTCCCGGAAGCGCGTTTCCCGTCCGCTCGTCAGCCGTTGCCGTTTCGGCCGCCCTTGATGTCCGGATGCAGGGTTTTGCCAAGGATATGCGTGTCCCGATCGATCACATGCTGGCTGGAGCCGACGATCAGGGGATCGGCTGCATTGACCACCCGGCGGTCCTTGTCCGGATAGGGCAGGCAGCTCAGGAAATGCTCCATGCAGTTGAGGCGTGCACGCTTCTTGTCGTCCGACTTCACGATGGTCCAGGGGGCATCGGCCGTGTCGGTGTAGAAGAACATGGCTTCCTTGGCTTCGGTGTAGTCGTCCCATTTGTCGAGCGAGGCAACATCGATCGGCGACAGCTTCCATTGCTTCAGGGGATCGGTCTTGCGCTGCCCGAAACGGCGCCGCTGCTCCTCCCGGGTGACCGAAAACCAGTACTTGAACAGCATCACGCCGTCGCGCACCAGCATGCGCTCGATTTCCGGGCACTGGCGCATGAATTCCAGGTAGTCGTTGGGTTTGCAAAACCCCATCACGCGTTCGACGCCCGCCCGGTTGTACCAGGAGCGGTCGAACAGCACCATTTCTCCGGCCGATGGCAGATGCTCGATATAGCGCTGGAAATACCACTGGTATTGCTCGCGCTCGGTCGGTTTCTGGAGTGCGACGACACTGGCGCCACGCGGGTTGAGGTGTTCCATGAACCGCTTGATGGTTCCGCCCTTGCCGGCCGCGTCCCGGCCCTCGAACAGGATCACGACCCTCTGGCCGGTCTCCTGAATCCACTTCTGCGCCTTCAGGAGTTCCGCCTGGAGTTTCGCCTTCTGCTTCTCGTAGGCAGAGCGGCGCATCTTGGTGGCATAGGGATATTCGCCGGTTTCGAAAACATGGCGAATGGCCGCCGGATCATGGCGCATTTCCGCCAGATGGTGCCGAGCCGTTCCTCCGCTCTCAGGGGCGGCCGCAGGCGTACCCGTTTCGGAGGCAAGCTCCGCAATCGGGGCAGCTTTCACCGGCTTGCCTCCGGCTTTGGCGACCATGGTTGCTGTCGCGGTTTCCTTTGCGGTATTCGCCTCAAGTTGCTGTGATGCCATGTAGGTGCCTCCCGAAATTGATCGGGAAAGGCTTTATCAAAAGAACGAAACCAATTCATTTACATGGATCAATATTGATGACGACTGACAAAAATATTTCAGTCGCGAATAAATCTACGTGTCTTCTTTCTCGGTAGTTTTGACAATTTCGCTCAAAAATTCGGATACCGTCGGCCCTTTGGTGTCGATGAACGGCGCCGGGCGGCAGACGGCGATGGCCGCAATGCCGATGCGCGACGTCAAAAGGCCGTTGATGACGCCTTCGCCGAGCCGGGCCGACAGGCGGGCCGCCAGCCCGTGGCCGAGAACCTGTGAGGCAAGGCTGTCGCCCGCTGCCATGCCGCCGGTCAGGGCCAGGTGCGTGGCGATATGCCTGGCCAGCCTGAGGAAACCGAGCGTGCCGGGCCGGCCGCCGTAAAGCGCTGCCACCCGGCGGATGGTGCGCATGTTCTCGATGAGGACGGCCAGCAGATCGACCAGGGCGCGCGGGCTGACGGCCGTGACCAGCGAGACCCGCTTGGCGCTGTTCATGACGATACGCCTGGCTTCCAGATCGAGCGGGCTCAGGAGATCGCGCTCGGCGAGCACGACCAGGTCCCGGCCATCTATGATCTCGCGCATGTGGCCGGCCAGTTCTTTCCGCCCGCGGGCCGTCTCCGGCCGGTCCTCGTAGAGGGCGATCAGGTCTTTCAGGTGCCGTCCGGCTGCCCGGGCATCATCCTCCTCCGCTGCCTTTGCGAGGGCCTCGCGCAGATGATCGATCTTGCCCAGGCGCAACAGGCCCAGAAGCTCGCGCAGGATGAAGCCGAGAAGCCCGAGTGCTGCAACGGCGGCGAGCGCGATGCCGACCCAGCCGAGCCACTCGGTCTTTGAAAATAGGTCGCGGATCAGCGCATCGACCGCAAGGCCGACAGCCAGGCTGACCAGGCCGCTGAACCCGATTGCGATCCACTTGCCGAAGCTGAAGGCCGATTTCGGCGAACTGGCGGCTGCCGGCAGGCGCGGGGTTTCCGCCTCCTCCTCGAGTGCCGCGATCAGCGCTTCATCGTTGTCCGGCACGGCTGTGGGGTCCTCGGTCAGCCGGACTTTCCTGTCGTCCAGGCGAAAGGCGGTGGGCTTGCGCCCTGCGCGCGCGGAAGCGGAGGATGTCGAGGAATTGTCGGTCACGCGAGACGGTCTCCGAGAAGGAATTCGAGGGCCCGGTCGAGGCGGATGTGCGGCAGCGACAAGGTCAGGCCCTCGGCCGTCCTGTCGAGCTTCGGTGGCCGGAAGCGCAAATACTGAAGGGCTGATTCAATATCTTCATGTTCTGAATCAGGGTGAAGCTTTCCTTGTGCTTCAGCGCCCTGAGAGCCTGATTCAGGTCCTGCAAAAACCGAGTCAGGATCTTCCGGCAAGTCCCCGGGAAACATGGCAATTTCCGTGTTGCCGTCATAGCTCTCGCCGCCCACGGTTTCGCCGGGCAGGGGGGTGCCCAGGATGGCAGGCAGTTCCTCGCCCGCGTGCTTGACCGTCGCTTCACGCGTTGCGCGAACCGCAGCCATGGCCAGAACCTCGACCTCCGCTCCCTTGAAGCGGGCGTGTTCGATGCCGCGTGCCACCAGCCGTTCCAGGATCGCCTCGAGCCGGTCGTGGTCTTCCCGGTGCAGGTGATCGGCCTTGGTGGCGGCAAACAGGATCCGGTCGATGCGCCGGCTCAAAATGGATGCCAGCCAGCTTCTGCGCCCGGGCCGGAAGGCCTTCAGGACTTCGCCAAGGGCGACCTCCAGATCGGTCATTGCCGACGGGCCGGCATTGAGCGCATGAAGAACATCGACCAGCACGATCTGCCGGTCGAGGCGTGCGAAGTGCTCCCGGAAGAAGGGGCGGACGACGTGGGATTTATAAGCCTCGTACCGCCGTTCCATCATGGCGCGGAAGGTGCCGTTGCGGGCTGGCGGCGCGTCGGCCGGGATGTCGAGGGGGGCAAAGGTCAGCGCCGGCGATCCGTCCAGGTCGCCGGGCATGAGAAACCGTCCGGGCGGCAGCATGGACAGGGCATGGGCATCGTTCCGGCAGGCGGCGAGATAGTGCTTGAAGGCCTCCGACAGTTTCTGCGCATCGGTTTCCTTTTCCGGTCCGTCCGGATCCGTTTCGCCAAGCATCGACAGCCACCCGGCGGCAATTGCCGATCTGCCCGGAGCGCGCGCCAGACGCAGGGCCTCGGCGGAGAACTCCGCATAGGACTTGGACAGCAGCGGCAGGTCGAGCAGCCATTCTCCGGGATAGTCGATCAGGTCGAGATGCAGCCTGCCCCGGCCGAACTTGCGCGAGAAGTAAGAGGCACTCTCGAATTCGAGCGTCAGGCGCAGCTCGGAGACCTGCCGCGTCGACTGCGGCCAGATCCGCTCGTTGACGAGGGCAGCGACGTGGCTTTCGTAGTCGAACCTTGGAACCGCATCGTCCGGCTGGGGTTGCAGGGTCGCCCGGGACAAGCGCCCTCCGGCGGCAGCCCGGAAGACGGGCAGCCGTCCGCCGTGAAGAAGATTGTGCACCAGCGCGGTAATGAAGACGGTCTTGCCGGAACGGGCCAGCCCGGTCACGCCCAGGCGCAGGCTCGGAACGGCCAGGTCGCCGGCCGTATCGGCGAGATTGGCCAGCGTCAGGCGGGCTTCTTCTGTGAGCGACTGAAGTCGTGTCAATGCAATATCTCCGCCGCAGATGTAGGCGTGCCCCTTCCGGTTCGCAATCGGGCGAACGCGGAAAATGCCCTTATTCGTCAGGAATTTCGAGATTGCGGGGTTTGACGAAGCGGTCGAGATGACCGCTTTCCGGTTTCAGTTTCGCCCAGGTGTCGGTCTGAAAATCAAGAACGGCGAGAGCGCCGGTCGGGAATTTCATGCCCAAATCCTCGATGGCGTCTTCCGGACCGGACCCGACCAGAGCCAGGGCGGTCTCTTCGATCGCCGGATTGTGCCCGATCAAAAGAAGCGTGCGGGCGGAACCGCCATTCGTCTGCAGGATGGGCACGTAGCTGTCTTCGTTCTGGTCGTATAGATCGGCCATGAGCCGGATGTCATATTCGCCGTCCAGAAAGGGAAGCAGGTGCGCCAGGGTCTCGCGCGTTCTCTGCGCGCTGGAACACAGGATGAGGTCCGGCAGGAGATCCTGGTCGGCGAAATAGGCGGCGATGGTTCGGGCCGCCGCCCGTCCGCGGGCATTCAGCGGTCTGTCGATGTCATCCTGGGAGGGATCTCCCCAATCCGACTTGGCATGTCTGAGCAGCAAGAGCCGAAGCATGTCAGTGTCCTCCCGTCCTGGGAGAGGAGAGTATGGGAAGCGCTTCGAAAGGGCCAGCGCGTGAAACCAAATTCAGTTCTGGCGGTTGAGTGTCTCGGTGAAGGCGGCTACCGCCGGGCCGACGATGGTTTCCTGGCCGGGCAGGGAATAGGTGAGCCACAAGGTGTAGTCGGCTTTCTTGCCCGCAAAATGCCAGAGCGTCTCGCACTGGGTGGCCTGGGTCCAGTCTCTGGTCACGAAGGAGATACCGCTTTGGGCCACGCCGGTCAGCGCGATTTCCCGGAAACCCGCGGCCTTGTAGTTCTTCATGTATTTCCGGGCTTCGGCGGTTCCCGTTCCCAAAAGATGCTGACGAAGGACCGCGGTCATGCCGTCCTCGCCGTAATAGATGCAGCCGGCCATTCGGTCGGAATCCGCGCCCAGGACCTTGGACCGGAGGAACCCGCCCACGACATCCGGACAGCGCATGCCGGAAAAATGTCTCAGGCCTTCAAAGTCGCTGACCCAGCCGTCCTCGTTGTCCTGGGCATATGCACCATCGGGAAGGGCGGCCAGAAGCATGCCCAGCGCCAGCAGGCCGGCGGCAGCTGAAAACCGTGCCCGGAAAAACGGTTTCCCAAACATGGTGGCCGCCTCTTTCGTCAGGTCCGTTCCCGTCGCGCCATGAAGGCCAGACGTTCGAACAGATGCACGTCCTGTTCGTTCTTCAAAAGCGCGCCGTGCAGCGGCGGGATGAGCTTGCCGGTGTCGCCCTGGCGTAGGGTTTCGGGATCCACGTCCTCATTGACCAGGAGCTTGATCCAGTCGATCAGTTCCGAAGTCGACGGCTTCTTTTTCAAACCCGGCACATCGCGTACGTCATAGAAGAGGGTCAGCGCTTCGCGCAGCAGGCGTTGCTTCAGCCCGGGGAAATGCACCTCGACGATTTCCGTCATGGTTTCCCGGTCCGGAAACTTGATGAAGTGGAAGAAGCAGCGGCGCAAGAAGGCGTCCGGCAGGTCCTTTTCGTTGTTGGACGTGATGATCACGATCGGGCGCTGGATGGCCCTGACGTTTTCCCCGGTCTCGTAGACGAAGAACTCCATGCGGTCGAGTTCCAGAAGCAGGTCGTTCGGAAACTCGATGTCGGCCTTGTCGATCTCGTCGATCAGGAGGACCGGTCGGACCGGGGCCGTGAACGCCTCCCAGAGCTTGCCCTTGCGGATGTAATTGTTGATGTCCTTGACGCGCTCGTCGCCGAGCTGGCTGTCGCGCAGACGGGAGACGGCGTCGTATTCATACAGGCCTTGCTGTGCCTTGGTGGTCGATTTCACATGCCACTCGATCAGCGGAGCGCCGAGCGCCTGGGCGACCTGCTGGGCGAGCACGGTCTTTCCCGTGCCCGGTTCGCCCTTCACAAGCAGGGGGCGTTCGAGCGCGACGGCCGCATTCACGGCAACGCGCAAGTCTTCGGTGGCTATGTAGCTGTCGGTACCTTCAAAACGCATCAGCATGTCCATCATTGATTTGGTGGGGGAACAGTATGCGCCGGATGAAACCCGCGCAAGCGCGCCGTTTCAACAGGCCGGGAAGGTTCGTTACAGGGCCGGATTTGCCGTGTGCGCCGGGAAGAAATTGCCGATTTTGCCATTTGTGCCGGGCCGGGCGTATTCCGCGAAAATCGAATGCCATCAAGTAAGTATTTGAATTATAATTAAAAATCTCATCGGAAGGCATTGTGGCACGCTGTTTGCGGATGAAGTGCCGAACAACTGGGCGCATGCCCTAAAGCTTGATGAGGAAGTAAAATGGGTATCTACGGGGCTATCAATTCGGCGGTGTCCGGCCTCACGGCACAGGCGCAGGCCTTGGAAAACATCTCCGGTAACGTCTCGAACTCGCAGACGACAGGTTACAAGCGCCTGGATACGAGTTTTGCAGATCTCGTGTCGGGCGGCGGTGCGAAACAGGCGACGCAGGTCTCCGGCACTACTTTTGCGACCTCGCGTGCTACGAACACGGTGCAGGGTGATATTTCTGCTTCCGACGTCAGCACCTACATGGCGATCAGCGGCGAGGGTTACTTCAACGTGACCCAGCGCGGTACCGTTGTGGACGGCCAGCAGACGTTCCAGGATGCCACTTACTACACACGCGCGGGTGACTTTGAACTCGATGAGAACAACTATCTGGTCAATGCGTCAGGCTATTACCTGAAGGGTTTTGGTTTGGACGCGACGACCGGCAACGTTGTTGGCGATACACCGTCTGTGATCCAAATCAGCGATCAGCCGCTCAAAGCCAAGGCGACCGTTGATATCCCCTATCAGGCAAACCTGCCGCGTGTTCCGCATACGACCAACTACGATGGGTCCACGGAATCGACGGCGCTGCTCTCCGCGGGTCTGCAGAACGCCAACATTGCCTCGGCGAATGCAGCCACGTTCTTGAATGAATCGATTTCTGGTGGATCGACCACGATCTACAACCAGAACGGTACAGCCATGAACGTGGAAGTCCGCTGGGCGAAAACAGCCAATGCGGCGGGCGCCGTCAACGACAAGTGGAGCATGTATCTCAGCAGTGGCGGTAATGATCCCGCGTGGCTGGAAGTCGGTCGGGCTGAGTTCGACAGCGCCGGCAAGATGGGGACGTTGACTGCCGGTACCATCGGTACGGTCAACGGTACGGGCAACGGGTTCGATGTTGCCAACCTAACCGTTGGCTCTGTGGCCACAACCGGTCTGAAGTTCTCATTCGCGAACGGTTCCTTGACCCAGTTTTCCGATCCGACCGGCGTGGCGACCTCGGTCGATATCACCCAGGACGGTTACGCGGCGGGCGTGCTGCAGGGCATCTCGATCGATGAATCGGGGCGTATCAACGCCTCCTATTCGAACAACCAGACACGCGGCCTCTTCAAGATCCCGCTTGCCACGTTTGATGCGGAACAGAACCTGAAGCGTATCGATGGTGCAGCCTTCGCGGCAACCCCCGACTCAGGCGAACCCCGTCTGTCGGGAGGAGGATCGATTACTGCGGAATCGCTGGAACTTTCGAACGCGGATATCGCGTCTGAATTCTCCAAGCTGATCGTGACGCAGCAGGCTTATTCGGCCAACTCCCGGATCGTCAACTCGGCGCAGCAGATGCTCTCCGACGCGCTGAATATGGTTCGGTAATGCAACGAGCGCCTCGGCGGGGTTCTAAGTAGATCCCGCCGGGCCTCTTGAAGAGTTGTTTGTACAGGAGGCGTAGCCATGGGTTTGACATCCGCTCTGAATACGTCGTTGTTCGGCATCGACTACAATCAGACGCAGATCGACGTGACGTCTGCGAACATCGCAAATGCGGGTACGTCGGGCTATTCGACGAAAACGGTCACCGTTGATGTGTTCTTCGACGGCCAGGGCAACGTCTCCGGTATTCAGTCGACCAATGTTTCACGTGTTATCGACGAAAAGGTCCAAAAGGCCTATTTCGGTTCGCTCGCCGAAACCAATTATGCCGCTCAAATCGCCGACTATACGGATCGGGTCGATCAAATCATCGGCACGATCAACGACAAATCGAGTGTGCCGTCCCTGGCAACGGAGCTTTCCAACAAGCTGTCCGCACTCGTCAATGATCCAGGCAGTTTTCCGGTGCAGCAGGATGTGGTCTCGACCGCCGACAGTTTCGCCCGGGAGCTGAATTCCGCCTATACGCAAATCAACGATATGCGGCTTCAGGCGGACCAGGATATGTACTCCGAGGCGAAGAGCCTCAATTCGACCCTGAAAAATATCCAGGACGTCGACCAGGCCATCGCGGATGCCAGGTCCGCGGGGCTGTCCACCGCAGATCTGCTCGATCAGCGGGACCGGTTTCTTGAGAAGCTGTCGGGTCAGCTGGATATTACCGTGACCGACCAGGGCGGTGGTGTCCTCTTGATCCGTACGGGCAAAGGCCAGCAGCTTTATGCCGATAAGAAGGCCTCGACCGTTTCCTTCAATCGGAGCCCGGCATTGGAGCCGGGAAAGTCCGGTAACAACATCACGGTGACGACGCCGGGAGGCACGACCTTCGACTTGATTGGCGGGTCCAACTCCGGCTCTGTTTCGGCCTTGGCCGAACTGCGTGACAAGGTTCTGGTGCAGGCGCAGACGCAGCTCGATACGATTGCAGCGAATGCCTCGCTCGCATTTTCCAATGTGACCGTCCCCAGCACGCCGACAACGGTGGGTATCGAAAACGGTTACACTCTTGATCTGTCCGCTTTGCAGCCAGGCAATAAGGTGTCCCTGTCCTACGTGGATACTGGCGGCAACACCAAGCAAGTGACCTTTGTCGGCGTCACCGACCCGACATTGCTGCCCCTGCAGGACACGGTAACACCAAGAGCGGATGACAAGGTCTATGGCGTCGATATCTCAAGCGGCGTGACCGCGAACTATATCACGCAAATGATCGCGGACCTGGGTGCCTACGATCCGAATTTGGCCGTCAGCAACGATGGTACCGGCAAGTTGCAGATCCTTGGTGATACGGCGACGAACACTGTCGTGAAAAGCTTGACGGGCGATGTCACCGTGACCGGCTCCACCGACCAGGGACTCGGTTTGTCTATCTTCGTCGACAAGACGCAAGGCACGGACATTTTCACGGACGCCCTTGAAGCCGGTGGGCAGCGGGTTGGATTTGCACGCGGTATCGCGGTCAATCCGGATCTCGTGGCCGATAGCTCGAAGTTGGTGAACTACCAAACCACACCAACGCCGAATTCCAAGAATGATCCGTCCCGGGCCAAGTTCCTGCTGAACGCTTTCGCAAATGACCGGCGCACGTTCGACCCAGGGGCAGGGATCGGCAGCAAGACCAGTCCTTATGTAGGCAACATTCTTCAGTACACCAACCAGGTGACCGCCTTTCAGGGCAGTCAGGCGCAGGATGCCAAGACCTACAATGAAGCCCGGCAAACGATCACGACGAATTTTGCCGCGAAATATGAAGATACTTACTCGGTCGATATCAATGCGCAGCTTGCGATCCTGATTGAGCTGCAAAACGCCTATGCCGCCAGTGCCCGTGTCATGAAGACCGTCAACGATCTCTATGACACGTTGCTGCAGTCGATCTAGTAGAGGTGCGCCATGCCAGTTAACACAGTAACCACTTCGCGCTCTTATGCGATCGCCCGGTTGTCCAACCTCCACAATACGTTGACGCAAAAAACGGAGCAGCTTTCCTCCGGCAAGGTGTCGACGACATATGGCGGGATTGGCGATAACCGGCTGCTGGATCTGGAGCTGACCCAGAAGGTGAACCGGATCGACTCCTATAAGGAAACGATTACCCGGGCGAATCTTCAGCTCAATACGATGAACCTGACGCTGGACAGGTTGGAGAGCTTGCGCATCGATGCCAAGTCGGCTTTCGACGCCAATAATTTCGAGCTGCAGACGGACGGACAGACTCAGACGCAGGCTTCCGCCAACGTTCTGCTGCACGAAGCGACGAACCTGCTCAACACGGAAGTGGCCGGGCACTACATTTTCGGTGGCGCGGATGCGGATACCAATCCCGTGCAGAATGTCGACAAGATTCTCAACGGGGATGGCAACCTCGCCGGTCTGCGCACCTACATGGATGAGTATTCGCAGGCGAATTTGGGTGTCAACAACAACGGCCGCATGACCGTTTCCGGGCTGACGACCAATTTCGCCGGTGCGGTTCCTACGGACTCGACCTTTACCGTCGCCGAAGACGGTGCCCATGATTTCGGTTTCGATATTGCGTCGGTGACCAACAACCTGACCAACGCCACACTTACCGGACCTGGCGGCGGCGACCCGGATTCCTTCGATGTGAAATTGACCGGCCAGCCGAATATCGGTGACACGTTTTCGGTTGTCCTCACCTTGCCGCCGGCACACACGGAAAACTTGACCCTCAATTTCAAGGCTGCCGCCGACACGTCCCAAAAGGGCAATTTTCTGATCGGATCCGACCTCGCTCAGACAACGCAAAACCTGCATGATGCGATTTCATCCGCCCTTCAGGACGAGGCGAAGTCGACCTTGCGGGCAACATCCGACAAATGGGCTGCGGACGAATACTTCAACACTTACAACGGCGCCGTTCCGCAGCGGGTTGCTGGGCCGCCGTTCAACACGGCGACGACCCTTGTGTCGGGAGCTGGAACGACGTTGCCCTGGTATACGGGCGATAACGCGCCGACGACGGACCCGCGTACCGACAAGACCGCGGTTATCGACAGCAACTTGTCGGTTAATTACGGCGCGCGCGCCAATGAGGATGGTCTTGCGAGTGTGGTCAAATCGCTTGCGACATTCGTGGCTTCGAATTTTTCCGGCGGCACGCCGAGCGATGAGGAGTATTACAACAAGGCAGCGCAGAAGATGCGTGACGTGATCGAGCCTTCAGGCAGCACCCTTTCCGGCGTTTCTTCGATCGCGACGCAAATCGCGATTGCGCACAGGACAGTCGAGCAGACCGACGATCGCCATACGCAGATGAAAGCCAGCTATGAAACGGCAATTGGCGACATCGAGGGGGTCGACAACAATCTCGTGGCGACGGAAATCCTCAATTTGCAGACCAATATCCAAGCCTCCTACCGGGCCTCTTCGATCGTTCTGCAGCTCAGCCTGACGAACTATATCTAGAATATCGCAGCGGCCGTGGCGTAAGCTCTGGCCGTTCGTGCCTTCAGCTGAGATATAATCTTCCATGACAGATAATAAAAAGGCCGCCGCAGGGCTTCTGCGGCGGCCTTTTTCTTGGAATTTCTGCTGCGGTCATTCCGGGCGCGTACGCAAGCCTTCAGCAATGCTGCGGTTGATCGATATCAGAACGCTGAGCTTTTCCGGAGCCGGATCTGCCAGGAGAGTGACCGTATGTTTGAAGACGAAGACCGCCAAGGAGGCAAGGTTGTTCTTGATCTCCTGGGGGAGTTCACTTTCTTCGCTGGTCGCGGAAGTGACCAAAATCGTCCAAAGCTTGCGATTATAGGTCAGAGCTTCATCCGTTTCGGCGAAACTCGTTTCGTCCCATTCGTCTTTAATCAGTTGGAGCTTTGCGGCCGCCTTCATCAGAAGGTTCGCCTCCAGCTCCCTTGGTGACACCGTCACCTGGCTCGTTTTCAGATATGCCTGAGCTGCCTGCTTGTACATGGCCGATCAGCGTCCTCTCATACTCGATAAGCTTACGTGCTTCTTTCAATGCTTTATAGAAGGCGCCGGTTAGGATTGAATTACTAATCCTGGTCACATAAGGAATTGTACTCGGTGCGGCCTTCACCAGATCATTGACGAGCGTGAAGTAATTCTCCTGAATTTTCTCCACTGCGTTGGACAAATACATCAGCTGCACAGCCAGATAGATGCGCTTAGCTGGACTATTTGCGGTGGCCGGCGTGAGAATATCCTTTTCACGGAGGATTGGCGCCTGGCCTTCGATAAATAATCGGGTTCGCTGATTATCATTGGTGATAACAGATTCACCGATGATGATACGTTCGCCCGGTTTTAGCTCGACCTTGAGCGCCATTCCGTGACCTCCAAGAAGAAGTATGGCTTGGAAACGTTAACCAAACAGTTAATCGCCCCCTCCAAATTCTTAACGATTACATGCCTCATGACTAACCGAAGAGGCTCAGAACGCTTTGCTGGGCTTGGTTTGCGAGCGACAGCGCTGTCGAGGATAGCTGCTGACGGGTCTGCAAAGCCAGCATATTCGCGCCCTCCTCGTTCATGTCGGCAATCGTCAGGTTACCGGCCCCCACTTGCAGCGTATTGATCAAGTTTCCCGTAAAATCAGTTCGAATTTGAACTGTGGACAAGCTCGCGCCGAAAGAACTCGATGCAGATCTGAGTTCATCGAGCGCGGAATTGATGGCCTGGAGCGTTCGGTCAATATCCGTATCCGCCTTGAAGCCGGAATCCGTCGCGGTCAGCGATACTGTTCCATTTGTCATCGACAGATCGCTGATATTGAAGTCTTTGTTGTTGCTTTTGATTGAGAAGGAGACATCGCCGTTGAGACTGATGCTGCCTGCGGCGAAAGATGCGCTCAAACCTTTGACGTTGTTTAACAGGTCGACCAAGTCGCTGACCGTTGTATTGGAGTCGACCGCCAGCGAAGCTGCTTCGTAGCCGTTCCCGTCCATGATCATCAGCACATCGCCTGCCGAGTAGCCTCCGGAACTGACCAAGGTGGCTCCGGCCGTCATTGCTGATGTCGTCAGGGTCGTCGGCGCAGCTGTCGCGGTAAGACCGCCGTTCGTGGCGCTGCCGCCACCGCTGTTGTCCTTGGAAATGCTCAAGGTCAAGACGTTATTGAGGCCGGAGGTAATCTTCAGCTTGTCCGTGGTTTCGTCGAAGCTCGCTTTCAGACCGCCGAGATTGTTGATCGCGTTGACGTAATCCTGCACCGTCGTCAGCGATGCGCCAACGGTGTAGGTTTTGGTCGTGACACCGTCCGTGATGCTGATGATATCTCCGTTGGCCCATGTCGGAAGGCTGGCAAGGTCGGAAGACGCCTGCAAACCGGTCAGATCGAGCGATGCGGTTCCCGCGTTCGCCAAAAAGGAGGAGGTGGCACCAGCCCCTTCAGCCAAGTCCTTGAGATTTAACCCAGTTTCCAGTGTAGTGTCGGTGAAGTCAACCGGCTTGACGGTCAGGTTTGAGGTGCTGTCTTCATTGAAGATCACCTTCAATTCGTTGCCGATGCCAGCGAGCAGGTTCTTGCCCTTGTAGCCGGAATCTCGGGCCAGATCCTCAATCTGCGTCAGGATATCATTGTACTGCTTCGCATAGACCTTGCGTTGGTATTCGCTTTGGTTTTGCAGAGCCTGGTTGGCGATCGCCTTTGCAGATTCAACAAGCTTGGTAATGCCGCCAATGCCGTCTTCAGCAGCACGCATCGTCTGAACGGCCTGGCCCATATTGTCGAGAAGGTTGCCCAGGTCATTGGCGCGGTCATTCAGACCGGCTGCTGTGAAATAGGAATTCGGATTGTCGAGGGCGGAGTTGACCTTCAAGCCGGTTGCCAGACGGTTCTGCGTCGTGGATTGCAGCTTGGCCGTGCTTTTCAGTGACAGAAGGTTATCCCGGACAGCACTGGAAAGGATAATGTCGCTCATCAGAGATCACCGCATTCGTTCTAGACGCTTCATCATTACCTTCATGCGGAAGGTAGTTTGCGGTGAGTGTAAATGGAAAGTTAACGGACAATGCACCCATTAATGTTTTGTTAGGGGGGGTTACCAAAAGCTTTCTTTTAAATATTTGAATTAGCGAGGGAATTTTTTCGAGTAATTCCACGTATATGGATTTGAAATGAAAAACGGCGGGACTGGGCCCGCCGCTTCTGGTTGTCAGGTTGTGAGTCGTTTGACTGTTTGATTCTAGGCTTCTTACCGGAAGAGGGACAGCACTGTCTGATCCGCCTGCGACGCGAATGACAGCGATGTGGAGGCAAGCTGTTGGCGGGTTTGGAGCGCCAGGAGGTTTGCACCCTCCTCGTTGGTATCGGCCAAGGTCAGCTTGCCGGCACCTTCTTGAAGCGTGTTGATCATCTGTTTAGTGTAATCCTGCCGGATTTCCACCGTGGATAGGTTCGTACCGAATTCGGATGCCTGCGATCGCAAATTCGTCAAGGCGTTGTTTAATCTGTCAATCACCTTGTTGATTGCTGTGTCCGTTGCAAATCCGGAGTCCGACAGGGCGGAGATTGTCACCCCATTTGTGTCGGCGACGAAGTTACTGGCGTTGAAGTCGGCGTTGTTGCTGGTCAACGACAGGTCGGTTTCGCTAATCAGCGACATTTTGCCCGTTGCGGTGTTGAATTTCGCCGAAACGCCGTTGAAGTCTTCCAAGAACGTCTGCAAGTCTTGGACAGTGCTGGTACTGGAGACTTCATAAGAGCCGAGTTCATACCCATTGCCGTCGGTGAGCCGCAGGATATCGCCAGTCTTATACGAAGCAGAATTGACAAGTGTATCCGAGAGCGAGGTGAAGGCGGTCGCGTTGACGCTCGTCAGCTGCGTTGTGGCAGACGTGGCGCTATTGTGAATCCCGAAATCATTGTTCGAGATGATGGTGAGTTTACCGCTGGCTTCGTCGAATTGGGCGCGAACGCCGGCTGTCGCGTTGATCTTGTCGATCAGATTCTGCACGGTCGCACCGGCGGTCACGGCCAAAGTTGAACCGGAAATGACTGCCGTTGTGGACGCGCCGTTAAAGGTCAGCGTGTTGGTCGTTGAAAGGCCTTGAAGCGTCGATAGTTTCGAGCTGGAGTTCAGCGTCGGTCCGTTGGTGGATTCCTTCAAGGTAAAGACGGTTTGGCCGCCTTCCAGCTGGAAGGAAGTTGCTGCGCCCTGACCTTCGGCAAGGTCAGAAAGATTCAGGCCGGTGGAAAGAGCGGTATTGGTATAGTCGACCGCGTTGATTTTCAGTTTGGACGTAGAGTCTTCGTTAAAGATCGTGGTCAGGTCGTTGCCCATGCCGGCAAGCAGGTTCTTGCCCTTATAGGAAGAGTCCTTGGCGGTCGATTCGATCTGTTGCAGCAGATCGTTGTACTGCGCGGTATATTTCTTGCGCTCGTACTGGCTCTGGGTCTGCAGGGCCTGGTTGGCTTTAGCTTTGGCGGTTTCAACCAGATCGGTGATCGTCTTTATGCCGCCGTCAGCGGCCTTAAGGGTCTGAAGCGACTGGCCCATGTCGTCGAGTAGCGTTCCAAGATCGTTCGCGCGGCTGTTCAGCCCGGATGCGGTGAAGAACGAGTTCGGATTATCGAGGGCCGAATTCACTTTCAAGCCCGTCGCCAGCTTGTGCTGGACGCCAGACATCAGGTGGGCTGTAGATTGAAGTGTGAGGAGATTCTGCCTAACGGCAGCCGACAGAGTAATATTGCCAGCCATTAGTGTTTCCCTTTCCTGGGTCCCATGTTCTGCTGCTCGTCCTGAGCAGGTTGGTTAGGATCATGGTTTGTTAATCCTAATCAATGGTTAACTCCTTGCAATTTAGGGTTAATGCAGGGTTAACGCATTGAATTGGCGGGCGATCGCACAAAGGTGGTTATGCAGGGAAGGGAGGCCCGAAAGGCGCAATAAAGCGGCGGAAATTCGAAGGGGGAGGTAATAAAAAACGGCGGACCGTGGCCCGCCGTTTCAATGTGTGGATTGTTATTAGTTGGCTTAGAAGAGACGCAGAACGTTCTTATCGGCCTGTGCTGCGAGAGACAGCGAGGTCGAAGCCAGCGACTGCTGGGTCTGCAGGGCGAGAACGTTGGCACCTTCCTCGTTGGTGTCGGCGAGGGTCAGCTTGCCAGCACCTTCCTGCAGCGTGTTGATCAGGTTTTTGGTGAAGTCCTGACGGTTCTGCACGATGGACAGGTTGGTACCGAAGCTGGAGGCCTGCGCACGCAAGGTGTTTTGGGCCGTCTGCAGCTTTGTCAACTGCGCCTCGATCTTGGCGTCGGTGGAGAAGCCGTTGGTCGAGGAGTGGGTCGTCGAAACATCCGCCGGGGTCGTGCTGGAGGACGAGAGGGTGACCTCGTAGTCGGAGTGCAGGGTGAAGGTCGTGCCCGACAGCGAGCCGCTTGTGCCGGAGGTGCTATTCACGAAGTTCGTGAAGTCGGACACCTTGGTAGTAGCGGAGACGGTGAGGCTGCCCAGTTCGGTGCCGGTGCTGTCCGTCAGCTTCAGCACGTCGCCGACGGCGAACTGGCTGTCGGTGGTCAGGGCGTTGGTGGAGGACAGGGCAGTGGTGGTCGAAGCGCCATGGATTTGGAGCGTCGCCGTACCGGTCGTGCCCGATGCCAAGCTCGACAGGTTCAGGCCGACCGAGCTGCTCGTGTTGGTGTAATCGACCGCAGAGATCGTCAACGAGGAAGTGTTTTTCTCGTTGAAGGTCACCTTCAGGTCATTGCCGGTGCCGCCAAGAAGGTTCTTGCCCTTGTAGGAGGAGTCCTTGGCGATGTCCTGGATCTGGGTGAGGAGCTGGTTGTACTCGGTGGCAAACTGCTTGCGTTCCTTCTGCGAGGAGGACTGCAGGGCCTGGTTGGCCTTTGCCTTTGCGGAGTCGACCAGATCCGATATCGAGGTGATGCCTTTGTCGGCGGCTTTCAGCGTCTGCACGGCCTGGCCCTGATCATCAAGCAGGGCGGAGAGGTCGCTGGCGCGGTTTTCGAGACCTTTTGCCGTAAAGAAGGAGTTCGGGTTATCGAGAGCCGAATTGACCTTCTTGCCGGTGGAGAGCTTTTCCTGAACGGAGCTTAAAAGGTTGGAAGTTGCCTGAAGTGCGGAGAGATTCGAACGCACTGCGGCGGAGAGAGTAACATTACTCGACATATTTGATCCTTTCTAGGATTACGCAAAACAAAGACCCGTCCTGGGTCTCGGGCTCAATCAATGGTCTGTTCAGGAAAATAGTTCGTAAAAATATATGGTTAGCGGCGGTTAACCTTAACAAAGTGTTGCGGTCAAAAAAGCGGCGGACCGAGGCCCGCCGCTTCGCTGTTTGAGGTTCCTGAGACCTTCTTAGAAGAGACGCAGGACGTTCTTGTCGGCCTGGGCTGCTAGAGACAGCGAGGTCGATGCCAGAGACTGCTGGGTTTGCAGAGCCAGAACGTTCGCACCTTCTTCGTTGGTGTCGGCCAGGGTCAGCTTGCCCGCACCTTCCTGCAACGTGTTGATCAGGTTCTTGGTGAAATCCTGACGATTCTGCACGATGGACAGGTTGGTACCAAAGGTCGAAGCCTGTGCACGCAAGGTGTTTTGGGCCGTCTGAAGCTTCGACAACTGGGACTCGATCTTAGCGTCGGTCGAGAAGCCGTTGGTCGATGCGTGGGTCGTCGAAGTGGTGGTGAAACCACTGGTGGACGAGGACAGGGAGACCTCGTAGTCAGCCGTCAGGGTGAAGGTCGTACCCGTCAGCGAACCGCTGGTGCCTGAAGTGTTGTTCACGAAGTTCGTGAAATCGGACACCTTCGTGTTCGCATCAACGGTGAGGCTGCCCAGTTCGGTGCCGGTGCTGTCCGTCAGCTTGACGACATCGCCAACAGAGAACTGTTGTGCAGTGGTCAAGGTGTTGGTGGAGGACAGGGCTGTGGTGCTTGAAGCGCCATAGATCTGGAGCGTCGCCGTGCCGGCCACACCTGATGCCAGGTCGGACAGGTTCAGACCGACCGAGCTGGTCGTGTCCGTGTAATCGACCGAGGAGATCGACAACGAGGAGGTATTTTTCTCGTTGAAGGTCACCTTCAGGTCGTTGCCGGTACCGCCAAGCAGGTTCTTACCCTTGTAGGAGGAGTCCTTGGCAATGTCCTCGATCTGAGTGAGCAGCTGGTTGTACTCGGTAGCAAACTGCTTGCGTTCCTTCTGAGAGGACGACTGCAGCGCCTGGTTGGCCTTTGCCTTTGCGGCGTCGACCAGATCCGAGATAGAGGTGATGCCCTTGTCGGCTGCTTTCAGCGTCTGTACGGCCTGGCCCTGGTCATCGAGCAGGGAGGAAAGGTCGTTGGCGCGGTTTTCGAGACCTTTTGCCGTGAAGAAGGAGTTCGGGTTGTCGAGCGCCGAATTGACCTTCTTACCGGTGGAGAGCTTTTCCTGGACGGAGCTCAAAAGGTTGGAAGTAGCCTGAAGTGCATTGAGGTTTGACCGCACAGCGGCGGACAGAGTGACGTTACTCGCCATGGTAATTATCCTTTCTAGGATTACGTAGAACGAACACCTTCCTGGGTTCGCGAAAGGAAGACTGCATGGCTAAAAGTAAACAAACGTAAATGTATATGGTTACTAAGTTTATAACCTTAATGCAAATTGAATTTAAATAAATAAATGGCGGGGTATTCCCCGCCATCTACTTGTTTTATTTGGTTTTCCTTAGAAGAGACGCAGAACGTTCTTGTCGGCCTGAGCTGCCAGAGACAGCGAGGTCGAAGCCAGCGACTGCTGGGTCTGCAGGGCGAGCAGGTTCGCGCCTTCCTCGTTGGTGTCGGCGAGGGTCAGCTTGCCAGCACCTTCCTGCAGCGTGTTGATCAGGCTCTTGGTGAAGTCCTGACGGTTCTGCACGATGGACAGGTTGGTACCGAAGCTGGAGGCCTGCGCACGCAATGTGTTTTGGGCCGTTTGCAGTTTCGATAGCTGCGCCTCGATCTTGGCATCCGTTGAGAAGCCGTTGGTCGAAGCGTGCGTTGTCGACACCGTTGTAAAGCCGGTATTGGACGAGGATAAGGAGACCTCGAAATCGGCGTTCAGAGTGAAGGTCGTACCGGTGAGCGAGCCGCTGGTGCCCGAGGTGCCGTTCACAAAGGCCGTGAAGTCGGAAACCTTGGTCGTGGCGGATACGGTGAGGCTGCCCAGTTCGGTACCGGTGCTGTCCGTCAGCTTCAGGACGTCACCAGCAGCGAATTTGCCGGAGGTTGTCAGGGTGTCGCCGGCGGTCAGAGCCGTAGTGGTCGAAGCGCCAGAGATCTGGAGCGTCGCCGAACCCGACACACCTGCTGCCAGGTCGGACAGGTTCAGGCCGACCGAGCTGGTCGTGTCCGTATAGTCAACCGACGAAACCGACAGGCTGGAAGAGCCCGTCTCGTTGAAGGTCACCTTGAGGTCGTTGCCGGTTCCGCCGAGCAGGTTCTTGCCCTTGTAGGAGGAGTCCTTGGCAATGTCCTCAATCTGGGTGAGCAGCTGGTTGTACTCGGAGGCATACTGCTTGCGTTCCTTCTGAGAGGACGACTGCAGGGCCTGGTTGGCTTTTGCCTTTGCGGCGTCGACCAGATCCGAGATGGACGTGATGCCCTTGTCGGCTGCCTTCAGAGTCTGCACGGCCTGGCCCTGATCATCGAGCAGGGAAGCCAGGTCATTTGCACGGTTGTCCAGACCCTTTGCCGTGAAGAAGGAGTTCGGATTGTCTAGAGCCGAATTGACCTTCTTGCCGGTGGAGAGCTTTTCCTGAACGGAGCTCAAAAGGTTGGAAGTTGCCTGAAGTGAAGTGAGGTTCGACCGCACTGCAGCGGACAGAGTGATATTACTCATTACAGAGTTCCTTCTGTTACAAAGTCATTCTTCCTGAATGACGAGTGAACTCTGTCGTTTAAATTTGTATCTAATCCTAATTATCTTGGTTACTGCGTTTTAACTTTAAATAAATGTGAAATTATATGATTAATAGTTATAGTTAATACATTTGATATCAAACATTAAACTATTAACCAAATTTATTTTACTTTTATTAGCTATGAGGGGGGCGAGGGCCGTGAAGCGGCAAAAGGCCCGCTTCATGGCGATGAAGCGGGCCTCGTGGAAAGCCGGAATGTCGATATTGAACTAGACTGTGCGCTCGACGCCTTTACGGGGCGTATTGCCATTTGCCTGGTCGGTGATCGTTTTGGCGTAGGCGCGTAGCTTTCGCAGCACTTCGCTAGGGATCTGACGAACGACTTCACCTGAGAGGCTGTCGGTCGATTGGTAGATGATGCTGTTGCTTTCCTGATCGACGATGATCTTGTGTTCCAGCTTGCGCCCAGTGTTGCTCAGTTCGCGCGGATCAGGATATTGCTGGCTGCCGCCGTTTCTATCGTTTGATGCGCGCGCGGACCCGCCGCCTTGCGCTGCAGGCGTCACCGTGTTGGATGCTGGTAAATCTGTTTTCGCTGCGGGCTCGTTTCGCTCCGGAGCGCGTGTTGCCGGCGTGATCGCCGTGTATGACGGCAATGGCGGCCGGGCAAGTCCCGTTTCCATCGTCCTATCCTCCGGGTTGCATACTATTATGACCCGTAATCTGACGCATGATAACGTAGGGGAATGAATCCCCTGTTAACGGAAAGCTTACATTTTTAGCTATTCACATCGCCGCTGCGTTTGGTGCTGATTCGCTCACGCCTTGATCCGACTAGCGATTTTTCTGGGATTCTTAATGCGAATCGCTTCGAGGGTCTGTCTACTTCTAATAGTATTTTCTCGCTTAAATATAGAAAAACGCGAATATATTGCAAATTTTTACAGTGCGGACCCCCCCCCTTAACCTAACGGTACTATATAGAACTGTCCTGCATTTAATTTCCTATAAACTAAATGCAAATATTAGATTGTGAAATAAATGTAGAAATTTCCCCGTTTTAAGGTGTGAAACTAATGAAAACGATCCGTGCACGATTGAGCCTGGTTATGTTTGGCCTGGCTCTCCTAGGCTCGATAGCGGCAGTTGTCATCTCCCAATGGGTTTCTTCGGATCTAACCGAAATCGCGCTTCAAAGAGAAGTTGCCAACGCCAAGGAGCAGTTGCACGCTCGGATTGAAGGCGATAGCAGGCAAGCGCTTCTGCTGGCCGCCTTGGTTGCCGGTGAAACCAGCGTGCAGCAAAAGTTTGCCGCCAAGGATAGGGACGGTCTGGCGGCCGAGTTCGTGCCCGAGTTTAAAAAACTGAGCAACGATTACGGAATCCGCCAGTTCCAATTTCATCTGCCGCCGGCGGAGAGTTTCCTGCGCGTCCACAATGCGGAAAAATTCGGCGACGACCTTTCCAGTTTCCGCAAGACGGTGGTTCAAACCAATACAGATCTAAAGCCAATTCATGGTCTTGAAAAAGGCGTTGCCGGCATCGGAATTCGCGGTGTGGTTCCGGTGTTAAATAAAGGCAAGCATGTCGGTTCCGTCGAGTTCGGTCTTGGCTTCCATAAGCTCTTTGTCGAGGAATTCACCAAGCAGACTGGCTATCCCCTTGCAATCTTGCGTGAGGGTGAGAAGGGGCCGGAAATCATCGGTAACCAGCTTCCCGAAAACATGGACCCCATGGCGCTTCTCACGCAGACTGCCAAGGGCGGAATTTCGGATAGCTCCGACAAATATTTTGTCGAACAGGTGCCGGTTCTTGACTATTCTGGTGACCCGATTGCCACGGCTATTATCGCGGTGGACCAGAGCGCCTATCTTGCCGTTGCAAGTTCCGCGCGCATGACCGGTATCGGTCTTGGTCTGGTTCTGTTGCTGATTGCCGGCGGTTCACTCTTTTATTCGACGCGGTCGATTTTCCTGCCGTTGCGCACCGTGACCTCCCAGATGATGGTTTTGGCAGAGGGCAACCCGAACCAGGATGTCCAGGGCGTCGCGCGTCCGGACGAAGTGGGCGATATTGCCCGTGCTCTTTCCGTCTGCTGCGACAACCGCAAGGAACAGATCCGTCTTGAAGAGTTTCAGGTGGAAGAGCAAGAGCAGCGTCATAAACGTGCCGAACGCGTAACGTTGCTGGTGGAAGGCTTCCGCTCGACATCGGCCGATCTGTTGTCGGCGCTTAGCGATGCCAACAGGAGCCTGCAGGATACGGCGGGCGTATTGGACAGTGTTGCCTCCTCGAGCGCGGAACAAGCCCGGGGTGCTGCCTCCTCTTCGAAAGAGGTTTCTGAAAACGTCCAGTCCGTTGCAAGCGCGACGGAGGAACTGGCGTCCTCGACCCAGGAAATTTCCGAACAGGTCAACCGCACGACGGCGATCGTGACGGATGCGACGGCTGGAGTTCAGACCACCAACCAGAAGGTCGCGGGCCTGGCGTCGGCTGCTTCGAAGATAGGTGAGGTCGTCACGCTGATCCAGGCGATCGCGGAACAGACCAACCTCCTGGCGCTGAATGCCACAATCGAGGCGGCGCGTGCCGGAGAAGCCGGTAAGGGCTTTGCCGTGGTGGCTGCCGAGGTCAAGGAACTGGCGAACCAGACCTCCAAGGCGACGGAGGAAATTTCCAGTCAGATTGCGGAGATCCAGGCATCGACGGATGAGGCTGTCACCGCGATCGGCAGGATTGCGGGGACGATGGAGGAAGTGAACGAATATACCGGTGCGATCGCGACCGCCGTCGTGCAGCAGGGGGCTGCGACATCGGAGATCAGCGCCAATATTCAAAGCACGGCAAGCCGGACCCGCTCCGTTGTGGAAAATATCAGCCAGCTGGATGCGGCTGTGGTGGAGACCAACCGTTCCGCGGAAGAGCTGTTCAGCAAGACCAATGAAGCCTTTGGAAATGCCGAGCGGTTTCAGGAGGAAATCCGGAAATTCCTGGAAGACGTCGCCGCGGCCTGATCGGACGGGCCGGACCGAACTCAAGATCGAATGACGAAAAGGCGCCCAGGGGCGCCTCAGACTGCTGACAAACCCGTCGTTTTCGGCGGGTTTGTTTTTTTGGCTTTGGTTTTGTGGCGCTTGTCCGCGTTTTTGCGTTTGGTCCTTTACGCGCTGGTCTTTGTCACGCGGGAGCTTGTTTCGGAGCTTTGGTGAGTGCCATTGCGATCTTTTTGATGTTTTGGGCAGTGGCGGCGAGTAGGCACTGCACTTGT
>NZ_JABFCZ010000017.1 GCF_014692675.1 Roseibium aggregatum | reverse complement strand
GGCGATGACCAACCGTGTCCGGGGGCCCGGAACTGTCCGGGATTTAGCGAAATCCCTGTCCGGGAATTACCGAAACGCGTGTCCGGGAATTACTGAAATCTGTGTCCGGGGATTACCGAAACCCGCAGTCTAGATGCAAAGGCAACACGATCAGCCATATGAGAGGCCTCAAAGAGATGAAAAACCGGATTTCATCGGCGTCGCTTTCCATAAACCTTATCCTAATAATCAACATAGCCGAATGATCATTAACCGCTCACGTCATCCTCTACCTAAATCTGGCGAGTGACAGACGGCTGGTGCTTCTTTCATGATTGCCTTCTAACCGGGAGGCTGAAGCGATGGCCCCAGACAAAGCGAAACAGCAAGGCGGTCGGCCGGAAAGACTCACAAACGAACATGGCAGACAACCGAAGCGCAGACTTCATGTGGGGGTCGGCCGAGCGATGGCCCATCACGGCGAACTTTTGCAAGGTGTGTTTGAAGGTGAGGAGGGACGTCTGCATCGTGGACTGGTTACATTGCCGATGCCGGATTGGCAGTCCCTCGTCACGTTTTGGCCGAAAGGGGAAGGTGGCATCGGTTCCCGGCCGACGAATCGAACGAAGGCCGCACGAGCGGCGGCATTGGCACTTGCATACCTAGGCTATGACGACGCGAGCGGCGATCTTACCGTAGAAAGCGATATTCCAGTTGGCCATGGCTATGGCTCGTCAACTGCTGATGTTATTGCCGCAATCCGAGCGGTCGCTGCAGCGACGGGCGCCACGTTGCGTCGCTCAACGGTTTCTCGATTGGCCACCGAGGCAGAAGGGGCGAGCGATGCTATTGCCTATGGAGACCAAGCCGTCTTGTTCTCCCATCGAGAGGGACGGATCCTCGAGCATTTCGGGGGAGAATTTCCGCCATTTATAGTGGTCGGCTTCCAGACACAAGGTTCTGCGATCAACACGCTCGATCTGCCACGTGCACGGTATGACCCTCGGGAAATCGAGTTGTTTCGTACGCTCCGCGGTCTTACCTATCGTGCCGTGAGGCTGCAAGACCCAAAGTTGATGGGACAAGTCGCCTCCGCAAGTGCGCGTATCAATCAGCACCATCTGGCCAAGAGCAAGTTCACGGCATTTGTGACATTAGCTGAGGACTATGACGCCTGCGGTGTTCAAGTAGCCCATAGCGGGTCGTTGCTGGGGGTACTGTTTGACGCCAATGAACGTGGCGTTGTGACACGCGCCGCCGCCCTTGCCGGGAAAATAAAGGCGGTCGGTGTCCAAGGGGTCAGGCTGTTCTCCGTCAATGCCGACGGTAGCTTAGCAGAGGATTACCGCAATGAGCGATAGAAGTGACCTTCTCGCGGCCCTCGAAATGCCGCGGCTCGCGCGCCTGGCGCCCAATCTTTTTGCTGCATGCTTTCCTCTGATGAAGCTCTTGCCGGCCCGGTACATGCTCGATTGCGCCCAGGCAGATGGTAGACTGCGACCCCACGGTTCGATTGCGGAAACAACTTCGGGCACATTCGGGCTCGCGCTCGCCATGCTGGCGGCGATGCGTGGTTTCAAGTTGACTCTGATAAGTGCCGAAAGCTTGATCGACGAGCGACTAAGGCGTCGCCTGGGCGATCTCGGCGCCACCATCCAGATAGTCGACGACCCCGAAGGTTCGGGTGCGCAGCGCGAGCGGCTTGCCCGGCTTCAGACAATTCTCAATGAGCACTACGAGACGTTCTGGCCGCGGCAATACGACAATCCCGACAATCAGCTGGCCTATGGGAGACTTGCCGAATGGATCACCCGCAATATCGGCAGCATCGACTGTCTGGTCGGATGTGTCGGTTCCGGCGGATCTCTGTGCGGAACCGGTACCTTTTTGAGGGACGTATTTTCCGGTCTCTTCTTGATTGCAGTCGATACCCAGCACAGCGTATTATTCGGCCAGAGAGCCGGCAGACGACTTCTGCGTGGGCTTGGCAATTCGATTTTGCCGCGCAATCTCGAACATCAAATGATCGACGAAGTGCACTGGGTTGGTGCGCTTCCGGCTTTCGCCTTTACCCGGAAGCTCCATCGGGAGAATGCGTTGTTCATGGGGCCGACAAGCGGTGCGGCGGCCTTGGTGGCGCATTGGTATGCAAGGAATAATCCTGATGCGGTAACAGTCGTAATCCTTCCCGACGAAGGCTTTCGATATCAAGATACCGTCTTCAACGACGATTGGCTTGCCGGCGTCGACGGTTGGCCGTTGGCAGATGTCAACGGCCCTGTGACCTTGTCCAGGATAGAACCTGCGGGAGAAGAATTCTGGTCACGGATGTCCTGGCAGCGACGTTCCCTTGCAGAAGTGCCCAATGCAGACGTTGGAGCCTAGTATCTAGCCCTCTGTTTCATATTTTGTTCCAGTGGCCCGATCAGGCCAAAAGACCGTTCCTATCAAGCTGGATGCATGACGCGCTTCAAGAAGTCCTGAGTTCGCCCATGCTTCGGATCTCGCAGGACCTCTTGCGCCGAACCGCGTTCGACAATTTTTCCGCCATCCAGGAAAAGGACTTGGTCGGCAACCTCGCGCGCGAACTGAATCTCATGGGTGACGATGAGCATTGTCATATGCTCCCCGGCAAGTGCCCGCATCACCTGTAACACTTCGCCCACCATTTCAGGGTCGAGCGCGGATGTGGGCTCGTCAAACAGAATGGCTTCGGGACGCATGGCGAGCGCCCTGGCAATGGCCACACGTTGCTGTTGGCCTCCAGAAAGCGAACCGGGAAAAGCATGCATCTTTTCAGCAAGGCCGACACGATCGAGCAGTTCCATCGCGCGTTCACAAACCTCTTTCCTGTTCTCTTTCAAGACATAGAGAGGACCTTCCATGACATTTTCCAATGCTGTGCGATGGGGAAAAAGATTGAACCGCTGAAACACCATCGTGACCCGTGCGCAGATTGAATGGATATCCCGGGATGTCGCATCCACAACCGTGCCGTCAATGCTGATTGAGCCGCGTTGATAACTCTCCAGTCCGTTGACACAGCGCAAAAGGGTCGACTTGCCGGAGCCGGATGGGCCGATCAGACACCCCACCTCGCCTTTTCGGATTTCCGCGTCGATTCCTTTCAGCACTTCAATGGTGCCGAAGGATTTATGGACGTTATTGAAGACGATCATCCTCCAACTCCCATCGTGGTCTCAAGGCGACGCATCAGCAAATTGAGCGGTATGGTCAGACATAGATAAAGAAACGCCACAAGTGTGAAAACGGTCATGTTGTCGAACGTGGACGAGGCAAGCATCTTGCCCTGCATGGTGAGATCGGTGACCGAGATGACCGATACCAGAGACGAATCCTTGAGCAGCAAGATGATGTTGTTGCCATAAGGCGGCAGGACAATCCTGAAGGCCTGTGGCAGAACGACTCGACGCATCATCAATGGCCGTCTCATGCCAATGGAGCGCGCTGCCTCGATTTGGCCCTTGTCAATCGCCTCGATGCCGGCCCTGAAGGTCTCGCTGAGATAGCAGGAATGGGCAAGCGCAAGACCGAGTACACCGGATTGGAAAGCGGTGAGATTGACGCCGATTTCCGGCGCGACGAAGTAGATATAAAACAGGAGAACAAGCAGCGGGATACCGCGCACGAATTCGACGAAAAACCGGGTTGGCACTACCAGCAGGTTGACGCTGGATGTTCTGAATAAGGCCCAAAGGAGACCAATGTTGGTCGCGAGACAAAGGGCAAGGAGAGTGACGAGGACCGTCAGCCAAAGACCTTGTAGCAAAAAAGGGAGGTAACTCTCCGAACGAGAGAGAAATTCACTCATTACAGGCCTCCTTCTTGCGCGGGGATGCCCGATTGCCCCCATGGTCGGCAAAGCGATCGTGATTGGCGTTCATCGTCATTTTCAGCCCCTGTCAAATCAGCGCTACTCAAAGCCCGTACCGGGCAAAGATTTTTGCAAGCTCACCATTTTCTTTGAACTTGGCGATAGAAGCCTCGAGTCGTTTGCTCAGTTCAGGATTGTCCTTAGCGACGGCCAGGGACACTTGGCCTCTATCTATGGGTTGGTAATCTTCAACCATGCGCACGCCCAGGGCCGAATTTTGCGAGAGCTGATAAGCAACGATCGGTTGATCGCCGAAACCTGCCTTGATACGGCCGAGTTTGACGTCGCGCATGATGTCGGCGATGGAGTCGTAGAGCTTGACTTGCCGAAAAATACCAAGACCTTGAAGGGAATGGGCGAAGGTCGAGCCAATCTGCGCACCGACCACCTCGCCCTTCAGGTCCCCTATCTTATAATTGAGCGGGTCGTTTGCGGCGACGAACATGGTTTCGCCGAAGGCATAGACCGGTGTGCTGAAATTGACGATTTTCTTGCGTTCGTCCTTCACGAACATTCCGGCGGAAATCAGGTCGATCTTGCCACTCTTCAGAGCCGGGATCAGGGCAGGAAATGCCATGATTTCAAATTGCGCCTTTAAGGCATTGTCATGGGCAATCGCTTTGGCAAGATCAACCATCGCACCGGTCGGTTGTTGAGTCACCGTGTCGACAAAGGTGAACGGGACACCGGTGGTGGTGACCCCGATCGTGATCGTTTCCTGAGCCAACGCATCAGTCACGAGAGCGAATACTGCCATCAAGGAGAGGAACACCCTTGCAATGACTTGTGGCGTTCCGCGTCTTTTGAGCGATCCGGACGGCCGTCTCCTCATCGCAAAAGCAGGGTCAACGGTTTCGAGCAGGTTTTGCCCTTGCGGGCAACGGTTGGCTGCGTTGAGGGAAGCCGCGCAACGGCGCGACCGCTTGGTAAGGTCGATATGCATATTCCTCTCCATTTTTATATCATTCAATCCATGGTTCAAACCGGTTCAAATGCCCGAGGGGTGATAGACTTCTCGCGCCCTATGGCCTCCCAGGCTTCAGGTACGGAGTGATAAGTGGGCAGTGGGTCATGCGAAGAAAGTGAGCGATCGACATCCTTGAGACCGCTTGCCGTCGCAATCGCCACGACACGGTCGTTTGCCGCAATCACGTTCCGGCGCCTCAGCATCGCTATAGCCGCAAGCGGTGTCACAGATGCAAGCTCGGCAAAAATACCTTCGCGTTCAGCAAGGCGTTCCTGCAGCCGAATTAATCCTTCATTGCTAATCGGCACGGCCAGGCCATCCGACTGCCTGAGTGCAATCAGCGCCTGAAACGTGCTGCGGGTGGCGCCGATCGAAATGGCAAGAGACGCAAACTCAGCTTTCATGTCGGGTATGCCATCGCCAGTCCCAGCAAGAGCAGCTGTCAGCGAACCGTGAACTTCGGCGGCAACAAGTCGCGGCAGACGAGCGATTGCGCGCTGCTCATAGAGACCTTTGAAACCTTGCCACAGGCCGGCTAACGCGTCGCCATAGCAGACCGGTAGAACGCACCAGTCAGGCACATTTCCTCCCATCTGTTCGACGATTTCGTAAGCGAGTGTCTTGTAGCCCTCGATGCCGACCGGATGGCTGCCGACGACCGGAGCGCGGAAGGGAGAGGTCGCGAACCAGCCGTGAAGCTCCACCCCCTCAGCGATAAAGTCCCAGCGATCGGTTTTGTTGGCAAAGGGCACGACGGTTGCGCCCGTCTTGCGGATCTGAGCAAGCATCGGTCCGGCAGCGCCGGCAAATGTGGCAACGATGCATGTCAGTCCGGCCCGGCTCGCGTAGGCGGCAAGCGAGGCGCCTGCATTGCCTGAGGAGGCGGTGGCCACGATCCTTGCGCCTTGCATGCGTGCGACGGAAACTGCGACCGAAGAAAACCGGTCCTTATGTGACCAGGTCGGGTTGTGGCTCTCATTCTTGATCCAGAGACGCGAAAGGCCGAGTTCAGCGCCTATGGCAGGTGCTTCGAGGAGCGGCGTCAAACCCTCTCCCAGTGAAACAGCAAACTCTACAGGGCACGGGAGGCAGTCCGAATAACGCCATAGCGAGGGCAAAGATTTGCAACCGGCCGCATCCGCCACGTTATGTTCGATAACCCTCAGATTGGCAGGCGTCTCGTCTCGACAAGCCGGGCACCCACGCGAGTCGATGGCAATATCTGACGGGTAACAGCATCCGCAACGGACGCAGGCATAGCCATTGAGCATGGTCATGGCGTCACCATGAAAAGATCGCCGTCGGATGTCATGAGAGTTTCGACGCCATCCGGCCGCACCACAACCATGTCCTCGACCTGCAAACCCCAGCGGCCGAGCTCGTAATAAGGCGTTTCGACGCACAGTACCATTCCGGCTTCAAAAACCTCGTCGCTCGTCGCTGTGAGGTTCGGTGCGTCATAGCCGTCAATACCGATGCCGTGGCCGACATGATTGCGCCGGTAGTGGCTGATGCCTTCCCGGCGGACGGTCTCAACTGTGGCTTGAAAGACGTCCGCCACCCGTACGCCCGGTTTGATCAACTCATATGCGCTTTCCACGCCGGCGAGCAGAGCTCGGTGATATTGGCGGACTTCCCTGTTTGGTTCGCCAAATGTGGCGATGCGGGCAATGTCCGCACGATAGTGCCGGTAGCGTCCGCCAACGTCGAAACGGATCACGTCTCCTCTTGTCAGCTTTCGACCGGAGGGCTGAACATTCATCAGGGCGCTTCTCTCGCCGAAGCCAATGCATCCCAGCACGGGAAATGCGTCGTCCTGCACCGTCTGGGCGTGGAAAGCGCGCGCGAGCTCGAGCTCGCTTGCGCCTTCTAAAGCGACAGCAAGAGCGGCTTCGATTGAACGCTCGGTAATCTCTGCGATCCTGGCCAGCCGGGCGATCTCTTCATCTGTTTTGACCGCACGCACAGCGCGGAACAGGCCCGCGGCCGGAAGCAGTTCGGCATTGGGAAGACGCTCCTGAAGGGCTTCGAACTGTCCGGGCATCAACCCGATTTCGTCGATACCGATGCGGGCGCGACCGAGCCCCGTATCCATTAAACCCGCCGTCAACGCGGTGAGTGCATCGTCATGGACGGGAGCCTTTTGCAGGTCGATAAGCCGTCGACTGACCGAATCCATTGCGTCGAGCGCCGCTCCATCAACATTAAAGGTCCCATAGCGGCGCACGCGGTTGACCCAGATCCTCTGATCGGCGACCAAATCGAGTGTTGCCGTGCTGGTGATGATTTCCACTTCGTCTTTGCCGGAAGCTGGCCAGATGACATAGGCCTGAGGGCCGCGGCGAATCCATTGAGGCAGAGCCCAAAAACCGCTCGTATAGGTGACGTTTTCCGGCGCAGTCGCGACAATTGCATCAAATTCAGCCTCCGCCATCAGGAGGTGAAGACGCTCTTCGTTGAGGAGGGCGCTGCTAGAGAACATGAAGATGATCCTTTTCTTCTCGCGCATTGCCTTCGGCGAAACCCAGTCCTGTTGAAATCCGGAGAGCGGCAGCCAATACTCTTTCTCCGACTTCGGCAATTTCGAGCTGCGGGCCGACCGAGCGCGGATAGGCGACACTGATTGCTGCGATCACCTTGCCGGTGGCATCGCGCACCGGCGCTCCGACCGAAATGACACCAAGAATGTTTTCGTCGAGCGAAGTCGTGTAGCCGATAGGACGTGCCGCTTGGATCTGGCTGATCAACTGGCCGGGATCTGTCACCGTCCGCGGCGTTAATTTATCAAGCGGCGCCTCACCAAGCACATCACCAATCGACTCATCGGATAGTCCGGTGAGAAGTGCCTTTCCGAGGGCCGTCGAATGTAGTGCCATCGTTTCGCCTGGCGAGGAGCGGATGACGACCGGACTGCGGCTTTGGATCGCAAGCAGATAGAGAGCCACAGCATTGCGACGTACCCCGAGAAATGCATTGAAGCTGTTTTCGGATGCCAGTGTCTGTAGTTCGGGTTCGGCAATACCGATCAACCGATCCTTACGAAGCACGTGCTGGGCAAGCACCAGAACACCGTGACCGATGCGATAACGCCGTGTGTCTTCCGCCTGCTCGACATAGCCATGATCGGCAAGCGTGTTCAGAAGTCTCTGGATGGCTGGTGCACTCAACTCCAGCCGCCGGGCGATTTCACGCACCCCCAGGGGCTCATCGGAGTCCTTCAGTGCTTTTAGTACGGACAACCCTCTCTCAAGGGAAAGACTGCCTGACATAAAACGTTCCTTTTTTCGGAATATTGTTCCATATTTTGATATTCAACCGGAAAAGCTTGTGTGATGTCAAGTGCGAATGTTCACTATAGTGTGTCGCTCTAAAGTGTACGTCGTGATGACCATGCAGGTATGGACGTTCGCGTGGTTGTCGGTCTCAACGTGCAGCGCC
This sequence comes from Roseibium aggregatum, assembly GCF_014692675.1. Taxonomy (GTDB): domain Bacteria; phylum Pseudomonadota; class Alphaproteobacteria; order Rhizobiales; family Stappiaceae; genus Roseibium; species Roseibium aggregatum_C. Next base: position 139,060 of record NZ_JABFCZ010000017.1, on the reverse strand, counting down.
TAAGGCGCGAGCGCGATATTTCCCAAGAGGATTTGTCGCTGCGCTCCGGTTGTACGCGCGGTTATTTGAGCGGCATCGAGAACGGACGCCGAAATCCGACCATTCTGTTTCTGGCAAGTCTTGCTCAGGTGCTTGGGACCGACATTTTAGAATTTTTCGTCAAGCCGATGAAGGCAAAAGCTCATGGCAACCCTGACAAGGGAGATCGGGCAGACGCATCGGTCGTGACGTTTGGTAAGTCAGCAAACAAAAGGAAATCGGCACGCCGATCGACAAGATAAGCTAAGCCTAGTTCGATCTGACAGGTGGAATGCGTTAGTGTCTGTCGGGTGGCGGACGCCGGATCAGCCATTCAACGTCGACCTGCAAAGCGAGGGCGATCGCTTCAAGTGTGTCGACCGTTGGCGAATTTTCCTCGCGCTCAAGCTTGCCAATATAATTCCGATCAACACTGGCGAGGTCGGCCAATTGTTCCTGGCTCATGCCGGACGCCTGACGTAGAAGCCTTAAATTTCGCGCAACGATTGATCTCAACCTCATGTATTGAGACAGCCAGGGTGCCGCGCCTATCTCCACCTACTATAATAATCATTCGTATGTTGCTGTCTTGTTGGCTGGCTTGCGTCAAGATAAAGTTGTATTGCAAAATTCATGCATTTATAGGTTGAGTTTCCCTGCGATGTCGCCGATGAATCAAAGCGATCTCCTTAATCTGATTGAGCTGGTCAAAGTGTTCGAAATAGCGGCCAGTCATGACGAAATCCTTGCAACGCTTTATTCGCAGCTTAAGCAATTCGGTTTTTTCGCATATCTGATCACCAATTTGCCTTTGCCGCGGGAAATGCTCCTGCACGAACATATACTCGCCAATGGATGGCCGGCCGAATGGTATGCCCATTACAATGCCGCTGGACTCTATCGTCACGATCCGTGTGCCGCCCTTTGCCGTAACACTGCGCATCCCTTTTTATGGAGCGATATCGGTAAGGAGGGCTTGGAGATTTCCGCCCAACGGGTGATGGATGAGGCCGCCGAGTTCGGCCTTCGTCAGGGGATTTGCGTGCCCATTCACGTACCCTTTGCCCTGCCTGCTGTGATCACCGTCTCTGGGGAAACGATGGAACTCGAACCAGCGGTTCGGCAAATCGTTCAGATCCTCGCGCGCCAGGCACTTGAAGCAGTTTTGCGAACCCAATCTGACAGGCACCATTCCCAAAAGCCGCTTTTGTCTGAGCGGGAGCGAGAGGTCTTGCGTTGGGTGGCCGATGGCAAGACGTCTTGGGAAGTGTCTCGCATCCTTTCCATCTCCCAACACACGGTACTCACCCATCAACGCAACGCCAAGCAGAAGCTCGAGGCCGTAAACAACGTTCATGCGGTTGTCAAAGCGATCCTGAGGCAGGAAATCCATCCCTGATCAATCGCCAAATTTCGGGATAGCGGGCAAAAACTTCCTTGGTCAAGGTATTTGAAAAGGCCGGGAGGTATCTCATGTTTCAGATTCATATCGTCGATCGTTCGAACCAATGCGATTATCAGATCCATCTCGAACAGCATTTCCGGTTGCGGCACAAGATCTACGTTGATGAGCGCGGCTGGCATGATCTTGCCCGCCCTGATGGTCGCGAGGTCGATGAATTCGATACCGAGGATGCCACCTATCTGCTTGCTATCACTCCAGGCGAAGGAGTTGTGGCGGGATCCCGGCTTCTCCCCAGTCTCAAGCCCCATTTGATGAGTGAGGTGTTTCCTCAACTGGCGCCGTCTGGGGTGCCGAAAGCTGACGACATCTACGAATGGACACGTATATTCGTTGTATCAGCGCTGCGTGAACCGGGTTATCCGTGTGTCGCGGCCGGAGCAGTCTATTGCGGCATCCTTGAATACTGCCTTCGGCACCGGATACGTCACCTCTCGATCGTTTGCGAAACCTATTGGTTTGATCGCCTGGCGCGGCTCGGATGGAATCCTCGATCGCTTGGGCCATCACTAGTGCACCGCGAAGAAACCATCATAGGTCTCATCGTTGATATGAGCCCAGCCGCTCTTGAAACCACACGCCGGGCATATGCCATCGACGGTTCCGTTCTGTGGTGGAAATCAATATCGGAGTCGGAAGGAGAGGAAGCAGCTCAACTCCGCGCCGAAACCTGCAACGGGTTATCGCAGGCGAGAGGATAAAGCAACATGTCAAGAGTAGGCGAAGACATTCTTTTTGAATGCTGGCAAAATAGAGCTCATTACCAATGCCTTCTTACTCTCGACCGTGCCGACTGGGCCTGGGAATTTTTGCGGAGGCATCCTGACTGTCCGCGTATTTTGGCAGACCCTGCATCCCGCAAGCTCTTGCGCTCTGCGCCGCCACTTAGTCTTGTTACGCAGAAAACAGCACCTAACCAAGCTTTGGCTTGGGGGGTTCGATTTTGCCGATAGACCATCGGCACCGGCCCGCTCCTTTTCGGTTTTCTGGCACGGCGATTACCTCGCCAATATTTTGCCGGTTGAGGCATTACCTGCCCAAGTCGTAGGTGACGGCGACGCCTTTGATCTTCTGAGCGTGCCTCATCCGGTCACCATCCTGCGTTCGCTTGACGGTGAACATGTTCTTATCAGCGACGGTCCACGTTCTCTGCGCTTTGATGTCGTTGCGGGCAGCCTATTGTCCGGCCCTGTCCACCTCGTTTATCGCCTTTCTGGCTTTACAGACATCGAGGCGAAAATCATGACGCTGCGCCGCCTTCTGGCGTTGGAGCGGCTCGGCCGCCTGCCTGTTTCGCTATTTCCCCCGGAACGTAAGGCATGTCGGTGGGCCATGATGCTGCAAGCTCATGACGGCATGCAGGCAGGGGCTAGTCAACGTGAAATCGCCATCGCGCTTTTCGGCGAAGATCGCGTGAGCAACGACTGGCAAGCCGACTATTTGAGAAGCCGCATTCAACGCCTTATCCGCTCTGCCGAAAAAATGATCCTTGGTGGCGGCTATCGGACCCTCTTGCAATAGTTTGTCCTATACGGTTGATCCTCGCCATTGGGTGCCTCATCATCTAAAAAGGAAACCTAAATCGTAAATTCTAAGTAATAGATTTAGTTTCAAGCCTGACATCGCGAGCCTTAATCGATGAATGCCCTGTCTTATCTGAATGCGCCGATCTGGCTCCTGGGTGTTTTCGGGTCGGAAAAATCCTATCGGAAGAACCCCATCATCGGCAGCCCGAAGCTGAATCGCTGGGGCCTGCACCGGAAACGGGTGCAGGTGGCCGCCGCCCTTGCCGCCTCCAGGCGCCGGAGACTGGCCTCGTCCGTGCCTGACGAGGAGCGCCGGTTTTTCGATGAAAACGGTTATTTCCTCGTCCGCGATTTTCTGCCCGACGATCTTTACAAAGCCCTGACGGAAGAAGTCACAAGAGGACCGTTCGAGGCCCGGGAGATGCGCCAGGGTCAGACAGTGACCCGCATGACGCCCCTGCCGCCGAACGTGCTCGGCGTCAATCCGGCGCTGGCAAAAACCGTTCGCGATCCGCGTGCCCGGGCGATGATCCACTACGCGGCTTCCCAGGGCGGCCAGCCGCAGATGTTCCTGCAGACGGTGATCGCCGAACCTCAGCGCGGCAAGAAGGATCCGCAGACGGATGTCCATTCCGACACTTTCCACGCCACGTCGAAGGCCTGGCTGTTTCTGCAGGATGTCGGGGAGGAGGACGGGCCGTTCTGTTTCGTCCCCGGGTCGCACAAGGTCACCCCGGAACGCCTCGAATGGGAGTATCAGTGCTCGCTGACGGCCAGCACCGATGCGCGCAACCACCATGCCAGCGGCTCGTTCCGTATTACGCCTGAAGAACTGGACGCGCTCGGCCTGCCGCAGCCGGTGAGGATGGCGGTGCCTGCGAACACGCTGATCGTGGCCGATACCTTTGCCTTCCACGGCCGCACGCCCTCTGATCGGCCGACCACACGGGCGGAGGTTCACTGGCACATGCGCCGCAATCCATTCCTGCCCTGGACCGGCCTCGACCCCTTGAGCCTGCCCGGTATCCGCGAGCGCGAGCTGAAGCTTCACCTTGCCTATTCGGACCTGCGGGAAAAGTACTTCAAAAAGGGTAACGTCTGGCGGCCGGTCGGACCTGTGGAACTCCGGTCGGAGCCGCATATCTAATTGAAATATGTTCAGGACGGGTCTGGTTTCCAGCGGGAATCAAAAGAACCGATGAACATCGACCTTGCGCAGTTCGGAATCCAAATCGCGTTGGTCGAGCGGGCCGGAGTATTTGGAATTGGCATTACTGTCAGGTGATTGCTATATCCGAACGGTAGCCGGTGGCCTGATTTAGAGATTTTTGTTATTCGGCAGCCGTAGCTCTCCGAGCATGTACCACTGCCGGATGTTCCCAAGCACCAGTGGTTCGAATATCGCGTTGAATTTCAAGATGGTATCGGGCAGGGGGTAGGGCGTATCCGAAGCCGGCTGTTTAGGGACAGGCGGCAGGATGTGGAGCCGGAAACGGGCGCCTTTTTCCCGGGTCAGGTAGAGCGGAACCAGGGTTCCGCCCGAAGCGTTGGCAAGCTTGACGGCGACGACCGCGTTGCCCTTGTCCGGCGGCTTGCGCCCAAACAGGGGTAGGTGGATCTGGTTGTCCCGCACTTCGTCGATGAAGATCGTCATCGAGGCGGCCCCGCCGCCGGTGAGCAGCCGGTGCAGGCGATAGGCGCTGCGCTGGCCGGGAGGAAACAGATACTGGTTTCGCCGCTTGCGGGAATTGTAGACGATCCGGTTGGTGAACCGGTTCGGTTCCGGCTGGAACGGGCCGATGTTCGGCGGGGCAAGCCCCAGTTGGACGGCGGCGAAGATCGCTTCCCAGGTTGCCAGATGCATGGAGACGAAGATCAGCGGCCCGCCGGATGCGCGCGCGGCGTCGAGGTTTTCCATTCCTTCGATCGTGATCCGCCCCTCGGGCCAGAAGCGGTTGACAGAGGAAAACTCGGCGATGGTTTGGCCGATGTTGCGCCACCAGGCCTTCACGCTGGCTTCGTGGTGCGTTTCCGTATCGCACAGGTCGGGCGCGAGCGTTTTCAGGTTCCGGGCAATACGCCGGGCGAATTTCCGGTCCCTGAAGCGCCAATAGGCGAAGGGGCTGAGCGCGGCGCCGATCCCTGACGTTACCTCGCAGGGCGTAAACCGCAGAAGCTCGTGGAAGGCCCGGTTGACGGTTCCCTGAAGCGGGTGGCGCAGCCAGTAGCGGCGCGCCGACTGGTTCCGCTCCGGGTCGCGGGCAAGGAGATCGCGAACGGGCGGGGCGGACGGTTCGTCCGGATAGGTTTCCTCAAAGGGAACTGCATCGAGTGACAGTCGCGGGCGTCCCGGCTTCCGTGGTGTGCCACCGGGCAATGGCGCCATCTCAGGGTTTGCGCGTATGCACGGTCATCGGCAGCTTGTCGCCAGGGCGCAGGGTGAGGCGGCAGACCGGCTGGACATCCGTGCCGGGGACGAGCCTCAGATCGAAATCCCGTGCCAGGATCGCCAGGCTCAGGATCGCCTCGGTCAGGCCGAACTGCAGCCCCGCGCATATCCTCGGACCGATGCTGAAGGGGACATAGCCGTATTTGTTCGGCTTCTTGGAATCATTGCCGAGAAACCGTTCCGGCCAGAAGGCATCCGGCTTGTCCCACAGTACCGGATTGCGGTGCATAAGCCAAGGCACGACCATGACCAGGGAGCCCTTGGCGATCCGCTTGCCGCTGATTTCGGTATCGTCCATCGCTTCGCGGGCGAGGATCGGCACCGGCGGATACAGGCGCAATGCTTCTTCAATCACCGCCCGGGTGTAAGGCAGGTTGGCCACGTCCTTGAAGCCGGGCGTTCGGTCACCCAGCGTCAGGACGACCTCCTTGCGAAGCCTTCTGGCGACGCGCGGCGACTGGGAGAGAAGGTACCAGGTCCATGCCAGCGTGTTGGCCGTGGTTTCGTGGCCGGCCATGAAGATCACCGCCGCCTCGTTGCGGATTGCATCCCGCGACAGGGGATTGCCGTCCTCGTCGCGGGCCTCCAGCAGCCCGCCGATGACCGAGGCTTCACCGGCTTCCTTCTGGGCTTGGTAGCTGTCGATGATTTCATCGAGGACGCTCAGGATGCGCTCCTTGGACTTCCTGATCGCGCTACCCCGGAAGCGAGGCAGCCATTCCGGCAAGCCGAGCATGGAGATCAGGTCGACCTGGTCGATGTATTTCTGGTAGTCGGAAAAGCCCTGGACCACCTCGCTGGCGTAGTTCTTGCCGAGCTGGCGGCCGAAGATCGTCCGGCAGATGATCTCCGCCGTCAGGTGCGCCATTTCCGCCAGCGCGTCGATTTGCGCGCCGTTTTCCAGAGCAGCCCATTCGGCGCGCTTTTCCAGGATCGTGTCGACCATGATCGGGGCAAAGCCCGGCACGCGGGACCCGTGGATGATCGGGGCAACCACCTTGCGCCGCTTCGCCCAGGTGTCCGTATCGCTGACGAACAGGCCGTCGCCCAGGAGCGGCTCCAGGGCGTGACGCATCTGCGGGCTCTTGCGCTGCAAGGTCTCGTGATTGGCCTGGAAGGCTTCGCGAACCACGTCCGGCCGGTTGCAGACGACGAGTTCGCGGGTGAACACCTTGCGGCTTCTCAGCCGGCCGCGGAAATCCTCCACGCCCCAGATGGCGAGGAAATTCTTCTTCGCCATGCCGATCAGCTTCCAGACCGGAGGCATGGTCTCATGCCGGAACGGGTAGGGCGGTATGAAGTCTTCCGTAGGGGCCTTTTCGTTCACGGGATCGGCGACGGTCACACCCGGTTCCTTCCTATACAGACGAGCTTCATTATCTAGTCAATGTTGCTAACCCTAATTTCTCACACTCCTATGCCCTATTTTGATCGAAGTCTCAATGCTATGAACAAGACTCACACTGATCAGCACTGGATTTGCCGAAAGCTGATTGGCTTCTCGGCCGTGTTCTCAGCTTACAGAGCTGCTTTGAAGTTGCCTCATCTTTAAGCTGGCAGAATGTTTCCGATGGGCTCCAGCAGCTCAATTTTCGAGTCGCACTGCAACGATTGGCAAAACGGCGCTTTGTTGGGTGCGTTCTGTTGCCGCCTTGCAGCGCTGATTGGCAAGCAAAACAGCAATCAGTGCCGCCACCCGCAAGATCGCTGACTGTTTCTATAAACTATTACATTTCGGTACAGGTAACCAAGATCCGGGCGCCGCAGGCTGTGACGAGCGGCGTCGAAACTGTATATTGGCTAGCTTCAGTTGCGGCCCATGTGTGATGCAAAATGAATTAGGCGTTCGTTGCCGAGCATCACCGCCCGTCTTTGTTACCGGCGATGTCTCGTTACCGACACCCCTGACTTTCGTCCAACCAAATGCGAAAATTGTAGTCAACCCATTCCAAGCTTCAGCCGCAGCCTCGTGCCGACAAGGCTGCCCATGAAGCCGAACAGCAGCCACAGCCAGCCGTGCAGGGACCCGGAGACCAGGCCGCCGAGATAGGCGCCGATGTTGCAGCCATAGGCAAGGCGGGCGCCGTAGCCCATGAGAAGGCCGCCGGCAATCGCGGTCAGCAGGTCGCGTTGCGACAGTTGCCGGACGGGGGCGAATTTACCGGCTAGGGCCGCTGCCGCCATGGCGCCCAGAATGACGCCGAAATTCATCACCGAGGTCATGTCGCTCAGCAGGGAGCCCTCCAGGGCGCCTTTCTGCCAGGACCAGTAGGGCCAGGTATCCACCGGAATTCCGAGCGCATAAAAGACCTTGGCGCCCCAAAGCGCGAAGCCGGAGGTGATGCCCCAGGGCCGGCCGACCACGACGAAGGTCAGGATGCAGACCACGGCCAGCAGAAGCGCGCCCAGCATCGACGACCAGGGACCGGTCAACAGGGCATCCGTCTTGCGCGCCGGCAGGACCCGGCCATGGGCCTTGCGTTCGATCCGGATCGTCAGAAGGGCGATCGCCCCGAGCACCAGGGCCGTGATCGCGAAGGCACCGAGCGGACCGAAATCCTGAACCAGGGAATAGGACGGCAGCTTCGGCAGCTTGCCCCACAGATGCATGTGGGCAGTCGCCAGGACGGAGCCGAGGATAAAGGTCGCGAGCACCACCATCATCCGGGTCGAGCCGCCGCCTGCCGTAAACAGCGTTCCGGAGGCACAGCCGCCGCCGATCTGCATGCCGAGGCCGAACATGAACGCCCCGATCGCGGCCGCATAGCCGAAGGGAAACACGAAGCCCCCGGTCGGCAGGCCGAAGTCCTTGCCCCAAGCAATCAGGGGAAAGGAAACCGCGGACACCAGCAGGATCAGCACGAACTGCGCCCGAAGCCCGGTGCCCCGCCGCTCGGTCACCAGATGGCGCCAGGCGGCGGTAAAGCCGAAGCTGGCGTGGTAAAGCGCAAGTCCCGCCAGGCCGCCGATCAATGTCGCCAGCGCATGCCGGGGGCCAGCCGCCAGAAACGCACCGTAACTGACTAGAGCCAGGGCGCTGAGGGCGACGAACAGGACCGTCCTTTGGGACGTGGAAACGGATATAGTCTGCATACCTGATGACCTAGGATTTTCCGCTCCGCGCGACAAGAAACGGCTTTCTCTCGCGGAAGGAATTCGCAGCATGATTTTCTAACGAGACCGGATAACGCGGTTTTCGCACACGCGGCCAACACCTTTTTGTGTGTTGCAGTTCAACGCCCGACTGCGGTTCCTTTCGTATTGCACAATTTTTTCGAGGCGCCGCCGATGCCGTGGCGCGAGCCCCACAGCCTTAGGTGCCGGCACCCGTGCCGGTAGACCAGAGCGATCGAAACGAAGGGCAGCCAATGCGTCTGACAGACCAGTTCGGGTACGAGATCACCCTTGAAGACAAGGAAGCGCTGGCCGCATGGACATCCACGGTCAACGCCTTTCTTGCTCATGGCGCGACGACGGCAGGCCATCTTCAGGATGCGCTCGAGCGGGACCCGGACTTTGCGCTCGGCCATGGTGCCCGCGGCCTGTTCTGCCTGCTGCTTGCCCGGCGCGAGCTTTACGAGGCCGCCGAAGACGCCTGGAAAACCGCCGTTACCGCTGCAAGGACCCGGCCGGTCACGCCGCGCGAAGCCGTCGTCATCGCGGCCCTGCGCGCATGGCTCGATGGCTGGCCGTCCCATTCGGCCGACCTTCTGGACGAGGCGCTGGCAAAGACGCCACGCGATGCCCTGCTGGTGAAGCTTTCCCAGGCCATCCGCTTCATCCTGGGCGATGCAAACGGCATGCGCGCCTCCATCGAGCGGGTTATGCCGGACTACGATGAAGAGCACCCCTCCTACGGCTTCGTGCTCGGCTGCCGCTCCTTCGCGCTGGAGGAAACCGGCTCCTACCGCGAGGCGGAGGCCGTGGGCCGCAGGGGCCTGGAATTCTGCAGCAATGATGCCTGGGGGCTGCATGCGGTTGCCCATGTGCACGACATGACCGGCCGGTCCGAGGAAGGCATCGGCTGGCTTGAAAGCCGGCCCGACGGCTGGGCCCACTGCAACAATTTCGGCTATCACGTGTGGTGGCACCTGGCGCTGATGTATCTGGACCGGGGCGAAATCGACAAGGTCCTCGACCTTTACGACCGGAAGATCCGTCAGGACCATACCGACGATTTCCGGGATATCTCCAACGGCACATCGCTGCTGATGCGGCTCGAACTGGAAGGCGTCAATGTCGGCGGGCGCTGGGAGGAACTGGCCGCCCTTTCCGACCGGCGTGCCGAAGACGGCTGCAATGTCTTTGCCGACCTGCACTATCTGCTCGCGCTCCTCAGCGGCGGGCGGCGCATGGGCACCGAACGCCTGATTGCCGATCTGCGCCGGCGCACAAAAGAGGAAGGCGACCTGCAGCGGATTTCGACCGAGGCCGGACTTCCCGCAGCGATGGGCCTGGAGCAGTATCGGAAGGGAAATTACGCCTCCGCCTTCACCATGCTGTCCTCGGCCCGCGAGGCAATGCCGACGATCGGCGGATCCCATGCCCAGCGCGATGTTTTCGAACGGATGACCATCGATGCGGCCATCCGCGCAGGCCTTGCGGAAGACGCGGAAAAACTATTGAAAGACCGCACCAGCAAGCGCGGCGGCCTCGACCGGTTCGCCGAACAGCGGCTGGAGGTTTGCGACCGGATGCAGCGCGCGTCTCTTGTAATGCAGAATGAACGCTTGCGCGCGACGCCGGCGTGACGACAATCCCGGTTTAGACACAAAGCCTCTTTAGAGCGAGTTGCATTTAAATTGCCCCCATAGGGGCTCAGGAATACTGATATCGTGAACGCCCAGACGACCGTTGCAAAAAGACCGAGAGATCCCCGCCTGGATTTTTACCGGGGGATCGGCATGTTCATCATCTATATCGCCCACGTCCCCTGGAACTGGTGGACACTGTGGATCCCGGCGCGCTTCGGATTTTCCGATGCGACGGAAATCTTCGTCTTCTGCTCAGGGATGGCGTCGGCGCTGGCCTTCGGCAAGGTGTTCGAGACCCACGGCTGGGGCATGGGCGCTGCCCGGATCGTCTACAGGATGTGGCAGGTCTACTGGGCGCATATCGGCCAGTTCTTCATCATTGCCGTCAGCCTGGTCGCGCTGCATGAGAGCGGATTCCTGAAATCCTGCTGCGGCCTGACCGAGGATTATGTGGGATCGCTCAATCTCTGGCACCTTTTCGACAATTCGCGGGTCACGCTGCCGGGCCTGTTCAGCCTGACATGGGTGCCGAACTATTTCGATATCCTGCCGATGTATATCGTGATCCTGGGCCTGATACCGGTGATGATGTTCGTTGCGCGCTATTCGGTGCCGGCGGCCTTCGCCTGCTCCATCGGCCTGTGGCTTCTGGCGAATTTCGGCTTTCTCAGCCTGCCGGCGGAACCTTGGTCGGACCGGCCGTGGTTCTTCAATCCGTTCGCCTGGCAGCTTGTGTTCTTTACCGGCTTTGCGTTCATGCGCGGCTGGCTTCCCGCCCCGCCGGTGAACCGCGGGCTGGTTGCCCTTGCGATCGCGATTCTGCTGGTCACGTTGCCGTTCGCCTACTTCCGCATTCATCTGAACGTGCAATGGGTCGACGACGTCCGCAATTCGATCGAGCCCTTCTGGAGAAAGACCGAATTCGGCCTGTTCCGGTATATCCATTTCCTGGCGCTCGCCTATCTCGCCTGGCTGGCAGCCGGCGAACACGGCCGCCGCCTTTACGGCCACGGCCGGAAATGGGGGGCCTTCGTGCGTGTCGTGCAGAAGGTCGGCCAGCAGTCGCTTGCCGTCTTCATGGCAAGCCTTGTGATCGCCCAGACGGCGGGTATTTTGCGCGACATGGTCTGGGGCCGGGGCGAGCTGATCCCGCAGGTCCTGTCCAACCTCCTGGGCTTCATGGCCCTGATTGCCGTCGCCTATACGGTGTCCTGGTTCAAGGGCCAGCCCTGGCGCAAACCTCCGGCAAAGCTGCAAAAGCCGGAACGGCAGGACAGACCCGCGCCGCAAGCCGGCGAAGAGAACCAGGAACAGGCAAGCCGGCAGGCCGAGACAGTCTGAGCTTGATGACAAACCCCAATTTCGTCATCCGGACGAAGCGCCAGCGGCGAGCCACGGTCTTTGTCGGATCCACTCGATAGAAATCGTCAGGCTCTGCCTCCCCGGCCCCGGGTCTCACTGCGTTCGCCCGGGGTGACGATGGAGGGGGAATTCTGTTTTCCAAACGAAAACACCGGCCCTGAGGCCGGTGTCTTTCATGTCGGGCTCATGCCTGAGACTTCAGTGCAAGCTGACCATTTCCAGTTCCTGCTCGAAGGCATTGGCGATCGCCGCTTCACGGTTTTCGGCAAGCAGGATCGGGGTGCCGTCGGCATTCAACAGAGCCCAGAGGCTGGCATTGCCCTCAAGCGGCGGCATTCCAGGAAACAGGCTTTCCAGCTCGGCCGGCTGCATTTTGCGGACATAGGCCAGGGTTCCGTTTCCGAGGTCCGACAGCGCATCCTTGCTGATGTCGAACGTCGTATCGTCGCGATCGGGGGTATTGGGGTCGTGCATCAGATACTCTCCATTTTCCTTATCCGGCGAACGGGTCATTCGCCGTTGGAGATTTCGATTTTCCGGATAACGCGTTCCGGTTCCGGGCGCGCAAGATCGATCGACAGAAGACCGTCCTTCAGGTCGGCCCCGAGGATCTCGATGCCCTCGGCCAGGACAAAGGCACGCTGGAACTGGCGCGCGGCAATGCCGCGGTGCAGATACTGGCGCGACTTGTCGTCCACCTGACGGCCGCGGATGACCAGCTGGCTTTCCTCAACCGACACATCGAGCTGCTCGCGGGTAAACCCGGCCACAGCCAGAGTAATTCGGATGACGTCACCCTGATCTTCGGTCTTGGGCAACCGCTCGATATTGTAGGGCGGATAGCCGTCATTGGCGGCTTTCGAAACCCGGTCGAGCACCCGCTCTATGTCATCGAACCCGAGCAAGAACGGGCTGGAAAACGCCGACATACGTGTCATCGTCAAAGTCCTTTTAAAGCGACCTTGCACCCGGACCCTGTACCAGGCATCCGGACGGGGTGGGTCTCACCCCTCGTCTGCAAGGAATATGGCGACTTGGGCCCGAGACTTCAAGTTCCCGTCAACTGAGCGGCCGGACGGCGCCGGGGGCTTGCGGAGACCGCGAACCGCCTGCAAAGTCTCCACGTTCCGTTTCGTTCTCCAAAGCCCACGCCCATGACCCGCTCCGAATTCGATGCCTATTGCGCCGGCCTGCCGGCCACGACCAACGTCGTTCAGTGGGGCAATGCCTCGGTGTGGAAAGTCGGCGGCAAGATTTTCGCGATCTGCTCCAGCTGGGGCGAGGGCTCCGGGCAGCGGATCGCCTTCAAGTGTTCGGACCTGTCCTACATGATGCTCACGGAAGAAGACGGCATCGTTCCGGCACCTTACCTGGCGCGTGCAAAATGGGTGCAGGTCGCCGAGGACGGCACGCTCACCGATGAGGATATGAAAACCTATATCGCCACCGCGCATGGTCTTGTCGCTTCGAAACTGACGAAAAAACTGCGCCAGGAGCTCGGGATCGATGTCTGAACCCGGCGCAATCTCTGCCCCGGCGGGCAAATACCGGTCGCTGTTCTTCCTGATGCTGGCGGAAATTTCCGGCATGAGCCTGTGGTTCATGTCGGCGGCGATCCTGCCGGACATGGTGGCGGAAGTTCCGATCTCGGAATTCCGGCAGGCGGCCCTTTCGAGCGCCGTCCAGATCGGCTTTGTCGCGGGCGCGCTGGTCTCCGCCATTTTCGGCCTGCCGGACCGGTTCGATCCGCGACGGGCCTTTGCGGCCTCCGCCCTGATCGCGGCGGTGGCCAATGCCAGCCTGCTGGTGACGGTGCCCGGCAGCGATCCCGCGATCCTTGCCCGGTTCATTACCGGCGCCATGCTGGCCGGCGTCTATCCGGTCGGCATGAAGATCGTCGTCGGCTGGGGCCAGCGCGACCGTGGCTTTCTGGTCGGCGCCCTGGTCGGAGCGCTCACCTTCGGCTCGGCCGCACCCCATCTTTTGGCGCTTGCCGGCGGGGCCGACTGGCGGTGGAGCGTCGGCGTCGCGTCCCTGGCGGCGGCAATCGGCGGGCTTCTGTGCCTGGCGACGAAACTCGGGCCCTTCCATGCGGCGGCCGGAGAATTCCGGTTCCGCTCCATAGCGCTCGCCTGGACCAACCGGAAGGTTCGGCTCGCCTATGCGGGCTACCTCTGCCACATGTGGGAGCTCTACGCCATGTGGGCCTGGATCGGCCTTGCCGCCACCTTGTCCTTCAGCGCGTCGATGGCGGAGGGAAAGGCCCTCGTCTTCGGGCGGCTGCTCGCCTTCGGCGCCATCGCGGCGGGAGGCGCGACCAGCATCGTGGCAGGCCTGTTCGCGGACCGCCTCGGCAAGGAAAACATCGCGCTCACAGCCCTCGCCTTCAGCGGCAGTGCGGCACTGGCGACGGCTGCCACCTTTGGCGGCCCGCCCTGGATCACGATGATCTGCGTGCTTGTCTGGGGCGCGGCCATCCTGCCGGATTCAGCCCAGTTCTCGGCGCTGGTCGCCGACCATTCACCGCCGGAAATGACCGGCAGCCTGATGACGTTTCAGACCGCGCTCGGCTTTGGCCTGACCTTCTTCACGGTGCAGGCAACGCCGATGCTGGCGGCCGCCATAAGCTGGCCCGCCGTCTTCGTGATCATGGCCATCGGCCCGGCCTTCGGAATTGTCGCCATGCTCCGGCTCAGGGCGCTGACGTAACGCTTACGCCCCCGAGCGGGTGGTTCACCCTTCGATCCGGCGGCCGTTTTCCGCGTCGAAGAAATGAATGTCGGCAGCCGTTGCATTCAGATAGAGCACCGTGCCGGGATCATAGCGGGCATGGCTCGGCGCGCGCACGACGATTTCCGGTCCGGCTCCGTCGAGCTGGCCATAGATGTAGCTTTCCGCACCGACCGGTTCCAGGACATTGACGGTGAATTCCATAGAAAGCCCATCCGTGCCGTTCGCCTTCTCGCCGCTGATTTCCAGATGTTCGGGGCGGATGCCGAGGAGGTAGCGGTCCGAACCGTGCAGGTTCGGCGCGTCGAGGCCGGCTCCGCTTTCCGCCTGCAGACGACCGTTTTCGGAACGGACCGGAACCAGGTTCATGGCGGGCGAGCCGATGAAGCTTGCGACAAATGTGGAAGCCGGCTTGTCGTAGACGTCCACCGGCGCGCCGATCTGCTCGATGGCGCCGCCGTTCAAAACGATCAGCCGGTCGGCGAGCGTCATGGCCTCCAGCTGGTCGTGGGTGACATAGACGCTGGTGGTGCCCAGCGCCTTCTGCAGGCGCTTGATTTCCACCCGCATCTGGACCCGGAGCTTGGCGTCCAGGTTCGACAGCGGCTCGTCGAACAGGAAGGCTGCCGGTTCGCGAACGATGGCCCGGCCCATGGCGACGCGCTGGCGCTGACCGCCGGACAGCATGCGCGGCTTGCGCTCCAGATAATCGCCGATCTCCAGAATGCGGGCGGCTTCCTTCACCCGCCGGTCGATTTCGTCCTTGGCGATCTTCCGGTTGCGCAACCCGTAAGCCAGGTTGTTGTAGACGGTCATATGCGGGTAGAGCGCATAGTTCTGGAACACCATGGCGATGTCCCGGTCCGCCGGATCGACCTTGTTGACGATCCTGTCGCCGATGCTGATGTCGCCCGTGGTGATGTCTTCCAGGCCGGCGATCATGCGCAAAAGCGTGGACTTGCCGCAGCCGGACGGGCCGACGAGGACGATGAATTCGCCGTCGTCGATATCGACGGACACGCCTTTGACTGCTTCCACGTTGCCGGCGTAGACCTTGCGGACCGTATCGAGCGTAATCGTTGCCATTTATTGCCTCACTTGTCGCTCTCGACGAGCCCCTTGATGAACCAGCTCTGGAAGATCACGACGACGATGACCGGCGGCAGCATGGCCAGGATGGCAAGCGCCATGGCCTGGTCGTAGTCGGGGATCTGCGCCCCGATCCAGACCTTGAGGATCTGCTTGATGCCGCGCACGAGGGTGAAGAACGTCTCGTCGGTGGTGATCAGCGTCGGCCAGAGATACTGGTTCCAGCCATAGACGAACATGATGATGAAGATCGCCGCGATCATGGTCTTTGACAGCGGCACCAGGATGTCGATGAAGAATTTCCAGGCCCCCGCCCCGTCGATCCGCGCGGCTTCCAGAAGTTCCTCGGGCACCGACATGAAGAACTGGCGGAAGAAGAAGGTGCCCGTCGCCGATGCGATCAGCGGCACGATCATGCCGGTGTAGGTGTTCACCAGACCGAGCGACTGCACGATCTCGTAGGACGGCAGGATGCGCACTTCCAGCGGCAGGAGCAGGGTGGAAAAGATGATCCAGAAACAGAAGCTCGCAAATGGAAAACGGAAATAGACGATGGCATAGGCCGCCAGCATCGAGATCACGATCTTGCCGATGGCAAAGCCGAAGCCGAGGATCAGCGAGTTCTTCAGCATCACCAGGCCGTTGACCTGCTTGGTGAAGCCGCCGGCCTGGGTCAGCACCGTGTGGTAGTTTTCCAGGAAGTTGTCGCCCAGCGTAAACTGCATGCCGGAGCGGTAAATGGTGACCGCGTCATGGGTCGACGTCAGGAAGGCCAGGAAGACCGGCGCCACCATGAAGAACACGCCGGCCAGCAGAATGACGTGATCCATGATCTGAAGACGTTTCATGACCAATCCTCAGGTGTAGTGGATGCGCCGCTCGATCAGGCGGAACTGGATGACGGTGAGAATGAAGACGAGGATCATCAGGACGACCGACTGGGCCGAGGACCCGCCGAGATCGTTGCCCCGGAAGCCGTCGAGATAGACCTTGTAGACCAGCGTCACCGGGTTGTTGCCCGGCTCGGTCTTCAGGATGACGTCGATGATGCCGAAGGTATCGAAGAAGGCGTAGGTGATGTTGATGATCAGCAGGAAGAACCCGGTCGGCGCCAGCAGCGGGAAGGTGACGGTCCAGAAGCGGCGGAACCCGGAGCGGCAGTCGATGCTGGCCGCTTCCTGAACGGATTTGGAAATCCCCTGAAGGCCGGACAGGAAGAAGATGAAGTTGACCGGGATCTGCTTCCACACCGCGGCAATGACCATGGCAAAGCCGGTGTCGAAATAATTGACGCCGATCTGCATCTTCCAGCCGAACAGGGCGACCAGCTTGACGATCGGGCCGACATGCTGGTCGAACAGCAGAATGGCGATCAGGCCGGCGACGGGCGGCGCGACCGCATAGACCCACATGAGCAGCGTCTTGTAGGTCGACGCGCCGTGGATCACCTTGTCCGCCTTGACCGCAAGCAGCAGGGCGATGCCCAGCGACAGAAAGGTGACGCAGAAGGTGAAGATGCCGGTGAACCGGGCGATCCGGCCGTAGTCGGTGGACGTGATCGTATCGACGAAATTGTCGAAGCCGACAAAGGTGGCGCCGAACCCGAAGGGATCTTCCAGATAGAAGGAGGAACGGACAGCCTCGGCTGCCGGCCACAGGAAAAAGATCGCGACGATCGACAGCTGCGGCAGGAGCAGCAGATAGGGAAACCAAGCGTTCCGGAACTGGACTTTTTTCATTGTCTCACCGCCGGCGGACCGGGCTGCATTTCAAGACAGGTACGGCGGCGGGGGCGCACAGACCGCGCCCCCGCCCTGTTCGATTTCAGGCTCAGTTTTCGACGGTCTTGGCGAAGCGGGCGAGAAGCTTGTCGCCGTCGGCCTTGATGGTGTCGAAGGCTTCGTCGACGGAGGTCTCGCCGGAGAAGACCTTGCCGATTTCGCGGTTCATCACGTCGCGGATCTGGACGTAGAAGCCCATGCGATAGCCCTTGGTCCATTCGCCGGCCGGCAGGTTCAGCTGCTTGATGCCGACTTCAGCCGCCGGGGTCTTCTCGTAGTAACCGTCCTTCTTGGCCAGTTCGTAGGCGGCGTTGGTGATCGGCACATAGCCGGTTTCACGGTGCCACTGGTACTGGACTTCCGGAGAGGTCAGGTACTTGAAGAAGGAGGCAACGCACTTGTTTTCCGCGTCCGGCTTGCCGGACATGGCGAACAGGGCCGCACCGCCGATGAAGGAAGCCGTACCGGCGCCCTTGACCGAGTTCCAGTAAGGCAGGTAGGTCGCGGAGAACGGGAACTGAACGGTCTTGGAAATGCCGCCGAAGGACCCCGAGGAACCGATCCACAGAGCGACCTTGCCGTCGTTGAACGGGGTCTGGTTGTCGCCCCAGCCGGTGCCGTAGTAGCCGAAGTAGCCTTCGTCGAGCCACTTCTTGACGGCCTTGAAGTGATTGCGGATCGGCTCGCTGAACACCAGCTCGGTGCCGGCAGCGCCGTCATAGCCGTTGTTGTTGGTGGCGAATTCAAGATTGTGGCGCGACTTGAAGTTCTCGATGAACTCCCACGGAATGTGCGACTGGACGAGCGGCACGTAGCCGGCGGCCTTCAGCTTCGGCGCGATCTTCTCGAAGTCCTCGTAGGTCTTCGGTGCTTCGACGCCGGCCTTTTCCATGGCTTCGTTGTTGATGTAGAGGATCGGCGCGGACGAGTTGAACGGCATGCCGATCATCTTGCCGGTGCTGTCGGCATAGAAGTAGCGAACGCCGGCGATGTAGTCCTCGATGTTGAACGCGACGCCGTTATCCTTGAGCAGATCCTCAACCGGCAGAACGGCGCCCTTGGCACCGATGATGGTTGCCGAACCGGCATCGAAAACCTGGATGATGTTCGGCTGTTCGCCGGCACGGAACGCTGCGATGCCGGCGGTCAGGGTGTCTTCGTAACCGCCCTTGTAGACCGGGGTCAGGTTACAGGCGTCCTGGGACGCGTTGTAGCCGGTGGAGATTTCGTTGACGACTTCGCCGAGGCGGCCGCCCATTGCGTGCCACCAGGTAATATCGGTTGCTGCCGCATAAGAAACAGTCGACGTGCCAAGCATGGCGGCCGCAGCGACGAGGCTGGCGACGGTCTTACGATAAGCCATGATAGATGCTCCCAAACGATGAGGCCGGCGGCCCCAGACACAAGATGTATTCGCACAAGATGTATTTGCGGTTGGCCGGAGGTCTTTCCGTCAGCCCGCTCGATACCGCCCGTGCTTGGTATGGGGTTCATATGAATGCCGTGTGTCGCTCATATGAACATTAGGCGACAGTCACGCGGCATTGATTTTCCGGACGTTTTTTCCGCCGGCTCCCGCGGCCAAACGACCGCGGACACGCGAAAAAACTTGCAAGCCTCATCCGTTTCCAGCACCTTCGGCGGCGATGGTTCCGCCAAGCAAAAGACGCGGCGGATGAAAAGGGAACACGGTGCGGCGTACCCAGCAGGGACCAAGACCGTGGCTGCCCCCGCAACTGTGAGCGGTTCGCCGAGCCCAACGGCCACTGGTTTTCGATAACCGGGAAGGCGGGCGAGGCAAAGAACCGCAAGCCAGGAGACCTGCCATCGACGAACCGGCGCGCCCGCGCCTTCTTGAAAAACCTCCCACACGGCGGGTGTGGAAAGGAGACATACATGCATATCGAACCCGGCATCGTCGACGGTGCCAAGATCGTCCTGAGCTACGCAACGGCGGCCGCCGCTCTCGGGACCGCTGCCAAATTCGCCTTCAACACGGTGCGCAACGACGGCGGTCTGTCCGCGCTTGCCGGCCGCGGCGTTCTGGCCACCGCCCTCGTCTTCAGCTTTTTCCAGATCCTGCCGCACTACCCGGTCGGCGTTTCGGAAGTTCACCTGATCCTCGGCTCGACCCTCTACCTGATGTTCGGCGCCGGTCCGGCAGCCATCGGCCTGGCCGCGGGCCTGCTGCTGCAGGGCCTGTTCTTCGCACCGTTCGATCTGCCGCAATACGGCATCAACGTCACCACCCTGCTGGTGCCGCTGTTTGCCATCAGCCAGATCGCCAAGCGGATCATTCCGGCCGACACGCCTTACGTGAACATCGAATACAGGCAGGCCCTGGTGCTTTCGACCGCCTATCAGGGCGGCATCGTCGGCTGGGTTGCCTTCTGGGCGTTCTACGGACAGGGCTTCGGCGCGGAAAACATCGCGTCGGTCACCTCTTTCGGTGCGGCCTACATGCTGGTCGTCCTGATCGAGCCGCTCGCCGATCTCGGCGTTCTGGCCGGCGCCAAGACGCTGTCCGGCCTGAAGGCATCACCGTTCGTTTCCAATCGCCTTTTCAACGCAGCGGCCTGATATTCGCATCGTTTGAACGGGACAGGCCCCGGCAGCATCGCTGCCGGGGCTTTTTAGCGCGAGGAACCTCTTGGCATACTGGGGCCACACCTCCTAGGGTTTGAAACCACCTTCACCCCTTCCGGCAACGAACCGCCTGTCCAGATGATGCCATCCGCTCCGCCCCAATCCTCCCTCGCCGTCTTCACGAAAAAGGCCGGTCTTCTCGGCGGCCTGATCGCCCTCGTCGCGATCCTGGCCCTGCCGCGTCCGGAGGGCCTTTCGGCCGAGGGCTGGGCGGTGGCGGCGGTCGGGCTGCTGATGGCGATCTGGTGGATGAGCGAGGCGCTGCCGCTGGCGGCAACAGCGCTCGTTCCCCTGGTGCTGTTTCCCCTGCTCGGGATCAGTTCCTTCGACAGCGCGGCGCAATCCTACGCCAATCCCCTGATCTTCCTGTTTCTCGGCGGCTTCATTCTGGCAAGAGGACTGGAACGCTGGCAGCTTCACCGGCGGCTTGCCCTGAAGGTCCTGCGCCGGGTCGGCCAGAGCCCGCCCGCGATCATCGCCGGCATGATGGGGATCACGGCTTTCCTGAGCATGTGGGTGAGCAACACGGCGACCTCCATGGTCATGCTGCCGATCGCCCAGTCGATCGTAACCACCCTGTGCAGCGAGAATTCCGACCGCCCGGACGATCCGCGGATCGCCTTCGCCCCGGCACTGATGCTTGCCATCGCCTATGGCGCCACCATCGGCGGCATGGGCACGCTGATCGGCACTCCGCCGAATGCGCTCTTCGCAGGCTTTCTGCTGGAGACCTACGACATCCGCATCGGCTTTGCCGAGTGGATGCTGGTGGGCATTCCGGCCGTGCTGGTGCTCCTGCCCCTGACCTGGTTTCTGCTGACGAAGGTCACATTCAAGGTTCCGGCCGCCTTCCCTGACTCCGTTCTGACTTCCGGACATGACGGCACGCAGGATCTGGGACCGATGTCGCGGCAGGAATATACGGTCGCCGGCGTCATGGTCGTCGTCGCGCTCCTGTGGCTGACCCGGCCGCTGATCGCCGATCTCGTTCCCGGACTGCCGCTTTCGGATGCCGGCATCGCCATGATCGGCGCGCTTGCCCTGTTCGTTCTTCCCGACCGCTGGTCCAGCGGAACGTTCCTGCTGGAGTGGGACGACATCAAGACCCTGCGCTGGGACGTCCTGATCCTGTTCGGCGGCGGGCTGTCGCTCGCTGGCGCCATTGCCAGCACCGGACTGGCCGACTGGATCGGCGCGGGCATGAGCGCGCTTCAAACATTGCCGGCCAATGTGCTGATCCTCGCCGTCATGGTGGTGATCGTCTACCTGGGCGAGCTTGCCTCCAACACGGCCATGGCCGCCGTCTTCCTGCCCGTGGCGGGCGCGGCCGCCGTCGGCATGGGTGCGGATCCGCTGACGCTTGCGCTTCCGGTGGTGCTTGCCGCCTCGCTCGGCTTCATGCTGCCGGTCGCGACCCCGCCCAATGCCATCGTCTATGGTTCCGGTGCCGTCAGCTCGCAGCAGATGCTGCGCGCCGGCGCCCTGCTCGATGTCGTCAGTATCGCCGTGGTGTTCGTCATTGCCGCCACCATCGGCCGCTGGGTGTTCGGGCTTTAGATGAAATTGAGAACGGCAGCGGCCAGAAGGATGTATCGCCCGGTCTTGGCGATCGCCACGAGGAGAAAGAAACTCCAGAAGGGTTCGCGCAGCACTCCGGCGGCAACCGTCAGCGGATCGCCGATGAAGGGCGCCCAGCTCATCAGCAGGCTCCAGCGGCCGTATTTGTGATACCAGCGCGAGGCGCGTTCGAGCTGATGATGCTTGACCGGAAACCAGCGCCGCTCGCTGAACCTTTCAACGGCAAGGCCGAGCAGCCAGTTCACGACCGACCCCAGCGTGTTGCCCACGCTGGCAACGATAACCAGCGTCACCGGAGAATAGGTTCCCGCCAGCAACAGGCCGCCAAGGAGCGCCTCCGACTGCGCCGGAAACACCGTCGCCGCCAGGAAGGAAACCAGGAACAGGCCGAGCAGCCCCAAACCTTCCAGCATGATCGATGAACTCCCGCGCGTGTGCCCCACGCATAGCGCAGGAAGATAGCGCTGAGAAAGAGGCTTTAAGACGATTAATGGAAATCGGTCGGAAGCATGTCTAGACAGCAATGCGCCGTGCCGGCCTGGGGTGTAACCAGATGATCGAGACTTTCCAGAATGCAATCCGCACCGGCGAAGTCATCTTCCGCGGTATAGATCCCGGGCGTGATGACAGTTCGAATGCCGAGCGCCTTCGCCGCCTTCAGGCCGTTGGCGGAATCCTCGAAGGCGATTGCGTCGGCCGCGTTGAGACCCAGGTCCTCGAGAACGAGCCGGTAGACCTCCGGGTCCGGCTTCTTGATGCTGACATCCTCAGCGGTGCGCACGGAATGGAAGCGATCGAGCGTATCCATCCCTAAGGTCGCCTGGAACAGGCTGTCGACATTGCTCCGGCTCGTGGTCGTCGCGATGCCCAGCGCCAGCCCCAGTTCCAGCGCCCGCCCGATCAGGCGTTCGACGCCGTCGCGCAGCGCAATCGCGCTGTCGGCCATCGCGTGCCTGTAGTACCCGGTTTTCGCCTTATGGAGCGCTGCCGCGTCGATCCCGGGCGTTCCGGTTTCCGCCGCGTAGGCCAGGATCCGTTCCCGTCCGCCGGTGACCTTGAGCAGCCGGCCGTAGACCGTCCGGCTCCAGAACCACGAAATTCCGGCATCCGCGAAGACCCGGTTGAAGGCCATGCGGTGCAGCTCTTCGGTTTCGGCCAATGTGCCGTCGACATCGAAGATCAGCGCCTTCAACGGCATGTCAGGCAGGCTCTTTCAGTTTCTCGATGGCCGCGGGAAGCTGGCGCAGGCTGTCGATGACCAGATCGGCGCCCAGCTCATCGACCGGAACGGTCGTGTAGCCGCCGCGAACGGCAACCGAGACCATGCCGGCAGCGACCGCAGCGCCGATATCCGCCGGACTGTCGCCGACCATCATCGCCTTTGAGGCATGCAGATCCAGTTCTGCGGCCGCGTGCAGCAGCATGTCCGGCGCGGGCTTGCGCTCCGGTCCGGTGTCGCCGCCGACCACGCAATGGATGACATCGCCCAGACCGAAATGTTCCAGGATGCGGCGGGAAAAGGCTTCCGGCTTGTTGGTCACGACGGCGATCCTGACGCCCGCAGCGGAATAGGCGCACAGCATGTCTTCCGCACCTTCCAGAAGGATCGTCTCTTCGGTCAGATGGTCCTTGTAGATGTCCATCATCCGCGCGGTCATGGCGACGAGCCCCTCGCCTTCGAGAACGATGTCGCGTGCCTTGAACGCCCGTTCGACCAGCTTCGCCATGCCGTTGCCGATCATGGCGTGCACCTCGTCGACCGAGAGCGGCGGAAGGTTTTCCTTAGCCAGCAAAAGATTTACCGATGTCGCGATGTCGGCAACTGAGTCGATCAGGGTGCCGTCCAGGTCGAACAACATTGCCTGGGGCCAGCCGCAGCGGTCTCCCGAGGTCCCGAAAACCTTGTTCACGCAGTTTCCTTCCATTTGATGGAGCAGCCCATGGAGGGGATCTGCTCGCGCGGGCCTTCGCCCGTCTCTACCACCTGTTTCATCGCCTCGAAAAGGTCCCGACGCAAATCGGCCGGGCCGGCAGAGTTGCGGGAAGCATCGAGCCGCCCGCGGTACTGCAGTTCGAGATCCGCATTGAAGCCGAAGAAGTCGGGCGTGCACACCGCGTCATAGGCGCGCGCGACCGACTGGTCCTCGTCATAGAGATAGGGAAACGGGAAATTCTCTTCTTCCGCGACCTTGCGCATGTTTTCAAAACTGTCGCGCGGATAGGTCACCGCATCGTTGGAACTGATCGCGGCGACGCCGACGCCCATGGCCATCAGCTCGCGCGCGTCCCGGATGATCCGGTCGCGCACCGCAAGCACATAGGGGCAGTGATTGCAGATGAACATGATCAGGGTGCCTTTCGGCCCCCTGATATCGGACAGGCTCAACACCCGTCCGTCGGTCGCCGGGAGTTTGAACTCCGGTGCTTTCCATCCGAAGTCACAGACCGGTGGTATCGCTGCCATTGCTCAAGCTCCTCTATTGCTGTCGTTAAGCGACCGCGCGCCTTCGAGCCTCCGCCAGAACGGAGCCGAGGGCGGCAATCAGCCGGTCGACGTTTTCCGCCTGCGCGGTCTGCCCCATGAGGCCGATACGCCAGACCTTGCCGGCCAGGCTACCCAGCCCCGCGCCGATTTCAATATCATGATCGGCGAGCAGCCGGGAGCGGACAAAGGCCTCATCCACATCGGCAGGCACCACGACCGGATTGAGCTGCGGCAGCCGGTGCGGCGCTTCGACCAGCAGCTCCAGGCCGAGGTCGTCCAGCCCTTTTGCCAGCCGCTCATGCATGGCGCGGTGACGAGCCCAGCTTGCTTCCAGCCCTTCCGCCTTGAGATCGGCGAGACCCTGATAAAGGCCGTAGATCGCATTGACCGGCGCGGTGTGGTGATAGGAGCGCCCGCCCTCGCCGGACCAGTAGCCGAGCACCAGGTTCAGGTCGCAGAACCAGGACTGGACCTTGGTCTTGCGGCTTTTGATCGTATCAATCGCCTTGTCGGAGAAGGTGATCGGCGCAAGGCCCGGGGGGACCGACAGGCACTTCTGGGTGCCGGAATAAACGACGTCGGCCAGCCAGTCGTCGACGGCGACGGGAATGCCGCCCAGACCGGTCACCGTGTCGACCACGCTGAGCATGCCGGCCTCGCGCGCGATCCGGCACAGGTCTGCGGCATCGGATTCGACACCGGTGGAGGTTTCCGCATGGACGAAGGCGAGCAGCTTGGCATGCGGATTGGCCTTGACCGCATGGGCCACCGTTTCGTTGCAGACCGGCTTGCCCCATTCGAAGGACAGCAGCACGACCGTGGCGCCGGCGCGCTCGGCGATGTCCGCCATACGGCCGCCGAACACCCCGTTCTGGGCAATGATCGCGGTGTCGCCCGGCTCCAGCAGGTTGACGAGGGCGGCTTCCATGGCAAGCGATGCGGGTGCCGAAACCGGGAAGGTCATGGCGTTCTTCGTCCGGAACGCATAGCGAAGCAGGTCCTTCACCTCTTCCATCATGGTCTGGAAGACCGGATCCAGGTGACCGATCGTCGGCTGCGCCAGGGCGGACAGGACGTCAGAAGACACATTCGAAGGGCCGGGGCCCATGAGCAGTCGGTTCGGTATCAGCATGCTTTTCCTCCTTTTATGTCCGTCCGTTTAGTCCATTCAGGCCGCCTGTTCGAGCGCGCCATCCGCCGCAGTCCGGATCGCCGCGATGTTGGACCGGTAGGCAGCCTCTTCCCCGCCCCGGAAGACGGCCGACCCTGCGACCAGGACATTGGCGCCCGCAGCCGCAACCAGAGGGGCCGTTTCCGGGGTGACGCCGCCGTCGACCTCGATGTCGATCGGCCGGTCGCCGATCATCGACTTGATCCGCCTGACCTTCTCCACGACCGAAGGAATGAAGGCCTGGCCGCCGAAGCCGGGATTGACGGTCATCAGCAGCACCAGATCCAGCCGGTCGAGGACGTATTCGATCACGTTCTCGGGCGTCGACGGATTGAGGGAGACACCGGCCTTCCGGCCGAGATTGCGGATCGCCTGCAGCGACCGGTCGAGATGGGTCGTCGCCTCGGCATGCACGGTGATGATGTCGCAGCCGGCATCGGCAAAGGCTTCGATAAACGGATCGCAAGGCTCGATCATCAAATGGCAGTCAAACACCTTGTCCGTCCGGTCCCGCACCGCCTTGACGATCTGCGGCCCGAACGTGATGTTCGGAACGAAGTGACCGTCCATGACATCGAGATGGATCCAGTCCGCGCCTGCGCGAACGACAGCCTCGATCTCGTCTCCGAGCCTTGAGAAGTCCGCCGACAGCACCGACGGCGCGATAATGGTACTGGATGTCATGGGTGTGACCCTCCCGGTTGAAACCGTCTATTTCGTGAGATTGGCGAACAGGCTCGGCAGCTTCTCCGGCAGGCGCTCCACCTGGTCGACGATCGTGTAATTGTTGGAGCCGAAGATGCGCGAGACATAGCGATCCGCTTCCGGATCGAGCGTCAGGCAGTAGCTGGAAATCCCCATCCGCTGCAGTTCCGCCGTGGCCTTCTTTGCGTCCATTCTCAGATACTGCGGATCGCGTTCGTCGATATCGGCGGGCTCGCCGTCGGTGACGATCAGCAAAAGCTTGTGCTGTTCGCTGCGTTGCGCGAGATGATGGGCGGCATGGCGCATGGCCGCGCCCATCCGGGTGGAAAGACCGCCCTTCATGCCCGCCAGCCGGCTTTTCACCTCCGCGTCGAGGCGCTGGTCGAAATCCTTGAACCGGTAGTACTGGACATCGTGGCGGCCGTCAGAGGCAAAGCCGTGGATGGCGAAGGGGTCGCCGATACCGTTGATGGCGCTGGCCAGAAGCGCCGACGCATCGCGGGTCAATTCCAGCACCGTCTTGTCCGCACCGCGCACCGTCTCATTGGTGGATTCCGACAGGTCAAGCAGGATCACCACCGCCAGGTCGCGCCGGTTGATGACATTGCGCATGGTGATGCGCGGATCGGGCTGCATGCCGATCCGGCTCATGACGATGGCATCCACGGCCGCATTGATGTCGAGTTCGTCGCCGTCCTCCAGCCGCCGCTGCCGGGTGATCCCCTGCGGTCGCAAACGGTCGACGATCTGCCTGATCCGGTGGCTGATGCCCTTGTGGGCCGTCAGGACGGCATCGATCGCCTCCGGGTCGCCGCGCCCCTGGCGGCGCTCGTAGACGGTGGCCCAGCTCGGACGGCTCAATTGGACCTTGTAGTCCCATTCGCCGTAATGGAACGGATCGGAGACAGGCTCCTTGCCTTCCCTATCGTTGTAGGAAACGCCTTCGTCCTCGTAAGGGAAGAGTTCGGAGGACAGCACCCAGACTTCCTGGGCATCGTCTCCGGCGGTTTCGACATCCACCTCGTTGATGAATTCCATCAGCCCGACATTGCGGCGCACCTGCTTCTGAAGATCCGGCTGATAAGCCGTGCTGTCCGACCAGTCGTAGTCGTCCATCGTCCAGACGAAGCGGTTGTCGTCGCGATAGGGAATGTTCAGCGTTTCCAGGATGCGCAGGCTCGGAACGGCGCGCCGTTCCGCCAGAAGATTGTAAAGCTCGACGCCCAGCCCCCAGGAGAACATGGTTTCGCGCTCATTGGCGCCGATGTTGATGTGGAACTGTTCAACCAGTGAATCGATCGCCAGATCGCCGGTCCTGACACCCGGCTCGAGCAGGGCTTTCGCCGTCTTCTCCAGGAGATACATGGTGTCGTGTTCGTAGTGGCCTTTGGGCGAAACCGGCATCAGGGACCGGAACAGGTCGCGCAGACCGGGGAACTGCCTGATGGCGCAATGCTCGATCCGGGCATCCTCCAGCATGCCGACGAAGAAGATCTGCGCCGGACTGAGCGCCTGCTGGCTCAATCCCTTGTCGGAGGAGGTGATATGCGCGGCCATGTGGGCGCACATGGCCCGGTAGAGATCGAGGCCACTCACCTCGCCCAATTGATCGACCGCATCGGGCAGATGCAGCGCGCCGTCCTCGATGAAGGGGCGGAACCCCGCATGGTCGGCAGCACTCGGGCGCAGGAAGAAATCGCGCGCCCAGAAGGCCCTCAGATAGAAGTTCAGCCGACGCTGGGAATCGATGAAGAGCGTGCCGCGGCGCTCCTGTTTCAGGACAGCCCGGGAGTCCTCGCTCACCAGACCGAAATAGTCCGCCTGCTTGGGCAGGTCGCGGCGATAGGCTTCAGCCCCGAAATCGACCCAGCGGCGCAGGCCGGACAGGGTCAGCTTCGACAGCAATTCCTCAAGCACGCCGAACATGGGCCGCAACCCGCGCGGCGCCCGGGCGGCCAGACGGTGCAGCAACTGCAAATAGTCGCGCAAGAGATCGGCATCGCCGAACCGCCTTGCGGCTCCGGGCAGTGTCGAAATCATCAGCGTCAGGATTTCGCCCGACACCATGGAGGACAGTTTCAGCGTGGCGCCCACCACATCGCGGATGATGTCCTCGCCGCATTCCTTGACCACCTGGGGCATCTCGTCGAGATAGCTCACGAGCAGGTTCGGCCCCTTGCCGAGCGAAATCAGCGCCCGGGCGCCATCGAGATAGTCCTTGAGACCGGCCGGCGACATGAGACGGGCGGACTCGTGGAAGAGCCCGTCCAGGGTCTCTTCCAGGTCCGGAGCGGCCTTGACCAGCTCTTCCCGATAATCGCCGAGATCGACCGTCATGCCGCCTGGTCTTCGCTGCTGGAAAGTTTGGGAAAGAAGGTGCCGACCGCTGCCTGCAGCGTATCGCGCATGTCCAGGTCGTCGGTGAGCGGTTCGACCAGCGCCATCTGGCAGGCCGCCTGCGCCGGAATACCTTTGCCGATCAACTGGCCGGCATAGACCAGCAGGCGGGTCGACATGCCCTCGTCGAGGCCGTGGCCCTTCAGGTTGCGCGACCGTTCCGCCACCTGGACCAGCCGCTCGGCAACCGCCCGGTCGATGCCCGCTTCATGGGCGACGATCTCGACTTCCACCTCGCTCACGGGATAGTCGAAGGACATGGCGCCGAAGCGCTGCTTGGTGGACTGTTTCAGGTCCTTCATCATCGACTGGTAGCCGGGGTTATAGGAGATCACCACCTGGAAGTCGGGATGGGCATTGACCACCTCGCCCTTTTTCTCCAAGGGCAGCTGCCGCCTGTGGTCGGTCAGCGGGTGGATCACCACCGTGGTGTCCTGACGCGCTTCCACCACCTCGTCGAGATAGCAGATGGCGCCGATCCGCGCGGCGATGGTGAGCGGGCCGTCCTGCCATTTGGTGCCGTTGATATCGAGCAGGAACCGGCCGATCAGATCGGAGGCGGTCATGTCCTCGTTACAGGCGACCGTGATCAGCGGCTTGTTCAGTTTCCACGCCATGAATTCGACAAAGCGCGACTTGCCGCAACCGGTCGGTCCTTTGAGCATGACCGGCATGCGCACGTCATAGGCGGCGGAAAACTGTTCGATCTCGTTTCCGACCGGCCGGTAATAGGGTTCCGTCTCGATACGGAACTGTGTGGGATCGATGTCGCTCATGTTCAACACCCCTCTGGCGGTCAGCAAATCATTTGAAAATCGGGTGGACGGGGGCTGCACAAACGCAGCCCCTTATCCGGATCAGGCCTTAATTTCGGCGCGGTGCACGACCATGGACGTGCCTTGGGTCTGCTTGAAGTTGTCGTAGCCGACCAGGCGGACGTGATTGTCCGGGTTGGCCGTCTTGCAGAGCTCGACTTCCTGGAAGATGGCGTCGACGTCGGTCTCGCCGAACATGGGAAGCTTCCACATGTACCAGTAGTTGGAAGACGCGTTCTCCGGCTCGGTGTGCTCGATCGCCGGGTTCCAGCCCTTGGCCACGATGTATTCCACCTGCTTGCGCAGCTCTTCCGGCGTCAGCGGCGGCAGGTAGGAGAAGGTTCCCATCTTGCGGCTGTTGGGGTCCGACAGTCTCGAGCTGTAGTCGTGTACGTCACTCATGGTTTGGTTCCTCGAATGTAATCCTGGTTATCGTGTTCGCTGTCGGATCAGCGGTGGGCGACATCCAGTTTGTCGACGGTGTCGAACTCGAACTTGATCTCCTTCCATGTCTCCATGGCGATCTTCAGTTCGGGGCTGTGCTTGGCGGCGGCGGTCAGGATGTCCTTGCCTTCCTTCTCCAGTTCACGGCCTTCGTTGCGAGCCTTGACGCAGGCCTCGACCGCGACGCGGTTGGCGGCCGCACCGGCTGCGTTGCCCCACGGGTGACCGAGGGTTCCGCCGCCGAACTGCAGGCAGGCGTCGTCGCCGAAGATGTTGACCAGCGCCGGCATGTGCCAGACGTGGATCCCACCGGATGCCACCGGCAGAACGCCCGGCATCTGGCCCCAGTCCTGATCGAAGAAGATGCCGCGGGAGCGGTCTTCGGCGACGAACTTGTCGCGCATCAGGTCGATCCAGCCGAGCGTCGCCGCGCGGTCGCCCTCAAGCTTGCCGACAACCGTGCCCGAGTGCAGATGGTCGCCGCCCAGCAGACGGAGCATCTTTGCAAGGACGCGGAAGTTGATGCCGTGCTTGGGGTGACGGTCGATCACGCCATGCATGGCGCGGTGGACGTGAAGCAGCATGCCGTTGTCCCGGCACCAGCGCGACAGGCTCGCCTGAGCGGCCCAGCCCAGCGTCAGGTAATCCGACATGATGATCGGCGAGCCGAGTTCCTTGGCAAATTCCGCACGCTTGTACATCTCCTCGATGTTGGGCGCGGTGACATTGAGGTAGTGGCCCTTGCGCTCACCGGTCTCTGCTTCGGCCTTTTCGATGGCTTCCTGGCAGAACTCGAAGCGGTCGCGCCAGCGCATGAACGGCTGCGAGTTGACGTTCTCGTCGTCCTTGGTGAAATCGAGACCGCCACGCAGCGCCTCGTAAACCGCACGGCCGTAGTTCTTGGCCGAGAGGCCCAGCTTCGGCTTGATCGTGCAGCCGAGGAACGGACGGCCGTATTTGTCGAGCTTGTCGCGTTCCACCTGGATGCCGTGGGGCGGGCCGTCACAGGTCGCCACGAACCACAGCGGGAAGCGGACGTCCTCCAGACGCAGGGCGCGGACGGCCTTGAAGCCGAACACGTTGCCGACCAGCGAGGTGAAGACGTTGACGACCGAACCTTCCTCGAACAGGCCCATCGGGTAGGCGATGAAGGCGTAGTAGCTCTCGTCGTCGCCGGGCACGTCCTCGATGGCGTAGGCGCGGCCCTTGTAATACTCCAGATCGGTCAAGAGATCGGTCCAGACCGTCGTCCAGGTGCCGGTGGAGGATTCAGCGGCAACTGCGGCGGCGGCTTCCTCGCGCGGCACGCCGGCCTGCGGCGTGATCTTGAAGCAGGCGAGGATGTCGCTGTCCTTGGGCGTGTAGTTCGGCTCCCAATAGGTCTCGCGGTATTCCTTCACGCCTGCAGAGTATTTTCCGGACGGTTGATGAGCGTTCATGGTTCTATTCCCGTGGTTGTTCGTGCTTTTGAAAAAAGGCCTCGTGTTCCTGCGACGGTCAGGCGGCCCGGGAAGTTGCGATCTGCGGATCGAGAGCGCCGCTGGCATAGCGCCTGGCCATCTCGTCCAGGGAAAGCGGCTTGATCTTTCCGGCGTTGCCGGCGGTGCCGAAGCGCTCGAAACGATCGGCGCACAGGGCTTCCAGTTCATCCATCGCCGGGATGAGGAATTTGCGCGGATCGAATTCGGCCTTCTTCTCCTCGGCCACCTTGCGGAACTGGCCGGTCATGGCCATGCGGCAGTCGGTGTCGATGTTGACCTTGCGCACACCCATCTTGATGCCGCGCTCGATCTCCTCGACCGGCACGCCGTAGGTCTGGGGCATGTCGCCGCCGTTGGAATTGATCAGGTCCTGCAGGTACTGCGGCACCGACGAGGAGCCGTGCATCACCAGGTGGGTGGACGGAAGCTTCTGGTGGATCGCCTCGATGGTCTTCATCGACAGGATCTCGCCGTCCGGCTTGCGGGAAAACTTGTAGGCGCCGTGGGACGTGCCGCAGGCGATCGCCAGCGCATCGCACCGGGTCGCCAGCACGAAGTCGACGGCCTGGTCCGGATCGGTGAGCAGCTGGTCGTGGGAGAGCTTGCCTACTGCGCCGGAGCCGTCTTCCTCGCCGGCTTCGCCGGTTTCAAGCGACCCCAGAACACCGAGTTCGCCCTCGACACTGGCACCGACGGCATGAGCGGCCTGGGTCACACGCTTGGTAATGGCGACGTTGTAGTCGTAGGAGGCGGGCGTCTTCATGTCCTCCTCCAGCGAGCCGTCCATCATCACGCTGGTAAAGCCGTAGCGGATCGCCGACAGGCAGGTGGCTTCGTTGTTGCCGTGGTCCTGATGCATGACGATCGGGATGTCCGGGTTCATCTCGGCAAGCGCCTCGACCATATGGCGCAGCATGATGTCGCCGGCGTAGGAGCGCGCACCGCGGCTCGCCTGCAGGATCACCGGGGCGTCGCAGGCCTTGGCCGCGCGCAGGATGGCGAGACCCTGTTCCATGTTGTTGATGTTGAAGGCCGGAACGCCGTAGTCGTTCTCAGCGGCGTGGTCCAGCAATTGCCGAAGCGTGATAAGCGCCATTTTCAAGTCCTCCCGGTCAAGCGGATAGCAGTGATTTCGCAGCCGTCACGACCGCGGATGGAGTGATGCCGAAGTGCTCGTAAAGTTCCTCCGCCGGAGCCGATGCGCCGAAGCCGTCCATGCCGACGAAGGCGCTCCAGCTGCCGAGCCAGCGGTGCCAGCCATCGGCGACGGCCGCTTCCACACCGACACGCGGGGCGGCGCCCAGAACCTTTTCTCGGTAGGCGGCCGGCTGTTTCGCGAAGAGTTCGAATGAGGGGGCCGAGACAACGGCTGCCTGGATGCCGTCCTCGGCAAGCCGGTCGGCGGCGTCCAGCGCCAGCGAGACTTCCGAGCCGGTGGCAATCAGGGTGACGTCGCGCCGGTCCGGGTCGCGCAGCAGATAGGCGCCGCGGGCGGTCAGGTTTTCAGAAGACCGTTCCTTGCGCACCATCGGCAGGTTCTGTCGCGACAGGCAGAGCATGGTCGGCGTCGCCTCGGAGGCGACCGCGATTTCCCAGGCTTCCGCCGTCTCCAGCGCATCGGCCGGACGGATGACGTTCAGGTTCGGCATGGAGCGCAGGCCCGCCAGCGTTTCGACCGGCTGATGGGTCGGACCGTCTTCGCCGAGACCGATGGAATCATGGGTCATGACATAGGTGACCGGCTGTTCCATCAGCGCCGACAGGCGGATCGCCGGGCGGCAGTAGTCGGCAAAGACCAGGAAGGTGCCGCCATAGGGCACGAAGCCGCCGTGGAGCGAAATGCCGTTCATCACCGCGGCCATGCCGTGCTCGCGAATGCCGTAGTGGATGTAGTCGCCGCCGTAGTTCGCCCGGCTCACCGGCACCATGTCCCTGGTGCGGGTGTTGTTGGAGCCGGTCAGGTCGGCGGAGCCGCCGATGGTGTTCGGCAGGGTGGCGTTGATCACTTCCAGCGCCATTTCGGAGGCCTTGCGGGTCGCGACCTTCGGCGCCTCAGTGAGCAATTTGTCCTTGTAGGCCGTCATTGCGGCACCCAGGGTTTTCCCGTCCGGCAGGTCGAGCGACGCCTCGAATGCCTCGGCCTTCCCGGAGGTTTCCAGACGGGCGATCCACTTCGCCCGCGCCGTCGCGCCACGCACGGCAATGTCGCGCCATGCGGCATAGACTTCGTCCGGGATCACGAAAGGCTGATGGGGCCAGTGCAGGGTTTCCCGGGCCGCGGCCACTTCATCGGCCCCGAGCGGAGAGCCGTGGGTTGCCGATGTGCCCTGCTTGTTGGGCGCGCCGAAGCCGATCACGGTCCGGCAGGCGATCATGGACGGCCGGGCATCGGCCCGGGCGGCTTCGATGGCCCCGGCGATGGCGTCCTTGTCATGACCGTCGACGGAGAGCACATGCCAGCCGGCGGCTTCGAACCGCTTCTTCTGGTCGGTAGAGGTGGAGAGATCGGTCTTGCCGTCGATGGTGATCTGATTGTCGTCCCAGAAGACGATCAGCCGGCCGAGGCCGAGATGGCCCGCAAAGTCGATGGCCTCGTGGCTGATGCCTTCCATCAGGCAGCCGTCGCCGGCGATCACATAGGTGTAGTGATCGACGAGATCGGTGCCGAAGCGGGCGTTGTGCATGCGCTCCGCCAGCGCCATGCCGACGGCAGTGGAAATGCCCTGGCCGAGCGGTCCGGTGGTGGTCTCGATGCCCTTGGCGTGACCGTATTCGGGATGCCCGGCGGTGCGCGACCCAAGCTGGCGGAAGTTCCTGATCTGCTCGATGTCCATGTCGTCATAGCCGAGCAGGTGGTTGATCGCATAAAGCAGCATCGACCCGTGGCCGGCGGAAAGCACGAAGCGGTCGCGGTCGGGCCAGGTGTGATCCGACGGATCGATGCTCATGAAGCGGTTGAACAGGACGGTGGCGACATCGGCGAGGCCCATGGGCGCGCCGGGATGGCCGGAGTTGGCTGCCTGGACCGCGTCCATGGCGAGCGCGCGCACGGCATTGGCCATCAGGTCTTCAGACGCTGTGATCTTGGTTTGCTGGTTCATCGGGTTTTCCTCACGCACGCTTGGATTCATGGACAAGCCGAATAACCATCGGCGTGAAAATGAGCTGCATGGCCAGATCGAGCTTGCCGCCCGGGATGACGATGGAATTCGCCCGCGTCATCCAGCTGTCGTGGATCATCGAAGTCAGATAGGGGAAGTCGATGCCGCGCGGGTTCTTGAAGCGGATCACCACCAGGCTTTCATCGGCGGTCGGAATCCAGCGGGCAACGAACGGGTCGGAGGTGTCGACCACCGGCACGCGCTGGAAATTGACATCCGTTTCGATGAACTGCGGGCAGATGCAATGCACATAGGCGTGCATCCGGCGCAGGATCGTGTCGGTGACGGCCTCGGTGGTATAGCCGCGGCTCGCCTTGTCCCGGTGGATCTTCTGGATCCACTCCAGATTGATCACCGGAACAACGCCGATCTTCAGGTCCGCCAGGGCGGCCAGGTTGACCTCGTCATTGACGACGGCGCCATGCAGCCCTTCATAAAAGAGAAGATCGGACCCTTCTTCCAGCGGCGCCCACTCGGTGAAGTTGCCCGGTGCGACGCCCCATTTTTCGGCTTCCGCATCATCATGGACATAGTGCCGGGTCGCGCCGGTGCCGGTCTCCGAATAGCTGCGGAACACCTCTTCCAGCTTGTCGAGTACGTTTGCGTCATAGGAAAAGTGGCTGAAGGTCGCGTCGCCCGCGGCCTTGCGCTTGTCCAGTTCGGCCTTCATCGCCATGCGGTCATAGCGGTGAAAGGCGTCGCCCTCGATGGACACGGCATTGATGCCCTCGCGGCGGAAGATCTGGTCGAAGGTCGCCTTGACGGTGGTGGTGCCGGCCCCGGACGAACCCGTGACCGAAATGATCGGATGTTTCTTGGACATTGAAAATTTCCTTAGCCGCGGAACAGGCCGCGGGAACCGAAGAGGGCGGACACTTCCTGATCGGGCAGGTCGTAATAGGCCGCCACACGGTCGACCTTGTCGGCCGACCCGAAGATCAGGGGGATGCGCCCGTGAAGGGTTTCCGCCGCCTGGGGCAGAAGCCGGTCCGGGCCTGTCGTCGCCTTGCCGCCGGCCTGTTCGACCAGCATGGCGATCGGTGCGCATTCGTAGACCATGCGCAGGCGGCCGTGTTCATAACCGGGACGGGCATCAGCGGGATAGAGAAAGATCCCGCCCCGGCTCATGATGCGATGGGTCTCCGCTACAAGGGAGGCGACCCAGCGCATATTGAAATTCTTTGCCCGCGGACCCTGATCGCCGGCCAGGCAGTCGTCGATATAGGCCCGGATCGGCTTGGACCAATGCCGGTAGTTGGACGCGTTGATGGCGAATTCGGTGGACTTCGACGGGATGGTCAGGGCCGGATTGACCAGCTTGAATTCCCGGTCTTCGGGGTCGAGCACATAGTGGCGCACGCCCTCACCGAAGGTGACAATCAGCGCCGTCTGCGGGCCGTAGATGAAATAGCCCGCCACGATCTGTTCGATCGCCGGGCGCAGGAAGGAGGCTTCCGGCTCGGGTTTCGCCTCGTAGATGGAAAAGATCGTGCCGATGGAGACGTTCACATCGATGTTGGAAGAGCCGTCGAGCGGGTCGATCGCCAGGGCAAGCGCGCCGTCGTTATCGATTTCCAGAACGTCGTCGCGTTCTTCAGAGGCGTACCAGCGGACACCGGACCCGGCCAGGGCAGCCACGAAAGCCTCGTCCGCCAGAACGTCGAGCGCCTTCTGGGTATCGCCGCCGAGGTTGCTGCCGACCTCCGCGCCCAGTTCGCCGGCCAAGGGGCCCAGCGCAATCTTTCTGGAGAGATCGCGAGCAACCTTGCACAGGGCGCTCATCGGAGCCTGAAATCGCTCCGGCGCACCTTCCAGCGGCGTTTTGCCGGTCATTGTCATTGCCAAGGCCTCCCGTCCTTTCTTGTGACAGGCCTTGATATTCACGATTTCGGTTGTTAGGAAAATTTAAACTTTCGAAACTCGGATTAAATTTTTCTGAATGACTCCACTAAACGCCCTTACCTTCAAACAGTTGCGGGCTCTTGAGGCCGTCGCCCATTACGGGTCCATAAGCAGTGCCGCGGAGTCGCTGGCGCTGACGCCGCCGGCCGTGCACAGCCAACTGAAGGCCCTGGACGAGACCTTCGGCTGCGCCATGTTGACCCGCAACAGCCACGGCACCTTCGAAGCCACGGCGGAAGGCGCCGTCCTGCTGACGGCCTATCGGAAGGCATCGGCGGCGCTCGGAAAGGCGGCCCAGACCATCGACAGCCTGAAGCGGGGCCTTGCCGGCACGGTCATTCTCGGCGTGGTCAGCACGGGCAAGTATTTCGCCCCGTCGATTGTCGCCAGCCTGAAGAAGCAGTTTCCCGATATCGAGGTCGTGCTGCAGATCGGCAACCGGGATTCCATCATATCGGCGCTCGACACAGGCCAGATCGACCTGGCCATCATGGGCCGGCCGCCGCGGCAGCCGGGAGTCGAGGCCTACGGCATCGGCGACCATCCCCATGTGCTGATCGCCAGTCCCGACCACCCGCTGACTAAGGTTCGCGAGGCAAGCGCGGACCAGGTGCTCGCGGAGCACTTCCTGATGCGCGAACAGGGATCCGGCACGCGAATCCTGTCCATGCGCTTTCTCGACCAGTTCGGCGAAGGACGGCCGTTCACCTATACGGAAATGGATTCCAACGAGACCATCAAGCAGGCAGCCATCGCAGGCCTGGGCATTGCACTGATCTCGATCCACACAGCCGCGGAAGAACTGAAATCCGGCAGGCTTGCGCTGATCCACGCGAAGAACCTTCCGATCGTCCGGCAATGGTTCGTGCTGCATCGGGCGGACGAGAAACCCACCGGGGCTGCGGAGCGAATCCTGACGGCGATCCGCGAGCAAAGCAGCCGCCTGCTGCATCTGGAAGAAATCCGGGACATCCTGAAAAGCTAGGCTGTGGCGACCAGTCAGCCGGCGAGCCAGACCATACCGGCCGCGGCGGCAAGCGTGGCGATGGAAAGCATCAGCGCCAGGAACATGCCGTTCCATTTCATGGCGACCGTGAACCCGGTCTGGCCAAACTTCTGCGCGGCGATGGCCACATTGGCGGTGAAGGGGGTGCCTCCGCCGGAAATCGACCAGCCCCAGGACATGGCCAGCACCAGGATCATCTTCGCCGCATCCGGCCAGACCGGATTGAGCGAACTGGCCAGGACCGTCACGGTCACCACCGGATTGATCGCCAGAAGGCCGGCGGCGAAAACGGTCACGGGAATGACGGCGGCGACCCATGTGGCGGTAACCGCCGAAAGTTCTCCCTGGAAGCCGACCCATTGGCCGACAAGGCTCGATGCAGCGGCGCCGATCACCGTTGCGCCGGAAATTATCGCCGTCTCGTTTGCCAGTCCCGAGGTGGCCCGGGCATAGTCCTTCACCAGGGAGCGGACATTGGTGTGGCCGGCCCGGACGAACAGGACGGTCCAGATCGCGCCGAGGATGAAGACGACACTGAACATCGCCTCGATCAGGCGGACGTCGAACACGGACACCCACAGAAGACCGCCGACGACCAGAACCATGGCGAGCCCGACGACCCTGAGCAGCTTGAACGTGTCGTCAAGGGACAGGCCTTCGGTGTTGACCACGGCGGAGCGGCGGCCCCGTTCGAGCCAGTAGCCGGTCATCAGGAAAAACAGCATGCACAGGATGCCGTAAGGCACGAACTCGGCGTAGGTCACGCCGGTGACATGGGTGAAGACGATCAGCGAACATAAGGAGACGGGCGACCACAGGGCCGTGGAGGCGAACCCGCGCGAGCTTGCGATCGCCAGGGAGCGCTGGCTGCTTTCTCCCGCCCCCTTCAGGCGGGAGGACAAAAGGGTCGTGATCAGGATCACCGCGCCGATGTTAAGGAACAGGGCGAAGACGTGGGTCCCGAAGGTCACGAACAGATAGCGCTGGCCCGGCGGGCGGGAGACGATCAGCTCGGCCGCCTCGGCGATCCTGGGCGAGCGGGCGGCAAGATCCGCCATATGCTGCATGACCATCAGGAAAATGAACAGGAAGCCCGCGCTCGACAGGCCTTTCAGGCCGGCTTCGCCGGTGTAGACCCAGGCAAGGCCGTAGAGGGCGACGGCGATCGCAATGACGATCAGCCCGCCGCGCTTCAGGAACCGAAAGCTGGAGGCGAAATAGACGGCGAAGATCAGAACCCAGATGACGGGCGGCAGCTTGAAACCGGCCAGATTGCCGATCACCATGACGTATCCGGCCACGACCGCGGCCATCGTCGGGAAGACGGTCTCCGAGGACATCCTGGCTGCCGGTTTCGTCAAGTCCCACCCCTTGCAAGAAAGTGTTCCGCGGAGCCTGTCAGCCATCCGCCTCTCCGTGAAAGGATATTAGAATCGATCCGTTTACAAAGGGATAGGTATCAGGCGGGAAAAGACCTTTTTCGAAAGAGACTTGCAGGTCACCGGATGTCGGTTCGCGTCAGCTGCCGAACGGGACTTCGGCCCTGCTTTCCGCCGTCAGGGCATCAATGCAGGTATCCGGCGCAATCCCCTCGCCCGTGCAGGCCTTCGCGCCGTTGACGAGGATCCGGCCGATCCCTTCACAGGCCATGTTCTGCATTTCGAACTGGCGGACGACTGTCTTGCCAGCCGGAAGCGCACCGAAATCGAACACGGTCATGCGTTCCACCAACCCCTCCCCGTTGAAGATCACCATCTCGAAGGCGGACTTTTCGAGACGCGCGGGCAAGCCATTGCGCACCACGAAGGTCATCAGACAGCCCTGGCCGGACGGGCTCAACCGGTTCAGTTGCAGGTCGAAGCGGTCGGCAGGCCTGCCGTCCTGGGCCTCAGCCGTCAGGCAGGACATCAGAAGCAGAAACATCGTGAGAGCGCAGGATTTCAAAAGGTGTCGCATTGCGGGCAAGCCTTCATCTGGTGGCCGGCGATACTCGGACGGAACCTTCCCGACGGAAGGCAAGCGTCCGCACGCGGGCGATGAAGTGCTGGCTGGCAATCGGCTTGCTCGCACGGAAGATTGGAGATCGAGCCTGTGGGCTCTAACAGTTTTCTAAAAATACCTGAGTTAAAATGTCAAGATTTAACCGGAGCAGAACAGGCTTGATTCGAGATATGCGATCAGCCTTCCTTCGAGACGAACTTGAGGACGGTCTGGCAGGCATCCGCCGACAGGCAGGCCTGACCGGCCTCTGTCTGCAGATCGTTGCCGAACAGCAGGGAGAAGGTCCTCGCGTTCGACACGTTGAAGAAGCTGATGGCAGAGATCAGCCAGTGGATGCGCAACGGGGTGAGGCCGGCGCGAAAGACACCGTCCCGGACGCCCTTGTCATAAATGTTCCGGATCTGTGAGATCGCGGCCTCATTGAGCTTTTTGATCGCGTCGGACTGTTCCAGAAAGCGGCCGTGGTGGATGTTTTCAATCATCACGAGACGAATGAAATCCGGATTTTTCCGGTGATGGTCGAAGGTGAATCCCACGAGCCGTTCCAGCGCCGCCTTCGGTGGAAGGTGTTCCAGGTCGAGCTCCTCCTCGCCTTTACGCACCTTTTTGTAAGCCGCCTCGAGCGCCTTGCGGTAAAGGCCCTCCTTGTCGCCGAAATAGTAATAGATCATCCGCTTCGACGTCCGCGTCTTGGCGGCGATGTCATCCATGCGCGCGCCGGACAGGCCGTTGCGCGAAAACTCCTCCAGAGCGACGGCGAGAATATCGGCCCGGACCCCCTCCGGGTCCTGCTTCCAGCGGGCGCGGTTCGTACCGGTTTCTGACGTCAAAGAATCATCCATAGCCATGGCTTCTTTCTACCCCAGAGGCGGGGCGGACACCATAGCAATTTAACTATCTAGTACAAAGTGATTGACTCAATTAACCAGTTGGTTCATTTTGCGCTCAATGAATAAAAATTGCGGGAGGAGCGACGCGTGAGCGGCGCGGGCGGAACGTTGTTGGCAGGGCTGGTCGGGCGCGGCATTGCGCGCTCCAGGACACCCGAAATGCATATGGCCGAGGCCGAAGCGCTCGGCATGCGCGCCATCTATCAAATCATCGATCTCGACGCCTTCGGCGGGTCCTCGCCGGACCTGAGCGACATTGTCCGCGCCGCAGAGATGACCGGGTTCAACGGTCTCAATGTCACCTATCCCTTCAAGATTGACATCGTTCCGATGCTTGACGAGCTGTCGCCGAATGCGGCCGCCATCGGATCCGTCAATACGGTCGTCTTCCGCAACGGACGCCGGTACGGCCACAACACCGACCTTTGGGGTTTTGCCGAAAGCTTTCGCCGCAACATGGACGGCACCGCGCGGGAGCGTGTGGTCCTGATCGGCGCCGGCGGCGCGGGCGCCGCCGTAGCCCATGCCCTTGCGGATTGCGGCGTCCGGGAACTGCGCATTTTCGACGCCGAAGCTGACCGGTCGGAAAGATTGGCGGAGCAGGTTTGCGCGAACCGGCCGGACATCATTGCGCGACCGATCGAACGGATCGATGCGGAGGCCATGCGCGGCCTCGACGGCCTGGTGAACGCCACGCCTGTCGGGATGGCCAAGACCCCGGGTTCTCCGTTTCCCGCAGATCTGCTCGATCCGGCCCTATGGGTCGCAGACATCGTCTATTTCCCGCTCGAGACCGAGCTCCTGGCCCATGCACGAGCACGCGGATGCCGGACACTGCCGGGCTCGGGAATGGCGGTTTTCCAGGCTGTCCGGGCGTTCGAACTGTTCACCGGCATCAAGCCCGATATTTCGCGAATGGAAGCAACGTTCAACTCCTTCGATTTGCCCGGTCACCTGCAGGGAGAGGTGACCGAATTCAAACGGCCGGCACCAGGCACCTGACCGGCCGGAGGAAAATTCAAAACGGTGCAGAAACTGCAATGGGAGGAAACAATGCAGACTTTATGGAAACTGGCCGCGGGGTGTGTCGCGCTCACCTCGGTGGCGATGCCGCTCAAGGCGGCCCTGGCGGCCGACAAGGTCGAAATCATCTATTCGGACACCGTTCCGGAAAATGACGACCGCACGCAGATCCTGCGCGAAAGCTTCGGCAAGTGCCTGGGCGACGAGTTCGAGTTCAAGGATTATCACGGCGCGACCCTGTTCAAGCAGGGCACAGAACTGACCGCCATGCAGCGCGGCAACCTGGATATGGCGAACCTCGCCATCTACGACTTCTACAACCAGGTGCCCTCGACCAGCATTCTCGGCGCCGCCTATCTCTACCGCGATTACGATCATATGCGGAAAGTCTGGGCCTCCGGTGCGCTCGACGGCCTGATGAAGGAGATCGAGGACAAGGCCAAGGTCAAGGTGCTGTCGAACCCCTATATCGGCACCCGCCATCTGAACCTGAGGGGCGACAAGAAGATCATGACCCCGGCGGACCTGGCAGGCGTCAAGCTGCGCATGCCCGGCGGCGAGGGATGGCAGTTCGTCGGCGAGGCCCTTGGCGCCAACCCGACGCCGATGGCCTTCACCGAGGTCTATACCGCGCTTCAGACCGGCGCCATCGACGGTCAAGACAATCCGCTGCCGACCGACAAGGACATGAAGTTCTACGAGGTGACGGACCAGATCATCCTGACCGGCCACCTGATCGCCAACAACCAGCATTCCATATCCCTGTCGAAGTGGAACAGCCTGACGCCGGCGCAGCAGGCCAAGGTGCAGGAGTGCTCGATCAACTTCCAGAACGCGCTGGACGCGGTCACCCGCAAACGCGAGGGCGAACTGGTCGACTTCTTCAAGGAACAGGGCCTTCAGGTCTACACGCCGGACATCGACGCGTTCCGCAATCATGTCCTGGCGGCCTATGCGGATTCCAAGTTTTCCGAGGACTGGCCGAAAGGCCTGATCGACAAGATCAACGCGGAGTAAACCGCGCAGCAAACGTCAGGGA
Source organism: Roseibium aggregatum (assembly GCF_014692675.1). GTDB lineage: Bacteria > Pseudomonadota > Alphaproteobacteria > Rhizobiales > Stappiaceae > Roseibium > Roseibium aggregatum_C. Next base: position 97,145 of record NZ_JABFCZ010000017.1, on the reverse strand, counting down.
CCCGGCGGTGAAGGCCGGGTCCTCACTCTCTGAACCGGATGCTTCCCCGTGCCCAGCGTGACCAGATCAATCGAATTCCTCTACAGCAGAGCCGAGAACATCCTCGCGCTCGTGCTGGCAAGCCTTTTTGTCAGCTTTCTGATCCAGATCGTCTTCCGATACGTGCTCAACCTGCCGCTCGGCTGGACGGTCGAATATGTCTCCATCGCCTGGCTGTGGGGCATCCTGTTCGGTTACGCCTTCGTCGTGAAGGAGGATGACGTGATCCGGCTGGACATCGTCTACGGCTCGGTTCCGGTGGCAGTCCAGCGGATCATGGATGTCTTTTCCGGCCTGGTCTGCGCCGGCATCTTCCTCTGGACGCTCCCCGATGTCTGGGACTACGTGACCTTCATGTCCATCGAACGGACCGCCTACATGCAGATCCGGTTCGACTACGTCTTCATGATCTACATCCCCTTCGCCCTTTCCGTCATCATCCGGTCGCTGATCAGCGCCTGGCACGGCCTCAACGGAAACCACCCCAAATATGCCGTCGGCGCGGCGTCGGAAATGCACGACTATGACTGATCCGTTCCTTCTCTCCCTGATCCTGATCATCGCCCTGGCCCTTTCGGGCCTGTCAATCGGCCTTGCCATGATCTGCGGCTCCACCCTGTACCTGATCCTGAAGGGCTTCGATCCGTCGATCGCCGCCGAAACACTGCTGCAGGGCCTGTTCAACAGCTACACGCTGCTCGCGATCCCGCTGTTCATCCTGGCCGCAGACATCATGAACGTCGGCAGCCTGGCGGACCGCCTGCTCCGGTTCTGCCAGGCACTGGTCGGCCGGTTCCGCGGCGGGCTCGGCCACGTCAACGTGGTCTCGTCGCTGATCTTTTCCGGCATGTCGGGTTCGGCGGTCGCGGATGCGGTCGGCATGGGGCGGATCATCATCGGCATGATGACCAAGGACGGCAAATACACGGCCAGCTATTCGGCCGCGATCACCGCGGCGACGGCAACGATCGGCCCGATCATTCCGCCCTCCATTCCGATGGTGCTCTATGCGCTCGTCTCCGACCAGTCGATCGGCTACCTGTTCGCGGCCGGCATGGCGCCCGGCCTGCTGATGGGCCTTGTCCTTGCTGTGATGAACACGGTCATTGCCCGCCGTCGCAATTTCCCGGTCGATGACAGCGTGCCGCTTTCGGAAATGCCCAACGTCACGGTGCAGGCCTTTCCGGCGCTGATGCTGCCGGTCATCCTGCTGGGTGGCATCTACGGCGGCATCATGACCCCGACCGAGGCGGCCGCGGTCGCAGCCTTCTATGCTCTCGTCATTTCGGTCGTGGTCTACCGGTCGGTCTCCGCCGGCCAGTTCTATTCGACGCTTCTGAACAGCGCCCGATCGACCGCGACCGTCGGCATTCTCATTGCCGGTGCACTCACCTTCAACTACGTGATCACCCGCGAAAACGTCCCCAATTCCATTGCGGATTTCATGGCCCAGTTCGAACTGTCGAAATGGGGCTTCCTGCTCGCGATCAACGTGCTGTTCCTGGCGCTCGGCTGCATCATCGAGGCCGGCGCGATCCTCTTGATCATCGCACCGATCTTCATTCCCACCGCCCAGGCGCTCGGAATCGATCTGGTGCATTTCGGCGTGGTGGTCGTGGTCAATGCCATGCTGGGGCTGATTACCCCGCCCTACGGGCTCTTGTTGTTCATCGTGGCCAACATAACCAAACAACCGCTGGCGCGGGTCGTGCGCGACCTCGTCCCTTTCATCATCGCGCTGTTCGCAGCACTCGCCTTCATCACCTTCGTGCCGGATTTCGTGCTCTTTCTGCCGCGGATGCTCGGCTACACGGGCTAGGCGGACGCCAGGCTAATATTTGAGGAATTTCAGATGATTAATCCTGAACTGGACGCCTTTCTTTCGGTCTGGGACGAAGGCTGGTCGGTGCTGCCGGCCAATGCCTCGCCGAAGGAGCGGCGGCTTCTGTTCGAATATATCGCCGAACGTATGCGCCTTCCCCGGCCCGAAGGCGTGACCTCTTCCGTCCGCTTCGTGCCTTGCGAGAAACGCAATGTGCTGGTCAGGATCGACCGGCACGACGACGGCGGCACCCAGCCCTGCCTCGTCTACATGCACGGCGGGGCCTGGGCGCAGGGCAGCCCGATGACCCATGCGGACATCACCATGCGGATTGCGGCCGCCAACAGCCAGACCGTGGTCAGCGTCGATTATGCGCTTGCGCCAGAACATCCGTTTCCGCAGGCCGTCCACGAGTGCCGGGACGCGGTCAAGTGGGTCAAGGACAATGCCGCCGATCTCGGTATCGATCCCGACCGGATCGCGGTTGGCGGCGACAGCGCCGGCGGCAACCTTGCCGCGGCCATGACGATCGCCTTGCGTGGCACCGCCTATGCCCCGATGGCGCAGCTGCTGATCTACCCTGGCACGGATTTCGACATGAGCAAGCCGTCCTACAAGGAGAACGCCGATGCGCCGCTCCTGAAGGTCGCCGGCATGCCGACGGTCAATGCCAATTACTGTCCGAACGAGGAAGACCGGAAAAATCCGCTCGCGGCCCCGTCGCTCGCGGAAAGTCACGCCGGGCTGCCGCAGGCCTATATCGCCGTGGCGCAGTACGATCCGCTGCGCGACGACGGCACCACCTATGCCGACAAGCTCCGCGCCGCCGGCGTGCCGGTAGAGTTCGATAAAGGCGAGGGCCTGATCCACGGCTATCTGCGCGCCATGGAATATTGCGCGGCCTCCCGCGACAGCCTCGCCCGCATGTGCGCCTGGCTCGCCGGCTGCTACGCCACGGAGTGACCCGCCATGAAGACCGCGATAGCGACCGTCTCGATTTCGGGTGATCTTGCGGAGAAGCTTGCCGCGATTGCGGCGGCCGGGTTCGACGGGGTGGAGATCTTCGAGAACGATTTCCTCGCCTTCGACGCCAGCCCGCGCGAGGTCGGTCAAATGGTGCGCGACCACGGTCTGGAGATCTCCCTGTTCCAGCCGTTCCGGGACTTCGAGGGTATGCCGGAGCCACAGCGGACACGGGCTTTCGAGCGGGCGGAACGCAAGTTCGACCTGATGGGGGAGCTTGGCACCGACCTGGTGTTGATCTGCTCCAACGTCTCGCCGCTGTCGCTCGGCGGCATCGACCGGGCGGCCGACGACTTCCGCGAGCTTGGCGAACGGGCGGCGAAGCATGGCATCAAGGTCGGCTACGAGGCGCTCGCCTGGGGCCGGCATGTCAGCGATCACCGGGATGCCTGGGAGATCGTCCGCAGGGCCGATCATCCCAACGTCGGCCTGATCCTCGACAGCTTCCACACGCTTGCCCGCAAGATCGACCCGGAGACGATCCGCTCCATTCCCGGCGACCGGATCTTCTTCGTCCAGCTGGCGGACGCGCCGAAGATCGACATGGACCTGCTCTACTGGAGCCGGCACTTCCGCAACATGCCCGGCGAAGGCGATCTGGATGTGACCGGCTTCATGCGCGCGGTCGCCGCCACCGGCTATGACGGGGTGATCTCGCTAGAGATCTTCAACGACCAGTTCCGCGGCGGCTCGGCCAAGCCGATCTCCGTCGACGGTCACCGCTCCCTGGTCTACCTGATGGATCAGGTGAAGCGGCAGGAGCCGGGCATCCGGATCGAGGTGCCGGAGATGCCCGACCGGATCGCGGTCTCAGGGATCGAGTTCGTCGAATTCGCCGCAAGCGAACAGGAGGCCGCCGATCTCGGCGCGCTTTTACACACGCTCGGCTTTGCCCGGGTCGGCCGGCACGTGTCGAAGAAGGTCGACCTGTGGCGCCAGGGCGAGATCAACATCGTACTCAACACCGAACAGTCGGGCTTTGCCCATTCCTCCTACGTCACACACGGCACCAATGTCTGCGACATCGGCCTGAAGGTCGCCGACGCCAGGGCCACGGTGGACCGGGCACGGGCGCTTGGCGCGGAACCCTTCGAACAGCCGGTCGGGCCGGGGGAACTGAACATCCCGGCCATCCGGGGCCTTGGCGGCGGGGTGATGCATTTCATCGACGGCAAAAGTGAGCTTGCCCGGGTGTGGGAGATCGAGTTCGTTCCCGTTTCCGACGAGCGGAAGGCGGAGCCGGCGGATCTGTTACGCATCGACCATATCGCCGAGACCATGGCCTTCGACGAGATGCTGACCTGGCTCCTGTTCTACACATCGCTCTTCGAGACGGTGAAGACGCCGATGGTGGACGTGGTCGATCCGGCGGGCCTTGTGCGCAGCCAGGCGATCGAGAATGCGGAAGGGTCTTTACGGATCACGCTGAACGGCGCGGAGAACCGTAAGACCCTGGCCGGCCACTTCCTGACGGAGAATTTCGGTTCCGCCGTTCAGCATCTCGCCTTCGAGACGGCGGATATCTTTGCCACCGCCGATGCGCTTGCCATCAACGGCTTCAGGCCGCTCGTGATCTCGCCGAACTACTACGACGATCTCGACGCCCGTTTCGGGCTGGACGATGCCTTCCTCGACCGGCTGAAAAGCCACGGCGTCCTCTACGACCGGGACGAAAAGGGCGGCGAGTATTTCCAGCTCTACAGCCCGTTCTTCGGCGAGGGTTTCTTCTTCGAGATCATCGAGCGCCGCGGCGGCTATGCCGGCTATGGCGCCGGCAACGCCCCCTTCCGCATCGCCGCCCAGAAACGCCACCTCAGGGTGAAGGGCATGCCGAGGGGATAGTCAGAATTGCGGTTGAATTCAGTTTCGCCTGCAAATCCGGCGATCGGTTCCGCCCGCCAGGCGACGGCCATGTGGACTTCGGCGCGATCTTTTCCAAAATAGCGGCCAAGGCCTTCGACGACTTTGCCGGCGGCGGAACGGACGAGGCCGCCAACCGGAAGATGCTGGGTATCGGATAGGAGTAAGGCAATGACCATTCAAGGAAGTGCTGCCGACAGCACCCGCCCGATCCGTCTCGGCATGGTCGGCGGCGGCAAGGACGCCTTCATCGGCGCGGTCCACCGGATCGCCGCCCGCCTGGACGGCCGTTACGAACTCGTCGCCGGCGCCTTGTCCTCGACGCCGGAAAAGGCCCTGGAATCGGGCCGCGCGCTCGGTCTGGAGGAAAGCCGGATCTACCCGTCCTTCAGCCAGATGGCCATCCGGGAGGCCCGGCTGAAATCCGGCATCGAGGCGGTGGCGATCGTCACCCCGAACCACATGCATTATCCGGCGGCGCGGGAGTTTCTGAAACGCGGCATTCACGTCATCTGCGACAAGCCGCTGACCTCGACGCTCACCGATGCGAAGAAGCTGGCCAAGGCTGCCGAAGCCTCCGGCGCGCTGTTCTTCCTGACCCACAACTACACCGGCTACCCGATGGTGCGCCAGGCGCGCGAGATGGTGCAAAGCGGCGAGCTCGGCACCTTACGCGTGGTGCAGGTGGAATATCCGCAGGACTGGCTGACGGTGGAACAGCACAACAAGCAGGCGGACTGGCGCACGGATCCGACCCGCACGGGCGCCGGCGGCTCCACCGGCGATATCGGCACCCACGCCTTCAACCTCGCCTGCTTCGTCACCGGGCTGACGGCGGAAAGCCTGGCCGCGGACCTGCAATCCTTCGTCCCCGGACGCCAGGTCGACGACAACGCCCATGTGATGCTGCGGTTCGAGGGCGGCGCGCGCGGTATGCTGTGGTGTTCGCAGGTCGCGCCGGGCAATGAAAACGGCCTGAAGATCCGCGTCTACGGAGACAAGGGCGGACTGGAATGGCACCAGGAAAATCCCAACCTGCTGCAGTTCACGCCCTTCGGTCAGCCGGCCCGGATCCTGACCAGGGGTGGTGCGGGCATGTCGGCAAGCATCGCGCCCGCGACCCGCATTCCGCCCGGCCATCCGGAAGGCTACCTGGAAGGGTTCGCCAATCTCTACCGGGAGGCCGCGGACGCCATTCGGGCGCACCAGGAAGGCACGCCGGTCGACACCCTGGTTCCCGGGATCGAGGACGGTCTGAAGGGCATGCGGTTCATCGACGCCTGTGTCCGCTCCTCGGCCCGCAACGCGGCCTGGGTAAGCCTCTAAAGAGTCCGATAACGGCCCTGGGTCGTTGTACACGTGATGACCGGTGAGCCTTCTGACGAAGGTTCACCGGTCTGTTCGTTCACGCCGGGCGCTGCTTTTTCTTGCGCCGCCACGGCGGGTCCTGGTGCCAGTCGCCGGCCATGATGCAGCCGTAAGGCACCACTTCATCGACCACCTCGGCAAGGCCGTAGCGCTCGATCTGGGCCCGGACCGACGCCGCGTTCTTGTAGGCGCTCGGCAGCTCGGAAATATCCGCCTTGCCCATGAAGAAGCGGACGTCGAGCCCTTCCGTCTCTTCCGCCAGGATATCCGCTTCGGGGCGTCCTTCCTGGAGCCGCTTGTGCCGGGTGCGGGAAAAGTTGCGCCCGGCGCCATGGGGCGAGAAACCCAGACCGTTGGCTGAGTCCTTGCCGCGGACGATCAGGACCGGCTCCGCCATGTTCAGCGGGATCAGGGTCAGGTCCGTCGCGTCCTCCGCCCAGCCGGCAAAGGCGGGCGTTGCCCCCTTGCCGTGGTAGAAGAGCCCGTCCGGCCGGCGGAAGACGAAATTGTGTTCGTTCCAGAACCGGTCCGACACCTTCGCCGACAGGCGCTCCGCCGCCATGTCGTGGATCAGGTAGTGGTTGCCTTTCGTCCAGGCCCGGACGATCTGCAGCGCTTCCCAGTAGGCGTCCCCTTCCGCCGTGTCCGCCTCGATCCAGGCGTTCTGCTTCAGGGTCTCCGGAGACACGTCCCGGCGCGTCCGGTCGGCGACCTTCATGCCCTTGGTAAAGAGCCGGGCGCCGGGCGCCCGCGACCCGTGGTGGGTGACCAGGGCCGTTTCGCCGGTCGACCCGATCGTGCCGACGAAGGCGAAGTGGTTGCCGTCACCCTGGGTGCCGAAATGCTCGATCGCGGCACTCTGGATGTCACGCAGGAAGTCGTTCGCCTCGAACCGTTCCATCAGGCCGGCCTCGGGGCGGAACTGCTTGCCGCGCTGCCGCCCGCCCGGACCGAAGTGGGTCACCTCGTTCACCGCGTCGAGCAGGGCTGCCGGCGACACCTGCGGAAACACGGAGATCGCCATGGAACAGCAGATGTCGGCCGAGTGCATGCCCGGATGGATTGCTTCCGACACGGCCACGCCACCGACGGGGATGGTCCCGACCGGCCCGGCCGGGCAGGCATCGGGCATCACGGCACCCGCCTTGATAACCGGGGTGCGCATCAGTTCCGCCATGGATCCGCGCACGGAAAGCAGGTTCTCCTCCTCTTCCGGCGTCTCGGCAATGATGTTCTCGTAAAACGGCAGGTCCCCGGCCACACGCAGCGGTGTCGGCGGAGGCGGCATGAAGGTCAGTGCGTGGGCGAGCGCGTCTTCGCGGCTGGAGCCGCCCTCAAGAAGGGCGTTCGCTGCGCGCAATGCCTCGCCAAACCACTTGCCCTGCAAGCACCCGGCGTCGATCAGATCCTGTCCGCTCAATACTTCCGTCATCGTTCCTAATCCTGCGTTCAAATCCCGGTCGGACGACAAGGAAATGCGGGACGTTTATTCCGCCACCGTGCTTTCGCCCGGGAGGGACTTGGACCCTCACGGCTCTCAGTCATAGTCCCGAAAACGAGACCATAACCCTGGCCCACCCGCATGAACGGGCTGCGTCTACCTGTAGTCCCGCAGGCATTCGTCCTGCGAAAAATCGAGTGCGGCGACAAGGGGATGCGGGACATTTTCCTGAGCCACTCCACCATCGGTGAAGGGGTGATTTGAACACCCGACCTCCCGGTCCCGAAAGACCGGGCGCTCTACCCTGTAGTCCCGCAGGCATTCGCCGCGGTTATCAATTCGTGTGGCGACAAGAGTGCGATGAAACCATCGGGGATCCCGCCCATGCCAAAGAGCGCCAGCAAGGGGAGGAGTCGAACCTCCCGGATTGCCCCCTTCATGGAGCTGTAGTTCCACCTGGCATTCGCCACGCTGTTCATTTCTTCCATGTTCCGGGCCGGGGCCCGGGTCTTCCGCCAACGGCACCGACAAGGGTCCGATGAAACGCTGACCTGCTCTACCGACTGAGCTACGAACCTTGAAAAAGGCCCGGCGGGGCTCGAACCCGCGACACGATGTAGTTTCACCTGCATTCGGTCCGGCTATCGGGCGGCGGCGACAAGGAACGGGGATGCCATCTTCCTCGATGTAGTTCCCCATGCATTCGCCGCCGCCGATCCCTGACGGTTCAAATTTCCAATCGAAGAAAGACAAGCCGACAAGTTCCAACGAAACACCTGCTCTACCTTTGAGCTACGGGCCCATAAACGGCGGAGCGGGGACATCGTCCTGCTCCGAAACCTGCGCTCAAGTAGCCAATGGCGGTAGCGCAGGTGAATGTGGTGGACCCGACGGGATTCGAACCCGCAACCTGGAGGGTTACAGCCTGTAGTTCCGTCCGCATTCGGCATGTCTTCCTTCGATTTCCCACCCCGGCAGCGGATTCCGCCGGGGCGTATTTTCAGAGTTCAACCGCGTTGATCATCCGGGTCCATTCCTTGGAACTTCCACCGTCGACCATCTGCGCGATCGCCGTGAACACCTGGTCGGAGAAACCGCCGACATTCAGGATGTCCGCACGTTCCACGGCCTGGGAGGTCGTGTCGGGCTGAATATCGATGCAAACCAGTTTCGCTTTCGGGTTCAGCACCTTCAGTTTATGCCAGTTTCCCATCATGCCCGTTCCCTGATACCGCGACCTGGCGGCGTCCAACCACGACTGGTTGTCGGAGACGAAAACGACCACGTCGACCTGCGCCCGTTGTTCAACCAGCCGTTCCAGCGGTGCGGAACAGTTGGTTCCGCCGCCGCCCACCGACGCCAGCTTGGCGGCGTTGGTCAGCACCGAGTCGCGCGGGTTCAGGCGCACATCGACCACCGTCCGTTCGAACGGCAAAACGACCGTGTCCGGATTGGTGCGCAGCATCGCCGCGGCAACCAGCGCCGCCACATCGACACAGCGCACCGCCGTGGTCGCGCCTTGACGGTATCCCGTCACGGGAGACTGCATCGAGCCGGACACATCCGGGCAGACGACCACACGGCCCTCGACCTTCGGCACCAGTTCCAGTGCGATTTCCAGTGCCTCCTGCAAGGCGTCATAGACCTCGTAGGGCACGCCCTGGTCGGCGTACTGGCAGGCCACCATCACCTGGTAGGGCAAGACGCCCGCCCGGCGGATGGTGTCGCGGTCGCGCAGGCGATCGGCGATCATCCGGGTAAAGCCCGGGACCTGGTAGACGCCGTTGCGGGCGAAGGTGTTCAGGTTCTGCCGCAACATCTGCCAGCCGGCCTTTTGCGCGATCTGGACCCAGTGCTCCTTCGTCAGTTCCAGTGCGGTCAGCATCTGGAACGGAACGTCGGGAACCGGCAGCGTCCTGTCGCGCTTGAACGCTTCGAACGCCTTCACGACCTCCGGCAGGGCACCGACTTCATAGGGCTTGCCGATCAGGTAGCCGAAGAAGGCTTCCCGGGACCTGCATTTCGGCTTCGGGTGCACCATCTTGATGACATCCGCCAGGGACGGGCTATTGCCGACGGCGGCGCGCATCAGCTGCTCGTCGCTTGCGGTTTCCAGCCACGCCTGAACCAGCCGCTTCGGACGGGATCCCAGGGACTTCCGTCCCGTGACACCCGAACGGATCATCTGCACGAAAGTGCGCAGCATCTTGCCGTTCCTGACGATCCGCGGGAACGCCCGGTTGAATTCGTCACCTTCCATCGCCGACAGAACCGCCAGCAATAGCGCGGGCATATCCTTCATCCGGCCCTGCTCAAAGGCATAGACGGCGGTCTTCGCCAGATAGTCCGGCTGAACCTGCCAGGCCAGGTCCATTACCTCGTCCAGCTGTTCGCCGGCACCGGCATAGAAGGTCCGGTTGAACGTGCCGGTCACGGCCAGCTGGGCCAGCGCCTGGTAGGGTTTCATCTGGTAGGCCGGTGCGCCTTCGCGGTTCACCGTATCGGTGGCGGGCACCCGGGATCCGGGAACCGACCGGAAAATGCTCTTGTTCGCCATCGTTCCAATCCTTTCGTTTGCACCCTTGATTTCAAGCGCTGTGCCAAACGCTGGAACGAAAAGCAGAAATTCTCTTATCTATATGATATTATTATCATAATAAAATTTTTCGCAATTTTGGCCACACAACCCACTGGTCAAAAAATCCTAATTAGTGATATATTTCTATTCTTATTTATAATTTTGGATAATCTCATGCGCCGGCGTGTCGCCATTGGATTTCTCGGAACGGTTCTCGATGCGGGCGGGAAGAACAAGCGCGCCAGATGGAGGCCGTCCATCGGCCTCTGCCAACAGGACGGGCTTTTCATCGACCGGTTCGAGCTGATCCATGACAGCAACTGGCTGCGTCTTGCCGAACGCGTCGCAACTGAAATCGGCCAGGTGTCGCCGGCGACCGAAGTCCGCCTGCACCAGATGGACGTGAAGGATCCCTGGGACTTCGCCGAAATGTACACGGCCATGCGCGACTTCGCGTCCGCCTATCCGTTCGATCCGGAGCGGGAGGACTATCTGGTCAACATCACGACCGGCACCCACGTCGCCCAGATCTGCTGGTTCCTGCTGACCGAGGCCAATTTCATTCCCGGACGCCTGCTGCAGCTGTCGCCGCCGACTTCGCGGGAAACCGACGGAGAGGAACCGGACTATGCCGGCCATCACTCGATCATCGACCTCGATCTTTCCCGCTACGACCAGATCGCGACCCGCTTTGCCGCCGAGCGCGACCAGGCCACATCGTTTCTGAAATCCGGCATAGAGACGCGCAATGCGACCTTCAACGCGATGATCGACGAGATCGAGAACGTCGCGATCCGCTCCCGTGCGCCGGTGCTCCTGATCGGACCGACCGGGGCCGGAAAATCCCAGCTCGCCAAGAGGATCTTCGAGCTCAAGAAAGCGCAACGCCAGCTCACGGGCGACTTCATCGAGGTCAATTGCGCCACACTCAGGGGCGACCAGGCCATGTCGACCCTGTTCGGCCATGTGCGCGGTGCCTTTACCGGCGCCCTCTCCGACCGTCCCGGATTGATGAAGGCCGCCGACAAGGGGCTGCTGTTCCTCGACGAGATCGGCGAACTCGGCCTTGACGAGCAGGCCATGTGCCTGCGTGCCATCGAGGAACGGCGCTTTCTGCCGGTCGGGTCGGACAGGGACACGGAGTCCGATTTCCAGCTTCTGGCAGGCACCAATCGCGACCTTGCCGAGGAGGTGCAGCGCGGACGCTTCCGGGAGGACCTGTTCGCCCGGCTCAACCTGTGGACCTTCCATCTGCCGGCGCTGCGCGACCGCCGAGAGGATATCGAGCCCAACATCGACTACGAATTGCGCCGCATCCGCGAGGCCGAAGGCCAGAACGTCACTTTCAACAAGGAAGCCCTGCAGCGTTACCTGAGCTTTGCCCAGGATCCTCAGTCGCGCTGGGTCGCGAACTTCCGCGACCTGTCGGCCTCGATCACCCGCATGGCGACACTCGCACCGAAGGGCCGGATCAACGAGGAAACGGTGCTCCGGGAGATCGAACGCCTTCGCGCCGCCTGGCGGCAGGCAGAACCCGCCTCCGGTCCGGGCGCGACGTTGACGGACGTCCTTGGCGCGGACGAGGCCGCAGGTCTCGACCCGTTCGATGCGGTCCAGCTCGACTACGTTCTCGCCGTCTGCCGGGAAAGCAAAACCCTCAGCGAGGCCGGCCGCCGCCTGTTTGCCAACTCTCGGCAGAAGAAAAGCAGCGGCAACGACTCCGACCGGCTGCGCAAGTATCTGCAGAAATTCGGTCTGGACTTCGCGAAAGTGCAGGCAACCGGACCCGGCCGGGCGACAGCGTCATTTCCGATACGCGTGTGAGAACGGGATATGGAACTTCCCGGTAATCTTTTCGAAACGTGAGGGTTACGATCGTCGCTTGCGTTCGGCCTCGTCCCAGGCGGTCAGGGCCTGGTAGTCGGGCACGAAGCCCAGGCCTTTCGTCGCGTCCGACGAAATTGCGCCCTGGGACGTTAAGACGTCGATCACGGCGGGCGCATTGGCAAGTGCGCGCGAAATGGCTTCCTTGAGATCGGCGGGATCCTCGACCCGTTCACCATGAGCACCCAGGGCACGAGCCATTGCGGCATAATCGCTGTGTCGCAGGGTCGTTCCAACGACCCTGCCCCCGTAATTCACCTCCTGGTCGTAGCGTTCGATGTTCCAGGCGGCATTATTGGAGATGATGAAAACCGCCCTGGCCCCATGGCGCACCGCCGTGTCGATTTCCATCGCGTTGATGCCGTAGGCTCCATCGCCGTTGACAGAGATAACCTGCCGCTCAGGAAAGGCGAGAGCGGCTGCGACGGCGAAAGGAACCCCGACCCCGAGACATCCGAAGGCGCCTGCGTCCATGTAGGTTCGCGCTTCCAGTCCGACCCGGGCAAAGCTCAGCAGATCGCCGCCATCTGCAATGGCGATGTAGTCGGGATCCGCCGTGCTTCGCAACGCCTCGAAGATCGCCATGGGATGAATCTTGCCGTCGGACCCACGCTCCGGAACCGGAGTTTCCCGTCCCCTGGCGATCCGTTCGCGATGCTTCTCGCGCAACCCGTCGATCCATGCTGCATCGCGTGTTCCTGTATCATTACCCAATGCGTCCGTGAGCGCATCCAGGGCGAGATCCACCGCGGCGAGGATCTCGGGATCCCCCCGCCTATTATCGACGAGTTCTCCGGCTGTATCGGCGATGCGGATGAAGCGTGCGTCGGGAAAGACCGCAGGAGAGCCGAAGCCGAGCTGATAGTCGAGCTTTCGTCCCAACGTGATGACAAGATCGGCCTGGGCCATGGCAGCCGCGCGAACGGCGCCGACCACCGAGAGATGTCCGGGCGGCACGAGCCCCCGGCTTTCCTGGGTATCGAGATAAAGCGCGTCTGTCGCATCCAGGAAGCGAACCAGCTCCGTGCTTGTGCCGCGTGCGCCCCGGCCACTGACGACCAGTGGACGTTTGGCGGCCCGGATCGCCTCGACCGCTTCCGCGACCCGCTCGGCCTCGGGCATCGGACGGCGGCGGAATTTGGGTGCAATCCAGTCCTGCGGTATCAGGTTTGCCCCGACCCGCGAGCGCAACACGTCGGTCGGCACCTCGATATAGGAGGGGCCGGGTTCATCCAGGTCTCCTTCAGCCCGGGCAATAGCCTCGTCAAGCTCACGAATGACCTGTTCGGGCACCCGCGCGGTGCGACAATATCGCGACACGGGTTTCAGGATTTCGACATGGGGGATGTCCTGCAACGGACCCATGTTGGCCTGCGGGCGCGATGTACATCCGCCGATCAGCAGCAGGGGAACGCGCGCGAGGGAGGCATTGGCGACACCGGTCACGCAGTTCGTGACACCCGGCCCGGCCGTCACCATCGCGACGCCCAGTTGCCCGGTCAGTTCGCCATGGGCATGCGCCATGTGCACGGCCGCGCCTTCGTCGCGGACATCGATGATCTGTATTCCCTTTCGCGCCAGGTGGTCCCAGATCGGCTGGATATGTCCGCCCTGCAACCCGAAGACCCTGTCGACACCGCGCGTCTTCAGCACATGGGCGATCCAGGCTGCAACGCTGTCCTCGTCGCGGTTCAAGTCCTGCACGTCGGTCATTTCATTCTCTCCTCGGGAAAGGGGTCCGCGGCGCGCGGGTCAGTGCGCGTGTTCAGCCAGCATGTCCCGCAGGACACGGTGAAGGATCTTGCCGGTCTGGTTCCGCGGCATCTCATCGGGTGTCAGGAAGATCACGGCACGCGGCCGCTTGTAGCCGGCCAGGCGATCGCGCGACCATGCGATCAGCTCCTCCGCCGTGAGCGTGGAGCCGTCGCGCCGGACCACGGCGGCTGCGACCAGCTCGCCCCATTTGTCGTCCGGCCGCCCCACCACCGCGACATCCTTGACCTCGGGGTGCCCGGCCAGGACCGCCTCGACCTCGGTCGGATAGACGTTCTCGCCGCCGGTAATAATCATGTTCTTCTTGCGGTCGATCAGGCGGATGTATCCTTCGGCGTCCCTGAGCGCCATGTCGCCTACGGTCATGAAGTCGCCCCGGAATGCCTCGGCCGTCTTTTCGGGCAGGTTCCAGTAGCCTTCAAAACAATAGGGCCCGCAGGAAAAGAGTTCGCCCGGCGTGCCGTCTGCAACCTCGTTGCCGTCATCGTCCAGCAGACGGATCGGCATGGAGCCCACGATCTCGCGTCCGACAGTGCCGAGATGATCGAACTGCTCATCGGGATGCAGCATCGTCACCCATCCGGCCTCCGTCGATCCGTAAAGCTCGAAGAGCCCGGAATTCGGAAACATCTCCATGACCGCACGCTTGGTTTCGGCCCGCGCCGGCGCCGACGAGATCATGAGTTTCTCGACCCGGTCGAAACCGGCCGCGCCACGGTCGACCTCCGGAACATCCAGCAGCATCATGAAATGGGTCGGTGTGAGCGAAGAGAAGGTGACGCCCTTTTCGCCGATCGTCCTCAGGCAAAGCGCAGGATCGAAATTGGCGCGCGAAAAGACGGTGACCGTCGCGCCGATGCAGAGAAAGGCGGTAAAGAAGTTGAGCGAATTTGCATGACACATCGGCATGACCAGGAGCGCATCGTCACGCCGCTTCAACCCGAGTTCCACTTCGGTCATCAGCGCCAGCATCGCCATGCCGCGGTGACTGCGGATCGCTCCCTTGGGATTTCCGGTCGTGCCCGAAGTGTACATGAGGCACCAGGTATCGTCCGGGGAAACGTCCGTGCCGGGTTCCCCTTGCCCACCGGTTGCAATCACGGCTTCGTAAGACCGCCAACCGGCCTTTTGCCTGTCGCTGATCAGGATGTAGCAATCGCCTGGCACAGCCAGATCATCGCGGATCCCCTCCACGAGGTCGCACAGGGCCTCTTCGGCGATGACGGCACGAACAGCGCAGTCGGTGCAGATGTAACGCGCTTCGGGCCCGGTCAGACGGAAATTGACCGGAACCGCGATCAGGCCGGCCTTTGCAACGGCAACGTAGATTTCGGCCCACTCGACCCGGTTGTAGGCAAAGACCGCGACCCGGTCGCCCTTGGACAACCCCAGGCCCAGCAATCCGTTGGCCAGTCGGCATGCCCGGCCATTCCATTCCCGGAAAGTCATCTGCCGTTCGAGATCGCGCGCGCCGATGCGATCCGGTTGCACGCGCGCCTGTGCGGCCAGCATCTGGCCGGCTGTCAAAACGCCTCCCATGGTCACCGCCCTCCCTAAGCGGTTTTCGCCTGCTGCTCGGCAAGCGCGTCATAAAGGGTCTTCGACGCTTCCAGATCATGATCGACCGCAAGCTGCTCGGCGCGGTCGGGATCGCCCTGAACGATCGCCTCCAGGATTTCAGCGTGTTGCCGCCATATTTCCCTGGGAAGCTTCGCATGGCGCAGAACTTCCCCCATCGCGCGGCGCAGAAACCGCCAATGCGGTTCCGCCGTGCGCGCGACCAGGGCGTTCCCGGAAAAATCGTAGACCAGCGCATGCAGCGCCTCGTCGTGATCAATCTGCGCGGCGACATCGTTGTTGGCGACGGCGGCCTTTCCCGATTCCAGGATGGACTTTCCGCGCGCCTCAATTGCCCTGGCTGCCTCCGGCGAGCTGCGAACCTGCTCGGCCGCCATTCGTGCGGCAAGTCCGTCGAGCACCGCGCGGATCTCGTAGTGCTGGCGCATGAGATCGAGATCGAGCGCTGTGACATAGAGACCGCGGCGGCCGATCTCCTCGACAAGGCCATCCGCTTTCAGCAGCGTCATGGCCTGCTGCACCGGCTGGCGCGACACGCCCAAACGCGCCGCAACCTGTTCCTGGACCAGGTGCGCGCCCTCCGGAAGGGCGCCGCTGCAGATCTCGTCCACGATCACCTTGTAGACCTGTTCGGTCAGGCTCGGTTGTGCAGGTAGTATTTTCATGATGCTCATTTCTGAATTCCGAACTCTGAATTCAGTATTCAAAAATAGCCGTCGAGTCAAGAAAGGATAGTCACGAAGGTCGCGAAGGAACATCGGCCACGGCAGCGGCGCTCAGGTCGTAATATTGTTCCGGGTCGTTATCTCCGGCGACCCAAAGCCGCGGCGCGGGGAAGCCTCCCGCGCCGCGTATGATTTGTACCGAACTGCCTAGGCGGCGAGGTCGAACAACAGGAACTCCGACGTTTCCCCGGCGACGAGGTCAAGCGGCCCTGTATCCAGGATGCCGAGGCCGTCGCCGGCCTGAAGCGTCTGGCCGTTGGCGGTCAGTCGGCCCTTGACCATCTGCACCCAGACCTTGCGGCCCGGCCGGATGTCGAAGGTCAGCGACTTGTTCGCCGTCAGCACGGACCCGTAGAGATCCACGTCCTGGTGGATCGTGACCGACCCGTCACGGGCGTCGCGGGACCCCAGCAGCCGTAGCGCATCGGTCCGCTCCACCTGCGGGAACGTCTTCTGCTCGTAGCCGGGTTCCAGTCCGTCCCGCTCAGGCACGATCCAGATCTGCAGGAAGTGGACGAGGTCGTCATCGGAGTGATTGTACTCGCTGTGCGTAACCCCGGTTCCGGCAGTCATGCGCTGCAGTTCGTCCGGACGGATCACCGAGCCGGTGCCAAGGGAATCCTTGTGCTCCAAGGCACCCGAGATGACATAGGAGATGATTTCCATGTTCCTGTGCGGATGAGTTCCGAAGCCTGCCGACGGTTCCACGCGGTCCTCGTTGATCACGCGCAGTGCGCCGAAGCCGATGTGATCCGGATCGTAGTAGGAGCCGAAGGAAAACGAGTGCCTGCTTTTCAGCCAGCCGAAATCGGCGGCACCGCGGGCGGCGGACGGACGAAGTATCTGGTTCATGGGCTCAATTCCTTTCCAATCGTAAGGGGCGGCTGATGCGGCACCCCGCTGTTGGGTCTCAAATTGGTTGTATTTCCCAGAGAAACAATTTCGATAATTGTTGACGTTAAGGACATGAAAAGTGAACAATCTTCCTCCCGTTGCCGATCGAATAAAGCACGAATGAGGACCGGCCTCCCGAAGGGAGCAAGACATAAGCCGGAAAGGAAATCATGCTTTTCCGGCCAAGGTCCGGGGCGCTTACGGCCACATAACGCCAGACCATTCCGGCTTGATACAAGGTGACGGTGCGTCTAGTCTTTTTATACTCTGCGCTACGCCATTTGTTATTTCGATTGTTGCCTGACCGGTAGCGCGCCGCAGATTTTGGAGTGACATATGGCATCCATGAGCCGCGAGACCGCCAGTCACATTCCCACCGTCACCGAGCCGCCGAGCCGGGCCGAATTTCTTGAAAATCATGTTCATCCGGAACGGCCGCTGCTGATCAAGGGGCTGGCGAAGGACTGGCCCGCGCGGGAGAAATGGTCCCTGGACCGGCTAAGGGCAGACCTGCACAACCACCCCAAGGTGAAGGATCGAGGGGTCTTCTTCGTCAGTAAAAAGCCGGTCCTTCAAGACGATATCGTCATGCCGGATTTTCTGGAGGGGATCCTGAAGTCGGATGATGTGATGCCCGACTCCATCGCCTGGCGCTTCTGGATCAACAAGAAGCACAACAAGACGGTGTTCCACTACGACACCAATGCGGAGAACGTGATCACCGTTCAGGTGAAGGGGTGCAAGGAATGGGTCCTGGTCTCGCCCGACACGCCGCTGCCGTCCTATCCCTTCACCAATTTCACCCTGCTGAAGGACGAGGCGAAGCTGTTGCGCAACAAGGAGGCCTACACGTTCGACCTGGAGGAGGGCGACCTGCTTTACGTGCCACCGCTCTGGTTCCACCGCGCGGTCGCCAAGGAAGAGGTAAACATCAACATCAACTGGACCTTCACCAAGAAGGCAACCTCGGTGGTGACCCGGGAGTTCCGCCGGGAAACGGAGCGCTGCGACCTGCTGCACACGTTCAAGACCAGCAAGTCGGCGCTGGTCCGGGGCGCTTACGGCATGGCGATCAAGGCGCTGCCGAACGTGGGCGGCATCGGCTGGGGGCTGAAGTCCTTCGTTGCCTCCCCCTATAGGCCCAGCCGCACTGCCCTCACCGGCCGCTTCTTCAAGGAGCTCTTCCAGATCCCCGGCACGCTGATGACCCTTCCCGCTGTACGGGCGACGCTGAAGAAGGTCGACAAGACCTGACGGCCCGGTCCGGGCGGCATGCGTCAACCGACTGTCCCACTTGAAGAAAAGGGGTTTGTGACCGGTCGCGGCGTCCTGTAACGTCCCGGACAGGGGAGTTGCGGATTGATGACGATTGCGGGCGACGGGGCGAACAGGCAGGCGCGGGATTTCCGCTATGCCGGTTTCATCAGCTACAGCCAGAAGGACAAGGCCTGGGCGAAGCGCATTCACCGGGCGCTGGAACGCTACCGGCTGCCCGCCGGCCTGCCCGAGGAAAAGCGGAAACGCAACCGGCTCGGCCGTTTCTTTCGCGACGACGACGAACTGGCGGGCGCGCCCAGCCTGGGAGCGGCGCTCGAAGGGGCGATCGACGACGCAGGCGCGCTGATCGTCATCTGCAGCCCGAATGCGGCGCAGTCCAAATGGGTCGATGCGGAAGTGCGCCGGTTCAAGCAGCGCGGACCGTCGGCCCGCGTCTTCGCGGTGATCGTCGCCGGCCGGCCGGACGCGGATAATCCGGACGAGCAATGTTTCCCGCCCTCGCTGCTCAGCCGGGTCGACGCGGACGGCAACCTGACCGGCGAGCCGGACGAACCGCTGGCGCCCGATGCCACCAAGGAAGGCTTCCCCCGTCTCGTCACCCGCCTTGCCGCCGGCCTGATCGGGGTCGGCTTCGACGCGCTCTGGCAGCGGGAACGGCGCCGCCGGCTCAGGCAGAAGATCGTGGCGGGCGTCGCGGCCGTCGCGCTGATTGCCGGAAGCGCCACCGGATATGTGCTGGTGCGGGATGCGAAGCAGCGCGAGCTGCGCTCGGAGTCCCTTGCGCTGGCCGGCGCGGCGCAGACCGCCCTCGACGAAGGCCGCCTTCAGGACGCCTTGAGCGCACTTCGGACCGCCCTGCCCGCCGATCTCGACCATCCGGACCGTCCGGTCGTGCCCCAGGCGCTGACCGCCCTGAGGCGCGCGCTTGCGGACAGCACGGCAGACGGCGTGCTCGCCCGGTTCGAGGAGCCGGTGCGCGCGCTGCGCATGACCGGCAAAAGGCGGCTTGCCGTCTTCCTCGACAGCGGCGCCATCGTCACGGTCGATCCCGATACCGGCGCCAAAGCCGGCACCCTTGCCGCCGACAGGCGCTACCGGCCGCTTGGCACCTCCGGGCTGGTCTATACGGTTGCAAACGACGAACACCAGCTTGCCGACGGCACCTGGACCATCGACAACTCGGCCGTGGTTGCCGATCCGGACACAGGCAAGACCCTGAAGACCGTCGCCGCCACCGGTAACGACTGGTGGTTCAAGGATGCCGTCTCTCCGGACGGCAGCCGGGTGCTGGCCTCCGCCACCCAATCCGGATCGCACAAGCCGACGGAACTCGCCGTCTTCGCGCTACAAGCGGACGGCAACGATGGGGCGGGGCCGCAATCGGTCGTGGATGTGCCCACTCTCGATACGGATGTCCATCTCTCCGCCGCCTTCGGCGACGACGACACGGTGTTCCTGTCCTGGGGCGACAAGCGCAAGACGCTTGCCGTCTGGAACACGGGCGAGCACGAGCCACGCATTCTGGTCGAGCCGGACGACACGCCCGGATGCGGTGAATCCGGACCCGTCGACGAGGACCGGCAGGACAGTGTGGTGCTCTCGCCGGACCGCAAGCTGGTGACCCATACGAGGCATCTTGCCGACGATACCCTGTGTGTCAGGATCTGGGACGGGCGCACGGGAGATCCGGTCTCCGAACAGGTGCTGACGGAGGCGCGCGCCTCGACCGTGATGGCGCTGACCCCGGAACTCCTCGCGCTTTCGAAAGACCACCACAGCATGTTTTCCGACGCCGAACTGCGCTCCGCGGACGGCGCGCGCTGGCCCGTGAAGGGCTGCGGCAGCCCTCTTTCGGGCAGCCTGACGCTTGAGGCGAGCCTTGATCGATGGATCACCGATCAGGCGACCCGCATCTCTGCCTGCGTTTCGGGCGACGCCATCACCGTGCTCGCCGGACCGGCCTGGCAGCCCGCCGGTTCCTATCGCGGTCACGCCAACGAGGTGGCCGCGCTCTGGCTGGACGGGCCGGACCGGCAGCTGTGGTCGGGCGGTGCGGACGGCACGGTCCGGCGCTGGACGATCCCGCAGGGTTCGCCGCTCAAGGAAGATCTCCAGCCGGTCACGCCCGCCGTCGCCGGCGGACCTCATGTGGCCGCGCTGTTCAGACAAGGGGACGGCGGCCTCATTCTGCAGGCCTTCGATGGCGCAGGCACCGCCGTCTCGCCGCGCATTCCCTTCCGCCCCGCGCCCGTGCCGGAGGGAACCACCGCGCCGCGCCGCAACGTTGCGCCGGTGCTCCTTGCGGGCGGACAAACGGTCGGGATTGCCGAGGCGTTCGACTGCGGTTTTCTGGCGTGTCCGGACGGCCTGCAGAACCGGCTGACGCTGTGGCGCGTCAAGGACGGCAGCTCCCTGCTCCAGGTCGACGGCATGGCGCCCGGCGGGTTTCTCAAGCAGATCCCGGTCGCGCTGCATCTGGCGGGCGATCAGGCGCTGTTGCGGCTGAGAGACGGAACGGCCCGGATCGTCGACCTTTCCAATGGGTCGGTCCGCGCCACCATCACGCCGCCGGACGGGTCCTATATCCGCGATGCCGCCTTTGCCCACGGCCACTGGTGGCTGGTGCAGGACGACAGCCCGCAAGACCCGGATAAACGCAATGTGGAGCTTCTGCGGCTCCCGGAAAGCCTGAGCGCCAAAACCCTTTCAAACGGGGATCTGAAAACCGTCGACCGGCGGCTGTCGCAGGACGGCACGCTCTATGCCGCGCCGGACGGCAGCGCGCTGATGATCGCCCACCGCTACAGCAACGGCGGCGCGCAGACAGCGCTTTCCGTCGTTGCCGCCGACGGCACGCTCGCGGCCACCGCCGACCTGCCCGAAGCCGCCTATGCCATCGAAGACGTCACCTTTCCGGCCACAAGTGGGGAAACCGGCACCGCCGCCCTCCTGTTCGGAGATGCCGCGCCGCCGATGCTGATGGATCTCGCGTCCGGAGCCCTGACGCCGCTTGCAAGCGCACAAGCCGGGTCCGCCCACGACACATGGCGGGTCGAGGACCCGCTGCGGCGCGCCTTCGTCAGCACCGACAACAGCCGGCTGTCCATCCTTGCCTACGCCAAGACGGACCCAGGCGCGCTCTGCCCGAGCCTCGACGGCACGGCCGCCGACGCCGCCGCCTTCAACGGCGACGGCAGCCGTCTTGCCGTGGCCGACGGAGACGGCCAGGTGAAGATCTTCGACATCGAAACCTGCACGGTGGAGCGCACGGCCTCCGTCTGGGCCAGCGGCCTCAAACCCCTCGCCTTCGCCGCCGACGGCACCTTGTGGATCCGCGACTCCGACGGCCCCTTCCGCCTCGTGCCTCCGCCGCCGGCCGATGCGGAGCTGCTTCAGCGGCTGCGGAGGATTGGCGGGACGATGCAGGGCCCGGGCAAGGGCGCGGGTGAAGGCTGAATTGCGGACAGGTTCGGGCGCCGTTGCGTTGACGATGCTCCGGAGACCGTCGTCGCCGATCGCGCGAGTTCAGCCTATTTTTTGAATTTCGTACCCTAAAGTTCCCACGAATGCTCCGCGACGCCTTTCAGCCAGATCAGGACGCCGGTTGCGATAATGCCGTCGCCTGTAGCCGGCGTCAGAAATATCGGATCATGGCTCATGGCGGATGCCTGCCCCACGCAAAAGAGAACGATTCCGATTACCGTGGCTACCATGCCGGCCATGAGTGTCACTTCGCCTTCGCGCAGAGGTGTGATCGGTCTTTTCATCTGCATTCTCCCTTTGCCGCGGCCCGCGTGAGGTGCATCGGACGTCCCGTATGCATCGATGAAGCGAAATGGTTATGCTTGCCACGTTCCCCTTCAATATTGTGCTTGAGTGCTGCCGCGGTGTTGAGGGTCTCGTCTCTCGCTCCATAGACGAGCGTCACCGCCCCCTCCTCCAGCAGGCGGAGGAGCCGCGACACAAGCGAACGTTTGTCCGCCAGTTCCCGGAAATAGGATTTGCGAAAGCCGTCCCATTTCGCCGGATCATGGTTGAACGAGCGCCGGAGATTTGCGCTTGGGGCAATGTCTTTCGACCATTCGGCAATCCGCAACCGGTCGCGCGTCATTCCTCTGGGCCACACGCGGTCGACCAGGATGCGCGTTCCCTCCGAGGTCCGTGGAGCGCGGCAGACGCGTTTGATACGCAGCGCGTTCATGTCGACCTCTCCCGGCATTCGTGGCCCAGGATCATCCAGTCAAACGGAACATCGTGCGGCTGCGGAAAGATCGTCTTGATTTCTGCCGCAGGATGACCAACCCCGATCGTCAGGGGTTTCACCGGCAGGGCGGCCAGGGTGCGGTCGTAGAAGCCGCCGCCATACCCCAGGCGATAACCTGCGCGATCTGCGCCGACCACGGGCGAAATCACGATCGCGGGAGATATTTCGCCCCCATCGGCCGGGATCGGGATATTCCACACGCCCCGTTCCATCCGGCATCCGGGGTGCCATTCCCGGAACTGGAGGGGGCGCCCCATTTCGACGACGACGGGCAACGCCACACGGGCGCCGCGCTTGCACAGGTCCGCCATCCACGGGCGGAGATCAAGCTCTCCCCGGAACGGCCAATAGAGGCCGATGACGGGACGGGAAAACTGCGCAACGAAGCCGTCCAGCACAGCGACGACCGCCTGTGCGGTCGAACGGCGCTCCTCGACCGGAACGGAAAGACGAGCAGCGATGAGGCGCTCGCGCTCCGCCTTTCGCCAGCGCGCGACGTCGGACGCGGTCTGCGAATCGACGGGCTCAAAACCGTTCCATCCCCCGTCGATCTCGTGGGCGAAGCAGGGCGGTGATGCGTAAGTGGGATCGCTCATGGTCTCCTCTCCCGTCTTGGACCGGAAAACCGGAACAGGCCGGCAGCGCCCCATTCTTCCGCATGTCATTCAATTGAAAAAGCAAATTTTAATGCGATAATATATCGGAAAATTCGATGGATGTCGGATCGATGAATGTAGAACATGCCCGAACCTTTCTTGCGGTCGCCGACACGGGCAGTTTCGTCGCTGCCGCGGAACGGCTGCACATCACGCAGTCAACCGTCAGCGCCCGGATTGCCGCGCTGGAGACAACGCTCGGAGCCCGGGTCTTCGTACGTAACAGGTCCGGTGCGGTCCTGACCAATTCCGGCAGGCGTTTCCTGGGATATGCAGGGCAACTCGTCCGCACGCTGGAGCGCGCACGCCAGGATATCGGGCTTCCGAAACAGTTCCGCGCGAGGATCGTGATCGGTGCGAGAATGGGGCTGTGGGACGGCGCCATGATTGACTGGTTCGCGTCCTTGGCACGCGATTATCCCGCCGTCTCGTTTCGCGCCGAGATCGGCTTCGAGCCGGACCTGATGCAGGGACTGATCGACGGCAGGATCGACATCGGCCTGATGTACACGCCGCAGCGGCGCCCGAACCTCTCCGTTATTCCGTTTCTTACGGAGCGGCTTGTGATGGTCACCTCCGACCGCGATCTCGATATGCGGCCAGAAGCCTATATCCATGTGGATTGGGGACCGGAATTCGACACCCAGTTCAGCGCAAGCTTTCCGGAGTTTCCCGGGCCGGCCGTCACGGTCAACATAGGCTGGCTGGGCTTGCAATGCCTGGAGAAGAACGGCGGATGCGGCTATTTTCCGGAACGCCTCGTGCGAAGCCGCATTTCCGAAGGCGCGTTGTTTGTTCTCCCGGATGCCCCCGTCTTCGAATTGCCGGCGTGGGTGCTCATCAGGGAAGATCGAAACAAATCGCTGGTCGATGCCATGGTCGACGGCCTGAGGGGGGCTGTCTCCTGATCCGGAGGAACGCCATTGCGGCCGAAGCGATGGACGCCTTTTCGAGCGTGTTCGACAACCACACCCTGGCGGATCCGGTTCGCATCCCGGCGGCGCCAACAACATTGACTGAGAACAGCGGCCACAGCTCGCAGCGAGGAGGAAGCTCGTCTTGGCGGAACCTCGCCGGTCGCCGGTGCCTGCTTCCAAGACCCCTCACAACCTCTCTCTGTTTCCTCAAAGCGGAAGTTGATCGGAGAGATCTCCAAAATCGGCGCCGGGCCGATACCTGCCATGATGCAGAGCGCCCAAAGACTTATCAAACCGCGCAAAAAAGCAGGCATGCGCTGGACGCGCGTGAGCGACGAAACAAAATTGATTTTAAGGGAAAATCTCTCCCGCAGGAGAGGAAGGAGATGGTGGAGCCAAGGGGAGTCGAACCCCTGACCTCTACAATGCCATTGTAGCGCTCTCCCAACTGAGCTATGGCCCCGTTTCTCCATGAGCCGGCTTGGGTTTCCGGCGTCGATGCGGGCGGAACATAGTCGCGCCGCCCGCATTGATCAAGCAGAATTTCAAAGGATTTCAAATTCGCCTTGTGGAAAAGGCCTCCGGCGAAATTATCCCTTGAAAGTCAGTCTCTTAAGCTTCGCGGTCGTCGTCGCGCTCGACGCGGATGCCGGGAACGCTGTCCTCGTCCTCATCCTCGTCGTCGATGAAGACGTCGTCGTCGGTGCTGTCGTCGTCGGAAAGTTCGACTTCCTCGTCGTCGTCGAGATCCGGCACTTCGTCGCCGCCCTCGGCTTCGGCGTCCGCCTCTTCCAGGGTTACGATTTCCGGCGCGTCCTCGTCCTCTTCATCCTCTTCCTCGACGACCTCAGCCGCCTTGGCCGCCTTGGCGGAGCGGGACACCATCACGATTTCGAAGATCGTGCCGCATTTCGGACAGGTGATCGGGTCCCGGTTCAGGTCGTAGTATTTCGCGCCGCAGCTTGGGCACAGCCGCTTTGTGCCAAGTTCAGGTTTTGCCACTGTGCTAACCCTTCGTCTTCTTGAATAGTCGGCGCCCCATAGCTCTGTTGCGCCCCGGTGTCAAAGGCAAATCAATCCATTTGCCAGCCTCACCCATTGTTCTGCACGAGACGAGACAAATTTCAAGGAGTGAGGCGGATGACGAATGCCGATCCACATGATAGGGAGATGCTCCCTTAAAAAAGCGCATAATCGGGAACCCGCAATGTCCCACGGTTCAACACCGCATCCTCTCACCGCAGGCCAGGCCGGGCCTCTTGCCGGCACGATCCGCGTTCCCGGCGACAAGTCGATTTCCCACCGCGCCCTGATGTTCGGCGCGCTCGCGGTCGGCCGCACGACGGTGACGGGCCTGCTTGAGTCGGAAGACGTGCTGGCAACGGCAAACGCCATGCGCGCCGTCGGCGCCACCATCGAGAAGCAGGCCGACGGCAGCTACACCATCGACGGCATCGGCCTCGGCAGCCTGCTGGAGCCGGAAAGCGTGATCGATTTCGGCAATGCGGGCACGGGCGTGCGCCTCACGATGGGCATCCTCGGCACCCATGACATCGCCGCCACCTTCGTCGGCGATGCGTCGCTCTCCAAGCGGCCCATGGGCCGGGTGTTCGATCCGCTGCGCCAGATGGGCACCAACGTGATCGCGCGCTCCGGCGACCGCCTGCCCGCCTCCATCCGGGGCGCGCGCCAGCCGCTGCCGATCACCTACCGGGTGCCGGTGCCCTCCGCCCAGGTGAAGTCCGCGGTGCTCCTGGCCGGCCTCAACGCGCCGGGCGAGACCACGGTGATCGAGCCGATCGCGACCCGCGACCATACGGAAAAGATGCTGGCCGGTTTCGGCGCGGAGATATCCGTGACCCTGAACGAGGCCGGCGAGCGGGTGATCAGGTTGAAGGGCCAGCCGGAGCTCAAGCCCCAGGATCTGGAAGTGCCGGGCGACCCGTCGTCGGCCGCCTTTCCGATCGTCGCCGCCCTGATCGTGCCGGGTTCCGACGTGACGGTGGAAAACATCCTGCTCAACGAGCACCGCACCGGCCTGATCACCACGCTGATCGAAATGGGCGCGGATATCGAAATCCTCAACGAACGCAGCGCCGGGGGTGAGCGGGTCGGCGACATCCATGTGCGTCATTCGAAGCTCAAGGGCATCACCGTTCCGCCGAACCGCGCGCCGTCGATGATCGACGAGTATCCGGTGCTGGCCGTGGCCGCCGCCTTTGCCGAAGGCGACACCCACATGCCCGGCGTTGAAGAACTGCGGGTCAAGGAATCCGACCGGCTGGCGGCCGTCGCCCGCGGGCTGGAGGCGAACGGCATCCCCTGTATCGAGGCCGAGGACGCGCTGACCGTCAAGGGCGGCGCCAACGCGATCGGCGGCGGCACGGTGGTGACCCATCTCGACCACCGCATCGCCATGTCGTTCCTGGTGCTGGGGCTTGCCAGCGGCAAACCGGTGACCGTGGACGACGGCGCGGTGATCGCCACCAGCTTCCCGACCTTCACCAGCCTGTTTGCAGAGCTGGGCGCGACCATTTCCGGGTCGGAAAGCGAGGCGGCATGATTATCGCGATCGACGGACCGGCCGCTTCCGGAAAAGGCACACTCGCCCGCCGCCTTGCCGATCACTTCGGCCTGCGCCACCTGGACACCGGCCTGACCTACCGGGCGGTGGCCGCGGCCCTGCTTGCCAAGGGGCTGCCGCTCGGCGACGAGAAGATCGCGGTGGAAATGGCGCGCCATCTGGATCTGGCCAACATGGACAAGTCCGTGCTGTCGGCCCACGAGATCGGCGAGGCCGCCTCCCGCGTGGCAACGCTTGCCGCCTTGCGCACGGAGCTGGTGAAGCTGCAGCAGCGCTTCGCCGCAGCGCCTCCGGGCGCCGTTCTCGACGGCCGGGACATCGGCACAGTGGTCTGTCCGAACGCCACGGTGAAGCTGTTCGTCACCGCCTCTCCTGAGGCGCGGGCGCGGCGGCGGACCGACGAACTGCTGTCGAAAGGCGAGCAGGCGGACTACAAGTCCATTCTGGAAGATCTGAAGCGCCGCGACGCGCGCGACAGCCAGCGCACGGTGGCGCCGATGAAGCAGGCCCGCGATGCGCACTTGCTTGATACGACAGAAATGGATATAGAGACCGCGTTCCAGGCGGCTGTGGATATCGTTACGCAGGCCTGCGACGCGTAAGCGCCCATCATATGACCGGGTGTGCGGGGTTCACCGTCAGGTGCGCCCCCTTTCGTGTTAGGTCGGTATCGCCGGGTTTTCCGGTCTTCATTACCCCAGGAACGCTATTCGGCAAGGCATGACACATGCCTTGAGACGAGACCGGATTTTCCGTCTCTCGCCCCGCCGGCCCATCCCGCGCAAAAGCTTTAAGGGATGGCAGGACGTGAAATCGCGTCCCGGGGGTCTGAGGATCCGGAGTGCAACACAAACCCGCCGGCGGCCTGCCAGGAATGGCATCAGGAGTTTCAATGTCTGAACTTAATCCCTCCACCGAGGATTTTGCGGCTCTTCTCGAAGAGTCCTTCACCCAGAACGACATGTACGAAGGTGCGGTCGTCAAGGGGACCGTTGTCGCAATCGAAAAAGACCTCGCCGTCATCGACGTCGGCCTGAAGGTCGAAGGCCGCGTGCCGCTGAAGGAATTCGGCGCCAAGGGCCGCGACGGCGAAATGAAAGTCGGCGACGAAGTCGAGGTTTATCTTGAGCGCGTCGAAAACGCGCTCGGCGAAGCCGTGCTGTCGCGCGAAAAAGCCCGCCGCGAAGAAAGCTGGGTTCGCCTGGAAGTCGCCTTCGAAGCGAACGAAAAGGTTACCGGCCAGATCTTCAACCAGGTCAAGGGCGGCTTCACCGTCGATCTCGACGGCGCCGTGGCCTTCCTGCCGCGCTCCCAGGTCGATATCCGTCCGGTGCGCGACGTGACCCCGCTGATGCACACTCCGCAGCCGTTCCAGATCCTGAAGATGGACAAGCGCCGCGGCAACATCGTGGTCTCCCGCCGGGTCGTTCTGGAAGAAACCCGCGCCGAACAGCGTTCGGAACTGGTCCAGAGCCTGGAAGAAGGCCAGACCGTGGAAGGCGTGGTCAAGAACATCACCGACTACGGTGCGTTCGTGGACCTCGGCGGCATCGACGGCCTGCTGCACGTCACCGACATCGCGTGGCGCCGCATCAACCATCCGTCGGAAGTTCTGTCCATCGGCCAGACCGTCAAGGTGCAGATCATCCGTGTCAACCAGGACACGCACCGCATCAGCCTTGGCATGAAGCAGCTTGAAACCGATCCGTGGGACGGCATCGAAGCCAAGTACCCGCTCGGCGCCAAGTTCACCGGCCGCGTGACCAACATCACCGACTACGGCGCATTCGTCGAACTGGAGCCGGGCATCGAAGGCCTGATCCACGTGTCGGAAATGTCCTGGACCAAGAAGAACGTCCATCCGGGCAAGATCGTTTCCACCTCCCAGGAAGTGGAAGTGATGATCCTGGAAGTGGACCCGGTCAAGCGCCGGATCTCGCTCGGCCTCAAGCAGTGCCTGCAGAATCCGTGGGAAGCTTTCGCAGAGCAGTTCCCGGTCGGCACCGAAGTCGAGGGCGAAGTCAAGAACAAGACCGAATTCGGCCTGTTCATCGGTCTCGAAGGCGATGTCGACGGCATGGTGCACCTGTCCGACCTGGACTGGAACCGTCCGGGCGAGCAGGTCATCGAGGAATACAAGAAGGGCGACATGGTCAAGGCCGTGGTGCTCGATGTGGACGTCGAGAAGGAACGTATCTCCCTCGGCATCAAGCAGGTTGGCGGCGATCCGATGGAATCCGCTGCTGCCGGCGACATCCGCAAGAATGCCGTCGTCACCTGTGAGGTGATCGAGGTCAAGGACGGCGGTCTGGAAGTCAAGATCGCAGACAGCGACCTGACGGCCTTCATCCGCCGCGCGGACCTGTCCCGCGACCGTGCCGAACAGCGTCCGGAACGGTTCGCCGTCGGCGACAAGTTCGACGCCCGCATCACCCAGTTCGACAAGAAGACCCGCCGCGTGTCCGCGTCCATCAAGGCGCTGGAAATCGCGGAAGAGAAGGAAGCAGTCGCTCAGTACGGCTCCTCCGACTCCGGCGCGTCCCTCGGCGACATCCTGGGTGCCGCCCTCAAGAAGGCCGGCGACGGCGACGAGGAATAAGACCGGCCCAGCCGATCTTTATACCGACATCGAAAAGCCCGGCGGCAACGCCGGGCTTTTTTGTTGACCCATACCCAACCCGTTTTCCTGAAGCAGGGCAGTTGCGTCAGGCAAGGCTCAGCTTCCTTTCTCCATGGGCCAGGACATTCGCACATTTCATTTCCGCTTCAGCCGAACCGGGTGGAGCGGGGTGTGAACCATCCCGACTTTCGGGAAATTATGGCGAGATGGATTGGATCACCCGGGCTTCGCCGTGTGATGACGCAGCGTGTGTAGATAAGCCTTGCCATTCCCCCGTGTCATTGCACGGCGAAGTCCGGGCAATCCACTCGCATCGATCAAACGGCAAGGAGGTCGAAGTGTGCAAGCGGCACGGCATTTTAGCGCATCGGCGGTCGGGTGGCCTTTACGCCGCCGCTTCGCCGCGATAGGAAAGGCGCCGATATGTATACATGGCGTGCTGCAGACGGCAGCCGCGGCAATGGAGGAAATACATGACCAAGCCTGTCACCGGAGCCCCGTATCGTGCCGATCACGTCGGCAGCCTGTTGCGCTCCGACGCCGTCAAGGCGGCCCGCAAGGGATATTTCGAAGACAAGACCGTGACGGCCGAGGAACTGAAGGCCGCCGAGGACAAGGCCATCGTCGACGTGATCAGGATGCAGGAAGAGGTCGGCCTAAAGGCGGTGACCGACGGCGAGATCCGCCGCTCCTTCTGGCACTATGATTTCATGGGCGGCCTGACCGGCCTCGATCTGGAAGAGCGGGACGAAGGCGTCCAGTTCGCCGGCGTCAAGCTGCGCCCGATCTTCCCGACGATCACCTCCAAGCTCGACTTCCCGGACGACCACCCGATGATCGAGCACTACAAGTTCGTCGCCGAAAACACCAAGGTGCAGCCGAAGATCTCCATTCCCGGCCCGTCCTGCTGCCATTTCCGCACCGATCCGAAGGACATCGCGCCGGCCGAATACAAGGACCTCGACGTCCTGTTCGCCGACCTGGCCAAGACCTATGCCAAGGCGGTCAAGGCGTTCTATGCGGCCGGCTGCCGCTACCTGCAGATGGACGACATCTTCTTCGCCTATCTGTGCGACCCGAAGCACCGTGCCGCCAAACAGGAACTCGGCCAGGATCCGGACATGCTGATCGAAAAGTATGCCTGGACCATGAACGAGGCGATCAAGGACCGTCCGGCAGACATGAAGATCGGCATGCACCTGTGCCGCGGCAACTTCGTCTCCACCCACGCGGCCGAAGGGGCCTATGACCTGGCCGCCGACGCCATCTTCAACAAGACCGGCATCGACATCTACTTCATGGAGTACGACACGGAACGTGCCGGCTCGCTCGAGCCGCTGCGTCTGCTGCCGAAGGGCGACAAGCGCGTCCTGCCGGGCTTCATCACCACCAAGACGCCGGAACTGGAAAGCCTCGACGACCTGAAGAAGAAGTTCGAGGAAGCCTCCAAGTACTGCGACATCAACCAGCTCGGCATCGCGCCGCAGTGCGGCTTCTCCTCCACGGAAGAGGGCAACAAGGTCACCATGGACGACCAGCGCCGCAAGCTGGAACTGGTGGTCAAGACCGCCGAAGCCATCTGGGGCGGCGTCGACAAGTAAGCGGCCCGAACCGGCAGAAATGCGAAAGGGCGGTCTTCGGGCCGCCCTTCTGACTCATGACAATTCTTCAAACTCTCCATCGTCATTGCCCGGCGAAGTCCGGGCAATCTACTCGCCCGGCCGTTTGTCGGAGCGATTGCGAAAGAAAGAAGACATGTTTCTTTCCCCTCTTCCCCGACCTGTGGTGAGGTGGATTGGATCACCCGGACTTCGCCGTGTGATGACGGCCTGAGCGTGGGCCAAGGCGGTGCCCGCCCCGACTTCTATCCGCTTGCGTGCATGACCGTCTTCATGGAACAGTCCGAAGAGCCATGACACCTGCCACAATCAGCATTTGCGACATTGACGAGGTGGTGCGCCGGGAGGCGGACGAGGCGCAGAAGAAAACAGAGGATACCTGGTATTGGGGGCCGGTCGGCAACCAGCAGGCCCATGCGGTTCACTGCGCCGTCGCGATCATCAAGCAGCATCTCGACGAGAACGGCATGGTCGCGCTTGACCCCTGCCTGGAGGCGCTCAGGCGGCAGCGGCAATCCTTCATGGACGGCAGCTACGACACGGATGGCTACGCGGCGGCGACCGTGTGGGCGATCCTGCAGCCGCTGGAGGCCTGCGCCAGCGGGACCGCCGGGTCCGGCAAAACCCGGCTGGGCAGGCTCCTGCAAAGACGGAAGGCCCGGCAGATCCTGTCCTCCGCACCCTGGGCCGGTTAGGGCCCGAAAGTCTAAATGTGGACCGTTCCGGGCCGCCTTTGACATTTCGCCCACAGCCGTTACGCTTGACATGCGCCAAGAGAACCTGCGCCACACGCGCGGCCTCGCACACTCACCGTCCCCAAAACTACCAGACAGAATTGAGAGACACGCGATGACCGAAGTCAAAGCGGGTGATACCGTATCCATTCACTACAAGGGCACGCTGGACGACGGCTCCGTTTTCGACAGTTCCGAAGGCCGCGATCCGCTGAAGTTCACGGTCGGCACCGGACAGATCATTCCCGGCCTCGACAACGCCATTCCAGGCATGAAGGTCGGTGACGAGAAAACCGTTCACGTTCCCGCCGACAAGGCCTATGGACCGGTTCAGCCCCAGGCCCGCCAGCCGGTGCCGCGCGACCAGTTCCCGCCGGAAATTCCCCTCGAGGTCGGCCGGCAGCTGCAGGTCCAGACCCAGGACGGCCAGACGCTGCAGGTGGTCATTGCCGAGGTCGGCGACGACAACGTCATCCTGGACGCGAACCATCCGCTCGCCGGCAAGGACCTGACCTTTGCGATCTCGCTGGTCGGTATCGACTAGAAGCATGACAAGCAGGCGCACAGCCGCCGGGCTTTCCCGCCCGGCGGCTGTGCGCCGAATTAAAGTAGCACTATGTATTTTTTCGGATAATCTCCTGCAGACGCATGCGATCATGAGGGGGAGATTATGCGCGGACTTGCATTCTGGTTTTTCTTTACAGCCATCATCTACGTCATCGCCGGAATGGCCTTCGGCATCCACATGTCGGTGGTCCAGGACTTCGCGCTGGCGCCCGCCCATGCCCACCTGAACCTGCTCGGCTGGGTCACCATGGCCCTGTTCGGCATCTATTATCATCTGGTCCCGAAAGCGGCCCAAGGCCTGCTGGCCAGGATCCATTTCGTAGTGGCGACCCTGGCTCTGTGGATTTTCATCCCCGGGATCGTATTCGCGATCCGGCAGGAAGGAGAACTGTTCGCGAAGGTCGGGTCCCTGCTCACCATTCTTTCCATGATCCTCTTCCTGGTGATCGTTTTCCTGTCCCGCGACAGGCAGGACGCCAGCGCCTGAGGGGGCGGACGCGGGCGAATAGCAATCGCCGCTGGCTGCGTCCTCCGTTCCCGGTGACACTCCCGTGTCCAGACAGTCCGCCTCCGCGGGGACGGACACGCTCGGCCGCCGGCCTGCGCCGCGATTGCCGCACGATCACGGAATCGTGAAGACATTGTCGGGCGCCCTGGCGCGGGTGGAACGAAAGATCGCATAATGCCGCTCTAGGCATCGGCCTGCGCAAGTGCGAGAATGCGGCCCGGCGATGCCAGTGCGGGAATTTTCGCTAAAACATTTGCAGATAATTGCATTTTCGGCCGCCTTGATCCTATTTAGGTGGCCAGACCCACATTCAATCCGGTTAGGGACGGCTAGTCAGACATGAGCCTTGATGCAGACGCCTTGGTGGACCGCAGACGGATGCGACGCAAACTGTCCTTTTGGCGCGGGGCCGCCTTCATCCTGGTCGCGCTCGTTGTCATCGCCGGCATCGCCTACGCGGCCGGGTTTGCCGGTATCGGCAAGCGATCCGCCCATATCGCACGCTTGTCCATCGACGGCGTGATCCTGGAAAACCGGGACCAGCTGAAGCTGATTGAAAAGATCTCCAAGGCGAAGGCCGTCAAGGGCGTGATCCTTTCGATCAATTCGCCGGGCGGGTCCACGACCGGCGGCGAGGCGCTCTACGATGCCTTGCGCAAACTGGCCGAAAAGAAGCCGCTGGTGGCGGAAATCCGCACCGTTGGCGCCTCTGCCGGTTACATGATCGCCCTGTCGGCGGACCACATTGTCGCCCGCTACAATTCGATCACCGGATCGATCGGCGTCCTGTTCCAGTTCGGCAACATCGCCAAGCTGATGGAAACCCTGGGCGTCCAGATGGATGCGGTCAAAAGCGCACCGCTGAAGGCGGAACCGGATTTTTATACGCCGACGTCGCCGGAAGCCCGCGCCATGCTGAAAACGCTGGTCATGGATTCCTACGACTGGTTCGTGAACCTTGTGGCGGAACGTCGCGGGCTGAGCGTGGAAGAAGCCCGCAGCCGCGCCGACGGGCAAATCTATACCGGGCACAACGCTCTGGATCTCAAGCTGATCGATGCCATCGGCGGCGAAGACGCGGCCATCTCCTGGCTGGAGACGGAACGGTCCGTGGCAAAGGATCTGCCGGTGATCAACTGGAGCGTGGATGAGGATCAAGACGGACTGCCGCTGGCCAGCAGCATGAGCCAAAGTCTCGGCGAAGGCTTCGCAAAAGGTCTCACCGGTAGTCTGGGAGCCGCTAAAGGACTGATTCCCCGAGGGCTTACGCTTGACGGTCTTGTATCGGTTTGGCAGGCTCCTGAGGCGGCAGACGAAAATCCATAAATCGAGGGGGCGCGGCAAATGATAAAGTCAGAGCTGGTTCAACATATTGCGGAACAAAATCCACACCTCTACCAGCGTGATGTCGAAAATATCGTCAATGCCATTCTGGACGAGATCACCGAGGCCCTGATGCGCGGTGACCGGGTGGAATTGCGCGGCTTCGGCGCCTTCTCCGTCAAGAACCGGCCGGCGCGGGTCGGGCGCAATCCCAGGACCGGCCAGAAGGTGGAAGTCGACGAAAAATTCGTGCCCTTCTTCAAGACCGGCAAGGAAATGCGTGTACGCCTGAACGACGGTGTGGACCACGGCGACGACTAAGGGCTAAACAGGAGTGCATCCGTGCCGCAGATTGCCAACGCGGAGATTGGCGCGGTGAGTGGCGCGGATACATCGTCCCTGCATGAAAACGGCTTCAGGAGGCCCCTGTGACCCGGTTTATCAAGAACATCATTCTTCTGGCCATTGCCGTTGTGCTTGTTCCCCTGTCGGTCGCCAACCGCCACACGGTCTCCCTGTCGCTCAATCCCTTCGATCCCCAGGACCCCCGCCTCACGATTGTGAACATCCCGCTGTTCTGGGTGATCTTCGCCAGCCTGGGCGTCGGCATCATTGTCGGCGGTCTCGGTTCCTGGGCCAAACAGGGACGCTGGCGCAAGGAAGCGCGCGTGAAACGCCGCGAAGCCGACAAATGGCATAAGGAAGCCGATCAGCTGCGCGAACAAACCGAAAGCCTGACCCCCGGCGCCTCGTCGACGGCTCCCAAGCTTTCAGGACCCGACAGCCGACACGCTGCGTGACCGTTTCTGATCCATGCGTATCATTTCCAGCGACGAGATCGACAGCGCCCTTGCCTATCCGGAGCTGATCGAAACGCTTTTGCGCGCCTACCGGTCCCGGATCGTTGTCCCGCAACCTGCGCATTTTCCCATTGAGCGCCCCGACGAGACCGCGGGAATTCTCAGGGCGATCCCGGCCTGGTCCAATTTCGTGGCGCAGGGCCACACCGACCGGGGCTATATCGGCTGCGGGATCACGCTCGAGCTTCCCCAGTCAGACGATACGCCCGATATCGGATCCTCCCAGTCGGGCTCGGCCCTCTACCTGCTTCTGTCCGGCACGACGGGCCATCCCGTCGCCCTTCTCGACGGCGTGCGGCTTGCCGTCTGGCGGCGCTGCGCCCTGCATGCGCTGGC
Organism: Roseibium aggregatum; assembly: GCF_014692675.1. Classification (GTDB taxonomy): domain Bacteria; phylum Pseudomonadota; class Alphaproteobacteria; order Rhizobiales; family Stappiaceae; genus Roseibium; species Roseibium aggregatum_C. The sequence goes on along the minus strand of NZ_JABFCZ010000017.1, from coordinate 61,894 downwards.
CACACGCTATCTGGCGCGGGAGGACACCAGCCGTCTGCTGGTCCTGGGCTCCGATCCGATGCTGCCAAGCCTGCTGGCGGCCTATACGGCCGTCAGGGACATCCGGTCCGTTCTCCTGATGGGAGGCGCCGAAGCCTTCCTCGACCGGCTTCGGCTCCATCCGAAGTTGAAAGGCGTCACCTTCGGGGCAACGGACGACCTGGCCGGTGCGGTTGCGGGTGCGGACATGATCTGCTGCGCCTCCGGTTGCCCGCTCGACCTGCCGGGAGCCGCGCTTTCGCCCGGCGTACACATCGATGTCTTCGACCCCGGCACCCGCCTTGAAGAAGACATGCTTTCCCAGGTGCGGATTTTCGTCGGAGACCGGAACGAGGCCGGGATGCTCACCGGCGAGGAAATCGCCGCCGATCTCCGGGAGCTGGCAAAGGGCGAAAAGGCCGGGCGGCGGTTTTACGGCCAGATGACCCATTTTCACCCGGGAGGATCCTCCGGGCTGGCGGATCTCGCGGTCGCCGGACACATTTATTTGAGAAGCTGATCCTCTTCCAGAAACGGTTTTTCTTCCCCATATGACGCCACGAATGGGGAGGAACAAACGACGTACCCGTATCTGCACGAAAGGAACAGACCATGCTCAGGACGCTGGTCTACGCGGCAGGCCTGCCAATGCTGGCCATCGCCGTTATCGGACTGACGGCATCTCTGGTCTCGATGTAAGCCCGGATCCCGTTTTTTTGAAAAAGCCGGCTTGATAGCCGGCTTTTTCATGTCCGGGCATTGACCTGAAATCCAAACGGGCACTCACGATTTCGGGCTGCTGTAGCCCGGCAGCGTCCAGCCGAATTGAATGGCTCCGCCGCGCAGAACGAACGCCAGGGCAGCGGCTGCAGCGGCCGCGCCCCATCCGCCGATCCCCAGCGTCGCGAGAAGCACATAAGTTCCGGCACCGGCGAAGGCAGCCGAAACGTAAATCTCGGATTTGACGATCGCGGACGGTTCGCCGGCGATGACATCGCGCAGGATGCCGCCGAAGGTCGCCGTCGCCACTCCCATCGACACGGCAACCAGGGCTGTGTCGCCGACGCTGAGCGACTTGGCGGCGCCCATCACCGAATAGGCAGAGATGCCGACCGCATCGGCCCACCTGAGCGGTTTTCCGAAGCCTTCCACAATATGGGCGAAGAACCACATGGCAACGCTGACCGCCACGCAGACAAAGAGATACGCGTTGGAATGAACCCAGAAAACCGGCACGTCCAGCAACAGGTCGCGCAGGGTTCCCCCGCCTATTCCGGTCAGGGTGGCGAAAAACAGAAAAGCGATGAAATCCATCTGCTTGCGCGAGGCCACGATGGCGCCGGAAACGGCAAAAACACCGACGCCAATGTAATCCAGCACCTGCAACAACATGTCCGCCCCCAAAGAAAAACCGCCTCCCCGGCGACCGGGGAAGCGGCATTATAGAATTCAATCGGGCTTTAGAAAGCGTCAGGCGGTCTTGTCGATCGTCTGCCCGGTTTCGTCGCCGCCGTCCTGCGGTGCAGGGGATGCTTCCTTCGGACCGCCCCTGGAGACGCCGACCATGGCCGGTCTGAGGACACGGTCGCCGATGCTGTAACCGGCCTGAACGACCTGGACGACCGTGTTGTTCGGCACTTCCGTATTCGGAACCTCGAACATGGCTTGATGGAAATTGGGGTCGAACTTCTGTCCCGCAGGATCGAGCTTCTTCACGCCGTTCTTTTCAAGCTGGTTCAGAAGCTCGCGCTCGGTCATTTCCACGCCTTCGAGAAGCGCCACAAGCCCGGCATCCGCATTCTGGCGCAGCTCGTCCGGAATGGCATCAAGCGCCCGGCGCAGGTTGTCGGAGACCGTCAGCATGTCGCGTGCGAAGCCCGCGACGGAATATTGCCGGGCGTCCTTCAGTTCCTTCTCGGTCCGGCGGCGCAGGTTTTCCATTTCCGCCATCACGCGCAGAGCCCGATCCTTGAGCTCGGCGTTTTCCGCCTTCAGCTCTTCGATCGGGTCGGCTGCCTCGTTGCCGGCAGACGCCTCTTCGGCCGCCGTTTCCGCGGCCTGAGCGGCGACCTCGGCCTCTTTATCTTCAGGGGTGTTGTTGTCGTTGCTCATATGTGGTCCGTAAGATTGCGTTCGGTCGGTTTAGGTCATGACCTAAACGGTTCGAGCGGATATGCCATAAGCATACCCGCCTGAAAACCACCGATCATGTCGCCCGCCGGTGCGGGGCAACTGGTCCAAAGGCCTCTTCGGCCCGTTTTGGAATCAGAGCGCGCTCTTGATCCAGTCGGCGATCTTGCCCTTCGGCGCGGCGCCAACCTGGCTTGCAGCCGGTTCGCCGTCCTTGAACAGGATCAGCATCGGGATCGAGCGGACGCCATACTTCATGGCCATGTCCTGGTTCTCGTCGATGTTGAGCTTGGTGATCTTCACCTGGCCCGACATTTCCTCGGAGATTTCCTCAAGAGCCGGCGCGATCATTTTACAGGGGCCGCACCATTCCGCCCAGAAATCGACGACGACCGGTTCGGAAGACTTCAGAACGTCTGCTTCGAACGTAGCGTCAGTGGTTTTGTTGGTAGCCATGTCTTGCCTCTTTCACAGGTCATGCGGACGCTGAAAAGCGATCACGCGCGTTGGGCCGAACGTAGGTAGCCATTGGCGATCCGTCAAGCGGGCGAACCGTCGCTGCGCAGGCGCGAAAACGTCTCATCCAGCAGGTCCGACGGCACCGGCATGAGCGACGGGGTCACGGTCCACAGGAGCGCTGCCTCCACCGCCCGGTCGGAATAGATCCCGCACAGCAGTTTCCGGTAGACGCAAAGCTGGGCGAGATATTCTTGCGGAATCCCCTCCACTGCCGCCGGCGGGCGCAGATTGGTCTTGTAGTCGACGATCAGGACCCGGTCCGGTTCGACCACCAGACGGTCGATCTGACCGGAGATGGAGACCTCCTTGCCGTCGGACGCAATCAGGTTGCCGACCACCGGCACTTCGGCCCGGGCCGCACTTGAAAAAAGCGGGGAGAATTCGGGGGCGTTCAGAATCTCGTGAACTTCGCCGAGAAGCGCCCCGGAATAACCGGCGAACTCCTCCGGCAGCGCGGCGGCAATGAACCGTTCGGCCGCGGCTTCCCGTTCACCCGGCGCAAGGTCCGGGAGGGTTTCCAGCAGCCTGTGAACGAGCCGGCCTTTTTCCAGTGGCCAATGGGCCGGCTGGCGGCGCGCTTCCAGCCTGGAAGCGGCGGGGACCGGTTCGATCCCTTCCTTTTCCTCCATCACCTCGAAAACGCGGGACGGCTGCAGCCGGGCCTTACGGACGAAGGCGGGTGCCCGTTGCGTCAGCCAGGACGGCAGTGCCGGTTGTTCGGGTTCGACAGGCGCTGCGGCTTCGGCGGGGTGCCCTTTCCGTTCTTCCACTGCCGGAGCCTGTTCCTTCTGCCACCGCCAGGCGGCCGTCTCACCGCCGGCGCCCTTGACCTCTTCCGCTTCCGGTCTGAGCGCGCGGGCGACGATGTTGTACCAGCAGGCGTCGTGGGCGCCGCGCTTGGGTTCCCAGCCACAGACGACGAGGCGGTCCTCGGCCCGGGTCAGCGCCACATAGAGCAGGCGGCGGTATTCCTCCTCCTGGCCCTCCCGCAGACCGTCGATGGCCTCCGCATGCCAGGGGGTCCGTTCCTCCTTGACCGGCAGCCAGACAAGAGCCGGCGGCAGCAGCGGGTTGTCATGCCTTTGCCGCGGCAGGAAGGCCGGATCGTGGATCGCGCTGACCGGCGCCCCGCCCGGGTCGACCAGAAAAACGATCTTCGCCTCCAGCCCCTTGGAGCCATGGACGGTCATGATGCGGACCATGCCCTTGGAATTGGTCAGTTCGCGCTTGATCTCCGTCGGGGCGGCATCCATCCAGGCGAGGAAGCCTTCAAGCCCGGGTGTTCCGGTCTGCTCGTAGGCGATGGTGAGGGCAAGAAACTCGTCGAGCACGTCATCGACCTCGACGCCGAGGCGGGCGCGGAAGCCATGCCTGCCGCCGTCTGCCGCAAGCAATCGGGCATAGAACTCGTAAGGCGGCATGAAGTCGGCCCGGGCGCGCCAGAGATCCAGCTTCTTGCGCACCTCGTCCCATTTCGGACTCGCCTCGGCCCTGCGCACGAGCATCTGCCACAGGGTTCCGGCCCGCTCTTTTTCCGGCGTCTCGCGGGCGATTTCCAGAAGATCGTCGTCATTCAGACCCAGGAGCGGGCTTTTCAGGACGGCGGCAAGCGACAGGTCGTCTTCGGGTAGAAGCAGGAACCGGCCGAGGGCGGCCAGATCCTTGACCGCGATGTGGTCGGTCAGGATCAGACGGTCGCTGCCGGCGGCCGGAATGCCGAGCTCCTTCAGTTCCCTATTGAGCGCCTCCACGAAAGGCCCGCGCTTACGCACCAGGATCATCACGTCGCCGGGATCGGCGGTGCCGTCGCGCATCCAGCCCCTGATCGTCGCCGCGATCCGGCGCGCGACCTTGAGCATCGGGCTGCCTGAGCCGACCCGGTCGATCGGGACAACCCAGTCTTCCGGTTCCGCGATCTCCTCCTCCGCCTCCAGCGGCCAGAGCTCGACGATACCCGGATCCTTGCGTATCGCCTCATGGATCGGTGCCTTGACCTCCTGCGACAGGCCGCGATGGGCCTCCACATCCTTGAACACCCGATCGACGGCACCGAGCACGTCGGGTGTGGAACGGAAGGAAAGCTGCAGGTCGACGGAATGAAACAGCCTGTCCGCAGCGGCCGACCGTTTTGAGAATTCCCGGCGCATTTCGTCGAAATAGGCCGGCACCGCGCCCTGGAACGAATAGATCGACTGCTTTTCGTCCCCGACGGCAAAGATGGTGCGCACCTGTCCGCGTGCGCCCTCGCCGGTAAAGAACTCCTCCGCCAGCGAGCGAACGACCTCCCACTGGCGCGGGCTGGTATCCTGTGCCTCGTCGACCAGAATGTGGTCGAGGCCCTGATCGAGCTTGTACTGCACCCATTGGGCCGCTTCGGCTTCCTTGAGCATCTTGGCGGTGCGCACCACCAGATCCTCGAAGTCGAGGAAGCCGCGCGCGGTCTTGGCCTTTTCGTAGTGACCGATCACCGCATCGGCGAGCCTGAGCAGGGCTGCCGTGCCCTCGAAGGTGACGGCAAGCCGACGCTCCTGGAGAAGCTCCATGAGGCGTGCCTGTTCGGCTTCCAGTTGCTCAACAACATCCGGTGCGCTTTCGACGATCTTCTTTGTCGCCAGTGACTTCCGCGGTTCCAGCTTTCCGGTCAAGAAGATCGGCAGCCAGTAGTCCTTGAAGGCCTCGGGTTCGGAAAGTTTCCAGGCCTGGATGAGCTGATCGGCACGGTCCTTGTCCGTCTTGCTGCCGTTGCCCAGGATCTCCGCGGCACGGCGGGACGCCAGTTCATCGAGTATCGCCTCGTCGCGGAACCGCCGGTCCAGGTCGCGTAGGTTCATCTCCGGGCGGACGCCGAGGTCAGCAGCCAGATGGGTAAGTGCGGTTTCCAGATCGCCTTCATCGACCGTCCAGCGGCGGAAGGCGTCCCGGTTCTGGATCAGTTCGTCGAGCGCCTTTTCCACCCCGGCGTCGCTCATCAGGTCGATGACGGCAGCCAGTGCCCGGCCGAAGGGGCTGTCGGGCCTGGTTTCGGCAATATGGAAGACGGACGCGCGCGCCTCCGCCATCAGTTCCGCGCCCTGCCGGTCATCCAGGACCGTAAAGTGCCCGGCGACATTGGCCTCCAGCGGGAACTGGTGCAGCAGCGCCTCGCAGAAACCGTGAATGGTCTGGATCTTCAGGCCGCCGGGGGTTTCCAGCGCGCGGGCGAAGAGACGCCTTGCCAGCGCGATACGCTCCGCATTGGGCTTGCGGCCTTCGACCGCTTCCAGCTCGCTTGCCAGCGCCGCGTTGTCCATCGTCACCCAGTCGCCCAGGATCCTGAAGACACGGGTCGCCATTTCGGCCGCCGCGGCCTTGGTGAAGGTCAGGCACAACAGGCGCGAGGGGTCGGTGCCGTCGAGGAGCAGGCGCACCACCCGGCGGGACAGCACGAAGGTCTTGCCGGAACCGGCATTGGCGCTCACCCAGGCGGACGCGCGCGGCTCGGAGGCGAGATCCTGACGCTTGCGGGTCAGCTCGGGGATCTGGAAGCCGCTCATTCGCCCTCCTCCGATCCGACCGACCATTCCTGGACACGGGCCAGATGATCGTAAGGCCCGTCCGTCTGACGTTCGCGCAGGACCCGGGCCCGGGACAGATAGCCGGTGGTCTCCTTGCCGTAGTGCGCAATCAGCTGTTCCAACCGCGTCCAGGCTTCCTCAATGAGATCGGCAAGATCCTTTTCCTTGGGATCGCGGCGGAGAGCGGCCACCGGGTCGGCGCCGCCCTTGAGCTGCAGGTAGAGGAGTTCGGAGACGGGCCGGTCGCCGGGCACGTCCCTGAAGCCGAGCCGTTTGATCATGGCCGCCTCCAGCGGCATCTGCGGCGACAGCAGGCTTTCCACCTGCTTGATCGAGGGCACCTGGCCGGTCTTGTAGTCGAGGACGGCAATGGTGCCGTCGGTCATCAGGTCGATCCGGTCGGCGCGGCCGCGCAGGCGGAACTCGATCCCCGGCAGGGCGAGCTCGGCGCCGCCGGACACTTCCAGAAACCGTGTCTCGACAGAAGGCGCACGCTGCGCCTCGAAGGCGACAAAGCCGCCGGCGATGCGCACAAACCGTGGCCACCACAGCGCCCGGATCGCCGGGAAGGCTTCGAGCGAGGCAAACAGTTCCTCGCCGATTTCGATCAGACGGCGGACCGCGCTGTCGTCATAAGGCCCGGTCCATTCGCCCAGGAACCGCGCCAGTGCGTCGTGGATGATGGTGCCCTTGTCGGCCGCATCCGGTTCGCCGCCGATCGGATCGACCGGCTGCAGCTCCAGCACATGCCGGGCGAAGATGGCATAAGGATCGCGGACAAGGCGCTCGATTTCGGTAACGGACAGGCCTTTCGGACGCGCCGCCAGCGGCGGCATCGGTTCCGGCCGGCGGGCGGAGCGCACGGGGCCGTCCGGACGGTCGAGCAGGCCTGCAAGGTCGGTGTATATCGTCCCGCGCGCTTCCATCTCCTGCCTGATGTCAGGCCCGGCCAGGGTCAGGAGCCGCTGCAGCCAGCGGGAGGCGACGGTCGGCGCGCCGTCGGCGCGGGCGGAGCGGGACAAAAGCACCCGTCTGGCGCCGAGCCCCTGGACGAAATCATGGGCGGAGGCGCCGATCCGGCGCTCGGGCGGATCGAGGCCGAGGTCGCGCTTCATCGGCCGGTTGAGCCACGGATCGTTGCGGGTGCGCTGCGGCCAGATGCCCTCGTTGAGGCCGCCGAGGATCACCAGATCGGGCGCCTGCAGGCGGGCTTCCATCGGACCCAGGATCTGGATGCGCGGATCGCCGGGCAAGCGGCGGCGAACGGCTGTTCCCGACATGAGTGCGGGAAACACCGACGGCCATTCGGAAGGCTTCAGTTCCAGACCGCTGTTCTGCGCTTCCAGAAGGCCTGTAAACATCAGCGCCAACGCCTCACCGGTTTCGCCTGAATAAAGCTCCGCATCGGAGCCTGCCTCATCGCGGGCGATCCGGCTCAGCACCTCCGCATGGGCACGCGCCAGATCTGCAACGTTCAGCGGCTCCGCGCTGTCGGCAAGATCCTCAAGTGGCGCCAGAGCCTCGGCGAGGCGGTCCACCAGGTCGCCGATGGCCTCCCAGTCCGCGTCGTGGATCTTCTTCCAGCGCGGCGTGTGGTTTGCCCCATCGGCCGTCTCCCGGCTGGCGGCAACGGCATCCTTCAGACCTTGCGTTCCCGGCCGTGCCCGCGGCCCGCGCAGGACGCCGCGTTCAAGTGCCCGGGCGGCGGCGCGCATGTCCTTGATCGAAAGGCCGAGGCGGGCAAGCGGGTGCTTCAGCAGGGAGAGGAGATCAACCGGCTCGCAGCCGTTGAAGGCAAGTTTTGCGGCAAGGCTGGCGAGGATCGCGGGCGGGGTCTGGTCGAGCGGACGGCCGGCACTGTCGTCCACCTGGATCTGCCAGCGGGCCAGTTCGCTCGCGACCCGTCGGGTCAGCATCCGGTCGGGCGACACAAGGGCTGCCGTTTCGCCTCTTTCCAGCGCCTCGCGCAAAGCGACGGAAACGCTCAGGGCCTCATCGGCCTCGTTGCGGGCTGTGATCACCCCGACCCCCGACAGCGCCTGCCGTCTTTGGGCTTCGGGAAACCCCTCCAGAAACGCCATCCAGTTCTCGGAGGTTTCGGCCGGGCGCAGGGCTTCGGAGACAATCACCTCGCGATCGATGAGGCTCTGTTCGGGAAGAGCGCCGAGAACATGGACATCGCGACGTGTGAGGCCGAGTGTTTCCAGAAGCAGTTTCAGGCTGAATTGCGGATGGCCGGGGACCGACACCGCCTTGGCTGAATCCATGCCTGCCGGCCGGCTGCCGAGTGCGGTCCAGGACGCATCGTCCATGTGCATATCAAGGCCGGGCAGGACGATGACGCCGTTTTCCAGTCCGGCGACGGTTTTCAGAAGGGCCGCGGTTGCCGGCACCGAGCCGGTGGTTCCGGCAACGATCACCGGTCCCTTCGGAGGCTCGGCGGCAAGGCGTTCGGCTTCACGGCGGATCAGAGCGGACCGGCGCGCCTTCGGGTCCATCCGGCCCTGTTCGGCCAGATGCGCCGGCCATGCCTCCTGAACGATCTTCAGGAAATCCAGGGTGATCTGCCAGTAGCGGGCGTAGTCGTCCGGCACCAGGCCGGCGAGATCGGACCAGTCGGCCTCCTCGACCTCGATCTCGTCCATCAGCGTCAGGAGATCCCCGGCAAGCCAGGCGGCATCGGCGGCAGAGGCCGGCACGCCGAGCGGCTCATCGGAACGCAGGTTGAGGGCTTCGCGGCGCAGGGCCCCTTTCCAGGCCATGACCAGCCGCGTCATCGCCAGATGGCGTTCCAGCACGGGCATGGCCGGCGGCAGGGGTTCGCCATCGGCTTCCGCCGACAGGGCCTGGGCGTCCTCGTCGACATCGCCAAGCGGGCGGATCGTCGGCAGCAGGACGGGACGCCCGCCGAACACCTCCTGGAACAGGTCGGGCAGCAGGCGCGCGGCGCGTCGGGTCGGCAGGTAGAGCGTTGCCGCCGACAGCAGGAGCGGGTCGTCGAGCGGGCGAAAGCCCGGCACCAGGGTGCCGTCGGCCAGGGTTTCGACCAGACGCCTCAGAAAGGGAACCGAAGGCGGGATGGTGAAAATGCGCGGAGGTGTTCCCTGGCCCGGCATCGATCAGGCGGCGCTGTCGCGCACGGCGTATTCGGCGGCCCGGATTGCGTCCGGCGTGCCGATATGCAGCCAGATCCCTTCCATCTCCACCCCGAAGAGCCGGCCTTCTTCGATCGCCTTGTCGAACAGGACATTCATCGAGAAGGCGCCATCCGGCGCGCCTTCGAAGAGGCGGGGATGCAGGATCGCGGCACCCGCATAGGCAAAGGGTGTCACGCTGCGTTCCGGGCGGCGGATCAGGGACCCGTCCTTGGCCAGTTCGAAATCGCCGCGGCCGGAATACCCCACCGACTTCACCGTTTCGGCCACCAGCAGCAGCGCATCCATGCGGGTGTCGTCCCAGGCATCGATCAGGTGTTCCAGGTTGGGCTTCACGCCCTCGATCCAGTAGGCCGTATCGGCGTTGAGCTGGAAGAACGGCTGGTCCCCCAGAAGCGGAAGCGCCTTCTTGATGCCGCCGCCGGTTTCGAGCAGTTCCTTGCGCTCGTCGGAAACCAGGATTTCCATGTCCTTGCGGCGGCGGACGTGAACCTCTACCAGGTCGGCAAGGTAGTGGACGTTGACGACGCAGGAGGACACGCCGGCTGCGGCAAGCCGGTCGAACCCGTGGTCGATCAGGGCCTTGCCGTTGACCTCGATCAGCGGCTTCGGTGTGGTGGCGGTGATCGGGCGCATCCGTTTGCCCCGGCCGGCGGCCAGGATCATCGCTTTCGAAGGACGAAACGTCTTCTTGTTCATTTCCCGTTCCAGTTTCGGCTTCCGGGCGCACCTGCGATCCTAGTCGCGGTTCCCGTCATACCAGAGCTTCAGATCCGACAGAACAGGATGCATCAGAACCCGGTCAAGGTAAGATTGCATCCTTGGCAAATGATCCAGATACGCCGGTTTGCCGTCCCGTTCCGCAAGACGGATGAATATCCCCAGGATCTTGGTGATCCTCTGGGCACCCATGACCGCATAGGCGGCGGAAAAGCCAGCTTCGTCGAATTCCGGATCGGCGGATTGCCTTGCCTGCACATAGGCCTGATAGAGCTCTTTTTCCAGAGCTTGCGGAATGTCGACGCGGGCGTCGAGCAGGAGCGAAGCGACGTCATAGGCGACAGGGCCGATCACCGTGTCCTGATAGTCGATCAGCCCCACCCGCGATGCCCCGTCCCGGTCTTCCCGCCAGATCAGGTTGGGCGAATGATAGTCGCGCAACACCCAGCCGGTTTGCGCGCCGGCAATGGTGTCAAAGGCGGACTGCCAGAGCCGGTGAAATTCTTCGCGCGCAGACGCGGATGCCGCCATGCCGGTGGCATATTTCACATACCAGTCCAGATAAAGATCGGCTTCCGTTTGCAGCGCTTCGCGGGAGTAGACCGGGACGCGGTAATCGGAGCCGTCGGGCAGACGGACAGTCTCCGGCCATCGGAGCGCATGCATCTCCGCCAGGACCAGAACAGCCTGCCGGTAGCGGTCTGCGATCGGCGCACCGCCCGCGACAATTCCATCGGATCCCAGATCCTCCAGCACCAGCAGTCCTGCCTCAAGGTCCGACGCGAAGACGGCCGGGGCCGCGAACCCCTTGCGGCGGAGTTCCTCGCCGACGGCCGCAAATGCGCGGGCATCGGGAGCGCGGTGAACGAGGCGATTATAGGCAAGGGCCGCTTCGGACCCGGCGTCGCCCTGCGGCGCCGGCCAGTTCATGACGACGGCGGTGCGGTCCCGAGAAATAATACGCTCGTAACTGCGCGTGGAGGCGTCGCCGGTCAGGTGACGCCGGTGCCCCGCGCCAAGGCCGGCTTGGGCCAGCAGTTGCCGGATTTCAAGCGTCCGGTCCAGGCGCGCCAGCCAGTCGGCCTTGTCGGAGGCAAACTGGACGCTGCGGCTGTCCTCGTCTCTTCCGGCCTCAAAGCGCAGCCAGAGGGCGCCTCCGAGCAGAAGGTCCCCGCCCTGTTCCGGCCACTCGATCAGCGCCGCGCCGGTTTCCAGAAGCTCGTCCAGGCCCAGTTCCTCCAGTTCCTCCGGCTCTTCCAGCCGGTAGAGGTCGAAATGGGAAACCGCGAAACGGCCGACGTCGTAGGTCTGGACCAGGGTGAAGGTCGGGCTCGGCACCTCCAGGTCTTCGTCGTCGGCAAGCGTCCGCAGGAGGGCACGGGCGAAGGTGGATTTGCCGGCGCCGAGATCGCCGGAGAGCGCGATCAGATCGCCGGGAGACAGAATGGCGGCAAGGTCTTCGGCCAGACAAACGGTCGCCGCCTCGTCTTCCAGATCGAGGACCTGGAAAGGGTCTGAAATGTCACGAAGATCCGGGCCGGGCATGATCCCGCCCGCTTATTCGGCAGCGATGCGGCCGGTCAGTTCCGGCTTGGCGGGGAAGATACAGGTGACCGTGGTGCCCTTGCCTTCCTCCGAATCGATTTCCACCTTGCCGCCGTGCAGTTCGACGAAGCTCTTGACGATGGCGAGGCCAAGGCCCGCGCCCTGGCGCTTGGACCCGGTGTCGTGACCGACGAAACGGTTGAACACCTGCTGCAGCACATCGGCAGGAATGCCGTGGCCGTGGTCCTGAACCACAAAGACGACGGTTTCGTCCTTGCGGTCGCAGCTGACGTCGACCACGCCTTGCTCGTCGGAATAACGGATCGCATTCGAAATCAGGTTGAACAGCACCTGACGCAGACGCTTCTCGTCGGCCAGGATTGTGCCGATGTTGTCGGGCACATGGGTGTGCAGCGTGATCTGCGTCTCCGCAAGCCGGTCCTTCAGCCCCTCGACGGCCGCTTCCACGGTTGCGGCGACGTCGACCTCGCTCAGGTCCAGCTCCATGATGCCCGCATCGAGGGTCGCCAGGTCGAGAATGTCGTTGATGATCGCCAGCAGGGCGGAGGAGGACGAGCGGATGTAATCGGCGTATTCGCCCTGCTTGTCGGAAAGCTCGCCGAACTTGGGATCGGTCAAGAGCTGGGCGAAGCCGATGATGTTGGTCAGCGGAGAGCGCAGTTCGTAGGAGACGTGCTGGATAAAGGCGTTCTTGAGCTGGTCGGCCTGTTCCAGTGCCTCGTTCTTTTCCACCAGGGCGCGCTCGACATTCACGCTATCGGTGACATCGACGAAGGTCACCAGCGTGCCGCCGTCGGGCAGCGGAACGGTCGCATAGTCCAGAACCGAGCCGTCATGCCGCTCCATGCGGTTGGCGGCCTGCATCCTGTTGTCGACCAGACCGGTCACGCTGCCGGCGAGCTGCTGCCAGGCTTCGACCTCATCCTCGCGCTTGGCACAGGCATCGACCACATTCTTCACATGCGGCATGTCGGACAGCATGTCCTCCGACAGGTTCCAGATGCGGGCGAAGGCCGGGTTCCACAAGCGGAGACGGCCGTCGGAACCAAACACGGCGACGGCTTCCGACAGGTTGTCCAGGGTTTCGCCCTGAACCCTTGCCAAGGCGTTGTAGCGGCTTTCCAGATCCAAGCGTTCGGTGACGTTTTCGTAGATATAGGTCACGCCGCCCTGGGGATGCGGGTTCGCGATGACGCGCAGGGTGCGGCCGTCGGGCAGATGCCACCAGCTTTCCTGGGCCTCCAGAGACTGGTAGCTGTTCAGCATCTTGTTGCGCCAGACCCGGTAATCGGCCTGTTCGGGCAGCTTTCTGGCCGCCCGCAGCGCATCGAGCACCGCGCCGTCTTCCGGACTGTTTTCCAGGAAGGCGGGATCCAGATCCCAAAGCTGGCGGAAGGCGGCATTGTAGAACTGCAGCTTGCGGTCGGCAGAGAAGATGGCGACCGCGGTCGCAAGCTGGTCGAGCGTGCGGCCGTGGAATTCCTCGGCGCGGGCGAGTTCCTTGCGGACCTGCTCGAGCTCGCTGATATCGACCGCGACCCCCGCACTGCCCACATTCGCCGACACATCGGTGACCTCGAAGACGCAGCGCTTGCCGGCGGCGACGATCGGCATGCGGGCATGGAAGCTGCCGTCTTCGTCGCGTTCGCTTGCCATGGCTTCCTGTGCGGCTGCGTCGAGGAACGGCGCACCGTCGCGCAGGGCGGAGGCCGCATCCGGCGCATCGACCGCATGGGCATAGGCGGCATTGGCCCAGATCAGCTTGCCTTCCGCATCGCGCTGCCAGGCCGGAGCCGGCATCGCGTTCAAAAGCGCATGAAGCATATAGAGTTCGCCGGAGATCCGGGCATTGCGGGCGGCAAGCTCGGCCTGCATCTGGCGTTCGCCGGTCAGATCGCGCAGACGCAGCACGACGGCGCCGCCGGTTGTACGCCCCGCCGCCTCGACATAGGTGCCGACACGGGTTTTCAGCGTGGTCGAGAACGGCTCGCCGGTGTTGAACAGGGTATCGAGACAATCTTCCAGATCGGCGGAGCACTTGGCGGTCAGCCAGCTGCCGAACGACAGCAGCTGCGATTCGGTGCGCGGCACACCGGATTCCTCGGGCAGCACGCCCCAGACCTGCGGCATCGCGCCGTTGCCGGTCCACACGACCACCCGCTGCTCGTCGGTATTGAGCATGGACTCCAGCCGGTCGACCTGGAACCTCAGGTCGCTGGTCTCCCGTTTCATTGCCTTGGCGAATTTTGCGGATTGCTGCTTGTGCCGAACCAGGGCGATCGCGGCGGTCACCGCAAAGGCGCACATGCCGCCGACCGCGCCGAACAGAACCATCGTGTCCGGGTTAATCGGCATGGAGGTAACGGGGAAGAGTTCGGCAGACCATGCGGAGGGAACGGAAATCATCGATGCGGCAGCGGTCGCACCCGCCAGCCTTACCGATGTTAGAATCCTTCCCCGCAACGTCGCGTTTGCACGCGCGCCGTCATAGTTGCCTGCCGGCATTCCATGATCCCCTTAGCCGCCGTTTTTCCCGTGAATCCGGGCTGAATCAGAAGCGTGTGCCTCCTGGCTACTGATTCGCTAAAACCATAACCTTTTTGGGAATCGCGAAGAAGAGTCAGTTTCTGAAAAGTTAACGGAATTGCTAAAATCTTAAAAATCCGGCCCGAAAATCACTGAGCGGGATTTCACCCGCCCCACCAGATGTAGTGGGGCGGGTGATGCGTATCAGTACTTGTAGTGTTCCGCCTTGAACGGACCGGTCTTGTTAATCCCCAGGTAATCCGCCTGGGAATCCGACAGCTCGGTTAACGTCACGCCGAGCTTTTCAAGGTGCAGACGGGCGACCTTCTCGTCCAGGTGCTTCGGCAGCACATAGACTTCGTTCTTGTACTGCTCGCCGCGGGTAAAGAGTTCGATCTGCGCCAGAACCTGGTTGGTGAAGCTGGCGGACATCACGAAGCTCGGGTGGCCGGTGGCGTTGCCGAGGTTTACCAGACGGCCCTGGGACAACAGGATCATGCGCTTGCCGTCCGGGAACTCGTACATGTCGACCTGGTCCTTGACCGGACGGCACTTGGTGTTCTTCAGGGCAGCGACCTGGATCTCGTTGTCGAAGTGACCGATGTTGCAGACGATCGCCATGTCCTTCATCCCCTTCATATGGTCGAAGGTGATGATGTCCTTGTTGCCGGTCGCGGTGACATAGATGTCGCCTTCCGGCAGGGCCTGTTCGATGGTCTTGACCTCGTAACCGTCCATGGACGCCTGCAGGGCGCAGATCGGATCGATTTCGGTCACGATCACGCGTGCACCGGCGCCTGCCAGAGACTGAGCGGAACCCTTGCCGACGTCGCCGTAACCGCAGACGACGGCAACCTTGCCGGACATCATGACGTCGGTGCCGCGGCGGATGCCGTCGACGAGCGATTCACGGCAGCCGTAGCGGTTGTCGAACTTGGACTTGGTGACGCTGTCGTTGACGTTGATCGCCGGGAACGGCAGCTGGCCCTTCTTCTGCATTTCATAAAGACGCATGACGCCCGTGGTCGTTTCTTCCGAAACGCCCTGGATCAGGTCACGCTGCTTGGTGAACCAGCCCGGATTCGCGGCCATGCGCTTCTTGATCTGCGCGAAGAGGCATTCCTCTTCTTCCGACGTCGGGTTTTCGATGAGGCTCGTCTCGCCGGCTTCGACGCGGGCGCCGAGCAGGATGTAGAGGGTCGCGTCACCGCCGTCGTCGAGGATCATGTTGGCGCCGCCGTCGAAATCGAAGATCTTGTCGGCGTAGTCCCAGTATTCTTCCAGCGTCTCGCCCTTGATAGCGAAGACCGGAACGCCGGCCTTGGCGATGGCGGCCGCGGCCTGATCCTGGGTGGAGAAGATATTGCACGATGCCCAGCGGACTTCGGCGCCCAGGGCAACCAGGGTCTCGATGAGGACAGCCGTCTGGATCGTCATGTGCAGGGACCCTGCAATGCGCGCACCCTTCAGCGGCTTGGAAGCACCGAATTCCTCGCGGCAGGCCATCAGGCCCGGCATTTCGGTTTCTGCAATCTCGATCTCGGTCCGGCCCCAGTCAGCGAGCCCGATGTCCTTAACGATATAGTCGTTCATAAAAACGTCCTGAAGTTTGCCCGGACCGGCAACCGGCCGGGCCTGATGATGGGGATACGGGTTGCCGAACAGCAAGCCGCCTCATGGAGGCAGCATGCCTCCCGATGTATGCAGGCGGTGTTATAGCGTGCAGATCGCCGACTAGCAATGCGGATATAAAGATTTCTTTATATCCTTTACCAACTCATGAATAAAGGTCCGCCCGGCTCGGCGGCAGACCGGAGGGGCCCTTGTCCCTTTTCGAGGCAACCGTCTGGAAAATGGAGAGCGTGCCGCGCTGGAAGCTTAAGGACACGCCCGTCAGATAAAGCAGCCACAGCCGGTATTTCGGTTCGCCGACTTCGGCAATCGCAGCCTCCTTCTCCCGGGCCAGGTTCTCCGCCCACAGGCGGGTCGTGCGTGCATAATGTTCCCGCCAGCCTTCCACGTCATGCACCTCGAAGCCGTGATGCTCGAGGTTGGTCAGCGTCCAGCCGATGTGATCGACTTCGCCGCCGGGGAAAATGTAACGCACCATTGCCTTGTATTCGGCCCGCTTGCGGCGAAACGCCTTGAGGTCCTTCTTGCCCTTCCGGGTAATGGCGTGATGCAGGTAGATACCGCGAGGCCGCAGCAGCCTGTGGACCTCCCGGTAATAGGCGTCGTGGTTGTCGATGCCGACATGTTCGAACATGCCGATGGAGGAGATCTTGTCGAACTGGCCGGTCAGATCGCGGTAGTCCTTCAGTTCGACGGAAACCCTGCCCTCAAGTCCGCGCTCCGCGATCCGCTGCCTCGCCAGCTCCAGCTGCTCTTCGGCCAGGGTCACGCCCAGGGCGGTTACGCCGTAGTGTTCGGCGGCATGGCAGATCAGGGCGCCCCAGCCGCAGCCGATATCGAGCATCCGGTCGCCCGGCTTCAGACGAAGCTTGCGGCAGATCATGTCGAGCTTGTCGGCCTGGGCCGTCGCCAGATCGTTCGACCAGTCGGCGAAGTAGCCGCAGGTGTAGACCATCTCCGGATCGAGAAACAGGCGGTAGAACGCGTTCGAGACGTCGTAGTGAAAGGCGATATCGCTCTTCGCGCTGCCGGAGCTGCGGTCCGCTTCCCGGCCGGCATCCAGACCGGAGACAACCGGAGACGCTGCGCCTTTTCCCGGCCCGAACAGCAGCGGCAGGGCACTCTTCAGGATCAGCTTCTTGTCGAGCCGCTTGCGAAATTCGCGGCTGCGCACGCGCGGGCGCTTGTCGGCCAGATCGAAAATGCTGCCGCCGCGCGGATCGATATGACCTTCGGTGTAGAGATCGATCAGCGTCTTCGGACCGGGCCGGCGCAGCAAACGGGGCAGCGCGGCTTCGGACAGCGCGATCCGCAATCCGTCCGCCGGGGCATCGGCGGGAATGGTGGACCCGTCCCAGAGTTCGAAGCCGAACTCCATCTCCAATGCATCGTGAATGTGCGACAAGGCTGTCCTGGCTGCCAAAAGGCGCCGATCCTGCGGAGCGTCCGACATAAAATCTCCTGATGTAAATCCTGAGAGAAGGTTTGGCGGCTTCCGCACCGAAAGGCAACGGTCTTACCGCAAAGTCATCGCGGGCCGGTCATCGAATATGGCCGGACGGACCCTAGTCCGCCTCGCCGAAACCGTCCTCGACAAGGGCGGCGATCGCCGCCATGGCCTCTTCGGCCTGTGCGCCGGAGACGGACACCCGGATGCAGCAGCCGGGGCTGGCGGCCAGCATCATCAGACCCATGATCGACGTGCCGTCGACGGTCTGTCCGTCCCTGGAGACATTGACCGCTGCATCAAACCCCTCGACCAGCTTCACGAGCTTGGCCGATGCGCGGGCATGCAGGCCGCGCTGGTTGACGATGGTCAGTTCTTTTTCGAGGAGTTGGGCGGTCACGGGCCGTTACTTCCGTCAGCTCTGGCCCGACAGCACCTGGCTTGCGACGGAAATGTATTTCTGTCCGGCCTGGCGCGCCTCATCCACGGCGTCCGCAAGGCCGCGGTCTCCGCGAACGCTTGCGAGCTTGATCAGCATGGGCAGGTTGACGCCGGCCACGACCTCCACCGATTTTCCGTCCATGACGGAAATCGCCAGGTTGGACGGCGTGCCCCCGAACATGTCCGTCAACAGGACGACACCCTGACCGGAATTGGCGGATTCGACGGCCTTCAGGATATCCTGGCGCCGCTGCTCCATGTCGTCGTCCGGACCGATGGAGATCGTCTCGACCTGCTCCTGGGGTCCGACCACATGTTCCAGTGCCGCCTTGAATTCTTCGGCAAGACGCCCGTGGGTTACCAATACGAGACCGATCATGCGTTCCCTGATCCAGCTTGATGAGGCGAATACGGACACAAGGCCCTTTTCACGTCTGGGGGCACTCTCGACAAGAGATCCGCCCGTTGCAAGTAAAAAAGCCCTCCGTCTCAGATGTAGTCGGGGCTTTTGGGGAAAAGCCCGCGCATCCTCCAGCGCAAACGGCGCAGATTTTCCATCGGCCGGCCTTCCTCGAGCCCGACAAAGGGGAGATCAACGCCTTCAAGCTCGACCGATCGCGCGTCTTCCTCGGGATATCTTTCCAGTTCCCCGGAAGGGACGATATCGGCGACAAGGTGAAGCACCGCCTCCGGCTCGTTCGTCAGCTCAACGATCCCGAGGCCGCGCACTTCCAGTTTTCCGGCGATCGTCGGGGCGGGCGACGCGACGACCTTTCCGTTTTCCCGGCGAAGACAGGTGCGGTCGTCGGAGACATGAGCTGCAAAATGCCCCTTGTTTCCTGCTGCCTCGACCAGCAGATCGCACAGGCTGGACTTGCCGGTGCCCGATTTGCCGCGCAGCAGAATGCCGCGCGTTCCGACGATGACGCAGGCGGCATGAACGGTCGGGGGGAGCCCGTCGGCCCCGCTCATTTCGCGGCCTTGGCGGGCAGCGAAATGGTAAAGCGCGCGCCGGCAACCCTGCTTTTGCCCGTCTTGGGATCGTCTTCCGTCCGGTTGGCCGCGCTGATCGTTCCGCCGTAAGCCTCGATGATCTGGCGCGAGATGGACAGCCCCAGGCCGGAATTGTTGCCGAAGCCTTCGCCGTCGGGGCGGTCGGTATAGAAGCGCTCGAAAATACGGTCGGTGTTTTCCGCGCGAATGCCGGGGCCGTCGTCGTCGATGGTGATCTGGATCGTGGAGGCCGAGCGGCTCAGGCCAATGCGCACCGTTCCGTTTTCCGGCGAGAACGAGCGGGCGTTGTCCAGAAGGTTGCTGATCACCTGTCCCAGACGGATATCGTGACCCATGACCTGATAAGGCGTCGCACCTTGGGCATCGGCAACGGTCACCAGGATTTCGGCCATCTCGCCACCAGCGCGCTGGTTCGCGGCGTTGGCAATGGCGCGCAGCAGGTCGGCCAGATCGACTACTTCCGCATCGGCGCGCGCCAGCTCCGCATCGAGGCGCGAGGCATCGGAAATATCCGTGATCAACCGGTCGAGGCGGCGCACGTCGTGCTGGATGATTTCCAGCAGCCGCGCCTTGGACTGATCCGATTTCGCCAGCGGCAGCGTCTCCACGGCGCTGCGCAGCGACGTCAGCGGGTTCTTCAATTCATGGGCCACATCCGCCGCGAACTGCTCGATCGCGTCGATCTTGTTGTAGAGCGCGTGGGTCATTTCCCGGAAGGCCCGCGCCAGATGGCCGATCTCGTCCTGGCGCTCGGCGAATTCGGGAATTTCCTGTCGGGAGGTCGACCCCATGCGGACCCGCTCGGCCGCCGCCGCCAGGCGCCGGACAGGTCCGGCAATGGTGCCGGCAAGCAGGATCGACAGAAGCGTGGTCACCGTTGCCGCGACCAGGAAGACACGCATGATGGCAATGCGTTCGGCGCGCACGATGGCATCGATGTCTCCGCCCTGGGTCGACAGAAGGAGCGTGCCGAGCACGGCACGGAACCTCTGGATCGGCACCGCCACGGAGACGATCAGTTCGCCGCGCGGGGATACCCGGACGACGCTGGCCGGAGACCCTGCAAGGGCCGCCTCCACTTCCGGATAGGCGCGGCCGTCGCCGCCGCCGACTTCCTGATAGAGCGGCAGGTCGCCCCGCCTCAGCCAGAGTTTGACCGATTGCCAGATCTTGTCCCAGAGACCGTCCTCTTCCGCATTGGGCGGGGGAAGGTCGAAGCGGAGGATCTGGGCGCTGGAATAAAGATGGCGCGAATCCAGGATCAGGATCCCGTCGGGATCATAGATCCGGGCGCGGGTCTTGGTCGGAGAAATCAGGCGCCGGAGCACCGGTCCGACCCGCTCCGGATTGACCGGGAAATCGAGCGTGTCGAGATCGTCGCTGCTCGGCGCGATGCTCTCGCCCGCCTGGAGCTGGAGCAACCGTTCCGGATCGACGGTGATGGCGCCGGTATCGACGGTGGCCGAGGCGGCAATCGCGCCGGCAATGATCTCACCCTGGGTCAGAAGACTCTGCACCCGGGCGTCGATCAGACCGGCCCGGAACTGGTTGAGGTAGAGAATGCCGATGACGAGCGCGACCAGGCCGACGAGATTGATCGCAACGATCCGGCGGGTCAGGGAGGACAGCACATAGGTGCCGAAAATCCGGCCGAACCGGTTGAGCAGCCGGCGCCGGATCCTTCTGTTGCCAAGCCAGCGCAACTGGGACCGCTCAGGCGCGCCTTCCGGCGCGGCCGTCACTTCCGCCTTCTCGCTCTCTACCGCCATGGACGGGGTCTTCAGACCTCCTTGAACCTGTAACCGACGCCGTAAAGCGTTTCGATCATATCGAAATCGTCGTCAACGACCTTGAACTTCTTGCGAAGGCGCTTGATGTGACTGTCGATCGTCCGGTCGTCAACATAAACCTGATCGTCGTAGGCCGCATCCATCAGGGCATTGCGGCTTTTCACCACGCCCGGACGCTGCGCGAGCGCCGACAGGATCAGGAATTCGGTCACCGTCAGAGTAACCGGCTTGTTGTTCCAGGTACAGGTATGACGCTCCGGATCCATGACGAGCTGACCGCGCTCCAGGAGCTTGTCGGCCGCATCGCGCGGCGCGGAGGCGTCGCGCGGCTGGACCCGGCGCAGGACCGCCCGGACCCGCTCGACCAGCAGGCGTTGCGAGAACGGTTTGCGGATGAAATCGTCCGCGCCCATCTTCAGGCCGAACAGCTCGTCGATCTCGTCATCCTTCGAGGTCAGGAAGATGACCGGCAGATCGGTGGTCTGGCGCAGGCGGCGCAGCAGTTCCATGCCGTCCATACGCGGCATCTTGATATCGAAAATCGCAAGGTCCGGCGCATCGCTCTGCAACCCTTCCAGGGCCGATGTCCCATCCGTGTAGCTCTGCACCCGGTACCCTTCCGCCTCCAGGGCGATGGAAACCGAAGTCAGAATGTTGCGGTCGTCATCGACCAGTGCAATCGTCGGCATAATCTGGATCCGTGTCCTTCAAGTGGCGGGCCGCACAACGGCCTCCTCAACTGGTATTTAGCCTTTGGCCTGCTAAATGCGCATAAAATATGGCAATCGTACAGTTCCGGGCACTTTGAGCCCTGCTCGGAGCAGTAATCGGCAGCGGCGGCTCCAATATCCGTCTATTTACGTATGCTGTTCCAAATGAATGGCTATTCTCGCTCCGATAGGTGAACAGCACTCCTGAAATGATTTTATTCGGAATACAAATTAATCATCTCATGCAGGTTGATTGTATTTAATCGATTAAACCGACGATTCAATTGCCTCGCAGTCTTGTTGGATGCCTGCGTATCAACTAGTTTCGCCACCGCTCAAAGGCGTGGCTTAAGAAATTATTACTTGCCGCCCCTAAGGCAGGAAACGCCAAATTCACACGCCAGATTCACAAGGACAGCGGGATATGCAGGAAGTAGGTGTCAGGAATGGCTCTCACGGCGTCGAGACTTTCGGACTGGACGGTCTGAAGGCAATTTATTGGAACCAGAGCGAGCCTGCACTTTACGAGCATTCGATCTCTCGCGGCGAAGCTCAGATTGCAGCGAACGGCCCCCTGGTCGCCGATACCGGCATCCATACCGGCCGGTCTCCGAAGGACAAGTTCGTTGTCGTCGACGACAACACCGCGGACACCGTGTGGTGGGACAACAACCAGCGCATGTCGCTGGACCATTTCGAAACGCTCTTTGCCGATTTCCGCGAACACGTGAAGGGCAAGGAGCTCTTCGCCCAGGATCTTTACGGCGGCGCAGAGAAGGCCTACCGGCTTCCGGTTCGCGTCTATACTGAATACGCCTGGCACTCGCTGTTCATCCGCAACCTGCTGCTGCGTCCGGAAATCTCCGAGCTCGCCAGCTTCATTCCGGAAATGACCATCATCGACCTGCCGAGCTTCAAGGCCGATCCGGACCGTCATGGCTGCCGCACCGAAACCGTCATTGCCTGCGACCTGACCCGCAAGATCGTGCTGATCGGCGGCTCGTCCTATGCCGGTGAAATGAAGAAGTCGGTGTTCACTTTCCTGAACTACCTGCTGCCGCTGCAGGGCGTCATGCCGATGCACTGTTCCGCCAATGTGGGTTCCGAAGGCGACACCGCCATCTTCTTCGGCCTGTCGGGCACCGGCAAGACCACCCTGTCCGCCGATCCGAACCGGACCCTGATCGGCGACGACGAACACGGCTGGGGCAAGACCGGCGTCTTCAACTTCGAGGGCGGCTGCTACGCGAAGACGATCAAGCTTTCCAAGGAAGCCGAGCCGGAAATCTATTCCACGACCCAGCGCTTCGGCACCGTTCTGGAAAACGTCGTTCTGGACGAAAACCGCATTCCGGATTTCGACGACGACACGAAGACGGAAAACACCCGCGCGGCCTATCCGATCCACTTCATCTCCAACGCCAGCCTGACCGGCACGGCGCCGATGCCGAAGACGATCATCATGCTGACGGCGGATGCCTTCGGCGTGATGCCGCCGATCGCCAAGCTGACCCCGGCCCAGGCCATGTACACGTTCATTTCCGGCTACACCGCAAAGGTCGCCGGCACCGAGCGTGGCGTGACGGAGCCGCAGGCCACCTTCTCCACCTGCTTCGGCGCCCCGTTCCTGCCGCTGCATCCGTCCCAGTACGGCAACCTGCTGCGCGATCTGATCGCCGAGCACAACGTCGACTGCTGGCTGGTCAACACCGGCTGGACCGGTGGCGCCTACGGCGTCGGCAGCCGCATGCCGATCAAGGCAACCCGCACGCTGCTCGCCGGCGCGCTCGACGGCTCGCTGAAGGACGCAACCTTCCGCACCGATCCGTATTTCGGCTTCGCGGTGCCCGAAGAAGTACCGGGCGTCGATTCGAAGATCCTGAACCCGCGGGAAACCTGGGACGACAAGCACGCCTTCGATCGCCAGGCCGCCAAGCTGGTGCAGATGTTCATCGACAACTTCGCGACCTTCGAGCCGCATGTGGACGGCGACGTGCGCGACGCCGCCCCGGTGCTGCGCTCGGCCGCCGAATAAAACGACCGGACACCCCGGACAAGAAGCGGCGCACCGGAAACGGTGCGCCGCTTTTTCATTACGCAATTTTCGCGACACCCGCTTTCATCTCAATTCAATAGGTCTATATTTCCCGCAAGGGAGAACGTTCGCATGACCCATGACATCCAGTCTTCAGCAACCGATGTGCTCGCCACCGCCGAGGAATGGCGCCGGTCCGGACGGCAGGTCGCCCTTGCGACCGTGGTCGAGACCTGGGGGTCCGCGCCAAGGCCGACCGGTTCCCACCTGGTGATCGATGAGGACGGCAATTTCGAGGGATCTGTTTCCGGCGGCTGCGTCGAGGGCGCCGTGGTCTCCGAAGCCATCGACGTGATCGAGACCGGCAAGCCGACGACCCTGGAATTCGGCGTCGCCGATGAAACCGCATGGCGCGTCGGACTGTCCTGCGGCGGACGCATCAGCGTCTATGTCGAACCGATTTCCTGAAGCATCAGGCGACAACCCGGATACACGCAATGCCCGCCTTTGAAACCCTGATGGCCTTCGCCGCCGCGACCCTTCTTTTCGCCTATTTTCCCGGTCCGGCGCTGCTTTATACCGCCGCACAGACATTGTCGCGCGGCCGTGCCGCCGGCTTCTGGGCCGCGTTCGGCATCCATATCGGCTGCTATGTCCACGTGATTGCCGCGACCCTGGGACTGTCGGCCGTCTTCGCGGTCGTGCCCACCCTCTATGCCGGCCTGAAACTCGCGGGCGGCGCCTATCTCGTCTGGCTCGGCATCCAGATGATCCGGACACGCACCACGGCCGGGCCGACGCCGCAGTTGCCTGCGCGCAGCCGCCGGCGCGCCTTTTTCGACAGCGTGATCGTGGAGATCCTCAATCCCAAGGCCGCAGTGTTCTTCATCGCCTTCCTGCCGCAGTTCGTCGATGTCAATGCCGGCCTTCCGGTGTGGGCGCAGTTCCTGATCCTCGGAACGATCGTGAACCTGTCCTTTTCGTCGGCCGATGTCTTCACCGTGCTGTTTGCCTCCCAGGTTCAAAAGCAGCTTCGCAAGTCCTCCAGGTGGCAGGACGTCAGCCGCTGGATCTCCGGGTCGATCCTGGTGGCACTCGGCTTCAAACTGGCAATGGAGCGTGGCTGACCCATGGACCTTTCCCTTCTTTCCGCGCTCAACGAAGAACGTGCCGCACGAGGAGCGACGATCCTCGTCACCGACATGGCAAGCGGCGAGCAGCGCCTGGTTCTGAAAAGATCCGACTTCTCAGCCGATCCGTTGCACGACGAACTGGTGCGTCGTTTCCGGTCCGGCAAATCAGGCATGATCGAAACGGACGCCGGAAACATGTTCCTGACGGTATCCGTACCGCCGCCCCGGCTGGTCATAATCGGCGCGGTCCATATTTCCCAGGCCCTGGCGCCGATGGCGGAGATCGCCGGTTTTGACGTGACCATCATCGATCCGCGCACCGCCTTCGCCACAGAGGAGCGCTTCCCTAAGGAAACGCTGATCGCCGAGTGGCCCGAGGACGTCCTGAAGGACGCACCGCTTGATGCCTTCACCGCCGTTGCCGCGGTGACCCATGACCCGAAGATCGACGACCTGCCGCTGCAGGAAGCGTTGAAGGCAGGCTGTTTCTACGTCGGCGCCCTCGGCAGCCGGAAGACCCACGCCAAACGGGTGGAGCGGTTTCTGGAAGCCGGGATCCCGCAGGCAGACATCGACCGGATCGATGCACCGATCGGACTCGACATCGGGGCGGCCTCGCCTGCGGAAATTGCGGTCGCGGTGCTCGGCAAGGTCATTGCCGCCCTGCGCAAGGAGCCGGAGACCGCCTGATGGAATTCGGTCCGCGGCCCGTCCTTGAAGCCGAAGGGTGCGTGCTCGCCCATTCCACCAGGACCGGCAATGGCACGTTCAAGAAAGGCCGCGTGCTGAGCGCGGACGATGTCAGGGCGCTTGCGCAGGCAGGGATCGCGAGCGTCACCGTGGCCTGCCTGGCGGCGGACGACCTCAGCGAGGATGTGGCGGCCGACCGGATCGCGCAAGCCGCCAACGGCGGCGGGCTTACCGGTGACGCACCGTTCACGGGCCGGGTCAATCTCTATGCGGACCAGGCCGGCGTTCTCGTCATCGACCGGCAAGCGATCGATGCGATGAACCGGATCGACCCGGCAATCACCATCGCGACCCTGCCCGAATACGCCAGGGTCCAGGCCGGTCGCATGGTCGCGACCGCCAAGATCATTCCCTTCGCCGTTTCGGGACGCCTGGTCGAAGAGGCTGAGAAGCGGATATCAAAGGCGCTCAAGGTCGCGCCCTTCAAGGCCCACAGGATCGGACTGGTCGCGACCCGGCTTCCTCACCTGAAGCCGAGCACGATGGACAAGACCCGCCGCGTGCTGGAAGCCCGGCTTGGCGCCAGCGGCAGCACGATCCTCGCCGAGGAACGTGTCGATCACCGCGAAGAGGCTGTTGCAGAAGCGATGGCGCGGCTTGCCGACCAGGGGGCGGATTTCCTGATCCTCTTCGGCGCTTCCGCCGTCGTCGACCGCAAGGACATCCTGCCGGCGGCGATCGAACGCGCGGGCGGAACGGTGGAGCAGTTCGGCATGCCGGTCGACCCCGGCAACCTGCTCATGATCGGCACCTACAAGGGCCTGCCGGTGATCGGCGCGCCTGGCTGCGCCCGCAGCCCGAAGGAAAACGGTTTCGACTGGGTGCTTGAGCGGAAACTCGCCGGTCTGGACGTCAGCGCCCATGACATTACCGGAATGGGCGTCGGCGGGCTGCTTATGGAGATCGGAACAAGACCGCAACCGCGCGAGGTCAAGACAGTGCCGGACAAGCCGAAGATCGGCGCCATTATTCTGGCGGCCGGGAAGTCGAGCCGCATGGGCGGCCCCAACAAGCTGCTCGCCGAAATCGGCGGCAAGAGCCTGGTCAGGCACGCCGCGGAGGCCGCTCAGGGCGCGGATCTCGGGCAGACCGTTCTGGTGACCGGCCACATGGCGGAGAAGATCGGCGCCGAGGTTTCGGAACTCGGCATCGATATCGTCCACAATCCGGATTTCGCCGACGGAATGGCCGGCTCTATACTCACAGGCATGGAGGCGCTGGATCCTTCCCTGGACGCGGTCATCATTCTGCTTGCCGACATGCCGGGGATCACGTCAGACACCCTGAAGGGCATGATCGAAAGGTACTCCGACAGTCCCGACGCCCTGATCGTGACCGCGACGGCGGACGGCAAGCGTGGCAATCCGGTACTTTGGGACAAACGCTTCTTCGAGGCCCTCAAGGCCCTGCACGGCGATATCGGCGCGAGGCACCTGATTGCGGAAAATCCGGAATTCGTCCTGGAATACGAGATCGGCTCGGCGGCCCGTCTCGATCTGGATACGCCCGAGGCATTGGCCCGGGCCGGCGGAAAATTGCTGGACAGCTGAGACGACAGGTCGCAATCTGCAATAAATAACTGACTGGTAACACTCTTTCTACAGATGTGCTTAGCTATAGCCGAAGCTATGCATCAGTCGCAGAGCGCCCATGCGGAGCAACTATTGCAATTTTGTGACGGCTACACTATCTAACTCTTGCGTTCGGCGCTCACCGTCCATTGGGCGGATTTACGCGCGGCGAACGCGACTATAACTCCGATAATCGCAATGGCTGTTCGGATCCTCGAAGAGAGGATGCTCGAGCGCTTTTTTGCCGCGCGTAGAAGAGAAGAAAAAGGAAAAGAACATGACTTCATTGAGCCTCCCGCGTCCCGGTTGCTGCAAATGGGCAGAAGGCGATGCCGGCAACTACACGTTCCCGTGCAACAACCGGGTTGAAGCCGGTGTGTCCTACTGCGACGAACACCGCGCCCTGGTTTACATCCCGCCGGAAGAGCGCCGCCGCAACCGTTCGAGCAACGGCATCAGCACGTCGTTCAAGCGCATCGCCGCCTGATCGACGTTTCCGATCTGACGATTTTGAACCCGGCCGAACGGCCGGGTTTTTTTATGGGCTCGATTCTATCAGCCGGACATACAAAAACGCGGCCCGATGGGCCGCGTTTCAAAAGCCTATCCTCACGCACGATGCGCAGGGTTCAGATCTTTTTCATGGATTCCCTGATGTCGATCAGCCGGGCCAGGGTGTCCTGGGCCTTGCGAAGGGTCTCGGTGTCCTTGGCGTCGGCGACGTCTTCTTCAGCGTTCTTGATCTGCTCGTCCAGGTGCTCGACCTTCAGGTCGGCCACCGGCACCGCCTGTTCCGCCAGAACGGTCAGACCGCCGGTTGCCACATCGGCAAAGCCGCCGCGAACGAAATATTCGTCCGCCGCTGCGCCCTGCTCGCGGCGCACCCTGAGAATACCGGCCTGAATGGTGGACATGAAGGGGCTGTGGTCCTTCAGAACGCCGAATTCACCTTCGGTACCGGGCACGATCACTTCGAGAACCTGTTCGGACAGGAGCTGACGCTCCGGCGAGACCAACTCGAACTGGAATAACTCAGCCATTTGGCATGTCCCTTGTCAGTCTGGTGCGGACGGCGGCAAGGCCGCCGGTCCGAATTCCGGAACGGGCGCTTCCGAAAGGCACGCGCCCGATCACTGTCTTATCAGGCAGCTTCCGCAGCCAGTTTCTGAGCCTTCTCGACCGCTTCGTCGATGGAGCCGACCATGTAGAAGGCCGCTTCCGGAAGGTGGTCGTATTCGCCGTTGACGAGACCCTTGAAGCCCTTGATCGTGTCTTCGAGAGCGACGAGCTTGCCCGGAGAACCGGTGAAGACCTCGGCCACGAAGAACGGCTGGGACAGGAAGCGCTCGATCTTACGGGCGCGGGCAACGGTGAGCTTGTCCTCTTCAGACAGTTCGTCCATGCCCAGGATGGCGATGATGTCCTGGAGCGCCTTGTAACGCTGCAGGGTCACCTGAACCGCACGGGCGGTTTCGTAGTGTTCTTCGCCGATGATGCGGGCGTCGAGCATACGCGAGGTGGAGTCCAGCGGATCCACGGCCGGGTAGATGCCCTTTTCCGCGATCGAGCGGTTCAGAACCGTCGTTGCGTCCAGGTGGGCAAAGGTCGATGCCGGTGCCGGGTCGGTCAAGTCATCGGCCGGGACGTACACGGCCTGAACGGACGTGATCGAGCCCTTGGTGGTGGTGGTAATGCGTTCCTGCATGGCGCCCATGTCGGTCGCCAGAGTCGGCTGATACCCCACGGCCGAAGGAATACGGCCGAGCAGAGCGGACACTTCGGAACCGGCCTGGGTAAAGCGGAAGATGTTGTCCACGAAGAACAGCACGTCCTGGCCCTGGTCGCGGAAGTGTTCTGCAACGGTCAGACCGGTCAGAGCAACACGGGCACGGGCTCCGGGAGGCTCGTTCATCTGGCCGTAAACGAGGGCTGCCTTGGAGCCTTCGCCGCCGCCTTCCTTGTTCACGCCGGATTCGATCATTTCCCAGTAAAGGTCGTTGCCTTCACGGGTCCGCTCGCCAACGCCTGCGAACACGGAGTAACCGCCGTGCGCCTTTGCGACGTTGTTGATGAGTTCCATGATCAGAACCGTCTTGCCCACGCCGGCGCCGCCGAACAGGCCGATCTTGCCGCCCTTGGCGTAAGGAGCCAGCAGGTCCACGACCTTGATGCCGGTGACCAGGATTTCAGCTTCGGTGGACTGTTCGATGAACTCCGGAGCATCCTGGTGGATGGCGCGCTTGGCCTCATGCGGAATGGCGCCGGCTTCGTCCACCGGTTCGCCGATCACGTTCATGATGCGGCCCAGCGTACCGTCGCCGACCGGCACTTCGATCGCGCTGCCGGTGTCGACCACTTCCTGACCGCGAACCAGACCCTCGGTGGAGTCCATCGCGATGGTACGAACCGTGTTTTCGCCAAGGTGCTGGGCAACTTCCAGCACCAGGCGAACGCCCTGGTTGTCAACTTCAAGAGCGTTCAGGATCAACGGCAGGTGGTCATCGAACTTGACGTCGACAACGGCGCCGATGACCTGGGTGATCCGTCCGACCTGTTTGTCAGCCATATCCCTAATCCTCGTCTCGATCCCGTTAGAGCGCTTCAGCGCCCGAGATAATTTCAATCAGTTCCGTCGTGATCTGCGCCTGGCGCTGGCGGTTGTAGCTGATCGTCAGTTTTTCGATCATTTCGCCCGCGTTTCGGGTCGCGTTGTCCATCGCGGACATACGCGCGCCCTGTTCACTTGCAGCATTTTCCAGGAGACCCCGGAAAATCTGGACGGAGATGTTGCGCGGCAGGAGGTCCTCGAGGATCTCCGTTTCGTCCGGCTCGTATTCGTAGACCGCTGCGGCACCGCCCTGATCGGACGCCCCTTCCGCGGCTTCGAAATGGGCCGGAATGAGCTGCTGGGCCGTCGGCTCCTGAGCGATCACCGACCTGAACTTCGAATAGAACAACGTGCAGACATCGAATTCGCCCGCGGCATACATCGACAGGATATCCGTGCCGATCTCGTGTGCGTTGGCAAACCCGACATTTTTCACATTGCGCAGGTCGACGGTCTTGATGACGTGGGAACCGAGGTCCCGCTTGATCGCATCATAACCCTTCTTGCCTACGCAGATGATTTTCACCGTCTTGCCCTGGGCGATCAGGCTGCGCGCCTTTTCACGTGCCAGCTTGGCGATATTGGTGTTGAAACCACCGCACAGGCCGCGTTCGGCCGTGGCAAGCACCAGGAGATGAACCTGGTCGTTGCCGGTGCCGGCCATCAGCTTCGGTGCGTCGTCACGGCCTTCGAATGCCGCCGCGAGATTGGCCAGCACCTGCTCCATGCGTTCCGCATAGGGCCGGGCGGCCTCCGCAGCTTCCTGAGCACGACGCAGCTTCGCCGCGGCCACCATCTGCATGGCCTTGGTGATCTTCTGCGTCGCCTTCACGGAAGCGATGCGGTTTCGTAAGTCCTTCAGGCTCGGCATGGCCGCCCCTGCTCCTTATCCCGACTGCGTTCTCAGGCGAAGTTCTTGGCGAAGTTGTCGAGCACGGCCTTGAGCTTGCCCGTCAATTCGTCATCGAGTGCCTTTTTCTCCCAGATCGCGTCCAGAAGATCGGCATGTTCGCCGCGCAGGTGCAGCAGCAAGGCCTCTTCGAATTCGCGAACCTTGTTCACCGGCAGCGGATCCAGATAGCCGTTCACGCCGGCGTAAATGACCGCGACCTGTTCCTGGGTCTTCAGCGGCGAGAACTGCGGCTGCTTCAGGAGTTCCGTCAGGCGGGCACCACGGTTCAGCAGGCGCTGGGTGGTGGCGTCGAGGTCCGAACCGAACTGGGCGAAAGCGGCCATTTCACGATACTGGGCGAGTTCACCCTTAATCGGACCGGCAACCTGCTTCATCGCCTTGATCTGAGCGGACGAGCCCACGCGGGACACCGACAGACCGACGTTCACGGCCGGACGGATACCCTGGTAGAACAGGTCCGTTTCCAGGAAGATCTGACCGTCGGTGATCGAGATCACGTTGGTCGGAATGAACGCGGACACGTCGTTGCCCTGGGTTTCGATGACCGGCAGAGCGGTCAGCGAGCCACGGCCGTTGTCTTCGTTCAGCTTTGCAGCGCGCTCCAGCAGACGGGAGTGCAGGTAGAAGACGTCGCCCGGGAAAGCTTCACGTCCCGGCGGACGGCGGAGCAGCAGGGACATCTGACGGTAGGCCACGGCCTGCTTGGTCAGATCGTCGTAGCCGATCACGGCGTGCATCGAATTGTCGCGGAAGAATTCACCCATCGCACAGCCGGCGAACGGCGCCAGGAACTGCAGCGGAGCGGCGTCCGAAGCGGTTGCGGCAACGACGATGGAGTACTCCAGAGCGCCAGCGTCTTCCAGGGTCTTCACGAACTGTGCGACCGTGGAGCGCTTCTGACCGACGGCCACGTAGATGCAGTACAGCTTGACGTCTTCGTGGTCGCTTGCGTGCAGCGGCTTCTGGTTCAGGAAGGTGTCGAGGATGATCGCGGTCTTGCCGGTCTGACGGTCGCCGATCACCAGCTCGCGCTGGCCGCGGCCGACCGGAATCAGGGCGTCGATCGCCTTGAGGCCCGTGGACATCGGCTCATGCACCGACTTACGCGGCAGGATGCCCGGTGCCTTCACGTCCACACGGCGACGTTCGGTGGCTTCGATCGGGCCCTTGCCGTCCAGCGGGTTGCCGAGCGGATCGACAACGCGGCCGAGCAGGCCCTTGCCGACCGGAACTTCCACGATGGCGCCGGTCCGCTTGACCGTATCGCCTTCCTTGATGTCACGGTCGGAACCGAAGATCACGACGCCGACGTTGTCGGTTTCGAGGTTCAGCGCCATGCCCCGGATACCGCCCGGGAATTCGACCATTTCACCGGCCTGGACCTTGTCCAGACCGTAAACACGAGCAATACCGTCACCGACGGACAGCACCTGACCGACTTCAGAAACTTCGGCTTCCTGGCCGAAACTCTTGATCTGGTCCTTGAGGATAGCGGAGATTTCCGCGGCCCGAATATCCATCAGCCGACCTCTTTCATCGCGAACTTGATTGAATTGAGCTTGGTACGCAGAGACGTGTCGATCATGCGGGATCCGACCTTGACCACAAGGCCACCGATCAGAGCAGGATCAACCTTCGCTGCGATGTTTACGGACTTGCCCAGAGAAGAAGCCAGAGCTTCCGTCAGGGCTTTGACATGATCGTCCGAGAGCGGTGCGGCAGAGGTTACCTCTGCCGTTTCCTCACCCCGCTTTTCGGCAAGCAGTGCGCGGAACGCCTTGATCATGTCAGGAAGGACGAAGAGGCGCCGGTTTTGGGCCGCCAGCTTCACAAAATTTGCCGCAAGGCCGGTGATACCGGCCTTGTCCAGAAGCGCACTCAGAGCAGAAATCTGCTCCTCAGCGCTGAACGACGGGCTCTTTACGAGACGGATGAGATCTTCGCTTTCATTGAGGTAGCCCTCAAATTTGCCAAGATCCCGTTCCACGTCGGCAGTCGCGCCACTTTCCTCGGCTAGATCGAGGAGGGCGGACGCATATCGCTTAGCCACGCCGGATACGAGAGATACGTTGTCAGTCACCAGGTCCGAGCTCTCTGACGTCTTTCAAGCCCCACTAAGCAGCTTCCCACTCGTAAGGCATTGAAATAATTAATGATTTCAGGGTCAGAAGGTATGACGGTTAAACCGTTCCCCCAAAGCCGCGCCTCACTTAGCACAGGGTTTCTAAGTGTGCAACTTCGCCAAATGGCGGTGTCCGGCGATTTCTGGCTCTTTTTTCGTTTCGTCTCATAAAAAGTGCTGCGGATCGATGTCCACCTGCACCCTCAATCCCTTCACCGGCCGGGGCGCCTGCTCCAGCCAGGCGCGCAGGTAAGCCTGCAGATCCAGCTGCCGGGGCGCCATCGCCAGGAGCCTGTAGCGGTAACGTCCGCGCACCATGGCAAGGGCCGCTTCCGCCGGGCCCAGCAGCGTGATCGCCGGCTCCCTCGGAGCGGCGCGGACAAAGGCGCGGGCGAAATCCTCGGCGAAGCGTTTGTCCGGACCGGAGACGACAATCGCCGCGAGGCGGCCGAAAGGCGGCAGTCCGGCCGCCTGCCTGGCCGCGATTTCCGCCTCGTAAAAGGCGTCCCTGTCGGAGGACAGCAGGGCCTTGATGACCGGGTGGTCCGGCGAATAGGTCTGCAGAAAGCCCTTGCCGCCTCCGGTTACGCGGCCGGCACGGCCGGTCACCTGGGCCAGGAGCTGAAAGGTTTTTTCCGCCGCCCGCGGGTCGCCGTGGGCCAGGCCGAGATCCGCATCGATCACACCGACCAGGCGCATTTTCGGAAAATTGTGTCCCTTGGCGACGAGCTGGGTTCCGATCACGATATCGGCGCCGCCTTCCTCGACGATCTTCATCTCCCGGCGCAACCGGTCCGGCCCGCCGGGCAGATCGGAAGACAGAATGAGGGTGCGGGCCTCAGGAAAACGGTCCGCGACCTCTTCGGCGACCCTTTCCACACCCGGTCCACAGGCGATGAGCGAATCCACGCTGCCGCAGGAAGGACAGCTTTCGGGCACCTTTTCATTATGGCCGCAGTGGTGGCAGACCAGACGCCCCTGAAAGCGGTGCTCGACCAGCCAGGCGCTGCAATGGGGACACTGGAACCTGTGGCCGCAGGTGCGACAAAGTGTCAGAGGGGCGTAACCGCGCCGGTTCAGGAACAAAAGCGTCTGGGCGCCGTCGGCAAAGGCCTCCTTCATAGCGACAAGCAGTTCCGGCGCGATCCAGCGCCCCCGCTCCGGCCCCTGATGGCGCATGTCGATCGCCTTCAGCTCCGGCAGGGCAGCGCCGGAGGCCCGTTCTGGCAGGACGAAGCGCCGGTAGCGGCCCATGTCGGCGTTGACCCGGCTTTCGATCGACGGCGTTGCCGAGGCCAGCACCACGGGGAAGCGGGAGATGTGGCCGCGCACGACCGCCATGTCGCGGGCCGAATAGGGCACGCGGTCGTCCTGCTTGAAGGCGGAATCGTGTTCCTCGTCGACCACGATCAGGCCGAGTTCGAGATAGGGCAGGAACAGGGCGGAGCGGGCACCGATCACGACCCGGACATCGCCGGAAGCGACACCGCGCCAGGTGCGGGCCCGGTTTTTCGGGCTGACCTCTGAATGCCATTCGGCCGGGTAGACGCCGAAGCGCTGCTCGAACCGGCGCAGGAACTGCTCGGTGAGCGCGATTTCCGGCAAAAGCACAAGCACCTGCCGGTCGCGCCTGAGCGCCTCGGCCACGGCCTCGAAATAGACTTCGGTCTTGCCGGAACCGGTCACCCCGTCGATCAGGGAGACGGCCGCGCCCTTGTCGAAGCTTTCGATCAGCCCGTCGGCGGCTTCCCTCTGGGCCGGCGTCAGGTCGGGCTTGCAGAAATCCACCTGCGGTTTCGGCGGCGGCGGCGCGGCCGGAAGCGAGACGACCTCCAGGACCTCCTGGTGCAGCAATCCGTCGATCACGGAAGGAGACACCCCGGCGGCATGGGCAAGACCGCTCTTGGTCCAGGCGAAGCCGTCCTCCATGGTTTCCAGCACCCGGCTGCGGGCAGGCGTCATCCGTTCCGGTGCGGCCCCTTCGATCTTGCGAACGCCGGCAACGGGCGGCTCCTCCTCCAGAGCTTCTTCGGACCTGAGCACCATGCGCAGGACCATGCCGGGCGCCGCAAGGGTCCAGTTCGCCACCCAGTCGATGAACCGGCGCAGATCCTTGTCCAGCGGCCGGGCACCTTCATAGACATGAGAGATGGACTTCAGCTTCTTCGGATTGATCGCCGGATCCGGCTCATTGTCCCAGACGGCGCCGAGCACCTCCCGGGGGCCCAACGGAACGCGGACGATGGTTCCCGGCACGACGCTGACGCCCGGCGGCACCTTATAGGTATAGGGACCGGGTACGGCGACCGGCACCATCACACTGGCGATGGTCTCACGCTGCAACGGGTCGTCATCAAACAGCACCGGCTTCCTTCGTCCTGCTTCCTGAGGCTCTTTTTGCGATTTTTGAGGTACGTACCGCAAAAATCGCACCCAATCTCGAATCGCGGGGTTCTTCTTAACCGCATCCTACGGTAAAGAAACCGCGAGCAGAGAAACATTCAACGGGCCATTTGCCTGGCCCGTCCAAATTTGCCGCTTCGCCGGCGCGCCCAACGGGAGCAGAACCCCATGAAATTTTTCGTCGATACGGCTGACACCGCTGAAATCAAGGAGCTTGCCGCAACCGGCCTGCTCGACGGCGTCACCACCAATCCCTCGCTCGTTGCCAAGAGCGGCCGGCAATTCAAGGAAGTGATCGCCGAGATCTGTTCCATCACCGACGGCGACGTGTCGGCGGAGGTTGCCGCAACCGACTACGACACGATGATCAAGGAAGCCAGGGAACTTGTGAAGATCGCCAACAACGTGGTGATCAAGCTGCCGCTGACGCTCGACGGTCTGAAGGCCTGCAAGACGCTGACCGGCGACGGCCACAAGACCAATGTCACCCTGTGCTTTTCCGCCAACCAGGCGCTTTTGGCCGCCAAGGCCGGCGCGACCTACATCTCGCCGTTCATCGGCCGCCTCGACGACATCCACCTCGACGGGCTGGAGCTGATTCGCGAGATCCGGGTCATTTACGACAATTACGACTTCGACACCCAGATCCTCGCCGCCTCGATCCGCACCGCGAACCACGTCCGGGACTGCGCCATCATCGGCGCCGACGTCGCGACGGTGCCGCCGGCAACGCTGAAAGGCCTGGTCAAGCATCCGCTGACCGACAAGGGACTTGAAGCCTTTCTTGCGGACTGGGCCAAGACCGGTCAGAGTATTCTTTAAGGCCTACAGGCCCTCGGATTTGAAAGCCCGGTTCCGGCCGGGCTTTTTTATTCCAAACTTCAATTTGGTCATCCCGGGCGAACGCCAGTGAGACCCGGGACCGGCGAGCCGAGGGCTTTGTAAGTTCCAACCGCCCTATTCGTCAGGCTTTTGCCTCCCCGGCCCCGGCTCGCGCTTTCGCTTGGCCGGGGTGACTATCGAGAGGGGAGGGTTTTGTCGAACAGATTACGCCGTTAACCGAACGATTGGGTTCATGGTCTTATCCTCGGCCTATGTCTCCGACCTCCGCAGATACCGACACCCTGCTCGTCACCGCCCGCCCCGACCTCAATCAGAGGGTCGGTCTGTGGCTGGACCATCTTGCCGATGAGCGCCGGCTGTCCGACAAGACGCTGATCGCCTATGAGCGCGATCTCAGGCAGTTTTTACGGTTCCTCACCGATCACCTGGGCGGCGCACCGGCGCTGAAGGATATCAAGGCGTTGAAACCGGCCGATTTCCGGGCCTTCCTGGCCCGCAGGCGCCAAGGGGGAACCCAAAGCCGGTCGCTGGCACGCGGGCTTGCCGGCATCCGGTCCTTCCTGCGTTTCCTGGAGCGGCGCGGCGAGGTCAATGCGGCGGCCGCCGGTGCGGTCCGGCCGCCGAAGCAGCCCCGGTCCCTGCCCAAACCGGTCTCGGCGCGCGATGCAAGGGATATCACCGGGGGCGATCTCGCCATGGAAAGCGAACCCTGGATCGAGGCGCGCAACGCCGCGGTGCTGACGCTTCTTTACGGCTGCGGGTTGCGCCTGTCGGAGGCCCTGTCACTCACCGGCGGCACCGCGCCGCGAAAGGGCACGAAGACACTGAAGATCAAGGGCAAGGGCGGCAAGGAACGGCTGGTGCCGATCCTGCCCGTCGTCACGGAAGCGATCGACGCCTATCTGGATCTCTGTCCTTACGGGATTTCGAAGGACGGACCGCTGTTCGTCGGCGCGCGCGGCGGGCCGCTCAATCCGCGCCTGGTGCAGCTCGCCATGGAAAAGCTGCGCGGCGCGCTCGGCCTGCCGAAGAGTGCGACGCCCCATGCGCTACGTCATTCCTTCGCGACCCATCTTCTGGCCGGCGGCGGCGACCTGCGTACGATCCAGGAACTGCTCGGCCACGCCAGCCTGTCGAGTACGCAGATCTACACAGAAATCGACAGCGCCCGGCTGCTGGAAGCCTACGACCGGGCCCATCCGCGCAGCTGAAGCTGCATAAAAAGCAAAAAAACGCCCTGCAATCCGTGTTTTTCCGGGACTTAGGGGGTGCATTCTGCCGAGAAAGTGGTAGTGTCCCGGCCTTCATGGGAGGGTCCTCCCTCCGCCAACCGGCGCAACGCCCTGAAACGGGACCTAGTCGCCAACAAGAAGTCAGGAGACAACTTGCAAGTCCTCGTCCGCGATAACAATGTCGATCAAGCCCTCCGCGTCCTGAAAAAGAAGCTGCAGCGCGAAGGCGTATTCCGTGAAATGAAGACCCGCCGGGCCTTCGAAAAGCCGTCCGAAAAACGCGCCCGTGAAAAGGCTGAAGCTGTCCGCCGCGCCCGCAAGGCTGCGCGCAAGCTCGCCCAGCGCGAAGGCATCATTGCCGGCGGCCGCAAGCGTTAATTCGTTTTCGACACCTGCTTAAATCCCGGACCGCGCGGCTCATTCGAGCCTGCGCGCCGGGTTTTGGCGTGTCTGAACGAATGTCACCGTGCCGGATCCGGGGAATTGTCCGGAGTTCACAGACGGCACGGGGCGGACGCTAAAATATCTTAACAATTCGTTCACACCAGGCCTGCATCCTTGGCGCGCGGAGATGCCCGATGCCAAGCCGATGCGCTTTCCTGTTTATGTTCCTGATCCCGGTTCTTGTCGGTCTGGCCGGCCCGGCCGGGGCGCAAATCTACTGCCCGCTTCCCGAGGACGGCGTCTGGGTCAATCCGAATGCCAAACCGAAGGAAATCACCCGGATCGAGATCGAATCGAGCTGCCACGACGGTAGGGTCGACAGCCGCATCCGCGCCTTCACGTCCTGCATCCCACGCGACTGCAAATGGGGCTGGACCCGGGCTGAAGCACGCGACGGCGGCGGCCTGCAGGTGGCCCTTCTCGGTTTCTTGAGCGGCAAGGTGATCCGGGTCCGCCGTTTCGGCGACATCCTGGACGCCCAGGTCGTGGATATTCCCTACGACCGGTCCCTGCCGCGCGAAGAACAGACCTACAATCTAAGGCTCAAATAGGCGGGGTCTTTCTCCAACGGCTCAAAGGGCGTTGGGATGACCGTGGCGGAATTCGCGCAGCGACTGCGCCAGGATCTGGACCGCGGAATTCAGGAACAGGGACGCCATCAGGCCGGCGACAATAAGATCCGGCCAGGCGGTCGCTGTGCCCCAGACGCCGAGGGCTGCCAGCATCACCGCCACGTTGCCGATGGCATCATTGCGCGAGCACAGCCAGACGGAGCGGACATTCGCGTCGCCATCCTTGTAGCGGACCAGCAGAAGCACACTCGACAGGTTGACGATCAGGGCGAGGAAGCCGACCGCGCCCATGACACTCGCTTCGGGCATGCCGAAGACCAGCACCTGGTAGGCCGTCGATCCGGCGACCCAGAGCCCCATCAGCAACAGGCTCAGGC
Organism: Roseibium aggregatum; assembly: GCF_014692675.1. Classification (GTDB taxonomy): domain Bacteria; phylum Pseudomonadota; class Alphaproteobacteria; order Rhizobiales; family Stappiaceae; genus Roseibium; species Roseibium aggregatum_C. The sequence goes on along the minus strand of NZ_JABFCZ010000017.1, from coordinate 23,669 downwards.
CCTTGATCAGGGCCGCCGTCGAGCGGATTTTCAGTGACGCACCGATCACCGCCAGCGACATGCCGTAGGTGACCGCATCGCCGAAGAAATCGAGCGCATCGGCCTGAAGCGCCTTGGAGCCCGCCGCCTGACCCGCGATCATTTCCACCAGGAACATACCGCCGTTGAGCGCGATCACGAGCCAGAGCCGGCGCTTGTAGTCGGCCGAAAGGCCGTCAAACGTGGCCGAGTGATCATGTCCGCAGCAGGATCCCATGAAAGATTCTCCTTGTTTCCGGTGTCAAAGCCCTGTCTGCTTCCCATCTACAATCTATAGCGACTAGAGCTTCAAGAGGCGGATATGGATTTTTCGATCGGCGACATGTCCCGGCAGACCGGCGTCAAGATCCCGACGATCCGGTACTATGAAAAGGAAGGCCTGCTCGCAGCACCCGTGCGCAGCGAAGGCAACCAGCGGCGCTACGGCGAGGCCGATCTCGACAGGCTCGGTTTCATCAAGCATGCCCGGGACCTGGGACTGCCCATGGCGGCGATCCGCAAGCTCCTGGAACTGAGCGAACATCCCGATCGTCTGTGCACCGATGCCAACCGGATCGCGAATGAACAGCTTGCAGCCGTCCGGCAGCGGATCTCACATCTGAAAAAGCTTGAAAGCGAACTTGCCCGTATTGCGACCAGTTGCGATGGCAGTCACCAGGTCGCCGACTGCTCCATCCTGAAAGCCTTCGGCGATCACGGCCAGTGCGCCGGAGAGCATTGACGATCGCCGTCGAATAAAAAAAGGCCGGGCGATTGCCCGGCCTTCTCGTCAATCCATTGTCTTCCGATCAGGTGTGGATCGGCTTGAAGAAGGTGGCGAGGCCCGCTTCCTTGACGGCTTCCGACATGGTCGGGTGCGCGTGGCAGGTGCGGCCGAGATCTTCCGACGAGCCGCCGAATTCCATCAGGACGGCAACCTCGTGGATCATCTCGCCCGCGCCGAAGCCGACGATATGGGCACCGAGCACCCGGTCCGTTTCCGCATCGGCCAGAACCTTAACGAACCCATCCGTGTGGTTCATGGCGCGCGCCCGGCCGTTGGCCGCGAACGGGAACTTGCCGGCCTTATAGTTGACGCCGGCAGCCTTCAGTTCCTCTTCGGTCTTTCCGACGGAAGCCACTTCCGGCTGGGTGTAGACCACGCCCGGAATAACGTCGTAATTCACATGGCCTGCCTGTCCGGCCAGCATCTCGGCGAGCGCAACGCCCTCGTCTTCGGCCTTGTGCGCCAGCATCGGCCCAACGATCACATCGCCGATGGCATAGATGCCGTCCACATTGGTGCGGTAGTGACCGTCGGTCTTGACACGGCCGCGCTCGTCGAGCGCGACACCGGCTTCTTCCAGTCCCAGACCCTCGGTGTAGGGCCGGCGGCCGATGGCGACCAGCACGATATCGGCGTCGATGGTTTCCGCGTCACCGCCGGCTGCCGGTTCGACCGTCACCGCCAGGCCCTTGCCCTTCCTGGCAACGCCGGTCACCTTCGAGGACAGCTTGAACTCCATGCCCTGCTTCTTCAGCATGCGCTGGAACTGTTTGGAGACGTCGCCGTCCATCGGTCCGAGGATCTTGTCCATGAACTCGACCACGGTGACCTGGGAGCCGAGACGGTTCCACACGGAGCCCAGTTCGAGACCGATCACCCCGCCGCCAACAACGACCAGCTTGCCCGGAACCTTTTCCAGCTCCAGCGCGCCGGTGGAGGAGACGACCTGCTTTTCGTCGATCTCCACACCCGGCAGCGGCATGACGTCGGAGCCGGTGGCGATGACGATGTTCTTCGCCTCAATCTGGGAGACCTTGCCGTCCTCGGCGGTCACCTCGACCTTGCCGGCGGCCAGGATCTTGCCGATGCCGTGAAAGGCGTCGATCTTGTTCTTCTTGAACAGGAAGCCGACCCCACCGACGTTGGCGTCGATCACGTCCTGCTTGTGCTTCATCATGACCGGCAGGTCGAGCTTCGGCTTGTTCAACTTGATCCCGAGAACGTCTAAGCCGTGGCCGGCCTCCTCGAACATTTCGGAAGCATGCAGCAGCGCCTTGGACGGGATACAGCCGATGTTGAGGCATGTGCCGCCATGGGTGGCGCGCTTTTCGACAACGGCCACCTTGAGACCGAGCTGGGCTGCCTTGATCGCACAGACATAGCCCCCCGGGCCGGTTCCGATGACGACGAGATCGTATTGGGACATTTCGGTTGCCTCTGCCTTTGCTCTTGAAACTGTTTGCGTTCAATCAGGGAAGTATGGCGCGGCCGCCGGAGACGTCCAGGATCGCGCCGGTTGTGTAACTGGCTTCATCGGACAGGAGCCACTTGATGGCCCTGGCCACCTCGTCCGCCGTGCCCGGCCGCTTCATGGGCAGGGACGATGTGATTTCCGCCACCCGCCCGGGCAGGCCGCCTGAGGCGTGGATTTCCGTGTCGATGATGCCGGGGCGGATCGCGTTGACGCGGACGCCTTCCGTGGCGACTTCACGCGCGAGGCCAACCGTCATGGTGTCGATGGCGCCCTTGGCGGCGGCATAATCCACATACTGGTTCGCGGCACCCAGCTTGGAGGCCGCCGATCCGAGATTGACGATGGCGCCGCCCTTGCCGCCGTGGCGGGTCGACATGCGCTTCACCGCCTCGCGGGCGCACAGGAAAGACCCGGTCAGATTGATGGCAAACATGCGGTTCAGCCGGTCGAGGGTCATCTCGTCGACGCGCTGGGGACGGTCCACCACGCCGGCGTTGTTGACCAGCCCGACGAGCCGGCCGAAGTCATCGCAGGCGGCGAACATGGCCAGCACATCGGCTTCCGACTGAACGTCGCCCTGGATCGCCCGGGCCTTGCCGCCGGACCGTTCGATCTGCGCGACGACCTCTTCGGCAGCCTGTCTGTTCGACACGTAATTGACCATGATCGCGTGGCCGAGCTCCGCGGCCCGCAGACAGGCGGCCGCGCCGATGCCCCGGCTGCCGCCGGTTACCAGGACCACATTTTCGGAAAGTGTCACTGTCTTGCCCGCCCGGTTCTTCTATTTAAGCCGCACAAGGCGTTCCGACGCCCTGCCGCCGGCCCACACGCCGTCCATGCTGCCATCGGGATTGACCTGATAGACCACCGGATCCTGCGCACCCCAGTCGACGGTCAGAACGGTTCCGTTGAGCGTCCCCTGCCCGCGATAGGTCTGGCCGGCGATTTCCCAGCGGAAGTGGGCCGTGTCGCCTTGAACCGTGATGAACACGCGTCCGCTGTAGCGCGAGCCGTCCGTGTTGCGGCCGTCCACGGCATAGGTGCCTTCCAGGTTCGCCAGATAGACGGCCTTGAAGGCGGCTTCGGCACGTTGCCCGTCAAACGGCAGAAGACCGAAGGAGACGGAAGCCTGAATAAGAAGGGCCGTCACGGCAAGAACGGCACCCCGGAATATTGCCCGAAAGGTGCGGCCCGCGCGATCGTGTGCCGGGATATCCAGTTTCATCGCGACGTCCTCCCCGTCACTGGTTCGTCAGGGCCAGCCGCAAACCGAAGGCGGCGAAGGTCGCTGCGATCGAACGGCGCATCCAGGTCAAGACCCGCTCGCTTCCGAGCACCCTTTGACCGACAAGGCCGGCGAACTGGCCATAGACGATGAAGACGCCAAGGGTCATGGCCATGAACACGCCGCCCATGGCCAGCATGTCGACAACCGGATGGGCCGCGTCATGGGCCACGAACTGCGGCAGGAACGCCAGGAAGAAGACCGTCAGCTTGGGGTTGAGAATGTTGATCAGGGCCCCGGTCACGGCGATCGAGACCGACGACTTTTCAGCGCGATCGTCCGCCTTCAGGTCCATCGGGCCCCGGTCCTTCAGGGTCTGCCAGGCCAGATAAAGCAGATAGGCAACGCCCGCGTATTTCAGGACCTGAAACACGAGGGCGCTTGCATGCAGCAGGGCGGACAGTCCGAGGACGGAGGCCAGGATGGACGGCAGAATGCCGAAGGTGCAGCCGATGGCGGCCGCCACGCTAGCCAGCCGCCCTTTTCCGAGCCCGACCGCCACGGTGTAGACCACGCCGGTGCCAGGCACCAGGACGACCACAAGGGCGGTGATAAGAAACTCCAGGCTCATGATCCGGCTCTCCCCGGGTTCAGGTCTTTATTAGAGATCCAGAACGAGGCGTTGCGGATCTTCCAGGCTTTCCTTGACGCGGACCAGGAAGGTCACGGCTTCCTTGCCATCGACGATACGGTGGTCGTAGGACAGCGCCAGATACATCATCGGCCGGATGACCACCTGACCGTTCACGGCCATCGGACGGTCCTGGATCTTGTGCATGCCCAGGATGCCGGACTGCGGCGCATTCAGGATCGGCGACGACATGAGCGAACCATACACCCCGCCATTGGAGATGGTGAAGGTCCCTCCGGTCATATCAGCCATGCCCAGTTTGCCGTCCCGGGCCTTGCGGCCGAGGTTGCCGATTTCCTTTTCGATTTCGGCAATCGACATCTGGTCGGCATCGCGAACGACCGGGACCACCAGGCCCTTGTCGGTGCCGACGGCCACGCCGACGTGGCAGAACTTCTTGTAGATGATGTCCGTGCCGTCGATCTCGGCATTCACAGCCGGGATTTCCTGCAGCGCGTGGCAGACCGCCTTGGTGAAGAAGCCCATGAAGCCGAGCTTGACGCCGTGCTTCTTCTCGAACAGGTCCTTGTACTGCTTGCGCAGTTCCATGACCGGGCCCATGTCGACCTCGTTGTAGGTGGTCAGCATGGCCGCCGTGTTCTGGGCGTCCTTCAGGCGGCGCGCAATGGTCTGGCGCAGCTTGGTCATGCGCACGCGTTCCTCGCGTGCTTCGTCTTCGGCTGCCACGGGACCGCGGGCGATCGCCGGAGTGGACGGTGCGGGCGCTGCCGCGCTGGTGATGCCGGACTGGACAGCGGCGATGACGTCGCCCTTGAGCACCTGGCCGCGCTTGCCGGAGCCGGCAACCTGATCGGCGGAAAGGTTTTTCTCAGCCATCATCTTGGAGGCCGACGGTGCCGGCGGCATGGACGAGCCGCCTGCGGCCGGAGCGGGTGCTGCTGCCGGTGCAGCTTCAGCCGGAGTTGTTTCAGAGGGGGCAGCGGTAACGGCGGCGCCGCTGGCATCGATCTGGCACAACAGGTTGCCGGGCTCGACGGTGTCGCCCGTCTTGGCAACGATCTTGACCACGGTGCCTGCGACCGGCGCCGGGATTTCCTGGGCAGCCTTGTCGGTTTCCAGTTCCACCAGCACGTCGTCGGCCTTGACCTTATCGCCGACCTTCACGCTCCATTCGCCGACTTCCGCCTCGGTGACGGATTCGCCTGCGCTCGGCGTGACGACATCGACGAGCTCGGCGGCCTTGGAAGCGGCTGCCGGCTTTTCTGCCTTGGCTTCCGCCTTGGCCGGTTTCGCTGCCGCGGCTGCGCCGCCTTCGGCGATCTGGCCGAGAAGGGCGCCGACTTCAACCGTATCGCCTTCGTTGACGACAATGCTTTCCAGTGTGCCGGCCGCCGGTGCGGGAACCTCGACGGTCACCTTGTCGGTTTCCAGCTCCACCAGCGGTTCGTCTGCGGCGATGGCATCGCCCGGCTTCTTGAACCACTGGGCGATGGTAGCTTCGGATACGGATTCACCCAGTGTGGGCACGCGAATTTCGGTTGCCATGGTCGCCTTCTCTTAAGTTTGCCTGGCCAGTTCCGGTGATCAGGAGGCTGTTGCCAGCCTCCGCCTGATTATTCAAACGCCGCGTCGAGGAATGCCTGCAACTGGGCGAGGTGGGACGACATGAGACCGGTCGCCGTCGACGCCGATGCCTGCCGGCCCGCATAGCGCGGCCGCCTGGTCTTCGCGCCGATCTGGTTGAGGACCCATTCGATATAGGGTTCGACGAAGAACCAGCTGCCCATGTTCTTCGGCTCTTCCTGGCACCAGACCATGTCCGCATTCTTGAAGCGGTTGAGTTCCTTCGCCAGAGCCTTCTTGGGGAACGGATAGAGCTGTTCGACGCGCAGCAGATAGACATCGTCGATGCCGCGCTTCTCACGTTCTTCCAAGAGGTCGTAATAGACCTTGCCGGAGCACATGACGACGCGGCGGATCTCGTCGTCGGCCACCAGCTTGGTTTCGGACGTCCCCATTTCCGCATCGTCCCAAAGCAGGCGGTGGAACGAGGTGTCCGCGGCCAGTTCATTGATCTTGGAGACGCAGCGCTTGTGCCGGAGCAGCGACTTGGGCGTCATCAGGATCAGCGGCTTGCGGATGTCGCGGTTCAGCTGCCGGCGCAGGATGTGGAAGTAGTTCGCAGGCGTCGTGCAGTTGGCGACCTGCATGTTGTCTTCCGCGCAAAGCTGCAGGTAACGCTCCAGACGGGCGGAGGAATGCTCCGGCCCCTGGCCTTCGTAGCCGTGCGGCAGCAGGCAGACCAGGCCGGACATGCGCAGCCACTTGCGCTCGCCCGACGACAGGAACTGGTCGAAGACCACCTGCGCGCCGTTGGCGAAGTCGCCGAACTGGGCTTCCCACAGGGTCAGCGCGTTCGGTTCGGCCAGCGAATAGCCGTATTCGAAGCCAAGCACCGCTTCTTCGGAGAGCATCGAGTTGATGACCTCGTAACGGGCCGCCCCCTTGCCGAGGTTGTTCAGCGGAATATAGCGGCCTTCGTCCTCCTGGTCGTAGAGCACGGAGTGACGCTGGGAGAAGGTGCCGCGTTCGCAGTCCTGGCCGGACAGGCGCACCGCGTGGCCTTCGCGCAGCAGACCGCCGAAGGCAAGCGCTTCCGCGGTTGCCCAATCGATCCCTTCGCCGGTCTCGATCATGCGCTCGCGGTTTTTCATGAAGCGCGCGATGGTCCGGTGAATGTTGAAGCCGTCGGGGACATGGGACAGCTTGCGGCCGATGTCCTTCAGTTCCTCGATCGGAATGCCGGTCGCGCCGCGCCGCGGGTCGTCCTCGCCTTCGGCGCGCTTCAGACCCGACCATTTGCCGTCGAGCCAGTCGGCCTTGTTCGGCTTGAAGGCTTGTCCGGAATCGAACTCGTCATCGAGATGCTTGCGCCAGTTCGCCTTCATCTCCTCGACTTCTTCCGCCGAGACGACGCCTTCCTTGACCAGGCGCTCGGAATAGATCTGCAGCGTCGTCGGATGCTTGCGGATCTTGCGGTACATGATCGGCTGGGTGAATGCCGGCTCGTCGCCCTCATTGTGGCCGAAGCGGCGGTAGCAGATCATGTCGATCACGACCGGACGGCCGAAGATCTGACGGAATTCGATGGCGATCTTGGCGGCGAAGGTCACCGCTTCCGGGTCGTCGCCGTTGACGTGGAAGATCGGCGCCTCGATCACCTTGGCCATATCGGAGGGATAGGGCGACGAGCGCGAGAAACGCGGGTTCGTGGTGAAGCCGATCTGGTTGTTGATGATCACGTGGATCGAACCGCCGGTGCGGTGGCCGCGCAGGGCCGACAGGCCGAAACATTCCGCCACGACGCCCTGGCCGGCAAAGGCCGCATCGCCGTGCAGAAGCAGCGGCAGCACCTTGGAGCGGTCGACTTCCGTGGTCTCGACCCAATGGCCGTCGACCGCGGAAAGCTGGTCCTGCTTGGCGCGGGACTTGCCGAGCACGACCGGGTTGACGATTTCCAGGTGCGAAGGGTTGGCCGTCAGAGACAGGTGGACGTTGTTTTCGTCGAAGGTCCGGTCGGAGGAGGCGCCCAGGTGATACTTCACGTCACCGGAGCCTTCCACTTCGTCCGGCGCGTAGGAACCGCCCTTGAACTCGTGGAAGATGGCGCGGTGCGGCTTACCCATCACCTGGGAGAGAACGTTCAGACGGCCGCGGTGGGCCATGCCGAGAACGATTTCCTTCAGGCCCAGCTGGCCGCCGCGCTTGATGATCTGTTCCAGGGCCGGGATCAGGGCTTCGCCGCCATCGAGGCCGAAACGCTTGGTGCCGGTGTACTTGACGTCCAGAAACTTCTCGAAGCCCTCGGATTCGATCAGCTTGTTCAGGATCGCCTTCTTGCCTTCCTTGGTAAAGGCGACCTGCTTGTCCGGACCCTCGATGCGCTCCTGGAGCCAGGACTTCGCCGCCGGATCGGAGATATGCATGAACTCCACCCCGAGGGTGGAACAATAGGTCCGCTTGAGGATGTCGAGCATCTCGCGGATCGTGGCGTATTCCAGACCCAGGACATGATCGATGAAGATCCTGCGGTCCCAGTCGGCTTCGGTAAAGCCGTAGGAGGCCGGGTGCAGCTCCTCGTGATCCTTCAGCGCGGCAAGGCCGAGCGGGTCGAGGTTCGCATGCAGATGGCCGCGCATGCGGTAGGCGCGGATCATCATCAGCGCGCGGACGGAATCGCGCGTCGCCTGATGGACTTCGGCCTCGGAGACCGGCGCGCCCTTGGCTTCGGCCTTCTTCTTCAGCTTGTCGCCGAGCTCTTTTTCAATCGGCGCCCAGTTGCCGTCAAAGGCGTTGACAAGATCGCCGTTCGCCGCAATCGGCCAGTCCTTGCGCTTCCACGGAGCGCCCTGTGCTTCCTTGAGCACATCTTCCTTGGCGTCCTGGAAACTGGCAAAGAAATCCTGCCACTCGGGTTCGACCGAGTTCGGATTTTCCTTATATTGCGCGTAGAGATCTTCGATATAGGCTGCGTTGGCGCCGTAAAGCAACGACGTCAGTGCGAAGACTTTGTTCGCTTCCTGCCGTGCCATGTCCATCCAGCGGAGGTATGCTCCGCCCTTTTACTGACGGTCGGACCAGACGGCCCGAACTGGTTTCCTTTTCAGACCGGCGCAATTGCCGGTCCCCTCGAATGCGGATCGAGGCACTTTCGCGCCTCGTTCCAATCCTGTCACTATGCCTTACGAAACGTAAACAATTTCCGTTCCGTGTGGGGCATAAATATTGGTCAGCCCTTCAGGACTTCAAGAAGCGTCTCACCAAGCTTCGCCGGGGACGGCGAGACCTTGATGCCGGCGGCTTCCATGGCCGCGATCTTGTCTTCCGCGCCACCCTTGCCGCCGGAGATCACGGCGCCTGCATGGCCCATGGTTCGGCCCGGAGGAGCGGTCCGGCCCGCGATGAAGCCGGCCATCGGCTTCTTGCGGCCCTTCCTGGCCTCGTCGATCAGGAACTGGGCGGCGTCTTCTTCGGCGGAGCCGCCGATTTCACCGATCATGATGATCGACTGGGTTTCGTCGTCGGCCAGGAACATTTCCAGGACGTCGATGAACTCGGTGCCCTTGACCGGGTCGCCGCCGATACCGACTGCCGTGGTCTGGCCGAGGCCGGCGTTGGTGGTCTGGAACACGGCCTCGTAGGTCAGCGTGCCGGAACGGGAGACGACACCGACGGAGCCCTTCTTGAAGATGGAGCCCGGCATGATGCCGATCTTGCATTCTTCAGGGGTCAGGATGCCCGGGCAGTTCGGGCCGAGCAGGCGCGACCTGGATTTCTCCAGCTTCGCCTTGACCTTGACCATGTCGGCAACCGGGATGCCCTCGGTGATGCAGACGATGAAGGGGACTTCCGCGTCGATTGCTTCGATGATCGCAGCACCGGCGCCTGCCGGCGGAACATAGATCACGGAGGCGTCCGCGCCGGTCGCTTCCTTGGCTTCGCCGACGGAAGCAAAGATCGGCAGGGTGGCGGAGGCGTCGACACCGGAGGTCCAGGTTTCGCCGCCCTTCTTCGGATGCACGCCGGCGACCATCTTGGTGCCGTAGTACTGCAGCGCCTGTTCCGTGTGGAACGTACCGGTCTTGCCGGTCAGGCCCTGAACGATGATTTTCGTGTCTTTATCGACGAGAATGGACATTTACGCGCCCCCCTTGACGGCTTTCACAATCTTCTGGGCGGCGTCGTCGAGATCGTCGGCGGCGATCACGTTGAGACCGCTTTCGTTGATGATCTTCTTGCCGAGTTCCACGTTGGTGCCTTCCAGGCGGACAACGAGGGGAACCTGCAGGCCGACTTCCTTAACGGCTGCGACCACGCCTTCCGCGATCACGTCGCAGCGCATGATGCCGCCGAAGATGTTGACCAGGATGCCCTTCACGTTCGGATCGGAGGTGATGATCTTGAACGCGGCCGTCACCTTCTCCTTGGAGGCACCGCCGCCGACATCGAGGAAGTTCGCCGGCTCTGCGCCGTAGAGCTTGATGATGTCCATGGTCGCCATGGCCAGGCCCGCGCCGTTGACCATGCAGCCGATGTCGCCGTCGAGAGCGACGTAGGCGAGGTCGTACTTGGACGCCTCGATTTCCTTGTCGTCTTCCTCGGTGACGTCGCGCAGTTCCATGATTTCCGGATGGCGGAACAGGGCGTTGCCGTCGAAGGAGACCTTGGCGTCGAGAACGCGCAGGCGGCCGTCCTTCATGACGATCAGCGGGTTGACCTCAAGCAGGCTCATGTCCTTTTCCATGAAGGCCGTGTAGAGGATCGGAAACAGCTTCATGCCGTCTTCGCGCGCCGCACCTGATAGCTCGAGCGCATCGCAGAGCTTGCCGGCATCGTCTGCCGTCACGCCGGTGTCGGGATCGATCGGCAGGGTGACGATCTTGTCCGGAGTTTCCTCGGCCACGGCCTCGATGTCCATGCCGCCTTCGGTGGAGACCACGAAAGCCGGACGGCCGACGGTGCGGTCGACCAGGATGGAGAGGTAAAGCTCGCGTTCGATGTCGGCGCCGTCCTCGATATAGAGGCGGTTGACGACCTTGCCGGCCGGGCCGGTCTGCTTGGTCACCAGGGTGTGGCCGAGCATTTCCTTCGCGTTGGCGACGACTTCATCGAGCGTGAACGCCAGGCGGACACCGCCCTTTGCGTCCGGGCCCAGTTCCTTGAACTTGCCCTTGCCGCGTCCGCCGGCGTGGATCTGGGACTTCACGACCCAGAGCGGTCCGGGCAGTTTCTTCGCAGCAGCTTCCGCCTCGTCGGCGGAGAAGATGGCGACGCCTTCAGCGACAGGCGCGCCGTATTCCTTCAGCACCGCCTTGGCCTGGTATTCATGGATATTCATGCGTTTCCTCCGGTTGCGGAGGACCGCCGCCGTTTTTCAGGCGGCGATCGTCGGGTTCCGTCTGGCGGCTCAGGCGAGCGCCGGCTGGATCTTCTTGCAGGCCTCGACGAGACCCGCGACAGAGGCGACGGACTTGTCGAACATCGCCTTTTCGTCTGCGTTCATGTCGATTTCGATGACGCGCTCGACGCCGTCGGCGCCGATAACCACCGGCACACCGACATAGGTGTCCTTGAGGCCGTACTGGCCGCTCAGAGCCGCCGCACAGGGCACGACGCGCTTCTTGTCCTTGAGATAGCTCTCGGCCATGGAAATGGCGGAGGACGCCGGGGCGTAGAAAGCGGAGCCGGTCTTCAGGAGGCCGACGATCTCTGCGCCGCCGTCACGGGTGCGCTGGACGATTTCCTCCAGGCGGTCCGCGGTGCACCAGCCCATCTTGACCAGATCCGGAAGCGGGATACCTGCAACGGTGGAGTAGCGCGTCAGCGGCACCATGGTGTCGCCGTGGCCGCCGAGCACGAAGGCCGTCACGTCTTCCACGGAGACGTTGAACTCCTCGGCGAGGAAGTAACGGAAGCGGGCGCTGTCGAGCACGCCGGCCATGCCGACCACCTTGTTCGCCGGCAGGCCGGAGAACTTCTGCAGGGCCCAGACCATCGCATCGAGCGGGTTGGTGATGCAGATGACGAATGCGTCGGGCGCGTATTTCGCGATGCCGGCGCCGACCTGCTCCATGACCTTCAGGTTGATTTCGAGAAGATCGTCGCGGCTCATACCCGGCTTGCGGGGAACACCGGCCGTGACGATGACAACGTCGGAGCCTTCGATGGCTTCGTAGTCGTTCGCGCCGGCCAGCTTGGCATCGAAGCCGTCGACCGGAGAGGATTCAGCCAGGTCCAGCGCCTTGCCCTGCGGAACACCTTCCGCGATGTCGAAGAGAACAATGTCTCCAAGTTCCTTCAAGCCAGCAAGATGAGCGAGCGTACCGCCGATTTGACCTGAGCCGATCAAAGCAATCTTGTTCCGCGCCATATCCGAAAGTTTCCCTTTACGTAAGATGGAACCTTATGCCATCCGCTGATGACCGGGGATGGCACTACTCCCTTTGGCTTCCCTGCGCAAGCTAATCTAAAGACTATTGCGCCTGAAACTCAAATTTACCGTTCGGACTCCCGTCAAGATCATTGACGTATACGTAATGTATACTCAGGATTGTCCGTGATGATTTTCTCCCGTCAGGTAGGCTTCCGACCGCATCTCGATCAACCGGGAAACGGTCCGGTCGAATTCGAAGGCTTCCGTTCCGTCCGGCGCCACGTAGAGCCCGGTCGGTTCCGCCTCTGCCGAGATGATGACCTTCACCCCGCTGTCGTAGAACGTGTCGATCAGGTTGATGAACCGCTTCGCCTCGTTGCGGCGCGGCTTGTCCATGACCGGGATATTCTCAATAAAGACCGTCCGGTAGGCATGGGCTATCCGAAGATAGTCCGAAGCGCCGAGCGGACGGCTGCACAGCTCCTCGAACGTAAACCGTGCGACACCGGATGCAACCCGGCCAACCGGAATCTTCCGCCCCTTGTTTTCCAGTTCTTCCCGATGGGGCGTCACGCCGTTGGTAAGCTTGTGCCAAAGATCCCCGATCTTTTCGTCCGCCTCGGGTCCGAGCGGCGTCACATAGACCGGCGCTCCAGCCAGCTTGTCCAGACGGTAGTCGGTCGGGCTGTCCAGCTTGGCGACTTCCACATGGCGGGTCAGAAGATCTATGAAGGGCAGGAACAGCTGGCGGTTGAGCCCGTCCTTGTAGAGGTCCTTCGGGTCCACGTTGGACGTCGCCACGACGACGACGCCGAGTTCGAACAGCCGGGCGAACAGGCGGCCGAGGATCATCGCATCGGCGATGTCGGTGACGGAGAATTCGTCGAAGCACAAGAGCCGGGTCTCGACGGCAATCTGGTCGGCAACCGGACCGATCGGATCGTCGCCCTTGACCTCTCCGCGCTTGAGCGCCTGGCGGTGGGCATAGATGCGGTCGTGCACATCGGCCATGAATTCGTGGAAATGCGCCCGGCGCTTGCGGCGGATGACGGTCACCTCGAAAAAGAGGTCCATCAGCATCGTCTTGCCGCGCCCGACACCGCCCCACATGTAGAGGCCGGTCACATCCTTCCAAAGATCCTTGTTGCGGCCGAAGAGCCAGCCGAGCGAACTTTTCTTGGAGGCGAGCCGCACCTCTGCCAGGCGGCTGTTGAGAAGATCGAGCTTGCGGACCGCTTCAATCTGCGCCCCGTCCCGGGTGATTTCGCCAGCGGCGACCAGCGCGTTGTACCGCGCTTCCAGCGCTCGGTTGACCGGCAATTCGACTTTCAAAACTGGCGCTCCATGCGAGAATGCCACATCCGCAGTCCCGGCGGCCGGGTCGGCGGGTACAAATTGTCGCATGGCGAATACGGTCTATTGAGCCCGGATGCAAGGCCGGGCGCAGACCTAATCGGTTGATTGACTGAAAATAGTTTTCATACGCCTGGAACGCTTAGCCAAAAGGCGTAGCCGGACCGGACCTTTCGACAATGCCCTATTCGGCAAGAAGCTGCGCGGCCCGTCCGGCCTGGAGTTCCTGAAGGTAAAGCAACTGGGCGACCAGGTTGCGTTCGGTCTGGTCCTCGAAATTCGCCTTGCGGCCGCGGCCATCGGTCAACAGCCAGGCATTGCCCAGCTTGACCGCATCGCATTCGACCGGGGTCGTCCGGTTCAGCCCCAGCGACACCAGCAGGCTGCTGTCCTTTTCAGGGCCGTCCTCCTTCATCGCCTTTCGCAGACGGCTGTAGCAGGTCTGGACGGAAACGGCCGGAAAGATCAGAGAGCTTGGCTCGCCTTCCCTGAGGCTCACCGCCCGGACGATGCCCGGGCCTTGCGGAATATTCGTCGCCGAACAGGGCACCTTGTGCAGATCGCCGAGTGTGGTCCACTCCGCGCGAAGCGTCACCGTCACGGGCTGGCGCAGGGCCGGCATGGCCTTGGCCAACCGCCGTTCCGCATCGCTGCCTTTTTCCCGCACCCGCGGACGCGCTGTGCCGTTGCTGCCGGCAAGCGCGGTTCCGCCGATCCGCAAGCGGCGGAAAACGACCACGTCTCGGTTCAGATCGGTTCTCTCGACCCGCCAGCCCGCATCGAGCCACGCATTCTGATGCACGAGACTTCCGCCCGAATTCGCCCACCAGGTGCGGTGTTCGCGCGCGCTTTTGGGCAAATTAGATCCAAGTATGTTTTCGACATCGTCGAGTTTGGCAGCCCAGACCACATCCTCAAGGCGCGCCAGGTGTTCACGCAACGGATCGTATTTCGACATGTTTCAGCTGTCTCCCTAGATGAACCAAGTTTACAGCCTAAACGCGTGTCGTCCAGTAAAAATTACCTCAGGTTGTTATCGATAAAGAGACGCCGGGGCGCCGTTTGCGGTCTGGCCGTTGAACTGCTGTGCAGACGTCGCATAGAGCTGCGCAACGGTTTGCCCGCTCGCGTCTTTCAGCACCACCTGCTTGCCGCTCAGATCCCAGGCGGAAATTCCGCTCAGGAGCGGACTGGTGCATCCGCGCGTGTTGGCGCGGTAACCGCCGGACCAGGTGGTCAGGGTCATGAACGCCATGCAATTGTCTGTACCGGAACTCAGCTTCCAGCCGCCGAGCATGTCGCTGCGGCTTACCTCCAAAGCCCCCGTCGGCTCTGCAAGAGTGTTGGCAGCGACATCGGTCCCGTTTCCTGCATTGTCGTAAGGGCTGCCCGGCACGGATCCGTCGAGCGGCTGCAAATCACCCTGCCCGACCGGTGTCGTCGGGGTCGCCGGCAGCGGCGCTGCATAGCGACTGCCTCCGGACAATCTCTGGCACCCGGTTATGCCGGCCAAAATACACAGCCCGACAACAATCGTCGTATTCCGCATCATATCAATCCGTCCCGTTCCGCCGCGAACATCGTTTACCAAGTCTTAGCCCACAATGGTGAAAACGCCAAAACCCGACTCAAGTCTAAGAATTGCGCTATTGAAAAAGGCAGGATGCGGCCTTTATATGACTGTCGACGTCTGGGAGGACGCCTTGGGAGGTTTGTTTTTGACAGGAGCCTTCCATGCTGCAGCCTGCCCGAACCTGGTTCCGGACCAAACGGCAAAAGAGCTGTAACGAGCCGTTTTCTGGGGTTTCCGGGCTTTCCGGGACGTTCCGCCCCCTCCGCGGCGATGAAAAATCCGCCTTTCGCGATCTTCTTTTGCGCCTGGACCCGGAAAGCCGGCGCAACCGATTCGCCATGACGGTCGACGATTCGTTCCTGGTGTCCTATGCGGAAACCAGTTTCGCGCAAAGCCCGGTCATTTTCGGCTATTTCGAGGACGGTGTCCTGCGCGGAACCGCGGAATTGCGCACCCTGCCGGAGCCGCACATGGCCGAAGCCGCTTTTTGCGTGGAAAAGGGCTGGCGCCGGAATGGCGTCGGCACGCGGTTGATGGACGCCCTCCTGAACGAGGCGCGCGATCTCCAGATCGAGCATATCTACATCAGCTGCCTTGCGGCCAATCACACCATGCAGGCGCTGGCGCGCAAATTCGCCGCCAGACTGACCTATCAGTCCGGCGACATGATCGGCCTGATCAAGGCCCCGAAAGCCCGCATGAAAGACTGGATCCGCAACAACGTGGCGAGGACGCTGTTCCAGCCGCGCAGGCTGGCGTCGGCCGCTTCCGGACAACAGTCCTAACCGGCGAGAACTCTATAGACCGCTTCGGGATGCACCGGCGGATCCAGAACATCGTCGATCGCATCGCATATGCAGTCGAACATGGCGGCGCAAGTTTCGAAGGATTCCGGACGCGGCAGTGCATCGGCGATCCTCCAGACATCGATCGCCGGCGCATCGCCCCGGATGGCGCTCAGGTCGCCTTTCGGCAGATCGGCCAGATAAATGATTCGATCCAGAGCAGGCGCAAGCGGCTGAAGGAACACATCCAGGCTTTTCGGGGTCAAACCGTCCGCCTGCAGGCCGTGGGCGGACAACAATCGCCGGGCCGCCGCATGCAGTTCCGGAGCCGGCACGAGGCCGGCCGAAAAGGCCCTGACGATGCCCTCTCCCCTTGCGTTCATATAGGCCTCTGCAAGCGGGCTAAGGAAGGCGTTGTCAGGACAGACGAACAGCACGGTTGTTTTGGACACGGCGAACCTCCGAATTACCGTTATGCGAATCGCCCCAGCGCGCGGCACCTCCTCTACGCCCGCGTTTGGAAAACAATGTGACAATCCGGGTCGGAAACTCATTTATGAGGACGCGGCCCGATCAATTCGCATTTCAACGCGAAGGGGCGTTCCTCTATCTTCAATATTTCGGATATAAGAAACCGGCATCCATTCTCTGCCCTCCCAATCAGGAAAGGACCGCACTCATGGCGGAAACGGAAATTATCAACGGCGGCACGCTGCAGACGCTTTCAGTTGCGGAAGTCAAGGAAATGTACGACCGGAACGCGATCGTGCTGATCGACGTGCGCACCCCGTCCGAATATGACTTCGAGCATGTGGGCGGCGCTCTTCTGGCGCCCATGTCGGCATTCGACCCGGCCCGCCTGCCGGGCTCGCCTGAAGACCGGCCGATCGTGCTTTACTGCGGATCCGGCATGCGGTCGCGGCGAATGGCGGAAAAATGCCTGGCCGCGGGGTTTTCCAAGATCGCCCACATGGCCGGCGGCTTCAACGCCTGGAAACAGGGCGGCAACGGCTACCTGGGCACCGATCCGTCGACCGGCGCCCACGTGCCGCGTCCCTGATCGACCCGAATTCCCCTCAGGCTTCCGCCTTCGGTCCAAAGGCATCGAAGGCGGCAAGCGCCTCGGCGCCGTAGATCATGGACGGCCCGCCGCCCATGTATACGGCGACACCGATCGTCTCCATGACCTCTTCCCGGGTCGCGCCGTATTTCGCGGCTGCCTTGGCATGATAGGCCAGGCAGCCGTCGCAACGCGCCGTAATGCCGATGGCAAGCGCGATCAGTTCCTTGGTCTTTGAATCCAGCACACCGGGCGCGATCGCAGCGCGGGCGACCTCGTGAAAGCCCTTGGTGACGCCCGGAATGCCGCCGCGCAGCTCTGCCATGCGCTTGTCGGTCTGTGAAATGAAGGATTGCCAATCGGATACGGACATGTCTTTTCCCCTGGAGCGCGTTGCCTGCCGGAAATCCTGCCGGCAGGCTGAGGCAATGGCGCCTATACCAATCACGATTTGCGCAACCTTCGTTGATTTCACTCAAATGACGCGCCGATTGTTCGGTCTGTTATCCTGTTAATGACACCGCGGCCTTGTCCCGCCGACCTTTCAACCCGACTATTATCGACTGACAAGAACCGATGGTTCCCCCATCGGACAAGCAAGAGGACCTGTTCCGTGCCCGTTTCCGTCTGGTGCATTCTGATCGCCGCGATCCTGCCGATCGCCGCGGCATTTCCGGCCAAGCTCAGCAAGGACTACGACAATGCCAATCCCCGCGACCCGGACTACTGGCGCGACGGATTCCGGTCCCGGGCGTATGCGGCCCAGGCGAACGGGTTCGAGGCCTTTCCGTTTTTTGCCATCGCCGTGATCGTCGGACTCGGCCAGGGCGGCGATCCCTCCTGGATCGACCGGCTGGCGGTCCTGTTCGTCGCCATGAGGCTTATCTACACCTTCTGTTACTGGACCGACCGGGCGACCCAGCGATCGCTTTCCTGGGCCGTCGGGTTCCTGTCCGTCGTGGGAATTTTCACGTCACCGGTTTGGAGCTGATTTCGCCGATACGGCCGATTGTCCGCAACGGCTCGCGACAACTGGCATTTGCGCCGGGCCGCTGCATTCGGTAACCATGCTTGAACAACAACCAACGAAAGACCCAGGGTAACTTCGTGCCGACATCCGACCAGACGACTGCGGCATTGCCGACCGGCCATAGTCAGCGGCTGCAAGGCGAGATGCATATTGTCGACACGCTGATTGCCGAACGCGGCGAGCAGGTCATGGCCAGCCCTTGGTGGCCCCTGATCCGGCCGATCGCCCACAAGATCCTGCGCTACCGGTCGGCAGTCGACATGGCCGATACCATTGGACCGATGGAGGCCAAGTCGGTCTTCGATCACCTGAGCGATCTTCTCACCTTGAAGATGACGACGGTCGGCCTTGAGCGGGTGCCGGCCAGCGGTCCCGTGGTGCTGGTCTCGAACCATCCCACCGGCATCGCCGACGGGATTGCGCTCTATGACGCCATCAAGCCGCAGCGCACGGATCTTGCCATCTTCGCCAACCGGGACGCGATCCGCATCAATCCGCGGCTTGCGGAGATGATCGTGCCGGTCGAATGGCGCGACGGCTTCAAGACCCGCGAGAAGACCAAGGAAACGCTTCGGATCGCCGCCAACGCCTTTTCCAGCCAGCGGGTGGTGGTGCTGTTTCCCTCGGGTCGACTCGCCTACTGGCACGAAGGCAAGCTTACCGAACGGCCGTGGATGAGTTCGGCGCTGGCGCTGGCGCGCAAGAACAAGGCGCCGATCATTCCCGTCCATATGGGCGGGCGGAATTCGGGCCTGTTCTACTTCCTGGCCCGGGTGTCGACGGAACTGCGCGACATGACCGTCTTCAACGAGCTCCTCAACAAGAAGGATGCGGAATTCCGGGTCCATTTCGGCAAGCCGATCAGCCCCGAGGCGCTGGAAGGCGACCTCGCCGAACTGACCGAACGCTTGCGCGTCCACTGCGCCGAGACGCTTGCGAGCGAACCGGACGCGGAATTTTGAGCAAGACCTTTCATTTTCTGAAAGTCATCCACAGCCCCTGATTGCCCAAAACCGGCGAATAAGAGATGGTTCGGCAAGATCTAAGGAATCATCGGCTTGTCCTCCATTCAGCCGCTTCGCACCGAAGCTCCGGAAATTACTGCGCTATCCGAACCCGGTTCCGAACCCGCGGACGTTCTGCGCCGGGTCTTCGGCTATGACGCCTTTCGCGGCCGCCAGCGGGAAGTCGTCGACGCGCTCGTTGCCGGGCGCGATGCGGTGGTCCTGTTTCCCACAGGGGCGGGCAAATCGCTGTGCTACCAGATCCCGGCGCTGTGCCGGCCCGGCATCGGCATCGTCATCTCTCCGCTGATCGCCCTGATGAAGGATCAGGTGGGCGCGCTCCTTGCCGCCGGTGTCCGTGCAGCCGCGCTCAATTCCGCTCTCAGCCCGGACGAACAGGATGCCGTTCGCGCCCGCGCGCTTTCGGGTGACCTCGACCTGCTCTATGTCACCCCGGAACGGCTTGCGACGGAGAGCTTCCGCCGGTTTCTGGACACGCTGCAGATTGCATTGTTCGCCATCGACGAGGCCCATTGCGTCAGCCAGTGGGGCCACGATTTCCGCCCCGAATATCTGACCCTGTCCTCTCTGGCGGACCGGTATCCGGGCGTGCCGCGCGTGGCGCTGACGGCGACCGCCGATCCGCACACCCAGGAAGACATTCTCAAGCGCCTCAAGCTGGAGGACGCGGATGTCTTTTCCACCAGCTTCGACCGGCCGAACATCCGCTATGAAATCGTCGAGCGCACCAACCAGCGCCAGCAGCTTCTGGATTTCCTGACCCGCCACAAGGGCGAAAGCGGTATCGTCTACTGCCTGTCGCGCGCCAAGGTGGAAGACATCGCAGAGTGGCTGACCTCCAAGGACATCCGCGCACTGCCCTATCACGCCGGTCTTGCACCCGATATCCGCGCCGCCAACCAGGACGCCTTTCTGCTGGAAGAAGGCCTGTGCCTTGTCGCCACTGTTGCTTTTGGTATGGGGATCGACAAGCCGGACGTGCGCTTCGTCGCTCATCTCGACCTGCCGTCCTCGGTCGAGGCCTATTACCAGGAAACCGGCCGAGCGGGCCGTGACGGCGCGCCGTCGGAAGCCTTCATGGCCTACGGCATGGCCGATGTGGTCCAGCGGCGGCGGATGATTGCCGAAGGCGATGCGCCGGACGAAATCAAGCGGGCGGAAAACGCCAAGCTGAACGCGCTGCTTGGCATTTGCGAGACCGCCGGCTGCCGGCGACAGGCGCTGCTCGCCCATTTCGGCGAGACCTATCCGGAGCCTTGCGGCAATTGCGACACCTGCCTGTCGCCGGTGGAGACCTGGGACGGGCTGGAAGCCGCGCAGAAATTCATGTCCACGGTCTACCGCACCGGCCAGCGGTTCGGCGCCGGGCACGTGATCGACGTGCTGCTCGGCAAGGAAACGGAAAAGGTCACCCGCTTCGGCCACGACCGCCTGTCGGTCTATGGCATCGGCCAGGAACATTCGGCCAAGACCTGGCAGTCGGTGGCCCGCCAGCTCGTCGCCGGCGGGTTGCTCGACGTCGACCACGCCAATTTCGGCGCCCTGATCCTGACCGAGGACGCCCGTGGCGTTTTCCGCGGCGAGCGGGACGTTCTCCTGCGCAAGGACCGGGGAACGGCGAGCCTGAAGAAGACCCGCGACAAACACTCCGCATCCCTTGCCGACGACCTCGATGCGGAAGACCGGCTGCTGTTTGAACGCCTGCGCCGGCTGCGCACCCAGATCGCGCGGGACGCCGAAGTGCCGCCCTATGTGGTTTTCCCGGATGCGACCCTTGCAGGCATCGCCAAGGCCCGGCCGGTTTCCGCTGACGCGCTGCTTGCCGTTTCCGGTGTCGGCCAGACGAAACTGGACCGCTACGGCGAGGCCTTCATCGATCTGGTGGAAGCCTTCGAGGCGGGGGTTTAGCGCCTAAGGTTAAGGCCATTGGATTGCCCGGTCTTTACATATTCGCCGGGCAATGACACCGGGTAAATGGCAGGACCTTTCCCCATATGAGGCGTCATCACACTGCGAAGTGCGGGTGATCCAATCCACATCACGACTTGTTATGCACTACGGCAGCATGGCACCGCCGTCATCAAACGCGCGATATTGAGCCCAATGCTCTGTTAGTGGGTGGCGACCGGCAGTCCCTTGAAGGCTTCCGCGCCCCAGACCGCCTTCACCCGCGCATCGCGGCCGCAGCCCTTGCGGTAGCCCTTGTAGGCATCGGACCGTTTGACGTAGCCGAAGCGGGTGAGCGTGCGGACACTGCTCTTGTAATAGTCCTGGTGATAGTCCTCCGCCGGCCAGAAGACGGCAGGCTTTTCCACCGGCGTGACGATCTTTTTGCCGAGATCCTTCTCCGCATCGGCGATGGCGGCCTTCGCTTCCTTCGCCTGCTCGTCGTCCAGCGGATAGATCGCCGTGGAATAGGCGTGGCCGCGGTCGCAGAACTGGCCGCCGGCATCGGTGACGTCGATGGTGCGCAGGAAGATGCCGATCAGATCGCGATAACTCAGCCTGCTCTCGTCGAAATCGACCTTGGCCACCTCGCGATGGCCGCCGTCGTCATAATTCCGGTAGGTCGGGTTTAGCGTCGTTCCGCCCGCATAGCCCGACACGACCTCGCGTACGGCCGGCAGGCTTTCCAGATCGGATTCCACGCACCAGAAACAGCCGCCCGCGACAACCGCGGTCTCGGCTTTGACAGGCAGAACGGCTGTTGCACTGGTGACGGCGACAACGGCGGCAAGAACAAGGGCACGCATGGTCTGGGACCTCCCGGGATATTATGGCCCCAGACCTAAGACAATCGAACGTCACCGTCACCCTCTTGCGGCGTCTGATCGCGTTGGTTTGATGGCGTGTGAACGTCTCGGAAAGAAGAACCGGCCTCAGTCCTCCCAGACGTTGGCGTTTTTCTCAAAGTCCGGTCGCTGCGGCCCCACGACACAGAAGCGGTGCCCGCTCGGGGCCTCCATCACGACCCAGGTCTTGCATTTGCCGACTTCCCTGGCGCCAAGTCTTGTCAGACGTGCGACCTCGGCGGAGATATCGTCCGTTTCAATATCCAGGTGAACCCGCGGGCCGTGGTCGACGGATTGCACCAGCAGGCGCATCTCGCTGTCCGGACCGATCAAGTCGCGATATTTCGGATCCTTGGGCCGGTCTTCCGCGACCCGCCCGAGAGCGCTTGCCCAGAAGGTTGCGTGCTCGCCGAGATCGCCCCCCTGACAGTCGATGACCGCCACTGCCAGTCTGCTCTTGTGCATGCTGGTTTCCTCCTGTTCCGGCCCCTTATTCCGGGCCCCTCATTCCGGGCGATGGCAGACCGCCTCGATGTTGTGGCCGTCCGGATCGAGCACGAAGGCCCCGTAATAATGTTCATGATAGTGCGGGCGCAGTCCGGGCGCGCCGTTGTCCCGGCCGCCGGCGGCCAATGCCGCTTCGTAAAATGCATCGACAACCGCCCGGCTCGGTGCGGTAAAGGCCACGTGCAGGCCGCCGGTGAGCGCCTTGCCGGTGCCGATCCAGAATTCAGGCTTGTCGATGCCAAAGCCGCAATGAGCTCCGCTGCCGGTCATTTCGGGCGTGACCTCCATGAGGACCTTGATGCCGAGCGGCGCCAGCGCCTGTCCGTAGAAAGCCTTCGATTTTTCAAAATCGGAAACCGCGAAACCAACGTGATCGAGAATGCCCATGGGTCCAGTTCCTTGCTAAAAAATACCAGGAACAAATAAAGAACACTTTGTAGGAATCCGCAAGATCAAATCCGGTTTGCGCGCGAGCTGCAATCGCCCGCGCGCAATCTTTCATGATGCGATGAAAGCGGTCAGGCGGCTGCAGAACGAGGGTCCGCGGCCTTTTGCCGTTGCCCCGACCAATCGATCCTCTGGGTCGCGAACATGGTGATCGCCAGGGCGACAAAGGCGATGATCGATCCGATGAGCAGGGCGTAGTCCTGCTCGCGCATCAGCGCGTAGAGAACCGCGTAGATGCTGGCCAGAACCGTCAGCATGACGGCACCGGCCATCCAGCTTTTCAGCGACGATCCGACATAGGCGGCGTTCAGGGCGGTCGCGGCACAGGCGGCGGCCAGATAGGCCCGCGTGTATCCGATATGCTCTGCCAGGGCGAGCAGCATCACATAGAAGACGACCAGCGCCAGACCGACCAGACCGTACTGGATCCAGTGGAACTGCCAGCTTGAGCCCATTTCCAGCATGAACACCGCCATGAAGGTCAGGCTGAAGAAACCGATGGCATATTTCAACGACCTTGAGATGGTCTGGTAGAAATCGACCGGCTCCACGAACTTCACGCCCATCATTGTCGATTGCAGGGGCAGGATGGTGGTCTCCAGAAACTTCGGCAGGCCGCGCGCCAGATACGGAATGACCCATTCGGCGGTAAAGCCGCCGTCGGTTATGTCTCGAGTCTCCGGCAGAAAGGCTCCGGTAAAGCCCGGGTGGGGCCAGTCGGAAGTGATTGCAACCTTTGTCGTCTGGCCGGCCGGCGCCAGGTAAATTGCGGTCGAGCCGTTGAATTGCAGGGGAATGTCAAAGGAAAAGCCCGACCGCCAGCTGGCCGGCGGGATCGGCGCATTAATGCCGGACGAAGCAAGTTGCATGTTTTTGTTGTAATTATGGGATGGCCCGCCCCTCTCCGGAGCGATCCGATAGGATTGCTCTGTATTTGAGGTAGAGAGGAACGGACCGATGTCGATTTTTGTACTTGGAATTGATCTTGGCAAGAACGTGTGCAGCCTG